>CAWGTL010000014.1:0-315138 GCA_963825505.1 uncultured Actinomycetota bacterium | reverse complement strand
GTCCTTCTCCTCGTCCTCGTGCGCGCCCTCGTCCGGAGCCACGAGCCGGCCGGACCGCAGGTCGCCGACCTCGTCGTCGACCAGCTCGCCGTCGGTGTCGGTCGCGTCGCCGAGCCCGTCGCCGTCCTCGCGCGCCGCCCACACCTCCGGCTCCTCCTCGGCGAGGCGCTCGTCGAGGGTCTCGCCCTCCTCGTCGTTGCGCGGCCGTTCCGGAGGTGAGTAGCCGGTGTCCTGGATGTCGTCCGCGTCCGGCTCGTCGAGCGCGTTGTCCATGTCGGGGAAGCGCTCGCCCTCCTGGTCGCCGTCGGGGTCGGGCTGGTACACGTCGTCGGAGATCTCGCTCATGCCACCGACCGTGCCACGGGGGAGCGCGACCGCGACCCCGGGGTGGCCGGGTATCAGCTCGAGCGGCCGAGCAGCTCCTCGAGCTCGGCGAGCGCGGGGTCGCGCAGACCGGCGCCGTCGTGCCGCCACCAGACGTCCGGGTAGACCAGCCGCCCGGTCATCCAGGGCTCGTGCGCGTCGGTGACCACGACCTGGAAGGCGCGGTCCGGCGTGCGCACCGACGCGGGGCCGAAGCCGAGCGCCGACGCGTGGGCGAACCCCCGCGGCCCGTAGTAGGCCGGGCTGCCCTCGAGGAACAGCGCAGGCGTCCCCAGCTCGCGGGCTCGGGTGATCGCGGCCGCCAGCAGCGCGGTGCCGGCACCGCGGCCCTGGTGCGACGGCAGCACCGACAGCGGGCTCAGCAGCAGCACGTCGACCAGCGCCCGGCGCGCGTCGACCCAGGCGTGGCTCAGCCCCACGTGGCCCACCACCCCGCCGTCGACCTGCGCCACCAGCGACGCCCGCACGAGCCCCGCCGGACCCAGCTCGGACCAGATCGCGGCGACCTCGTCGCCCTCGCTGCCGAACGCCGCCCGCACCACCGCCAGCACGCCGTGGGCCTCGTCCGCCCGCTCGTCCCGCGTCGTGATCTGCACGGGGTCGACGTTCCCACCCCCGCCCCGGGGCGCCAACTGCGATTCGATCCGGCGTCCCTCAGGCCGGCGGGGTCGCACGGACGGCACGCGTCTGCACGGCGCGGGCGGCGAGCTCGGCGTCGGGCGGGTAGGCGACCTCCTCCAGCGACAGCCCGTGCGCCGGCATCACCACGACGGCGGGGTCGCGCCGGCGCGACGCGAGCACCTCGCCCGGCCAGCCGACCGGACGCCGGCCCTCCCCGACCGGGACGACCGCCCCGACCAGGAACCGCACCATCGAGTGGCAGAAGGCATCGGCGACGACGGTGGCCTCGAGCACGCCGTCGTCGGCCCGGCGCCAGGAGTGCTCGAGCAGGGTGCGGACGGTGGTGCGTCCGTGCGCGGGCCTTGCAGAACGCGGCGAAGTCGCGCAGCCCGACCAGGGCCGAGGCCGCCCGGTGCATCGCGTCGACGTCGAGCGCGTCGCGCACCACCACGGTGTCGTGGCGGCGCAGCGGGTCGAGGTCGCCCGGCCGGTCGCAGATCCGGTAGCGGTAGCGCCGGTGCACCGCGGAGAAGCGGGCGTCGAACCCGGGCGGGGCCTCGCGCACCGCGCGCACCACGACGTCGTCGGGCAGCACGCCGTTCAGCCGGGTCGCGGCGGCGACGTGCGGCGGACGGTCCGAGCGCCCGGGGACCGCGGCCCACCCGGCCGCGTCGACGTCCAGGTGGCAGACCGCGCCACGGGCGTGCACGCCGGCGTCGGTGCGACCGGCGGTGGTCAGCGACACCGCAGGCACCCGCAGCACCGTGGCCAGCGCGGCCGACAGCTCGCCCTCGACCGTGCGCCGTCCGGGCTGGGCGGCCCACCCGGAGAAGCCGGTGCCGTCGTAGGCGAGGTCGACCCTCAGCCGCACCACCGCGGCGTCGGACGCCGCGAGCCCGGCACCCCCCACGGGGGTGCCGGGCTCGTCGTGGCTCACGGTGCGAGCAGTCAGGCAGTCAGGCGGTCAGGTCAGGCGGTCAGGCGTCGTCGTCGGACGAACCGCCGCCGGCCTTCTCGAAGCCGGCCGCCTCGGCCGCCTCCTCGGAGGCGAACCAGACCTCGGCCTCGGTCTGGCCGTACCAGGGCGAGTCCTCGGTGTGGTACTTCATCGAGTTCGCGTTGCCCTTGATGGTGAAGCCCTCCGGCGCCGAGCCGTCCTCGAGCGGAGCGTGCGAGCCCTCGCCGTACGACACCTCGTCGGCGCTCGCCTCGTCCGTGGTCGCCTCGTCGGAGGTGGTCTCCTCGGCGGGAGCCTCCTCGGCCTTCGGGGCGGCGGTCTTCCTGGCGGCGCGCTGGGTGGCCGCCTCGGCCTCGCGGACGGTGGCCTTCTTCGCCGACAACGGCTCCAGGACCAGCTCGATGACCGCCATCGGGGCGTTGTCGCCCTTGCGCGGACCGATCTTGGTGATCCGGGTGTACCCGCCCTGACGCTCGGCCATGGCCGGCGCGATCTCGGTGAACAGGAAGTGCACGACCGACTTGTCGCGGACCACGGTCATCACCCGGCGGCGCGAGGCGAGGTCGCCACGCTTGGCGAAGGTGATGAGGCGCTCGGCGAGCGGACGCAGCCGCTTGGCCTTGGCCTCGGTGGTGGTGATCGAGCGGTGGTCGAACAGCTGCGTGGCCAGGTTGGCCAGCATCAGCCGCTCGTGCGCCGGACCGCCGCCGAGCCGCGGACCCTTGGTGGGGGTAGGCATGGGTTCTCAGTCTCCTCGGTGAGGCCCTCGTCGCTGCGAGAGCCGGTTCAAGCGGTCAGTCGACCGGTCCAGCGTCAGTACTGCTCGTCCTCGGCGTACGACATGTCGTCGTCGCCGTAGTTGTCGACGACCGCGCTCGGGTCGAACCCGGGCGGGCTGTCCTTGAGCGCCAGGCCCATGCCGACCAGCTTGGCCTTGACCTCGTCGATCGACTTCGCACCGAAGTTGCGGATGTCGAGCAGGTCGGCCTCGCTGCGGGCGACGAGCTCGCCCACGGTGTGGATGCCCTCCCGCTTGAGGCAGTTGTAGGACCGGACGGTGAGGTCCAGCTCCTCGATCGGCAGCGCCAGGTCGGCGGCCAGGGCGGCGTCGGTGGGCGAGGGGCCCATGTCGATGCCCTCGGCCTCGACGTTGAGCTCGCGCGCCAGACCGAACAGCTCGACCAGGGTCTTGCCGGCCGACGCCATGGCGTCGCGCGGCAGGGTCGACGGCTTGGTCTCGACGTCGACCACGAGGCGGTCGAAGTCGGTGCGCTGCTCGACGCGGGTGGCCTCGACCTTGTAGGTGACCTTCAGGACCGGCGAGTAGATCGAGTCGACCGGGATCCGGCCGATCTCGGCGTCGCCCGACTTGTTCTGGACGGCGGAGACGTAGCCGCGGCCGCGCTCGACGGTCAGCTCCATCTCGATCTTGCCCTTGCCGTTCAGGGTGGCCAGGTGCAGGTCGGGGTTGTGCACCTCGACGCCGGCCGGCGGGGCGATGTCGGCGGCGGTGACCGCGCCGGGGCCCTGCTTGCGCAGGTACATCACCACGGGCTCGTCGTGCTCGGAGGAGACGACCAGGCCCTTGAGGTTCAGGATGATCTCGGTGACGTCCTCCTTGACCCCGGTGAGGGAGGAGAACTCGTGGAGCACGCCGTCGATGCGGATGCTCGTGACGGAGGCACCCGGGATGGACGACAGCAGGGTGCGCCGCAGGGAGTTGCCGAGGGTGTAGCCGAAGCCGGGCTCGAGCGGCTCGATGACGAACCGTGAGCGGTGCTCGGTGAGGGACTCCTCGGACAACGAGGGGCGCTGTGCGATCAGCACGGTGTGTTCCTTTCCTGGCAGGGCCCGCTATTTGACCCTGGCAACCGACGCGGCGTCTGTCTGCTCGCGTCGGGGTGGGAGGGCAGCCGGGCGCGAGCCCGACCGCGCCTCCCGGGGAACACGGGGCGGAGCCCCGTGCCTACTTCGAGTAGAGCTCGACGATCAGCTGCTCCTGGACCGCGGTGTCGATGACCTCGCGGGCCGGGAGGGCGTGCACGAGGATCCGCATCTTGTCGGACTGGACCTCGAGCCACGCCGGGACGGTGCGCTCGCCGGCCTGGGCGCGCGCGATGACGAACGGGGTCATCTCCCAGGACTTCTCCCGGACGGTGACGATGTCGTTGTCGCTGACCCGGTAGCTGGGGATGTCGACCTTGTGGTCGTTCACCCGGATGTGGCCGTGCCGCACGAGCTGGCGGGCGGCGTCGCGCGACGGCGCCAGGCCGGAGCGGTAGACCACGTTGTCCAGACGGGACTCCAGGATGCGGAGCAGGTTCTCGCCGGTCTTGCCCGAGCGGCGGTTCGCCTCCTCGTAGTAGCCCCGGAACTGCTTCTCCAGGACGCCGTAGATGCGGGCGCACTTCTGCTTCTCGCGCATCTGCAGGAGGTACTCGCTCTCCTTGGTGCGCGCGCGGCCGTGCTCACCCGGCGGGTACGGACGGATCTCGATGGGGCACTTCGGCGAGTCGCACTTGCTGCCCTTGAGGTACAGCTTGACCTTCTCGCGGCGGCAGCGCTTGCAGTCGGCACCGGTGTATCGCGCCATGTCGGGTTCTCCTTCTTCTCGTCAGGCGCGGTCAGACGCGGCGACGCTTGGGCGGGCGGCAGCCGTTGTGCGGGCTGGGGGTGACGTCCTGGATGGAGCCGACCTCCAGGCCCGTGGCCTGCAGCGAGCGGATGGCGGTCTCGCGGCCGGAGCCCGGACCCTTGACGAAGACGTCGACCTTGCGCATGCCGTGCTCCTGGGCACGACGCGCGGCGGCCTCCGCAGCCATCTGCGCGGCGAACGGCGTGGACTTGCGCGAGCCCTTGAAGCCGACCTGGCCGGCGGAGGCCCACGAGATCACCGCACCGCTGGGGTCGGTGATCGAGACGATGGTGTTGTTGAACGTGCTCTTGATGTGCGCCTGGCCGTGGGAGACGTTCTTCTTCTCCTTGCGGCGCGGGCGACGTGCTCCGGAAGCCGTGCGGCTCTTGGGGGGCATGGGCTGGTTCTCTCCTGAGGATCCGGGGTGCCCGGGCCGGCGCTGCCGGTGTCGGGCGGGAAGGGTGGGCGCGTTCGGTCTGTCTCACGCGACCTGAGATGACTTACTTGCGCGCGGCCTTCTTCTTGCCGGCGACGGTGCGCTTCGGGCCCTTGCGGGTCCGGGCGTTGGTCTTGGTGCGCTGGCCCCGGACGGGCAGGCCACGACGGTGGCGCAGGCCCTCGTAGCAGCCGATCTCCACCTTGCGGCGGATGTCGGCGGCCACCTCGCGGCGCAGGTCGCCCTCGACCTTGAAGTTCTCCTCGATGTAGTCGCGCAGTGCGACCTGCTCGGCGTCGCCCATGTCCTTGACGCGGAGGTCCGGGCTGACGCCGGTGGCCGCGAGCGCCTGCTGCGCGCGGGTCCGGCCGATGCCGAAGATGTAGGTGAGCGCCACCTCGAGCCGCTTGTCGCGGGGGAGGTCGACGCCGACGATGCGTGCCATCGGGTGTGGCTGTCTCCTGTGTGCTTCTCCGGAGGTCTGGTGCGGCACCGGTCCGGGCTGCCGGCTGAGCGGCGGGCCTGGTCCCCGGCCTCCGGGCCGGGGGTGGCGTCCCGAGCTGGCGCTCGGGGGTCGGGTGCTGCGGTGGGGGTGGTGCTGCTGCGGTGCGGGTGATCAGCCCTGGCGCTGCTTGTGGCGCAGGTTCTCGCAGATCACCATGACCCGGCCGTTGCGGCGGATCACCTTGCACTTGTCGCAGATCTTCTTGACGCTGGGCTGAACCTTCATGGCGGTGGAGTCCCTGTTACTTGTAGCGGTAGACGATGCGGCCGCGGGTGAGGTCGTAGGGGCTGAGCTCCACCACCACGCGGTCCTCGGGGAGGATCCGGATGTAGTGCTGGCGCATCTTGCCCGAGATGTGCGCGAGGACCTTGTGCCCGTTGGACAGCTCGACCCGGAACATCGCGTTCGGGAGTGCCTCCACCACGCTGCCCTCGATCTCGATGACGCCGTCCTTCTTGGCCATGTCCTCCGCTAACTCTTCGCTGACTTCTTCTCGTGACGCATCCACCGTGCCCGCGTGGGCGTGGTGGGTCGGACCGTGGTGCCAGGAGTTGACCAGCAGCACCGGTGGAACACGTGTGACAGCCGCCCTGCCGCGCCGAACCAGCCGCGGGGCACGATGCAGGACGTAGGTGCTCGTGGACCGATGGACGAGTCTACGTCATCCCCCCGCGGAGCACGAAATCGTCGCGCTCAGAGCGGGACGGGGACGACCCCGAGCGGGGCCAGGCCGGCCGTGCCGCCGTCGCGGGCGGTGAGCACCCAGATGCCGCCCTCGTGCACGGCCACGGTGTGCTCCCAGTGCGCCCCGCGGGCGCCGTCGGCGGACACCACGGTCCAGCCGTCCGGGGCCAGGTCGGAGTCGCCGGAGCCGCGCACGCACATCGGCTCGATCGCCACCACCAGCCCGGGACGCACCTTCGGGCCCCTGTCGCGGGTGCGGTGGTTGAGCACCTCGGGCGGCTGGTGCATGGCGGTGCCGATGCCGTGCCCGGTGTAGCCGTCCAGGATGCCGAACCGGTCTCCCACGACGTCCTCGACCGCGGCGCCGACCTCGCCCAGGTGCCGGGCGCCCGCCAGCGCGGCGACGCCCGCCCACAGCGAGGCCTCGGTGGTGGCGGACAGCTCGACGTCCAGCGGGTCGGCGCCCTGCAGGCCCCCGACCACGACGGTGACGGCGGCGTCACCGTGCCAGCCGGTGCCGGCGTCGTCGGCGACGACCGCGCCGCAGTCGATGGAGACCAGGTCGCCGTCGGCGAGGACGCGTGGGCCCGGGACGCCGTGCACGACCTCGTCGTTCACCGAGACGCAGGTGACGGCGGGGAACGGCGGGTGGCCGTAGCCGAGGAAGTTCGAGGTGGCACCGGCGGCCTCGATGACCGCGCGGGCGGCGGCGTCGACCGCGGCGGTGGTGGCACCGGCGACGGCGGCCGCCTGCGCGGCGTCCAGGGCGTCGGCGACGACCAGCCCGGCGCGACGCATCACCCGGACCTGCTCGACGGTCTTGTACTCGATCCGGTCGCGGCCGAACACGGCGCCTCTTCTGCCTCTCCTGCCGGTGCCGGCCGGCTCAGGCGGTGGCCGACGTGGCGCCGGGCTCGCGCGCCTCGAGCGCGGCGAACACGCGCTCGGAGACCTCGGAGACCTCGCCCATGCCGTCGACCTGCACCAGCAGCCCGCGGTCGCGGTAGGTGTCGACGAGGGGCGCGGTCTGCTCGGCGTACACCTGCTGCCGCGTGCGGATGACGTCCTCGGTGTCGTCGCTGCGGCCGTCGGTCTCGGCCCGCCTCAGCAGCCGGCCGACGACCTCCTCGGTGTCGACGGTCAGCTCGAGCACGTGCTGGAGCGGGTGGCCCTGCTCCTCGAGGATGGCGTCGAGCTCGTCGACCTGGGCCGCGGTGCGCGGGTAGCCGTCCAGCAGGAAGCCCTGCTCGGCGTCCGGCTCGGCCAGGCGGTCGCGCACCAGCCGGTTGGTCAGCTCGTCCGGAACGTACTCGCCGGCGTCCATGACCGCCTTCACCTCGAGCCCGAGCGGGGTCTCGTCGCGCACGTTGGCCCGGAAGATGTCGCCGGTGGAGATGGCCGGGATGCCGAAGTGCTCGGCGATCTGCTTGGCCTGGGTGCCCTTGCCCGCGCCGGGCGGACCGAGGATGAGGAGGCGCATCAGCGCAGGAACCCTTCGTAGTGCCGCTGCTGCAGCTGGGACTCGATCTGCTTCACCGTCTCCAGACCCACGCCCACGATGATGAGGATCGAGGTGCCGCCGAAGGGGAAGTTCTGGTTCGCGTTGACCAGGACCAGGGCGACGAGCGGGATGAGGGCGACGATTCCCAGGTACAGCGCTCCCGGCAGGGTGATCCGGGACAGGATGTAGTCCAGGTACTCGGCGGTCGGCCGTCCCGCCCGGATCCCGGGGATGAAGCCGCCCACGCGCTTGATGTTGTCGGCCACCTCGTCCGGGTTGAACGTGATGGCGACGTAGAAGTACGTGAAGAACACGATCAGGGCGAAGTACAGCGCGATGTAGAGCGGGTGGTCGCCGCGGGTCAGCGTGTCCTGGATCCAGGTGACCCAGCCGGCCGGGACCTCGCCCGGGGCGGGCGCGTTGAACTGCGCCACCAGCGCCGGCAGGTACAGCAGCGACGAGGCGAAGATGACCGGGATGACGCCGGCCATGTTGACCTTCATGGGGATGTACGTGCTGGAGCCGCCGTACATGCGCCGGCCGACCATCTTCTTGGCGTACTGGACCGGGACCCGGCGCTGGGACTGCTCGACGAAGATGACCATCGCGACGATGACCAGGCCGATCGCGATGACCAGCGCCATCACGCCGTAGCCCAGGTTGTCGTCCTGCCCGATCGCCCACAGCGAGCCGGGGAAGCCGGCCGCGATCGAGGTGAAGATCAGCAGCGACATGCCGTTGCCGATGCCGCGCTCGGTGATGAGCTCGCCCATCCACATGATCAGGCCGCAGCCGGCGGTCATCGTCAGCACCATCAGCCCGATCACGACCAGGGAGTCGTCCGGGATGATCGGCACCGAGCAGTTCGGGAACAGGTTGCCCGAGCGGGCCACCGCCACGTAGGTGGTCGACTGCAGGATCGCCAGGCCGATGGTGAGGTACCGGGTGTACTGCGTCAGCTTCGACGTGCCGGACTGACCCTCCTTCTTGAGGGTCTCGAACCGCGGGATCACGACGGTCAGCAGCTGCACGATGATGCTGGCGGTGATGTACGGCATGATCCCGAGCGCGAACGCCGACAGCTGCAGCAGCGCGCCGCCGGAGAACAGGTTCACCAGGCCGAGCAGGTCGTTGGACTCCCCCGACTGCGCCGGGTCCAGGCAGGTCTGCACGTTGCCGTAGTCGACGCCCGGCGTCGGGACGAACGAGCCGAGCCGGAACAGCGCCATGATGGCGAGGCTGAAGAGCAGCTTTCGCCGCAGGTCGGGCGTCTTGAACGCCCGCACGAATGCGCTGAGCACGAGTTGTGTCCTCCTGGACGGGCCGGCTGTCGCGAGCCTCGGGTTGCCTCGAAGACCTTACCCCGGTCCGGCCCCGCGACCGGGTGCCTGCGCCGGGTACCGGTGCCGGGCCCGTCCCGGGCCCGTTCTCGGCTGCTTCGCTGGATGCCTTCGAACGGCCCCGGTCCGTCCCGTCACCTCACGACGGGTGACCAGGCACCCGGGTGGGCGGAGGTGCCCGAGGCCCGGATCGCTCTCGAAGACCTCAGGCGAAGCCAGTCGAGAGAGCGGTCCGGGCCTCGGGCTGCCAGGCCGGGTACGGCCCTTCAGCCTTGGGGGTAGGTCAGAGCTCGGTCGTGGAGCCGCCGGCCGCCGCGATCTTGTCCTTGGCCGAGGCCGAGAACTTGTCCGCGGTGACGTCGACCTTGACCGAGATGTCGCCGGTGCCGAGCACCTTGACCTTCTCGCCCTTGCGGACGGCGCCCTTGGCGACCAGGTCGGCCACGCCGACCGTGCCGCCGTCGGGGAACAGCTCGCCGAGCCGGTCCAGGTTCACGACCTGGTACTCGGTGCGGAACGGGTTCTTGAACCCGCGCAGCTTCGGCAGCCGCATGTGCAGCGGGGTCTGGCCGCCCTCGAACCGCTCGGGCACCTGGTAGCGGGCGCTGGTGCCCTTGGTGCCGCGACCGGCGGTCTTGCCCTTGCTGCCCTCACCGCGACCCACGCGGGTCTTGGCGGTGCGGGCACCGGGGGCCGGACGCAGGTGGTGGACCTTGAGGGCGTGGCCCTCGGTGGTCTCGGCCTTCTGCGCCGCCTTCTGGGGGGCGGCGGTCTTCTTCGTCGCCATGATCAGTCGACCTCCTCGACGACCACCAGGTGGCGGACCGTCCTGACCATCCCGCGGATCTCGGGACGGTCCTCCTTGACCACCACGTCACCGATGCGCTTCAGCCCGAGGCTGCGCAGGGTGTCGCGCTGGTTCTGCTTCCCGCCGATCTCCGAGCGGGTCTGGGTCACCTTCAGTCGTGCCATCACGCACCCATCCCGGCCGCCCGGGCGCGCAGCAGCGCGGCGGGGGCGACGTGCTCGAGCGGCAGGCCGCGGCGGGCCGCGACCGACTCGGGACGCTCGAGACCCTGCAGGGCCGCGACCGTCGCGTGCACGATGTTGATGGCGTTGGACGAGCCGAGCGACTTGCTCAGCACGTCGTGGATGCCGGCGCACTCGAGCACGGCGCGCACCGGGCCACCGGCGATGACGCCGGTACCGGGCGAGGCGGGCTTGAGCATGACGACGCCGGCAGCGGCCTCACCCTGGATCGGGTGCGGGATGGTGCCCTGGATGCGGGGGACCTTGAAGAAGTTCTTCTTGGCCTCCTCGACACCCTTGGCGATCGCCGCGGGCACCTCCTTGGCCTTGCCGTAGCCGACACCGACCGTGCCGTCGCCGTCGCCCACCACGACCAGCGCGGTGAAGCTGAACCGGCGGCCGCCCTTGACGACCTTGGCGACGCGGTTGATGGTGACGACCCGCTCGACGTACTGGTTCTTGTCGCCGGAGTCGCGGCCGCCGCGGCTGTCGCGGTCGCGGCCGCCGCCCCGACGGTTGTCGCGGTCGTTGCCGCCGGCGGGGCCGGCGTTCGTGGCTCCCGCACCTCGGCGCTGGGGTCCAGGCATGTTCTGTTCCCTATCTCTTGGTCGGTCGGGCCGTCAGAGGGTGAGCCCGCCTTCGCGGGCCCCCTCGGCGACGGCGGCCACACGGCCGTGGTAGCGGTTGCCACCGCGGTCGAAGACCACGGTGTCGATGCCGGCCGCCTTGGCGCGCTCGGCCACGAGCTCGCCGACCTTCTTGGCCTTGGCGGTCTTGTCGCCGCCGTCGGCGCGCAGGTCGGCCTCCATCGTGGAGGCGCTGGCGATCGTGCGGCCGACGGTGTCGTCGACGACCTGGACGAACAGGTGCCGCGTGGAGCGGTTGACCACCAGGCGCGGACGGGCACCGGTGCCGGCCAGCTTCTTGCGCAGGCGCAGGTGACGGCGCTGGCGGGACTTGGTGAGCCCCTTGCCCTTGACTCCGATGGCCATCACTTACCTGCCTTCCCGACCTTGCGGCGGATCTGCTCGCCGGCGTACCGGACGCCCTTGCCCTTGTACGGGTCGGGCTTGCGCAGCTTGCGGATGTTCGCGGCGACCTCGCCCACCTGCTGCTTGTCGATGCCCTGCACCGACAGCCGGGTGGGGCCCTCGACCGTGAACGTGATGCCGTCCGGGGCGTTGACGACCACCGGGTGGCTGAAGCCGAGCGCGAACTCCAGGTTCGAGCCCTTGGCCAGGACGCGGTACCCGGTGCCCACGATCTCGAGCTTCTTCTCGTAGCCCTGCGTGACGCCGGTGACCATGTTCGCGATCAGCGAGCGGGTCAGTCCGTGCAGCGAGCGCGACTCGCGCTCGTCGTTCGGACGCTTCACCTCGAGGGTGCCGTCGTCGCCCTTGCTGACCTCGATGGGGTCGGCGACGACGTGGTTCAGGGTGCCCTTGGGACCCTTCACCGTGACCTCGCGGCCGTTGATGCTCACCTCGACACCGGACGGGACCGGCACCGGGAGCCTGCCGATGCGGCTCATGTGCTTACCTCCTCCGGTTACCAGACGTAGGCGAGGACTTCCCCGCCCACACCCTGCTTGTTGGCCTGCCTGTCGGTGAGCAGGCCGGACGACGTCGAGATGATCGCCACGCCCAGGCCGCCGAGCACGCGCGGCAGGTTCGTGGACTTCGCGTAGACCCGCAGGCCCGGCTTCGAGACCCGGCGCACGCCCGCGATGGAGCGCTCCCGGTTCGGGCCGAACTTCAGGTCGATCGTCAGCGTCTTGCCGACCTCGGCGTCCTCGACCTTCCAGCCGGCGATGTAGCCCTCGGCCTGGAGGATCTCGGCGATCCGAGACTTCAGCTTGCTGTACGGCATGGAGACCTCGTCGTGGTACGCCGAGTTGGCGTTCCTCAGACGGGTCAGCATGTCCGCGATGGGGTCGGTCATGGTCATCGGGCGCTCCTTTGCCCTTCCTCGCCGTGGTTTCCCTGCAGTGCAAGTGGACCTGCGGCGTCGGCGTTCCTGCTGGTGGTCGGTCTCGTGCTGTGCTGCTGGACGTGCGGGTGGGTCACCAGCTGCTCTTGGTCACTCCGGGCAGCTCGCCCGCGTGAGCCATCTCGCGCAGGCACACCCGGCAGAGCCCGAACTTGCGGTACACCGAGTGCGGGCGACCGCACTTCTGGCACCGGGTGTAGGCCCGCACCGCGAACTTGGGCTTGCGCGCGGCCTTGTTGATCAGCGCCGTCTTGGCCATCAGTTCTCCTTGAAGGGGAAGCCCAGCCGCTTGAGCAGCGCCCGGCCCTCGTCGTCGGTGGTGGCGGTGGTCACGACCGTGATGTCCATGCCGCGGACGCGGTCGATCCGGTCCTGGTCGATCTCGTGGAACATCGACTGCTCGGACAGACCGAAGGTGTAGTTCCCGTGGCCGTCGAACTGCTTGGGCGACAGGCCGCGGAAGTCGCGGATCCGGGGCAGCGCGACCGACAGCAGCCGGTCGAGGAACTCCCACATCCGGTCGCCGCGCAGCGTGGTGTGCGCGCCGATCGGCATGCCCTCGCGGAGCTTGAACTGCGCGATCGACTTGCGGGCCTTGGTGACCTGCGGCTTCTGGCCGGTGATCGCGGTGAGGTCCTTGATCGCGCCCTCGATCAGCTTGGAGTCGCGGGCGGCGTCGCCGACGCCCATGTTCACCACGACCTTGACCAGGCCGGGGATCTGCATGACGTTCGCGTAGCCGAAGTCCTCGCGCAGCGCAGGCGCGATCTCCTCGCGGTAGCGGGTGCGCAGGCGCGGCGGCGTGCGCTCGATGGTGGTCTCGCTCATCAGATGTCCTTACCGGAGCGCCGGGCCACGCGCACACGGACCGTGCGCTGGCGGCCGTCACGCTCGACCGTCTCGGTGCGGGAACCGACCCGGGTCGGCTTCTTGCTGCTCGGGTCGACCAGCATCACGTTGCTGACGTGCAGCGGCGCCTCGTGGGTCTCGATGCCGCCGGTCTTGGCGCCACGGCCGGTGGAGCCGACCTTGACGTGCTTCTTGACCCGGTTGACGCCCTCGACCAGCACCCGGCCGGTGAGGGGGAAGACCTCGATCACCTTGCCGGTCTTGCCGCGGTCGCCGCCACGGTCGGCGGTGGCGCCGCTGATGACCTGGACGGTGTCGCCCTTCTTGATCTTCAGCCGCTGCTTGCGTGCGTTCTTGGCCTGAGCCATCTCAGAGCACCTCCGGAGCGAGCGAGATGATCTTCATGAACCGCTTGTCGCGCAGCTCGCGACCGACGGGTCCGAAGATGCGGGTACCACGCGGGTCGCCGTCGGTCTTGAGGATGACGGCCGCGTTCTCGTCGAAGCGGATGTACGAGCCGTCGGGACGCCGACGCTCCTTCTTGGTGCGCACGACGACGGCCTTGACGACCTCGCCCTTCTTGACGTTGCCGCCGGGGATGGCGTCCTTGACGGTCCCGACGATGACGTCGCCGATGCCGGCGTAACGACGGCCGGAGCCACCGAGGACACGGATGCACAAGATCTCCTTGGCACCGGTGTTGTCGGCGACCTTGAGCCGCGACTCCTGCTGGATCACTTCATCACTCCTGTTGTCGCGCTGGTTCTCTCGCGAGCCTGGCGGAACGGATGGGGCTGTCTGCCGGCCGCGGACGGCCGGGCAGGCTGCTTACTTGGCCTTCTCGACGACCTCGACGACGCGCCAGCGCTTGGCGGACGACAGCGGCCGGGTCTCCATGATCCGGACGGTGTCGCCGACGCCGCACTGGTTCTGCTCGTCGTGCGCCTTGACCTTGCTGGTGCGTCGCATGACCTTGCCGTAGAGCGGGTGCTTGACGCGGTCCTCGACGGCGACGACGACGGTCTTGTCCATCTTGTCGCTGACGACGTAGCCGCGGCGGGTCTTGCGGTACCCGCGCTGGTCCACCTCGGACTCGGTGGTGGTGGCCTCGGGGGTGGCGCTGTCGGTGCTCACTGCGTCCTTCTTCTCGCTCACTTCTTGGCCTCCTTCTTCTCGGAGGTGGCCTCGGGCACTCGCTGGTCCGTGCCGATGCCGAGCTCGTTCTCGCGCATGATCGTGTAGATCCGGGCGATGTCACGACGGACGGCCTTCAGCCGGCCGTGGCTCTCCAGCTGGCCGGTGGCCGACTGGAAGCGGAGGTTGAACAGCTCCTCCTTGGCCTTGCGCAGCTCCTCGACGAGACGCTCGGCGTCGTGGCCGCGCAGCTGCTCGGCCGTCAGGTCCTTCGAACCGACTGCCATCACCCTTCACCACCCTCGCGCCGGACGAACCGGCACTTCATCGGGAGCTTGTGGATCGCCAGGCGCAGGGCCTCGCGTGCCACGTCCTCCGGGACACCTGAGAGCTCGAACATGACGCGTCCGGGCTTGACGTTCGCGATCCACCACTCCGGCGAGCCCTTGCCGGAACCCATCCGGGTCTCGGCCGGCTTCTTGGTGATCGGGCGGTCCGGGTAGATGTTGATCCAGACCTTGCCGCCGCGCTTCATGTAGCGCGTCATCGCGATACGAGCGGCCTCGATCTGCCGGTTGGTGACGTAGGCAGGCTCCAGAGCCATGATCCCGTAGTCGCCGAAGGAGATCTGGGTACCGCCCTTGGACGCGCCGCTGCGCCCGGGGTGGTGCTGCTTGCGGTGCTTGAGCCGACGGGGAACCAGCACGGGTCAGCCCTCCTGTCCGGTGCTCTCGGCCGCCGGGGCGGCCGCGGGGGCGGCGGCCTCGGGAGCCTCGGTGCGCTCGGGACGACGGGCGCGGGGACGGTCGGCCCGGTCGGGACGGCCACCGGCGCGCGGACCGCGGGGAGCCTGCGCCTGCTGGGCCGCGAGCTCCTTGGCGGTCATGTCGCCCTTGTAGATCCAGACCTTCACGCCGATCCGGCCGAAGGTGGTCTTGGCCTCGTAGAAGCCGTAGTCGATCTGGGCGCGCAGCGTGTGCAGCGGCACCCGACCCTCGCGGTAGAACTCCGAGCGGCTCATCTCGGCGCCGCCGAGACGGCCCGAGCACTGCACCCGGATGCCCTTGGCGCCGGCGCGCTGGGAGGACTGCATCCCCTTGCGCATGGCGCGACGGAACGACACCCGGCTGGAGAGCTGCTCGGCGATGCCCTGGGCGACCAGCTGCGCATCGGTCTCGGGGTTCTTGACCTCGAGGATGTTCAGCTGCACCTGCTTGCCGGTGAGCTTCTCGAGCTCGCCGCGCAGGCGGTCGGCCTCGGCGCCGCGGCGGCCGATGACGATGCCCGGGCGCGCGGTGTGGATGTCGACGCGGACCCGGTCGCGGGTGCGCTCGATCTCGACCTTGGCGATGCCCGCGCGCTCCATGCCGGTGGACATCAGGCCACGGATGGCGACGTCCTCCTTCACGTAGTCGCGGTACCGCTGGCCGGCCTTGGTGCTGTCGGCGAACCACCGCGACTTGTGGTCGGTGGTGATGCCCAGCCGGAACCCGTGCGGGTTGACCTTCTGTCCCACTAGGAGTTCCTCCCCTTCGAGCCGGCCGTCTTCGTCGCAGCCGTCTTCTTGGCGGTCGTCTTCTTGGCGGTGGTCTTCTTGGCAGCGGTCTTGGTCGCCGGACGCCGGACGGCGCCGGTGACGGGAGCCTTGGTGGCCTTCACGCCGTCCTCGGGTGCACCGACGACCACGGTGATGTGGCTGGTGCGCTTGCGGACCCGGAAGGCGCGACCCTGCGCGCGCGGCCGGAACCGCTTCATCGTCGGGCCCTCGTCCACGAAGGCCGTGTGCACGACGAGCTCGCGCTCGTCGAACGCCTCAGAGGCCGCGTCCGCCTTCACCCGGGCGTTGGCGATCGCGCTGGCGACCACCTTGTACACCGGCTCGCTCGCGGCCTGCGGTGCGTACTGCAGCACCGCGAGCGCGTCGCTCGCCTGGCGGCCACGGATGAGGTCGACGACGCGCCGAGCCTTCTGGGGCGTGACACGGACGTACCGCGCCTGCGCCTTGGCTTCCATCGCTTGTCCTACCTTCTCGTCTCTTCGGACCTGAGTGGTCGTCTCCGGCTGATCCCCGAGGGGGTCAGCGGCGACGGCCCTTCCGGTCGTCCTTCTCGTGGCCGCGGAACGTGCGGGTCGGGGCGAACTCGCCCAGCTTGTGCCCGACCATCGACTCGGTGACGAACACCGGGACGTGCTTGCGGCCGTCGTGCACCGCGAGGGTGTGACCGAGCATCTGGGGCACGATCATCGAGCGCCGGGACCAGGTCTTGATGACGTTCTTGGTGCCCTTCTCGTTCTGCGCGTCCACCTTCTTGATCAGGTGGTCGTCGACGAAGGGGCCCTTCTTCAGGCTGCGAGGCATTCTCTACGGCTCCTGTCAGCGCTTCTTGCCGGTGCGACGACGCCGCACGATCTGTCGGTCGGAGGCCTTGCCCGGCTTGCGGGTGCGGCCCTCGGGCTGGCCCCAGGGGCTCACCGGGTGGCGGCCGCCGGAGGTCTTGCCCTCACCACCACCGTGCGGGTGGTCGACGGGGTTCATGGCGACACCGCGGACGGTCGGGCGCTTGCCCTTCCAGCGCATGCGGCCGGCCTTGCCCCAGTTGATGTTCGACTGCTCGGCGTTGCCGACCTCGCCGACGGTGGCGCGGCAGCGCACGTCGACGTTGCGGATCTCGCCGGACGGCATCCGCAGCTGGGCGTTGGGGCCCTCCTTGGCGACCAGCTGCACCGAGGTGCCCGCGGAGCGGGCGATCTTGGCGCCGCCGCCGGGACGCAGCTCGATGGCGTGCACCACGGTGCCGACGGGGATGTTGCGCAGCGGCAGGTTGTTGCCGGGCTTGATGTCGGCGCCGGGGCCGTTCTCGACCATGTCGCCCTGCTTCAGCCGGGTCGGCGCGACGATGTAGCGCTTCGTGCCGTCCAGGTAGTGCAGCAGCGCGATCCGCGCGGTGCGGTTGGGGTCGTACTCGATGTGCGCGACCTTCGCCGGCACGCCGTCCTTGTCGTGACGACGGAAGTCGATCACGCGGTAGGCGCGCTTGTGGCCACCGCCCTGGTGACGGGTGGTGATCCGGCCGGTGTTGTTGCGGCCGCCCTTCTTCGTCAGGGGGCGGACCAGCGACTTCTCCGGCTCGGACCGGGTGACCTCGACGAAGTCGGCGACCGACGAGCCACGACGGCCCGGGGTCGTCGGCTTGTACTTGCGGATTCCCATGTTCAGTCCTCAGTCAGTTCGGGCGCCGGTCAGGAGACCGGGCCTCCGAAGATGTCGATGGAGCCCTCGGACAGGGTGACGATCGCGCGCTTGGTGTCCTTGCGCTTGCCCGTCCCGAACCGGGTACGGCGGGTCTTGCCGTTCCGGTTGAGGGTGTTGACCGAGGAGACCTTGACGCCGAAGACCTTCTCGACGGCGATCCGGATCTCGGTCTTGTTGGCCCGCGGGTCGACGATGAACGTGTACTTGCCCTCGTCGAGCAGCGAGTAGCTCTTCTCCGAGACGACCGGCGCGAGCAGGATGTCGCGCGGGTCCTTCTGGATCGCGCTCACGTCGCGTCCTCCTCAGTGGCGGTGGCCTCGTCCTCGGTGGCGACGGCCTTGACCGAGCGGCCGGTGGCCGGCCCGGCCAGGAAGGCCTGCAGCGCCGCCTCGGTGAACACGACGTCGTCGGAGCACAGGACGTCGTAGGTGTTGAGCTGGTCGGTCACCAGCAGGTGGACCCGCTCGGAGTTGCGCAGGCTCTTCCAGGTGATCGCGTCCTCGCGCTCGAGGACCACCAGGACGTGCTTGCGGCTCGACAGGTTCGCCAGCGCCGCGACGGCGTCCTTGGTCGACGGCGCGTCGCCGGAGACGAAGGAGCTGACGACGTGGACCCGGTCGTGGCGGGCCCGGTCGGACAGCGCACCGCGCAGGGCGGCGGCCTTCATCTTCTTGGGCGTGCGCTGGGAGTAGTCGCGCGGCTGCGGACCGTGCACGACGCCACCGCCGGCGAACTGCGGCGCGCGGGTCGAGCCCTGGCGGGCGCGGCCGGTGCCCTTCTGCTTGTAGGGCTTGGCGCCACCGCCTCGGACCTCGCCGCGGGTCTTGGTGGAGTGCGTGCCCTGCCGACGGGCGGCGAGCTGCGCGACGACCACCTGGTGGATCAGCGGCACGTTGGTCTGGACGTCGAAGACCTCGGCGGGCAGGACGGCGGTGCCGCTCTTCTTGCCGGTGGCGTCGACGACCTCGACCTCGCGGCCGCCCTCGACCTGCTCCTTCTTCATGCTGGTCGCCATCTCAGGAGGCTCCCTTCACGATCTTGGCGGCGGTGCGGACGAGCACGACGCCGCCGCGCGGACCCGGGACGGCGCCCTTGATCAGCAGCAGGCCCTTGTCGGCGTCGACCGCGTGCACGGTCAGGTTCTGGGTGGTCTGGCGGTCGCCGCCCATCCGGCCGGCCATCCGCATCCCCTTGAAGACCCGGCCCGGGGTGGCGCAGCCACCGATCGAGCCCGGCTTGCGGTGGTTGCGGTGCGCGCCGTGGGACGCGCCCACGCCGTGGAAGCCGTGCCGCTTCATCACACCGGCGAAGCCCTTGCCCTTGGTGGTGCCGACGACGTCGACCACCTGGCCGGCCTCGAAGGTGCCCGCGGTGATCTCCTGGCCGAGCTCGTAGGAGCCGGCGTCGGAGGTGCGCAGCTCGACGAGGTGGCGACGGGGGGTCACGCCGGCCTTCTCGAAGTGGCCGGTGAGCGGCTTGGTGACCTTGCGCGGGTCGATGGCGCCGAAGGCGATCTGGACGGCGGGGTAGCCGTCGGTCTCGGCGGTGCGGACCTGCGTGACGACGCAGGGTCCGGCCTCGACGACGGTCACGGGCACCAGGCGGCCGTTCTCGTCCCAGACCTGGGTCATGCCCAGCTTGGTGCCGAGGATGCCGGCGACCTCGCGGGTGGCAGTGCTTGTCATGTCGGGATTCCTCTACGGATTCAGACCGTCGGGTTCAGAGCTTGATCTCGATGTTCACGTCGGCCGGCAGGTCGAGCCGCATCAGCGAGTCGACGGCCTTGGGCGTGGGATCGATGATGTCGATGAGCCGCTTGTGCGTGCGCATCTCGAAGTGCTCGCGGCTGTCCTTGTACTTGTGCGGCGACCGGATGACGCAGAACACGTTCTTCTCCGTCGGCAGGGGCACGGGGCCCACCACGGTCGCGCCGGCCCGGGTCACCGTGTCGACGATCTTGCGCGCCGAGCTGTCGATGACCTCGTGGTCGTAGGACTTGAGCCGGATGCGGATCTTCTGTCCCGCCATGGCGTCGTCTGACTCTCTCTCGTCGTACCGCTGCGTGTGGGTTCCGGAGCCCTCGTGGTCCGACCCCCGCTGTCGGGCGTGTCGCGCGTCTGACCGCGTGGCTCGCCGTCGGCATCTGCTGCCGCTACTCGTCGGGGTGGTCGGCCCGGAGGGATCCGGACGTCGGCGCCGGAGCACGTGCTCGCGCCGAACAACCTGTCCATAGTGCCAGAGGCGCGAGGCCTTTGGCGAATCGGCCGCCCTGCGTCGGTGCAGGTGCGCCGAGCGCGCGACGAGGGTCCGGGGTGAGCCCCGGACCCTCGTCCGCGGTCGTGCTGGTGAGGATCCTCCGGGGGTCGTCGGGGGCGGAGCCCCCGACTGTGGTGCGGTCGTGCTGGTGAGGATCCTCCGGGGGTCGTCGGGGGCGGAGCCCCCGACTGTGGTGCTACTTGAGGATCTTGGTGACCCGGCCGGCACCCACGGTGCGGCCGCCCTCGCGGATGGCGAAGCGCAGGCCCTCCTCCATGGCGATCGGCTGGATGAGGTCGACCGTCATCTCGGTGTTGTCGCCGGGCATGACCATCTCGGTGCCCTCGGGCAGCGTGATGACGCCGGTGACGTCGGTGGTGCGGAAGTAGAACTGCGGGCGGTAGTTCGCGTAGAACGGGTTGTGCCGGCCACCCTCGTCCTTGGACAGGATGTAGACGTTCGCCTCGAACTGGGTGTGCGGGGTGATCGAGCCCGGCTTGCAGATGACCTGGCCGCGCTCCACCTCCTCGCGCTTGGTGCCACGCAGCAGCAGGCCGACGTTCTCGCCCGCGCGGGCCTCGTCGAGCAGCTTGCGGAACATCTCGACGCCGGTGACGGTCGTCTTCGAGGACTTCTCCTTGATGCCGACGATCTCGATCTCCTCGTTCACGTTGAGGACACCGCGCTCGACGCGGCCGGTCACGACGGTGCCGCGGCCGGTGATGGTGAAGACGTCCTCGACGGGCATGAGGAACGGCTTGTCGACGTCGCGGACCGGGTCCGGCACGCTGTTGTCGACGGCGTCCAGCAGGTCCTCGACGGACTTGACCCAGGTCGGGTCGCCCTCGAGCGCCTTGAGGCCGGAGACGCGCACGACGGGGACCTCGTCGCCGTCGAACTCGTAGGACGACAGCAGCTCGCGGACCTCGAGCTCGACGAGCTCCAGGATCTCCTCGTCGTCGACCATGTCGGCCTTGTTCAGAGCCACCAGCAGGTAGGGCACGCCGACCTGGCGGGCGAGCAGCACGTGCTCGCGGGTCTGCGCCATCGGGCCGTCGGTCGCCGCGACCACGAGGATGGCGCCGTCCATCTGCGCCGCACCGGTGATCATGTTCTTGATGTAGTCGGCGTGACCGGGGGCGTCGACGTGCGCGTAGTGACGCTTCTCGGTCTGGTACTCGACGTGCGCGATGTTGATCGTGATGCCGCGCTGCTTCTCCTCCGGCGCCTTGTCGATCTCGTCGAACGGCGTGAAGGGGTTCAGGTCCGGGTACTTGTCGTGCAGGACCTTGCTGATGGCAGCCGTCAGCGTCGTCTTGCCGTGGTCGACGTGACCGATGGTGCCGATGTTGACGTGCGGCTTGGTCCGCTCGAACTTCGCCTTACCCACGGTGGGGTCCTCCTTGGAGCTTGTCGGGTCCGCCTCCCGCTCCGGTCGGAGCGGCTCGGCGAGGGGGGAGTGTAGTCGCCGGCCTGGTGGGCTGACGACGGGGTTCGGTCCGGGCTACGAGGTGGGGACCTCGTGGATCAGCCCTCACTCACCCCGCTGCTTCTTGATGATCTCCTCGGCCACCGCGCGGGGGACCTCGGCGTAGCTGTCGAACTGCATCGAGTACACCGCGCGGCCCTGGGTCTTCGACCGCAGGTCGCCGACGTAGCCGAACATCTCCGACAGCGGCACGATCGCTCGCACGACCTTGGCGCCGCTGGCGTCCTCCATGGACTGGATCTGCCCACGGCGGGAGTTCAGGTCGCCGATGACCTCGCCCATGTAGTCCTCGGGCGTGCGCACCTCGACGGCCATGATCGGCTCCAGGAGCACCGGGTCGGCCCGCTTGACGGCCTCCTTCAGCACCTGGGAACCGGCGATCTTGAACGCCATCTCCGAGGAGTCGACGTCGTGGTAGGCGCCGTCGAGCAGGATCGCCTTGACGCCCACCAGCGGGTAGCCGGCGACGACACCGAGCTCCATGGCGTCCTGGATGCCCTTGTCGACGCTGGGGATGTACTCGCGCGGGATGCGACCGCCGGTGACCTTGTTGGAGAACTCGTACATCTCGCCGTCGGAGGTGTCCAGCGGCTCGATCGAGACCTGCACCTTGGCGAACTGGCCGGACCCACCGGTCTGCTTCTTGTGGGTGTAGTCGACCTTCTCGACCACGCGGCGGATCGTCTCGCGGTACGCGACCTGCGGCTTGCCGACGTTGGCCTCGACCTTGAACTCGCGGCGCATCCGGTCGACCAGGATGTCGAGGTGGAGCTCGCCCATCCCGGCGATGATGGTCTGGCCGGTCTCCTCGTCGAGCTGGACCTGGAAGGTCGGGTCCTCCTCGGCGAGCTTCTGGATCGCGGTGCCCAGCTTCTCCTGGTCGCCCTTGGTCTTCGGCTCGATCGCCACCGAGATGACCGGCTCGGGGAAGGTCATCGACTCCAGCACGACCTGGTCCTGCGGGTCGCAGAGGGTGTCGCCGGTGGTGGTGTCCTTGAGGCCGATCATCGCGTAGATGTGGCCCGCCTGGGCCTCCTCGACCGGGTTCTCCTTGTTGGAGTGCATCTGGAACAGCTTGCCGATGCGCTCCTTCTTGCCCTTGGTCGAGTTCACGACGCCCGAGCCGGCGGAGACCTTGCCGGAGTACACCCGGACGTAGGTCAGCTTGCCGAAGAACGGGTGCGTGGCGACCTTGAAGGCGAGCGCGGAGAACGGCTCGGACGCGTCCGGCTTGCGGACGATCTCCTTCTCCTCGTCGCGCACGTCGTGGCCGATCATCGGCGGCACGTCGAGCGGCGAGGGCAGGTAGTCGAGCACGGCGTCGAGCATGGGCTGCACGCCCTTGTTCTTGAACGCCGAGCCGCACAGCACCGGGTAGATCTCGGAGGCGACCGTCAGCTTGCGGATGCCGGCCTTGATCTCCTCGACCGTCAGCTCCTCGCCGGCCAGGTACTTCTCCAGCAGCACGTCGTCGGCCTCGGCCACGGTCTCGATCAGCGTGGCGCGGTACTCGTCGGCCTGCTCCTGGAGGTCCGCCGGGATCTCCTCGATCTCGTAGGCCTCGCCCTTGCCGGTGTCGCCGCGCCAGGTGAGGGCGCGCATGTAGACCAGGTCGACGACGCCGACGAACGAGCTCTCGGCGCCGATCGGGATCTGGATCACCAGCGGCTTGGCGCCGAGGCGCTCGACGATCGTGCGCACGGTGAAGAAGAAGTCCGCGCCGAGCTTGTCCATCTTGTTGACGAAGCAGATGCGCGGGACGTCGTACTTGTCGGCCTGGCGCCAGACCGTCTCGGACTGGGGCTCGACACCCTCCTTGCCGTCGAAGACGGCGACCGCGCCGTCGAGCACCCGCAGGGACCGCTCCACCTCGACGGTGAAGTCGACGTGACCCGGGGTGTCGATGATGTTGATCTGGGTGCCCTCCCAGAAGCAGGTGGTGGCGGCGGAGGTGATGGTGATGCCGCGCTCCTGCTCCTGCTCCATCCAGTCCATCGTGGCGGCGCCGTCGTGCACCTCACCGATCTTGTAGTTGATCCCGGTGTAGAACAGGATCCGCTCGGTGGTGGTGGTCTTGCCGGCGTCGATGTGCGCCATGATGCCGATGTTGCGGACCTTCGTGAGGTCGGTCAGCACGTCCTGTGCCACGGTCGGCAGCCTCTTCCTGTGGTCGAGAGATTCTCGTCAGCGATGGGCCCGTCCGGACCCGTGTGATCGCCGCGGTGGCGGGCGCGGCCCCGAGGGGCCGCGCCGGCGCTCACCAGCGGTAGTGCGCGAAGGCCTTGTTCGACTCGGCCATCTTGTGGGTGTCCTCGCGACGCTTGACCGCGGCACCCAGGCCGTTGCTCGCGTCGAGGATCTCGTTCATGAGCCGCTCGGTCATCGTCTTCTCGCGGCGCGCCTGGGCGTAGCCGACCAGCCAGCGCAGCGCGAGGGTGTTGGCGCGACCCGCCTTGACCTCGATCGGCACCTGGTAGGTGGCGCCGCCGACGCGGCGGCTCTTGACCTCGAGCGCGGGCCTGACGTTGTCGAGCGCGCGCTTGAGCGCGATGACGGGGTCGGCGCCGCCGGTCTTGTCGCGGGCGCCCTCGAGCGCGCCGTAGACGATGCGCTCGGCGGTGGACTTCTTGCCGTCCTTGAGCACCTTGTTGACCAGCTGGGTGACAACCTGGGAGCCGTAGACGGGGTCCACGACGAGCGGCCGCTTGGGGGCCGGGCCCTTGCGGGGCATCAGCTCTTCTCCTTCTTCGCTCCGTAGCGGCTTCGGGCCTGCTTGCGGTTCTTCACGCCCTGGGTGTCGAGCGAACCGCGCACGATCTTGTAGCGGACGCCGGGGAGGTCCTTCACCCGGCCGCCGCGCACGAGCACGATCGAGTGCTCCTGCAGGTTGTGGCCGACACCGGGGATGTACGCGGTGACCTCGACCTGGCTGGACAGGCGGACACGCGCCACCTTGCGCAGGGCCGAGTTCGGCTTCTTCGGGGTGGTCGTGTACACGCGGGTGCACACGCCGCGGCGCTGGGGGCTGCCCTTGAGGGCCGGCGTCTTCTGCTTGCCGACCTTGTCCTGGCGGCCCTTGCGCACCAGCTGCTGGATCGTAGGCACTACGTCTCCGTCTACTCGTCGTGCTCGTCTGTCGTGCTCTGAGGTCGTGCTCGTGGAACAGGTTCCGTGCTCAGTCCGTGGTGCGGGTCCGGCGTCCCCCGCGGTCGGGCGTGTCGCCCCGCTCCGCCACTGCCGCTCCGTGATCGTCGCGGTGGTGGCCCGAGCGTCTCCCGCTGACGTGCCGCGGGCGTGGCCGTAGACCCGGGTCGTCCCGGGCAACCGGTCGAGAATACCGCCCGTGCTCAACAAGCGTCAAAACGTGGCCGAGCGCCCTCCACCGTCGTGCTCAGAGGGGACCGGTGAGCCCGAGCAGGCCGAGCCCGAGGCCGACCAGAGCGCACACCCCCAGTGTGCGCAGCACCGACCACCGCAGCCGCACCAGCAGGACCGCCGCCAGGACCGCGACCGCCACCGAGGCCGGTCGCGCGCTCGCGAGGTCGGGGATCTCGAGTCGCAGCGCGCCCGCCTGCACCGGTCGCACGGTGGCGAAGACGGTGTGCACCGCGAAGAACAGCGCGAGGTTGGCGATCACCCCGACCACCGCCGCGGTGATCCCCGTCAGCACGTCCCCGAGCGCCTGGTTCCCGCGCAGGCGCTCGATCGACGGCGCCCCGAGGAAGACCAGGACGAAGCACGGGACGAAGGTCACCCAGGTGGTGAGCAGCGCTCCGAGCAACGCCGCGACCCACGGCTCGAGGACCCCGGGGTCGCGGTAGGCGCCGACGAAGGCGACGAACTGCACGACCATCACCAGCGGTCCGGGCGTGGTCTCGGCCAGGGCCAGGCCGCGCACCATCTCCCCCGGGCCCAGCCACCCGTACACGCCGACCGCCTGCTGGGCGACGTAGGCGAGCACGGCGTAGGCGCCGCCGAAGGTGACCAGCGCCGTGCCCGAGAAGAACAGCGCCTGGTCGGCCAGGACCGTCCCCGGCCCGAGCACGACCAGCACCGCGACCACCGGCACGCCCCAGGCGAGGAGCCCGACGCCGAGCACCCGCAGCGCGTGGCCCCACGACGGTCTGGCGTGGTGGAGTGCGTCGTCCGGGACGACCGGCGCCGGACCGTCGTCGGCGGCGGCGCCCGGCGCCGCCTGGGGGAGCACCCGGCGCCCGAGCAGCCAGCCGGCCGCCCCGGCGAGCAGCAGCACCAGCGGGAACGGGACGCCGAACGCGGCGAGCGCGACGAAGGACGCCGCCGCGAGCACCACCAGCGTCCAGTGGCCGAGCGCACGGCCACCGACGCGCAGCACCGCCTGCACGACGATGGCGAGCACCGCCGGGGCGAGTCCGTCGAACAGCGACCTCACGACCGTGCTCTCGCCCGCCGCGACGTAGAGCACCGACAGCGCCAGGAGCGCCACGACGCCCGGCAGCACGAACAGCCCGCCCGCGACCAGACCACCGCGGACGCCGTTGAGGAGCCAGCCGACGTAGATCGCCAGCTGCTGGGCCTCCGGCCCCGGCAGCAGGGTGCAGAACCCGAGCGCGTGCAGGAACCGCCGCTGCCCGATCCAGCCACGCTCGTCGACGAGCTCGCGCTGCATCACCGCGATCTGGCCTGCCGGCCCTCCGAAGGTCTGCAGGGAGATCGCGAACCACGCCTTGGCCGCCTCGCGGAACGGGACGAGGTCGCCGTCCGCGGCGGGCAGGTGGGCGGCGGGCACGCGCACACGCTAACCGGGCCAGGACGCGCCGACGGCCGGCCACCCGGTGGGGTGACCGGCCGTCGGCAGCCGTGCTGCGTGCGCGTCAGCGGTAGCCGCTGTCGTACTCCTCCAGCGGGACCGCCTGGCCGGAGCCGACGCCGAAGGACTGGTAGTCCAGGTCGTCGTAGCCGGGCATCGCGTACATCGCGGCCTTCGCCTCCTCGGTGGGCTCGACCTTGACGTCGCGGTAGCGCGCCAGGCCGGTGCCGGCCGGGATGAGCTTGCCCAGGATGACGTTCTCCTTGAGGCCGAGCAGCGAGTCGCTGCGCCCGCCGAGGGCCGCCTCGGTGAGCACCCGGGTGGTCTCCTGGAAGGAGGCCGCCGAGAGCCACGAGTCGGTGGCGAGCGAGGCCTTGGTGATGCCCATCAGCTCGGGACGGCCGGCGGCCGGCTGGCCACCCTCCGCCACGACCCGACGGTTCTCGGCCTCGAACCGGGTGCGCTCGGTGAGCTCGCCCGGCAGCAGGTCGGCCTGGCCGGCGTCGATGATCGTCACCCGGCGCAGCATCTGCCGGACGATCACCTCGATGTGCTTGTCGTGGATGCCCACGCCCTGGCGGCGGTAGACCTCCTGCACCTCGTCGACCAGGTGCTTCTGCACGGCCCGCGGGCCGAGGATGCGCAGCACCTGCTTGGGGTCGACCGCACCGGCCACCAGCTGCTGGCCGACCTCGACCGCCTGGCCGTCCTCGACCAGCAGGCGCGAACGCTTGCTGAGGGCGTACTCCAGGGCCTCGGAGCCGTCGTCCGGGGTCACGACCATCTTGCGACCGCGGTCGGTCTCCTCGATCGTCACCCGACCGGCGACCTCCGAGATCGGCGCCATGCCCTTGGGCGTACGCGCCTCGAACAGCTCCTGGACGCGCGGCAGACCCTGGGTGATGTCACCGCCGGCCGTCGCCGCACCACCGGTGTGGAAGGTGCGCATGGTGAGCTGCGTGCCCGGCTCGCCGATCGACTGGGCGGCGATGATGCCGACCGCCTCGCCGATGTCGACGAGCTTGCCGGTGGCCAGCGAGCGGCCGTAGCAGCGGGCGCAGGTGCCGACCTTGGACTCGCAGGTCAGGACCGAGCGGACCTTGATCTGCTCGACCCCGGAGGTGACCAGGGCGTCGATCAGCACGTCGCCGACGTCTGCCCCGGCCTCGGCCAGGACGGCGCCGTCGTGCTCGACCGACGCCGCGAGGGTGCGCGAGTACACGCTGGTCTCGACGTCCTCGTGCCGGCGCAGGCCCTCGGAGGTCTGCACCGCGATCGGCAGGGTCAGGCCGCGCTCGGTGCCGCAGTCCTCCTCGCGGACGATGACGTCCTGCGACACGTCGACCAGACGCCGGGTGAGGTACCCGGAGTTGGCCGTGCGCAGCGCGGTGTCGGCCAGGCCCTTGCGGGCGCCGTGGCTGGAGATGAAGTACTCCAGCACCGAGAAGCCCTCACGGAAGTTGTGCTTCACCGGGCGCGGGATGATCTCGCCCTTGGGGTTGGCCACCAGGCCGCGCATGCCGGCGATCTGGCGGACCTGCATCCAGTTACCGGACGCACCCGAGGTGACCATGCGGTGCACCGAGTTGTCGCGCGGGGTGTCGCGCTCCAGCTCGGCGGCCACGTCGTTGGTCGCCTGGGTCCAGATGTCGATGAGCTCGCTGCGGCGCTCGTCGTCGGTGGTCAGGCCCTTCTCGTACTGCTGCTGGACCTTCTCGGCCTTCGCCTCGTACTCGTCGAGGATCTTGGCCTTGCCGACGGGGGTGATGACGTCGCTGATCGAGACCGTCAGGCCGGACCGGGTGGCCCAGTGGAAGCCGGTGTCCTTCAGCGCGTCGAGGGTCGCGGCGACCTGGACCTTCGGGTACCGCTCGGCCAGCGCGTTGACGATGCCCGACAGCCGCTTCTTGTCGACCTGGACGTTCACGTACTCGTAGTCCTCGGGCAGCGTCTCGTTGAAGAGCGCGCGGCCCAGCGTGGTCTCGAGCAGCAGCGGCTGACCGGCCTCCCAGCCCTCGGGCAGCTCGGTGCCGGCCGGCGGCACGACGCCGTCGAGCCGGATCCGGCAGGTGGCGTTGACGTCGAGCACGCCGGCGTCCTTGCCCATGATCGCCTCGGCGACCGAGGAGAACACCCGGCCCTCGCCCGACGCCCCCGGCTTGTCGCCGGTGAGGTGGTACAGGCCGATGATCATGTCCTGGGTGGGCATGGTCACCGGGCGGCCGTCGGCCGGCTTGAGGATGTTGTTCGAGGACAGCATCAGGATGCGGGCCTCGGCCTGGGCCTCCGCCGACAGCGGCAGGTGCACCGCCATCTGGTCGCCGTCGAAGTCGGCGTTGAACGCCGAGCAGACGAGCGGGTGGATCTGGACGGCCTTGCCCTCGACCAGCTGCGGCTCGAAGGCCTGGATGCCCAGGCGGTGCAGGGTCGGTGCGCGGTTCAGCAGCACCGGGTGCTCGGTGATGACCTCCTCGAGCACGTCCCACACGTGGCCGTACCGGGCGTTGTTGCCGCCGGCGCGCTCCACCATCCGCTTGGCGGACTTGATGTTCTGGGCGTGGTTGAGGTCGACCAGCCGCTTCATCACGAAGGGCTTGAACAGCTCCAGCGCCATCTGCTTGGGCAGGCCGCACTGGTGCAGCTTCAGCTGCGGGCCGACGACGATGACCGAGCGGCCCGAGTAGTCGACGCGCTTGCCGAGCAGGTTCTGGCGGAACCGGCCCTGCTTGCCCTTGAGCATGTCGGACAGCGACTTCAGCGGACGGTTGCCCGGCCCGGTGACCGGGCGGCCGCGACGGCCGTTGTCGAACAGCGAGTCGACGGCCTCCTGCAGCATCCGCTTCTCGTTGTTGACGATGATCTCGGGCGCGCCGAGGTCGAGCAGCCGCTTGAGCCGGTTGTTCCGGTTGATCACGCGGCGGTACAGGTCGTTGAGGTCGGAGGTCGCGAACCGGCCGCCGTCCAGCTGCACCATCGGACGCAGGTCCGGCGGGATGACCGGGACGGCGTCGAGCACCATGCCCAGCGGGCTGTTGGTGGTGGTGAGGAAGGCCGAGACGACCTTCAGCCGCTTGAGCGCGCGGGTCTTGCGCTGGCCCTTGCCGGTGGCGATGATCTCGCGCAGCGAGGCGGCCTCGCCCTCGAGGTCGAAGGACTCCAGCCGCTTCTGGATCGCGGCGGCACCCATCGAGCCCTCGAAGTACAGGCCGTAGCGCTCGCGCAGCTCGCGGTAGAGCATCTCGTCGCCCTCGAGGTCGGAGACCTTGAGGTTGGCGAACCGGTCCCAGACCTGGTCGAGGCGCTCGATCTGCTGGTCGGCCCGGCGGCGGATGGCGTTCATCTCGCGCTCGGCGCTCTCGCGCACCTTGCGGCGCGCGTCGGCCTTGGCGCCCTCGGCCTCGAGCTCGGCCAGGTCGGCCTCGAGCCGCTTGGCGCGGGCGTCGACGTCGGCGTCGCGCTTGTCGCCCAGCTCCTTCTTCTCGACGTCGATCTGCGCCTGCAGCGACGGCAGGTCGCGGTGGCGCGACTCCTCGTCGACCGAGGTGATCATGTACGCCGCGAAGTAGATGACCTTCTCGAGGTCCTTGGGGGCCAGGTCGAGCAGGTAGCCCAGCCGGCTCGGGACGCCCTTGAAGTACCAGATGTGGGTGACGGGGGCGGCCAGCTCGATGTGACCCATCCGCTCACGACGCACCTTGGCGCGGGTGACCTCGACGCCGCAGCGCTCGCAGATGATGCCCTTGAACCGGACCCGCTTGTACTTGCCGCAGTAGCACTCCCAGTCGCGGGTCGGGCCGAAGATCTTCTCGCAGAAGAGCCCGTCCTTCTCCGGCTTGAGCGTGCGGTAGTTGATCGTCTCCGGCTTCTTGACCTCGCCGTGGGACCAGGTGCGGATGTCGTCGACGGAGGCCAGACCGATGCGGATCTCGTCGAAGAAGTTCACGTCCAGCAAGACGTTTCCTGCTTTCTACTCTTTGGTGGAACTGCGAGTGGGGGAAGGGGCCGGGACGCCGCCGAGAGGGCGGCGTCCCGTCCCGCTCACACCTCTTCGACGCTGCTCGGCTCGCGCCGGGACAGGTCGATGCCGAGCTCCTCCGCTGCGCGGAAGACGTCGTCGTCGGAGTCCTTCATCTCGATGGACGTGCCGTCGCTGGAGAGCACCTCGACGTTGAGGCACAGCGACTGCATCTCCTTGATGAGCACCTTGAACGACTCGGGGATGCCGGGCTCGGGGATGTTCTCGCCCTTGACGATCGCCTCGTACACCTTCACGCGGCCGGCGACGTCGTCGGACTTGATGGTGAGCAGCTCCTGGAGGGCGTAGGCGGCGCCGTACGCCTCGAGCGCCCACACCTCCATCTCGCCGAACCGCTGGCCACCGAACTGGGCCTTACCGCCCAGCGGCTGCTGGGTGATCATCGAGTACGGGCCGGTCGAGCGGGCGTGGATCTTGTCGTCGACCAGGTGGTGGAGCTTCAGGATGTACATGTAGCCCACCGCCACGGGGTCCGGGAACGGCTCGCCGGAGCGGCCGTCGAAGAGCCGGGCCTTGCCGTCGACGTCGACCAGCCGGACGCCGTCGCGGTTCGGGACCACCGAGCCGAGCAGGCCGGTGATCTCCTCCTCCTTGGCGCCGTCGAAGACCGGCGAGGCCACGGGCGTGTTCGCCTGCACCTCGCGGACCGTCTCGTCGATGTGCTTGGCCCAGTCGGGGTCGCCCTCGATCTTCCAGCCGCGCGAGGCCGCCCAGCCGAGGTGGACCTCGAGCACCTGCCCGATGTTCATCCGGCGGGGGACGCCGTGCGGGTTGAGGATGACGTCGACCGGGGTGCCGTCCTCGAGGAACGGCATGTCCTCGACGGGCAGGATCTTGGAGATCACGCCCTTGTTTCCGTGGCGGCCGGCCAGCTTGTCGCCGTCGGTGATCTTGCGCTTCTGGGCCACGTAGACCCGGACCAGCTGGTTGACGCCCGGGGGCAGCTCGTCGCCCTCGTCGCGGTCGAACAGCTTGACGCCGATGACCGTGCCGGACTCGCCGTGGGGCACCTTGAGCGAGGTGTCGCGCACCTCGCGCGCCTTCTCGCCGAAGATCGCGCGCAGCAGCCGCTCCTCCGGGGTCAGCTCGGTCTCGCCCTTGGGCGTGACCTTGCCGACCAGGATGTCGCCGGGGACGACCTCGGCCCCGATCCGGATGATGCCCCGCTCGTCGAGGTCCGCGAGGACCTCCTCCGAGACGTTGGGGATGTCGCGGGTGATCTCCTCGGCACCGAGCTTGGTGTCGCGGGCGTCGACCTCGTGCTCCTCGATGTGGATCGAGGACAGGACGTCGTCCTGCACCAGGCGCTGGGACAGGATGATCGCGTCCTCGAAGTTGTGACCCTCCCAGGACATGAACGCGACCAGCAGGTTCTTGCCGAGCGCGAGCTCGCCGGCGTCGGTGGAGGGGCCGTCGGCGATGACGCCGCCCTCCTCGAGCCGGTCGCCCTCGTCGACCAGCACGCGCTGGTTGTACGAGGTGCCCTGGTTGGAGCGCTTGAACTTCGCCAGCCGGTAGCTGGAGGTGGTGCCGTCGTCGTTGGCCACGGTGACGATGTCGGCCGAGACCTCGGTGACGACGCCGGCCTTGGACGCGGTGAGCACGTCACCGGCGTCGACGGCCGCGTGGGCCTCCATGCCGGTGCCCACGAGGGGACGCTCGGCCTGCACCAGCGGGACCGCCTGGCGCTGCATGTTCGAGCCCATCAGGGCGCGGTTGACGTCGTCGTGCTCGAGGAACGGGATCATCGCGGTCGCGACCGACACCATCTGGCGCGCGGACACGTCCATGTAGTCGACCGCGGTGCCCGGGACGTACTCGGTCTCGCCGCCCTTGGCGCGGACCAGGACCCGCTTCTCGGCGAAGGTCATGTCGTCGGCGAGCGGCGCGTTGGCCTGCGCGATGACGTGCTCGTCCTCCTCGTCGGCCGACAGGTAGTGCACCTCGTCGGACACGACGCCGTCGGTGACCACGCGGTACGGGGTCTCGACGAAGCCGAACGGGTTGATCCGGCCGTAGCTCGACAGCGACCCGATCAGGCCGATGTTCGGGCCCTCCGGGGTCTCGATCGGGCACATCCGGCCGTAGTGCGACGGGTGGACGTCGCGGACGTCCATGCCGGCGCGGTCGCGGGACAGACCACCGGGGCCGAGCGCCGACAGGCGGCGCTTGTGGGTCAGGCCGGCCAGCGGGTTGGTCTGGTCCATGAACTGCGACAGCTGCGAGGTGCCGAAGAACTCCTTGATCGACGCCACCACGGGGCGGATGTTGATCAGGGTCTGCGGCGTGATCGCCTCGACGTCCTGGGTGGTCATCCGCTCGCGGACGACGCGCTCCATCCGGGACAGGCCCGTGCGGACCTGGTTCTGGATGAGCTCGCCCACCGAGCGCAGGCGCCGGTTGCCGAAGTGGTCGATGTCGTCGACCTCGACCCGCAGGTCGACCGGCTCGCCGGCGCGCACGCCGGCCACCGTCTCCCCGCCCGCGTGCAGCGTGACCAGGTAGCGGATGGTCGCCACGATGTCGTCGATCGACAGCACGCTGGCCGACAGCGGCTCGTCGAGCCCCAGCTTCTTGTTCACCTTGTAGCGGCCGACCTTCGCGAGGTCGTAGCGCTTGCCGTTGAAGTAGAGGTTGTCGAGCAGGTTCTGCGCGGCCTCCTCGGTGGGGGGCTCGCCCGGACGCAGCTTGCGGTAGATGTCGAGCAGCGCCTCGCGCTGGTCGGTGGTGTGGTCCTTCTCGAGCGTGGCGCGGATCGACTCGGTGTCGCCGATCTGCTCGAGGATGTCGCTCTCGGACAGGCCGAGCGCCTTGAGCAGCACGGTGACCGACTGCTTGCGCTTGCGGTCGATGCGGACACCGACCTGGTCGCGCTTGTCGATCTCGAACTCCAGCCACGCACCGCGCGACGGGATCACCTTGGCCGTGTAGACGTCCTTGTCGGAGGTCTTGTCCGGGGTGCGCTCGAAGTACACGCCCGGCGAGCGGACGAGCTGGGAGACGACGACGCGCTCGGTGCCGTTGATGACGAAGGTGCCGCGGTCGGTCATGAGCGGGAAGTCGCCCATGAAGACGGTCTGGCTCTTGATCTCACCGGTGGTGGCGTTCATGAACTCGGCGGTGACGAACAGCGGCGCCGCGTAGGTCATGTCCCGCTCCTTGCACTCCTCCAGGGAGTACTTGGCGGGCTCGAACCGGTGGTCGCGGAACGACAGGGACATCGATCCCGAGAAGTCCTCGATCGGGGAGATCTCCTCGAAGATCTCCTCGAGGCCGGACGTCGTGGGGACGTCCTGACGGCCGGCCTCCTCGGCGGCGGCCACGCGCTGCTGCCACTTCTCGTTCCCGAGCAGCCAGTCGAAGCTGTCGGTCTGGAGAGCGAGCAGGTCGGGGACGTCCAGGGGTTCGCGGATCTTCGCGAACGTCACGCGGCCGGAGGCCGTGCGAGGGGTGTTGCGGGAGTTGGAGCGGTCTGACGCGGTGCGCGAGGCGGCCAAAGAGGGGTCCTTCCACGGGCCTGCGGGCGTTACGGGCGCACGCCGAGCGACCCGTGGCTGACACGGGGGAGAACGCACGACATGGCAAAGCGGCAGCATACCCGCGCGAGGGCGCAGATGTCCAAGCGGGTCCCCCGGGGGATCGGCCGGGCCCTCCAGCGGGCACTCGGCCGACCGCGCTCTCGCGGGCCGCGTTGCCGACGATGGTGACCCTCCGGGGGCCCGTCGTCAAGGGGAACGCGCCGGGTGGCACCCCTCCGGTGGAGCGCCCGCAGCGGTCGGTGACCTGGTCAGTCGCGGCCGAGGTGGCCCACCAGGACCCGGACGAACTGCTCGAACCGCTCGACCGGGTACCGCTCGGGGTCGTGCAGGAGCAGCCGGGCGGCCCCCTCGGCCAGGGTCAGCACCGAGCGGGCGAACAGGTCGACGTCGAGCTCGGCCGGGCCGCCGCGGCGGTGCAGGCCCCACTCCAGCAGCAGCCGCAGGTGCCGCAGCACCATCCGCTGCTCGGAGTCGAGGTGCTCGCGCAGCTGGGGCGGAGCGCCCTGCGGCGGCAGCAGGATCACCGTCCAGGTGCCCGGGTCGGCCCGCACGGCGCGCAGGTAGGCGGCGACCCCGGACACCATCAGCTCGTCGGGGTCGGGTCGGGCGTCGTCGGGCCCGGGAACGGGTGGCAGCGCGGCGGCGAGCTGTTCCAGGGCGCGCTGCTCCGAGCGCTCGAGCAGGGCGGCGAGCAGCTCGGTGCTGCCGGCGAACTGGCCGTAGACCACGGGCCGGGTCACGCCGGTGGCACGGGCCACGCCGTCCATCGTCACCGCGGCGAAGCCGTCGGCGAGCACCAGCGCGAGGGCGGCGTCGAGCAGCTGGGTGCGCCGCTCGGCAGCCGGCACGCGGGCCGCGTAGCGGCGGCGCGCCGGCCGGGTCGCCGGAGGGCTTGTGCGGGCCACGGCGGCGATGCTACACCTGTGTATATACAGCGCTGTAGCAATTGTCGACGCCCTCGGAGGTGCCGTGCCCGGCCCCGCTCCCGCCGACCGCCCGCTGCCCGCGCACGCCCGCGTCGTCGTCGTCGGGGCCGGTTTCTCCGGCGTCGCGGCCGCGGTGGCCCTCGAGCGCTCCGGCGAGCACGACGTCGTGCTGCTCGAGCAGGCCGACGAGGTGGGCGGCACCTGGCGCGACAACGCCTACCCGGGGTGCGCCTGCGACGTGCCCAGCCACCTGTACCAGCTGTCCTACGCGCCCAACCCGGACTGGTCGCACGGCTTCGCCCGGCAGCCGGAGATCCAGCGCTACCTCGTCGAGGTGTCCCGGCGGCTCGGGGTGCGCGAGCGGGTGCGGTTCGGCACGGGGCTCGAACGGGCGGCGTGGGACGGCGCGACCCGGCGGTGGCAGCTCACGACCACGCGCGGGAGCATGACCGCCGACGTGCTCGTCACGGCCACGGGGGCGCTGTCCGAGCCGTCGGTGCCGGACCTGCCGGGGGCAGGGTCGTTCGCCGGGCCGGCCTTCCACTCGGCCCGCTGGGACCACGAGGTGGACCTGCGCGGCCGCCGCGTCGCCGTCGTCGGCACCGGCGCGTCCGCGGTGCAGTTCGTCCCCGAGCTGCAGCGAGAGGCGTTGTCGCTCACCGTGTTCCAGCGCACGCCACCCTGGGTGCTCCCCCGGCGCGACCGGCGCATCACCGGGCTGGAGAAGCTCCTCTACCGGCGGGTGCCCGCGCTGCAGCGCCTCGTGCGCCGGCGCACCGACCTGTTCCGGGAGTCCTGGGTGCTCGGGTTCAGCGGTCGCACCCGGATCATGCGGCTGGCCGAGCTGCTCGCCCGCGCCCACCTGGCCCGCCAGGTGCCCGACCGCCGCCTGCGCGCGGCCCTCACGCCGACGTTCCGGCTCGGCTGCAAGCGGGTGCTGCTGAGCAACGACTGGTACCCCGCCCTGACGGCCCCGGGCACCACCGTGGTCACCGACCGCGTGGTCGAGGTGCTGCCGCACGCGGTGGTCTCGCAGGCCGCCGACGGCACCCGCACCGAGCACCCCGCCGACGTGCTCGTCTGGGGCACCGGCTTCCACGTCACCGACCAGCCGATCGCCGAGCGCGTCGTCGGCGGCGACGGCCGCACCCTGGCGGAGCACTGGGCGGGCACCGGGATGCAGGCCCACCTCGGCGTGACGGTAGCGGGCTTCCCCAACCTCGTGGTGCTGATGGGCCCGAACACGGGTCAGGGCCACACCTCGGTGCTGCTGTTCGCCGAGGCCCAGGCCCGGTACCTGGCCGGTCTGGTGCGGGCCACCCGCGACCGGGGCGCGTTCGAGCCGCGGCGCGAGGTGCAGGACGCCTGGAACGCCGACCTGCAGCGCCGCCTCGCGCCCACCGTCTGGAACAGCGGCGGCTGCCGCAGCTGGTACCTCGACGACCAGGGCCGCAACACCGTGCTGTGGCCGTCCACGGCCGGGAGCTTCCGGCGCCGTCTGCGGGAGGTCGACCTGTCCGAGTACGTGCTGCACCCGCCCGTCCCGGAACCCGTGGCCGCTGCCGGGGGCCGGCGGTGAGCGGGCTCGCGGGGCGGGTCGTGGTCGTCACCGGTGCGGCCCGCGGTCTGGGCGCCGGGCTGGCGAGACGCCTCACCGACCGCGGGGCCCTCGTGGTGCTGCTCGGGCTCGAGGCCGACGCGCTGGCCGAGGTGGCGCGCTCGTGCGACGACGCCCTGGCTCTGCCCGTCGACGTCACCGACGCCGCGGCGCTGGCCGAGGCCGCCGCCGCCGTCCGTCAGCACCACGGACGGGTCGACGCCGTCGTCGCCAACGCCGGCGTCGCGGCGGGAGGTCCGCTCCTGCTGGCCGACCCGGACGCCTACGACCGGGTGATCGAGGTGAACCTGCTGGGCAGCGTGCGCACCGTCCGGTCGTTCCTGCCCGACGTGGTGGCCGCCCGGGGGTACGTGCTGCAGATCGCCTCGCTGGCGGCGATGGCGCCCGCGCCGCTGATGGGCGCGTACTGCGCGAGCAAGTCCGGCGTCGAGGCGTTCGCGCACTCGCTGCGGGGGGAGGTGCGCCACCACGGGGTCGACGTCGGCGTGGCCTACCTGTCGTGGACCGACACCGACATGGTGCGCGGCGCCGACGAGCACGACGGGCTGCGCCGGATGCGCGAGCGGATGCCCGGGCCGCTCGGCCGCACCTACCCCCTCGAGCCGGCCGTCGACCGGCTGGTCGAGGGGATCGAGCGTCGCGCGGCCCACGTGTACGGGCAGCGCTGGCTGCGGGGCGTCCAGGTGGTGCGTCCGCTGCTACCCGCCCTGCTGGCCCGCGCGCCCGGGGCCGACCTGCGACGGGCCGAGGAGTCGCTGCGCGCGGCCGGCCCCACGGCCACCGGCGCGGTCGGTGCGGGCGGCGCGGCCGACACCTCCCGGACCTGACCCAGCCCCCCTCTGCTCGCCCCGCCGGCCGCTCTGCTCCTCCTACTCCCACGGGAACGCGCGTGGCGTGTGGGCAGGGTGAGCAGAGCCGGTCAGGTGCCGACGGTCGGACCGGCGGTCAGAGCGCGTCGACCTGCTCGACCAGCCAGGTCGGTCCCTCGGCCGAGGTGCTGCGCACCATCGTCAGGCGGACCCGGTTCTGGTCGGTCTTCGGCCGGTCGAGGCGGTTCGAGACGGTGGTCTGGTCGACGAACACCAGCACCACGACGCGGTCGGCGGTACCGGACACCACGCCGGCCGAGACGACGTCGGCCTTGACCTCGGCCTCGGTCTGGGTAGCCACCTCGCGCACGGCGCTCTGCGAGGTGCGCTCGTAGTCGTCCTTGAACTGCCCGGTCGAGACCGCGGTGGCGGCGGCGAAGTCGTCGTCGAGGGTGCGGTAGCCGTACGAGAGCACGGTCTCGGCCGAGGTGCGGGCCTGCTCGAGCGCGGCCGACCGCGCGTCGGCAACCCGCTGCTGGCGCCGGTCGACCGCCACCAGCACGGCGGCCGACACGACGAGCAGCACCGCGACGACCGCCGCCACCACGAGCAGGCCACGACGGCGCGCTGTGGACGGGGCCGGGTCGGACGGCGGCTCCCAGACCGTCGCCGCGCTGGTGCGGGCGCGCGGGGGCACCGGACGGTCGGTGGGCTCGGTGACGGACGGGCCTGCCGGTGCCCTCGGCGTGACCGACGGGGTCGCGGGACGCCGGGCGCCCTCGGGCCGCGACCGCCCGCGCTCCCCGGCGACGCGACGGCGGCCGGCGCCGGACGCCGGGCTCACGGCGTCGCTCCCGTGGTCGGTGCGGTCGTGGTGGGCGCGGACGTGGTGGGTGCCGGGGTCGCGCCCGGGTCGGCGACGCCGCCGGGCAGCTCCACCTGGCTCGAGACGAAGGTCAGGTCGCTCACCAGCCAGGAGTCGCCGGTGCGGGTGAGGTCCATCTGGATCCGGTAGTGCCGCGGCACCGGCGTCGTGCTGGCGACGTTGGTGACCTCGGTGTCGACCACGACGAGCACCCGCGCGCTGTCGTCGTCGTCGCTCACCAGGGCCGCCTCGCGGACCGTCCCCACCGAGCGGGACCGGTTCTGCGTCACCAGCTCTCGCACGTCGTCGACCCCGGCCCGGAACTGCTCGCGGAAGGTGCCGGTGGAGCCGTCGAGCACCAGCTCGACGTCCTCGTCGAACGACTCGTAGTCGAGGGTCGTGAAGTTCACCGCGGCCTGCTTGGCCTGCTGCAGCACCTGCGTGCGGCGCTCGTCGGTGCCGCGCTGGCCCAGCACGGGCCCGATCCGGGTGGCGAGGACGACCAGCGAGCCGATCACCGCGATGACGAGCAGCACCACCAGCGCCACCGTGCCGGCTCGACGACCCGGCGGGCTGACCCGGACCGTCGCCGGGGTCACGATCCTGCTCCCAGGAGCAGCAGCTCGAGGGCGTCGACCCCGCTGGTGCCGGCGGGCGCGTGCCCGGGCACCACCGTCACCGGCGAGCCCTGCGGTGCGCCGGCCGACGAGCCGGGGCCGTCGACCAGGTAGCTCTGCGGCAGCCCGGACGACCGGTCGTACGCGGGGTAGGGCGCGTTCTGCGCACCGCGGACGTTGGTGCCGCTCCCCCGCGCCGCGGTGCAGCGGGCGTCGTCGTTCGTGGGGCCGAGCCCGGAGGTCTGGTTGGGGTCGGTCCTCGTGGTGCCCTCGTACCCCTGGGTGCAGGGCGCCGGCGTGGTGCTGAGCACCAGCCCGAAGTGCGACGTGCCGTCGCCCGGGACCACGGTGAATCCTCCTGCCACCACCGCAGGATAGGTGACCAGCATCTGCTCGATGCCGTCCACGCGGGTGACGGTGACCTCGCCGACGGTGACCAGGTTGGTGAGCAGCCCGGCGAGCGCGGACCGGTTGTCCTGCAGCAGCCCGTCGAGCTCGGTGGAGGCGACGACGCCCCGGTCGAGCACGGCGCGCAGGTCGGAGTCGGTCTGCGGGCTCGCCAGCGTCTCGGACAGGTCGGCGAGGTCGGCGGCGAACGAGCGGATCGACGAGCCGGTCTCGCGCTGGGTGTCCAGGACGATCGCGCCGTCCTCGATCAGGGTGATGGTCTCGGGAAGGGCGTCGGTGGCGGCCAGCGTGAGCCGGTCGCCGGCGTCGAGGAGCCGCTGCAGGTCGCGCCCGCCGCCGGCGAAGGCCTTGCCCAGCTCGGACACCACGACCTGCAGGTCCTGCCGGTTCACCGAGTTCACCAGCCGGTCGAGGTCGAGCAGCAGGGTCTCGGTGGCCACGGGGGTGCGGGTGCGCTCGCGCGGGATGACGTCGCCACCGGCGAGGAACGGGGCGGACGCGGTGGCCGGCTGGAGGTCCAGGTACTGCTCGCCGACGGCCGAGCGGTTCTCGACGACCGCGTCGGTGTCGGCGGGCACCTGCGACCCGCCGTCCATCCGCAGGTCGACGCGCACGCCGTCGCCCTCGAGCCGCAGCGCCTCGACCCGGCCGGTGGTCACGCCCCGGTAGGTGACCTCGGCGCCCTCGAAGATGCCGCCGGACTCGGCCAGGTCGACCGAGACCAGGTAGGACCGCCCGGACACGAGGTCGCCGAGCCCGACGTACCGCAGCGTCACGTAGGTGACGCCGACGACGGTGATGAGGGCGAAGGCGATCAGCTGGTAGACGGTGGCGCGGGTGATCACGTCAGCACCCCTCCCAGCAGCAGGGCGGCCAGCTCGGTGTCGTAGCCGCGCGCCCCGGAGGCGTTCGTGCCGTCGCCGCTGTCGTTCCCGCCGGGGCAGACCGGGATCCCGAGCACGGTCTCGCAGATGATCGGCGGCGGGGAGGTCGGCACCGTGGGCGTGACCGTCGGTGTGCCGCCGGGGCACAGCGACGGGCCGAGGACGGGCACGCTGCTGCACACGTCGAGCAGGGGCGGGAGCCGGCACAGCCCGCCGGGCAGCAGCACACCGCCGGAGGCCTCGCAGATCTCCGCCACCGGGTCGCAGACCGCGCCGCCGGCGAGGTCCTCGCAGATCTCGTCGACCGGCGGCAGGTCGCAGTCCTCCGGAAGGCCGAGCGCACCGCACAGCTCGGGCAGCGGCAGGGTCGTCGGGATCGGCAGGGTCGGCAACGTGGGCAGCGTCGGCAGGGTGGGCAGGCTCGGGCCGCCGGTGGGCTGCGGCGCCAGCGAGTCGAGGTCGGACAGGTTGGCGTCCAACGTGATCCGCAGGTTCGTGTAGTCGCCCTTGATGCCGTCGACCGCGTTGTCCGGGAACGGGTAGCTGACGAAGATGTCGAGCGAGTTCGGCAGCGCGTCGCCCGCGGCGGCCAGCTGGGTGAGGATCGGGTCGAGCGCCTGCAGGTTGGCGACGGTGTCGGCCTGGGAGGAGTCGATCACCCGGGTGGCGGTGACGCCGAGGTCGGACAGCGCGGCGAGCATCGCGGTGAGGTCCTCGCGCTGGTCGGCCAGCACCTCCAGCCCGCCGGGGATGGTGTCCAGCGCCGTGGCGATGTCCTGCTCCTGCGCCTCCAGCGTCGCGGCCAGGCGGTCGATCGCATCGATCGCGCGGACGATCTCGGACTTCTGCTCGTCGAGGCCGCTGACGAAGACGTCGAGCTGCGCCAGTGCCTCCTTGACGTCGGACTCGCGACCCTCGAGGGCGTCGTTGAGCTCGCGGTTGATGGTCTGCAGCTGGGCCACGCCACCGCCGTTGAGCAGCAGCGAGAGCGCGCCGAGCACCTCCTCGACCTCCGGGTTGCGCCCGGTGCGGTCGAGCGGGATGAGGTCGCCGTCGGCGAGCCGGCCCACGCCCTCGGCGGCCGATCCGGGGGCGCTGAGCGAGACGAACTTCTCGCCCAGCAGCGAGGTCTGGCGCAGCGTGGCGTCGGCGTTGTCGGGCAGCTCGACCGAGTCCTCGAGCCGGACGACCACCTTCGCGTGCCAGTCCTCGAGCTCGATCGACTCGACGGCCCCGACCGTGACGTCGTCGACCTTGACGGCCGACTGCGGCACCAGGTCGAGGACGTCCTCGAACTCGATCGTCACGCGGTAGACGTCGGGGCCGTTGGCCGCGCCGCCGGGCAGCGGCAGGTCGTAGGCGCCCTGGCACCCGGTGAGGAGCACCGCGAGGGAGAGGAGCGCAGCCAGTCGGCGCGCCGGCGACCGGAGCATCACCGACCACCTCCCGGGAGGATGCCGCCGAGCGTCGGGTCCGGCGCCGGGACCGTGGCGGGAGCCGACGTCAGGCCGGAGGTGGCGGCCGGCACCCGGGACCCGACGAAGGACCCTCCGGCCCCCACCGGCAGCAGGTCGAGCAGCATGCTCAGCTCGGTGAGCACGCCCTCGCACCCGCCGGGGTTCTCGCCGTCGGGGTTGCTCGCCAGCGAGCCGTTGACGAGCGAGCAGATGAACGCGAGCGGGTCGGCCTCGATCGGGCCGAAGTTGTCGCGGGTGTCGAGCGTCCCGGACCGCGGGTTGTAGGCGTTGCCGAGGTTCGACAGGGCGGTGGGCGCGGCCACCAGCGTCTCGGCGAGGGCCTCCTGCTGCGAGGCGACGCTCGCGGTGACCGACTCCAGCTGCGCGACGTCCTCGGTGAGCACGTCGCGGTTCTCCTGGACGAAGGTCGAGACCTCGGTCAGGGCGATCGCCAGGTTCTGCAGTGCGAGCGCGAGGTCGTCCCGCTCGCCGGCGAGCTGGTCGGAGACCGTGGCGAGGTTGGTGTTGAGGTCGGTGACGGCCTGGTCGTTCTCGGCCAGCGTGGAGGTGAAGGTCTGCAGGTTGCGCACCGTCTCGAACAGGTCGTCGTCGGGCGTGGCCACGGTGTCGAGGGCGGCGCCGAGGTCCTCGATCGTCGCGCCGAGCGCCTCGCCGTTGCCGTCGAGGTTGTCGGCCCCGGTGGCGAGCACGCGGCTGAGCGCGCCGTCGGAGTTGGCGCCCTCGGGGCCGAGGGCCACCGACAGCTCGTCGAGGCTGGCGAAGATGCGGTCGAGCTCGACCGGGACGGCGGTGCGCTCGACCGGGATCACGGCGCCCTCCGCCAGGGTCGGCCCACCGGTGTACACCGGCAGCAGCTGCACGAACCGGTCGCTCACGACCGACGGCGAGATCACGGCCGCCTGCGCGTCGGCCGGGACGTCGTACTCCCCGTCGTACTCCAGCTCGACCCGAACCGTCTCGCCCTCCGGGACGACCTCGGTGACGACGCCGACCGGGATGCCGAGGATGCGCACCTCCGAGCCCGGGTAGAGGCCGACCGCGCGGGTGAAGTGGGCGGTGACGTGCTGGCGGTCCGGACCGGGCCAGAGCACGACCAGGGCGGCGACCAGGGCCAGCACGGTGACGACGGCCACGGCCCGCACCACGCCGGACAGGCTGCGGAACCGGGCGAGCCCGCCGGCGACCGCGGCACCGCCGGCAGCGGCCGCGGCACCGAGCAGCTCGCCCGCCCGCTGCACGCCGCGGCGTCCGGCCACCCGGCCACGGCGCGGCTCGACGGCGTCGTCGGCGGCGGGCACGCGCTCGTCGTCCAGCGGCTCCGGCTCGTCGTCCCAGAACCCGGTCACGGCTGCACCGCCGGCGACGTGGGCAGCGCGAGCCCGGGGACGGGCACGATGTTCTGGATGTAGGTGTCGAACCAGCGCCCGGTACCGAGGACGTTGGCGAACACCCGCGTGAAGGGCGCCATGTTGGCCAGCCCCTCCTCGAGGTTCGCCTTGTTCTCCTCGAGCAGCGCGAGCACGGAGTTCAGCCGGTCCAGCGTGGGCTTGAGCTCGGCCCTGTTCTCCTGGACGAGCGCGGTGACCTGCAGGGCGAGCGCGGACGTGGAGTCCAGCAGCCGGGAGATGTCCTCCTTGCGGCGCTCCAGCTCGGCCAGGAGCAGGTTCGCGTCGTTGATCAGCTGCTCCAGCTCGGCGTCGCGGGACGCCATCACCTCGGTGACCTCGCGGGTGCTGTCGAGGAGCTCGCGCAGCTGGTCGTCGCGCGAGGCGATGGTGCGGGACAGCCGGGAGAGGCCGTCGAGCGAGCCGCGGACCTCCTCGGGGGTGTCCTGGAACTCGGTGGCCATCGTGTCGAGCGCGGTGGCGAGCTGGTCGGTGTCGATGCTCTCGTTGACCTCGGCGAGGTCGCCGAAGGCCCGCACGACGTCGTAGACCGAGACCGTGCGCTCCAGCGGGATCGTGCTGCCCTCGGCGAGCTGGCCGGCGCCGCGCGGCTCGAGCGAGAGGAACTTGCGGCCGAGGACGGTCTGGATCCGGATGCTCGCGCCGGTGTCCTCGCCGAACGAGGCCGGCGCGGTGACGCGGAAGTCGACCCGCACGTGGTCGTCGTCGAGCTCCACGGCCTCGACCTCGCCCACCTCGACGCCGGCGATGCGGACGTCGTCGCCCACCCGCAGACCCCCGGCCTCGGAGAAGGACGCGGAGTACTCGTCACCGCCGCCGAGGAACGGCAGGGCGTCGATGTTGAAGGCGGCGACCAGCGCCAGGCCCAGGGCCAGCAGCCCGGCCGCACCGATGGGGACGGGGTTGCGCTCGCGGAACGGGGTCATCCGGAGCACCTCGCCGTGCCGGTGTCGTAGGCCTCGATGCGCTGGGTCTGGCCGGCGGGCAGCGTGATCTGGCCGTCGAAGTCGCAGAGGTAGAAGTTGAACCACGAGCCGTACGAGGCGGTACGGGTGATCTCGTCGATCTTGCCCGGCCAGGTGGTGAGGAACTGGTCGACGACCTCGTTGTTGCGGTCCAGGTTGTCGGCGAGGTTCCCCAGCTGCTCGATGTCGTCCTCGAGCGGCGGGCGCGCCTCCTCGATGAGCCCGGCGGTCGACTCGGTGAGGTCGGCGATGTTCGTGAGCGACGCCCCGATCGCCTCGCGGTCCTCGGCCAGCCCGCTGACGAACCGTTGCAGCTGCAGCAGCAGCTGGTCGAGCTGGGTGCTGCGGTCGGCCACCGTCCCGAGCACCTGGTTGAGGTTGTCGATCGTCCGACCGATCACCTCGTCGCGGTCGGCCAGGGTCGAGGTGAGCGAGGCCGTCGAGGCGAGCAGGTGCTCGATCGTCCCGCCCTCTCCCTGCAGGGTCTGGATGATCTCGAAGGCGAGCTGGTTGACGTCGGCGGGGTTCAGGGCGGCGAACAGCGGCTTGAACCCGTTGAACAGGGCGGTGAGGTCGAGCGCCGGCTTGGTGCGCTCGACCGGGATCTCGGCGCCGACCGGCAGCTCGTCCATGCCGCCCTGCTCCTGCGCCAGCGAGACGAAGCGCTGGCCGATCAGGTTGCGGTAGCGGATCAGCGCGGTGGTGCCCTCGGTGAGCACGACGGTGCGGTCGATCCGGAACCGGACGACGGCCTGGTTGCGCTCCTCGCCCTCGTCCCCCGCCACCTCGATGCCGGTGACCTCGCCCACCCGGACGCCGGCGATCCGGACGTCGTCGCCCTCGATCAGGCCGGTGACGTCGGTGAACACCGCGGTGTAGTCGGACTTGTCGCCCCACCGGACGTTCGCGATCGTCGTGGCCAGCAGCCCGAAGGCCGCGACCGTGACGACGACGAAGAGCAGCAGCTTCGTCAGGTCCGAACCGATCCGCTGCGACCTGCTCACCGGCCGCGCCATCACTCGTTCACCTCGGTGCCTCGGGCGACCGGGCCGAACAGCAGGGTCGCGATGTCGGGGACGTCGTCCGGCTCCAGGCCCATCTGGGGGCCGACGAGCGAGCCGACGAGCAGCCGCTCGGCCTCGCTGCCGACCAGGCCGGTGGTCGGGCCGTCGAACGCGGTGGGGACGCCGGAGAACGCATACCGGTTGGCGCCGCCGTTGCTGCCGTCGTCGGTGACCTTGCCGGGGTTCGGGTCCTGCTGGGAGCCGGGAGGGTTCGGCAGCCCCTCGCAGTTCGGGCCCCGCTTGTCGTCGAACTGCGGCTCCTCGCCGGGCTCGTAGGCGGGGCGCTGCGGCACCACCTCGAGGGTGATGTGCAGCTCCTCGTTGGCGAAGGTGTCGCGCACCCGAGGCTCCCACGCCACGAGCCCCTCGGCGAAGCACTTGTAGATCGGCGAGTACTTCGCCAGCACCTCGAGGGTGGGCCGGCTCACCTCACCGACGCGGATGATCCGGCTCTCGTTCTCGGTGAGCACCTGGTCGGTGGTCCTCGCGAACCCGGCTGTGCCGGTGAGGAACTGGGCCAGCGTGTCCTGCTTCTCGACGATCGTCGCGGTGGTGACCGACTGGGCGCGCAGGATCCGCAGCAGGTCGGGCGCCGCGTCGGCGTAGAGCGAGACGACGTCGGCCAGCGCAGAGATGTCGGACTGGATGAGGTCCATCCGCGGGTTGATCTCGGAGAAGTAGTCGCCGACGAGGGTGACGTTGTTCCCCAGCTGCTCGCCGCGTCCCTCGAGGGCGGTGGACAGCCCGTTCAGGGTCAGTGCGAGGTCCTGCGGGCGCACGGCCTGCAGCAGCGGCAGCAGGTCGTCGAGCACCTGCTCGAGCTCGATCGCGGTCTCCGAGCGGTCCTGGGTGATCACGTCGCCGGCGCGGATGTGCCCGTCGGACGGTTCCTCCGGGATCACCAGCGAGACGAACTTCTCGCCGAACAGGGTCTTCGGCAGCAACCGGGCCTCGACGTTCGCCGGGATCATCGCCGCCTGGTCGGGGTCGAGCGCGAGCTCCATCGTGGCGCCGCCGCCGTCCGAGCTGATCGAGCGGACCTCGCCGACGAGCACCCCGCGGAGCTTGACGTCCGAGAGCTCCTGCATCTGGTTGCCGATCCGGCTGGTCTCCAGCGTCACCCGCACGACCGGCACGAAGACCTTGGCGTACGAGGCGATCGCGAGGCCGATCGCGGCCGCGAGCACCAGCAGGAAGGCCACGCCGAAGGCCCGGTCCGACAGACCGGACAGGAACGAGGCGCGCCGGGCGCGTGCGAGGGCGGGGGTCATCCGGCGATCCGGACGGTCGTGGTCGTGCCCCAGATGGCCAGGGAGAGGAAGAAGTCGACGACGTTGATCGCGACGATCGAGGTACGGACCGCACGGCCCACGGCCACGCCGACGCCGGCCGGACCGCCGCTCGCGGTGTACCCGTACCAGCAGTGGATCGCGATGATCACGACCGAGAACACCATCACCTTGACGAACGACCACAGCACGTCGCCCGGGGGCAGGAACAGGTTGAAGTAGTGGTCGTAGGTGCCGGTCGACTGGCCGTAGTACCCGGTGGAGATGAGCCGGGTGGCGGCGTACGACGACAGCAGCCCCACCACGTACAGGGGGATCACAGCGATGAACCCGGCGACCATCCGGGTGGTGACGAGGAACGGCAGGCTCGGGATGCCCATCACCTCGAGGGCGTCGACCTCCTCGGAGATCCGCATCGCGCCGAGCTGGGCGGTGAAGCCGCAGCCGACGGTGGCCGCGAGCGCGAGACCGGCCACCAGCGGGGCGATCTCGCGGGTGTTGAAGTACGCGGAGACGAATCCGGTGAACGCCCCGGAGCCGATCTGGTCGAGCGCCTGGTAGCCCTGCAGCCCGACCTCGGTGCCGGTGAAGAACGCCAGGAACGCGATCACGCCGACGGTGCCGCCGATGACCGACAGCGCGCCGGTGCCGAGGGTGATCTCGGCGAGCAGCCGCAGCACCTCCTTGCGGTACCGCGACAGGGTGCGCGGCACCCACCTGATCGACTGCACGTAGAACCGCAGCTGGCGGCCGAGGTCGCTGACGGCACCGTCGGCAGCGCGCACGGGGGCGAGCAGCCGCTGGGTCGTCCGGAGGGTGTCGGTCATCGGTCAGATCTTCTGGGGGACGACCTGGAAGTACACGGCCGTGAGGACGAAGTTGACGACGAACAGGAGCATGAAGGTGATGACGACGCTCTGGTTCACCGCGTCGCCCACGCCCTTCGGACCGCCGCCCGCAGTGAGCCCCTTGTAGCTGGCGACGATGGCGGCGATGAACCCGAACACCAGGGCCTTGACCTCACCGGCCCACAGGTCGGACAGCTGCGCCAGGCCGGTGAAGGAGGCGAGGTACGCGCCCGGGGTGCCGCCCTGCAGGACGACGTTGAAGAAGTAGCCGCCCGCGACGCCGACCACCGAGACCAGCGCGTTGAGGCCGACGGCCACGAGCATCGTGGCGAGCACACGCGGCACGACGAGGCGCTGGATCGGCGAGATGCCGAGCACCTCCATGGCGTCGATCTCCTCGCGGATCTTGCGCGAGCCGATGTCGGCGCAGATCGCCGAGCCGCCCGCGCCCGCGATCAGCAGCGCGGTGACGATCGGGCTGGCCTCGCGGATCACGGCCAGGACGCTCGCCGCGCCGGTGAAGGACTGCGCACCGAGCTGGCGGGTGAGGCTGCCCAGCTGGAGGGCGATGACCGCACCGAACGGGATCGAGACCAGGGCGGTGGGCAGGATCGTCACGGACGCGATGAACCACGACTGCTGGACGAACTCGCGGACCTGGAACGGGCGCCGGAAGCACATCCGCAGCGTGTCGAGCATCATCGCGAACAGCGACCCGGTCTGCCGCAGCGCGCCGGTGGCGGCTCCCGTCACGGCGCTCACGGCTCGTACCTCGCCATGGCGTGCGCACGGTGCTGGATGACTCGCTCGCTCCGCTCGCTCATGCGTCGGCCCCGGCGGCGCTGAGGGTCTTGGGGCTGGTGGGGTCGCCCTGGAACGACCCCGGCGGCGGCGTCACGCCGTTGTCGCGGCACCACGCGCCGGGCTCGCGCTGGGTCGGGCGGTGGCTGCCGTCGCTCGGCTCGAGCTGCATCGGGATCGGCGGCAGCGGGGGCAGCTCCTGGCCGGACTCGGCGGCGAGCTCGTCGGCGTCCTTCTCCTCGCTCATGCCGATCGGGCCGACCCGCTGGGCGTTGAGGAACTGCCGGACCACCGGCTCCTCGCTCGACAGCAGCATCTCGCGGGGCCCGAACATCGCCAGGTGCTTGTGGTACAGCAGGCCGATGTTGTCCGGCACCGTGCGGGCGGTGTTGATGTCGTGGGTGACGATCAGGCAGGTGGCGCCGGTCTGGGCGTTGAGGTCGACGATCAGCTGGTTGAGGTACGCGGTGCGCACCGGGTCGAGGCCGGAGTCGGGCTCGTCGAACAGCAGGATCTCGGGGTCGAGCACCAGCGCCCGGGCCAGGCCGGCACGCTTGCGCATGCCGCCGGAGATCTCGCCCGGCAGCTTGTCCTCGGCGCCGGTGAGGCCCACCAGGTCCATCTTCTCGGTGACGACGGCCTCGACCTCGGACTCGGACTTCTTGGTGTGCTCGCGCAACGGGAAGGCGATGTTGTCGTAGAGGTTCATCGAGCCGAACAGCGCGCCGTCCTGGAACAGCACGCCGAACAGCTTGCGCACCTCGTACAGGTCGGCCTCGCGCAGCCGGGTGATGTCCTTGCCGTCGATGACGATCGAGCCGCGGTCGGGCTTGAGCAGGCCCACCAGCGTCTTGAGGAACACCGACTTGCCCGTACCGGACGGACCGAGCATCACCGAGATCTCGCCCTCGGGGAGGGTGAGCGTGACGTCGTCCCAGATCAGCTGCGACCCGAACGACTTGGTGAGGCCGTCGACGGAGATCTCGACACCCACGTCGGCCCCTCCGTCCTCGCGTCGTCGCGTGCGTGCGGTACGTGCCCGGGGCGTTCCCGGACGGCGGGCGCAGGTCGCCCTACCCGCCAGACCAACGGGCGGGGACCGGCGAGGTTACGGCGCCGGCGGCAGGACGTTACCTCCGGGTAGCCCGCTGCGCGCGCACCGGGACGGCGCGTCGCACCCGGCGCCGCAGCGCGCACGTCGGGCGCACGGGGCGGGACGCACGAAGGGTCCGAACCCCTGCGGGGGGTCGGACCCTTCGGCGTGCGACCGGACGGCCGCGGTGGTGCGGGTCAGGCAGTCGTCACTTGACGGTGACGGTGGCGCCGGCGCCCTCGAGAGCGGCCTTGGCCTTCTCGGCGGCCTCCTTGTTGACGGCCTCCAGGATCGGCTTGGGAGCGCCGTCGACGAGGTCCTTGGCCTCCTTCAGCCCGAGGCTGGTGAGGGTGCGGACCTCCTTGATGACCTGGATCTTCTTGTCGCCCGCAGCCTCGAGGATGACGTCGAACTCGTCCTTCTCCTCCTCGGCCTCGGCGGCCGGGCCGGCAGCGGCGCCACCGGCAGCGGCGACCGCGACGGGGGCGGCGGCGGTGACCTCGAAGGTCTCCTCGAACTTCTTCACGAACTCGGAGAGCTCGATCAGCGTCATGTCCTTGAACGCGTCGAGCAGCTCGTCGGTGCTGAGCTTGGCCATGGTGGCGTCCTTCCTCTGTGTGTTCTGGTGCGCCGGACGGCCCACCGGTGGGGTGGGCTGTCAGCCCTCGGTGGTCGCGCCCTCGGCGGGAGCGTCCTGGTCCGCAGCCTCGGCTGCGGGTGCCTCGTCGGACGCCGGGGCGTCCTCGGCGGCGGGCTCCGGCGTGGGCGCCGGACCCTCCTGCTCGACCTTGAGCCGCAGCGCGTCGATCGTGCGGGCGGCCTGCGCCAGGGGCGCGGCGAACAGGTACGCGGCGTTGTTGAGCGACGCCTTCATGGCGCCGGCCAGCTTGGCCAGCAGGACCTCGCGCGACTCGAGGTCGGCGAGCTTGGTGATCTCGGCCGGGCTGAGGGTCTTGCCCTCGAGGTACCCGCCCTTGATGACCAGCTGGGGGTTCGCCTTGGCGAAGTCGCGAAGACCCTTGGCCGCCTCCACCGGGTCACCGGTGATGAAGGCGATCGCCGACGGACCGGAGAGCTGGCCGTCGAACGCGTCGACGCCGGCCTCCTTGGCCGCGAGCGACGTCAGGGTGTTCTTGACCACCGCGTACGTGGCGTTGTCCCCCAGGGAACGGCGCAGCTGCTTGAGCTGGGCCACGGTGAGCCCGCGGTACTCGGTCAGCACGCCGGCGGACGAGCCGCGGAACAACTCCGTGAGCTCGGCCACGGCAGCGGTCTTCGCAGCGTTCGCCATGGGCCCTCCTTCCGTGGTCGGGATGGTGCATCGGTCTGGTCTGCACCGGCGACCACGGGTGGGCCCGGCCCCAGAGACGGAAAGTGCCCCGCGCAGGAGCGCGGGGCACGGGCTCGTCCTGGTGGACGGGTCTGCACTTGCGGCACCTGCGCTGGTCACCACGTGTCGTGGGCCTTCGCCCGCCCCAGGATCGGGACGGGGACCTGCGGTCTTCGGTGGGTCAAGAGTAGGCGGGCGGACGGCGCGGGACCAAATCGTCGGCTCCGGTTCGTCCAAGACGTGCCGGTCCGCGCCGTCCTAGGGTCGCGGCATGAGCGACGTCCTGCGTCCGAAGCTGGTGGTGAGCCCCGCCGCCGATGCCCTCGCCTACTGGTCCCGTGCGCTGGGGGCCACCGAGGTGGTGCGGTTCACCCACGGCACCACGGTGGTGTTCGCCGAGATCGAGGTGCTCGGCGGACGGGTCACGGTCAAGGACGCCGACGAGCACGATCCGGTGGCCGACCCCGGTCCGCTGCTCGACGTCCTGGTCGACGACCCCGACGCCGTCGCCGGCGCCCTGGTGGACGCCGGCGGCAGCTGGGTGTTCGAGGTGCACGAGCGGCCGTGGGGCGGCCGGTGGGGCCGGGTCCGCGACCCGTTCGGCGTGCAGTGGCTGCTCCAGCAGCCGGACACCGTCCCCGCCGAGCAGATCCAGGCCCTCCTCGACGGGGACGGGTAGGTCAGTCCGAGCTCCTCACCATGACGCGGATGCCGACGGCCAGGCCGAGGGCGGCGGTGACGAGGGCGGCGACCCAGCCCCAGGCGACGTCGGCGACGCCGATCTGGCCGGCGAACAGGGCGCGCTCGGCGTCGACCACGTACCGCAGCGGGTTGACCGCGGCCACCGCCCGCATCCAGGCCGGGCCGGACTCCAGCGGCAGCAGCAGACCGGACAGCAGCATCAGCGGGAAGATCACGGTCTGCTGCACCGCCCAGAACATCCAGTCCTGCTTGCGGACGGCGATCGCGAGCGCGTAGCTGAACGAGCCGAGCCCGACGCCGAGCACCGCGAGCAGCGCCAGCCCGACGAGCGCGCCGAGCGGGTGCAGGTCGAACGAGGTCGGGGTCATCACCGCGACGACGACCACCGCCTGAGCGGCGAGCGGCACCATCTCCTTGAGCGAACGGCCCACGAGCATCGACGGCCGTGACAGCGGGGAGACGAGCATCCGCTCGTGCGAACCGGTCTGGAGCTCGAACAGCAGGTTCGCGCCCACGGTCGAGGTCCCGAACAGGGCGACCTGCACGAGGATCGCCGGGACGAACCACTGCCACACGTTCTCGCCCAGCGCACCGCCACCGCCGACCGATCCGGCGAGCAGCGGGCCGAACAGGCCGAGGAAGACCAGCGGCTGGATCATGCCGAACAGCAGCGAGAACGGGTCGCGCCGCACCGGTCGCAGCTCGCGCAGCATCACCACGAGGGTGTCGCGGACGACGCTGCGGCGCGGGACGGTCGTGGTGGGCCGGGCCGTGGTGGTGGTCCCGGCCGGGGTCGTGGTCAGGGTGCTCATGCTGCGTCCTCCTGGGTCTCGGCGTCCTGGGTGATCTCGGTGGTCCCGGTGGTGGCGGCGTGGGTCTGGCCCTCCTCGCGCAGGCTGCGGCCGGTGAGCGCGAGGAACACGTCGTCGAGGGTCGGGCGCTGCACCTGAACGGCGTCGACCCCGACGTCGCGCCCGACGGCCTCGCGGACGAGGGCGGCGGCCACGCGCGGGCCGTCGTCCACCCGGGCACGGACCGCGGTGCCGTCCCAGCCGACCTCGCGGGCCGTGGGCACCTGCTCGACCAGCCGGACGAGCTCGGGCACCTGCACCAGGTCGGCGACCTCGAGCACCACCAGGTCGCCCGCGAGGTCGGCCTTGAGCGCCTCGGCGGTGTCGTCGGCGATCACCTCGCCGTGGTCGACCACGACCACCCGCTCGGCCATCGAGTCGGCCTCGTCGAGGTAGTGGGTGGTGAGCACCACGGTCATCTCGTGATCGGCCCGCATCCGCAGGATGTGCTGCCACAGGTTGGCCCGGTTCTGGGGGTCCAGACCGGTCGACGGCTCGTCGAGGAACAGCAGCGGCGGTGCGTGCACCAGGCCCATCGCGACGTCGAGCCGGCGCCGCTGGCCACCGGACAGCGCCGACACCTTGCGCTCCGCGAGGTCGGTGAGGTCGAGCGCGTCCATCAGCTCGGCGGCCCGGGCCCGCGCGGCCCGGCGTCCGAGGCCGTAGATGACGCCCTGCGCCACCAGCTCGTCGCCGGCGCGCTGGCTGTGCCCGGCGGCGTTGCCCTGGCCCACGTAGCCGATCCGGCGCCGCACCTGCGCGGCGTCGGCGGTCACGTCGAAGCCGGCGACGGTGGCCGAGCCGCTGGTCGGGGCGATCAGGGTGGTGAGCATCCGCATCGTCGTGGTCTTGCCGGCGCCGTTCGGGCCGAGCACGGCCACCAGCTCGCCGGGCTCGACGTCGAGGCTGATGCCGCGCACGGCGTGCACGGTGCGCTTCTTGCTCACCACGAAGTCCTTGGTGAGGTCTCGGGTCTGGATCACTGGTTCGTCCCCTCGTCGGTCTGCTGCTTCCGAGGAGGACTCTTCCCGGTGCAGAGGTCAGGTCCTGTCCTCTACCTCTGCCAGTCTGGGACGCATGCTCGAGACGTCCGCACGGCTGCTGTCCCTGCTGTCGCTGCTCCAGGCCCGGCGCGACTGGCCCGGCCCGCTGCTGGCCGAGCGCCTCGAGGTCAGCGCGCGCACGGTGCGTCGAGACGTCGACCGGCTGCGCGACCTCGGCTACCCCGTGCAGGCGACCAAGGGCCCGGACGGCGGCTACCGCCTCGACGCCGGCACCGAGCTGCCGCCGCTGCTGTTCGACGACGAGCAGGCGGTCGCGGTGGCCGTGGCCCTGCAGACCGCCACCAGCTCGGTGAGCGGCATCGGCGAGGGCTCCGCCCGGGCGCTGGCCACGGTGCGGCAGGTGATGCCGGCCCGGCTGCGGCACCGCGTCGACGCCCTGCAGGTCACCGCGCTCGACCGCACCGCCGGGAGGCCCGTGCCCACCGTCGACACCGAGGTGCTGATCGCGCTCGGCGCCGCCGTCCGCGCCCGCGAGGTGCTGCGGTTCGACTACGAGGCCGCCTCCGGTCGCGGCGCGCAGGACGCCGCCGAGCAGGGCTGGGCGCCCCCGCGGCGGGTGGAGCCGCACCACCTGGTGACCTGGGGCGGGCGCTGGTACCTCGTCGCGTTCGACCTCGACCGGTCCGACTGGCGCACCTTCCGGGTCGACCGGGTGCGTCCGCGCACCCCCACCGGGCCGCGGTTCACCCCGCGCGAGCTGCCCGAGGGCGACGTCGGCGCGTTCGTCGCCGCACGCTTCGAGCGGTCGGCGGCCGAGCAGTGGCCGTGCCGCGGTGAGGTGCTGCTCGACGCCCACGCCGAGCTGGTGCAGCGGTGGGTGCCGCGCGACTCGCTGGTGGAGTCCCTCGGTCCGCAGCGCTGCCGGCTCGTGCTCGGCTCGTGGTCGTGGGCCGGCCTCGCCGCCACCGTGGCGATGTTCGACGTCGAGATCGAGGTGGTCGGTCCGCCCGAGCTGCGCGAGGCGTGCGCGACGCTGTCCGGCCGCTACGCCCGCGCCGCCGCCGGCTGACCCGGGACGCACGACGCCCCCGGTCCGCGCGGGGCGGCCGGGGGCGTCGGGCTGTACCGGGTGGGATCAGGCGTCGGCCTGCTCGTCGACCAGCAGGTTCTTGGTCTTCGCGGGGTCGACCGGGATGCCCGGGCCCATCGTGGTGGAGATGGTCGCCTTGGCGACGTACCGGCCCTTGGAGGACGACGGCTTGAGCCGCAGCACCTCCTCGAGGGCGGCGGCGTAGTTCTCCACCAGCTTGGTCTCGTCGAAGGAGGCCTTGCCGATGATGAAGTGCAGGTTCGAGTGCTTGTCGACGCGGAACTCGATCTTGCCGCCCTTGATCTCCTCGACCGCCTTCGCGACGTCCATGGTGACCGTGCCGGTCTTCGGGTTCGGCATCAGGCCGCGGGGACCGAGCACCTTGCCGAGCCGGCCGACCTTGCCCATCAGGTCGGGGGTGGCGACGGCGGCGTCGAAGTCGGTGAAGCCGGCCGCCACCTTCTCGATCAGGTCGTCCGAGCCCACGTGGTCGGCGCCCGCCGCGCGGGCGGCGTCGGCCTTGTCACCGTTGGCGAAGACCAGGACCCGAGCGGTCTTGCCGGTGCCGTGGGGGAGGTTGACCGTGCCGCGGACCATCTGGTCGGCCTTGCGGGGGTCGACGCCGAGGCGCATGGCGACCTCGACGGTGGAGTCGTACTTCGTGGTCGCGGTCTCCTTCGCGATGCGCACGGCCTCGAGGGGCGTGTGCAGCTTGTCGCGGTCGATCTTCTCGGAGGCGGCGCGGTAGCTCTTGCTGCGCATGGTTCCTGCTCTCTGTTCTCGCGTGGGTCTGCTGGCAGTCGTGGTCGGTGGGGCCAGCGCGGGCCCTGCCACTGGTGGTGCTGGGTGGTGCTGGGTGGTGCTGGACGTGCTCGGTGGTGCTGGGCTCAGCCCTCGACCGTGATGCCCATCGAGCGGGCGGTGCCGGCGATGATCTTCGCCGCGGCGTCGATGTCGTTGGCGTTGAGGTCCTCGAGCTTGGTCTGCGCGATCTCGCGGACCTGCTCGTTGGTGAGCTTGGCGACCTTGGTCTTGTGCGGCTCACCCGAGCCCTTGGCGACGCCGGCGGCCTTCTTGATCAGCTCGGCGGCGGGCGGGGTCTTGGTGATGAAGGTGAAGGAACGGTCCTCGTAGACCGTGATCTCCACCGGCACGACGTTGCCGCGCTGCGACTCGGTGGCCGCGTTGTACGCCTTGCAGAACTCCATGATGTTGACGCCGTGCTGGCCCAGCGCGGGGCCGATCGGCGGCGCGGGGGTCGCGGCACCGGCGTTGATCTGGAGCTTGATCAGGCCGGCGACCTTCTTCTTGGGAGGCATGTCTCTCGAGTCCTTCTGCTGGTTTCTCTGCGGTGGTGCGACCGGGTGGTTGGGCGCCGCCCGGGGGCTGGGGGGATCAGATCTTGGCGACCTGGTTGAAGCCGAGCTCGACCGGCGTCTCGCGGCCGAAGATCGACACGAGGACCTTGAGCTTCTGGGAGTCGGCGTTGATCTCGGTGATCGTGGCCGGGAGGGTCTCGAACGGCGGCTCCATCACGGTGACGGACTCGCCGACCTCGAAGTCGACGATCGTGGGCTCGGCGGCCTTGGTCTGCTTGCCGCCGCCGGTGGCGCTCTCGCGCGGCTCCAGGGTCGGGGCCAGCATCGAGAACACCTCGTCGAGGCTCAGCGGCACCGGCTGGTGGGTGTGGCCCACGAAACCGGTGACGCCGGGGGTGTGCCGCACGGCGCCCCACGACTCGTCGGTGAGCTCCATCCGGACCAGGACGTACCCGGGGATCCGGACCCGGCGCACCTGCTTGCGCACGCCGTTCTTGATCTCGGTGACCTCCTCCATGGGGACCTCCACCGCGAAGATGTAGTCCTCCATGTTGAGCGAGGAGATGCGGTTCTCGAGGTTCGCCTTCACCCGGTTCTCGTAGCCGGCGTAGGAGTGGATGACGAACCAGTCGCCGATCTCCGTGCGCAGCTTGGCCATGAACTCCTCGACGGGGTCGACCTCCTCCTCCTCGGCCTCGTCGGACCCGGCCTCGTCGGACCCGGAGTCGTCGGACCCGGAGTCGTCGGCCAGGACGTCGGTGGGCGCGGTGTCGTCGAGGTCGGTGGTGTCCTCGGTGGTGTCCTCGGCCGTCGCCGCGTCCTGCTCGTCGGCGTCGAACGCCTCGGCGGCCTGGAGGTCGGCCTCCTGGACGGTCAGGGAGTCGCTGGCGTCCGTGGACGTCGACGACTTCTCTGCGGGCTGATCGGACACGGTGCGGACCTGCTTCCTGGTTCGGTGCGCCGCGGTGCGGCGTGGTGCTGCGGAGGTGCGGGGTGGCGGCACGGGGCCGCCGGGCTCAGTCGCCGCCGAAGGCCCAGCCGACGAGCTGGCGGAAGCCGAAGTCCAGAGCCGACACGTAGATCATGACGACGAGCACGAACACCAGCACCACGGAGGTGTAGGTCACCAGCTCCTTGCGGGTGGGCCGGACGACCTTCTTCAGCTCGGCGACGACCTGGCGCAGGAACAGCATCAGCCCCGCGAGGCCACGGCGCTTGCCAGGGGTGCTCGAGGACGACGACCGCGTGCGCGCGGTGCTGTCGTCGCCGCCGGTCTCCCCCGTGCTGGTCTGGGTCACGTCTGGTCCTGTCGCTGTCCGTCGTCTGGTCTGGTGCCGTGCCGCGTTCCGCAGGGCAGGTGGGACTCGAACCCACAGCCGCCGGTTTTGGAGACCGGTGCGCTGCCAATTGCGCCACTGCCCTTCGGGTCGATCTCCTCCATGCCGCGTCGTACCCGTCGAGAAGGAACTCCCCCGTGGGCGTGCCGCAGCATGGCGGTCGTCAACCACCGCGGACGAGTGTACGTGGCCCGACCGGCCCCGGTCGAATGCGCTCCCGCCCCCCGGGGCGTCCACGGAGCGGGCACCGGGTCGACGCGCCGGACCGGGGTGGGACGATGGCCTCGTGAGCGAGACCACCGCCCCCGCTGCCACCCCGTCCGCCTCCACCGCGCCCGAGCCCGGGCGTCCTCGCGGCCGCGTGTCGGCCAGGATCGGCTCGATCGCGGAGTCCGCGACGCTCGCGGTCGACGCCAAGGCCAAGGCGCTCAAGGCGCAGGGCCGCCCGGTCATCGGCTTCGGCGCCGGCGAGCCGGACTTCCCGACCCCCGGCTACGTGGTCGAGGCCGCGGTCGCGGCCTGCGCGGACCCGGCGAACCACCGCTACACCCCGGCCGGCGGCCTGCCCGAGCTGAAGAAGGCGATCGTGGCCAAGACCTCCCGCGACTCAGGCTACGAGGTCGCGCCAGAGCAGGTCCTGGTCACCAACGGCGGCAAGCAGGCCGTCTACCAGGCGTTCGCCACCCTGCTCGACCCGGGCGACGAGGTGCTCCTCCCCAGCCCGTACTGGACCACCTACCCCGAGGCGATCCGGCTCGCCGGTGGCGCCCCGGTCGAGGTCTTCGCGGGCGAGGACGCCGGCTACCTGGCGACGGTCGACCAGCTCGAGGCCGCCCGCACCCCGCGCACCAAGGTGCTGCTGTTCTGCTCGCCGTCCAACCCGACCGGCGCGGTGTACCCGCCCGAGCAGGTCCGCGCGATCGGGCAGTGGGCGCTGGCCCACGGGATCTGGGTCGTCACGGACGAGATCTACGAGCACCTCACCTACGACGGCGCCCGTGCGGTCTCGATGCCGGTCGAGGTGCCCGAGCTCGCCGACACCTGCGTGGTGCTCAACGGCGTCGCCAAGACCTACGCCATGACGGGCTGGCGGGTGGGCTGGCTGATCGGCCCGCGCGACGTCGTCACAGCGGCCACGAACCTGCAGTCGCACGCCACGTCGAACGTCGCCAACGTCTCCCAGCGCGCCGCGATCGCCGCCCTCACCGGCGACCTGTCGGCCGTCGAGGCGATGCGCGAGGCGTTCGACCGCCGCCGCCGCGCGATGGTCGGCATGCTCAACGACATCCCCGGCGTGGTCTGCCCGGTGCCCACCGGCGCCTTCTACGCCTACCCGTCGGTGGCCGGCGTGCTGGGCAAGACCATCCGCGGCCGCACGCCGATGACCTCCGCCGAGCTCGCCACGCTCATCCTCGAGGAGGTGGAGGTGGCGGTCGTGCCCGGCGAGGCGTTCGGGCCCAGCGGCTACCTGCGGCTGTCGTACGCCCTGGGCGACCAGGACCTCGCCGAGGGCGTCGGCCGGATCCAGAAGCTGCTCGCCGAGGCGCGCTGACCGCAGCGCCTACGGGAGCTCCCGCAACGGTGCGTAGGCGTCCCGGTAGGTGCGTGGCCCCAGCACCGGCGCGACCGCATCGCGCAGCAGGCCGGGCAGCGCGGCCAGCCGCGACATCCGGTCCGTGACGCTCTGCACGTGCCGGACCCTGGGCCTCCTCCGTCGCTCCAGCTCAGCGCCCACGCCTCCCCAGGCCGCCGCAGGCGCACGCGCCAGGAGCCCGCCCAGGACCAGTGCGTCCTCCAGCGCCAGCGCCACGCCCTGCGCCCAGACCGGCCCGGTCGCGTGCGCGGCGTCGCCCACGAGCACCAGGCGCCCGCGGTACCAGCGGTCCGGTCGGACCTCGTCGACCTCCGAGTGGTGCAGCTCTCCTGCGGCGAGCGCCTGCTCGACAGCGGCCCGGACGCCTGTCGGGAAGCCCGCGGTGGCTCGCTCCAGCCAGGCGCGGTCCGTGCCGACGGGCCCACCTCGGGTGCGCGCGACGTAGCCGTAGACCTGACCGACGGCGACGGGGACCAGCAGGACGGTGACGTCCGTACCGGACCACGCCGTCCAGCACCCCACGCCGGGGTCGGGCCCGACGAAGCGCCAGCACGAGGTGGTCATCGCCGACGCGCTCGGTGCGTCCTGCGCGACCACGGCTCGCATCGCCGACCGGACACCGTCGGCGCCGATCACCAGGTCGAACCGTCGCGTCGACGACTCACCCTCGAGCTCCACCTCGACCCCGCTGCCCGTCGGCCGCGCCCTGACGGCACGCGCCCTGACCAGGACCGCGTCGGCCGGCGGCTCCAGCGCGGCCAGCAGGTGTCCGTGCCGCAGGCACACCGGTTGCCCGACCCCGTGCCAGAAGCGTGCGTCGTCGACCGCGAAGAGGAGCCGGCCGCGCTGGTTGCGGTACTCGCGTCGCCGGACCGGCACCCCGTCGGCCAGCACCTGGTCGGCGACACCGAGGTCGGCCAGGGCGCGGACGGCGTTGCCCGGGAGGTTGACGGCCATGCCGAGGCCGTCGGGGGCGCGCCGCTCCACCACGGTGCAGGGCAGGCCGCGCCGGCTCAGCGCGTGGGCTGCGGCCCTGCCAGCGACCCCCGCTCCCACGACGAGCACCGAACCGCTCACCCGCCGACGCCCTTGCGACCCCAGCCGATGTTGACCGCTGCGGTCAGCACGGCGACGTCGCCGTCACCCGCGCGCACGCGGATCGCCTCCTCGAGCGCTGCGCGCACCCGCTCCCGGTCCGCCTCGCCGACGTCCTCGATGATGGCCCCGACGACCGGGTTGCCAGCGAGCAACCAGCCCCAGCAGGCCTCGCCGGACGCGAGCTCCACCCGCTCCTGGTGCGAGGTGTCCACGTGGACCTCGGTCAGACCGGCTGCGACCAACCGGTCCCGCAGCACCTCCGGGTCGGACACCTGGAACTCCAGCGGCGGCGGGTCCGGCAGGCCCGGGAACGCGGGGACGACGGACCGCAGGGCCGCGACGAACAGCTGGAGCGCCTCGTACCGTGCCGGCGAGCCGTAGGCCACCAGCAGCACCCGTCCCCCCGGCCGGGTCACCCGGACCATCTCCCGCAGGGCGACGGCCTGCTCCGGCACCAGCATCACGCCGAACTGGGAGCCGGTGACGTCGAACCGGTCGTCCTCGATCTCGAGAGCGTGGGCATCCATCACCCGCGCCTGGGCCGAGGTAATCCGCTCGGACACGATCCGTGCCTGGAACTGCGCCACCATCTGCGGCGCCCAGTCCGTGGCCAGCACCGTCGCGCCCAGCCTGGCCGCCGCCAGGCCCAGACCGCCGGGCCCGGCGGCCACGTCGAGGAAGGTCTCGCCGGGGCGCAGGTCGACCAGGTCGAGCGCAGCGGCCGACAGCGGCTGCTCCCCCGGGGCCACCAGCTCGGCGTAGGCGGCGGCGATCGCGTCCCAGGCCTCGGACGGCGCGACGTCGTCGTGCCCGGCCGCTGCGTCCGGGTGCCCGTTCGTCGCGCCACCCGTCGCACCCTCGGTGACCTGGTAGATCTCCGAGGCGACGAGGCCGTGCGCCTCGCGGTGGACGGTCGCGGCGGCGTCGGCGGAGGGTGCGTCGACCAGGCAGAAGATCTTCCCTGCGGTCTCGTCCACCCAGTAGCGCAGGTAGTCGACGCCGTACGGCGCCTGGGTGCGCAGGTCGGCGTCGTGGGCCCGGGCCACGTCGCCGAGCGCCACGGGGTCGTCCAGGGAGTGGATGTCGAGGAACAGCGGCATCGGATCGTCCTCTCTCGTCGGTTCCCGGCTGACGCTAGGGAGCCGGTGACCGCGGGCGCATCGGACGATCCACCCACCTCGCGGGTGCCGCGCAGTGGGCAGATGCACCCACGGCGGTCTCGGGCCGTCCGGCAGGCCCAGGAGTATCGTCCGCGCCGGAGGTTCCCGCGGTGGGTGTGGTCGACGACCTGGTGCGGGCCCGCGCGGACTACGAGCAGGGCGACTGGGCCTCGGCCCTGGACGTCTGGTCCGGGATCGAGCCCGCCGACATGAGCGCGCACGACCTGGGGGACGCCGCGACGGCGGCGTACCTGCAGGGAGACCACGACGCGTCCGCGCGCTTCCAGCAACGCGGCTTCCTCGTTCGCCAGGACGCCGGCGACCTGTCCGGCGCGGTGCGCTGCTGCTACCACCTCGCGACCGTCCTGGCCGCAGGTGGGGAGCCGGCTCTGGCCAGGGGGTGGACGGCGCGCGCCGACCGGCTCGTCGCGGATCTGGACGAGCACGCGGTGGAGCGCGGCTACGTCGCCGCCCTGCAGGTGCCGGTCCACCTGGCCGAGGGCGACCTGGCAGCCGCCTGGGCCGCCGCCGCCAGGACCACGGCCGCAGGCCGGACGCACCACGACCGCGATCTGCTCGCGCTCGGCCTGTGTGCGCAGGGCAGGCTCGCCATCTACGCGGAACGGGTCCCCGAAGGACTGCGGCTGCTCGACGAGGCGATGGCGGGAGCCGTCGCCGGCGAGGTGTCCCCCGCCGTCCTGGGAGACGTGTACTGCACCGCGATCGAGGGCTGCCAGGAGATCGAGGAGCTGGGCCGGGTCGCGGAGTGGACGTCCGCCCTGCACCGCTGGTGCGTGGCTCAGCCCGGCCTCGTGGCCTTCACCGGTCAGTGCTCCCTGCATCGTGGCCAGGTGATGCGGGCGCGCGGGGCGTGGCCCGAGGCTCTCGAGGAGCTCACCCGAGCGGTCGAGCGCTACCAGGAGGCGGGCGCGCACGGCGCCGCGGGCCTGGCGCAGTACGCCAGGGGTGACGTCCTGCGCCAGCGCGGCGACCTGGACGCCGCGTCGTCGGCCTACGAGCTCTCGACCGAGCTCGGCTTCGACCCGCAGCCGGGCCTGGCGCTGCTCTGGCTGGCCCAGGGGTCCGGCGACACCGCGCTGGCGGCGGCACGACGGCTGGTCGCGGAGGTCACCCGGCTGGTGGACCGGTGCCGGCTGCTGCCCGCGGCGATCGACCTCCTGGTCGCCGCCGGCGCCCTCGGTGAGGCGCGAGCGGCCGCCGACCGGCTGGCCGCGGCTGCGGAGCAGGTCGGCACCGACGGACTGCGTGCCAGGGCCGCGTTCGCGTCGGGGGCCGTCGACCTGGCCGCCGGGGACGCCGCCGGCGCGCTCGCCGACCTGCGAGCAGCCCGTCGGCTGTGGGAACGGGTCGGCGATCCCTACGAGCTCGCGCGCGTCCGGCTGCTGACCGGTCGCGCCCTCACCGACCTGGGGGACACGGCGTCGGGACGACGCGAGCTGGAGTCCGCGCGCGCAGGGTTCGAGCGGCTGGGCGCGCGCCCTGCGGCGTCGGAGGTGGAGCACCTGCTCCGACCGAGCCGCAACCCGGCGGGCCTGACCGGCCGCGAGGTGGAGGTGCTGCGGTTGGTCGCCACCGGTCGCAGCAACACCCAGATCGCAGCCGCGCTGGTGCTGAGCGAGAAGACCGTCGCCCGGCACCTGTCGAACATCTTCGTCAAGCTCGATGTCGGCTCGCGGACGGCCGCCGCGGCCTTCGCCTTCGAGCACCACCTCCACTGAACCGGGGACGTGGTCGACCGCGCCGTCCACCGGTCGGTGGACGCGGGAGTAGGACTGAAGGTCCTCGCGCGAGGTGCCCCTCGCCCGTGACCCTGGGGTCATGGACGACAGCGACCTGGCCGTGCGCGTCCGCGGCCTCACCAAGAGGTACGGCGACCGCGCCGCGGTCGACGGGATCGACCTGGACGTGCGCCGCGGGGAGACCTTCGCGCTGCTCGGGCCCAACGGGGCGGGCAAGACCACCGCCGTCGAGGTGCTCGAGGGCCACCGCCGGCGCGACTCGGGGGAGGTGTCGGTCCTCGGCGCCGACCCCGGCACCGCGGGGCTGGACTGGCGGACCCGGATCGGGATCGTGCTGCAGTCCGGCCAGGACAGCGGGGCGCTCACCGTCACCGAGCTCGTCCGGCACCTCGCGGGCTTCTACCCCGACCCCCGTGACCCGGACGAGGTCATCGACGCCGTCGGGCTGCGGGACAAGGCCAGGACCCGGGCCCGCGCGCTGTCCGGCGGGCAGCGCCGACGGCTCGACGTCGCGCTCGGCATCGTCGGTCGACCCGAGCTGCTCTTCCTGGACGAGCCGACCACCGGTTTCGACCCGCAGGCGCGGCGGCAGTTCTGGGGCCTGGTGCGCACGCTGGCCGACGAGGGCACCACCATCCTGCTCACCACCCACTACATGGACGAGGCCGAGCACCTCGCCGACCGGGTGGGGGTGATCGCCGCCGGTCGGATGGTCGAGGTCTCCGAGCCGGCCACCCTCGGCGGCCGCCTGCAGGCGACGGCCACGGTGCGCTGGTCCGACGAGCGGGGCCCGCACGAGGAGCGCACGGCGACGCCGACCGCGCTGGTCGCCGGGCTGCTCGCCCGGCGCCCGGGCGAGGAGATCGCCGACCTCGAGGTGCTGCGTCCGACTCTCGAGGACACCTACCTCACGATGGTCGGGAGCGCGGCGCGATGACCGCCACGACCTCACCCCCAGCGCTGTCCGTCCAGAAGCGTTCTGCTGCATCGGTTCTCGCCCACGCAACTGCCAGTCGGGTGGTGACCGAGCTGCGCGTCTTCTCCCGCGACGGGATGGCGATGGCCTTCATCTTCGCCTTCCCGGTGGTCATGCTCCTGATCTTCGGGTCGGTCTTCGGCGACCAGGACGTCGGCCCCGGCGGTGTCACGTTCGTCCAGTACTTCCTGGCCGGGATGATCGCCACGGGCGTGATGCTCAGCAGCTTCCAGAACCTCGGGCTGTCGATCGCGGACGAGCGCGACCAGGGACTGCTGAAGCGGTTGCGCGGCACGCCGATGCCGCCCGCGGCCTACCTGCTCGGCAAGATCGGGCTGGTGCTGCTGGTGGGTGGCGTGCAGACCGCCGTCACCCTGCTCGCCGCTGATCTCTTCTTCGACGTCGACCTGCCGTCCGACCCCTCCCGCTGGGCGACCTTCGCCTGGGTCTACCTGCTCGGCACCGCGGCCGGTTCGGTCCTCGGGATCGGCGTCTCGGCGCTGCCGCGCTCGGCGCAGGAGGCCAACGCGGTCATCACCCCGATCGTGATCGTGCTGCAGTTCGTGTCCGGCGTGTACTTCGTGTTCTCGGACCTGCCGGAGTGGATGCAGACCGCGGCGTCGGTCTTCCCGCTGCGGTGGATGACCCTCGGCATGCGCTCGGTGTTCCTGCCCGACTCCTACGTCGTGGCCGAGCCGGGCGGCAGCTGGGAGCACGGGCTCACCGCGCTGGTGCTCCTCGCCTGGCTCGTGATCGGGACGGCGCTGTGCCTGCGCACCTTCCGCTGGACCCGGCGCGACGCCGGCTGAGGCACGATGACGGTCGTGGACGGCGGCGCGGGCACCGGTGGGCCGGTCTCTCGCGACCAGCCGTCGGTCGTCAGCCGCACGGTGCTCGGGTGGCACCTGACCTTCGCCGCGCTGCTGGTGGTGCTGGGCGGCGTGATCGTCGTCGGCGACGACCCGGGCGACACGGCGCCGCAGTCGCTGGCCGCCGTCGGCGTGCTCGCCCTGGCGTACCTGCTGCTCGGTCTCCCGGCGGCCACCCGCGACGACGACCGTCGGGGCGCGGCGTACCTGGTCGTCCTCGTCGTGGCGGTCGGCGTGCTGCTCGGCCTCGAGGGCGGACGCGCGTCGCTCCTGCTGTTCGCGGCCTACCCCCAGATCTGGTTCTACGCGCCCTCCTACCGCGCCGGGGTGGTCTGGGCGGCCGTGCTGTGCGTGGTGTCCGGCGCCGGCCTGCTCGTCGGCGAGGGCACCGACCCCGACACGATCCGCGACGTCGTGGTGTCGATGGGCAGCGGGCTGGCGGTCTCGCTGGTCCTCGGGCTGTGGATCGGCCGGATCATCGAGCAGAGCGAGCAGCGCGCGGAGCTGATCGCCGAGCTCGAGCGCACCCGCGCCGAGCTGGGCGTGGCCCAGCACGCTGCAGGCGTGGTGGCCGAGCGCGAGCGGGTGGCCGGCGAGATCCACGACACCCTCGCGCAGGGCTTCACCAGCATCGTCGCGCTGGCGCAGGCCGAGTCGGCCCGGCTGGCGGCGGCGGGCGCGGACACCGCACGGCTCGACCTGATCGAGCAGACCGCCCGCCAGAACCTCGGCGAGGCCCGAGCGCTGGTGGCGGCGTTCGGGCCGGTCGACCTGCAGGGCTCCGACGTCGACGCCGCGCTCGCCCGGGTGGCCGAGCGGTTCGGCGCCGAGACGGGCGTCGAGGTCGTGGTCGAGAGCACCTGGCCTCCCGAGGCCGAGCTCGGCACCGACCGGGCGGTCGTGCTGGTGCGGGCGGTCCAGGAGGCGCTGTCGAACGTCCGGCGGCACGCCGGTGCGGGACGGGTCGTGCTGCGCCTGGCCGCCGACCCGGACCCGGTGGTCGAGGTCGTCGACGACGGCGTCGGCTTCGACCCCGCCGCGGTCGCCGGCTTCGGCCTGGACGGCATGCGCCGGCGGGTGGAGGCCGCGGGCGGACGGCTCGACGTCGACTCCGCACCCGGTCGCGGCACCCGGCTGCGGGTGAGCCTGCCGTGAGCGAGCGGAGGGCAGGCCCGATCCGGGTGCTGGTGGTCGACGACCACCCGGTGGTGCGCACCGGCCTGGTCGCCCTGCTGCAGACCGACGACGGCCTGGAGGTGGTGGGCGAGGCGGACGACGGCGCCGAGGTCGCCGACGAGGTGCGGCGGCTGCGCGCGGCCGGCGCCGCGCCCGACGTGGTGCTGATGGACCTGCGGATGCCGCGGGTCGACGGCGCGACGGCCACCGAGGCGCTGCTGCGCGAGGCGCCGGGGACGGCTGTGCTGGTCCTGACCACCTACGACACCGACACCGACATCGTCCGCGCGATCGAGGCCGGGGCCAGCGGCTACCTGCTCAAGGACGTGCCGCGCGACCGGCTGCTCGAGGGGATCAGGGCGGCCGCGCGGGGCGAGACCGTGCTCGCGCCCTCGGTGGCCGGGCACCTGGTCCGGCGCGCCCGCCAGCCCGACCAGCCGGTGCCGACGCGACGGGAGATCGAGGTGCTCGACGGCGTGGCCCGCGGACTCACCAACGCCGAGATCGGACGCGAGCTGTTCATCGGCGAGTCGACGGTGAAGACCCACCTGCTGCGGCTGTTCGCCAAGCTGGGGGTCGACGACCGCACCCGCGCGGTCACCGTGGCGCTCGATCGCGGGCTGATCAGGCCGCCGGGACGCACCGGCTGAGCCGCTGGCAGACTCGGGGGATGCCGGACGGTGACGAGGGACGCGACCTCGCCACGTTGCCGAAGGCGCACCTGCACCTGCACTTCACCGGCTCGATGCGTCCCTCGACCCTGATCGAGATGGCCGACGCCCGCGGCATCCGGCTGCCGGCCTCCTTGCGCGACCAGCAGGCAATCCACCTCACCTCCGACGCCCGCGGGTGGTTCCGGTTCCAGCGGCTCTACGACGCCGCCCGGGCGGTCGTCCGCGACGAGGCCGCGATGCGCCGGATCGTCCGCGAGGCCGCCGAGGACGACGCCGCCGAGGGCTCGCGCTGGCTGGAGCTGCAGGTCGACCCGACGTCGTACGCCCCGTTCGTCGGGGGTGTCACGCCGGCGCTGGAGATCGTGCTCGACGAGGCGCGGGCGGCCTCCCTCGCCACCGGCACGCAGGTCGCCGTCGTGGTGGCGGCCAGCCGGATCCGGCACCCGCTCGACGCCCGCACGCTGGCACGGCTCGCCGTCCGGTACCAGGGCGAGGGCCCGGGGACGGTCGTCGGGTTCGGCCTGTCGAACGACGAGCGGCGCGGTTGGACCTCCGAGTTCGCCCCGGCCTTCGACCTCGCTCGCCGTGCCGGCCTGGCGTGCGTGCCGCACAGCGGCGAGCTGCTCGGGCCCGACCACGTCCAGGTGACCCTCGATCACCTGTCCCCCACCAGGATCGGCCACGGCGTGCGGTCGGGCGAGGACCCCGCGGTGCTCCGGCGCGTGGTCGACGCCGGCATCGCGCTCGAGGTGTGCCCGGCGAGCAACGTCTCGCTCGGCGTGTTCGCCACGCTCGCCGACGTGCCCCTCCCCGCGCTCGTCGAGGCAGGCGCCACGATCGCCCTCGGCGCCGACGACCCGCTGCTGTTCGGGTCCCGCCTCCTCGCCCAGTACCATTCCGCCAGAATCGATCACGCCATGAGCGACCCCGCTGTTGCCGCCCTGGCGGCCTCGTCGGTGCGCGCCAGCGTCGCACCGGACGACGTGAAGAAGCAGCTCCTGGCGGGGGTCGACGAGTGGCTCGCGTCGTGAGCACGCCGGCGTGAGCGGCCGCGCGCTGGTGCTGTGCTCGCACGGCACGGCCGACCCGCTCGGGCAGTCGGCGGTCTCCGCGCTGGTGGCCGCGGTCCGCGCCCGGGCAGCCGGTCACCAGGTTCTCGAGACCTGGGTCGACGTCCAGCACCCCCAGGTCGGTGAGGTGGTCGAACACGCTCGGGCAGAGGGGTTCTCGCCGATCGTCGTGGTGCCGCTGCTGCTGTCCGGCGGCTACCACGTCCACGTCGACATCGCGTCGGCCGTGGCGTCCGTTCCCGGGGCCGCGGCCGCTGCCGCCCTCGGCCCCGACCCCCGGCTCGCCGAGCTGCTCGTGCAGCGCCTGCGCGAGAACGGGTCTGAGGCCGGGGACGCCGTGGTGGTCGCCGCCGCCGGGTCCAGCGACGCACGCGCGGTGGCCGACGTCGCGGCCGTGGTCGACGCCGTCCGCGAGCGCTGGGAGGGCCCCGTCTCGGTCGGATTCGGTTCGATCGCCACCCCGCCCGTCGCCGAGGCCGTGGCTCGCGCCCGGGCGGACCACCCCGGTCGGCGGGTCGCCGTCGCGGCGTACCTGCTCGCCCCCGGGGCGTTCCACGACCGGCTCGCCCGCGTCGGCGCCGACGTCGTCGCCACCCCGCTCGTCCCGGTGCGCGACGGGGTGCCGGTCGTCGACCCGCGATTGGTCGAGCTGGTGCTGGAGCGTGCCGGCACCGCTTGACGCCGCGCTCGAGGCTGTGCATCAATGAGTCAGTTCATTGACTCATTGGAGGAACCCATGGCGTCCGGTCTGCTCGTCCTGCTCCCGCTCGCGGTGCTGCTGCCGCTGGCGCTCGTCGTCCTGCTGGTCCTCGCGGTCACCAGCCGTCCCGACGGCGAGATCGGTCCGGCGACGGCGGCGGCGCGGCGGCACGCGGTGACCGGCGGCGTCCTCGCGGTCGTGGCAGCGGTCGGCGCGGTCGCGGGCTGGGCGGCGCTGTCCCGGTCGGTCGACGGGCTCGGTGCCGGACGGCTGCTGGCGGTGGTGTTCCTCGTGGCCGCCTGCGCCCACACGCTGGTGCTGGCCCTCACCGAGGTCACCTGGCCGCGTCCGACCGGAACCCGGCGCAGCGGACTGCTGGTGCGGCGCCGGGTCGCCGACGTCCTGCCGCGACCGGCGCTGGTGGCCGCGGCCGTGCTCGCGGGCGCCGTCGTGGTCACCGGGCTGGTCGGCGTCGTGGCGGCGGACGGGACCGGACGCGCCCTCACCCGGGCCTGGGAGGGCCAGGACGGCGCCGGCACGTCGTCGGCCGGCCCGTTCCCCGGGGCGTTCTACGTCCTGCCCGTGCTCGCGGGCCTGGTCGTGCTCGCCGTCCTGGTGGCGCTCGCGCTGCACCTCGTCGTGTCGCGCCCGGCGGTGGCGGCGGCCGATCCGGCCACCGACACAGCCCTGCGCCGGGCCGGCGCGCACCGGGTGCTGCGCGGGGCGGCGTCCGGTGCGGGGCTGACCCTCGCCGGGCTGCTGCTGACCGCCGGCAGCGCGACCCGCGGTGTCGCCGACGGCGCCGCCGGGTTCGGCGCTCTCGGCGTCGTGCTGGCTGTCGTGGGCGGGCTGGCCGGGCTGGTGGGCGTCGCCGTGCTCGCCGTCCCGGCCCCGCGGGTGCCGGCCCCCGCACCCGCGCCGCTGCCGGTCCCGGTGGTGCCGGCGTGACCGGCCCGCCGCGGCTCGAGGTCGACCTGGGCTCGGCCGTGCCGCCCTTCGAGCAGGTCCGCGCCCAGGTGGCCGGGTACGTGGCGTCCGGCGCGCTGCGGGCGGGCGACCGGCTGCCGACCGTGCGGGCGCTGGCTGCCGACCTCGGCATCGCCACCGGCACCGTCGCGCGCGCCTACCGCGAGCTCGAGGCCGACGGCGTGGTGGCGAGCCGCCGCCGCGTGGGCACCGTGGTCACCGGAGCGCCGGTGGAGGCCGGGGCCGAGGTGGCCCGCGCCGCCCGGTCGCTCGTGGAGCGGGCGCGCGCGGCGGGACTGGCCGACTCCGCGGTGCTCGACCTCGTGGCCGGCCTGCTGCGCACCCCCTAGTCGAGTTGTCACCACCAGCCCAGGTCCGGACCTGCTGCGGTGGTGACAACTCGCAGGAGTCAGAGACGCAGCCCCACCAGCACCGGCTCGTGCTCCAGCGTGATGCCGAAGCGGTCGCGCACGCCGTCGCGGACGGTGCGGGCGAGCGCCACCAGGTCGTCGGCGGACGCCTCGCCGCGGTTGGTGAGCGCGAGGGTGTGCTTGGTCGACAGCGACGCCGGGCCCGGCAGGCCGAACCCCTTGCCGAAGCCGGCGTGCTCGATCAGCCAGGCGGCGCTGGTCTTCACCGCGCCGCCGGCCGCCGGGAAGCGCGGCGCACCCTCGGGCAGAGCGGCGTCGGCGGGCAGCACCGGGTTGGTGAAGAACGACCCGGCGCTCCAGGTGTCGTGGTCGGCGGCGTCGAGCACCATGCCCTTGCCGCGCCGCAGTCCCAGCACGGCCTCGCGGACGGCGGCCGTGGGCGCCCGCTGTCCGACCTCCACCCCGAGGGCGCGGGCCAGCTCGGCGTAGGCCACGGGCGTCCCGAGGTCGCCGAGCGGGAGCTGGAAGGTGACGTCGAGGACGACGAAGCGTCCGGGGTCGACCTTGAACCGCGAGGTGCGGTACCCGAACCGGCAGTCGGACGCGGCGAAGGTGCGGACGCCACGCAGCACCCGGTCCCAGGTGCGGACGCTCGCGACGGTCTGGGCGACCTCCTGGCCGTAGGCACCGACGTTCTGCACCGGGGTCGCACCGGTGGAGCCCGGGATGCCGGACAGCGCCTCGACCCCGGTCCAGCCCTGCTCGACGGCGTGGGCGACGAGGTCGTCCCACGGCTCGCCGGCGGCGACCTGCACGCTCGCGCCCGAGCAGGCGTCGTGGCTCAGCACCGTCACGCCGCGGGTGCGCACCTGCACCACGGTGCCCTCGAAGCCGGCGTCGGCCACCAGCAGGTTCGACCCCCCGGCCACGAGCAGGACGGGCTCGCCGGCGGCGTCGGCCGCGGAGACCGCCTCGACCAGCGCGGCCTCGTCGCCGGCCACCACGGTGCGCGCCGCCGGGCCGCCCACCCGCAGCGTGGTGAGGTCGGCCAGCCGGGTCACGGAGGCGTCGGCGGGGTCGGGCTGGGGCACCGGTTCAGGCTACGGGCACCGGATCAGGCTGGTGGCCGGGCGTCCTCGCCCTGCTCGGAGCGGTCGGCGTCCGAGCCCGGCAGCGGCTTGGTGGCGGGGACCACGAGCATCGCCGGGATGGTCAGGGCGACCACGACCAGGAGCGAGGGCAGCACGCCGTGGTGGTCGCCGAGGAAGCCCAGCAGCGGCGGGCCGGCGAGGAAGGCGCAGTAGCCGATCGAGGCGACGACGCTGACCCGCGCGGCCGCGTGGCGGGCGTCGTCGGCGGCGGCGCTCATGCCCACCGGGAAGCCGAGCGAGGCGCCGACGCCCCACAGCAGCGAGCCGACGAACGCGGCCACCAGGCCGATCGTCGGACCGAGGATCACCAGCAGGGCGCCGACGCCGGCGAGCGCGAACGCGCCCCACAGCACCTTGACCCGGCCGTAGGTGTCGAGCCAGCGGGTGCCGAGCACCCGGCCGAACGTCATCGCGGAGACGAAGGCGGCGAAGCCGAGCACGCCGACCCACGCCTCGGTGTCGTAGCCCTCCCGGATCGCCACCGACAGCCAGTCGTTGGCCGCGCCCTCGGTGAAGGCGGCGGCCAGGACGACGACACCGACGAGCAGGGTGCGCGGCTCGCGGAAGTACGACAGCGGGTGCCGTGCGGGCGGCGCGGTCTCGTCGTGCGTCCTCGTGCACGGCCTGCGGCAGGAACCGCCGGGTGGCCCACAGCACGACCACGAGCGCGAGCGCGACGGCCAGGACGAGGTGCGCGACGACGGGGAAGCGGGCCCACGAGGCGAGCGCGCCGAGGCCGGCCGCTGCGACGGTGCCGAGGCTGAAACCCGCGTGGTAGTGCGGCATCACGGTGCGACCGAGGTGGCGTTCGACGTCGGCCCCCTCGACGTTCATCGCGACGTCCCAGCTGCCCACGCCGAGGCCGGCGACGAACAGGCCCGGCCGCGACGAGGACGATCGAGCCGGCGGACGTGCCGGCGCCGGCGAGCGTCAGACCGGCCGTGGTCGAACAGGACGTCGCCGCCGAGGACCGTGCGGGCGACGCCGGCACGGTTGATCACCGCGCCCGCGGACGGCAGCGCGAGGACCGACCCGGCGCTCATCGCGATCAGCACCAGGCCGAGCCGCGACGGCGTGAGGTCGAGGGCGTCCTTGACGTCCGGGATCCGCGAGGCCCAGCTGGCGAAGGTGACGCCCGGCCATCACGAACGCGGCCATCACGGCCGACGTGGGCGCTGCGCACCTGCGGCGTGGTCTCGCGACCGGCCCGGTCGCCCGGCCGGGCCTCGACCGGGCCCTCGACCGACGGACCCTCGGCGGGTCGCACGCCGGCGCCCCCGTCTCGCGCTGCCACTGGTGCTCCTGTCTGGTGCGCGGACGGCCTTCACGGCGGCGTCCACGACGGTGCACGTCGACGGGCCGCGGCACCGTCGAATCGTTTCGGTCGAATCGATTCGCTAGTCTGCTCCCATGCGCCCGTCCGGTCAAGCCACGCTCAAGCAGGTCGCCGACCTCGCCGGGGTGTCGCTGTCGACCGCGTCGGTCGTGTTCAGCGGCACCCGGCCGGTCACCGACGCCACCCGCGACAAGGTGCTGGCCGCCGCCACCGAGCTCGGGCTGGTCCGGCCCGAACCCGCTGGCCAGCTCGCTGCGCCGCGGCCGCACCGGCGTGGTCGGGGTGGTGCTGTCCGAGCGGCTGCTCTACGCCTTCCGCGACCCGTACTCGGCCGCCGTGCTCGACGGCCTCGCCGCCGCGCTCGACGCCTCGGCGTCCTCGATGCTGCTGCTCCCCCGACCGCCGGCGGCCGGCACGGGGCCGGCGCACGACGCATCCAGCGTGGCCCGGATGTCCACCGCCGCCCTCGACGGCGTGGTGATCGCCGGCTGCGGCCTCGCCGACGACCCGGTCGTCACGCACCTGCACGCGCGCGGCGTCCCGATGGTCGGCCTGGGCGGGGCCCCGGACGAGCGGCTCGCCCGCGTGCTCGTGGACGACCGCACCGCCACCGCCGGGCTCGCCCGGCACCTGCGTGACCTCGGGCACACCCGGGTCGCGGTGATCGCCTTCCCGCTCGAGCTCGACGGCGCCCAGGGGCTGGTGAGCGAGGAGCGGTTGAACGGCGCCCGCGTCACCGAGGCCCGCGAGCGCGCCCTCGGCGTGCGCGACGTGCTCGGCCCGGTGCCGGTGATCGAGGTCGACGCCAACTCCCACGCCGCCGGCGAGCAGGCCGCCCGCACGCTGCTCGACGTCGACCCCGCCGTGCGTCCGACCGCCGTGCTGGCCGAGAGCGACGTGCTCGCCGCCGGCGTGCTCGCCGCGGCCGCCTCGCTCGGCCTCGACGTCCCCGGCGACCTCAGCGTCACCGGCTTCGACGGCGTCGCCATCCCCTGGGCGCCCGAGCTCACCACCGTGGAGCAGCCCGGGGCCGAGAAGGGCCGCCTCGCCGGCGAGATGATCAACCGGCTGCTCGCCGGCGAGTCCGTCGACGACGTCTCGATGGTCGCCACGCTGCGGGTGGGCGCCACCACCGGCCCCGTCCCCCGATCGTCGGCCTAGTGGACGTGGCGACCACCACGTTCACGTGGCTTGCGAGCCCAGCGAGGTGGTGGTTCGCCTAGCGCAGTGGGCGCTGCGCCGGGGGCAGCGGTCTCAGGCCCGCAGCCGGACGACCGCGCGGGCCTTGCCCAGCACCTGCGTGCCGTCGCAGGTGGCGGTGAGGTCGACCCGGACGGTGCCGGCCTCGGGGTCCAGCGTGCCGACCACGCCGACGACCTCCACCACCGCACGGCCCGGGTCGGGGACGACCACCGGCTTGGTGAACCGCACGCCGTACTCGACCACCGCGCCCGGGTCGCCGCACCAGGCCACGACCGGCTCGACCGCGCGCGCCATCGTCAGCATCCCGTGCGCGATGACGTCGGGCAGGCCGACCTCCTGGGCGATCCGTCCGTTCCAGTGGATGACGTTGAAGTCGCCGCTGGCCCCGGCGTAGCGCACCAGGTCGGCGCGCTCGAACGGCACCGACGCGCGCAGCACCTCGTCGCCGACGGTGAGGTCGTCCAGGGCCGGGCTCACGAGTCACCCCGCACGACGATCGTCGAGGTCGCGGTGCAGACGGCCTCGCCGCCCTCGGTGGCGATCTCGCTGCGGGTGGTGACCATCGCGTGGCCACCGTTGCCCCCGCGCACCGAGTCCACGTGCAGCGTGGCCACCAGGCGGTCGCCAGCGACCACAGGCCGGTGGTGGACGAACTTCTGCTCCCCGTGCACCACCCGGCTGAAGTCGATGCCGGCCTCGGGGTCGCGCACCAGGCGGGCGTCGCTGCGCTGGGCCACGATCACCGCGAACGTGGGCGGCGCGATCACGTCCGGGTGGCCGAGATCGCGAGCCGCCTGCGGGTCGACGTGCGCAGGGTGCACCGCTCCCTCGCCCGCGACCGCCTCGGCGAACTCGCGGATCTTCTCCCGGCCGACCTCGTACACGCCCTCGGGCGGGTAGACCCGTCCGACGAAGCTCGCGTTCACGCCCATGGCCGCCAACCTACTGCGGCGACCCGCCGGCACGCCCCGTGACGCACGAGAGCCGCCCCCGACGGACGGGGACGGCTCCGGTGGCGGACCCGGGACGGGTCGGCGGATACGGTCAGCGGGTCTCGCGGTGGACCGTGTGACGGCCGTCGCGGGGGCAGAACTTCTTCATCTCGAGCCGGTCGGGGTTGTTCCGCCGGTTCTTCCTGGTGATGTAGTTGCGCTCCTTGCAGTCCACGCAGGCCAGCGTGATCTTGGGGCGGACGTCGGCGCTCTTGCTGGCCACGGGACAGCCTTCTCTCGCAGGTAGGTCTCTACGGTCGTGTGCGCGCTGGCGCACCAGCGCACCAGGGTACGGCCCGTGCTGCACGGACGCGAAATCCGTGAGCCCGGGTGCGGTAGCGGGAGCGGGACTTGAACCCGCGACACAGCGATTATGAGCCGCTTGCTCTACCGACTGAGCTACCCCGCCGCGGCCGCGACATCCGCCCTCACGGGCGGGCGCCGGCGTCCGAGAGCCCCTTTACGGAATCGAACCGTAGACCTTCTCCTTACCATGGAGACGCTCTGCCGACTGAGCTAAAGGGGCGGTGCGACGGCAAGGGTACATGGCGCCGCGGGACCCGGTGAAATCGGATCGAGACCCGGCGGCGGTGGACAGCCGCCGGTATCGCAGGGCCGCTGGCCCTACTCTGTGTCACGGCGGACGCACGTCGTCCGCCCCAGGGGGAGCACCGACGTCTCGGCCGACAGCCCCTCCAGGGGGGAACGACCCGGGCCGACCACCACGTGCACCTCGAGAGGGATCCGACATGACCGATCCGAACACGCCTCAGCAGCCGCAGGACCCGGCGCAGCCCGGCGGCGAGCAGCCGTCCTACGCGGCGCCCACCTACGGCCAGGACCCCGCGCCCGCAGCGCCGCAGTCCGACATGTTCACCAAGCAGGAGCAGTCGGCCGACCAGGGTCAGTACGGCCAGCAGCAGGCGTACGGCCAGACCGAGCAGCAGCCGGCCTACGGCCAGCCCGCCGACCAGGGCCAGTACGGCCAGCAGCAGGACCAGGGTCAGTACGCGGCCGCCGGCGCCACCGCCGCCTACGGCGCGCAGCAGGGCTACGGCCAGCAGCCGGGCCAGTACGGCCAGCAGGGCGGCTACCCGCAGGCGGGCTACGGCAACTACGCCCAGCAGGGCGCCACGGGCCCGGGCAAGGGCCTGGCGATCGGCGCGCTCGTCGTCGGCATCGTCGCGCTGCTCGGCTCGTGGATCCCGTTCGTCGGCTGGTTCTTCGCGTTCCTCGGCCTGGTCGCGATCGTGCTCGGCATCATCGGCATGGTCCAGGCCAACAAGGGCCGCGCGGGCGGCAAGGGCATGGCGATCATCGGTGCGGTGCTCGGCGCCGTGGCGATCATCGTCTCGATCCTGGTCACGATCTTCGTCGTGATGGCGCTCAACAGCGCCTCCGACGAGTTCAACGAGTCGCTCGGGTCGATCGAGGCCAGCATCTCCGAGGACGGCGGCTTCGGCTTCTCCGACGACAAGGACGCGATCCTCGCCGACAGCCTGGACGTCGAGTTCGGCACCTTCGAGGTCACCGGCGACCCGGACTTCCCCGACACCAACCTCCCGGTCACCCTCACCAACAAGGGCGACGTCGCGGCCAGCTTCCAGGTCAGCCTGTCGGCGGTGTCCGGCGGCTCCGAGGTCGACAGCGACTTCATCTTCTCCGACCCGATCCAGCCGGGCGAGACCGTGACGGTCGACGCGTTCAACTTCGTGATCGACGCCGAGGCCGTGCAGGGCGCGACCTTCGAGGTGTCCGAGGTGTCGATGTTCGAGGAGTGATCCTCGGCACCACCCAGCACCTCCGCACGACGTGAGAGGGGCGCCCCGCGGTCTCGCGGGGCGCCCCTCTTCGTGCGTGGCAGCTGTTGGATTCGAACCAACGAAGGCTAAGCCGACGGATTTACAGTCCGCTCCCATTGGCCACTCGGGCAAGCTGCCGTGCGTGCACGCCGTCAGGCGGGCGGATGGAAGGATAGCAAGGACGGCGGGCCGCCCGCGCACCCCACCAGGTGTCCGCGCCGACCCGCGACCCGCCCCCGAAGGGAGCCCACCGTGGCCAACGACTCCTCGTTCGACGTCGTCAGCAAGATCGACCGCCAGGAGGTCGACAACGCGCTCAACCAGGCCGCCAAGGAGGTCGCCCAGCGCTACGACTTCAAGAACACCGGCGCCTCGGTGGCGTGGAGCGGCGAGAACATCGTCATCACCGCCAACTCCGAGGAGCGCGTGATGGCGGTCCTCGACGTCCTGCAGACCAAGCTGGTCAAGCGCGGCGTCTCGCTCAAGGTGCTCGACACCGGCGACACCCAGTCCTCCGGCAAGGAGTACCGCCAGGTCTCCTCGCTCAAGGAGGGGCTGGACCAGGACAACGCCAAGAAGATCTCCAAGCTGATCCGGGACGAGGCCCCCAAGGGCGTCAAGGCGCAGATCCAGGGCGACGAGCTGCGGGTCAGCGCCAAGAGCCGCGACGACCTGCAGTCGGTCATCGCGCTGCTCAAGGCGGCCGACCTCGACGTCGCGCTGCAGTTCGTCAACTACCGCTGAGCTCTGTCCCGACCGGTCTGCACGGTGACGGGCTCCGAACCACCGGCGTGACCACGACCCGACGGCACCTGCTCCTCGGTGCCGCGGCGTCGGCGCTGCTGGCCGGCTGCGGCGCCGCGGCCCGGCCCGACCCCGACGCCCCGGAGGCCGACGTGCCCGAGCCCCACCCGTACGGCGACGCCGCGATCCAGGTGGCCGACCTCTACCTGCCGGCGCAGCCGCAGGGGGCCGCGGTGGTCGTGCTGATCCACGGCGGGTTCTGGTACTCCGACTACGACCGCTCGCTCGAGGTCGACGTCGCCGCCGACCTGGTGGCCGGCGGGTACGCGGTGTGGAACCTCGACTACCGCTCGGTCGGCAACGGCGGCGGCTTCCCCACCACCTTCGAGGACGTCGCGGCCGGGTGCGACGCCCTGGTCGACGCGGCGGCCGGACCTGGGCTCGACCTCGAGCGGGTGGCGCTCGTCGGGCACTCGGCCGGTGGGCACCTCGCGCTCTGGGCCGCGGGACGGTCGCGGCTTCCCTCCGACGCACCGGGGGCGTCGCCGCGGCTGCGGCCGGCGGTGGTGGTGAGCCAGGCCGGCGTGGCCGACCTCGCGCTCTCGCACGAGCTGCACCTCGGTGGGGACGCCGCGGCGGCCTTCCTCGGCGAGCCCGCCGACCGGCCGCTGCCTGCCGACCTGCTCGCCCGCACCTCCCCTGCCGCGATGCTGCCGCTCGGCGTCCCGACGCTGATGGTGACCGGTGCCGCCGACGACAAGGTGCCCGCGCGCGTCAGCGAGGAGTACGCGGTGGCGGCCCGGGCGGCAGGCGACGACGTCGTGCTGGAGGTGGTGCCCGGCGAGGGCCACTTCGAGCACCTCGACCCGGCCAGCGAGGTGTGGCGCCGCACCCGGGCGTACCTGGACGAGCGGCTGCGTCTCTAGGTCGACGCCGCGTCGGCCGTTCCCGCGGTGCGGGGCGCCCGGTCGAGCGCGAACCACACCAGGACCACGGCGCAGACGACGCTGACCAGCCACGTCGACGGCGTCCCCGCGACCAGCTCGACCACCCACTGCAGCGCGCCGAGCAGCAGCCCGCCGGCGGTGGCCCACGGCCACCAGGACGCCGGCCGCCACCAGGTCTGGACGCCGGCAGCGAGCAGCAGCAGCCCGTCCATCAGCACCAGGGTGGCCAGCAGACCGCCCGGACCGGGCCGCCCCGTGAACCAGGAGACCGACGCCCACAGCGCGGGCAGCGCCACCAGCACCAGCAGCGCGGCGGCCGACGACGCGGCGGCGGTCAGGGGTGGGCGGTCGGTCACGGTCCCAGTGTGCCGCCGCCGTCCTGGCGGGGCGAGCACCTACCTCGCGAGGCTCGCAGGCCAAGTGAACGTGGTGGCCGCAACGTTCACGAGGCCAGCGGGGACCAGTGCGGGGAGAGGGTGACGACGTCGCCGACGACCACGACGGCCGGGGCGCGGACGCCCACCTCGGCGGCGCGAGCGGCGATCTGGTCGAGCCGGCCGACGGTGACCCGCTGGCCGGTGCCGTAACCGTCCTCGACGACCGCGACCGGCGTGCCGGGGTCGCGGCCGGCGTCGACCAGCCGCGCGGTGGTGGCCGGCAGGTTCGTGACGGCCATCAGCAGCACCAGGGTGTGGTCTCGCGCGCTGGGCAGCTCGCCGAGGTCGTCGTGCCCGGTGACGACGGAGAACCCGCGGGCCAGACCGCGGTGGGTCACCGGGATGCCCGCGGCCGCCGGCACCGACACCGCGCTGGTGACGCCCGGCACGACCTCGACGGGGACGCCGGCTGCCTCGCACGCCTGCAGCTCCTCGCCGCCGCGGCCGAGCACGTACGGGTCGCCGCCCTTGAGCCGCACGACACCTCGGCCCGCGAGGGCGTGCCGCACCAGCTCGGCCTCGATCTCGTGCTGCGGCCACGGGTGGTGGCCGGAGGTCTTGCCGACGTCGACGACGACCACGTCGGGCTCCAGCTCGTCGAGCACGCCGCGCGCGCCGAGGCGGTCGACGACCACGACGTCGGCGGCGGCGAGCAGCGTGCGGCCGCGGGTGGTGAGCAGGTCGGTGGGACCGGGACCGCCTCCGACGAGCGCCACCCAGCCGGTGCCGCGCCGGGGCCGGCGCGACCGCAGCGGGAGGGAGCCGTCGGTCAGGCCGGTGCGGACGGCGTCGCGGACGGCCTGGGCGCGGCGCGGGTCGCCGTGGCCGTTGACGGCGACGGTGACCGGGCCGTCGGGTGTGCTGACGCGGGCGACGGCCGGCACCTGCGCGGTGCCTGCTGCGCCCTGCCCGGCGTCGACGCAGAGCACCCGCAGGGCCTCGGCGTCGGCGCGCACCGCCGCGTCGGTCGCCGGGTCGCCGGTGGCCGTGTGGACCAGCCAGCTGCCGTCGAGGTCGCCCGCCCCGGCGTAGTCGCGTGGCAGCCAGCCGACCGTCCCCGCGGCGACCAGCTCGCTCACCGCCTCGCACACCCACGGCGCGACGACGCTGACGCGGGCGCCGGCACCGACCAGGCCACGGACCCGGCGGGCCGCCACCGGGCCACCGCCCACGACGACGACCTGGCGGCCGGCGAGTTCGAGCAGCAACGGGTAGGCGCTCATCAGATGTGGATCCCGCACTCGTTCTTGTCGAAGCCGACCCAGCGGCCCGAGCGCGCGTCCTCGCCGTTGCCGACGCTCCGGGTGCACGGCGCGCACCCGATCGACGGGTAGCCCTGCGCGAGAAGCGGGTTCAGCGGCACGTCGTTGTCCCACACGTACGCCTCGAGGTCCTGCTGCGTCCAGGCCACCAGCGGGTTCACCTTCACCAGGGCGTTCTTGGCGTCCCAGTGGACGGTGGAGGTCTCGCGCCGCGTCGGCGCGTCCTCGCGGCGCAGCCCGGTGGCCCACGCCTCGTACCGGGTGAGCGCCTGCTTCAGAGGTGCCACCTTGCGCATCTCGCAGCACTGCACGGGGTCCCAGCTGTGCATCCGGTCGCCGAACTCCGCGTCCTGCTCCGGCACGGTGCGCCGCGGCGTGACGTCGACGACGGTGAGCGGCAGCCGCCGGGCCACCTCGTCGCGCGTCGCGATGGTCTCGGGGAAGTGGTACCCGGTGTCGATGAAGAGCACCTCGACGCCTGGCAGCACCTTCGACACCATGTGCGGCAGAACGGCCTCGGTCATGCTGCAGGCGACCGCCAACCGCGGTCCGAACTGCTCGACGGCCCACTCGACCACCTTCTCGGCAGGTGCGCCCTCGAGCGTGCGGCCACCCTCCTGGGCGAGCGCGCGCAGCTCGGCGACGGGCCGCAGCCGCGTCTCGGCGACGGTTCCGGTCATGTCAGCGCCTCCTCGTCGGCCCGGTGCGCCCACCGGGCGAAGGTCTCGTCCGCGTCGCGGTCGGCGGTCCACCGGCGCACCACGCGCTCCACGTAGTCGGGCAGGTCGTCCGCGGTGACCTTGAGGCCGCGGACGGTGCGGCCGAGCCCGGCCTCGCCGTCCTCGACCGACGCCAGCCGACCGCCGAGGTGCACCTGGAACCCGGGCACCGGGTCGCCGTCCGGGCCGGGGATGAGCTGGCCCTTGAGCCCGATGTCGGCGGTCTGGATGCGCGCGCAGGAGTTCGGACAACCGTTGACGTTCAACGTGATCGGTGTCGTCAGCGCGACGTCCGCCAGCCGGCGCTCGAGCTCGCCGATCGCGGTGGCTGCGGCCGCCTTGGTCTCGACGATCGCGAGCTTGCAGTACTCGATGCCGGTGCAGGCCATCGTCGCGCGCCGGAAGGGGCTCGGGGTGGTGGTGAGGCCCACGTCGTCGAGGCCGGCCACCAGGCTGTCGACGTGCGCGGGGTCGACGTCGAGCACCACCAGCTTCTGGTGCGGCGTGAGCGCGATGCGTTGCGAGCCGGCGGCTTCGGCGAGATCGGCCACGGCACGCAGGACCGACCCGCTGACCCGGCCGACGGTCGGCGCGGCGCCCACGTACCGCCGTCCGTCCTTCTGCTCGTGCACGCCGACGTGGTCGCCGGGGCCGGTCGGTGTGGCGGGGGCGGGCCCGTCCGCGAGCGCGTAACCCAGGTACTCGTCCTGCAGGACCTGCCGGAACTTCTCCGGGCCCCAGTCCGCGAGCAGGAACTTCAGCCGCGCCTTGTTGCGCAGCCGCCGGTACCCGTAGTCGCGGAACACCTGGACGACGGCGTGCCACACGTCGGCCGCCTGGTCCGGCCGCACGAACGCGCCGAGCCGCTCGGCGAGCCGCGGATTGGTCGAGAGCCCGCCGCCGACCCAGAGGTCGTAACCGACGCCGTGCTCCGGGTGCACCACGCCGACAAGGGAGATGTCGTTGATCTCGTGGACGACGTCGAGGCTCGGGTGCCCGGTGATGGCGGACTTGAACTTGCGCGGGAGGTTGGCGAGGTCGGGGCGTCCGATGAAGCGCTCGGTGATCTCGGCGATCGTCGGTGTGGGGTCGATGATCTCGTCCGCCGCGACGCCGGCCAGCGGTGACCCGAGGATCACCCGCGGGACGTCGCCGCAGGCCTCGGTGGTCTGGAGCCCGACGGCCTCGAGCCGGCGCCAGATCTCGGGCACGTCCTCGATCCGCACCCAGTGCAGCTGGATGTTCTGCCGGTCGGTGATGTCGGCGGTGTCGCGGGCGAGCTCGGTCGAGACGTCGGCGACCACCCGCAGCTGCTCGGTGGTCAGCGCGCCGCCGTCGATCCGCACGCGGAGCATGAAGTACTCGTCCTCGAGCTCGTGCGCCTCGAGCTGGGCGGTGCGGCCACCGTCGATGCCGGGGCGGCGCTGGGTGTAGAGCCCCCACCAGCGCAGCCGTCCGTGCAGGTCGTCCGCGCTGATTGACGCGAAACCCTCACGGCTGTAGACGTTCTCGACCCGCTCGCGCACGTTCAGGCCGTTGTCCTCGGCCTTGAACACCTCGTTGGGGTTCAGCGGCTCCTGCCCGTCGACCTTCCACTGCCCGTGCGAGCGTGACCGGGTCGGCCGTTCGGACGTGGGACGGCCGGGTGCGGCGCGGCCGGTGGTGGTGGACATGCGGTGCCTCCACGAGGGGGTGGGAGGAGGCGCGGCCGTCGTAGGGAGCGCGCGCCCGGGGAGCCGGAGGGCGGCGAGGGTCGGCCGGGGAGCGCGGGAGGGCGCTCAGGCCTGGCGGCGGCGACAGGTGGCCGAGTGCACGCGCTGCAGATCCACGTGACGGCGGGTCACGAGGTGGGTGCTGCGGGCGTCGGACACGTCGTCGAGGCTACGTGATGTCCACCTGTCGGTCGCTTGCGTCCCGACAGGTGAGATCAGCGCGTCGGACGTGCTCAGGCGGGCGGGCGTCCCGCCATCGCCTGCAGCCGGGCGATCCTGTCCGCCATCGGCGGGTGCGTGGCGAACAGACGGCTGACACCGCGGGCGCTGAACGGGTTGGCGATCATCAGGTGGCTGGTGTTGACCAGGTCACGCTGCGGCGGCAGGGGACGCTGCTTGACGCCGGCGTCGAGCTTGGCGAGCGCCGACGCGAGCGCCAGCGGGTCACCGGTGAGGGTCGAGCCGTCCTCGTCGGCGTCGTACTCCCGGGTGCGCGAGATCGCCATCTGCACCAACCCCGCCGCGAGCGGGCCGAGGATGCTGATGGCGATCGCGCCGATCGGGTTCGGACGGCGCGCGTCGCCGCCGAAGTACATGGCGCCGTAGGCGAGGAAGGTGAGAACTGACGAGGCGGAGGCGGCGACCGACGACGTGAGGATGTCGCGGTTGTAGACGTGCATCAGCTCGTGGCCGAGCACCCCGCGCAGCTCGCGCTCGTCGAGGATCGCGAGGATCCCCTCGGTGCAGCAGACCGCCGCGTTCTTCGGGTTGCGGCCGGTGGCGAACGCGTTCGGGTTGGCCGTGGGCGAGACGTAGAGCGCCGGCATCGGCTGCCCGGCCGTCTGCGAGAGCTCGCGCACGATGGCGTACATCGTCGGCTGCTGCTGCTCGGTGACCGGGTAGGCGTGCATCGCCTTCAGCGCGATCGTGGACGACCGCCAGTAGGCGATCCCGTTCATCACCAGGGCGATCGCGAGCCCGATGACCAGCGCCGTCGAGCTGCGGCCGAAGAGCAACCAGCTCGCACCGATGACGACGGCGCCGAGGAGGCCGAGCAGCATGGCCGTCTTGAGGCCGTTGTAGTGGCGGTGCACGGCCACATCGTGGCAGGTCGGGGCTGGCGACGCGCTCGGTCAGGGCAGCGGGAGCAGACCTCGCACCAGTGCCCCCGTGGCGTCGTCCCCGGCGGCCACGAGGCCTTCGTCGGGGAGCACGCGCGGGTCGTACGGGTCGCCGCCGAAGAGCGTGACGTGCCCACCGGCCTCGGACAGCAGCAGCGAGCCCGGCGCGTGGTCCCACGGCAGGCCGCGGCGCTGACCGGAGACCGTGACACCGCGGTACAGCACGTAGTCGGCAGCGCCCTCGGCGAGCCGGGCGTAGTCGATGCCGCACGAGACCCAGGTGAGCTCCAGCGGCGGCAAGCCGTCGAGCGCGAGGCCAACCCACGGCTGGTGCGAGGTGACGCCGCGCGGCGCCGCGCCCGGGTCGCGCTCGGGGCGGACGAGCCGCTCGCCGTCGCGCCAGGCGCCGGCACCGACCTCGGCCACGTAGGCGACGCGGTGCTGCGGGTGCCAGATCCAGCTGCGGACGACCTCGCCGGTGCGCACCTCGGCCACCATCACCGCGTGGTCCTTGGAGCCGCGGACGAAGTTCTTCGTCCCGTCGACGGGGTCGACCGTGAACGCGTGCGGCGCCGCCGCGTAGCGATCGAGCAGGGACGGGTCGGCCGAGGCGGCCTCCTCGCCCAGCACGAGCGCGTCGGGGTAGGCCTGGTTCAGCGCCCGGGTGAGCAGCACCTCGGCCTCGTGGTCGGCGACGGTGACCAGGTCGCCCGGGTTCTTCTCCATCACCTCGCCGTCCGCGAGCGCACGGAACCGCGGCTCGACGACGGCCGCCGACACCTCCCGCACGAGATCGAGCACGGCCTGGGTGTCCACGTACTCGAACGTACTGTGCCGCGCGGCCTCGGCCTCACCCAGCACGGCGCTCGGTGCAGCACCTGTGCACAGCCTGCGATTGACGGACGTCGGCCCCCGCGAGCTCCGCCAAAGCGCCTCTGACCTGCTCCGCCGGGTCGAGGCGGGTGAGCAGCTCACGATCACCGTGGCCGGCCGAGCGAGCGCCCGGCTCGTCGCCGCGGCTCCTCGTCGCTGGCGGACGTGGGACGAGATCGACGACCTGTTCCGCGGTCCGGGCGACCCGGACCGGGACGAGGACCGCGAGCGGTCGGACGACACGCTGACCGATCCCTTCGAGCGGCCGTGAGGGCCGTCCTCGACACGAGCGTGATCGTCGCCGACGACGTCGGCGCCTCGAGGGCGAGCTCGCGATCAGCGCCATCACGCCGGCCAAGCTCCACCTCAGCGTCCTCGTCGCCCGATCGGCCGCCGTCCGCGCCGAGCGTCTGCGCAGGCTGTCGGTGCTCCAACGCCAGTTGGACGCGGCTCAGGGCACGCGACCCGCGGCATGGTCGGGCTCCGCCGTACGGCGGCAAGGCGGAAGGCCGGGCAGGGGCATAGCGGACGCTTCAGGTTCGCCCAGGTCGCAGGAGTCCCAAGCAAAGTGAGGAATGGGCAACTTCTGCGTTGATGCGGGCATGGACGTCACCCCGGAACGGTGGGAGTGTCGCAAGCAGCGCTCCTCCGACGGAGCGCGGGGCCGAGTCGCTAGTCGTCATTCCGCTCGAACAAGGAGATGCCCCATGAGGTTTCGGTTAACAGCCGCTGCGGCGGCGCTTGCAGCTGGTGCACTGATGGCTGGCAGCGATGTGGTGGTCGCATCGGGTGGCGGCGCATCCTCTCCGCAGAGCATCGTCCTGGTCTACAACGGGCCGGCCGTGCCGAATACACACTCCACGCCGGCTACCTCGTCGTTCACTACGTGGTGCGACTCGGATTGTGAGCCTTCGGTTTCGATGCCAGCCGTCGATGCATCCACGGGCAAGGTCCAGGGGGCCATCTACGTCTGGACGAAGAATCTCGATCTGACCGGCGGACCGCTCGCCTTCGGTGAGTTCATCTGGTTCGATCTCGACAACGGCGACATCTACGTGCACTCGGGTGAAAGCGGCACCGTAGGTGCGCTCATGGACCCATCGGTCAAGCCACCGACGCATCTCAATGGTGATCCCGGAGCGGTAGTCGGCGGTGGTGGTGACGGTGACATCGTGGGCGGGACCGGCAAGTACAAGAAGTGGACTGGGACGTACACAGACCGGGTGTTCGTGGAGCTGAACTTCGCAGGTGGCGCCAACTACTACGATCAGCTGCTCTGGAGCATCAACCCGAAGTAGCCGCGTCGTATGCGCGGGATCGTCGTCCACACCGACCTGCTGTTCGGCGTCGCCGAGCATGGGGGCCGTGGCTGGGTCTATCCGCCGCAAGCGGATCTGGCACGCGATGCTCCTTCGCTCCTTCGCACGCACGCGGACGGACTGAGGCCGGTGCGTGCTGGCCCGAAGAGGCCGGGAATTGCAGAGCGGGCTATGGCGTCCACGCGCGCAAGGGAGTAAGCAGGGGATCAGCCGGCGGTGCCGGACCGGGCGCTGCCGCGTCCCCGATTGGAGTCGACCATGTACGCACGTTCCACCACATTCCACGGGAAGCCCGGCAACATCGACGCGGGCATCGCGTTCGTCAAGAACGAAGCGGGGCCCATGCTCGACAAGATCGAGGGCTGTCGCGGCCTCTCACTGCTGGTCGACCACGAGACCGGGGAGTGCATTGCAACAAGTTCGTGGGAGGACGAGGCGGCCATGCGCGCCAGCGATGAGCAACTTCGCCCCCTCCGCGATCGCGGGCGGGACATTCTCGGCGGCTCCATGCAGGTAGACGCTTGGGAGATCGCCGTCATGCACCGCACCCACCACGGCGAGTGCTGCCGAGTCAGCTGGCTGCAGGGCGACCTCGACGCCATGACGGAGACCTTCCGGGTCGGGATCCTTCCCCGGCTCGAGCAGACCCACGGATTCTGCAGCGCCAGCCTGCTCATGAACCGGTCGACCGGGCTGGGTTGCGCAACCACGGCCTGGGAGACCCGCGCCACGATGGAAGCCAGCCGCTCGGCGGCCGACGACATGCGCAACCGGGCCGCGAGCGACGCAGGCGGCCAGATCGTCGACGTGCACGAGTTCGACCTGGCTTATGCGCACCTGCACGTCCCCGAGATGGCCTGACCACCACCGTCTTCGGCCGGGCCCGCCACCAGGTCGGGCTCGGCCGCCGCATGTAGGTGCGTTGGCGTCGGCGGGCATCGAGCGGCCGGCGAGGCATGCCGGAAGGAGAACGCGGTCGAGTACGAACGCCATCTTCTCGAGTGCGCGGTCTCGGCGGTCGGGACCTTCGCGCGAACCCACGAGCTCGAGCCCGACACCGCCTTCTGCCAGGGCCCCTCGCGCGCCGGTCAACTGCGGGCCACAGCCGACGCCGTCCTTGGGCCGCCCCGTTGCGCCGCCGGTCGGCGTCAGAGGTCGAGAACAAGAGCGAGAGCGGCATCGACACGCTGCATCTCGTCCAGGCTCAGGAAGCCCGCGGGCTCCGCGAGCCGGTTGAGGTCGACCGTGGCGATCTGGTCGCACAGCACGAGTGTCGGCTGGCCGGCGATCTCCACGCCCGGGCGGAAGCTCGTCGGTCGAGCGCTGCTGCTGGTGACCGCGACGATCCAGGAGCTCAGTGCCAGCCAATCGGGTTGCAGGACCACGGCGTACCGCCTGCCCTGCTGTTCGTGGCCCTTGCCGCGGGCGGGCAGCCGGTAGACCTCACCCCGCATGCAGAGCTGCGACGTCGTCTCGGATCGCCTTGATCCCGGCGAGGTCAGCGGGGTCGGCAGCGATGGCGCGGGCCCCGGCGGCGGCGAGCTGGCGTCGTTCGTCGCGCAGCAGCGCCGCCAAGGCAGTGACGATGACCTGATCAGCGCTGAGGTGTCGAGAGGCGCCGATCGCGAGCAGCTGGTCCCGGGTGCTGGCTCGAACCTTGACCGTGGTCGTCGACATGAGAGGAGTCGACTTTCTGTAAACCTTCGGATCAACACGCTTCACTACCCCGTGCAACGCGAGCGCCACACTCCGCCGCGTCGAGCGCTGGTAAGCGCGGGGCCGGGTCCTCGCTACCGTCGGTGCATGAGAGCGGCGTGCGGAACAGCGCGATGAGGGCGACGTGGACCCGCATCGGAAACCGCGTCGGCGTGTGGATGGAGAACCTTCGGCAGGCGACGGTTGCGCAGGTCCAGGTGCGGGATCGGCACTTCAAGGCAACGGTCCGTGAGCTGCTCGGTGACGAGCGCGATGCGATGTGGCGTGACGCGGTCCTGGCCGAGGCTCCCGAGGTCACCCGGTACGCCCGCAAGGCGGGCCGGACGATCCCGGTCGCGGTGCTCGAACCGGTCTGAGGTGCGGACGCCCGTCGAGGATCTCCTACCGAGGCGCGAGCGTCAGGAAGTCCGAGAGCGCCCGGGCGAGTTCTTCCGGGGCTTCCTCGGCCACGTGATGGCCGGAGTCGATGCCGTGGCCGGTGACGTCGTCTGCCCACGCGGACCAGATGGCCAGCGGGTCGCCGTAGAGGTCCTCGAGGTCGTCGCGCAGGGACCACAGCACCAGCAGGGGCTGTTCGACGCGTCGGCCCGCGGCGCGATCGGCGCGCTCGTGGTCGGCGTCGACCGTGAGGCCGGCTCGGTAGTCCTCGAGCATGCCTCTGACCACGGCAGGATCGCGGATCGCTCGCAGCCACTCGGCGTGGTTCTCCCGACCCATGGTCTCGGGGTCCCCGTGATACCAGGCGTCGGGGTCGGCCCCGATGACGCGTTCGGGGATCTCCGGTTGAGCGAAGAAGAACCAGTGCCACCACGCGGTGGCGAACCGGGCGTTCGCCCGGTCGAGGTGCTCGCTGATCGGTAGGCCGTCCAGCAGGGCCAGCCGCGTGACGCTGGCGGGATGGTCCAGCGCCAGGCGCAGGGCGTAGTAGCTGCCGCGGTCGTGACCGACCACGGCGAACCGGTCGTGCCCGAGCTCTCGCATGGCGTGCAGCAGACGGCAGGCACCGACTCGTTTGGAGTGTGCTGCGTGGTCTGCAGTCGGTTCCGGCTTGTCCGAGCGGCCGTAGCCAGGGAGGTCGGCACACACCACGGTGAAGCCGCGGTCGACCAGCGCAGGAGCGACGCGGTGCCAGGTCGCCGACGTACGCGGGTGGCCGTGCAGCAGCAGCAGCGCCGGTCCGGCGCCCCCGGACCGAACGAGCAACCGCAGGTCGCCTGCGTCGACCATCGACTCGGTGAAGCCATCGAACACACAGGAAGTCTGGCACGACGAGATCGCGCGTGCCCTCGTGTCACATCCGCTCTCCGGCCGGTGTCTTCATGACGCGACGACCCACCCCGTCGTCAGCGCAGCCACCGACTCAGGAGGAGACATGGAGCACACCACCCGCATCCCCCCGGCCGAGGTCACAGGCCTCAAGGGAGCGCTCATCAAGCGCATGATGATGAAGAAGCTGGGCAAGGTGCCGACGGCCGTAGGCGTCTACTGGCACAACCCCAAGGTGCTGTTCGCCAGCGCCGGCCTCGGCGGCAAGCTGCAGAAGTGGGACGCCTGCGACGAGAGCCTGAAGTCGTTCGCCCACATGGCGGTCGCGTCCCTGGTCGGCTGCACGTGGTGCCTGGACTTCAACTACTTCGAGGCCCGCAACAGGGGGCTCGACGTGGAGAAGGCGCGTGAGATCCCGCGCTGGCGCGAGGCGGGCGTCTTCACCCCGCTGGAGCGCGACGTCCTCGAGTACGCCGAGGCGATGAGCGAGACGCCCCCGACCGTGACCGACGAGCTGGTGGACCGGCTGCACGCCCAGCTGGGGCCTGCGGCCGTGGTCGAGCTGACCTCGGTGATCGCGTTCGCGAACATGAGCACGCGTGGCAACGTGGCGCTCGGCATCGAGTCCGACGGCTTCGCCGCCGCCTGCGGGCTGAAGCCGCTGGCCGAGCGCCCGGCGGTAGCGTCCGCGTCATGAGCGAGGACTCCTTCGTCGCCCACCGCAGTCTGCTGTTCACCGTGGCCTACGAGATGCTCGGCTCGGTCGCCGACGCCGAGGACGTGGTGCAGGAGACCTGGCTGCGGTGGGCGGCCCTCGACGACGCCGCGCGCAACGACGTCCGGGACCCGCGGGCCTACCTCGTGCGGATCACGAGCAGGGTCTGCCTCAACCGGTTCCGCACGCTCGCTCGGCGGCGCGAGGAGTACGTGGGCGAGTGGTTGCCCGAGCCCGTCCTGACCAGCCCGGACGTGGCCGACGACGTCGAGCTCGCGGAGAGCGTGTCGATCGCGATGCTGGCGGTGCTGGAGACCCTGCTGCCGACGGAGCGCGCGGTCTTCGTCCTCCGCGAGGTCTTCGACGTGCCGTACGACGAGATCGCCGAGGCGCTGGACAAGTCGCCGGCGGCGGTGCGCCAGATCGCCACCCGGGCTCGCAAGCACGTGGCAGCGCGCCGGCCGCGGGTGTCGGTGAGCCGTACCGAGCAGCAGCGGGTGGTCGAGCGGTTCCTCTCCGCGCTGACCACCGGCGACGTGCCCGGGCTGCTCGAGGTGCTGGCTCCCGACGTGCTCGTCGTGGGCGACGGCGGCGGCCTCGCCCCGACGATCCCGAAGCCCGTGCGCGGGTCCGCCAAGCTCGCCCCGGTGATGGCCCGCTTCGCCGAGGAGGTGCCCGACGCCACGGCCTTCGTCGTCGACCTCAACGGCGGCATCGCGGCACGCATCGACCCCGGCGGCGCGAACGACACCGCCGTGGCGTTCACCATCGAGGACGGCCGGATCACCCGCATCTACGCGATCCGCAACCCGCACAAGCTCCAGCGGCTGGACGAGGTGGTCGAGCTCCGACGGTGAGTCCCGGCTCGCGGTCGGCGCGACAGCCGACCGACCGTGCCGGCTCGTGGACGACGGCCCCGCCGACGACAAGAATCGGCGCCACGGATACCCAGCACACCGTAGGAGGCCGCCGTGGTCCGTCACACCATCAGCACCCCCGAGGCACCGCGGTCACCGCTGTTCGCGCAAGGTGTCCGGGTCGGGAGCCACATCCACGTCTCGGGGATGACCGGCACCGACACCACGACCGGTGAGCTGGCCGGCCCGAGCATCGCTGACCAGACCGAGCAGGCCCTGGCGAACTGCGAACGCGTGATCACGGCCGGCGGCGGGTCTCGCGAGGACGTCGTCGAGGTGGGCGTGCTCCTGGCGCGCCCGGAGGACTTCGCCGGCCTCAACGAGGCCTACGCGCGGCACTTCCCCGAGAGCCCGCCGACGCGCTACGTGGCGCGTCTGGGTCCGGAGATCCCCGGGGTGCTCGTGTCCATCCGGATGACGGCCGTCGTGGAGTAGTCGGCCGCGGCACCTGCGCAGCCGGTCGGACGTCTACCGAGGAGCGGGCAGGACGTCGCGCCAGGAGTGCTGCGGCGCGAAGCCGAGCAGCTCGCGCGCCTTGTCGATGCAGTAGAAGGTCTCCTCACGACCCATCGGCCGACGCAGCTCCACGTCGCCGTAGAAGCGGTCGCGCACCTCGTCGGTCGTCAGGGCGACGGACAGGTCCGCGTTGGCGACGTTGAAGACCTCGTACCCGAGCCCGTCGACCTCCAGGCAGCGCTGCACCATCTGGCCCAGGTCCCGGGTGTCGATGTAGGCGAAGACGTTGCGCCGCCTCAGCGAGGGATCGGCGAGGAAGGCGGGGAACGTCTCGGCGTACTCGTGCGGCTCGATGACGTTGTTGATCCGCAGGCCGTAGACGTCGGCGCCGGTGCGCGCCTGGAAGGACCGCGCCGTCACCTCGTTCGTCACCTTGGACATGGCGTAGGAGTCCTCGGGCACGGTCGGGTGGTCCTCGTCGACCGGCAGGTACAGCGGTCGCCGCTCGCCCTGGGCGAAGCAGATCCCGTACGTCGTCTCCGACGACGCGAACACGATCTTGCGGACGCCCAGCCGCGTCGCGGCCTCGAGCACGTTGTAGGTGCTCAGCACGTTCGTCGCGTAGGTGCTGGCGTCGGGGGCGATGAGGATCGCCGGCACCGCCGCGAAGTGCACGACGGCGTCGTACGCAGGCTTCGCTGCCAGGTCGAGCTCTTCGAACCTCGCCAGACCGGCCAGCGCCGAGTAGGTCTGACCGGCGTCGGTGAGGTCGACCCTCAGGTCCGCGACATCCGGGTGCCTCAGCGGGGTGAGGTCGGCGTTGGTGACCTGGTGGCCCTGCTCGACGAGGTGGGCCACGACGTGCTTGCCGGCCTTGCCGCTGCCCCCGGTGAAGAAGATCCGCATGGCACGATCAAACCACCGGAGCGGTAGTCCACCACCGGTGACGGCCGTGCGCTCGGAGCGCGCTCGACAGGCCCGCTCAGCCGGAGGAGCCTGGTCGACGTGATGCACGTCCCTCCTCCCGTCGTGGCGCTCGCTGCCGGCCTGGTCCAGCGTGCGCTCACGGGCGCGACGGTGAAGCCGGACGCAGGTCGGGCTGCCCTGGCGACGGTGGTGGGCCTGGCGTCCCTCTCACTGGCCGGTGCGTCAGCGGGTCTCTTCCGGCGCAGCGCCACGACCGTCGACCCGCTGCACCCCGACCGGGCGTCGGTGCTCATCACGACCGGCCCCAACGCGATCACCCGCAATCCCATGTACGTGGGCATGGCGGGAGTGCTCGTGGCGCACGCGGTGTGGCGCGGATCGTGGGCCGCGCTGCTCCCGGTCGCCGGGTTCGTCGCGGTCGTCGACCGGCTGCAGGTCGCGGCGGAGGAGCCCGCCCTGCTCGGACGGTTCGGAGCCGAGTACGAGTCCTACCGCGCGTCGACACCACGGTGGGTCGGCGTCAGGTCGCTTGCACGTCGCGAGGACCTGAGGCCCGACACCGCGGTCACTCGGCCGGCGTCTCCTGGAAGGCGCGGACCTCGATCCGACCGCCGAGAGCCTTCGACGCGCGGGCGGCCCAGCCGACCGCGGTCTCCTCGTCGGCGACGTCGATCACCCAGAAGCCCCCGACGTACTCGGGCGCCTCGACGAACGGGGCGTTGACGGTGCTCAGCGAGTCACCGGTGTTGTCGACGGTGATCGCGCTCGAGGGCGGCATCAGCCCGCCGGCGAAGACGAAGGCGCCGGTCGACGTCAGCTCCTCGATGATGGCGCCCGTGGCGGCCAGCGCCGCCTCGAGCTCGGCCGGGTCCATGGTCTCCATGGTCGGCTCCTCGGTGGAGTCGTGCGGGACGGTCAGCAGGTACTGGGTCATGCCAGGTGGACCGCCGTCGGCGCAGGAACTCATCGGTCTGCGGCGAGAACCGCTTGGAGGCCTACGTCCTCGGACCCGCCCGCCCGCACCCCTCAGAGCACCATCAGGCCGGGGACGACGCAGAACGCCACGAGCAGCACCCCGCCGAGCCCCAGCGCGGCCCCCTCGGCCGGTCGCACCTGCCAGGTGGGGGGCGGGTCGTCGTCGGTCGGGCGTGCCAGCAGCAGGGCGGTCCAGCGCAGGTAGTAGGCCAGACCGAGCGCCACGTTCAGGGCCGCCGCGGCCGCGACCCACCAGAGCCCGTCGTCGACCACGGGCCGCAGGGCGGCCACCTTCGCCACCAGCCCCGCGACGCCCGGCGGCAGCCCGGCGAGGCTCAGCAGGGCGAGCGCGAGGAGCAGAGCGGCGACGGGCTCGCGGCGGACCAGCCCGCGGTGGTCCTCCAGCAGGTGGCCGGCACCGGAGACGTGGTGCCGCGTCACCAGCACGACGACGGCGAAGGCGACCGCGGACGCCGTCCCGTAGGCGAGCAGGTACACCGCCGCCGAACCGATCCGGGTGCCGGCGTCGCCGGTGCCGAGCAGCGGCAGGAGCACCCACCCCGCCTGGGCCACCGTCGACCAGGCGAGCAGCCGCACCGCGCCGGTCTGGGCGAGGGCCACCAGGTTGCCGATCGTCATCGTCGCGACCACGAGCACCGCGAACCACGGCTGCCACGAGGCGGAGTCGCCCGGCAGCCCGATGACGAGCAGGATCGCCGCGGCCGCGAGACCGGCCACCTTCGAGGTCGTGGACAGGAAGGCCGCGACCGGCACCGGGGACCCGGCGTACACGTCGGGCACCCACAGGCCGAACGGCAGCGCTGCCACCTTGTAGCCGATCCCCGCCACGGCGAGCACGGTGCCGAGAACGACCACCGGAGAGCCGCCGTCAGCGGTGGCGGCCGCGACCGCTGACAGGTGCAGGGAACCGGTGCCCGCGTAGATCAGCGCCACGCCGAGCAGCAGCAGCCCGAGCGAGGTGACGGCCACCAGCAGCAGCTTCGTGGCAGCCTGCGCGCCGTCGGCGTCGCGCCGCAGGGCCACCAGCCCCACGACCGGCAGCGACGCGGTCTCCAGGGCCACCACCAGCGTCGCGAGGTCGCGCGCGCCGGCGAGGGCCAGCGCACCGGCGACCGCCGCCAGCAGCAGCGCGTGGTGCTCCGCCCGGGTCGTGCGTCCCGAGGCGCCGGGACCGTCGAGCGCGAGCAGCAGCGCGATCACCGCCGTCAGCAGCACCACGAGCTGCAACGCCACCGTGACGGGATCGGCGACGAACGAGCACCGCCCTGCCCCGACGCCCTGCGCGCAGAACGTGGCTCGCGGCAGGTCGCCCGCGGCGAGCACCACCAGCGCGACGCCGGCCAGGCCGAGGCCGCCGACCGCGACGGCGTCGAGCACCAGCCGCCGTCCCGGCAGCACCGCCTGGACGACGAGGACGACGAGCACAGCCAGGCCGGTGACGAGAACCGGTCCGGTGGCGACGACGTCGACGGACTGGACGCTCACCCGGCACCCGCCTCGAGCAGCAGCCGCACTGCGGGACCGGTGAGCGAGAGCAGGAGCCACGGGAGCACGCCGAACGCGACCGCGGCCAGCACGAGCGGCGCGAGCACCACCTGCTCGCCGCGTCGCAGGTCGCCCGTCCCCACGGCCGCGGTTGCGTCGCGGGGCTCCTCCGCCGGACCGTGCCACACCAGGTACAGGACGCGGAGCAGGTAGGCCGCGGCGAGCGCCGTGCCGACGGCCGCGGCGACGGTGAACGCCACCGCGCCGGCGCCGCCCAGCCGCTCCTCACCGCGCCAGGTGCCCACGAGCGCCAGGACCTCGCCCCAGAACCCGGCCAGTCCCGGCAGCCCCAGCCCCGCGATGCAGCCGAGCGCGAGCACCCAGCCCAAGCCGCGGCGAGCGGTCGCGCAGCCCGGAGCCGAGCGAGTGCAGGTCGGCGGTGTGCGTGCGGTGCTTCAGCATCCCGACGACGAAGAACAGCAGACCTGTGACGACGCCGTGCGCGACGCCGACGAACAGCGCACCTTGCAACCCCTCCGGCGTCCCGGACGCGACACCGAGCGCCACGAAGCCCATGTGGGCCACGGACGAGAAGGCGACCAACCGCTTGAGGTCGCGCTCGACGAGGCACACCAGTCCGCCCCAGAGCACGCCGACGACGCCCACCGCCGCGAGCGGCACCGACCAGCGCGCGAGGCCGTCCGGCACGAGCCCGGCGACCAGCCGCACGAGGCCGTAGCTGCCGAGCTTGAGCAGCACACCGGCCAGCAGCACGGACCCGACCGTCGGCGCGATGGTGTGAGCCGGCGGCAGCCAGGAGTGCAGCGGCCAGACCGGCACCTTCACCCCGAGGCCCAGCAGCAGGAACAGGGCGACCGTTGCCTGGGTGCCGGAGTCGAGATCGGGTGCCACCCGGGCGATCTCGAGCATGTCGGTGGTGCCGGTGCGCACCACGAGCAGCACCAGCCCGATGAGCATCACCGCGGAGCCCGCGGCGGTGTAGAGCACGAAGCGCGTCGCGGCGGCCGACCGCGCGGCCACGCCGTCGCGCTCCCCCGGCCGGGCCGAGGCGTCGCCGAACCTGGCCACCACGAACCACATCGGCACCAGGACGGTCTCGAACGCGACGAAGAACAGCAGCAGGTCGCGGGCGACGAACGTGGCGACGGCGCCGGAGCCGACGAGCAGCAGCGCCGCCAGCAGGGCCGGTGGCGCGTCGTCGCGCGGGGTGTCGTGCGCGTGGGCACCCTCCCCGCCGTCGGCGACCGGGTCGTGGCCGTCGGCGGTCCAGCGCAGGTAGAGGACGCAGAGCAGCACCAGCACGGCGGTCAGGACGACCAACGGCGCCGTGATGCCGTCCCAGCCGAGCCGCAGCCGGCTGCCCAGGAGGTCGGCCCAGGGCAGGTCGACGGCGACCGAGTCGCCCGCCTCGCGCCACGGCGGCGCGACCAGCAGCAGGCCGACGGCGACGAGCGCGCCGAGCGCAGCCGACGCGAGCGCCACCGCGGCCGGGACGCCCGGGATCCGGCGCGTGAGCAGCGTGGCAGCGGCGCCCACCAGCGGCACCGTCGGCGCCGCCACCAGCAGCAGCTCGCCGCCGGTCACGGCTCGTTCCTCGCCGTCGACCGCCGACTGCGCTCGATGGTTCGCTCGCTGCGCTCGCTCACGGCCCGCCTCCCACCAGGACGGCCACCACGGCGACGGCCACGGCGACGCCGACCACCCACGAGAGGTAGCCGGTGACCACCCCGGTCTGCACGCGCCGCAGCCCGGCACCGAGCCAGCGGGCAGCGACGGCCGGGGCGCGCACGTAGCCCTCGACGACGTCGCGGTCCCCGGCGGCCACCAGCCGGGCGAGCGCCTGAACCGGACGCACCACCAGCGCCTGCTGCGCCGCCTGGTAGCCGTAGCCCGACGCCGCGGCAGCCCGCAGCCGGGCGGGCACGCGGTCGACCAGGTCGGCAGAGCCGCGCGGTCCACGCGAGACGCCGATGAGAAGCCCTGTGAGAGCGAGGAAACCACCGACAGCAGCGGTGAGGGGCTCGAGGTCGACCGGTACCAGCAGCCGGGCACCGGCCAGCGGGAGCGCCGCCACGGCGAGCGTGACGAGCGCGAGCACCCCGACGGTCAGACCCATCGTCGGGGCGACGCGGCGACGTGACGCCGCCACGCGGTCGTCCTCGTCGGCGCGCTCCTGCGCCGCAGCCTCCTCCTCCTGCTGCAGCTGCACCCGCTCCGCCTCGAGCCGCTCGGCCTCCCGGCGGGCCTCCTCGCGCCGGGCCCGCTCCGCGGCCAGGCGCAACGCGCGCTCGCGCTCGGCCGGGGACGGCGCCACGTAGTCCTCGGGGTGGTACTCCGGGTCGATGGCGAAGACCAGGTCGTAGTCGTCCTCGCCGGTGGCGACCGGGGCGGCGGCCGCGCCCTCCCAGGGCCCCTCCTCCCACTCCTCGTCCCAGACCGGCTCTGCGGCAGGCGGTCTGCGGACCGTGACGGCGAGCATCCGACCGGCGTAGGCGCCGGTGAGCACCGAGGTGAGGCCGATCCCCACGAGCAGGGTGGCCGCCACCCAGGCGGGCGCGCTGCCGTCACCGTCCAGCGCCCCGTGCTCGGCCGCCGTGAGCACCCCCTCCTTGGAGAGGAACCCGGCGAACGGCGGCAGGGCGGCGAGCGAGAGCAGCCCGACGACCCAGGCGGCGGTCGTCCACGGTGCGCGGCGTCCCATCGAGTGGATCCCGCTCAGCAGCGTGGTGCCCGCCAGGTGGGCCAGCACGCCGGCCGCCAGGAACAGCAGCGACTTGAACGCCGCGTGCGACAGCAGGTGGGCCAGTGCGCTCGCGCGTCCGGCGTCGGAGCCGAGCGACAGCGCGCCGAGCATGATCGCGACCTGGCTGATGGTCGACCACGCCAGCACCCGCTTGATGTCGTCGGCGACGAGCGCGGCCAGACCGGCACCCACCATCGTCACCGTCGCGACCACGGCGAGCGTCGCGAGGGCGATCGGCGCCGCTTCCAGCAACGCCTGCAGCCGTGCCAGGACGACGACGCCGGCGGCCACCATCGTGGCGGCGTGGATCAGCGCCGAGACCGGCGTCGGCCCCTCCATGGCGTCCGGGAGCCAGCCGTGGAACGGGAACTGGGCCGACTTGCCCATCACCCCGACGACCAGCAGCAGCGCCGCGAGAGTGGCCGTTCCCGTGCCGATCTCGTCGACCTGCGCCACGACGCGACCGATCTGGCTCGTGCCGGTGGAGGCGTACAGGACGATGATCCCGATCACGAACGCGACGTCGCCGACCCGGGTGACCAGGAACGCCTGCACCGCGGCACGACGCGCTGCGGGTCGCTCGCTGTGGTGACCCACCAGCAGGTACGAGCAGATGCCCATGACCTCCCAGCCGACCAGCACGAGGAACAGGTCGTCGGCCTGCACCACGAGCAGCATCGCCGCGGTGAACAGCGAGACGGTGGCCGCGTACGCCGGGTAGCGGGTGGGCGCGGGGTCCGCCGCGTGGGAGGCGTCGTCGGGCGCCCGACGCAGGTAGCCGGCGGAGTACACCTGCACCCCGAGGGCGACGAGCGTGACCGCCACCGACACCAGTCCGCCGAGACCGTCGACTCGCAGGTCGAGCGCCGAGGTGTCCGGCGCCGCGCCGGTGTCGACCCGGCCGAGGAACGGCACGGCGGTCACGTACGGGTAGCCGTCCCAGGTCTCGCGGGCGAGCCAGAGCGCGGCGAGCAGCGACACCAGGGCTCCGCCGACCCCGCACGCGACGGCGAGCCGCCGGTGCACCCGGCCGAGCGGGAGGCCGACGAGCGCGGCGAGCGCCGGCGCGAGGACGAGCACCAGGACGAGGTCGGTCGGGCTCACCGAGGGCTCACCCGCCGGGTCGACGGCGCGGGCGGTCTCGCCGAGCGAGCGGGCCGACCGCAGGTCGGCGCTGCCGCGGGTGCGGAACAGCAGCAGGACGATCGCCAGCGCGAGGCCGATCTCGGCGGCGGCCACCGTGACCGCGAACAGCGCGCCCACCTGGCCCGACAGGAGGGGATCCGCCGGGCCCGTGGGCGCGACGTCGGTGGTGACCAGCAGCAGCACCGCGGCGTTGAGGAGCAGCTCGGCGCCGACCAGGACCATCACCGCGTTGCGCCGGGCGATCACGCCGTACACGCCCAGCCCGGCGAGCACGCCGACGAGCAGCCACGGGACGAGCAGGTGCATCACGCACCGTCCTCGTCGTCACGACCGCGGCTCACCGCGACGGCGGCCACCAGTGCCGCGAGCAGCAGCACCGAGAGCAGCTCGAACGGCAGCACCCAGCTGCCGAACAGGCTCTCTCCCAGCGGTCGGGCGGCGCCGCGGCTCGCGTCGCGCTCGACGAAGGTCCCGGCTCCCGAGGTGGCGACCAGGGCCCCGGTGACGAGCACGGCCGTGGCGAACCCGGTGACCGCGGCGAGCCACCGGACCGGACGCGGGGAGTCGAGGTCGTCGGTGCCACCGCTCTGCGGCGTGGGACCGGTGGGGGCGCGGGTGAGCATCAGGGCGAACAGCACGAGCACGACGACCGCACCGACGTAGACCAGCAGCTGCACCAGGGCGACGACCTCGGCGCCGAGGAGCAGGTACACGCCCGCGAGCCCGCCGAGCGCGACGACCAGCCACAGCGCGGCGTGCACCACCCGGCTGCTCGTCACGGCCAGCGCTCCGGCCGCGGCCGTCAGCAGGGCGCAGGCGCCGAGGACGACGTCGAGGGCGGTCACGCGTCGTCCTCGGGCGTCGGAGGTCCGGCGCTCGGACGGGCCGGACGCGCCGGACGCTCCGGACGCGCCGACCGGGCCGGGCGGGTGGCGGCCTCGGTCTCCTTGGCGGCGGGGGCGGCGGGGTCCAGCGCTGGCGGCGGCGGCACCGTCCACATCCACTCGCGCAGACGCTCCCGCTCGTGCGTGAGGTCGCCGATGTCGGTGCCCGAGTACTCGAACTGGGGCGACCAGAACAGCGCGTCGAACGGGCACACCTCGATGCAGATGCCGCAGTACATGCACAACGAGAAGTCGATGGCGAAGCGGTCGAGCACGTTGCGCTGCCGGTCGCGGGCGGCGCCCTCGACGACGACGGTCTCCTTGTGCGAGTCGATGTAGATGCACCAGTCGGGGCACTCGCGCGCGCACAGCATGCAGACGGTGCAGTTCTCCTCGAGCAGCGCGATCACTCCCCGGCTGCGCGGCGGCAGCAGCGGCGCGACCTCGGGGTACTCGGCGGTGACGACCGGCTTCCCGAGCGTGCGCAGCGTGACGGCGAGGCCGCGCGCGAGACCTCGCAGCGGGCCCGCCCCCTTCTCCACCTCGCTCACAGCGCCACCACCACGACCGCCGTCAGCGCGAGCTGGCCGAGCGCGACCGGCACCAGGACGACCCAGGCGAGCCGCTGCAGCTGGTCCTCGCGCAGCCGCGGCCACGCGACCCGGATCCAGATCACGACGAACGAGACCAGCGCGACCTTGACGAGCGTCCACAGCCAGCCGAGCACCTCGGCGAACGGGCCGGCCCACCCGCCGAGGAACAGGACGGTGAACAGCCCTGCCAGCACGACGATCCCGGCGTACTCCGCGAGCAGGAAGAACGCGAACCGCAGGCCGCCGTACTCGGTGTAGGGACCCATCACCAGCTCGGCGTCGGCGATCGGCATGTCGAACGGCGGGCGCTGCAGCTCGGCCACCCCCGCCACGAGGAAGACCAGCGCGGCGGGGGCCTGCCAGATCAGCCACCACCACTGCCACGACTCGGCGATCGCACTCAGGTTGAGCGTCCCGGCCGCCATGGCGACCGAGGTGGCTGCCAGCACGAGCGGGAGCTCGTACGCGAGAAGCTGTGCGGCTGTGCGCATCCCCCCGAGCAGCGAGTACTTGTTGCCGCTGGCCCAGCCGCCCATCAGCGTCCCGAGCACCCCCACCGCCGACACCGCCAGGACGAACAGCAGCCCGGCGTCGACGTCCGCACCCACCACGCCCGGCGCGAGCGGGATCGCCGCCAGCGCCACCAGGTAGGGGACCAGCGCGACGCCCGGCGCGAGCTTGAACACCGTGCTGTCGGCGGCCGCCGGGACGGAGTCCTCCTTCTGCACGAACTTCACGCCGTCGGCCACCAGCTGCGCCCACCCGTGGAACGAACCGGCGTACATCGGACCGAGCCGGCCCTGCATGTGCGCCATCACCTTGTGCTCGGTCTGACCGACCAGGAGCGGCAGCACCAGGAAGGCGGTCAGGACGCAGACCGCCCGCAGCACCACCTCGACCACGTCAGCCAGCACCGTCGGACCCCTCGTCCGAGGTCGTGGCGGTCGTGGTGGTGTCCTCGACCGCGGTGTCGACCGGACCGGCCGGCTCGCCCGGGTCGCGCGGACCCCAGGTGGCCGCGTCCGGCACGCCGGGCGGCAGCAGCTTGCGGCGGGACGGCGAGGCGGCGTGGCCGTCCCCTCCCTCGCCAGGCTCCTTCGCACCCGGCCAGGCCTTGGCGGCCCGCGCCGCCAGGACGAAGGACTTGCGCAGCGGGGTGCCCTCGAAGCCGTCCGGGAGCAGGAGCGGTCGCAGCCCCGACCCGGACCCGTCGTCGAAACCGGTGAAGCCGATCCCGAACATCTCGTGCGTCTCGCGCTCGTGCCACGCCGCGCCGGCGAAGACCGCCGTCAGGCTGGCGATCTCCGCGTCGTCCGCCGCGACCCTCGCACGCAGCAGGATCCTTCGTAGCGGCTGAAGCGCGACGAGGTGCGCGACCACGTCGGCGCCGGCGGGGCGGTCGCCCACGGCGTCGGGCTCGTCGACGGCCGACAACCAGTCGAAGTACGTGAAACCCGCTGCGTGGCAGGCGGTCACAGACTCGACCCAGCGATCCGCCGGCACGTCGTAGCACGGGGTGCCGGACGCGTCCGACTCCTCGACCTGCACCCCCTCGGGCCACGCGATGCTCACGGCTCGTGCCTCGCCATGAGCAGGGGCCTGTGCCTGATGACTCGCTCGCTGCGCTCGCTCATGCGTCCTGGCCGTACCGCCGGCCGAGGTGCTCCTCGGCGATCTTGTTCTGGAGGGTGACGATGCCGTGCAGCAGCGCCTCGGGCCGCGGCGGGCAGCCGGGCACGTACACGTCGACCGGCACGATCTGGTCGACACCCTTGGTGACGCAGTACGAGTCCCAGTACGGGCCGCCGGAGTTGGAGCACGCGCCGAAGGAGATGACGTACTTCGGCTCCGGCATCTGGTCGTACAGCCGGCGGATCGCGGGCGCCATCTTGTCGGTGACGGTGCCCGACACCACCATCAGGTCGGCCTGCCGCGGGCCCGGGGCGAAGGGGATGACGCCGAGCCGGATGAAGTCGTGCTTGGACATCGACGCCGCGATGAACTCGATCGCGCAGCAGGCCAGACCGAAGTTGAAGACCCACAGGCTGTAGCGGCGCCCCCAGTTGAGGACGAAGCGCACGGGGTCGGGCGCGAGCTGCTGGGCCGGGCCGATGCTCGAGCCCTGGTGCTCCACCTGGACCAGACCGGGGCGCGGGCCGGGCGCCGGGAGGGGGGTCAGCGCCATCGCAGCACCCCCGCCCGCCAGACGTGCAGGAGCCCGACCGCGAGGATGCCGAGGAAGACGGCCATCGTCAGCACCGTGGGCCAGGCGTACAGCTCGACCACGGTCGCCCAGGGGAACAGGTACACGGCGTCGACGGCGAACACGACGTAGAGGTAGGCGTACAGGTAGTAGCGGACGTTGGTCTGCGCCCAGCCCTCGCCGACCGGGTCGACCCCGGACTCGTAGGTCGCGGCCTTGCCGGCGCTCGGGGCGCTCGGGCGCAGCAGCCGGTTGGCGCCCAGACCACCCGCGACGAGCAGGAGCCCGGCGAGCACCACGGCCCCGACCACGACGTAGCCGCCGGGGTCCTGGGCCGTCGTGGCTGCGGACGCGAGCACGCGCCGAGCCTAGTGGTGGCAGAACGCTCGCCGTCCTACGAGCGCACGCCGACCCTCGTGGTGGCAGCACCGCTCGCCGTCCTACGAGCGCACGCCGACCCTCGTGGTGGCAGAACGCTCGCCGTCCTACGAGCGCACGCCGACCCTCGTGGTGGCAGCACCGCTCGCCGTCCTACGAGCGCACGCCGACCCTCGTGGTGGCAGAACGCTCGCCGTCCTACGAGCGCACGCCGACCCTCGTGGTGGGTGCGCGGGCGACGGGGAGGTCAGTACCCCCCGCCGGAGCCCCCTCCCGAGCCGCCCGGGCACCCGGCCAGCAGCCACGCCGCCGCGACCGAGAGCACCACCCAGCGCATCCGTGCGAGGAACGTCGTCATCACGTCCTCCTTCCACCACGACCATCGTCACCCCGAGGTCAAGAGGTGGCATCGTGGCCGCCGTGAGCACGGACGCCTGGGGCGTGGACCGCCTCGACCTGCCCGCCTACCTCGAGCGGGTCGGCGTGGACCGACGCCCGCCCTCGCGGACCGCGCTCGACGAGCTGTACCTCGCCCACGTGCGCCGTTTCACCTTCGACAACGTCGACGTGCTGCTCGGCACCCACCCCGGCGTCGGCCTCGACGCCGTGCAGGGCAAGTTCGTCGGACGAGGGCGCGGTGGCTACTGCTTCGAGCACGCGACCCTGCTCGCCGCCGTGCTGCAGCGGCTGGGATACCGGGTCGAGCGCAGGCTCGCCCGCGTGGGTGACGTGAACGCCTCGCCGCGCACGCACGCGGTGGTGCTGGTCGACCTCGACGGCGAGCGGGTGCTCGCGGACCCCGGCTTCGGGATGAGCCTGCTGCGCCCGATCACGCTGGCCGACGGCGCCCAGGAGGACACCGGCGGCTGGGCGTACCGGCTGCTGCGCGTCGACACCCCGCAGAGCGGGCCGGCCTGGGAGCTGCAGCGGCACCGCGACGGCGCCTGGGAGCTCATGCACACGACCGACGACCTGCCGGTGCGGCCGGTGGACCTCGCGCTCGGCCACCACTGGACCAGCACGCACCCGACCACGCACTTCCGGCACGGGCTGATGCTCACGCGCACCGGGGACGGCGTGCACACGACGGTGACCCACGACCACCTCACCGTCCGGCGCCCCGGCGAGCCGACCGAGCACCGTCCGCTGGCCGACGGCGAGCTCGCCGACCGGTTGCACGAGCTGCAGGCCGGGCTCACCGACGGCGAGGTCGCCGACCTCCTGGCCGTCGTCAGCGCGTTCGAGCCCCGACGGCCCTAGCCTCGGCAGATGGGGTCGCAGAAGCAGCGCCGGCGCGAGCGCTACGAGGCCGAGCTGGTGCGGCTGCAGCAGGAGCTGGTCCAGCTGCAGACCTGGGTGCGTGACACCGGTGAGCGGGTCGTGGTGCTGTTCGAGGGACGCGACGCCGCCGGCAAGGGCGGGGCGATCACCCGGATCACCCAGTACCTCAACCCGCGGGTCGTGCGCGTGGTCGCGCTGCCGACGCCGACCGAGCGGGAGCGGACGCAGTGGTACTTCCAGCGCTACGTCGAGCACCTCCCGGCCGCCGGCGAGATCGTGCTGTTCGACCGGTCCTGGTACAACCGCGCCGGCGTCGAGCGGGTGATGGGCTACTGCTCCCCGGACGAGGTCGAGCTGTTCCTGCGGCAGTGCCCGGCGTTCGAGCAGATGCTCATCGAGGACGGCATCCTGCTGCGCAAGTACTGGTTCTCGGTCAGCGACGACGAGCAGGAGCGGCGGTTCCGGTCCCGGGTCGAGGACCCGCTGCGGCGCTGGAAGTTCTCGGCCAACGACCTCGCCACGCGGGACCGGTGGGTGGAGTTCTCCCGCGCCAAGGACGAGATGTTCGAGCGCACCGACACCGAGGTCTCGCCCTGGTACGTGGTGGAGGCCGACGTCAAGCGCGAGGCCAGGCTCAACATGATCGCCCACCTGCTGTCGAGCGTGCCGTACGTCGCCACCCCACCGGCGCCGGTGGAGCTGCCCGAGCGACCCCCGGCGCAGGACTACCAGCGCCCCCCGCGGGAGCGCTACCGCCAGGTGCCCGACCACGCGAGCGGGGTACTCGGCCCCCGTCGCTGACGTCGTCAGGCGAGCGGGTTCACCCAGCGCAGGTCAGCGAAGCGGCCGAAGTCGGTGTCGTTGGAATGGACCTCGCCGTCCGAGACCAGGGCGTGCGCCGCGATCTGCGCGTCGGTCGTGAGGTTGCCCGCGACACCCGCCTGCCGCAGCAGCCCGAGCGTCACCCGGACGTGCCGCTCGTCGGAGGTCAGGTACCGGGTGACGGGTCGGTCGAGCCACCCCTCGACGAGCCCGACCGCACGATCGGCGGCCATCGGCGTCGAGAGCACGCGACGACTGGTGACGAGCCGGAGGAAGCCCAGGACGGTGGCGTCGCACAGCCCGACGGCGCGGGTGCCGGACATCGCCTGCTCCCACCACGCGCGTGCTCTCTCGTGGGCGCGGAACGCGTCGGTGTGGGCGTACAGCAGCAGGTTGACGTCGGGAACGATCACCCGCGCGTGGCCGAGGCGATCTGGTCGTCGTCGGCGAGGTCGTCGGCCAGCCCGTTCAGCGCCCCGGGATCGATGCCCGCGACGAGCGCGGAGTGGTGCACCTCGACCGTGAACCGCTCAGCCGCCACGGCCGGCTCGAGGGCACGCCGCAGGGCGTCGTTGACCACCTGCTTCATCGGGCGGCGCTCGCGGTGGACGGCCTCGTCGATCAGACGCGCGACGTCGTCGTCGATGGTCAGGGTGGTCCGCACCGACACATCATGATGCCTCGGTGCGAGCGCGTCAAGATGCACCCCGTCGGTCCGCCGATCCGCATCCCAGCTGCTGGGCCTGCGCGCCCGCGCGGAGACGGGAGCCTACGATGGCGTAGGGAGAGATGCTGGACTTTACGGCGCGACGACGGTAAGGGACGCGATGACGACGCAGGAGACGGCCGACACGACCGATCGTCCGGTCGAGGCGCTGGAACGCGTCGTGATCCGGTTCGCCGGCGACTCCGGCGACGGCATGCAGCTCACCGGCGACCGGTTCACCGCCGAGACCGCCGCGCTGGGCAACGACCTCGCGACGCTGCCGAGCTTCCCCGCCGAGATCCGCGCCCCCGCGGGCACGCTGCCGGGCGTCTCCAGCTTCCAGCTGCACTTCGCCGACCACGACGTCCTCACCCCCGGCGACGCGCCCGACGTGCTGGTGGCCATGAACCCGGCGGCGCTCAAGGCCAACATCGGCGACCTGCCCCGCGGGGGCACCGTCATCGTCGACTCGGACGAGTTCACCACCCGCGCGCTGACCAAGGTCGGCTACGCGTCCGACCCGCTCGAGGACGGCTCGCTGGAGTCCTACCGGGTGCACGCGCTGCCGCTGACGTCGATGACGGTGAAGGCGCTCGAGGGGCTCGATCTCACCCGCAAGGACGCCGAGCGCAGCAAGAACATGTTCAGCCTCGGCCTGCTGTCGTGGCTGTACGACCGGCCGACCACCGGCACCGAGGCGTTCCTGGTGTCGAAGTTCGCCCGCAAGCCGGTGATCCTCGAGGCCAACCTCACCGCGCTGCGCGCCGGCTGGGCCTACGGCGAGACGATCGAGGGCTTCGCGGTCCGCTACACCGTCGCGCCCGCCCCGAGCCCGGCCGGCACCTACCGCAACGTCACCGGCAACACCGCGCTCGCGTACGGCCTGGTCGCCGCCGCCCACCGCGCGGGCCTGCGGCTGGTGCTCGGCTCGTACCCGATCACCCCCGCGTCCGACATCCTGCACACGCTCTCCGGCCTCAAGTCCCACGGCGTCACGACCCTGCAGGCCGAGGACGAGATCGGCGCCGTCGGCATGGCGCTCGGCGCCGCGTACGGCGGGGCGCTCGGCGTCACGTCCACGTCCGGCCCGGGCCTGGCGCTCAAGGCCGAGACGATCGGACTGGCCGCCTCGCTCGAGCTGCCGCTCGTCGTCGTCGACGTCCAGCGCGGCGGGCCGTCGACCGGGATGCCCACCAAGACCGAGCAGGCCGACCTGCTGCAGGCGATGTTCGGCCGCAACGGCGAGGCGCCGGTGCCGGTCGTGGCGCCGCAGTCGCCGGTCGACTGCTTCGACGCCGCGGTCGAGGCCGTCCGGATCGCCATCACCTACCGCACCCCGGTGCTGCTGCTCTCGGACGGCTACCTCGCCAACGGCTCCGAGCCGTGGCACGTGCCGTCGGTGTCGTCGCTGCCCGACCTCACGGTCGAGTTCGCCAGCGAGCCGAACGCCGAGGACGCCAAGGGCAAGCCCGTCTTCATGCCGTACGTGCGCGACGAGGCCACCCTGGCCCGCCCGTGGGCACCGCCGGGAGTGGCCGGTCTGGAGCACAGGATCGGCGGCATCGAGAAGGCGCACATCACCGGCGAGATCTCGTACGACCCCGACAACCACGAGCTGATGACCCGGCTGCGCGCCGCCAAGGTCGATGGCGTGCAGGTGCCCGACCTCGAGGTCGACGACCCGGGGGCGGCCAACGGCGTCGGACCGGCACCGCTGCTCTTCCTCGGCTGGGGCTCCACCTACGGGCCGATCGCGGCGGCGTGCCGGATCGCCCGCAACGAGGGCATCAGCGTGGCGCGCGCCCACCTGCGCCACCTGAACCCGTTCCCCGCCGACCTCGGCGAGGTGCTGCGCCGTTACGAGCGGGTCGTCGTCCCCGAGATGAACTCGGGACAGCTCGCCCTGCTGCTGCGGGCGAGGTACCTCGTCGACGTGCAGAGCCACTCGCGCGTGCGCGGCGTGCCGTTCTCGTCGGCCGAGCTGGTCGAGCAGATCCAGCTGCACGCGAAGGAGATGTCGTGACCACCAGCCTGGGGCTCCCGTCCGTCCGCACCGGCCTGGAGGGTGTGCCGACCCTCGGTGACGCAGAGGCGCTGTCCAAGAAGGACTTCACCGCCGGCGCCGAGGTGCGCTGGTGCCCCGGTTGCGGCGACTACGCCATCCTCGCCGCCGTCCAGGCGTTCATGCCCGAGCTCGGGATCAAGCGCGAGAACGTCGTCTGCGTCTCCGGCATCGGCTGCTCGTCGCGGTTCCCGTACTACCTCGACACCTACGGGCTGCACTCGATCCACGGGCGCGCTCCGGCGATCGCCACCGGGCTCGCCGTGTCGCGTCCCGACCTCAACGTCTGGGTGGTCACCGGCGACGGCGACGCGCTGTCGATCGGCGGCAACCACCTCATCCACGCCATGCGGCGCAACGTGAACCTGACGATCCTGCTGTTCAACAACCGGATCTACGGCCTCACCAAGGGTCAGTACTCGCCCACGTCCGAGGTCGGCAAGGTCACCAAGTCGACGCCCGCCGGCTCGGCCGACCACCCGTTCAACCCGGTCTCCCTGGCCCTGGGCGCCGAGGCCACCTTCGTCGCCCGGACGATGGACTCCGACCGCAAGCACCTGCAGCAGGTGCTGAGGAACGCTGTGGCGCACCGGGGTTCGGCACTCGTCGAGATCTACCAGAACTGCCCGATCTTCAACGACGGTGCGTTCGACGTGCTCAAGGACCGCGAGCAGGCCGAGGCGCGGCTGGTGCACCTCGACCAGGGTCAGCCGGTCCTGTTCGGCACCGAGGGCAACCGCCAGGCGGTCGTCCGGTCCGCGTCCGGCGGCGTGGAGGTCGTCCCCGTCGACGAGCTGGACGGCCGCGAGCCGGTCGTGCACGACGCCACCGCCGACGACCCCACGCAGGCGTTCGCGATCTCGCGCCTGGACGACCCGACCATGGCCGCCGTGCCGGTGGGCGTGTTCCGGCAGGTCGAGCGGCCCGCCTACGACGACGTCGTGCGGTCGCAGATCACCGGGGCCGGCTACGGCGGTGCCGACGAGCCGCGCACCACCGACGCCGCCCTCGACGAGCTGCTGCTCGGACAGGACACCTGGACCGTCGCCTGACCCTGACCGCGGGGTCGGACCCGCCGGCCGCCCTGGGGACGCGGAGGACGGCGTCCCGGCCCGATCTGATGGGATGGGGGCCGGTCCGGCGCACGGGGTGACAGATCGCCCGGACCTCCACGACGGGGAGGAACCGCAGTGCGCGCACGACAGATCCTGGTGACGGCGGCCCTGGTGGCCGCGCTCGCGTCCGGCTGCAGCGGCGGGGACGAGCCCGCTGACCCGACGCCCACCACCGCAACGAGCACGACCACGTCGGCCACGGCCTCCGCGACGCCGTCGCCCACCGAGGACCCCGGGGTCGCGCTGCAGGAGACGCTCTCGGCGAACCTGGGCGCCACCGCCGCCCTGCTCGACGAGCGCGTCGCCTGCCCGTCGAGCACCGACCTGACCTGCCTCACCGAGGTCACGAGCCGCGTCGCCGAGCTGGCCCGCACCGACATCCCCCGCCTGGAGGCGGCGATCGCGGCGGGCGGCGTGCCCTGCCTGCAGGAGGTGGCGCGCCTGCAGGTCCAGGTGCTCGAGCTGTACGTCGAGCAGGACCGGCTGTTCACCGAAGGGGCCCCCGACGGCGACCCGCTCGACGAGATCACCGCAGCGAACGACGCCGTGGTGCCGCTCCAGGACCAGCAGGACGCCGCTCTCGGGACCTGCTGATCACGTCCGGGGCTGGGGCGGCCACACGATCAAGACTCTCGGCGTCGAGATTCTCGACGGGCTGCCTATCCTGGTCCGGTGACGGGACCGGCGGACGAGGTCGACCGGATCGTGGCCGCCTGGCGCCGCGAGCGGCCGGACCTCGACGTGTCGCCGCTCGAGGTGCTCTCCAGGGTCGACCGGCTCTCGCGCCACCTCGACCGGGCCCGGCGCGCGGCCTTCGCGGCGCACGGGCTGGAGTCGTGGGCGTTCGACGTGCTGGCGGCGCTCAGGCGGGCCGGCCGGCCCTACCAGCTCTCCCCCGGCCAGCTCGTCACCCAGACGCTGGTCACCAGCGGGACGATGACCAACCGGGTCGACCGGCTGGCGGCGCAGGGGCTCGTGCAGCGCTTCCCCGACCCGGGTGACCGGCGCGGCGTCATCGTGCGGCTCACCGACGCCGGACGCGAGCGGGTCGACTCCGCCGTCGCCGACCTCGTGCGGCGCGAGCACCAGCTGCTCGGCCGGCTCGACGACGACGAGCGCGACGCCCTCGTGGGCACGCTGCGCCGCCTGGTCGCGCCCTTCGACGGCTAGGTGCGATGCCGGTCAGGCGTCCGCGCGCACGTCCGCGGGCAGCGCGCGCCGCACCGCCAGCAGCCAGGAGAACCCGACCACCACGTGCATCACCGCGAGCGTGAGGCGGGTGGACGTGTCGGCGTCGGCCAGCAGGGGCAGCGCCGCGGAGACCACGCCGATGCCGAGACCGGCCCACGCGAGCAGGTTCCACGCGTGCGCACCCCACCGGCCGGCAAGGGCGAGCACCACGGTGCCCACCACCAGTGATCCGACCGTCAGGGCCATCACGGCGGGGACGCCGATCTCGGTCTCGGCGCCGCCCTGGGTGACCACGAGGCGGGCGCCGGTGGCGCGGGAGATCACCACGATCACGATGTTGACGACGATCGCCGTCACCAGGGCGACGACGCCGGGGCGCACTGCCGCACCGGGTGGGATCGGTCGGGACGCGGGATCGGTGGTGGAGCGGATCGTCATCGGCAGGTCCCCCGGGTGCTCGTGCCGGCCTCCGGAGCGGAGGCCTCCCGATCATCCTCGTGACCACCGGCGCGGACCGTCAAACGGGCGTGGCGGCCGCGTACGCTGTCGCAGGGAGGAGCCGATGGATCCCGCCGTACCGACCGCCGAGCTCGAGGTGGCGGCCGAGCGTGCGTGGTGGCGAGGTGACGGCGTCGCCTCGATGGCAGCCTCCGAGCAGCTCTACCGACGCCTGCTCGCCGACGGCCGCCCCGACGAGGCCGCCAGGCAGGCGCTGCGGCTCGCCCTCGAGTGGGGTGCGCGCGGGGACCTCGGCGTGGTCGCCGGCTGGATGAACCGTGCCAGGCGGCTGCTGGCCGACCTGCCCACCGGGCCGGACCACGGGTACCTCGCGTACCTCGAGGCGGCCCTGGTGATGGACGTCGAGGGCGACCCCGGACCCGCCCGCGCGGCGGCGGTGGAGATCGGCCGGCTCGCCCGCGAGCACGACGACGCGGCCCTCACCTGCTTCTCGCTGGTGCTGTCCGGCATGGCCGCTGTGCGAGAGGGACGGACCCAGGACGGCTTCGGCGACCTCGACGAGGCGATGCTGCCCGTGCTGGCCGGCGAGGTCCCTCCGCTGTGGTCGGGCGACGTCTACTGCACGGTGATCCACCTGTGCGAGGCGCTGGGCGACCACGCCCGGATGCGGGCCTGGACCGACGCCCTGCAGCGGTGGGCCGCGCCGCTGTCGTCCACCTTCGGCTACGCGGGGGTGGCCCGGGTGCACCAGCTCCAGCTCGTGGGGGCCGAGGGCGACTGGGACGTCGTGGAGGCCGAGCTCGGACAGCGCAGCGACGGGTTGGTCGGCTCGCACGGCTGGCTCGCCGGCGCCGGCTACCACGCGCTCGGCGACGTGCGCCGGCTGCGCGGCGACCTCGAGGGGGCCCGTGAGGCCTACGACGACGCCCGCTCGGTGGGCGTCGACCCGCAGCCCGGCGACGCCCTGCTCGAGCGATCGCGACACGGACCGGGCCGGGCGCTCGCCTCACTGCGTGCCGCGCTCGCCGCCACCGGCCGGCTCGAGCGCGCTCGCCTGCTCCCGGACGCCGTCGCGCTCGCGCTCGAGGCCGGCGACCGCGAGGGGGCAGGGGTGCTTGCCGACGAGGCCGACGCCACCGCCGCGACCTACGACGCCCCCGGCCTGGTCGCCGGCGCAGCCACCGCGCGCGCCCTGGTGCTGCTCGAGCAGGGTCGTGGGGACGACGCACTGGCCCTGCTCGAGCGCGCCGCGGCGGTGCACCGCGAGCAGCGTCACCGTTACGCCACGGCCCAGGTGCACGAGCACCTGGCCCGTGCGCGCCGCCAGCTCGGCGACAACCAGGCCGCCGACGCCGACGTCGCGTGCGCGGTAGAGATCTACCGCCGGCTCGGCGCGGTCCCGGACGTGGAGCGGCTGGCCCCTCGCGCCCTGCCCGGCGGGCTGACCGCCCGCGAAGCGGAGGTGCTCACGCTCGTCGCCGGCGGTGCGAGCAACCGCGACGTGGCCCGGACCCTGGTGATCAGCGAGAAGACCGTCTCGCGCCACCTGGCCAACCTGTTCGCCAAGATCGGCGTCTCGTCGCGCACCCGTGCGGCCGCGTGGGCGCGAGAGCACGACCTCGCCGCTGCCGTCGCCCCTTGATGCCGCCGCGCTCCGCGCGGTGTCGCCACCTGTGCCCTGCACCCGACACCCCATGGCGCAGCGGACGGGATGCACGGTCCGCCCGATGCGGACGTCGTCGTGCCGCTCCTAACGTGCGGAGCACCGGGCGGACGTCCGGCACCGATCCCGCGGAGGAACGCCATGACCACCACCGACGACCGCACCACCACCGGTACGGACAGCAGCACCCAGGACCGGGAGGCCGCCCAGCAGTCCTCCCAGGACGTCGCTGCCCAGGAGGTCGCCGCCCAGGAGGTCGGCGACCGGATGCTCCAGGTCCTCGACGACGGCGCGGTGGTGGTGCTGACCGCGCTCGGGTACCACCTCGGCCTCTTCGACCGGCTCGCTGCGCTGCCACCAGCCACCAGCCAGCAGGTCGCCGACGCGGCCGGGCTCGACGAGCGCTACGTCCGCGAGTGGCTCGGCGGGGTCACCACGGCCGGGCTCGTCACCTACGACCCGGCGAGCCGGCGGTACGCGCTGTCACCGGACCACGCCCCGTTCGTCACAGGCACCGGCGTCGACAACCTGGCCAGGACGATGTCCTTCGTCGTCGTGATCGCGCAGGCCGTGCCGAAGCTCGTCGAGAAGTTCCGCACCGGAGGCGGACTCGGTTACGACGACTACCCCGGCTTCCACGAGCTGCAGGCCGCCGAGAGCGCCGCCGTCAACGACGCCTCGCTGGTCGACAGCATCGTGCCGCTGACCGGCCTCACCGACGCCCTGCGGGCAGGGATCGACGTCGCCGACATCGGCTGCGGCGAGGGGCACGCCATCAACCTGCTCGCCCGCGAGTTCCCGGCGAGCCGGTTCACCGGGTTCGACCTGTCCGAGGAGGCGCTGGCTGCCGCTCGCGTCGAGGCGGCCGCCTGGGGGCTGGCCAACGCCGCCTTCGTCGCGTGCGACGTGGCCTCGGCACCGGCCGAGCAGGCCTACGACCTCGTCACCGCCTTCGACGCGGTGCACGACCAGGCGCACCCGGCCACGGTGCTCGAGAACGTGCGCCGGAGCCTGCGTCCGGGCGGGACGTTCCTCATGGTCGACGTCAGGGCGAGCAGCCGGCTCGAGGACAACCTCGACCTGCCCTGGGCATCGTTCCTGTACGCGGCGTCGGTGACCCACTGCATGTCGGTGTCGCTGGGGCAGGGCGGCGACGGGCTCGGCACGGTGTGGGGCGTGCAGCTCGCCGAGCAGATGCTGGGCGAGGCCGGGTTCCACCAGGTGCGGGTGGTCGACCTCGACGACGACCCCTTCAACGCCTACTTCGTGGCCCGCGCCTGAGACCGGCGAGCGAGCCACGGAGTGGTCAGCCTGCCTCCTCCGCCGCGAGGAGCCAGGCCTCCTCGAGCGACTCCTTCTCGGCCAGGAGCGCGCGCAGCTCCTGGTCGAGACCGAGGACCCGCTCGTGATCGGTTGCGGCAGCGGCCATCTCGTCGTGGATACGTGCTTCTCGTGTGGACACCTTCTCGATCGCACGCTCGAGGCGCGCCAGCTCCTTGCGGGCCGCGCGGCTCTCCGCCGCGCTCGAGGTCGGCGGCACCGCTCCCGCGGGCCGGCCCCCAGCACCCGCCGGTGCCGGCGTCGGGGCCGCTCCCGCCGCCCGCAGCGACAGGTACTCCTCGACCCCGCCGGGCAGGTCGCGGATCCGCCCGTCGCCGAGCATGGCCACCTGCCGGTCGCACACGCGCTCCAGCAGGTACCGGTCGTGAGAGACCACGACGAGCGTGCCCGCCCAGCCGTCGAGCACGTCCTCCAGCGCGGTCAGCGTGTCGGTGTCGAGGTCGTTGGTGGGCTCGTCGAGCAGCAGTACGTTCGGTTCGTGCACAAGGAGTCTCACCAGAGCGAGCCGTCGTCGCTCCCCGCCCGAGAGGTCGGCGACGGGCGTCCAGGCGCGCTCCCCGGTGAAGCCCAGACGCTCCACGAGCTGGCTGGCGCTGACCTCCTTGCCACCGACCTGCACCGAACCCTGGTCGCGCTGCACGGCCTCGACCACTCGCAGGTGGCCGATCTCGTCGAGCTCGCGGAGGTGCTGTGTCAGGACCCCCATCCGCACGGTGCTGCCGCGCCGTACGCGCCCCCCGTCCGGGACGACCTGGCCGGCTAGCAACCGCAGCACCGTCGTCTTCCCGGAGCCGTTGACGCCGACCACGCCCACCCGGTCGCCCGGTGCCAGCCGCCAGGTCACGTCGGTCAGCAGCGTGCGCCGCGCGTCCCCGGTGCCGACGGCGAAGGTGACGCCCTCGAGGTCGACGACGTCCTTGCCGAGCCGGGCCGAGGCGGTGGCCAACAGCTCCACCGAGTCGCGCGGCGGCGGCTCGTCGGCGACGAGCGCCGCGGCGGCGTCCATCCGGAACTTGGGCTTGGACGTGCGGGCCGGCGGGCCGCGCCGCAGCCAGGCGAGCTCCTTGCGCAGCAGGTTCTCGCGCCGCTCGTTGGTGACCGTCGCGACCCGTTGCCGCTCGGCCCGCGCCAGCACGTACGCCGCGTAGCCGCCCTCGTAGGCGTCGACGACGCCGTCGTGCACCTCCCAGGTGGCGGTGCACACGGCGTCGAGGAACCAGCGGTCGTGGGTCACCACCAGCAGCGCGCCGCGGCCGGCGGGCCAGCGGGTGCGCAGGTGGGTGGCCAGCCAGTCGACGCCCTCGACGTCGAGGTGGTTGGTGGGCTCGTCGAGCACGAGCAGGTCGTGCTCGCCGAGCAGCACCGCCGCGAGCGCGACCCGGCGCCGCTGCCCGCCCGACAGCTCGGAGACCGGCGCGTCGTAACCGCCGGGCACGGCGACCTCGATGTCGGACAGCAGGCCGGTGAGCACCGCGCGCACCGCCGGGTCGCCCGCCCAGGTGTGGGTGCCCGACGCGAGCCGCTGCGGCCCGAGCACGTTCTCGAGCACCGTGCCGCCGGGCTCGAGGTCGACCTGGTCGAGGTAGCCGACCCGCAGTCCGCGGCTGTGCGTCACCCGCCCGCCGTCCAGCTCCTGCCGCTTCATCAGGGTGCGCAGCAGCGTGGTCTTGCCGTCGCCGTTGCGACCCACGACGCCGACCCGGTCGCCGTCGTCGAGGCCGAGGGACACGGCGTCCAGGACGGTGCGGGCGGCGAGCACGACGGTCGCGTTCTCGGCGTTCAGCAGGTGGGCCATGGCGGTGCCCATCCTCGCAGGGCCCCGGCCCCACGAGCTCCCCGCACCGTTCCCGAGGCTCGCGACGGTCGGGCAGCCCTGCCTCAGCGGTGGACGACGGGCTCGACCAGGCGGGCGCCGGCGACGGGGCCGGAGGCGCGCAGCACCGAGCTGCAGGTGCCGGACGCCGAGAGCGCGACGGCGAGGTCGATGCCCGCCTCGGCGTCGGGGACGAGGAACGCGACGGTGGGGCCGGAGCCGGAGACCACCGCCCCGAGCGCCTGCTCGCCCCGGCCCACCTCGAGGGTGCGCTCGAGGTGCGGGGCCAGGCTGAGGGCGGCGGGCTGCAGGTCGTTGTGCAGCGCGCGGCCGAGCGCGACGGCGTCGCCGGTGCGCAGCGCCTGCATCACCGCCGGCTGCACCTGCGGCACGGGCACGGCGCGGCCCTCGCGGAGCCGGTCGCACTCCGCGTACACCGCAGGGGTCGACAGTCCCTCCTCGGCCAGGGCCAGCACCCAGTGGTACTCGCCGCGGGCCAGGGCGGGGGTCACCTGGTCGCCGCGGCCGGTGCCGACGGCGGTGCCGCCCACCAGGGAGAACGGGACGTCCGAGCCGAGCTCGCCGCACAGCTCGCGCAGCTCGTCGCGGGCCAGGCCGGTGCGCCAGAGCGCGTCGCAGGCCAGCAGCGCGGCGGCGGCGTCGGCGGAACCGCCGGCCATGCCGCCGGCGACGGGGATCCGCTTGGTGACCCGCAGCGAGACGCCCTCGGAGACGCCGGCGCGGTCGGCGAGCAGGCGGGCCGCGCGCACCGCGAGGTTGGTGCCGTCGGTGGGTACCTGGTCGGCGCCGGCGCCCACGACCTCGACGACGATGTCGTCGGCGGGGGCGGCGACCAGGTCGTCGTACAGCGAGACGGCCTGGAACACGGTGGCGAGCTCGTGGAAGCCGTCGTCACCGGGCGGGCCCACGGACAGCGCCAGGTTCACCTTCGCCGGCACCCGGACGTGCACGTCCGCGACGGCGGTCACGTCGAGGCCTCCACGTCCCAAACCTAGGGGGTCATCCCCGGGGTCGCGCACCCGCGATCGCCGCGAACTGCTCGACGGTGAGCGTCTCGCCGCGCGCCTGCGGGTCGACACCCGCTGCGCGCAGGGCGGTCTCGGCGTCGGCGGGGCTGCCGGCCCAGCGGGCCAGGGCGGCCCGCAGCGTCTTCCGCCGCTGGGCGAAGGCGGCGTCGACCACGGCGAAGACCTCCTCGCGGGGAACGGTCGACGGCGGCGCCGGCCGTCCGACGAGCCGCACGAGCGCGGACTCGACGTTGGGCACCGGCCAGAACACCGACCGGCCGACGGCGCCCGCGCGGGTGACCTCTGCCCACCACGCGGCCTTGACCGACGGGACGCCGTAGGTGCGGCTGCCGGGCCCGGCGGCGAGCCGGTCGGCGACCTCGGACTGGACCATCACCAGGGCCGTGCGCAGCGACGGGAACCGCTCGAGGAACGACAGCAGCACGGGCACGGCGACGTTGTAGGGCAGGTTGGCCACCAGTGCCGTCGGCTCGGGCCCGGGGAGCTCGGTGACGTCGAGCGCGTCCGCGGCCACCACCGTGAGCGCGTCGGCCAGGTCCGGGCGGCGCGTACGCACCGTGGTGGGCAGCTCGGAAGCCAGCACGGGGTCGATCTCGACCGCGACGACCGAACGGCAGACCTCGAGCAGGCCGAGGGTCAGCGAGCCGAGACCCGGGCCCACCTCCACCACGACGTCGTCGGCACCCACTCCCGAGCGACGCACGATCGAGCGCACCGTGTTGGCGTCGACGACGAAGTTCTGCCCGAGGGTCTTTGTCGGCCGGACGCCGAGACGGCCCGCCAGGTCCCGGATCTCTCCGGGACCCAGCAGGCCGTCAGGGGTGGTGTGCTCGCTCAGCGCAGGCCGAGCTTGTCGGCGCAGGCCGGCCACGGGTTGAACCCGCGGGCGTCGTGCAGCCGGGTCGCCACGGCGATCTGGGTCTCCCGCGAGTTCTGGTGCGGGTAACCGGTGCCGCCGTAGGCCTCCCAGGTGCCGAGGTTGAACTGCAGGCCGCCGTAGTAGCCGTTGCCCGTGTTGATCGACCAGTTGCCGCCGGACTCGCACTGCGCGAGTCGGTCCCACACGCTGCCGGTGGGGACGGCGGGCGAGCTGCCGCCGGACGAGCTCGGTCGGGCCTTGGTGCCGACCTGGACGACCTTCGGCGTGGGCGCCACGGTCTGCTTGCTGCTGGCCTTGCGCTTGACGATCACCGCGCCGTCGACGGTGGTCACCCGCCAGGTCTCGACCACGGTGCCGGGCGTACCCGCCTCGACGACCTTCTTCTCGCCCGCGTACAACGCGTCGGTCCTGGTCTCCTGCACCGGCGGCGGGACCGTGACGGTCTCCGTGACGTAGTCGGTGGAGACCCGGTCGACGTCGACGACGAGGCCGTCGGCCAGCGGGACGGAGCCCGGGACCTTGGTGGTGTCGTCGGCGTCGAGCACCACACCGAGCTCGTCGAGCAGGGCGGTGACGTCGCGCGCGGTGGAGGTCACGGCGCGGGTCTCGCCGTCGACGACGACGGTGACGTCCTTCGGGGTGAACAGCTCCAGCTCGAGGCCGGAGCGGGAGAGCCGGGAGGAGCGGGAGGACGACATCCAGGCGCCGTCGGCGCGGATGTCGAGGTCCTCGAGCGCCTCGTCGACGGTCAGCGCGGTGGTCCAGTAGGTCTTCTCCTCGCCGTCGACCACGACGACGAGCTTGCGCGCGTACTGGACGACGACCTCGCTGCCGTCACCGACCTCGGTGTCGAGGGACGGGGCGACCAGGTCGCGCTCGCCCACCTCGACGTCGGCCTTGGCCAGGACCTCCTCGACGGAGGTGCTGCCGAACGCGCTGACCTCGGAGGTCTTGCCGTCGACGGTGAGCTGCACGGTGGAGTCGTTCGCCGCGTACGCGGCGGTGCCGCCCACGAGGACGGACAGGACGGCGGCTTGACCCACGATGCGGGCGACGCGTCCGGACGGGAGAGAGAACACAGGATTCCTGACGTCGAGCTCTCCGGGCATCGGTCACGGGCGAACGGCAGGGCGACGCCCACGAGCGTCCCCGAACGGCTCACGTGACGACGGACGCGGCGTCGAGCGGGCCGCTCCCGGGCTCGCCGACGAGCGCGTCCGAGGCGGTCCGACGCAGCGTCGGATGCCGTTGCCCGAGGCTTCCCCGACCCCGGCCAACCGGCCCACCGTAACCGAATCGAGACCAGGGGTGAAATCGATCCGGGCAGAGGGTGCGTCCGCACCAGACCCGGCCGGCTCGTCGGCGCCGCGCACGCGCAGGCGTCCGCGTCTCACCCCGTCGTGGTGACCGGCGCCCTCCGACGCGCCAGCAGCGCCTGCGCGCGCAGGCGGTTGTAGCGCTGGATCGCGATGAAGGGTGCGTTCGCGCCCACCGCGTAGAGCAGGAGCGCCGCCGCGGGCAGCGGCGGGTTCCACATCGCGAACACCGGGCCGCACGCGAGGGTGCCCCAGTGCGCCAGCTCGGCCCTGCGGGTCTCGCGGACGAGGTCCCGCAGCCCGTCGTCACCGGGGCGCAGGTGGCGCTTGCTGACGCCGCCGGGGAACAGCGCGCCCGCCTCGGGGACGCGGTGCTTCCACCGGTCGATGCGGACCCGACGGTAGGCACGCCCCTGCTGCTCGAACGCTCGCGGACGCAGGAGCCAGCCGTCGTGCGCCAGCGCCTCGGGCGGCAGCCGGTGCGCCAGGTAGCCGGCGACGCCGTGGGCGAGGCCGATCGCCAGGACGTCCAGCGCCGCCGTCACCGGCCACGACCAGACCCGCTGCAGCATCCCGGTCCTCCGTCTCGTCCCGGCGGCACCGGCCGGATGCGGGGAAGGCTAGCGACCAGCGAGGGCGGCACCTCGCAGGAGACCGGCTCGGCCCGCCGAGGACGACTGCGCCCGGCGCTCGTCCGTCACCAGGGGCCGTAGAGGGACTCGCTCGTGCTCGCCAGCACCCCGCAGACCTCCTCCAGCGGACGCTGCACCACCTCGGCGACGGCCCGCACCGTGATCGGGACGAGGTAGCCCGCGTTGGGACGGCCGCGGTACGGCACCGGGGTCAGGTACGGCGCGTCGGTCTCGACCTGCACCTGCTCCAGCGGCACCGCCCTCAAGGCCTCCCGCAGCGGCCCGGCGTTCTTGAACGTCAGCACGCCCGCGAACGACAGGTACCAGCCCTGTGCGGCGCAGAACCGGGCCATCTCGGCGTCGCCGGAGAAGCAGTGGAAGACGGTGCGCTCGGGCGCCCCCTCCTCGGCCAGCACGCGCAGCACGTCGGCGTGGGTGTCGCGGTCGTGGATCTGCAGCACCTTGCCGAGCCGCTTCGCCATCTCGACGTGCGCACGGAACGAGCCCTCCTGGGCGGCGGCTGCACCCGCGTCGTCGTGGTCGGTGCGGAACGCGTCGAGCCCGGTCTCGCCGACGACCCGCACCCGGGGGTGCCGGGCCAGCTCCTCGATCTCGGTCAGCGCGTCGTCGAGGTCGCCGGACGCCGCGAGCCGCGGCGCCTCGTTGGGGTGGATCGCCACGCCGCCGAGCAGCTGCGGGAACCGCTCGACGGCACCGAGGGTCCACCGGGCCGACTCGAGCTCGCAGCCGATCTGCACCGAGCGCGGCACACCGGCGCGCTCGGCGGCGAGCAGCAGCGCGCGCACCACGTCGTCCGACGCCTCGTGGTCGAGGTGGGTGTGGTCGTCGACCACGCCGCCGCCCACCACGGGCAGCGGCTCGGGCAGCGGCGGCCGCACGCGCGCGTCGGCGCGTTGCTGACGTTCGGCCACGGACGCGTCAGCCCGGCCAGCCGCGGTCGTCGGTGACCGCGGGGTCGAGCTTGCGGAACAGCGGTGCCGGCTTCACGACCGGGGTGCCCGCCACGACCGGACGGCTCTCCCACCGCGGGGTGGACGCGTACGCGCCGGTGATGACGGGGTAGGTCGTCAGGCCGGCGCCCGAGCCCGGGTCGAGCTCGTCGACCTGCTCGACCACCGGCATGGGCACCAGGTCGCCCTCGCCGCCCAGGGTGCGGTGCACGGCGTTGGCCGCGTGCGGCAGGAACGGCGCGAGCAGCAGGTTGCAGTCGCTGACGCACTGCACCGCCACGTGCAGCACGGTGCCGAGCCGCTCGCGCTGCGACTCGTCCTTCATCTTGTAGGGCTCGGTGGCGGTGAGGTACTTGTTCACCTCGCCCACGACGCGCATCGCCTCGGCGATCGCGGCGCGCAGCCGGTGCCGGCCGATGAGGTCGCCAACGGACGTGAAACCCGAACGGACGGAGGCGATCACGTCGTCGTCGACCGGCTCGAGCGGGCCGGCGGCCGGGATCTCGCCGAAGCTCTTCGCCACCATCGTCGCCGTGCGGTTGACCAGGTTGCCCCAGCCCGCCACCAGCTCGGAGTTGTTGCGGGTGACGAACTCGCCCCAGGTGAACGCGGCGTCGGAGGTCTCCGGGCCGGCGGCGCAGATGTAGTAACGCAGGGCGTCCGGGCCGTAGCGGTCGAGGAAGTCCCCGACGAAGAGCACGTGCCCGCGGCTGGAGGAGAACTGCTGGTCGCCCATCGTGAGGAACTCCGACGAGACGACCTCGGTGGGCAGGTTGAGCACGCCGAAGGTGCCCGGCTCACCGCCGCGCGACCCCTGGCCGTTGTAGGCGAGCAGCTCGGCCGGCCAGATCTGGGAGTGGAAGACGATGTTGTCCTTGCCCATGAAGTAGTAGGCCAGGGCGTCGGGGTCGTTCCACCACTCGCGCCAGCGCTCCGGCGTCCCCTGCCGGCGGGCCCACTCGACGGTGGCCGACAGGTAGCCGACGACGGCGTCGAACCAGACGTAGAGCCGCTTGGTGGGCTGGTCCTCCCAGCCCGGCACCGGGATGCCCCAGTCGATGTCGCGCGTCATCGCCCGCGGGCGGATGTCGTCGAGGATGTTCTTGCTGAACCGGATCACGTTCGGCCGCCAGGTGCCGGACGCCTCCCGCCCGTCGAGCCACTCGTGGAGGGCGTCCGCGAGCGCCGGCAGGTCGAGCAGGTAGTGCTGGGTCTCGATGAACTCCGGCGTCTCCCCGTTGATCTTGCTGCGCGGGTCGATCAGGTCGGTGGCGTCGAGCTGGTTGCCGCAGTTGTCGCACTGGTCGCCGCGGGCCTCGCCGTAGCCGCAGATCGGGCAGGTGCCCTCGATGTAGCGGTCGGGCAGGGTGCGCCCGGTCGACGGCGAGATGGCGCCCTGGGTGGTCTGCTCGACCATGTACCCGTTGTCGCGCACCGTGCGGAACATCTCCTGCACGACCTCGTAGTGGTTGCCCGTGGTCGTGCGCGTGAACAGGTCGTAGGAGAGCCCGAGACCGACGAGGTCGCCGACGACGACCGCGTTGTTGGTGTCGGCCAGCTCGCGCGCCGACACCCCCTCCTTGTCGGCCTGGACGAGGATCGGCGTGCCGTGCTCGTCCGTGCCCGACACCATCAGCACGTCGTGACCCGCCATCCGCATGTACCGGCTGAACACGTCCGAGGGCACGCCGAAACCGGCGACGTGGCCGATGTGGCGCGGACCGTTGGCGTACGGCCAGGCGACGGCGGACAGGACGTGGGTCATGCCGGCAAGCCTAGTGAGCGGCGTCCAGCCGGTTGCCGCCCGCTCGCCGCCGGGGCCGCGCCGACAGGACGTCGCCGGGCTGGCAGGCGAGGACGTCGCAGATCGCCGTGAGGGTGGGGTAGCGGACGGCCTCGGCCCTGTCGTTCTTCATCACCGACAGGTTCACCACCGTCACCCCGACGCGCTCGGCCAGCTCGGTGAGGCTCATGCCGCGGTCGGCGAGGAGGGTGTCGAGGTGGCACACCACGCGGTGCGGCTCGTCGGGCGTCCCGGCCGGCGTCACACCAGGCCCTCGACGTCGACGGCCAGCTGCTCCCCGCGGCGGAACGCCTCGGCCAGGACGAGCAGGCCGACGACCACGACGCCGACCACGTGAGCAGCCGTCCCACCCACCGGAAACCGCCCTGCCCGAGGTAGGTCCGCTCGGTCCGGCCGCGGATGTCCTCATCGTTCATCGATATGCGCACGGTCGCAGGACGAGCGATCGACTGTCGATACGTCGAGGAATCGGTCAGGCGGTGCCGTCGAGGCGGCCGGCACCGCTGAGGACGTCGGCCACCACCAGGCGGTCGCGCCCTTCGCGCTTCGCGCGGTACATGGCGCCGTCGGCCACGCCCACCCGGTGCCAGAGCCAGGAGGCGGCGTCGACCGTTGCGGGCGGGTGGTCGACGGCCAGGCCGAGCGAGCAGGTGACGGGCACGGGGCTGCTGCTGCTGCGAACCGCCTGCTGGAGACGCTGGGCGAGGTGCGTCGCCTGCACGAGGTCCGGGACGCCGGCCACCACGACCATCTCCTCCCCGCCGGTGCGCACGGCCAGCTCGTCGGCGCGGACGGCTTCGCGCAGGGAGGCGCCGACCGCACGCAGCACGTCGTCGCCGACGGTGTGACCGTGCTCGTCGTTGACCGCCTTGAACCGGTCGATGTCGAGGACCAGGACGGCGATCATCGCACCGCTGCGCCGCGCCCGACCGACCAGGGACGCCGCCTGCTCGCTCAGCTGGCGACGGTTCGGCAGGCCGGTGAGCTCGTCGGTGCGGGAGAGCTCCCACGTGCGGGCCAGCAGCTCCTCGGCCCGCCGGCGCAGGAGGAACACGGCCAGCGCGGTGATGACGAGGATCGCGGAGTGCACCGCCACCTGGACCGCGAGCCCGAGCGGCTCGTCGGGGTAGCGCGGCGCGAGCGTGATCGCCAGCACCGGCACCAGCAGCACGTTGTTCAACCCGAAGGCGCGCGGCTTCAGGACGAACGCCCCGGTGACCACGCTGAACAACAGCATCACCGGCGTCGCGTACTTGGCGGCGTCGACGACGCACAGCACCACGACGAGGTAGATGAGGTGGCCGTTCGCCACGACCACGGGCATCAGCGCCAGCGCGAGCCGGCGGAGCACGAGGATGCACCCGCCGAGCAGCACCAGCCCCGCCATCACCGCGGCGTACAGGAGCGTCCACCCGCCGGGGCGGAGCACGCCGTCGACGAAGAGGTTGACCGAGCCGATCAGACCGCCGAGCAGCGAGAACGCCCCGACGAGCTCGGCGGCGCGGCCGAAGCCTCCACCCGACGGCGGCTCGTCGGGATCGAGGGTGGGCGCGCGGCGACCGAGGAGGTCCCACACGGTCCCGGCCATTGCACTCCGCACCACCGGACCACCCGTCCGGTCGTTCAACGCTAGTGCAGACCGTCCGCAGATGTCCCGCGGTTCGGCGCGATCCTCCCGTAGGACGCGCCGCTGCACGCCACTCAGCGCAGCTCCGGCAGCCCCTTGCGCAGCGACCGGGCCGCCTGGGCGATCCGGTGCTCGTTCTCGATCAGCGCGAACCGCACGAAGCCGTCGCCCTGCGGGCCGAAGCCGACGCCGGGCGAGACCGCGACGTCGCACTCGCGCACCAGCTTGGTGGCGAAGTCGATCGACCCGAGGTGCCGGTACGGCTCGGGGATGCGCGCCCAGGCGAACATCGTCCCGCGCGGCTTGGGGATGTCCCACCCGATGCGCTGCAGCCCGTCCCAGAGCGCGTCGCGGCGGCGCTGGTAGACCTCGTTGACCTCCAGCGGGTAGTCGACGGCCTCGTCGAGCGTGACGGTGGCGGCGATCTGGATCGGCTGGAACGTGCCGTAGTCGAGGTAGCTCTTCAGCTTGGCCAGCGCCTGCACGACCTCGGGGTTGCCCACCATGAAGGCGACCCGCCACCCGGCCATCGAGAACGACTTGGTCATCGAGTAGAGCTCGACCGCGACCTCCTTGGCGCCCTCGCACTGCAGGATCGACGGCGGCAGCCAGCCATCGAAAGCGGTCTCGGCGTAGGCGAAGTCGTGGACCAGGACCACGTCGCGCTCGCGCGCCCAGTCGACCAGCCGCTGCAGGTCGGCGAGCTCGACGGTCGTGGTGGTGGGGTTGTGGGGGAACGACAGCACGACCACCCGCGGCTTGGGCCAGCCGTACTCCCAGGCCTCCATCACGTTGCTGACGTAGTCCTCGTCGCCGCTGCCGTCGGGCTTCGGGCCGATCGCCACCTGCCGCGCGTCGGCCCCCGCGAAGTACGGACCCCAGATGTGGATCGGGTACGACGGCGAGGGGACGAGGGCGGCGTCGCCCGACTGCAGCAGCACCCACATCAGGTGGCTGAAGCCCTCCTTGGCGCCGATCGTCGAGATCACCTCGGTGTCGGGGTCGAGCTCGACGCCGAACCGGCGCCGGTAGAGACCGGTCACGGCCTGGCGCAGCTTCGGGATGCCGCGGCTGGAGGAGTACCGGTGGTTGCGGGTGTTGTGCGCGGCCTCGGACAGCTTGTCGACGGCGATCGCCGGCGAGGGGATGTCGGGGTTGCCGAACCCGAGGTCGACGACGTCGCGACCGGCCCGACGGGCCTCGGTCTTCAGCCCGTCGATGATCGTGAAGACGTACGGCGGCAGACCCGTGATCCGGCGGAACTCCATCGCTCCAGGTTAGTGAGAGGCCCGCACCGCGGCGTCGTACAGACCACGGGCCGGGACGCCGTGCGCGCCGGCCACGGCCTTGGCGGCGTCCTTGAGCCGCTCGCCGGCTGCGACCCGGCGCCGCACCTCGGCCACGAGCTCCTCGGGGTCGACGTCGGCGGGGTCGGCCCCGGCGACCACCAGGCTCACCTCGCCGCGCACCTCGCGTTCCCGCGCCCACCTGGTGAGCTCGGCGAGGGTCCCTCTCACCACCTCCTCGTAGGTCTTGGTCAGCTCGCGGCACAGCGCGGCGGGCCGGTCCGGTCCGAACGCCGCCGCCATCGCCTCGAGCGCCTGGGCGCAGCGGTGCGGCGCCTCGAAGAAGACCATCGTGCGGCGCTCGTCCGCCAGCGAAGAGAGCGCGCGGGCGCGCTGGCCGCCCTTCCGTGGCAGGAACCCCTCGAAGCAGAACCGGTCGGTCGGCAGACCGCTCACCGCCAGCGCGGCGAGCGCGGCCGACGGCCCGGGGACCGTCGTCACCAGGACGCCGGCGTGGACCATCGCGCGGGTGAGCCGGTAGCCCGGGTCGCTCACCGACGGCATGCCGGCGTCGGTGACGAGGGCGACCGTCGCTCCCGCCAGCGCCATCGTCACGAGCTCCGGGGTTGAGGTCGCCTCGTTGTGCTCGTGGTGGCTCACCACGCGTCCGGACGGCGTGATCCCGAGCGCGGCGGTCAGCCGGCGCAGGCGGCGGGTGTCCTCGGCCGCCACGACGTCGGCCTCGGCCAGGAGCGCGGCGAGGCGCGCGGGGGCGTCGGACGGGTCGCCGATGGGCGTGGCCGCGAGGACGAGCCGGCCGGTCGGGGTGGGGTCGGCGACCGTCATGCTGCGATCCTCCCAGCACCCGCCGCCTCCGGACGCGGCCCGTCCGTGGTCAGGGGTGGGCCGGCGACCTACGATGCCCGGGTGAGCGCACACGGGGTGGTCGACGTGCGCCGCCCCGCAGGCTCCGACGGCGAGGCTGCCGACCCCGGCCCGTCCCGGCTCGGCACCGGCGAGGGACGCCTGCGCCGGCACCTGCTGGGTCGCGTGCCGTCCGACCGGCTGTGGGGCTGGGTGGGGCCGCTGCTCGTCACGCTGCTCGCCGGGGTGATGCGGTTCTGGCACCTTCAGCACCCGCACAAGCTCGTGTTCGACGAGACGTACTACGTCAAGCAGGCGTACACGCTGTGGCAGAACGGCTACGAGAACCAGTGGCCGAAGGAGTCCGACGCCCAGTTCACCATCGGCAACACCGAGATCTACCTCGACGCCGGCGACCGCGCGGTGCACCCTCCGGTCGGCAAGTGGATGATCGCCGCCGGGGAGTGGTTGTTCGGGATCGACTCCTCGTTCGGCTGGCGGTTCGCCGCGGCGGTGATCGGCACGCTGATGGTGCTGATCATCGCCCGCACCGGCCGACGCCTGCTCGGCTCGACCCTGCTCGGGTCGACCGCCGGGCTGCTGCTGGCCGTGGACGGCCACCACCTCGTGCACAGCCGCACCAGCCTGCTCGACATCTTCCTGGCGTTCTGGGTGCTGTGCGCCTTCTCGCTGCTCGTGCTGGACCGGGAGCGCTCACGGACCAGGCTCGCTGCGGCGGTGGCGACCGCCCGCGACCGGGGACGGCTCGGCGCGCTCGGGCCGTGGCTCGGGCTGCGGCCGCTGCGGCTGGCGGCGGCGGTCTGCCTGGGGCTCGCGGTCGGCGTGAAGTGGTCGGGCCTGTACTTCGCCGCGGCGTTCTGCCTGATGACCGTGCTGTGGGACCTGGGCGCGCGGCGCGCGGCCGGGGTGCGCGCCCCGTGGGGCGCGGCCGTGCTGCGCGACGGCATCCCCGCGGCGCTGACGATGCTGCCCGTCATGGTCGTGGTCTACGTGCTCACCTGGACCGGCTGGATCGCCTCCGACCGCGGGTACTACCGCAACTGGGCAGCCGAGAACCCCTCCGACACAGCCGTTCCCGGGGTCCTTCGCTCCTTGTGGCACTACCACGCCGACATGCTGGCGTTCCACACCGGACTGGCGTCGGACCACCCCTACGAGGCCAAGCCGTGGGCCTGGGTGTTCCAGAGCCGGCCCACCTCGTTCTTCTACGAGAGCCCGAAGCGCGGCGAGCACGGCTGCGCGGTGGACACCTGCTCCGAGGCGATCACCTCGGTGGGCAACCCCGTGATCTGGTGGGCCGGGGCGCTGTCGCTGGCGGTGCTGCTCGTGTGCTGGCTGCTGCGGCGCGACTGGCGCGCCGGGGCGCTGCTCGGAGCGTTCGCGGCCGGATGGCTGCCGTGGTTCCTGTACCCCGAGCGCACCATCTACTCGTTCTACGCGGTCGCGTTCGAGCCGTTCCTCGTGCTCGGTCTGGCGTACGTGCTGGGGCTCGTGCTCGGGCCCCGCGGGGCGCCGCGGTCCCGACGAGTCACCGGCGCCCTGCTGGCCGGAGGCTTCGTCGTCCTGGTCGTCCTGGTGTCGGCGTTCTTCTGGCCGGTGTGGACCGGCGAGACGATCCCGTACCAGCAGTGGCAGATGCGGATGTGGCTGCCGAGCTGGGTGTAGCGCGCGGTGCAGGCGGGTAGGTGACGGGCATGGCCGTCCTCGTCCGCACCGGTGTCTCCGGCTGGACCTACGCCGGCTGGCGCGGCGACTTCTACCCGCGCGGCCTGCCGCACCGGCTCGAGCTCGAGCACCTCGCCGAGCGCGTCGGCTGCGTCGAGGTCAACGGGTCGTTCTACTCGCTGCAACGGCCGAGCAGCTGGCGCTCGTGGGCGGCGCGGACGCCGGCCGGGTTCGTGGTCGCCGTCAAGGGCTCGCGGTTCGTCACCCACATGAAGCGGCTGCGGGGCGTGGACGAGGCGCTCGCCACCTTCTTCGCCAGCGGGCCGCTGCTGCTCGGCGACCGTCTCGGTCCGTTCCTGTGGCAGCTGCCCGCCCGCACGACCTTCGACCCGGGCGTGCTGGACGACTTCTTCCGGCGTCTGCCGCGCACCCACGCCGAGGCGTCCCGGCTCGCCCGTGCGGAAACCGGCCGCGTCCACGACCGGTTCGGTGAGGATCCCTGGCGCCGTGCGGCTCCGGGGTCGGCCGACCGTCCGCTGCGGCACGCGCTGGAGGTGCGGCACGAGTCGTTCCGGTCGGCGGAGTTCTTCGCCCTGTGCCGCGAGCACGACGTCGCCGTCGTGGTGTCGGACGGCGCGGGCCGCTGGCCGGTGCTGGACGAGGTGACCGCGGACCACGTGTACGTGCGGCTGCACGGCGGCGAGGAGCTGTACACCAGCGGGTACGGGCCCCAGGAGCTCGACCGCTGGGCCGACCGGGTACGCGGGTGGTGCGAGGCGCCGGGGGTGCGGCAGGTGCTGGTGTTCTTCGACAACGACGCGAAGGTGCACGCGCCCTACGACGCCGTCGCGCTCGCGGAGAGGCTCGGGGTGGGTCGCGCCACGACCGGCGGTGCGCTGGGGTGAGCCGGTGACGACGCGCGGGCGGCCTAGGTTGGCAGGGTGCCCGGCCAGGACGGCGTGGGCCGGTCGAGCGGAGGTCCACCGTGTCCGGACAGAAGGCGCCCCGGGTGCCGCCGCGGTGGTTCGTGGTCGGCGCCTGGAAGGTGCACCGGGCGGTCTTCGCCGCCACGCGCGGCCGGCGCGGGCTGTGGCCGGCCCGACCGGCACGCTGGGGGACGGTGCGGCTGACCGTCGTCGGACGGCGCAGCGGCGAGGAGCGCTCGGTCATCCTCGGCTACCTCGAGGACGGCCCCGACCTGGTGACGCTCGCGATGAACGGCTGGGCTGCTCCGGAGCCCGCCTGGTGGCTCAACCTGCAGGCCCACCCCGAGGCGCGGGTGCAGCTGCGCGACGGCACGCGCGACGTGGTGGCGCACCGGGCCACCGGTGACGAGAGGGAGCGCCTGTGGGAGCGCTGGTGCGAGATCGACCACCGGCTCGACGGCTTCGCCCAGCGGCGTCCGACCGAGACCGCCGTCGTGGTGCTGTCCCCGCGCTGAGCCGCGTGGAGCGGACGCACGGAAGGCCCGGCCTGAGCCGGGCCTTCGTGCGTCCTGGGTGGAGCTGAGGGGACTCGAACCCCTGACCCCCTCGATGCGAACGAGGTGCGCTACCAGCTGCGCCACAGCCCCGGATGCCCTCCACGGAGAGCGGGAGCCAGGCTAGCACCGGGCCTTCGACCCGCTGAAATCGGAACCCCGCGTGCGGGTTCGCTCGTCCTGCCCGGCCGCGTTGCTCGCGCCACCCACACGCCGTCGCCCGGCGGATTCAGCCGGTCGTCGCAACGGTTGGTAGTGGTGGTGCCGAGAGTAGGTCGTTGAGGGCTTCGGCGGGGGTGCGCCAGGAGAGGGTCTTGCGTGGTCGCCCGTTCAGGGCGGCGGCGACGCGGTCGAGTGCGTCGCGGTCGTGGACGGCCAGGTCGGTGCCCTTCGGGAAGTACTGGCGCAGCAGCCCGTTGGTGTTCTCGTTGCTGCCGCGTTGCCAGGGGCTGTGCGGGTCGCAGAAGTAGATGTCCAGGTCGGTGTCGATCCGCAGCTGGGCGTGCTGGGCCAGTTCGCTGCCCTGGTCCCAGGTCAGGGAGCGGCGCAGGTGCTCGGGCAGGTCCACGATCGTCGCGGCGATCGCCTCGCGCACGGTCTCGGCGGCGTGGTCGCCGGGCAGGTGCAGCAGCATCACGTACCGGGTGCTGCGTTCGACCAGGGTCCCGATCGCGGACCTGGCCGCGGTGCCCAGGATCAGGTCGCCCTCCCAGTGCCCTGGCACGGCGCGGTCGGCGATCTCGGCCGGGCGCTGGCTGATCATCAGCTCGGCCGGGATCGTCCGGGTGCGGCGGGCACCGGCACGGCGGCGGGGCTTGCGCACCGCCCGACCGGTGCGCAGGCAGACCGTCAGCTCCTTGCGCAGCGCGCCGCGGCCCTGAACGTAGAGGGACTGGTAGATCGCCTCGTGACTGATCCGCATCCGTTCATCGTCGGGGAAGTCGACCCGGACCCGGGCCGCGATCTGCTCCGGTGACCAGCACTGCCGCCCGACCAGCTTGTCCTGGACGTATCGGCGCAGCCGCTCGTGCGCGGCGAGCTTGGCCACCTTCGGGCGCCGGGCCATCCGCTCGGCCCGCTGCTGGGCCGGGACCGCGCGGTAGTCCGGCAGATGCTGCGGGACCCGCCCGCGCGCTGGTGAGGACCGATTGGTCCAGTAGTGCCCGATCAACGCGCGCCGGCTGTTGCGGTGGATCTCCCGACTGACCGTCGAGGGCGCCCGTCCGAGCTGCCGGGAGATCGCTCGCACGCTGCAGCCGGCCGCGAGCAGGACAGCGATCTCCTCCCGCTCGATCAACGACAGGTACCTCAACGACGGCTCGACCAGCACCAGCGGTGACATCCCGCCAGCATCACTGAACCACTCACCCGCCTGCGGCGCGCAGATGCCCACCAGCCGACCCGCCTGGACCGTCGACAACCCCTCGGCGATGGCCTCCCAGAAGACCCGACGATCCTGCAACAACGCCCTGCGACCACTCATCACGACACCTCGCTGCGCTAAAGCGTTGCAACGACCCCTTGAACCCAAGCCCCATGGGGTGTGGGTGGAGCGAGCAAGGCGGGGGTCAGGCGCCGGCGGCGCGGCGCGAGGGCGGGGCGTACAGCGGGATGTCGTCCTCGTCCACGTCGTGCCGTCGCGCGGGAGCCGCGGCCGGCGCCGCGGGCTGCCAGGCCGGACGCGCGTGCGGCTTGAGCAGGTACGCCGGGAGCGGGACGGCGACGGGGGTCCACTCGCCGGGCTCGGGCTCGCGGTACGGGACGTCGGCCGCGCGCAGGGCCTCCTCGGCCAGGCGCCGGATCCGGGCCTGCTCCTCGCGGGCCGTGTGCTCGGCCTCGTCGAAGAGCTCCTCGCGCCCGACGGGCACCAGGACCTCGTCCTCAGCCCGGTCGTCAACGAGCTCGTCGGCCGGGTGGGCGACGACCGCGACGTGGGCGACGGGCACGACCGTGGTGGCGAGCCGGCGGCGGCGTCGCGCGGACGTCCGCAGCGCGACCAGGAGGACCAGGGCGGTGCCGACCGCCGGCGCGGCGGCCCAGGGCAGGAGCAGGCCGGCCACCGACAGCGCGCCGAGCACCGGGGCGGCGAGCAGCGAGACCAGCAGCAGGGCGGCGAGGACGCGGGCGAGCCGCCGTCGCGGCCGACGACCGGCGACCGGCGCGGGCGGCGTCGCCGGCTCGACCCGGACGTCGTCGTCGTCGGACGAGGCCGCCTCGAGCGCGCGCTGCTCGCGCGACGGCGTCAGCACGTAGGTGCTGACGCGGGGCCGGTCGGGCAGCTCCTCGGGAGCCGGTCGGCGGGCCAGCACCCGCATCGCCGCGGAGAAGCGGTCCACCGACCTCGAGTGCGACAGGTGCTCGCGACGGCGCAGCCAGTGCGGGACGAGGATGGCAGCCCACAACCCGATGACGATCAGGAAGATGACGCTGCTGTCCACACCCCGAACGCTAGGACGACACGCCACCGGGGTCGGGGAGCACGGACGGTGTGTCGCGAGTGGCGGGTGTGACTCGGCCGGACGAGGGCCGTCAGCCGTCCTGCAGCGACCGCCACCGGGCCAGGAGGCCGCCCGGGACCTCGCCGGCGGTCAGGGCGAAGGTGCGGTGGTCGCGCCAGTCGCCGTCGATGTGCAGGTAGCTGCGGCGCAGCCCCTCGTCGCGGAACCCGAGCTTGGCCACGACCCGCAGGCTCGCGACGTTCTCCGGGCGGATGTTGATCTCCACGCGGTGCAGACCGACGACGTCGAAGCAGTGGTCGGTGAGCGCCGCCACGGCTGTCGGGACGATGCCGCGCCCGGCGACCGAGCGATCGATCCAGTAACCGATCGAGCCCCCGCGCAGCGACCCCCACACCACGCCGGACAGGCTCACGACACCGGCGAGGCGCCCGTCCACCTCGATCGCCAGCGGGAGGGCCGTGCCCTCGCGAGCGGAGCGGTGTCCCTGCCGGACCATCGAGGCGAACCCGCGCAGGGGCGTGTCCGGGTCGGGGCTGGTGGCCTCCCACGGCGCGAGCCAGGCGGCGTTGTCGGACCGCAGCCGCCGCCAGGCGCGGGCGTCGCGCAGCCGGAGCGGGCGCAGCACCACGTCGTCGGCCTCCAGGCGCAGCGGCCAGGTCTGCCCCTCGGGCACGTCAGGCCGGCCTCGGGTGGTCGCCCCCGCGCACCTGGCTGACGGCGTGGGCGAGCACGGGCGAGAGCACCTCCAGGGCGTCGCGGCACCCGCCCGAGGAGCCGGGCAGGTTGACCACCAGGGTGCGGCCGGCGACGCCCGCGAGCCCCCGGGACAGCGCTGCGGTCGGCACGCCCTTGGCCGTCCCCGCGGCGCGGATCGCCTCCGCCAGCCCCGGGATCTCGCGGTCGAGCACGGGACGGGTGACCTCCGGGGTCAGGTCGTTGGGCGTCAGCCCCGTGCCGCCGGTCGTCAGCACCACGTCGTACCGGTCCGCCACCGCCTGATGCAGGGCGTCGCCGACCGGCTCGCCGTCCGCGACGACGACGGGCCCGTCGACCCGGAAACCCATGGCGCGCAGGCCTTCCACCAGCACCGGCCCCGACCGGTCCTCGTACGTGCCGGCCGCGGCCCGGGTGGACGCGACGACGACGAGCGCCCGCCCGGCGTTCTCACTCCCGCCAGTCACCCGACCGCCCTCCGCTCTTGGCCACCACGCGCACGTCGGTGATCCGGGCGCCGCGGTCGATGGCCTTGACCATGTCGACCACCGTCAGGCCCGCGACGGCCACCGCGGTCAGCGCCTCCATCTCGATGCCGGTGCGGTCGGCGGTGCGCACCGTCGCCGCGATCTCGACGCCGTCGTCGACGACGTCGACGACGACCTCGACGGAGTGCACAGCCACCGGGTGGGCGAGCGGCACCAGCTCGGGTGTGCGCTTGGCGGCCTGGATGCCGGCGATCCGGGCGACGGCCAGGGCGTCACCCTTCGGCACAGTGCCCGACCGCAGCGCCGCCACCACCTGCGGGCTGCACAGAACGCGGCCCCGCGCGGTCGCCTCCCGTGCCGTGACGGGCTTGGCGCTGACGTCGACCATCCGCGCGTGCCCGGCGGCGTCGACGTGGGTGAGCCCGGACCCGCCCGTGACCTCTTCTCCCCCAGCGGGTCTCATCGTCGACCCCGTTCGAGCAGCATGCAGCGGACGGTGTCGCCCGCGGAGACCTCGGTGACCTCCTCGGGCACGACGGCGAGGCCGTTGGCGACCGACAGGTCGTTCACCAGGTGCGAACCCTGACCGCCCACCGGTCTCACGCTGAAGCCGCCCACGGCACCCTCGACGACGACCCGGGTGAACTGCCGCTTGCCCGGCGGGGAGGTCCACCCCCGCGTGGCCGTGGCGCGCACCAGCGGCCGGTGCAGCGAGCTCTCGCCCATCATCTTGCGCAGGGCGGGACGCACGAACACCTCGAACGAGACGTAGGCGCTCACCGGGTTGCCCGGGAGCGTGAAGATCGGGACACCGGCGGCGCCGTCCTCGTGCTCGCGGTCCCCCACGCGACCGACGCCCTGCGGCATCCCCGGCTGCATGGCCACCTTCGCGAAGGTCACCGTCCCGAGGCGCGACAGCACCTCCTTGACGGTGTCGTACGCGCCCGCGCTGACCCCGCCGGTGGTGATGATCGCGTCGGCCCGCATCGTCTGGTCCTCGAGCGCGTCGACGAAGGCGCGGGCGTCGTCGGCCACCAGCGGTGCCCGGTACGCGATCGCACCGGTGTCGGTGACGGCAGCCGCCAGCGCGTAGGAGTTGGACTCGAAGATCTGGCCGTCGCGCAGGGAGCGGCCCGGCTCGACCAGCTCGCTACCCGTGGACATCACGACCACCCGCGGGCGCGGGTGCACCCGCACCCTGTCGTGCCCCGTGGCGGCGAGCAGCCCGAGGTGGCGGGCGGTCAGCCGCGTCCCCGCAGCCACCAGCGGCTGCCCGGCGACGACGTCCTCGCCGACGCGCCGGATGTTCTGGCCCTGCGTGGGCGCGCGTCGGATGCCGACCCGGACGGTGCCGGCGTCGGTCCACTCGACCGGGACGACGGCGTCGGCTCCCCGCGGCACAGGGGCGCCCGTCATGATCCGCACGGCGCTGCCCTGCGACATGGCGGGCACCTGGCGCACGCCGGCCGGCAGGTCGCCGACCACGGGCAGGACCACCGGCGCGACGTCGCTCGCCCCGTCCAGGTCGGCCGCCACCACGGCGTAGCCGTCCATCGAGGAGTTGTCGAAGCCCGGGAGCGAGACCGCCGACTCGGTAGGCGCGGCCAGGACGCAGTCGAGCGCGTCCGACAGCGCCAGGTCGATCGCGGGGACGACCCGCACCGTGGCGAGCGCGAGCGCGAGGTGGTCGTCGACCGACCTCATCGACCCACCCCGCCTACTCGGACGCTCACGCGTCGAAGCCCCCGGACACGAACTCGCCCAACCACTTCCGCAGGTCCGGACCGAGGTCCTCGCGCTCGCTGGCGATCCGGATGACGGCCTTGAGGTAGTCGAGCCGGTCGCCGGTGTCGTAGCGACGGCCCCGGAACACCACGCCCCGCACGCCGCCGCCCTTGAAGGGGTCGGTGCCGGCCAGCACCTGGAGGGCGTCGGTGAGCTGGATCTCGCCGCCGCGACCCGGCTCGGTGTGCTCGAGGACCTCGAACACCGCCGGGTCGAGCACGTACCGCCCGATGATCGCGAGGTCGGACGGCGCGTCCTGCGGCTCCGGCTTCTCGACCAGGTCGGTGATGCGGACGACGTCGCCGTCGGAGTCGTCGGGGTCCAGCGCCGCGCAGCCGTACATGCCGATCTGCTCGTGCGGTACCTCGAGCAGCGCCACCACCGAGCCACCGTGCTCCGCCCGCACCTCGAGCATCTTCTGCAGCAACGGGTCCCGCGGGTCGATCAGGTCGTCGCCGAGCAGGACCGCGAACGGCTCGGACCCGACGTGACGCTGAGCGCAGAGCACGGCGTGCCCGAGGCCGCGCGGGTTGCCCTGGCGCACGTAGTGGATGTCGCCGAGCGCCGTGGACTCCTGCACCCGGCTCAGCCGCTCCTCGTCGCCCTTGTCCTTGAGCGCCATCTCGAGCTCGACCGCGTGGTCGAAGTGGTCCTCGAGGGAGCGCTTGCTGCGTCCGGTGATCATCAGCACGTCGTCGAGTCCTGCCGCGACGGCCTCCTCCACGACGTACTGGATCGCCGGCTTGTCGACGACCGGCAGCATCTCCTTGGGGGTGGCCTTGGTGGCGGGCAGGAAGCGGGTGCCGAGGCCCGCCACGGGGATCACGGCCTTGCGGACGGGTCGCTGGCTCATGCCCGCAGGCTATCCGGGTGGCCCGTGGCCCACACTGGCGAGATGGCCGACCCCGACCGGCAGCACGTGGCCGCCGCGAAGAACGCGCTGCGGCACCGCGTGCGTCGTGCTCGCGCCGGCGCCGCGGGCGACCCCGAGGTCGCCCACCGCCTGGACCGAGCGGCCACCGCAGGTGCCGCGGTACGGCGCTTGCTCGACGCGCGCACGGGCACGGTGCTCGCCTACGCGGCCACGCCCGGTGAGCCGGACCTGGCACCGCTGCGAGCCCGTCTGCGGGAGAACGGGATCCGGGTGCTGCTACCGGTCGTGGCCGGCCCTGGAGAGCTGGTCTGGGCTGCGGACACCGGCCGGCTGCGCCTCGGACGGGAGCTGCCCGGCGGTCTGCGGCTGCCGGAGCCGGACCCGGCGGGGGCGGTGCGCACGGCGGACCTGCGTCTCGGCCCCGACGACGTGGCGCTCGTCCCCGCCCTCGCGGCAGGTCGCGACGGTGCGCGGCTCGGGCAGGGCGGCGGCTACTACGACCGCGCGCTCGCCCACCTGCCGCCGCACCCGGACGGACCCCTGGTGGTGGCCGTGGTGCACGACGACGAGCTGCTGGCGGCCGGCGAGGTGCCGACCGCGCCGCACGACCGGCAGGTCGACGCGGTGCTGACGCCGTCGCGCTGGGTCGCGCTCCGCTAGCCGCCCTGGGGCGTCGGTCTCAGGGTGAGGGTGTCCTCGGTCGCGTTCTCGACCTGCCGCCGGCCGAACGGCCACGGGAAGGTCTCGCCGGACGCCCACGCGTCGGTCTGGTCGCCGTAGTGGCCGCTCCAGGGGTGGCCGGAGACGCCGGTGAGGTCGACCCAGGTGGAGCGGTCGAGGTCGTCGAGGTCGACCACCATCCGCATCGACGGCACCCAGTCGACGACGTACGAGCCCTGCTCGGAGGCGTCCCAGCCGGTGGCCAGGACGATCGAGGAGCCACCACCCATCCGGTAGGTGCCGGAGTTGAACAGGGTGCGCACCGGGCCCGGGATGCTCTCGCCGCCGAGCGGCTCCTGCTCCAGCTGCAGGGTGTGCAGCTTGCCCCACTCCCACTTCGCCGGGTCCTTGCCCAGGCTCGCGGTGAGCTCGAGCCGAGCGTCCTTGAGCGCCTGCCCGATCACCTGGTCGCGCGACTCGGTGACGGTCGGCGTGGTCGCGTCGTTCCACCAGGGGCTGTCCTTGTCGGCCAGCAGGGCGGTGACCACCTCGAACCAGCGGCCCCCGCCGTCGGGGTGGATGGACTCGGGCAGCTGGTCCTGGAAGGTCAGGCGCAGCAGGTTGCTCCAGACCGCGTTGAAGTACGCGGCCGCGGCGGAGGTGTGCTGGGGGTCGTCCTGGCCCTGGGTCGCGGGCTGGCTGCCGTCCCACCTGCGCAGCAGCTGCACCGCCTCCGCGGTGAACTGACGGGTCGCGGCGTTGTCGCCGTCGACCGGCGGGGCCGCCAGCAGGCTCGGCACGAGGGCGTCGGCGAAGCCGTTGGTGGTGTCGGTCTGCAGCTCGTTCATGGCGGCCGCGTCGAGCTTCTCGCCGTCGGCGATCTTCTCGGTGAGCACGTCGCGGATGCGCTGCGAGCGGTAGCCGTAGTCCCAGTCGGACGTGAGGCGGTACCCGTACGCGGCCCCGATCACCTGCTGGTTCGCGGCCACGACGAAGCCCTCGTCGGGGTTGCGCACCGACGGCAGGTCGCGGAACGGGATGTAGCCCTGCCAGTCCCAGTCCGAGCTCCAGCCCGGACGCGGCCAGGTGCCGTCGGCCTGGCCGAGGCCGCTCCCCGGACGCCGGATCGGGATCTTCCCCGGCGCCTGGTAGCCGATGTTGCCGTCGGTGTCGGCGTACACCAGGTTCTGCGACGGCACCTCGAACAGCTCTGCCGCGGAACGGAACTCGTCCCAGTTGGTGGCCTGGTTGAGGGCGAAGACCGCGTCTGCGGTCCGCCCGGGCGTGAGGGCGGTCCAGGACAGCGAGACGGCGTACCCGCCGGGGCTGAACGGGGCCGGTTCGGGGGTGGGCGCCTGCCCTCCCGCCTCGTCGAGGGTGTCCAGGACGTCGGAGACGATGGGTCCGTGCACGGTGGAGCGCACCGTCAGCGGCACGTCGTTGCCGCCCGCGACCCGGATCGTCTCCTCGCGGGTCTCGATCTGCTCCTGCTGCCCGTCGCGCAGGTAGGTGTCCTCGGCGACGTCCTCGAGGAAGAAGTCGCTGACGTCGGGACCGAGGTTCGTCATCCCCCACGCGATGTCGGCGTTGTGGCCGATCACCACCCCCGGCAGGCCGGAGAAGGAGAACCCCGCGACCTCGAACGGGCAGGCGTCGTCGACCTGGGTGCAGTGCAGGCCCACCTGGTACCAGATGCTCGGCATGCCCGGCGACAGGTGCGGGTCGTTGGCCAGCAGCGGGCGTCCGGACTCGGTGTGCGCGCCGGACACGACCCACGAGTTCGACCCGACGCCGTCGCCGCTGCCGAGCAGGTCGGGCACCGCGTCGAGCGCGGCCTGGGCCGACTCCAGCGCCGACCGTCCGGCCCGCACCGCGCGCAGGGTGTCGGCGGCCGCCGCCGGGTCGGCTGTGACCGGGGCCGTGGCGGCCGCCGCGTCCGCCGCCGCGACGTCGCCCTGCGCCCGCAGCGCACCGGCCAGCGAGGCGCCGGCCGGGCCGTCGCCGGGCACGATCGGGAGGTGGGTGTCGGCCGGGTACGGCGGGTAGAGCGTGTTCACCAGCGCGACGTCGCCGACGCGGCCGTAGGCGATCGCCCGGCCGAGCTCCTCGTCGTAGTTGCTGCGCAGGTCCCACGCCATCGCCTTGAGCCACGCCAGGGAGTCGACGGGGGTCCACGGCTCGATCTCGGGCACGTCGCCGGCGAGGTCGAGCACCGAGTACGCGGCCGACAGGTCGGCCGGCGAGCGGCCACCCACGTAGGCGTTGACGCCGTCGGCGTACGCCTCCAGGTACTCCCGGGTGCTCGGCGCCAGCAGCGGCAGCTCCTGCTCGGCGATCCGGCGCCAACCGAGGGTGCGCACGACCCGGTCGGCCTGCAGGGCGTCGACGTTCTCGCCGACCAGCTCCGAGAGCCGGCCGGCGGTGATGTGGCGGCGCAGGTCCATCTCGAAGAACCGGTCCTGGGCGTGGACGTAGCCCTGCGCGTAGAACAGGTCGCCGGCGGTGTCGGCGTAGATCTGGGGGACGCCGCGCGCGTCGCGCAGCACCTCGACGTCGGCCGACAGGCCGGGGACCTCGACCGCGCCCGACCAGTCCGGCAGCGGACGGCGGACGGTGACCACGACGGTGACGACCACGACGAGGACCACCGCGACCAGCAGCGCCACGGCGGCGAAGGCGATGCGACGGAGCCCAGGCACCCACCGAGCGTAACGACCTAGACTGTGCGGACCGCCCACCCTCCACCTGCCGCGAGTCGCGGACCCTTCGGCCCCGCCGGACCGCCCACCACCCAGCGGAGGACCACCGCGTGAACGTCGACGAGCTGGGGGTCGCCCTCCTCGGCGGCTCGCTCGTCCTGCTGCTCGCGGTCGGGGCGGTCCGGCTCTCCACCCGCACCGGCACGCCCTCCCTGCTGCTCTACCTCGGGCTCGGGATCCTGCTCGGCGAGAGCGGGCTCGGCATCGCCTTCGAGAACTTCGGGCTCACCACCGTGCTCGGGTACGCGGCGCTCGCGGTGATCCTCGCCGAGGGCGGTCTGACCACCCGGTGGTCCACGATCCGGTCCGCGGTCGTGCCGGCCGGGCTGCTGGCCACCGTCGGCACGGGGGTGTCGGTGGTCGTGGTCGCCGTCGGCGCCCACCTGCTGCTCGGGGTGGAGTGGGTGCAGGCGTTCCTGCTCGGCGCCGTGCTCGCCTCCACCGACGCCGCGGCGGTCTTCTCCGTGCTGCGCGTGGTGCCGCTGCCGCGCAGGTTGGCCGGCATGCTCGAGGCCGAGTCGGGCTTCAACGACGCCCCGGTCGTCATCCTCGTGGTCGCCCTGAGCGCCGCGGCGGACGGCCACGACCTCCACAGCCCCGCGATCGTGGTGCTCGAGGCCGGCGCGGAGCTGGCCGGGGGGGCCGTGATCGGGCTGGGCCTGGGCTGGTTGGGCGCCCGGATGCTCCGCAGCGTCGCCCTGCCCTCGTCCGGTCTCTACCCGATCGCGGTGCTGGCGTTCTGCGCTCTCGCGTACGGCGCCGCCGACGTCCTGCACACCTCCGGGTTCCTGGCCATCTACCTCGCCGCGCTCGTGCTGGGCAACGCCGACCTGCCGCACCGGCCCACCGTCCGCGGCTTCGCCGAGGGACTCGGCTGGATCGCCCAGATCGGGCTGTTCGTCCTGCTCGGCCTGCTGGTCTCGCCGTCCGGCCTGCTCGCGCAGGTGCTGCCCGCCCTGGCCATCGGGACGGTGCTGCTGCTGCTCGCCCGCCCGCTGTCGGTGGTCGCCTCGGTGAGCTGGCTCGGCTACTCCTGGCGCGACCAGACGTTCCTGTCGTGGGCGGGTCTGCGCGGGGCGGTGCCGATCGTCCTGGCCACCGTGCCGGTGCAGCTGGGCGTCCCCGGCTCCGAGGGCCTGTTCGAGCTGGTCTTCGTCCTGGTCGTGGTCTTCACCCTCGTGCAGGCCCCGATCCTCCCGCGGGTGGCCCGACGCCTCCGGCTGGTGGCCGACACCCCGCAGGACCTCGAGGTCGAGAGCTCCCCGCTCGGGACGATCGACGCCCAGGTGCTCACCGTCGGGGTCGGGCCGGGCTCGCGGCTGCACGGGATGGAGCTGTTCGAGCTCAGGCTGCCGAAGGGTGCCGGTGTCTCGCTCGTCGTGCGCGACGAGACCTCGTTCGTCCCGCAGCCCGGCACCCGCCTGCGCCGCGGCGACCAGCTGATGGTGATCTGCCCCGGCCCGGTGCGCACGACGACCGAGCACCGCCTGCACGTGCTGAGCGAGGAGGGTCGCCTGGCCCAGTGGCGCGGCGGCGGTGCCGACAGCCGGGCCGACCGCCCGCGCCGTCTGCGCGCGCCCTGGCCCCGCGCGTCCCGGACGAGACAGGAACAGCGACCGCCCCGCACGCGTTAGCATTGGCACTCACGCCACCGGAGTGCCAGACCCGTCGGGTCGGGTCCACCGAGGTGAGCGACCCGAGCGACAGACCGAAGGAGCCACCGTGCCGACGTACGCCTACGCCTGCACCGCCTGCGACAACCGGTTCGAGGTGCACCAGTCGTTCACCGACGACGCCCTCACCGAGTGCCCCGAGTGCGCGGGCCGCATCCGCAAGCTGTTCAACTCGGTCGGCATCGTGTTCAAGGGCTCCGGGTTCTACCGCACCGACTCGCGCGGCGGCTCCACCAGCACCTCTCCGGCGTCCGAGGGCTCCTCGTCGTCGGGCGCCGCGAAGGACTCCGGCTCGTCGAGCAAGGACTCCGGCTCGTCGAGCACGACCACCAAGGACGCGGGCTCCTCGAGCTCGTCCGGCGCGAACGGGTCCGGCTCCACGACCAGCACCAAGGCGCCCTCGACGTCCGGCTCGTCCGCCGGCTCGTCCGCCGCCTCCGGCTGACGCCACCTCCGTCCACAGGCCCGGCGCCGTCCACACCCCGGCGGGTGGGCGTCGACCGACCGGCGGCGGACGGCTAGCGTCCCGGCATGCAGCAGCACAGTCACCGGGTCCGCCCCCGTCCGGTCGCAGGAGCCGGCGCGTGAGCGCGCGGGTCGAGGTCGGCGTCATCGGCGGCTCGGGCTTCTACTCCTTCCTCGACGACGCGCGCGAGGTGCGGGTCGACACCCCCTTCGGCGAGCCCAGCGAGCACCCGGTGGTCGGCTCGCTGGACGGCCGCCCGGTGGCGTTCGTCCCACGGCACGGGCGCGACCACCGGCTGCCACCGCACCGGGTGAACTACCGGGCCAACCTCTGGGCGCTGCGGGCGCTGGGGGTGCGGCAGGTGGTCGCTCCGTGCGCGGTCGGATCGCTGCGTCCCGAGCTCGGGCCGGGCACCGTCGTCGTCCCCGACCAGGTGGTCGACCGCACCTGGGGCCGCGACCACACCGTCTACGACGGCGCCGACGACCGCGCGGGCCACGTGGTGCACGTCGCGTTCGCGGACCCGTTCTGCCCGCTCGGGCGCGAGGCCGTGCTGGGCGCCGCGACCTCGGGCGGCGAGCCGGCCGTCGACGGCGGGACCCTGGTGGTGGTCAACGGTCCGCGGTTCTCCAGCCGGGCGGAGTCGCGGTGGCACGCGGCGGCCGGGTGGTCGCTCGTCGGGATGACGACGATGCCCGAGGCCGCTGTCGCCCGTGAGCTCGCGGTCTGCTTCACCACGGTCGCCCTGGTCACCGACCACGACGCCGGCATCGAGGGCGGCGAGGCCGTCACGCACGCCGAGGTGCTGGAGGTGTTCGGCCGCAACGTCGAGCGGCTCAAGGACCTCGTGCGGGCCACCGTGGCCGCCCTGCCCGACGAGGGGTCGCCGGAGGCCGCGGCGTGCGCCTGCCGGCACGCCGTCGACGGCCAGGCGCTGCCGTTCGAGCTGCCCTGACGTGACCGCCGCCCCCACCCCGTGGCGCCGGCGGCTGCGGAGGCACCGGCGCTGGGCGTCCGCGCTGCTGCTCGCCCTGGCCGCGGCGACGGCCGTCCGCGCGGCCGTGCCCGAGCGGGCCGACGGCCTGCTCGTGACCGCCGGCCGCGACCTGCCCGCCGGGCACGTCGTCGAGGCGGCCGACCTCGCGGCGGTGCCCGCCCCGCGGTCCGCGCTGCCCGACGGCGCCCTGGCTGCCGACCAGCTCGTGGGTGCTCGGCTGGCCTCACCGGTGCGGGCCGGAGAAGCCCTCACCGACGTCCGGGTGGTCGGGCCGGGCCTGGTCGCCACGCTGCCGCCGGGCCAGGCGGCCGTGCCGGTGCAGCTGCCGGCGCAGGTGCGGCCGTGGCTCGCGGTCGGCCAGCGGCTCCGGCTGCACGCGGCGGCGGACGCCGGCGCGCTCGGGGACGGCCTCGGCCGGCCGCCGGATGCCGTGTCCGCTACCGCGACCGTGCTCGACGTCGCGCCGGACGACGCCGGCGGGCTGCTCGTCGGCGACGGCGGGGGCGGCGTCGCCGCGCTGGTGCAGGTCGACCAGGACGACGCCGCGGCTCTGGCCGCGGGCGGCCCGGTGGCTGCCGTGCTGCTCGGCGGTTCCTGACGACCTGTGCGCGGCGCGTTCCCTCGGGCGGGCGGCGCCGCTACCTTGACACGCGTCCAGCAGCAGAGGCGCGCGACGGAAGGCAGGACCCATGAAGGGCTTCAAGGACTTCATCATGAGGGGCAACCTCATCGAGCTCGCGGTGGCCTTCATCGTGGGCGCCGCGTTCGCGACCCTCGTGACCGCGTTCACCGCGATCATCCTCGAGCTCATCACCAGGGCCGGCGGGGCGCCGAGCTTCGACACCTGGGCGCCGGGCGGCTTCAGCACCGTCGGACCGTTCCTCACCGCCCTGGTCGCGTTCCTGCTCGTGGCCGCCGTCGTGTACTTCTTCATCGTCACCCCGTACGAGGCCGCCAAGCGCCGCTACGCCACAGTCGAGGAGGACGCCGCGCCGCCCGAGGACGTCCAGCTGCTCAAGGAGATCCGCGACCTGCTCGCCGCCCAGGCCACCAAGGGCCTCTGAACCGGCTCCTCCCGCACCACCTCAGGGCCCGTCCCGCACCACGCGGGGCGGGTCCTCGCGCGTGCCCCGCCAGGGTCACCAGTGCGGTGGGCGCTCCCGCTCGTACCAGTCGTCGTCGCGCTCGCCGCCGTCGCCGCGACCGCCCCAGCCCTCGTCGCTGTCGTCGCGCGCGCGGTCCGGCAGCACCGGCGGCTCGTCCGGCTGCTGCACCTCGTCCGGCGGCTGCACCTCGTCCGGCGCCTGCGACCCCTGCGGCTCCTGCCCCGCGTCCGGCTCCTCCGCGTCGGGCGCGACGGGGTCGCGGTCAGCCACGCCGCACCCCGGCGGTGGCCTCGGCCAGCCGGTTCCAGCGGGTGAGCAGCACCAGCAGCCCCAGCGCGGCCAGCCCGAGCAGACCCCACCAGACCGCCGCCCGGCGCTGCGGAGCCGCCGGGTCGACGACCGCCCGACCCGCCTCGATCGTGCGCACGCCGTCCGGCACCGGAGCGGCGACCGCACCGGGGAACGGCGGTCCGGGACGGGACGGGTCGAGCGTCAGCGTCAGCGCGGCGTACGGACGCACCTCGCCCCAGCCGGTGGTGTCGGTGCGGGCGGACTGCCGCGGCCGCTCGGCGCTGGCCAGCAGCCGGTAGGCCACCTCCTGCGCGCTCGCACCCGGCAGGCCCGACCACACCGCGGCCGCTGCTCCGGCCAGGTAGCCGACCGCCCACTCGGAGGCGGGCTCCTCGTCGGCGGCCACCAGCACGCAGTCGCGCTCGCCGGTGCCGGCCGCCACGACGTCGTCACCGGGCGCCGCGATGGCCACGTGCTCGCCACGGGTCGGCTCCTGCACCGGCTCGCCGTCGCTGGAGACACCGGTGACACCGAGGACGCCGGGATACGCGGCGGGCCACCGCGGCTCGCCGTCGGTGCTGTCGCCCGCGCTCGCCACCACCAGCGCCCCGGCCTCCTGCGCGCCGGCGACGGCCGCCTCGAGGGCCGGGTCGGGAGCCGTCACCGCGTTGGGCACCACCACGACGTCGGCGCCGGCGGCGGCCGACCACGCGATCGCCTCGGCGAGCCGGGCGACGCCGGCGGACTGCTTGGACCCGCCCGGCTCCTCGGAGTCGTCCGACACGTACCAGCGCACCGGGAGCACCGTCGCCTGCGGCGCCACGCCGACGACCCCCGAGCCGCGCACCTCGCGCCCGGCGACCACCGACGCCAGCGCGGTGCCCTCGTCGACCACGGTGCTGCGGCCGGTCGGGTCGTCGTCGCCCGGGACGAACGAGCGCCCCGGCTCGAGGGCGCCTGCCAGGTGGGGGGCACCGCCGTCGACACCGGCGTGGACGACGGCCACGGTGATCCCGCGGCCGAGGGCGCCCTCGGCCCACAGGTCCTGCACCGCCATCGCCCGCAGCGGCTCCGGCGAGCGCGCGACCAGCCGGGAGACGTCATCGGTGCAGCGCGGTTCCTCGACCGGCTGCGACGCGGCGGCCGGCGGGGCCGGCGCGGCGGCGAGCAGCCCGGCCGAGACCAGCGCGGTCAGGACGGTCCGTGCCCCGGACCGGCCGGTGCGGCCGGGCATCAGCCGCCGCCCTCCGCCACCGCCTGCGCGGCCGCGGTGCTGAGGGCGGGGCCGTCGCCGAGCGCCTCGACCCACGGCTGCGGCACCAGCGTCGGCGTCACCGTGGCGTAGCCGAGGCGCTCTCGGACGACCTCGTCACCCTCGGTGCCGGGGTCGAGCGCGAACCGCGTGCCCGTGGGGTCGACGAGGTAGACGGTGCCGTCCTGGCTCGACCCGGACACGCCGCGCACGAGGGCGCCGTGGCCGCTCTGGACCGACACCGCGCCGGTGCCGTCCGGCTCGGCGGTCTCGCCGGGCACGGCCAGCTCGACCTGCGGCGCCTCGTCGCTGCCGGCGGTGAGCAGCGCGCAGGTCGAGGTGCCCTCGAACGGCGCGGGCACCTGCTCGGGCCAGGTCGTCGGGTACGGGACGGCTGCGGTGGGCACCGCGGCGAGCTCGGCCTGCGTGGCCTCCACAGCAGGCTGCGCCGAGGCCGCCTGCCGCAGCTGCCACCCGACGTCGCTGAGCTGCGCCAGCCCGTCGCGGGTCAGGACGAAGCGCTGCAGCCCGTCGCCGCTGCCGACCTCGATCACGGTGCCCACGCGGGCACCCTGCGCCCCGGCGCCGGCGTACGGCTCGCCGTCACCGGGGACGGTGAGAGGGACGAGCGGGTCGAGCTCGGGGAACAGGTCGAGCCAGCTGCCGGGCACGGTGCGCGGCTCGACGCCGTCGAGCCCGAGGGGCCGCAGGACCGCGATCCGCTGGTCGGCCGGGACGAGGAACCGCCCCTGCCCCCACAGCACCCAGGTCTGGTCGTTGACCGTGACCACCTGGGCCTGCGTGCTGCCGACCGGCGTGACGTCGGGGTCGGACGACAGGCGCAGCCGGGTCTGCTGCTCGTCGTCGATGCACGAGGTCCAGCCCGACTGCACGAGGGTGTCGGGGGCGGGCAGCGTGTCCGGTGCGCCGGCGATGCCGACGGTCTCGCCGATCCGCTTGCCCGACAGCTCGCTGGACGGCACGAGCAGCACCTCGAAACCGCCCTCCGGCAGCAGCAGCCGCGCCGAGGCCGCGTTGAGCACCGGGTGCAGCACGCCGTCGCCGAGCACGACGTACCGCGCGGCGGTGTCCTTGCTGATGATCAGCTTGTTCTGGTCCCAGTCGTCCTTCAGCCCCGGACGGAACAGCCCCACCAGCACGGCACCGAGCACGACGAGCACCGCCAGCGCCGCGCCGGCCACGACGGCCCGGCCGGGGCGGGCCGGCTCGACCTCGCGCCCGCCGGGAGCGCCGCTGAGGAACGCCGTGACCAGCCGGCGGCGGTTGTAGGAGTGCGCCTCGACGAGGTCGCGCTTGGTGGCCACGCTCAGGTGCCCGGGAAGAACCCGAGGGCGGCGACCACGAGCGGCAGCAGGCTGACCAGGGCGAACCCCTCGACGAGGTCGCCCAGGCGGGCGACCCGCACGCTGGGCGTGCGCGGCAGCGACGCCACGACGAGCAGCACCGCCGCGGTGACGACGAGGACGGCGGCGAGCGGGACCCGCCAGCCGGGGTGCAGCGCGACGGCCGAGACGGTGGCCACGAGCAGCGCGAGGGTGGCCCCGCCGAAGCCGACCAGCACCTCCAGGCTGTCGCGGTACTGGCGGGTGCGCAGGGCCAGCGCGGCCGCCGAGACGACCACGACGAGGAAGCCGAACAGGCCGAGCCCCACCAGCAGCCAGGTGCAGGCGGCGAGCACGAGCGCGACTGTGACGGTGAGCGAGACGAGCACGGTGCGACCCATCCGCACCTGGCGGTCGACGGCGGCGCCGTCGAGCGGGGCGGGGTCGGCGACGATCTCGGCGTCGCTGCGCGGCTGCGGCACCTGCAGCGACGTGGCGCCCATCGCGGCCCACGGGACGACCGACCCGGCCACCACCGCCAGCGCGGCGACCACGGCGGCCGACTCCGACAGCCCGATCCCCAGGGTGCTGGTGAGCGCCCCGACGGCCGCGAGCACCGCCCCCAGGACGACCCCGGGCAGCAGGACCGCCCGGTCGGCGGCCAGGGCCAGCATCCCGACGCCCGACACGACCAGCACCATCACGCCCAGCGCCGCGAGCGAGAGCGTCGGCACGTCGGCGAGGCTGCCGAGCGCGAGCCCGCACACCCCGGCGAAGACCACGGCGCCCCACAGGGCCACGACGGCGGGCTCGTGCGCCTCCTGGCCGCGCTCGAGCACGGCGCCGGCGGTGAGCAGGAGCACCGAGAGCACCAGGCCCGCGAGCGCGACCGGCAGTCCCTCGGCGCGCAGGGCCGCGAGCGCGGCGGCGCCGACCAGCAGGACCAGCGAGGCGACACCCAGCGCGGTGCGGCGGCTGGAGGCGTCGCTCCACGGCCGGGTCTGCCGCTCGATCGAGTCGGCGACGGCCTCGACGACGTCGTCGTAGACCTTGGGGGCGACGTCGTCGGCGCCGACGTCGACGGTGAGCACGTGGCCGTCCTCGACGCCCTGCGCCACCAGGCCCTCCTCGGGACGGAGCTGGACGCCGTCGCCGCGCACCAGGCGGTACCCGCCGTGCACCGTGTACGGGTCGAGCGCGCCGACGGACGCCACGAGCTCGGGCAGCAGGTCGGCCACGGGCACCGCTCCCGGTACGGCGAGGTCGCTGCGGCGCGTGCCCCGCACCACGCTGACCCGGACCAGGCCGGTGCCCTCGTGCGTCGCCGTCACCCGGCGTCCCCCTCGCGTCGTCGGCCCCGAGCGGGGCCGGGTCGTCCCGGCAGCCGTTCTCCCACCGCCGGCGGCGGGCACATCGTAACGAGTCCGCCGAGGTCGCCCGGTCGGCGCGGCGGGCGCGACGACGGCGGGGACGCGATCACGCGTCCCCGCCGTCGTGCACGTGCCGATCGGTCAGCCGGCGAAGCGACCGGTGTTCTTCTTCTCGGTCTCCTCGTAGCGGATCCGCGCCTCGTGCACCGCCTGCGACAGGTCGGTCAGGATGACGTTCATCCGCTCGGTGGCGCCGTCCCACTTCCTCTTCGCGGCTCCGTAGGACTCGCGCGCCTCACCGGTCCAGTCCGAGCGCAGGAAGGCGAGCTCGTTCTCCAGCCGGGTCAGGCGCGCGTCGATCCGTCCGGCGCCCTGCTTGATGTCGGTCGCGACCTGGTCCAGGTGCGCGAAGTTGACCTTCAGCTCTCCACCCACGGTGATCTCCCCCCTCACTTCTCGTTCATCTGGGACATGTACTTGTTCAGGACCGCCGACTGGTCCTCGTCCGTCGCGACGTAGCCCTCCTCGGACTTCATCAGCTCGGTCTCGAACTCGGTCAGGGCGGCGACGAGCTTGTTCTGCTCGGTCTTCCACTGCGTCAGGACGGCGTCGAAGGCGTTGGAGCCCGAGCCGCGCCACTGCTGCTTGATGTCCCCGAGCTTGTTCTCCATCGAGCGCAGCTCGGCGTTCAGGTCGCCCTGGGCCTCGTTGACCTTCTTGGCCGCGTTGATCAGCGCGGCTTCCTGCTTGCTGAGCTCACCGGACATCGGCTGGCCCCTTCCCCTCGCGTCGTCCGAGGGAGACCCCCGGAGGCGTCCCGCGGGCTGCGGGACCTCGTGCCACGAGACTAGACACGCGCGTCACCACCACCCGCCGGTTGTCCACAGCCGCCCAGCGGTCGGTCGTCACCGTGCCCGCGTCACGCGAGGCGCCCGAACCAGACCAGCGAGCCGGCGAGGGTGAGCACGAGGAAGCCCAGCGCCAGCCCGACCCACCGGTCGGTGATCTCCGACGGCACCGACTCGTAGCCGATCGAGGAGCCGATGTCGGCGTACACCTGCTCGAGCTCGGTGAGCGTCTCGGCCTCGTAGAAGTCGCCGCCGGTGGTGTCGGCGATCTGGCGCAGCTCGTCCTCGTTGACCGGGACCGGCTCCTGCTGTCCCTCGATCAGGACGGTGCCGTCCGGTGTGCCGAACGCGATGGTCGACACCGGCACCTCCTGCTCGACCGCCGCGTCGGCCGCCTCCGCGTTCGGGCGGCCCACCGTGGTCTCGCCGTCGCTGAGCACCACCAGGTGCGCCGGGACGGGTTCGCCGCCAGGGTCCGGCGGCACCTGGTCGAGGCTGGCCAGCGCGGTGAAGACGCCCTCCCCGATCGCGGTGTACGGCCCGAGCCGGATCGAGTCGACCGCCTGCTTCACCCGAGCGCGGTCGGTGGTGGGTGGGACGAGCACCGTCGCCGACCCGGCGAAGGTCACCAGGCCGAGGTTGATGCTGGGCGGCAGCTCGTCGGCGAACTGGCGGGCCGCCTGCTGGGCGGCCTCCAGCCGGTTGGGCGCCACGTCCTCGGCGTTCATCGACAGCGACACGTCGATCGCGAGCACCACCGTCGCCCGCTCCTTGGGCACCCGCACCTCGGCCGCCGGCCGGGCGAACGCGGTGACGAGCACCGCGAGGGTGAGCAGGGAGCCGACCGCGACGACGTGCCGCCGCCAGCCGGGACGCCGGGGCGCCACCTGGCCGAGCATCGGCAGCGCGCTGAACCGCAGGGCGTAGGCGTGCCGGCGCCGACCGCGCCACACGTACAGCCCGATCAGCACGGGGAGGGCGAGCAGGAACCACAGCCGCCAGCCGTCGAGGAAGGAGTCGGGGACCACGGGGTCACGCCCCCCGGCGCACGGCGTGGAGCTGGTGGGCGTGCACCCGGTGGGTGAGCACGAACCGCGCCGTGTCGGCGACCCAGTCGCTGTCGGTGCGCAGCACGAGGTGGCCCACCCCGGCCCGGCGCAGCACCGTCCGCACCTTCTCGCGGTGCGCAGCGGCGGCCGCCGCGAACGCCTCGCGGGTCGACACGCGGCCGGTGTCGACCTCGAGGGTGTCGCCCGTCTCGGGATCGACGAGGTCGACCACGCCGATGTCGGGCAGCAGACCCTCCCGCGGGTCGACCACCTCGACGGCGAGCACCTGGTGCCGGACGGCGAGCCGGCGCAGCGGCCGCTCCCAGTCCGGTGGCGCGTCGGTGGGCGCCCTCCAGGCGAGGGTCCCGGGGTCGAGGAAGTCCGAGACCACCACGCGCAGACCGCGTCTGGGGTGGCTGGCGCCGAGAGCAGCCAGCGCGGGTCCGAGCCGCACCCCGGGCGTGGGCCGACCGGGGTCGACCTCGTGGCGGGGGTGCTCGGTGAGCGAGCGCAGCAGCGCCGCGAGGGCCAGGCGCCCGGAGCGGGCCGGGTGGCGCACCGTGCCGCGGTCGGACAGCACGTACCCGCCGAACCGGTCGCCCACCCGTCCGGTGAGCACGCCGACGGTGGCGACGGCGGCCACCGCGAGGTCGCGCTTGTCGAGCGGTCGTCCGCCGATGCCGACCCGGCCGCCGACGTCGCTGGTGCCGAACTGCATCGAGCCGGACAGGTCGACCAGCGCCCAGGTCTCCAGCTCGCGGTCGGCCACCACGTCGCGCACGTGGGGGGTCGTGGTGCGGGCGGTGACGGCCCAGTCCATGTGCCGGACGTCGTCCTCGCCCGGCTGGTACTCACGCGCCTCGGCGAGCTGCGAGCCGGGGCCGGGCAGCAGGCCGAGGTGCTCGCCGCGCAGGTACCCCTCGAGCCGGCGGACGATCGTCAGCTCCAGGGCTCGCAGCGCGTCCGGCGGTGCGAGGTCGGCCATCAGCCGGCTCATCGAGGGCCGCTCGGCCCCGGTCGCTGCGGGCGTCGGTCCCGGGACGCCGCTCACCGCAGCAGGGTCGGGACCGGGGGCGGCACCACGCGCAGGACCTGGTCGACGACGTCGCGGGTGCGCACGCCGTCCGCGACGGCGTCGAAGCCGAGCACCAGACGGTGCGCCATGACGTCGACGGCGAGCGCCTGGACGTCGGCGGGCAGGACGTGGTCTCGGCCGTGCAGCAGCGCCAGCGACCGGGCTGCCGCGACGAGCCCCAGGGTCGCGCGCGGCGAGGCGCCCACCTCCAGCACGTGCCGCAGGTCGGCGAGCCCGTAGTCGACCGGCGCGCGGGTGGCCATCACCAGCCGCACGACGTAGTCGCCGACGAGCGGGTGGACGTAGACGTGGTCGGCCGCGTGCTGCAGCCTCAGCACCTGCTCGACACCGAGCACCTGGTGCGCGACCGGCGGGTCGACGCTCATCCGCCGCAGGATCTCGGCCTCCTCGTGCGCCCGCGGCAGCGGCACGTCGACCTTGAGCAGGAACCGGTCCCGCTGCGCCTCCGGCAGCGGGTAGACGCCCTCGGACTCGAGCGGGTTCTGGGTGGCGATCACGGTGAACGGCTCGGGCAGGGGGTAGGACCGCCCGCCGAGGGAGACCTGGTGCTCGGCCATCAGCTCGAGCATCGCGGCCTGCACCTTGGCCGGTGCGCGGTTGATCTCGTCCGCCAGCACGAAGTTCACGAACACCGGACCGAGCTCGGTGTCGAACGCCTCGGTGCTCGGCTTGTAGATCCGGGTGCCGACGATGTCGGACGGCACGAGGTCCGGCGTGAACTGCAGCCGGGCGAACGAACCGCCGACGACGGTCGAGAACGTCCGCACCGCGAGGGTCTTCGCGACGCCGGGCACCCCCTCGAGCAGGCAGTGGCCGCGGGCGAGCAGCGCCACCATCAGCCGCTCGACCATCTCGTGCTGGCCGACGACCACGTGCGAGACGCCGCGGACGGCCTGCTGCAGCGCGGCCACGTCGTCACGGCTCGCCGCCCGCGCGTCGCCCTGCCGCGGGTGGCGCCTTGCCGAGGTCGGTCGGCGCGGCCGGGTCGTCCGTCCTGTCCGGGATCACCGCCTCATTCCACCACCTCCCGCGGGACGGCCACCCGACGAGGACCTGGGAGTCCGCTGTGAGATCGCGGCAGCGGGTGGCCCGTCCGCCGCGCTGTGGTCTGATGAGGAGGTGGACGAGAAGGGGGGCGCGGCACCGGGCGCGACAGCGGCCGGCCCCGGGACCGGCGGTGCCACGGCCACGTCGCCGTCCGGCACCCCGCACGAGCTCGGTCCCTACGTCGTCACCGGGCGCTGGCACAGCGACCCCACCGGCCAGGTCCTCAGCGGTCGGGACGGCTCCGGCCGCGAGGTCGAGCTGGTGCTGCTCGCGCCCGGCCCCGGCTCGGACCCCGCGGCGCGCGACCGGTTCGCGGCGGCCGTCGAGGACCTCGCCCGCGAGAACCCCGGCCGCCTGGTCGAGCTCAGCCGCGGCGGACCGCTCGCGTGGGCGGCGCTCGCCTCCGGCTCGGGCCCGGCGCTCGCCCGTCCGCTGCTGGAGTCGGCAGCCCCGCCCGGCACCGGCGCCGGGCCCGCCGCCGGACCCGACTTCTCCCCGCACTGGGCCGGCGCCCGATCGACCTACCCGGCCGTCCCGCCGCCCGCGGTACCCGCCGTGCCGACGCCGGAGCACCAGCCCTGGTGGCGGCGGTGGTGGTGGCTGGCCGTGGTGATCGCGCTCGTCCTGCTGCTGCTCCTGCTGCTGTCGGCGTGCTGGCCCCGGTCCGGTGGCGAGGACCCCGGTCCCACGCCGTCGCCGTCCGGGTCGACGGGCACGCCGTCCCCCTCGCCCTCGGGGTCGTCGCCGACGCCGTCGCCGTCCGGCTCCGGGTCGGGCCCGAGCGGGAGCGGGTCGCCCAGCCCGAGCAACAGCGCCGGCGGCGGCCCCGACACCCCGCAGCAACCGCTGGCTCAGGGCCCCGGCCTCGGGGGAGAGCAGTTCGGCGAGGACGAGACCACGACCGAGCTGCGACTGGCCGGCCTGCCGTTCCCGTTCCGCGTGCCGGACGGCTGGCAGTGCGTGCGGTCGGTCGAGGAGCAGGAGAGCGTCCTGTACCTCTGCATGGACTTCGACGCGGTCGCCGCCGACCCGACCCGCACCGCCGCCAGCGGCCTGGTCGAGGTGACCACCTGCGACGGCGGGTGCGACGAGGCCGAGTGGGCGCTGCTGCGGTCGATGCGCAGCGACGACACCGGGTACGAGCTGGTCGACCCCGGCACCGTGCTCGCCGAGGACGCCGACCCCTACCGCGAGGACTTCCAGCGGGTCCGGATGAGCCGCGTCTACGACCCCGCCGGCGGCGAGGACCCCACCGTGCACGTCTACGCCGAGTTCAGCGCCCCCGCGGAGCAGTACCCCGAGGTCCGCAAGATCGTCGACGACATCCGCGTCAACACGCCCTGACGTCGGCACCTGGCGCCCTTCCGGTCCCCGCGGCGGCGCCCGTCGTCGTCACCGAGGGTGACGGGCCGTCCGGTCCGCGGAGGGCTCGTGGACGGGCGCCCCGAGGGTCTGCGAGGCTGGGTGCGTGCAGGACGACGCGCCCCGGACCGAGGGTGCTGCCCCCGAGGGGGCAGACACCGTCGCGACCCGCGCGACCACCCTGCTGGAGCGCGCGCAGGAGATGGCCGAGCAGCTCACCCGGCAGGCCCGGCGCGACGCCGCCGACTCCGCCCAGTCGCTGGCGCTGGCCCGCGACCAGCTCGAGTCGGCGACCACCGAGGCACGGACCCTGGTGGCCGACGCCGCGGAGCAGGCGGCGATGGTCGTCGACGGCGCGGAGCGCACCCGGGAGGAGCTCCTCGGCGAGGCCAGGACCGACGCCGAGCGGATGCGGGCCGAGGCCCGCAGCGTCCTCGAGGAGGCCACCGCCGCCGCCGCGGCGGAGCTCGCCGAGGCCCGCGGCGAGGTCGAGCGGCTCGTGGCCGAGGCGCAGGAACAGGCCGAGACCACCACTGCCGCAGCGCAGGACGAGCGTGAGCGCCTCCGTGCCGAGGCCGTGTCCTCGGCCCAGGACGAGGTCCGGCGGGCCCACGACGAGTCCGAGCACCTGCTCGCCTCGGCGCGGGCCGAGGCCGATCGACTGACCCGCGAGGCGCGCGAGGTGGCCGACGCGCTGACCGCGCGCACCGAGGCGGAGCGGGCCGAGATCATGCAGGCCGCCGAGGCCCACCGGGCCGAGGCGGGGGCCGCTGCCGAGGCCGAGCTCGCCGCGGCAGCCGAGCAGACCCGGTGGACCCAGGAGACCGTGGTCGGGCTGCAGGAGGCGGCCACCAGCGACGCCGAGCGGATCCGGATGGAGGCGCGCGAGGCGGCGGCGGCTCACGTGGCCGACATCCGGGCCAAGGCCGAGGACGTCCTGGAGCGCGCCCGCCGGGTCGCGCAGGAGCGCGAGGAGGCCGCCACGCTCGCCGCGCAGGAGTCCGCGGCTCGCACCGCCGAGGAGGCCGAGACCGCCCGCCGACGGCTCGCCACCGAGCGTGAGCAGTTCGACGACGACCTGCGCCGGCTGCGCGAGGACACCGAGGCCCGCGCGACGGCGGCCCGCGAGCAGGCCGAGCGGCGGCTCGCCGAGGCCGAGACCGGCGCCCGGACCCTGCGCGAGCAGGCGGCCACGCTGCTGGCCGGTGCCCAGCGCGAGGCCGTCCAGGCCCGGCGCGAGGCCCGCGAGGAGGCCACCGCCGAGCTCGACCACGCCCGCACCGAGTCCGAGGCGATGCGCTCCTCGGCGCGTGAGCAGGTCGAGCAGGCGCAGCAGCGGGTCAGCACGCTGGCTCGCCGCCGCGACTCGATCGAGGCCGAGCTGCGCGGCCTGAAGGGCGTGATCGAGGCGCTCGCGGTCTCCGGCAGCGGCACCGCCCACGTCCTGGCCGACCTCGGGGACGCGGACGACCTCGGGGACGCGGACGACCTCGGGGACGCGGACGAGACCTCCGACCAGGCCCGCGAGCACGACCGGGACGACGCGACGGCCGTCCTCGACCTGCAGCACCACGAGCGGGCCGACCAGCACGAGCCCGACGAGCCCGAGCAGCACGAGCCCGAGCAGCACGACCGGTACGCGCAGCACCCGAACGGCGGCGCCGCCGTGCAGGACGACCACGAGATCCCCCTGACCGACCAGCACCTTCACCACCAGAGGACGACATGAGCGACAGCCACCGATTCCGCACCGTGATGCGCGGCTACGAGCCGACCCAGGTCGACCAGCGCCTCGCCGAGCAGGAGCAGGCGCTGCACGCCCTGCGGGCCGAGCTCGACCAGCACCGCGCCGGCGCCGGCGACCAGCAGGCGACTCTCGACCAGCTGCGCCGGGAGCGCGACGAGGCCCAGGCCGCGCTCCACGCGCGGCCGGCCGAGCCGCAGGCGCCGACGTTCGAGGACCTCGGCAGCCGGATCGCCCAGATCCTCGGCCTGGCCCGCGACGAGGCCGAGGAGATGCGCGGCTCGGCCACCGAGGAGGTCTCGGTGCTCCGGCTCGACGCCGAGACCCAGGCGGCCACCGTCCGCGAGGAGGCCGACCGGTACGCCAGCGACACCCGCTCGTCGGCCGACGCGCAGGCCGCGCGGATGATCGAGAACGCCCAGCGCCAGGTCGACGAGCTGCTCGACGGTGCCGACCGCGAGGCCTCGGCCCGCCGGGAGGAGGCCGAGGCGCTGTACGAGCAGCAGCGCGCCGCCGCGGCTGCTGCCGCCGCCGACTTCGAGACCACGCTGGCCGAGCGCCGCCAGCGCGCCGAGGCCGACTTCACCGCGCAGTCCTCGTCGTCCGAGGCCCAGCTGCGCGACGCCCAGGACCGGACCGAGGCGGCGCGCGCCGAGGCCGAGCGGGTCTCGGTCGAGGCCCAGCGCGACGCCGACCAGCTGCTGGCCGACGCGCGCCAGCAGGCCGACGACCTGATCGCCTCGGCCAAGGGCCGCGCCGACCGCGTCCGCAAGGACTCCGAGCGCGAGCTCGCCGCGGCCACGGCCCGGCGCGACTCGATCAACGCCCAGCTGGCGAACGTCCGGCAGATGCTGGCGACGCTGTCCGGCGCCGCGCCCGCCGCGCTCGCCCTGCAGGTGCCCGACGTCACCGACCCGGGCGTCACCGGCGACGTGCAGGTCCCGGCCGACGAGCAGACCAGCACCGACGCCCAGGCGGCGGACGCGGGCGGCTCCGCCGCCTCGGAGTCTTCCGACGAGGACGTCGCGACCGACGGGACCGAGGCGGGCGCGACCGACGAGGCTGCGACCGACGAGGCTGCGCCCGACGAGGCTGCGACCGACGGCGACGACGTCGTGGACGCCACCGACGCCACCGACGTGCAGCCGGTCGGCGGCAAGCGGCGCTGACCTCCGGCCCAGGCCTGCTGACCCGCTGACCCGCTGACCGCACCCGGATGACCCAGGAGCGGACGCCTCCGCTCGCCGACGTCCTGGCGCACGGCGGCTGGGCGCTGCTCGACCCGCGCCCGACCGCCGCGGCGCACCCGGACACCTTCGAGATGCCCACGGCCGCAGAGCTCGCGGCCGTGCGGCCGGGTCACCAGGTGCGGGCGATGTTCGCGCTGGCCGACCTCGCCGACGAGGTGCGCGACGGGCTCGCCCCGTACGACCCCGACGGCCGGCCGCGGCTCGTGGTCGAGGTCGAGCGGATGTGGTCGACGGTGCTGGCCCCGGCGCCCGGACCCGACGGCACCCTGCGGTGCCGGCTCGGCAACCTGCCGATGTCCTCGCACAGCCGGCTGCTGCCGGGTGCGGTCCTCGACCTGCCGGTCAGCCACCTCATCTCCACCGACACCCGCTGGGAGGACGACGTCGACCAGCTGGTCGACCTGCCCGGCAGCGCGCTGTCGCCGCAGCAGCTCGTCGAGCCGGTCCGGCCCGACCACCGGCCCTCGATCCACCCCGACCAGCTGGCGGTGTGCGAGGCCCACGGCCTGCGCCCGCACCGCCCCTGGCTGTTCAGCCGCTGCCTGCTGGCGCGAGACCTGGCCACGGCCGAGGGCCCGGTCGTCGGCGGGCGGTTCGAGCCGGTGCCCGACCGCGGCGACAACGGCTGGGTGGTGTGGGCCGGGTACCCCGATCTCGAGACCGCCCAGCGCGAGGCGGGTTTCGACGTCGTGGCGCTGCAGGAGCTGCACGCCCGCCGGCCCGAGGCGTGGCGTTACGTCGCGCTACCGCCCGGGTGGGGCTTCACCCACGGGCCGGTGCCCGAGGTGTACCCGATCGACATCGTCGACTGACCGTCAGGCCAGAGCGGCTCGTAGCGCCCGGCCCAACCGGGTGGGCGCCTCGACCATCGCCGGGCCGTACCAGGTGAGCGACCGGCCGTCGACGAGCGCGGCGGGGGCGTCGAACGCCTCCGGGCCGTCGTCGGCCGTGAACCGGTACGGCTCGTCCGGGAGGACGACGAGGTCGAGCGCCCCCAGCCGGCCCGGCTCGAACCGCGGGTAGCGCTCCTCGTGGTCGGCGAGCACGTGGTCGACACCGAGCCGTGCGAGCACGTCGCCGGCGAACGTGTCGCGTCCCAGCGCCATCCAGGGCCGCCGCCAGATCGGCACGACGGCGGACAACCGACGGTGCTCCACCACGGGACCCGCTGCGGCCCAGGCGCTCTCGGCGTCGTCGACCCACTCCGGCCGGGACGCCCCGCAGGCAGTGAGCACGCGGTCCAGCTCGGTGAACGCCTGGGGCACGGTGCGCACGTCGGTCACGAGCACCTCGAGCCCTGCCTCGCGCAGGGCGTCGAGGTCGGCCGGCCGGTTCTCCTCCTCGTTCGCGATCACGAGGTCCGGCCGCAGCGCCACGACGGCGTCGACGTCCGGGTTCTTGGTGCCGCGCACCCGCACCACGCCGCGGGCGTCGAGGTCGGCCGGGTGCGTGCACCAGTCGGTGCACCCGACGAGCAGGTCGGGCGCCGTGACGGCCACCGCCTCGGTCAGGGACGGGACCAGGCTCACGACGCGCACGGCACCCACCCTGCCACGGACCGGACCGACGGAACCGACCCCCCCGAGGGCGCTCTCGGCGCCGGACGGCGACGCGGTTCCGTCGTCCCGGTCCGTCGTTCCGGTCCGCCTACTGGTCCGGCGGGGTGGACGGCGACGGCGAGGAGGTGGGCTGCGGCGCGGGCTCCCCTCCGGACAGCGCCGCGAGCTCCTCCGCCACCAGCCGCACGACCAGGTCGTCGAGCGACAGCTCCTCGTAGTCGGTCGAGGTGATGTCGCTGCTCGCCCCGGTCGCCGCGCCGCCGGCGCCGTACGACAGGAACACGAACCGCGACCCCGTGCCCGCGGCCACCTGCCGGAACACCGCCTCGGCCTGGTCGTCGCTCTCCGACGACGCGATCGGGAAGACCTTGGCGCCCCGGCCCACGGCATCGACCACGCTGGCCGGGTACCCGCGCTCGACCTGCCGGCCCACCTGCGGAGGTGCGTCGGCGACCAGGAAGACCAGCTGGACCGTCTCGGCCGGGTCGCGCCACGACGGCTCGGCGAGGGCGTCGGCGAGGCCCTCGTCCAGGGCCTCCGGGTAGTCGCCGCCGCCGTCGGCCTGCACCTGCGACAGCGCGGAGCGGAAGGCCTCGAGGTCGTCGGTGAGGTCGTAGGTCGAGGTGACGAAGGTGTCGGCCTCGTCGCGGTACAGGGTCATCCCGAACCGCGCGTCGGGTGAGCCCTCCAGACCGGCCACCCGGCCGGCGACCGAGTCGATGGTGGTCTTCAGCCGGTCGATCTCGTCGCCCATCGACCCCGTGGCGTCGAGGAGGAACAGCACGTCGACGGCCACCGGACCCTGCCGTCCGCCGGCCCGGTCGGCGGTGAGGGTGACCTCCTGGCCGGGCGCGGCCGTGGCGGTCTCCCCCGCCGCCGACAGCTCCAGCTCGGCGACCCCCGCCTGTCCGTAGAGCCCCGGCCAGAACCGCACCGAGCCGTCGGCGGTCGTCCGCAGCGCGGCCACCAGCTCGCCGCCGGCGCGCACCTCGACCACCTCACCCGGGAGCGGCAACCCGTCGCTGCCCTCGACGTGGAGGAGAACCCGTCCTGCGGCGTCGAACTCACGAGTGCCGATCCCCGACGACTCGATGCGTGCGAGGTACGCCAGGAAGCCCTCGTAGTCGGCGTTGTCGTCGACGCTGCCGGCGCGCAGCCCCTCGACGGCCGCGACCGGTGCCCCCACGTCCGACCCCGTCGCGGCCTCGGCTCCCGGCGCCGCCGCTCCTGCGGCGGAGTCGGCCATCGCGCCGCCTGCGTCCCCGCGCTCCCACGCGGGCTCGCCGCCGACCCAGCCCGCTCCGCCTGCGTCGTCTCCCCCGCCGCACCCGGCGGCCAGCAGCGCCACCCCCAGCGCCCCCACCCACAGCACCTGCCTGCGCATCGTCATGCCGGTGGGATGCGCGGGCGCCGCGGACGGTTCCCCGCCGTCAGGTCACGATCCGGTCGCGGGGCCCGGCGAGAAGCTCAGACGGAGCGGCGGTACTGCCCGCCCACCTCGAAGAACGCCTCCGTGACCTGGCCGAGCGAGCAGACCCGCGCGGCGTCCATCAGCACGCCGAACAGGTTCTCGTCGGTGGTCGCGGCCTGCCGCAGCCGCGCCAGGGCCGCCTCGGCCTCGGTGCGGTGACGGCCGGTGAAGTCGGCGAGCCGGTCGAGCTGCGACTGCTTCTCGGCCTCGGTGCCGCGCGCGAGCTCGATCTCGCGCGCGTCCTGCGGCGGGTGCGGGTCGAGGAAGGTGTTGACGCCGACGAGCGGCAGCGAGCCGTCGTGCTTGCGCTGCTCGTACAGCATCGACTCGTCCTGGATGCGTCCGCGCTGGTAGCCCGTCTCCATCGCGCCCAGGACGCCGCCCCGCTCGGTGAGCCGGTCGAACTCGGCGAGCACGGCCTCCTCGACCAGGTCGGTGAGCTCGTCGACGACGTACGAGCCCTGCAGCGGGTTCTCGTTCAGCGACAGGCCCCACTCGCGGTTGATGATCATCTGGATCGCGAGTGCGCGACGGACCGAGTGGTCGGTGGGGGTGGTGACGGCCTCGTCGTAGGCGTTGGTGTGCAACGAGTTCGCGTTGTCGTAGATCGCGCACAGCGCCTGCAGCGTGGTGCGGATGTCGTTGAAGTCCATCTCCTGCGCGTGCAGCGACCGGCCCGAGGTCTGCACGTGGTACTTCAGCTTCTGCGACCGGTCGTCGGCGCCGTAGCGGTCCCGCATCGCGACGGCCCAGATCCGGCGCGCCACCCGGCCGATCACCGTGTACTCGGCGTCCATCCCGTTCGAGAAGAAGAACGAAAGGTTGGGCGCGAAGTCGTCGATGCTCATGCCGCGCGCCAGGTACGACTCCACGTAGGTGAACCCGTTGGCGAGGGTGAACGCGAGCTGGCTGATGGGGTTCGCCCCGGCCTCGGCGATGTGGTACCCGCTGATCGAGACCGAGTAGAAGTTGCGCACCTTCTGCTGGATGAACCACTCCTGGATGTCGGCCATCATCCGCAGCGAGAACTCGGTGCTGAAGATGCAGGTGTTCTGGCCCTGGTCCTCCTTGAGGATGTCGGCCTGCACCGTGCCGCGGACGGTGGCGAGCGTGCGCGCCCGCAGCGCGTCCGCCTCGTCCGGCGACGGCGAGCGCCCCTGTGCCGCCTCGAACTTCGCCACCTCGGCGTCGATCGCCGCGTTGAGGAAGAACGCCAGGATGGTGGGCGCCGGGCCGTTGATCGTCATCGACACCGAGGTGGTGGGCGAGGTGAGGTCGAAGCCGCCGTAGAGCGCCTTCATGTCCTCGAGCGTGGCGATGGAGACGCCGGACGTGCCGACCTTGCCGTAGATGTCGGGGCGGGTGTCCGGGTCGAAGCCGTACAGCGTCACCGAGTCGAACGCGGTCGACAGCCGGGTGGCGTCGCCGTCGCGCGACAGGAACTGGAACCGGCGGTTGGTGCGGAACGCATCACCCTCGCCGGCGAACATCCGCGCCGGGTCCTCGCCCTCGCGCTTGAACGCGAAGACGCCGGCCGTGTAGGGGAAGTGGCCCGGCAGGTTCTCCGAGCGCAGGAACCGGACGAGCTCACCGTCCTCCTCGACGCGGGGCAGGGCCACGCGCCGCACGGGGTTGCCGGACAGCGTCATCCGCTGGAGGGCGGTGTGGATCTCGCGCTCGCGCACGGTCACGACCAGCTCCTCGCCGGAGTAGTCGCGCACGGTGGCGGGCCACGCCTCGAGCAGGGCGCGGGTCGTCGGTGCGACCGCGCTCTCGGCCGTGGCCAGGACGTCGTCGAGACCACCCCGGTCGGCGTCGGCCTCGTCCAGAGCCCTTGCGGCGCCGCGCAGCTGGGCCACGCGCCGGGCGGCGGCGACCTGCTCCTCGGTGGTGCGGTGGTAGCCGCGGACGGTCTCCGCGATGTCGGACAGGTACCGCACGCGCGCAGGCGGGATGATCGCGTGCGTGCTGGTGGAGACCTTGCCGGAGACCTCGGCGAGCAGGCCGGTGTCGACACCCAGGCCCTGGCCGGCGAGCTGGTCGCGCAGGAACTGGTACAGCGCCGTGACGCCGTCGTCGTTGAAGGTCGCGGCCGAGGTGCCGTACACCGGCATGTCGTCCGGGGCCGACCCGAAGGCCTCGCGGTTGCGGACGAGCTGGCGGGCGACGTCGCGACGGGCGTCCTCGGCGCCGCGCCGCTCGAACTTGTTGATCGCCACGGCGTCGGCGAAGTCGAGCATGTCGATCTTCTCGAGCTGCGAGGAGGCGCCGTACTCCGGCGTCATCACGTAGAGGGAGGTGTCGCAGAACGGCACGATGGCGGCGTCGCCCTGGCCGATGCCGGGCGTCTCGACCACGACGAGGTCGACCCCGGACGCCTTGAGCACGGCGACCACGTCGTCGAGGTGCTCCGGGAGCCCGCCCGTGGCGCCGCGGGTGGCCATCGAGCGGAAGAAGACCGACGGCGCGCCGTCGCCGGTGATCGAGTTCATCCGGATCCGGTCGCCGAGCAGGGCGCCGCCACCGCGCCGCCGGGTCGGGTCGACGGCCAGCACCGCGATCCGCACCTTGCCGCCCTGGTCGAGCCGGAACCGGCGCAGCAGCTCGTCGGTGAGCGAGGACTTGCCCGAGCCGCCGGTGCCGGTGATGCCGAGCACCGGCACCTGCCGGGTGACGCTGCCGACCAGCTCGCGCACCGCAGCGGGCAACGTCCCGACCTCGGCCATCGTCAGGGCGCGGGCCAGGGTCAGGCGGTCGCCGGTGAGCAGGCCGTCCCACGAGGCCGGCTCGAGGTCGGCCAGACGGGTGTCGCAGTCGGCCACCATCGTGTTGACCATCGCGGCGAGACCGAGGCGCTGGCCGTCCTCGGGCGAGAAGATCCGCACCCCGTGCTCGCGCAACCGGGCGATCTCGGCCGGGACGATCACCCCGCCGCCCCCGCCGTACACGTGCACGTGACCGGCGCCCCGCTCGGCGAGCAGGTCGACGAGGTACTCGAAGTACTCGACGTGCCCGCCCTGGTACGACGAGATCGCCACGCCCTGGACGTCCTCGCAGATCGCGGCGTCGACCACCTCGTCGACCGAGCGGTTGTGCCCGAGGTGCACCACCTCGGCGCCCTGGCTCTGCAGGATCCGCCGCATGATGTTGATCGAGGCGTCGTGGCCGTCGAACAGCGCAGCCGCGGTGACGAACCGCACCGGGTCGGTCGGCACGTGCAGGTCGGCCTTGCTCACTGGAGACGCTCCCTCGCGCGATTGCTAGGACGTCCTAGTGAATCACGGACCGCGGCGCCGGCCCATTCCTGCGCTCGCGGACGTCAGCGCTTGCGGACGTCCGACACCTGGTCGTGGCTGGTCTCGCCGGAGCCCTTCGCCTTCTTGTCGGCCCGCTTCTCCTTGAGCGACTTGCCGGACTTCTTCGAGCTCGTGCTGCGCGGGGACTTGTCGGACATCGGGACTCCAGCGCCTGACGGGGCGCTGAGGAGGCCACCGTGCGACGTCCACCCACGGTAGTCCCCCGGGCACCTCAACCGGTGCCGACGACGTCGCCGATCCGCTCCCGCTCGGCCCGGTCCGCCTCCGCCTGCGCTGCGAGCGCCGCCGACGGGGTGACCACCCGCATCGCGAGCAGCTGGCCCACCACGATCACCGCGACGGCTCCCCAGAACACCGGCTGCAGCCCGAAGGCGGCGCCCACCGCGCCACCGACGACCGCCCCCACCGGGTCGAGCCCGCGCCCGACGAACCGTCCGGCGGCCTGCACCCGCCCCATCAGGTGGTCGGGCACCATCCGCTGCCGCATCGACATCTGCATCACGTTGCCCATCACGTTGGTGGCTCCGAGCAGCACGAACGCGAGCGCCGCCGCCCAGATCTCGGGCACCAGCACCGGGACGAGCATCACCAGCGCGTTGAGGATCCAGGTCGGCTGCAGCAGGCGCACCGACCCGAACCGCTCGACGGTCCGGGTGGCCAGCACCGGCCCGGCCACGGCCCCGACGGCCAGGCACGAGACCAGCAGCCCGAAGACCTGCGGCGAGGCGCCCATCGCCGAGCCGGGTCCCACCACCCACAGCACGAAGACGGCGAAGAACGCCGAGCTGGCCGCGTTCGAGGTGCCTGCGACCAAGGTCAACGTCCGGATGATCGGGTGCCGGACGACGAACCGCAGCCCCTCGGCGATCTCGGTGCGGACGGTGGTGGGGCCGGCCGCGGACGAGGCCCGGGCCGCGCGGAACCGACCCCGCACGCCGAGGAGCAGCAGCGCACCGGCGAGGTAGAGCAGACCCGGCACGCCGAGCGCCCAGCCCGCCCCGAGGGCCACCAGCGGTCCGGCCAGCGGAGCACCGAGGAAGGAGTTGGCCACCTGCTCGGTGGTCAGCAGCCGTCCGTTCGCCGCCTCGAGCCGGTCCTTCGGGACGAGCGCGGGCACCATCGCCTGGGCGCAGGTGTCGTGGAAGACCTCGCAGGTGCCGAGCACCAGGGCGAGCGCGCACAGCAGCGGCACCGACAGCGCGCCGGTGGTCACGACCGCGACCCCGGCGGCGAGAGCCAGGACCCGGACCAGGTTGGTCACGAGCATGACCCGGCGCCGGTCGTACCGGTCGGCGACGACGCCGGCGAACAGGGTGGTCAGCAGCCAGGGCAGCGTCGCCGAGGCCGACACCAGCGAGACCTCCAGCGGCGAGCGGGTGATCGAGACGGCGAGCAGGGCCGCCGCCGTCATCAGCACGCCGTCGGCGAGGTTGACCATCCCGCGCTGAGCCCACATCCGGTGGAACGTCGCCCCGAGACCTCGGGTGCTGCTGCCGGCCACGGCTCCTCCTCGGTACCCTGTGCAAAGAACTGTTCGCAAAGATGACTTTGCAAAGATAGGTTTGCACATGGCCGACGTCAAGCAGTCCCCCGTCCTGGACGCCGCCGCGGTGAAGGCGTTCGCGCACCCGCTGCGGGTGCGGCTCTTCTACCTGCTCGACGCCGACGGGCCCGCCACCGCCTCCGGCCTGGCGGCCCGGGTCGGCGAGTCGAGCGGGTCGACGAGCTACCACCTGCGCCAGCTGGCCCGGCACGGCGTCATCGTCGAGGTGGAGGGCCGGGGCACCGCGAAGGAGCGGTGGTGGCAGACCAACCCCGCCGGGTTCACCGTGCGCGGCGACCACCTGCGACGCGACCCGGCCACCGCAGCGGCGGCCGACCTGCTGCTCGGCGAGTTCGTCCGCCAGCGGCTCGCCGAGTCGCAGGCCTGGCTGGAGGAGGCGCAGACGACCGACCCGGCCTGGGTGGAGGCGAGCCGCGACCACCGTCGGGTGATGGTCCTGACCCGGCCGGAGCTGGTCCGGCTCGGTGCCGAGATCGAGGAGGTCGTCGACCGCTACCGGCTCGCGTCGACGTCCCGCGAGCTGATCGGCAGCACGGACGCCGACGGCGAGGCCCACGCCCGGGTGATCATGCACCTGGAGCTCTTCCCCGTCGGCGTGGGTGCGCCGGCCGGCACGCAGCGGCAGACCACGAAGGAGCCCAGATGACCGAGACCGATCCCCGCCCGGCGGCCGTGCCGTACCTGGCCGTGCGTGACGCCCGCGCTGCGATCGACTGGTACGCCAGCTGTCCTCGGCGCCGAGGTCGAGGGCGACCCGTACGTCGGCGACGACGGCAGCATCGGCCACGCGAGCCTGCGGATCGGCGCCGGCGTGATCTACCTCGCCGACGAGGCGCCGGCGTACGGAGCGGTCGCGCCGGTCGGACCCGGCGCGGCCGTCAGCCTGATGCTGCCCGTGCCCGACGTCGAGGGCGTGCTGGCCCTGGCCGTGCGGCACGGCGCCGTCGCCGACGAGCGCGGCGTCTACGACGGGTACGGGTCGCGCAACGCGTGGTTCGTCGACCCGTTCGGGCACCGCTGGGGGATCAGCAGCCCGGCCTGAGCCTCACTGGACGCAGAACAGGTTGCCCTCTGGATCGGCCATCGTGGTGTGGAACCCGCTGGGCTCGTCGACCTTGTAGCGCTCGGTCGCGCCGAGAGCGGTGAGCCGCGCGACCTCGGCGTCGATGTTCTCGCGACCGACGTTGAGGTCGAGGTGCCAGGAGTTCTTCTCGTGGTGCCGGTCCTCGACCAGCTGGAACAGCAGTCGGCGCTTGGTGCCGCGCCGCGCACCGGTGTCGTCGGGGTGCACGATGCCGGTCCCGGTCTTCCACGCGAGCCGGCCGTCGACCTCGACGACGTCACGCTCCCGGTCGGCGTAGCCGGCGGCGAGCACCGCCTCGACCAGGTCGTGGTCGTCCTCGAGGAGGTAGCCGAGCGCGGCGGCCCAGAACGCCGCCTGGGCGTGCGGGTCGTCGCAGTCGACGGTGGTCTGGGTGAACAGGGGCGCCTGCGGCGACCCCTCGGCCGGTGGTCGGTAGGTGGCCTCGGGCCACTGCTGCTCGGTCATCTCGTTCTCCTCCGGTGGTTCTCGGTCGGTCGGTTCAGGTCCGCGCCGCGTAGAGGTCCCGGACGGTCATCAGGTCGGCCGCGTGGTGCACGAGCTCGCGGGTGTTCCACCACACGATGTCGAGCAACGGCAGCTGCGGGTCGAGGCCGTACGGGAAGTCGCTGCGCCCCACCGTGTCGAGGTCGTCGTCGTCGACCTGGTCGAGGGTGGCCCGCCAGGCGGCCAGGCCCTCGCGCAGGAACGCCACCCCCTCGCCCGCCGTGCCGGGCCAGACCAGGTCGTCGGGCTCCAGCGCGTGCCCGCCCGTGGTCCAGTCGGCCCGCAGCAGCCCGAGCTCGGCGAGGTGGCCGGAGGTCCACGCCAGGGTCCGCAGCGACGGCGGGCCACCGAAGCCGCCCGGCGGGTCGTGCCGCCAGCCGTCGCCCTCGCGCCGCACCGAGAAGGCACCGGGGACGGGCTCCCACGTCCACTCCTCGTCGTCGACGCCGTCGAGCCGGGTGAGCAGCTCGTCGACGCTGGTGTCCCACAGCGCCAGCAGCGGACGCAGCCGCTCCGGCCGCTCGCCGTAGTGCTGCACCAGCCGCGGGCCGTCAGGGGCCGCCTCGGACGAGGAGCCACGAGAGCGGACGAGGAGGCGGGCGAGGTGGTCGTGCGGTCGGTGTCCGTCATGTCCCTCACGCTACGACCAGATGCGGACAGTTCCGGTCCGCGACCAGGGCGGAGTGCGTCACGATGGGGTGGTGACCTCCACGACCCGGCTGCTGCGGCTGCTCGCCCTGCTGCCCGGGCGCCCCGTGTGGACCGGCGCCGAGCTGGCCGAGCGGCTCGGCGTCACCGGCCGCACCGTGCGCCGCGACGTGACCCGGCTGCGCGAGCTCGGCTACCCCGTGCAGGCCGAGCCGGGACCGGCCGGCGGGTACCGGTGGCGCCGCGGCGAGGCGCTGCCGCCGCTGGTGCTGGACGACGACGAGGCGGTGGCCGTCACCCTCGCCCTCCGCTCGGCCGCGGGTGGCTCGGCGCCCGGCTTCGAGGCGGCCGGCGTGAGCGCCCTGGCCAAGCTGCAGCTGGTCCTTCCCACCGAGCTGGCCGGCCGGGTGCGCGACGTCGACGAGGCGACCGTCCGCCTGCCCGGACCGGCGCTCGACCCGTTCGCCACCGAGGTGCTGCTCGTGCTGGCGCAGGCCTGCCGGCACCGCACCGCCGTGCGGATCGGGTACACCACCGCGCACGGCACCGTGATCGACCGCGAGGTCGAGCCGCTGCGGATCGTGCACGCCGGGAGGCGTTGGTACCTGGTCGGTCTCGACGTCGACCGGGCCGACTGGCGCACCTACCGGATGGACCGGGTCGGGACCGCGCAGGACACCGGCCGGCGGTTCCGCCACGACGACCCGCCCGACCCGCTGGACCTCGTGGCCCACGCGTCGTCGATGGGCCCGTACGAGCTGCGCGCCCTGGTGCGGGTCGAGGTGGCGCCCGAGGTGGCGCGCCGGCACGTGCCACGCACCGTCGGCCGGGTGCTGGACGACCCCGACCCGCCCGGCGACGCACCCAGCTGCCTGCTCGAGCTCGGCGGGGCGTCGGCGCGGTGGGTGGCGGGCTACCTGGCCGGGTTGCCGGTGGGGTGGGAGGTGCTCGAGCCGCCGGAGGTGCGCGCGGCGGTGGTCGAGCTGGGCGCCGCGATGGCCGCCCGGCACGGCTGAGATCCCCCGCGTCCGCCGCCCGGTCCTAGGGTGACCGGATGAGCGACGACCAGGCCCTGCTCGACCTGCTCGCGGTACCGGGCCGCAAGGGCGTGCTCACGACCCTCAAGCGCGACGGCCGTCCGCAGATGTCCGTGGTCGGCCACGCCTTCGACGCCGACGCGCGGGTGCTGCGGGTCTCCGTGACCGACTCGCGGGCCAAGACCCGCAACCTGCGCCGGGACCCCCGCGCGAGCTACCTCGTCTCCGGCGAGTCGGTGTGGCAGTACGTGGTGGCCGAGGCCGACGCCGAGCTGTCCGCCGTCGCCACCGACCCCCACGACGCCACCGCCGACGACCTGGTCGACCTGTACCGCACCCTCGCCGGCGAGCACCCGGACTGGGAGGAGTACCGCGCCGCGATGGTCGCGGAGGGCCGCCTGGTGCTGCGGCTCCACGTCATGCGCGTGTACGGCTCCGCCGGGTGAGCGGCCCGGTTCCGGACGGTCGGCCGCCCCGGCTGCCGTTCGACCCCATCGACCGTGCGGCCGAGCTCTGGGAGGAGCGGTTCGGCGACGCCACCGCGATGAAGGTGGTGACCTCGGTGATGCGCGTGCAGCAGGTCCTGCTCGCCCGGATCGACGCCGCCCTCAAGCCGTTCGGCATCACCTTCGCCCGCTACGAGGTGCTGGTGCTGCTCACGTTCAGCCGCACCGGCCGGCTGCCGCTGTCGAAGATCGGCGAGCGGCTGATGGTGCACCCGACGTCGGTGACCAACGCGATCGACCGGCTCGAGGCGGGGGGCCTGGTGCGGCGGGTGCCGGACGAGGTCGACCGGCGGCGGACGCTCGCCGAGCTCACCGACGAGGGCCGGCGCGTCGTGCGCGAGGCGACAGCGGCGCTGCAGGACAACGACTTCTTCCTCGACGGCAGCAGCGTCGAGGACGCCGACCACCTCTACGCGCTGCTGCGGCGGACGCGGGCCGCCGCCGGCGACTTCCCCCGGTAGCTCTCGTCTCAGAGGGCGAGGACCGGGAGCTCTGCCGTGCGGGTGCACAGGTCGTCGAGGTCGGCGAGCCGGGCGCGCGCCGCGACGGCCCCCGAGTCGTCGCCGGTGGCGAGGGCGTGTGCGAGGTCGGTGCGAGCGGCTCCACGCTGGCGCTCGACCTCTTCGACGAACGACGGGCTGATCACGGGCGTACCTCCTCGGGTCGGTGCTGGTCGTGGATCGGGTGCTGGTGGTTCGGGTGCTGTGGTGGTTCAGGTGCTGCTCGTCGGTGGTCACGGGTCGTCCGAGGGCGGACGGCACCCAGACGGCGACCACCGCGGCCCCCTCGGTGGTGGCCGCCTCGATGTCGGTGGCGACCGCGTGGGCGCGGTGGCTCGGCTCGCTGATCGTCGCCGCGACCTCGAGGAGCCGGGGCAGCCCGTGGTCGAGGTGCTCCAGCACGTCGGCCGAGCACAGCACCAGCAGGTCGCCCGGCGCGAACTGCAGCTCCTCGCGGGACGAGGGCACCTCCGGGACCAGACGCCGGCCCGCTCGGCCGGACCACAGGGCCGGCGGGGCGGACAGGCACGAGACGCTCACCCGCCCGTCGTGGCCGAGCCGGACCGAGCTCGTGCCGCTGGTGGGGGCCAGTCCCTGCGGCGACAGGTCCCCGAGCACCGCAGACACCGAGTCCTGCGGGCCCCGCCTCACGCCGAGGTAGCCGCGCGCGGTGCAGACGGTGAACAGCTCCCAGCCGCCGCCCGCGAGCGTGGCGACCGGTCGCGGTGCGGTCAGCACCGTCACCGGGCACCCGCCGGGCGCGGCTCGTCGACCAGGCCGGCCTTGTAGAGCAGGACGTGGACGGCCGGTGCCGCGCCCCTCAGCTCGAGACGCACCCCGAGCGCGCGGCACCGGCGCTTGGCGACCAGCAGGCCGGTGAGCGTCGCCGACGACACCCGGCTCAGGTCGGTCACGTCCACGACGGCCACCCGGCCGCCGGCAGCGGCGTGCGCACGCAGTCGGGGACGCAGCGACACCAGTCCCTCCGACGGGTTGTCGCCCACGTGCACGAGGACGTCGTCACCGGTCCGTGCCACCACCTCGCTGGTCATGGCGTCCACTGTGCCTGCGCCGTGTGACGAGGCCTCCGACGGGATGTTTGCGGTTGTGTGACGAATCCGGCCCGGATCCGCGCGACGTGGTGGGGCAGCAGCGCACCGGTGGCACGATGAGGTCGTGGGAGCGAGGTTGATGGTCGTCGAGGACGACGACGGCATCCGCACGGCCCTGCGGCTGGCCCTGGTCGACGAGGGCTACGACGTCGTGGCGGTGCCGAGCGCCGAGCAGGGCCTGGAGGTCCTCGCCTCCCAGGAGGTCGACCTGATGCTGGTCGACCTGATGCTCGGCGGCATGGACGGCTACGCCTTCATCCGCACCGCCCGAGCGTCGCACGACGTGCCCGTGATCGTCCTCAGCGCCCGCAACGACACCCACGACATCGTGGCCGCGCTGGAGGCCGGTGCGGACGACTACGTCACCAAGCCGTTCGAGCTCAAGGAGGTGACCGCGCGGCTGCGCGCGCTGCGACGACGGGGGCCACGGGTCGGCGCCCCGTCCCCCGACCGCCCGCCGGAGCACCCTGCCGGCCGCCTCCTCGACGCCCGCACCGACCTGATGCTGGACGAGACCGCGGGCCGGGTCACCCGCGGCGGCCAGGACGTCCAGCTGACCGTCACCGAGTACCGGCTGCTGTGCGAGCTCGCGTCGCCGCCCGGCCGCGTGCTGAGCCGGGCGGCGCTGCTGCGCAGCGTGTGGGACCGCGGCTTCTTCGGCGACGAGCGGATCGTCGACGTGCACGTCCGCCGCCTGCGCACCAAGGTCGAGCAGGACCCGTCCGAGCCGTCCCTCGTCGTGACCGTCCGGGGCCTCGGGTACCGCCTCGACACCCGGTGAGAGGGGACCGGCGGTGAGCGTCAGCACCCGTTCCCCCGCAGACCTCCCGCTGCGGGCGGCGGTGGCCGGTACCCCGACGGCCCAGGTCAGGGCGAGGCGCCGACCCCGGCGTCCCCGTGGCCTGCGGCGCACCATCACGCTGGCGTTCGCCGTCGGCGGGCTCCTGCTCGCCGGCGTGATGTCGCTCGGCACCTACGTCACCGCCCGGGAGTACCTGGTCGACCAGCGGGAGAACGTCGCGCGCCAGCAGGCGTTCGCGGACGCGTCGTTCGTCCGCAACGGGATGCTGACCGAGACCCGGCCGGTGAGCGAGGTCCTCGGGGCAGCGTCCCCGCCGGCCGACTCGCGGATCTTCGTCCGCCGCGACGACGAGTGGTTCTCCACCTCGCTGACGCAGACCCGCGACGTCGTGCCGGTCGAGGTGCGCGAGGCGGTCGCGGACGGGCGACCGGTGTCGCAGTGGGGCGCCGACGAGGAGGGTGTCTTCGTCGCCATCGGCGTCCCCATCCCCGCCGTCGGTGCGGACTTCTTCGAGGTGAGCCGCACCCCCGAGCTGCAGCGGACGCTGAACACCCTGGCGTGGGTGCTCGGGACCTTCGCCGCGCTCACCGTCCTGGGTGCCGCGCTGCTCGGGCGGTGGGCAGCCGGACGGGTGGTCGCGCCGCTGGACGACATCGCCGGCACGGCCGCGCGGGTGGCGGGCGGGGACCTGTCCAACCGGCTGCCGACCACGGAGGACCCCGACCTGGTCACCCTCGTCGGGTCCTTCAACGCGATGGTCGACGCCCTCACCGAGAGGATCGAGCGCGACGCCAGGTTCACCGCCGACGTCAGCCACGAGCTGAGGTCGCCGCTGACGACCCTCACCACGAGCGTCCAGCTCCTGGAACGCCGTCGGGGCGAGCTGCCCGAGGCCACCCGCGAGCTGGTCGACCTGCTCGGTTCCGAGGTCGAGCGGTTCCGGCAGGTGGTCGACGACCTGCTCGAGCTCGGCCGGTTGGACGCGGCGAAGAACGGCGCGGGGCGCGACCGCCAGGTGGTCGACGCCCGCGACCTCGTGCGCGAGGCCCTCGCGACCAGCGGCCGGTCCGACGACCTGCTCGCTGCCGCCCCCGAGCAGCCGGCGCCGGTCGACGTCGACAAGCTCCAGCTCGCCCGCGCGCTGGTCAACCTGTTCGACAACGCCGACCGGCACGGGTCCGGGGTGACGGCGGTGACGGTGCGGTGCCCCGGCGGCACCGACCCGCACGTGCAGGTCGTCGTCGACGACGCCGGACCCGGCGTCCCGCCGCACGAGCGGGAACGGATCTTCGAGCGGTTCGTGCGCGGTGGCTCGCGCGGCTCGCTCCCGGGCACCGGGCTCGGCCTGAGCCTGGTCGCCGAGACGGCACGGGCGCACGGCGGCTCGGTGCACGTCGAGGACGTCCCCGGCGGCGGCGCGCGGTTCGTGCTGCAGCTGCCGGTGGCGGCAGGGGGACGGCCGTGACCGCCCGCCGGCGCCGTCGCGCCCTCGTGCTGGGGGCCCTGGTGGTGGTGTGCGCGTCCGGGTGCGGCTCGCTCGGCTCGACGACGGTGACCGACATCGACCCGCAGGAGGTCCCGTACGGGCTCCTCGACGTCCCGACCGAGCCGCTCACGGCGGGGTCCGAGCTGAGCACGCCCGGCACGCAGGCGGTGACCCCGGTCTTCCTCCTCGCCCGCGAGGGAGGGCTCCTGGAGTCGTCGCCGACCGGCGTGGAGACGGGTACCCCGGCCGACGTCGCGCGCGAGGCGCTGGCCCGCCTCGAGGCCGGGCCCACGGAGGACGAGCGCTCGCAGGGCCTCGGCACCGTGCTCGGCACCGCGGTGACCCTGTCCCTCGACGACCTGCGGGGCGGCACCGCGAGGGTCGAGGTCGAGCTCACCGCCGGCGAGCTCGCCGCCGACCAGGTGCCCCTCGCTCTCGGCCAGGTGGTGCTGACCCTCACGGCCGTCCCCGGGATCGAGCGCGTGCAGCTGGTCAGCGGCGGTGAGCCGGTCGAGATGGCCCTGCCCGGTGGCCGGCTCACCACCGACCCGGTCACCGCCGACGACTACGCCGAGCTGGTCGTGCCGGCGACCCCCTGAGGGCTGCGATCGGCGCCGCCTCCCCGCAGCCCGTCCCCCGCGGTCCGCGCCTACGGTGGACCGGTGCTGATCCGCGACTGCCGCCCCTGGGGCGGCGAGCCCTCCGACGTCACCGTCACCGGCGGCGCGATCACCGCCGTCGCGCCGACCGGGGCATCGCCCCCGCCGGGCGAGGACGTCGTCGAGGGTCGTGGCCGGCTGCTGCTGCCCTCGTTCAGCGACGTGCACGTGCACCTGGACTCGACCCGGCTCGGGCTGCCGTTCCGCCCGCACACCGGCGCGCCCGGTGTCTGGGCGATGATGCTGAACGACCGGGAGAACTGGCGCCACGCAGAGGTCGGCATCACCGAGCGGGTGAGCCGGACGCTGGGGATGATGGTCGCCCGCGGCACCACCCGCGTGCGCACCTTCGCGCAGGTCGACGTCGACTGCCGCCTCGAACGGCTCGAGGCGGTTCTCGCTGCGCGAGAGGAGTACTCGGGGCGCTGCGAGGTGCAGGTCATCGCCTTCCCGCAGGCCGGCCTGGTGCGCGAGGAGGGCTCGGCCGCCGTGCTGGAGGACGCGCTGCGCTCCGGGGCCGACGTGGTGGGCGGCATCGACCCGTGCACGCTCGACCGCGACCCCGTGCGCCACCTCGACATCGTCTTCGGGCTGGCCGAGAAGTACGGCAAGCCGGTCGACGTGCACCTGCACGAGCCCGGCGAGCTCGGCGCGTTCAGCGCCGACCTGGTGATCGAGCGCACGACCGCGCTGGGGATGCAGGGCGAGGTGCTGATCAGCCACGGCTACGGGCTGTGGCAGACCTCCGACGCCCAGACCCGGCGGCTGGTCGAGGCGTTCGCCGGTGCCGACGTCGCCACCGCCACCATCGCGCCGGGCGGGCGACAGAACCTGCCGTTGCAGCAGCTGGCGGAGGCCGGCGTGAGGGTGGGGCTCGGCGAGGACGGGCAGCGCGACTACTGGTCGCCCTACGGCAACGCCGACCTGCTCGACCGCACCTGGCAGCTGGCCTTCACCCACGGCTTGCGCGCCGACGCGATGGTGGAGCACTGCGCCGCGGTGGCCACCGCCGGAGGGGCGTCGATCATGCACCGTGACCTGCCCCGGCTGACGTCGGTGGACGACCGTCCCGGCCTGGCGGTCGGCGACCCGGCGCACCTGGTGCTGCTGGCCGGCGAGACCGTCACCTCTGCCGTCATGGACCGCCTGCCGGACCGGACCGTGGTGCACGGCGGCCGGGTGGTGGCCGAGGGGCTCGAGCTGGTCGGCTGACCCGTCACCGGGAGAGCGGCTCGGCGACCGGCCAGGGTGCGTCCGGAGCCGGCGTCAGCGGAAGGCCGCCTGGCCGGTGAGGGCCTGGCCCACGACGAGGGTGTGCATCTCCACGGTCCCCTCGTAGGTGAGCACCGACTCCAGGTTGTTCATGTGCCGGATCACGGGGTACTCCAGCGAGATCCCGTTCGCGCCGAGGATCGTCCGCGCGGTGCGGCAGATCTCCAGCGCCTCGCGGACGTTGTTCAGCTTGCCGTACGAGACCTGCTCCGGCCGCAGCCGTCCGGCGTCCTTGAGCCGGCCGAGGTGCAGTGCGAGCAGCTGCCCCTTGGCGAGCTCGAGCGACATGTCGGCGAGCTTGGCCTGGGTGAGCTGGAACCCGCCGATCGGGCGTCCGAACTGCTCGCGCTCGGTGGCGTACCGCCTCGCCGCCTCGAACGCCGACCGGGCGGCGCCCATCGATCCCCACACGATCCCGAACCGGGCCTCGGACAAGCACGCGAGCGGTCCCTTGAGCCCGCGCACCCCCGGCAGGACGGCGTCGGCGGGCAGCCGCACGCCGTCCAGGACGAGCTCGCTCGTGACCGACGCGCGCATCGACATCTTGTGGTGGATCTCGGGCGCGGAGAAGCCGGCGGAGGCGGTGGGGACGACGAAACCCCTGATTCCGTCGTCGGTCTGGGCCCACACGACGGCGACGTCGGCGATCGAGCCGTTGGTGATCCACATCTTGCGGCCGTCGAGCACCCAGTCGCCGCCCGGCTCCTGCTTCGCGCGCGTGCGCATGCTGCCGGGGTCCGAGCCGTGGTCGGGCTCGGTGAGGCCGAAGCAGCCCACCAGCTCGCCCTTGGCCATGCCGGGGAGCCACTCCTGCTTGTGCTCCTCGCTGCCGAACGCGTGGATCGGGTACATCGCCAGCGATCCCTGCACCGAGACCATCGACCGGACGCCCGAGTCGGCGGCCTCGATCTCGGTGCACGCCAACCCGTAGTCGACCGCCGACATCCCCGCGCACCCGTAGCCCTCCAGGTGCATGCCCAGCACGCCGAGCTCGCCGAACTGCGCGATGAGAGAACGGATCTCGGGCACCTCGCCGTCCTCGAACCACTGCCCGACGTCAGGGGTGACGTGCTCGTCGCAGAACTGCCGGACGCTGTCGCGCACGGAGCGCTCGTCGGGGGTCAGCTGGTCGTCGAGGTCGAGCGGGTCGACCGGGTCGAACGGACCGTGGGCGGGGGCGCTGCTCATGCGGGTCACCGTATCCCCGGCCGCCTCGTGGTCCCGCGGGGTCAGGCGGCGAGCAGCATGGCGAGTACGGCGGTGTCCGGGTCGCGCGCCGGGTCGACGCCCACCTGGCTGAGCAGCCGCGTCACGGTGCCGTCGGCCTCGGCCTCCACCCACGCCGCGCGGTGCTCGAGACCGAGGTGGGGCAGGCCGGGGAGCAGCACGCAGCCGGAGGCCGCGCCGGCTGATTCCGGCGTCGAGGGCACCGACTCGGCCGGCGGGTGCAGCAGGAGCAGCGCCGCGGGCTGCGGGTCGGCGAGGGCGCCGGGCGACGGCGCGCCGGACCCGAGGACCGGCCCGGCGAGCAGCACCAGACCGACGGGGTCGGGGATCGCGCCGCTGGAGTCCGGACGGTCGTCGCTGGTGCGGAAGACCGAGGTCGCCGGCACCAGCCCCGGGACGGCCGCGAGGCGGACGGCCAGGGTGAGCAGCTGCGCCCACTCGCGGGTGGTGGTGGGCCACCGCCCTGACACGACGAAGCCGGCGAGCGGCACGCGACCGCGGCTGAAGGGCGCGATCTCCACCGCGCGGTTCTCCCGATCCGACATCGCGACCTCCCGACCGGCTGTGGCGGACGTGGCTCCCGTGCTCCGAGGTCAGCCCATGATGCGCCTGCCGAGCGGTCCGTGCGGGTCCGGACGCGGCGTGTTCACCTGATCGATACGTCGGCGGGGGTGTGCCCTGCGGGCACCTCGTGGAAGAGCCCTGCCGTGGACGGGGGCGTCGGGGGACTGCCACGCGGCCTGCCGGCACTCGGCGGCCTGCACCGCGCGCGTGCTGCGCACCACGATCCGCGCCGGCGACCACCTGGCCCGGAGCGGCGGGGACGAGTTCACGGTGCTGTGCCCGCAGACCACCCAGGACGAGGCCGGGCACCTGGCCGCCCGCCTCACCGCGGCGCTGGGCGAGGCCGACCGCCGCAGGTACGCGGTCAAGCGCGAACGGCGCAGGACGTCGCGGGTCGGGATCGAGGGTCCCGGGACGTCGGCAGGCGTGGGGCGGCGGCTCAGAGCGCGTCGAGGGCCGCCGACACCTGAGCGTCGGCGTCGAGGCCGTGCAGCCGGTAGACCTCCTCGAGCCCGCCGGACTGGCCGAACCCGCTCACCCCGAGGTGCGTCGCCCGCACGCCGCGAACCGTCGCGAGGAACGCCAGCGTGTGCGGGTGCCCGTCCAGGACCGTGACCATGGGGAACGCGCGGTCGGCCGGCAGCGCCTGCTCCAGCACCCACCCCGAGCCCTCCGACCGGCCGGAGCGCGCCTGGAGGGCCCTGAACAGCAGGTCCGGGCTGGTGACGACGACCACGTCGGCCGTGACACCGTGCTCGGCCAGACGGTCTGCGGCAGCGAGGGTCTCGGTGACGAGTGGTCCCATCGTCACCAGCGTCACGGCCTGGTCAGCCGGGCTCCGGACGTGCCGTGCGCAACCGGTACGCCCCCGCCAGGACGAGCCGGCGGCGCCGCTCCCGGGCAGCCGGATCGGTGGGGACCTCCGCCAGGGCCTGGTCGACCGGCCGCGTCGACAGCCGCAGGTAGCTGGACCGCCCGTCCGGCCGCCCGAGGTGGGCGAGCGAGTCGAGCAGGCACCACTCGACCTCGAGGGCGAAGGCCGGCTCGTAGCTGACGCAGCCGGGTTGCTCCAGGCCGATCGAGGGAGTCGTGACCGACTGGTGCGCACCGCCTTCCGGGGCGAGTGTCACCCCTGCCGGCGTACCGACGAGGATCGACTGGCCGCCGGCGTACATGCCGAACGACCACGGCTCGAGCGCACGACCGACGAACGGGTCGTAGACCACGCCGACGGGCAGCAGCGGCTGGCCCCACCGGCTCCAGGTGGCGCCGAGCTCCCCGAGCGCGCTGACCAGGTTCACCTCGGCGATGCCGAGCTCGAGGTGCTGGCCGGTGGGCCGCTCCCGCCAGTGCAGGATCGTCTCCCGGTCGTCGGCGAACCAGTCCTGGCGCTCGGTCGGCGCCCACACCCCGACCTTGTTGACCCAGCCGCCGAGGTTGGTCGACGAGCTGACGTCCGGGCTGACGGTCACCACCCGCGCGGCCGCCTCGGGCGCGGCGCGGGTGACGTCGAGCAGCGCGCGCCCGAGCGCCGCCTGGGTGGTGGCGCGGCCGTGCGGCGTGCGGCCCATGTCGGTGGGGATCTCGTACGACGGCAACGCGGGCACCGGCGGACGTCGGAGCCGCTCGGCCGTGGCGCGGCACAGCTCCGCCTCCGGCGATCCGTCGGCGAACGGCGCCCACGGGTCGTCCAGGTCGGTGCCGCAGGCGTCGGCCAGCTGCCGCATCTGGTCCTCGGTGAGGAGCGAGGAGTGGTTCTGCGGGTGCCCCTCGGTGGCGAGCCCGTGCCCCTTCACCGTGTACGCGAAGATCACCGTCGGCCGGGCGTCGTCGACGGCGTCGAGCGCGGCGAGCATGCCGCCGAGGTCGTGCCCGCCGAGGTTGCGGACCGCGGACCACAGCGTGTGGTCGTCCAGACCCTCGACGAGGGAAGAGATCTCGGCCGACCGGTCGCCGTCGCCGGGCACCCTCCGCCGCAGCTCCGCGGCGTCGCAGCGCAGCAACCGCTGGTACTCGGGATTCACCATCGAGTCGATCCGCGCCCGCAGCGCGTCGCCGCCCGGCCGCTCGAACAGCTCGCTGAGCAGCGAGCCGTACTTGAGCGTGATCACCTGCCAGCCGGCGGCCTCGAACATCCCCTGCAGCCGCGGCGTCGCGATCGCCGGGACCACGCGGTCGAGCGACTGCCGGTTCAGGTCGACCACCCAGACCACCTCGCCGAGGTCGGCGACCCCCGGGTCGACGATCGCCTCCCAGCAGGCGCCTTCGTCGAGCTCGGCGTCGCCGATCAGGGAGTACTGGCGACCGGCCCACCCGCTCGGCGAGCCCTGCGCGGCGTCACCGAAGTGCTGGTCGACGTACCGGCGTGCCATCGCACCCCACAGCGGCGCGGTGGCGCCGAGCCCGACCGAGCCGGTGGAGTAGTCGACGGGGTCGGGGTCCTTGGTGCGGCTCGGGTAGGACTGCAGCCCGCCGAGCGCGCGCAGGGTGGTGAGGTGCTCGGCGTCGAGCTCGCCGAGCAGGTGGTTGATCGCGTGCAGGACGGGTGAGGCGTGCGGCTTGACCGACACCCGGTCCTGCGGGCCGAGCCGGCCGAACCACAGCGCCGTCATCATCGTCACCATCGAGGCGCTGGACGCCTGGTGCCCGCCGACCTTGACGCCCGAGGTGTTGGGCCGGACCCGGTTGGCGTGGTCGACGACGGCGGCGGCCAGCCACAGCACGCGGCGCTCCACGGCCGTCATCACCGGGTCGCTCGCCGGGGGTCGCCCGATCTCCAGCGCTGTCATGGGTCAGAACGTAGCGGCCGGTCAGCGCCGGTCGGCCGTGGGTCAGCCACCCGACAGCGCACGCTGGTGGCGCACCACGAGGGGCAGCACGAGCCACAGCAGGACGAGCCCGGCGAGCACGGCGCCCGCGAGGAGGGCCGCGACGCCCGTCGACATGATCACGCTCATCACCAGCAGCACGACGCCCGCGACGGCCAGACCCAGCACCGCGAGCCCGGCGATCGCGAGCCGGTGCCCCCACCGCACCAGGTCGTCCTTGCGGCGCTGCCGGAACAGGTGCCGGTGCAGGCTCACCGGCGCGATCAGCAGCCCGGTGGCCGTGGCCGAGAGCAGCACGACCGCCACGAACAGGTTCACGTGCACCTGGTCGAGCTCGGCGAACCGCTGGGTGAAGGGGAGCGTCAGCAGGAAGGCCGTCAGCAGCTGGACGCCGGTCTGCACCACCCGCAGCTCCTGGAGGAGCTCGTTCCAGTTGCGGTCGAACCGCTCGAGCGTGCTCTCGTCCCGCCCCGAGCGGTCGTCGTCCTGCTGCTCGTTCCGCTCCGTCGCGCCCATCGCGGCAGCGTGGCACAGCGCCCTCGCAACCGCCCCGGGAACACTCTCGACGTTGCTCGCGTTACGTGTAATGATGTAATGATCGAAAGGAGAACATCATGAGGTTCCTCATCGAGGACGCTGGGTTCGGCGACGGCGGGCGCGGCCCGTCCAAGGCCGGACGTCCCCGTGGCCGCTCCGGCCACCACGGCGGCCGCGGGCGACGGGGCGAGGGCTTCGGCCCGGGCTTCGGCGCCGGCTTCGGCTCCGGCTTCGGCTCCGGCTTCGGCCCGGGCGGGTTCGGCCCGCGCGGTCGTGGCCGCGGCCGCGAGCGCGACGTGCCGCCGGTGAGCGAAGCGGACCTGCAGGCCTGGTTCGGCGGGCGGCTGCCCGACGACTGGTTCACCGGTCCCGCCCAGATCACCGTCGACCGCGACGAGATCCTCGTCGTGGGCACGCTGCCCGACGACGGCACCGCCGTCGAGGGCGACGACAGCGCCACGGTGGCGGCCCGGCTCGGCCGGATCGCCCGCTGGCGCGAGCAGACCCGCGAGCAGCGGATCGCGATCGCCGAGGAGGCCGAGCCCCGCTACGGGCGCAAGGTCGCCTGGGGCGCGCAGATCGCGGACACCCGCGAGGTGTTCACGTCGCTGGCCGTGCCGGTGATGACGCGGCTGCGCCAGCCCGAGCGCGAGGTCCTGGACACCCTGATCGACTCGGGCGTCGCCCGCAGCCGGTCCGAGGCACTGGCCTGGTGCGTCGCGCTGGTGGCGCAGAACGCCGACGAGTGGCTGGGGCAGCTGCGCGAGGCGCTGGAGAACGTCCAGCGGCTGCGCGAGCAGGGTCCTGCCGGCGAGCAGGGTGAGCAGCCCGGTGGTCAGCCCGACCAGGGCTGACCGCCGCTTCCCCCCGAACCCGCGGGTGTGAACGAGGCGTGCGACCCGCGCGGCGTGTCCAGCGCCTGGTTCACACTCGCGGAGGGGGGCGAGCGACGTGCCACCGACGGGATCCGGGCGCGATGCGCGATGATCGCGGCATGACGCGCGTGCTGGTGCTCAACGGGCCCAACCTCGGACGCCTCGGCACCCGCGAGCCGCAGACCTACGGCACCACCACCCACGACGAGCTCGCCGCCGCCTGCCGCGCGCAGGGCGAGGAGCTCGGGCTCGAGGTGGAGGTGCGCCAGACCGACGCCGAGCACGAGATGCTCGGCTGGCTGCACGCGGCCGCCGACGCCTCGACCCCGGTGGTGCTCAACCCCGGCGGGTGGACGCACACCTCCGTCGCCCTGCGCGACGCCTGCGCCGCCCTGACCGCGCCCCTGGTCGAGGTGCACATCTCGAACGTGCACGCGCGTGAGGAGTTCCGGCGCCACTCCTACGTCTCCCCCGTCGCCACCGGCGTCGTCGCCGGCCTGGGTGTCGAGGGCTACGGCCTCGCGCTGCGCTGGCTCGCCGGTCGCGCTCAGCCCTCGAGCTGAGCCGCCGCCTCCACCAGGGCGGCGACGATCGCGGTGCTGAACCGCGGGTCGGCCACCGCCCGCCACGCCGGCGAGGTGTCGTCGAGGGTCTCCGACCCCAGCAGCGCCGCGTACGTCTCGGCACCGGTCTGCCGCTCCTGCGGCGCCGGCTGGGCGTCTCCGTCGGAGCTGCGCAGGACGAACCGCTCCTGCGGTTCGGGGCTCGCCACCGACAGCACCGTGCGCGCGGTCGCCCCGCTGGCGTGGGTCGTGTCGAGCACCGTCTCGTGGCCGGCCTGCCGGGCCTCCACCGTGGCGGTCGGGCCCAGCACCAGGTGCAGCCAGGCGAGGGCGTGCGGCCCGAGGTCCCACAGCGCGCCGAGCGGTTCGCGGCGCCACGGCGAGCGTCCGAACGGGTCGTCGCCCAGCGTCGCGCCGTTGGTCAGCACCACCTCGGCGCCGTCCCACCGCTGCGACGACGCCGCGTCGAGCCACTCCCGCAGGTGCACGTCGACCAGCCGCGCGTAGTGGACCCGCACGGGTGCGGTCGCGCCGTGCAGCACCTCGGCCTCCGCGACGGTGCGCGCCACCGGCTTCTCCAGCAGCACGGCCGCGCCGGACGCCACCGCGTCGGGCAGGAACGAGGCCTGGACGTCGGGCGGCACGCACAGGGCCACGACGTCGACCCCGGTCATCGCCTCCTGGGCCGAGGCGACGGCGCTCGCGCCCGCACGGTCCGCGACGGCGGCCGCCGCCTCGGGACGGCGTGCCCAGACCCGTTCGAGCCGGACGCCGGGCGTCGCCGTCAGTGCGGGCAGCACCGCCAGGTCGACCCACGGTCCCGCACCGACCAGGCCCACGCTGCTCCACGCCATCGCGGCAGTCTGCTCCACCGCGGGCCCGGCGCGGCGCACGGGTGGGCGCGCGCACGGCGCCTCTCCCCCGAGGGGGAGGGGCGCCGTCGACGCACGGCCCGCCGGTGAGCAGCCGGGCGGGTCAGCTCGCCATGGTCCAGCGCTGCATGTTCCAGGTCACCTGGGACTGCGAGGGCTGGAAGGTGACGTTCTCCACCGTGGAGTCGAAGGCCACGATGCCCGGGTGGGCGAACAGCGGGATCGTCGCCAGGTCGTCCCACAGGATCGTGTCGACCTCGGTGATGATCCGGACCTGCTCGTCGGCGTCCGGCGTGACGTCGAGCGAGGCCATCAGGGTGTCGACCTCCGGGTTGGTGTAGTTGCCGTTGTTGTTGCCGCCGTCGGTGCTGTAGGTCGCACCGCTGCCGGAGACGAGCGGCGAACCGGCCCACGCGAACAGGGCGACGTCGAAGTTGCCGTTGTCCAGGCCGTTGCCGAAGAAGTCCTCCTGACCGGCGTCCTCGACCTTGAAGCCGGCCTGGTCGCACGAGGCGCGGATCAGGTCGACGGTGTTGGTGCGCCGCTGGTTCGGCGTCTGGTAGCCGATCCGCACCACGGTGCCCGCGGCGCCGGCGGCGTCGACGAGCTCCTTGGCGGCGGCGATGTCGGCGGTGTCGTAGCTGCCGTCCTGCACCCCCGACGCCTCGTCGGCGTACGCCGGCTGGAAGGGCAGCAGGAACCGCGACTGCAGGATCTCCGCGTTCGCGTTCACCGGCTGGATCAGGTTCTCGATGATCTGGTCCCGCGGCACGCACAGGGCGAACGCCTTGCGCAGGTTCGGGTCCGAGAAGAACGTGTCGAAGTTGAAGTCCAGGTGCTCGAAGGTGAACTCGTCGCCCTGCTGCACGGTCACGGTGTCGCCGATCGCCTCGAGCTGGCCGAGGACGTCGGGGTTCGCCTGCGGCTCGGCGATCAGGATGTCGCCGTTCTGCAGCGCCTGCGCCTGCGACTCCTGCTCGATGAACCGCACCACGATGGTCTTCGCGGCAGCCGGGGTGCCCCAGTACTCCTCGTTGGCCGTCAGCGTGATCGACTGCCCCGGCTCCCAGGTCGCCAGGCTGTACGGCCCGGACGACGGCGTGGTCGCCGCGTCGTACTCGCCGGGGTTGAAGTGCCATCCGGTGTTCCAGAACGTCGAGACCGCGGTCATCGCCGCGGCGTCGTCGGCCTGCACCGCCGCGATGACGTCGGCGACACCCGACTTCTGCTCCACCACGTGCGCCGGCAGGAACGTGCCGACGCCGGCGATCCAGTCCGAGAAGGTGTCGGTGTAGACGACCGTGAACTCCTTGTCGCCGTCCTCGCAGGTCGGCTTCTCCATCAGGTCGTAGCCGGTCGTCGCCGCCGGGTCGAAGCCCTCGTAGACACCGGCCTGCGCGGCCCAGTCCAGCACCACGTCGTCGCAGTCGATCGGTTCGCCGTCGGACCAGACCGCGTCCGGGTTGATCGTGTACGTCACGGTCAGCGGGTCGTCGGCCGTCTTCTCGTACGTCCCGAACTCCTCGTTCGGCTGCACCGTGCCGTCGGGGCCGTACTCCCAGAACGTGGTCAGCACCTGGTTGAGGACGACCGCGTTCTTGGTCGCGTTGTCCGCCCCCGTCCCGTTGTTGTAGGCGTTGAACTCCTGCTCGTGCGCGACCGTGATCGTGATGTCCTGCGTGACCGGCTCGGACGAGCTCTCGGACGCCGACGGGTCGTCGGTCCCGCCCGTCGAGCACGCCGACAGGGCGAGCGTGGCGGCCAGACCTGTGACGAGCACGGCCGACCTGCGTGAAGTCCGCACGGGTTCCTCCTTGTTCGGGTTCCAGGGAGTCCGGGCAGCGTGTGGCGGCACCGGACCGGCCCCTACCGTCGTGCGTCACCGGCGGCACGACAAGCGAAGCGCCGGACGTGTTACCTCGCCGAGATAGGTTGATGCTCAACGCATCTGTCATCGCTATCGCACCTTCGCCGTTCGCGATGGTCGTGGCGGGCCGCACGCGACCAGGCGCAGCATGGCCATACCTCCTGGGGTCCCTGCCTAGGTCGCAGGAGCAACGGATCGACGCCCGGCGCCGCCCACCCCGCGTGGTCGGCGCCGGACGCCGGCCGGCGGTCCACCGCGGTGGGGCCCGTGGATTCGACTCTGCCCGAATGGTTGTGGCCAACCCTCGGCGCCACGACCCTCGGTGCATGACCGCACAGCCGATCGAGTCGTCGTTCGAGGACGCCCTGCAGCGCGTCTCGCGCCGCGCGGCCGGTATCTCGCTGGGGGAGGTCGTGGTCTTCCTCGCCATCGTGCAGGAGGGCAGCTTCACGGCCGCGGCGCGCCTCCTGCACCTGTCGCAGCCGGGGGTGAGCGGGCGGGTCAGCCGGCTCGAGCACACCCTCGGGTTCCGGCTGCTCGACCGCTCGCGTCGCCAGGTGTCGCTGACGCCCGACGGGTACCGGTTCGTCCACGCCGCGCAGTCGATGGTGCGCACCGTCGACGACGTCATGCACCCCCACCTGCCGCAGCACCCGTTCAACCTGCGGTGACACGGCCGGGACCGGCGGCGCCGCCGCGGCGCCCGTCCCTTCGGTCCTGACCGAATGCTCCGACGGTGCGGCCTGTCTCGCCTAGCCTGCGGTGGGTGATCGTGCTCGACCTGAACGTGGACGTCCTGGGGAACACCCGGTTCGCGTTCTCGCCGCTGTCCGAGCTCGCGTGCAGCGTCTCGGCGCTCACGTGCGCCGGTCGCTCCGACCCGCACGCCGCCTGGGCGCGCTGGGCGCGGCCGCGGGTCGGTCACGTCGACGTCCCGCTGCTGCAGGCCGTGCACCCGCCCGGCCGGTGGGCGCCGGACTTCCTCTTCCCCGTGGTCGACGGCCCGGACGTGTCCGTCGCCGACCAGCTCGACGCCCTCGCGGAGGTCGACGACGCCGAGGCCGAGGCCGAGCTCACCGGCGTCTGGGACCAGCGACCGCTGCCCGAGGTCGCGCGCCGCGCCCTGGACGGTCCGCTGCGGTTCGGCGAGGTGCTGGCGACCCAGCTGCGGACGTACTGGGACGCCGCCCTGGCCCCGCACTGGCCGCGGGTCCGAGGCGCCCTCGAGGAGGACGTCGCCCACCGTGCCGGGCAGACCCTGCGCGGCGGGTTGTTCGACCTGCTCGCCGACCTGCACCACGAGGTGAGCGTCGACGGCGCCGTGCTGCGGATCGACAAGCCGCACCACGACGACGTGCGCTACCAGGGCGCGCGCCTCACGCTGGTCCCCGCCGTCTTCATCTGGCCCCACCTGCTGCTCGCCCACTCGTCCCCCGGCGCGTTCCAGCTCACCTACCCGGCGCGGGGCGTCGGGCGGCTGTGGGAGGGGATCGCGGGCGAGCGCGCACCGCGCGACGACCTCGGCTCGCTGCTCGGCCGTACCCGTGCCACCGTCCTGACCAGCCTCGCGGCGCCGATGTCGACCACCTCGCTGTCGCGCGAGCTGGGCCAGAGCCCGGCGACGATCAGCCAGCACCTGGCGGTGCTGCGCGAGTGCGGCATGGTGCGGTCGTGGCGCTCCGGCAGGTCGGTGCTCTACCAGCAGACCGCCCTGGCCGCCTCGCTCGTCGGGGCCGCCCGTCACTCCGTGTAGGACCTCGCCGACCGACGCAGGTCACGAAACGAGATCGGTTCGGCGACAGGACGACACCGACGCCCCCTCATCCGTGCGAGGGAGCCCTACGTTCGGGCGCGTGATCGAGCTGCACCTCACCTCGGCCGCTTTCGGCGGCGTGCGGTTCGGCTTCTCGCCGTTGGGAGAGGCCGCGCGCAGCCTCGTCACGCTGACCCGGGGAGACCCGCGTCACCACACGCCCTGGCGCGACTGGGCCTGGCCGCGCCTCGACCGCGTCGACCTCGGGCTGCTGCTCACGCTCCTGCCGCCGGGACGCTGGTTCCCCGACCTGCTCTCGCCCGCCGTCGTCGGCACCGACGTGAGCATGGACGACCAGCTCGAGCAGCTGTCGCGGGTGGAGCCCGACGTCGCGCGCGCCCAGCTGGAGGACACCTGGGACGGCCGGCCGCTGCCCGACATCCTGCTGCTCGCCCTCAGCGAGCCGGGCTTCGGCGCGAGGGTGGCCGACGAGATCGAGCAGTACTGGCGCCTGGTCGTGGAGCCGCACTGGGACCGGGTGCGGGGCACCCTCGAGCTCGACGTGTCGGCACGCGTGCACCGGATGCTCGCCGAGGGGATCGGCGCGATGTTCACGGACATGCACCCCGAGGTGCGGATCTCCGGCGACGTGCTGCGCGTCGACAAGCCCTCCCACGACGAGGTCACCGCGGTCGCCGAGCGGCTGACCCTGGTGCCGTCGGTGTTCGCGCGCCCGTCGCTGGCCCTCGCGTACACCCCACCGGCCACCTTCGAGATCGTCTACCCCGTCGCGGGGTCGGACGAGGTGTGGGACCACCTGGCAGCCGATGCCGGTCCCGCCGACGGGCTGGGAGTCCTGCTCGGCCGCACCCGGGCCGGCGTCCTGGCGCTGCTCGCCGTCCCCATGTCGACCACGGCGCTGGCCCGCCGGCTCGGGCAGAGCCCCGCGACGATCAGCGAGCACCTCGCCGTCCTGCGCGACTGCGAGCTGGTGCGGTCGTGGCGGTCCGGGCGCCAGGTGCTCTACGTGCGGACCGCGCTCGGCGCGAGCCTGCTGGGCACGGCTGCCGCCGACGGGGCCGGGGTGGCCGGCGCCTGACGCCTCCCTTCCCGGTCCCGCGGTGTGAACCAGGCGTGCGACCCGCCGGCGTGTCGCGCGCGCGGTCCACACTCGCGGACGGTCAGGCCGCGTGCTCGAGGTCGAGCAGCACGCGCTTGGCGGCCGCCCCGCCGCGGTAGGCGCCGATCGCGCCGTCGGACCGCACCACCCGGTGGCACGGCACCACGACCGGCACCGGGTTGGTGGCGCACGCCGTCCCGACAGCCCGCACCGCGCGCGGGCTGCCCGCTGCGGCGGCGAGGGTCGCGTAGCTGGCGGTGCTGCCGTACGGCACCTCGCGCAGCCGGTCGAGCACCGACCGGCGGAACCCGGTGGCCAGACGCAGGTCGACGGTCAGGTCGAAGTCGTGGCGGCGACCGCTGAAGTACTCGTCGAGCTCGCGGGCCACGGGGTCGAGGCGGCCAGGTGCCCGCAGCACCCGCGGGCTGATCCGTCGGCCGAGCTCGTCGAGCACCGCGTCGTGGCCCTCGATGTCGAACGCCACGCGCACCAGGCCCTCGGTGGTGGCCGCCAGCAGCAGCGTCCCCACCGGGCTGTCCACGGTGGTGACGGCCACGTCGAGCAGCGACGCGGCGGAAGCGTCCTGCTCGAGCCGTCGGTGCAGCTGCGCGAGCAGGTCGTCGTCGCCAGGGTCGGTGAGGGAGGTGGTCAGGGAGGCGGTCGGGGAGGTGGTCAGGTCGTTCACCGCGGGGCTCCGCTCGTCGTGAGGTCCGGCGCCAGGTAGGTCCGGCGCAGGGTGGCGATGCCGTCCGAGGCGGCCTTGCGGGCCGCGGCGGGCGTCCCGCCGAGGAGTCCGGCGACCTCGGCGTGCGGGAGGCCCGCGAGGTGGTGGTAGGCCACCGCCAGCCGCTGCTTGTGCGGCAGCGCCCGCAGCGCCTCCCAGAGGTCGTCCTGCCACCCGCCCGGCACCGGCTCGCGCGCGGGCCGGTCCGGGAGGTCCTCGCTCGGCACCGGGCGCCGGGCCCGCGACCGGGCCTGGTCCACCGCGCGGCGGTGCGCGATCGTCACCAGCCAGGCCCGCACGTCGCTGCCCTCCGGCAGCGACGGGTAGGCCCGGAGCGCGGACAGGAAGGTCTCGGACCAGGCGTCCTGCGCGGCGTCCGGACCGACCACGGCCCGGCACACGCGCAGCACGGTGGCGCCGTGCTGCTGCACGACCGCCTCGAACGGTTCCATCGTCACACCCTGTGGTCGTCGCGGACGGCCGATGTGTGAGGTCGCCCGCGACGACGCACGCTAGCCCGTCCCGTGTGCGGTCAGGGCGGGTCGGGATCGCTGTCGCTCGGTGGTGTGCGCCAGCGCAGGCCGGTGGCGCGGGTGGCCTGGACGGTCTGGTGGAAGGTGTTGCGCCGCAACCGGCGGTCGGGGTCGAGCCGGTCGGGTGGTCGGAACCACGGGATGCCGTCCCGCATCACCATCACCCAGGCGTCCTGGTCGTGCTCGGGTTGGGCGTGGACCTGGGTGTGGTGGCGGTGGCAGAGCAGGGCGAGGTTGTCGAGGGTGGTGGGGCCGCCGCGGGACCACCAGGTCACGTGGTGGGCCTCGCAGAGCGAGGGCGGGGTGGTGCAGCCGGGCCAGACGCAGCCGCGGTCACGGGCGGCCAGGGCGGTCTGCTGGGCGGCGGTGGCCAGGCGGCCGATGGTGTCCATCGCCAGCACCCGACCGGCCGTGTCCAGGACGACGCGGTCGATGACGGCGTCGCACGCGATCCGCGTCAGCGCGCCGCGGCCGACCAGGTCGCCGTCGGTGGTCGTGGCGGCGCCCGCGCCCTTCGGCGCCGGCGAGCTGGGCCGGGGTGGTGACGACCACGACCCGCGGCACCGCCCGGGCGGCAGTGCCGAGGCCGTCGTGCTCGGCCGCGGCGCGGGCCATCTGCACCAGGGCGTCGGCTCGGCGCTGACCCCGGGTCCGCACGTCCGCCGCAGGATCAGCGGCGCCCGGTCGCGGCGCTGGGTCGGTGGCGGTCGCGGCGGCGCGGTCCTTCTCCACGAAGTGGTCCAGCACGGTCGCCACGGTCAGCCCGCCGGCCTGGTCGAGCTGGCCGCTGAGCAGGACCATCCCGGTCTGGTCGGTCGCGATACCGAGGTGGCGCCGGTCCAGGGCGTTCTGGTCGTACCGGTCCGCCCGGTCCGGGGTGATCACCGACAGCAGGTGCCGGGCCAGGTGGTCAGCACCGCCGGGGTCGAAGGTCCGGGCGTGCTCGGTCAGCAGGTGGTCGACCTCGCCCCGCCGCTCCCGCACCACCCGCACCGGCAGCCGCTTCAACGTGCACCGGGCGACGTCGAGGTGCTCGCGTGACACCGCACCGGCAGCCAGCGCCGCACCGAGCTCGCGCAGGGCCCCGGTGTCGGGGCAGGTCAGCTTCGCGTTCTCCACATCCGCCGACGCCCGGCGCGCGGAGACCCGGCACCGGGACTTGAGCAGGTTCACCGTCCGGGCACCCTGCTCCCCCCTCGCGTCGGGGGTCTCGCGGGAGATGGACTCGCGCAGCAGCGCGCCGCGGAACGCCTCGACCCGGCTGCCCAGCGACGTGGAGGCGATCAGCGCCTGGCCCAGCTCGGCTGCCGACAGCGACCACGTCGAGGCCTCCAGGGCCGTACCGAGGATCTCGTCCAGGTGGGCGAGCGCGGCCAGGACCGGGTGCCCCGACCCCGCGTCCACCGTCTCCGCCGCCATACCCCAAGACTAGGCGGCACCACCGACAACCACTGTGCTGCAACCGATCCTGTGGACGGTTGGACGGATTCGACCGTCTCCTGTGGACGACGAACGACGAGCCTCGACACACCCGCGCGTCGTGCGTGACCGCGACAGAACTCAGGCGCTCAGACCGGTCTGGCGGGCGGCCCGACGCATCGTCGGCATCACGCCGTGCCGGGCCAGAGCAGCCGCTGCGTCGGGTCGGGACCGGGGACGAGCTCTGCCATCGGCCACCTCTTCATCCCGACCCGACCCCGTCCGGAGTGCAGGGACAGGTCCAGGTCTCCGCGGGTGTCTGCTCCTCCTTCACCCGCTCGGCTGAGCCGACCGGCTCCGGCGGCGCTCCAGCGGCCTTCAGCGGGTCGGCCCATGGTCGTCACGTCAGAACCGCACCGACCGAGGAGTCGACATGAACACCACCCCCCGCACCCGCCGCACGTCCACCGCAGGCCTGCCTCGCACGATCGTGTCCGCGGTCGTCGCCACCGCAGCCCTCATCCGCTTCAAGGCCGACCGGGCGACGTCGAGGTGCTCACGCGACACCGCACCGGCAGCCAGCGCCACACCGAGCTCGCGCAGCGTCCCGGTGTCGGGGCAGGTCAGCTTCGCGGTGCCCCGACCCCGCGTCCGCCGTCTCCGCCGCCATACCCCAAGACTAGGCGTCACCACCGACAACCACTGTCTCGCAACCGATCCTGTGCAGAAGCACCATCGACCACATCGATCTGCGGACAACCGGTCAGGGGTGACCGGTGGTCGACGTGCGGGCCTGACGGGTGATCAGACCACCAGCGACGGCGTCGCGGCAGAGGCGGGACCCTGCGACGGGACCGGGAGGGGACCGCGCTGCGCGCGGCCGTCGCGCTTGGCGGCGTACATGCGGACGTCGGCGGTGTGCACCAGCTCGGCGAAGGTGACGCCGTCGGCCGGCCAGCACGCCGAGCCCACCGAGGCGCCGACACCGACGTCGTAGGCGACGGCCAGGTCGGCCACGGCCAGGACGACCTGCTCGGCCACGCGGTCGGCCCCGGCGGGCGAGGCGAGCAGGACGGCGAACTCGTCGCCGCCCAGGCGGCCCACCACGTCGCCGGCGCGCACGATCGCGCGCAGGTGGTCGGCCACGGCCAGCAGCAGCGCGTCGCCGGCCTGGTGGCCCAGGGAGTCGTTGACCTCCTTGAACCGGTCGAGATCGACCACCAGGAGGGCGCACGGCTCGGCCTCGTCGACCCGCAGGTCGAACGCGGCGCGGAACGCCGCGCGGTTGGCGAGGCCGGTCAGCGGGTCCTGCGCCGCGCGGATGGCGGTCACGGCGGCGGAGGCGGCCAGGCGGCGGTGCTTGCGCACCAGCGTCCACCAGCAGACCCCGAGCGCGAGCGCGCCGAGCGCGGTCCCGCTCGGCACCAGCCAGAGCATCAACCGGGTGCGCTCGGCCTGGTCGGTGCGTGCCTGCGCGGCGCGCTCACGGTGAGCCTGCACGGCACCCGCGAGCACCTCGGACACGGCGTCGAGCGCCGGGCCGGCGACCCTGTCCTCGCCGCCCGCGGCCGGTAGGTCGTCGAGGGTGCGACGCACCTCGGCGACGTAGCGCGCGTTGAGGGCGGTCACGCGGTCGAGGGTCGTGGAGTCGCGGACGTCGCCGACCGCGCGCGCGGCGGCGACCATGGCGGGCACGGCGTCGACGGCCAGGTCCAGGCGCGCCCTGGCGTCGTCCGAGGGCGCCCGGCGGTACCCGGCCTCGGCGAAGGCCTCCTCGGAGACGGCCAGCTGCAGGTCGCGCCACACCGTGACGACGGTGGAGAGCCGCTCGACCTCGCGCTGGGAGTCGCGGATCGAGGTGACCGTGGTGGCCGCGACCGCGGTCAGCACGACCAGCACGGCGGAGACCACCGCGCTCGCGACCGCGACCGTGCGGCTCGTCCCGTCACGCGACACGCGGCTGCCCTCCTTCCCGAGGCATCGACCCGATGTCCCGGTCCTCGGCACGGACGCACGGCGGCTTGAGCCGTTCAGGTGAACGCCCGCGACGGCGACGGCTCGCGCGGTGGACGGTTCGGGGGCGTCCCCGGGTCAGGCGCCGGACGCGTGCCGGCGGGCGAGCTCGGCCACCACACGTTCGACCAGGTCGTAGGGCACGCCGTCGCGGTACACGAACGACACGGTGTCCTTGTGCGTGCGGTAGGGCTCGAGCTCGGACTCCAGCACGGGGTCGAGCCGCGCCACCGGGTACAGGCCCACATGGTTCTTCCAACCCGCCACGTGCACCCCGTACCGCGCGCCGCCGAACATGAACGCGGGCATGCCGTACCGGATCTTCTCCTCGCACTCCGGCAGCGCGCGTCGGACGGCCGCCACCACCTGGTCGACCACCTCGCGGGTGCCGTCGGGCAGGCCCGCGAGGTAGTCCTCCACCGACGTGGGCGGTGCGGTCACGACGCCACCGTCCCGGCCCGACGGCGCAGGTGCGCCTCGATCCGGTCGAACGCACCGACCCACACGTGGGTGCCGAAGAAGTCGCGCACCTCGGGCACGGGGAACCCGGTCTGCACGACCGTCACCAGCGTGCCGTCGCCGTCCGCCTCGAACGTGATGTCGATCGTCGTCGTCATCTCCTGCCCGTCCGGGGTGCTGCCGGTGGACTCGGTGACGAGCCGGTGCGGGCGGTCGATCACCAGGAAGGTCTGCACCTCGCGGAACAGCTGGTCGGGACCCGGACCCCAGACCGCGGTCTGCGTGCCGCCGACGCGCAGGTCGACCTCGATCTCGACCACGCCCGGCGTCTCGTCGAGGATGCTGAACCAGGTCTTCTGCTGCTCCGCGTCGGTGTAGGCCTCGAACACCTCCTCGGGCGTGGCCGGCAGGTGGCGCGTCAGCCGCAGCGTGAGGTCGTCGGTGGTGGTCATCGTCCTGTCTCCTTCGCTCCGCGTCGCAGGGTGAAGTACGCCTCGAGGCCGTCGAGCCGTCGCTCCCAGAGCCGTTGGTAGAAGCCGATCCACGCCATCGCGTCCTCCAGACGCTCCTCACCCAGCCGGCACTGCCGCACCCGGCCGACCTTCTCGGTGACGACGAGGCCGGTCTCCTCCAGCACGCGCACGTGCTTGGACATGCCGGTGATCGTCATCCCGGCCGGGGCAGCCAGCTCGCCGAGGGTGGCCGGCCCCGAGCCGAGGCGGGTCAGGACGTCGCGCCGGGTGCTGTCGGCGAGCGCGGCGAACACCAGGTCGAGCGGCTGCCGGTCGAGTTGCTGAACCATGCGGTTCACCATAGATCACTGAACCGGAGAGTTCAACGTCTGGCGGTCAGGACCTCGGGCCCGGTCTGCGGGCGAGGCACGGGTGCGATGCTGGAGGGGTGACGTCCACCCGCTCCGACCTGCCCGTCGGGCCCACCGGCGACGCCGACGACGCCGCGGCCGCTACGCCGCAGGCGGACCCCGCGCGCCGCTGGAAGGTGCTCGTGACGGTGCTGACCCTCGCGCTGGCGGTCACCCTCGTGCTCCTGCTGGTGCGGGTGCCGTGGCCCGGCGCCCGTCCGGCCGACACCTCGCCCGAGGTCGGCTTCTCCCGCGACATGCTGGTGCACCACGAGCAGGCCGTGACGATGTCGTTCCTGGTGCGCGACGCCTCCGACGACCCGGACGTCGACACCCTCGCGCTCGACATGATCAAGGGCCAGGCCGAGCAGCAGGGCATGTTCCTGGCCTGGCTGCGCACGCACGACGTCCCGAGCACCACCGACGTCCCGCTCATGGCCTGGATGGAGCAGGGCGGTCAGCACGCGGGAGCGGGCCACTCGGTCGACCCGGACGCCGGGCAGGACGCCGGCACGCCGGCGGAGCAGCGCGCCGCCCTGCAGCAGGCGATGGGCATGGCCACCGACGACGAGCTGGCCCGGCTCACCACGCTCGACGCCGAAGACGCCGAGGTGCTGTTCCTGCAGCTGATGATCCGTCACCACCAGGGTGGCGTGGTGATGGCCGAGGAGTTCGTGCGCCGCAGCGACGACCAGGAGCTGCGGGCGATCGCCGACGCCGTCATCTCGGGCCAGAACCGCGAGCTCGGCATCATGGCCAACCTGCTGGAGGAGCGCGGCGCGAGCGCCGAGGTCCCCTGACCGTCCCAGAGCCCGAAGAAGCACTCGTCGGGCGTCGTCGTGTTGCGCCGCGAGGACGGCGTGCAGCCGGCCCAGCAGGTCCGCGGGCGACAGACCCGCGAGCTGGTCGACCTCGTCCGCCGGCACCGAGGCGGGACCGTGGAAGAGCCGTAGCGCGCGGAGTCAGGACCACGTCCGGACCCTACGTCGGCCGCGATCCCCCGACCAGCGAGATCACCGCCCGCTCGATGTCGTCCTCCGACAGCAAGACCGTGAGGGCGGCGGCACCGAGCGGCACGAAGCTGTCCCGGCTGGTCACCCGCGCGATCGTGCCACCGAAACCCGCGTCGACCAGCGCGGTGACGACGCCCTCCGACACCCCGCCGCTGCGCCGCGTCTCGTCCACCACGAGGACGGCACCGGTCGCCTCCGCCTCGCGGAGGACGTCGTCGACCGGGAGGGGAGCGAGCCAACGCAGGTCGACGACCCGCACGCCGATGCCGCTCTGCCGCAACCGCTCTGCCACCCGCAGGCTCATCGGGACACCGTTGCCGAACGTGACGACGGTGACGTCGGCGCCGCCCCCGTGGGTGCGCGCCGAGCCGATCGGCACGTGCGTCGCGGCCCACGCGTCCGGGCCGGCGTAGGGCGCGGACCAGAGGCCGTCGCCGGCCTCGTGCAGGTCGCCGGAGTGGTACAGCGCGATGGGCTCGAGGAACACCGACAGCGTGCCGTCGACCCGTCCGGCGGCCACGCAGGTGCGCAGCATCGCCGCGGCGTCGTCGGGCCGCGACGGCGAGGCGATGACGAGGCCCGGCACGTCGCGCAGGACCCCGACGGCGTTGTCGTTGTGGAAGTGCCCGCCGAACCCCTTCTGGTACCCGTAGGCGGCCACCCGCACGACCATCGGGTTGCGGTACCGGCCCGCCGAGAAGAACGGCAGCGTCGCGCCCTCGCCACGCAGCTGGTCCTCGGCGTTGTGCAGGTACGCGAGGTACTGGATCTCCGGCACGGGCAGCAGCCCGCTCAGGCCGGCCCCCAGACCCAGTCCCAGGACGGTCTGCTCGTCCAGGAGGGTGTCGAAGACCCGTGCGGGCCCGATCCGCCGCTGCAGCCCCCGGGTGACGCCGTACACCCCGCCCTTGCGGGCGACGTCCTCGCCGAAGACCAGCACCCCGGGGTCGGCGGCGAGCAGGTCGAGCAGGGTGCGGTTGACCTGCTGGGCCAGCGTGAGCGGACCGCCGTGCTCGGGCAGCACGCCGTGGAAGACCTCCAGCCGTCGCGCCTCCGGGGCGGCGACCGACGCGGCCGCAGCCACCCGGTCGGGCCGGCGCGGGGCGATCGGCGCCATGACCGCCTCGGCGCAGGACAGCCGCGGCACGTCGGCCACCTCGCGCGCCACCGCCGCCACCTGCGCGCGGACCTGCTCGTAGAGCGCGAGGACCTCGTCCGGGCCCAGGGTGCCGCTGGCGACCAGCAGCCGGGCCGTGGCCAGCACCGGGTCGCGAGCGAGGTCCGTCGCGATCTCGGCCGGTGACCGGTACGCGCTCTCCAGGTCGCTCCCGGCGTGCCCCATCAGCCGCACCGTCCGCAGGTGCAGGAACGCCGGCCGGCGACGACCACGCACCCACCTCACCAGCTCCGTGGCGGCCTCCAGGCACGCGGGCAGGTCGTCGCCGTCGACGCAGCGGTAGCGGAGCCCGGGCCGGTGGCCGTACGCCTGCTCGACCCACGCCGGGGGCGTGGGGACGCTGATGCCCAGCCCGTTGTCCTCGCAGACCAGCAGCAGCGGCACCGGGATGCCCCGGCTCGCGACCTGCACGGCGGCGTTGATCGCGCCCGTCGCGGTCGAGTGGTTGGCCGAGGCGTCACCGAACGAGGCCACGACCACGGCGTCGCGGGGCCAGCCGCTCGGCACCCCGAGCTTGGCGGCGCGGTCGATCGAGAACGCGGTGCCGAGCGCGCGGGGCAGGTGCGAGGCGATGGTCGAGGTCTGCGGCACCACGGCGAGCTCGTGCCGGCCGAGCACCTTGTGCCGCCCGCCCGAGATGGGGTCGTCGGCCGCGGCGACGAGCCCGAGGAGGACGTCGCGGACGGCGTCGGTGCCCGGCACCTGCTGCGCGCGCGCCACGTAGAAGGCACCCGAGCGGTAGTGGAGCATCGCCGGGTCGGTGGGCCGCAGCGCCGCGGCCACCGCCGCGTTCCCCTCGTGCCCGGACGAGCCGATCGTGTAGAAGCCCTTGCCCTGCAGGCGCAGCCACCGAGCAGCGAGGTCGAGGTGGCGGCTCGCCACCTGCGCCGTGAACAGGTCGACGGCCTGCGTCGACGAGAGCAGCGGTCCGAGCCCGGCGACGGACGGCCGGGCCTCGGCCATGGCGCGCACGGCGTCGACGAACGCGGCGTCGACCTGCTCGGTCGGCGGTTCACCCTGCACGGCAGCCAGTCTCCACGACCTCGGCATCGACGACGCCCGCGGGTGATGACGCTCGACCACGGCGCGGACGCCGGGCAGGATCCGCAGCATGAGCCCGCTGTGGGCGGAGGCGGCACCTCGACGGCGGTCGGGTCGTCGACGCGCCGGTCTGAGCGCGCCGGACCGGGCGCCGGACCGAGCGCCGGACCGAGCGCCGGACTGAGCGCGCCGGCTCTGAGCACGTGGGCCGGCTCCTGATCGGCCGACGGGGATCTCGACGCGCGAAGTGGGCCGCGCCGTTGCACGGTGGGGAGGGAACCCACACCGCGACGAACGGGAGCGAACCACGTGCGAGCACTGACCTGGCAGGGCAAGCGGGACGTCCGGGTGGAGGACGTGCCCGATCCGGTGCTGCAGGAGCCGACCGACGCGATCGTGCGGATCACCTCGACCGCGATCTGCGGATCGGACCTGCACCTGTACGAGGTGCTCGGCCCCTTCCTCGACCCCGGTGACGTCCTCGGCCACGAGCCGATGGGGATCGTCGAGGAGGTGGGCGCCGAGGTCACCCACATCAAGGCGGGTGACCGCGTGGTCGTCCCGTTCAACATCTCGTGCGGCCGGTGCTGGATGTGCGAGCGGAAGCTGTTCGCGCAGTGCGAGACGACGCAGGTGCGCGAGCAGGGCAAGGGCGCCTCGCTCCTCGGCTACACCAAGCTCTACGGCCAGGTGCCGGGCGGCCAGGCCGAGTACCTGCGCGTCCCCCAGGCGCACTTCGGACCGATCCCGGTGCCGTCGGACCACCCGGACGAGCGGTTCCTGTTCCTGTCCGACGTGCTGCCCACCGCGTGGCAGGCGGTGCAGTACGCCGACGTCCCGGCCGGCGGGACCCTCGCCGTGCTCGGGCTCGGCCCGATCGGCCAGATGTGCGCACGGATCGGTCTGCACCTCGGGGCTTCCCGCGTCATCGGGGTGGACGACGTCCCCGAGCGCCTGGCGCTCGCCGCCAAGCACGGCATCGAGGCGTTCGACCTCGGCGAGCACGACGACGTCGCCGCCGACCTGATCGAGGCGACCGGCGGGCGCGGACCCGACGCGGTCATCGACGCCGTGGGCATGGAGGCCGGCGGCTCGCCCTTCGGCAAGGCCGCGCACGCGCTCGTCGGCATGCTGCCCGACGCGATCGCCCGGCCGCTGACGGACACGATGGCGATCGACCGGCTGGCGGCGCTGCACACCGCGCTCAAGGCCGTCCGGCGCGGCGGGACGGTCTCCGTCAGCGGCGTCTACGGCGGCGAGATGGACCCGATGCCGATGATGGAGATGTTCGACCGCGGTGTGCAGCTGCGGATGGGGCAGGCCCACGTCAAGCGCTGGATCGACGACATCATGCCGCTGGTGCTCGACGACGCCGACCCGCTCGGCACGCTGGACCTCACGACCCACCAGGTGCCGCTCGAGGACGCCGCCGAGGCGTACGAGACCTTCCAGAAGAAGCAGGACGGCTGCATCAAGGTCGTCCTCAAGCCGTGATGTCGCCCGCAGCCGGTGGCGAGGTCGTGCTGGTCGTCGGCGCCTCCAGCGGGATCGGGCGGGCCACCGCCCACGAGTACGCCGCCCGCGGCGCGCACCTCGTCCTGGCCGCGCGCAGCCGCGACGCGCTCGAGGACGCCGCGCAGGAGTGCCTGGACCGCGGCGCGGCGTCGGCCACCGTCGAGGTGGTCGACGTGGCCGACGGCCCCGCGGTGGCGGCCGCGGTGGACCGCGTGCTCGCCGAGCACGGGCGGGTCGACGTCTGCGTGCACTCCGCGGCGCTCATCGCCTTCGGCGAGTTCCTCGACGTGCCGCCCGAGGTCTTCGACCGCGTGGTCACCACCAACGTCCTGGGCACGGCCAACGTGGCACGAGCGGTCCTTCCCGGGATGCGCGAGCGCGACGCGGGTGTGCTCGTGGTGGTCGGGTCGGTGCTCGGTCGGATCTCGGTGCCGCAGCTGATCACGTACTGCACCGGCAAGTGGGCGGTGCGCGGTCTGACCCGGATGCTGTCGCAATCGGTGCGCGACCGCCGAGGTGTCCGCGTCGTCGGCGTCTCGCCCGGTGCCACCAACACCCCGGTCTACGCCCAGGCGGCCAACGTCACCGGCCGCGCCGCCCGGCCGCCGCTGCCCGTCGACCCGCCGGAGAAGGTGGCTCGAGCCGTCCTGCGGGCCGCGGACGGGCGGCGCCGCGGTGAGGCCTCCGTCGGCCTGGCCAACCCGGTGATGGTGCTGGGTCACGAGCTGCTGCCGGCCGTGTTCGACCTGCTCGTCGGCCCGTTGATGAGTCTGCTCGCGCTCACCCGCGAGCCGATGGCGCCGCACCCGGGCAACGTGCTCGCACCGGTCGCCGACGGCGAGGCGACGCAGGGCCCGTGGTCCGGCGCGGGGCTGCTCGGCCTGGACCGCCGCAAGCCCTGAGGACCGGACGGGTCAGTGCCCCTTCGCGCGGCCCTCGGCGACCAGGCAGAGGCGGCGCAGCGCCTCGGTGTTGCGCGGGACGATCGCGAGCTGGCGCACCGGTGACGGCACCAGCCGGCCGGGACCGCGGGTGGCGTCCTCGCGGATCTCGACCCGCGTGCCGCCGCCCTCGGGCGTCAGCGTGATGTCGACGGTGGCCTCGCCCATCGGGTCGCCCTCGGCCTGCAGCCGCAGGTGCCGGTCGGTGTCCGCCTCCAGCACGGTGGAGACGTCGTTCAGCAGCACCGGCCAGAGCCCGAACGAGTGGTGGATCCGGCTGCCCGGCGCCGGCCAGGTGGCGTCGACCTCGCGCACCCGTGAGGCGCCGACGACCCAGGTCGCGTAGCTCCAGCCGTCGGAGAGCACCGCCCACACCTGGGCGGGCGTGGCGGTCGTCGTGCGGGTCACGGTGCGGGTGGTCGCAGGCAGCTCCGGCATCGTCCGACGCTAGCCCGGCACAGGCCGTCCCGCACCGGGAGACGGTGGTCGCGGAGCGCTCAACCCGGGCTGCTCGACCGTCGATACCACGGCGTGGACCAGCGCTGGAGGACGGTCGCCGTCGGCGGCGTCGTGCTGGCTGCCGCCCACGTGCTGGTCCCGGGTGCCGCCGGGGACCTGGTCTACCTGGTCGCCGCCACGCTGGCGCTCGTGGCGGTCGCCCTGGCCGTCGTCCGACGGCGCATGCCCCGCCCGCTCCCCTGGGTGCTGCTCGCGTCCGGGATGGGCCTGTGGGTGTGCGGCGACGCGCTGTGGACCTGGTTCGACCTCGTCCTGGACATCGACCCGTTCCCCTCCGTGGCCGACGCGCTCTACCTGGTCGGGTACCCGCTGGTGGCCACCGGTCTGGCGGTCCTGGTGCGGCGGCGCACCGGCGGGGCGCAGCAGCGCGCGTCGCTGCTCGACGCCGCCGTGCTCACCACGGGGCTGGGCCTGGTCACCTGGGTGTTCCTGGTCGTCCCGAGCGCCGAGAGCGGCACCACGCTCGCCGAGAGGGTGATCTCGACCGCCTACCCGGTGCTCGACGTCGTTCTGCTGAGCCTCGCGACCCGGCTGCTGCTCACCTTCGGCGGCCGCACGCCGTCGTTCCGGCTGCTCGGCGGGTCGATGATCGTGCTGCTCACCTCCGACGTCGTCTACGCGCTCTACGAGATGTACTCGCTGCCCTACGGCGACGTCGCCTCGGACATCGGCTTCCTGCTCAGCTACTTCGCCCTGGCGGCCGCCGCCCTGCACCCCTCGGTGAGCCGGCTCGACCAGGGCGCCCGCGAGCCGGCGCTCACGCTCACCCGCGGCCGCCTCGCGCTCCTGGCCGGTGCGTCCCTCCTGGCGCCCGCCGTCCAGCTCACCACCGCGACCACGGGGTTCGACTCCCCGGAGATGGTGACGGCGCTCGCCTCCGCCATGCTGTTCGGGCTGGTCGTGCTGCGGCTGTCCGGGCTGGCCGGCCACGTGCAGGAGCAGGCCCGCGAGCTCACCGCCCTCGTCGTCACCGACCCGCTGACGGGAGCGGCCAACCGCCGCGGCTTCGTCGAGCGAGCCGCGGCGCTGACCGCCCGGCCGGGCGAGCCGCTCGTGCTCGTCGTGCTCGACCTCGACCACTTCAAGCACTTCAACGACGCGCACGGCCACGCAGCCGGTGACGTGCTGCTGCGTGACTGCGTGCACGCCTGGCGCGAGCTGATCCGCGGCCGCGACCACCTCGCCCGCTGGGGCGGGGAGGAGTTCGCCGTGCTGCTGGACCGCTGCGAGCCGGACGAGGCCTGGGCTGTGGTCGAGCGGCTGCGCGCCGCCGTCCCCGGCGACGTCACCTGCTCGGCCGGGATCGCCGTCTGGGACGGCCACGAGACGCCCGACGAGCTGTTCGCGCGGGCCGACCGGGCGCTGTACCGGGCCAAGGCCGGGGGACGCGACCGCGCCGTGGTGGCCGGTCCCACCGTCGTGGACCCGGCGCCCGAGGACGCGGACCGTCACGCTCAGCCACTGAACGGCGGTGTTGCTCCGTCCGGGGTACTCCGGACGGCGTCTGCGGCAGCCCGTCACCCGTCCGGCGGCACCTGGACGCATCCTCAAGATCCATTGGGAAACAGTCGATTTCATATGACGTGTCCTCCGCACCCGCGCCCAGCAACCGCTGGCAGTCGCACCCGGTCCGCGCAGCCCTGATCCGGGCTGCCGCCGTCGTGATCCCCGTGCTGGCCTCCGTGGCCGCCGGGGCGGCCGTCAGCGTGGCGCTCCCGGCACCGCGCACCTTCGGCGGGGTCGTCACCCAGTGGGTCGTGGTGCTGACGGTGTCCACGGTGGTCGCCGTGCTGGTCGAGCGGCTGACCCGTCGCCTGCTGCCCCTGGCCACCCTGCTCAAGCTGTCGATGCTGTTCCCGGACAAGGCGCCGTCGCGCTTCAAGGTGGCTCGGAACGTCGCCGGGACCAAGGCGCTGGCGGCCGAGCTCGAACGCGCTCGCCGGGCCGGCGTGCACGGCGATCGACAGCAGGCCGCCGAGACCATCCTCTCCCTGGTCGGGATGCTGGGCGACTACGACAGCCGCACCCGGGGGCACTCCGAGCGCACCCAGCTGTTCGTCACGATGCTCGCCGACGAGATGAAGCTCAAGGCGGACGACCGCGACAAGCTCGTCTGGGCGGCCCTGGTGCACGACATCGGCAAGCTGCGGGTGCCCACCGAGGTGCTCAACAAGCCCGGTGCACCGGACGACGACGAGTGGCGTCGGCTGCGCGAGCACCCCGCCGCAGGCGCCACGATCTGCTCGCCGCTCCAGGAGTGGCTGGGACCGTGGTGGCACGCCATCGAGCAGCACCACGAGCGCTACGACGGCGGCGGCTACCCGTACGGGCTGGCCGGTCAGGAGATCAGCCTCGCCGCCCGGATCGTGGCGGTCGCCGACTCCTACGAGGTGATGACCGCAGCCCGGCCGTACAAGCGGGCGATGTCCGCCACAGCTGCTCGGGCCGAGCTCGCGCGGTGCGCCGGCACGCAGTTCGACCCCGTGGTGGTGCGCGCCTTCCTGAGCATCTCGCTCGGACGGCTGCGCTGGGCCGCCGGTCCGCTCTCCTGGCTCGCGCAGCTGCCGATCCTGCAGCCGATCTCGAACCTGGGGCCGCACGTGGCACCGGTGCTCAGCCAGGTCGCCGGCGCGGCGGTCGGCGTCGCCGCAGCAGCGGGCGCCCTGCTGGGTCTCGGGCTGGCCCCGGTGGCGGCCGACGACACCGGCACCGTCGCCCAGGAGGAGCAGCCGGCGCAGCAGGACGACGTCCCGGCGCCCGTGCCGACCGGTGCCCCGACGCCGGCTCCTGCCCCGACCACGTCACCGACCACCTCACCGACCACCTCACCGACCACCTCACCGACCACGGTGCCGTCGACCACGACCGCCCCGGCGCCCGTGCGCCCGGGTCCGTCGGTGACGGAGCCCGTGCCCGTGGGAAGCACCCCGTCGCCCACGCCCGTCGCCACCGCGACCCCGGAGCCGACCCCGACCAACCGCGCCCCGGTCGCCCGTGACGACGCCGCCGCGACGGCGGAGGACACCACGGTGGACGTCGACGTCCTGACCAACGACGCGGACGCGGACGACGACACCCTCAGCGCGGAGCTGGTGTCGGCGCCCACGCACGGAAGCGCCTCCCTCGCAACAGGAGTCGTCACCTACGTCCCCGAGGCCGACTGGTACGGCACCGAGGCGATCACCTACCGGGTGACCGACCCCGACGGCGCCTCCTCCACCGCAACCGTCACCCTCACCGTGGCCCCCGTCAACGACGCCCCGACCGCCGCCGACGACACCGCCACCACCACCGAGGACACCGGCGTCGACGTCGCCGTGCTCACCAACGACACCGACCCCGACGGCGACACCCTGACCGCGACCATCACCACCGCACCGGCCCACGGCACCGCCACCCTGGCCGGCGGCACCCTGACCTACACCCCCGACCCGGACTGGTCGGGCACCGACACCGTCGGCTACACCGTCTCCGACCCCGACGGCGACACCTCCACCGCGACCGTCACCCTCACCGTCACCCCCGTCAACGACGCCCCGACCGCCGCCGACGACACCGCCACCACCTCCGAGGACACCCCCGTCGACGTCGACGTGCTCACCAACGACACCGACCCCGACGGCGACACCCTCACCACCACCATCACCACCGCACCCACCGGCGGCACCGCCACCCTCACCGGCGGCACCCTGACCTACACCCCCGCCTCGGACCTGAACGGCACCGACACCGTCGGCTACACCGTCACCGACCCCGACGGCGACACCTCCACCGCGACCGTCACCATCACCGTCACCCCCGTCAACGACGCCCCGACCGCCGCCGACGACAGCTTCACCGTGGTGGCCGGCCAACCGCTCACCGGCGACCTGCTGGCCAACGACGGCGACGAGGACGGCGACGTCCTCACGGTCACGGCGGACGACTCGCCCGAGGTGACGGTGGCGAGCGACGGCACCTTCACCTGGACGCCTCCGAGCCCCGGGGTGCGGACCTTCACCTACACCGTCTCGGACGGCGCCGCGTCGAGCACCGGCACCGTCGTCATCACGGTGACCGCCGCGCCGCCGACCCAGCAGGCGCTGTTCCTGATCGGCAGCCGGAAGGGGACGCCCGGGGCGCTCTCACCGACTGCGCCCGGTGCGGCCGGGGACTGGGACGGCGACGGGGCACCGGGGCTGACCATCGAGAAGAGCAGCATGGACGAGGACGAGGACCAGGTCGAGCGGTTCCACGACTGGGACTACACGGTGCCCGCCGGAGGACTGGCGCTCGACGGACCGGTGCGGCTGGAGCTGTCGAGCCGGACGGCGAAGTTCGACCTCGGCGGTGAGCACGTGGACTACTCGATCTGGCTGTACAGCTGCAACGCGGCAGGCACGTCGTGCGTCCGGCTGGCCGTCGCCGACGACGTGCACGTCGACCGCTGGAGCCCCGGGCTTCGGTTGGGAGGACCGCACGCTGCAGGTCGGCACCGTCAACCAGACCATCCCGGCCGGTCGGGTCCTGAGGGTTCGCGTCGCGTTCGAGCACAACGACGTCTGGCTGGCGCTGGACGGTGCCCGACCGTCCAGGCTGGTCTGGTCGACCACCGGCTGACCGGCCCCCGCCCGGATCACCGGTGGGTGAGCACCCTCACGACCGTCCCGTCGTCGGTCGAACGGATCCGGACCAGGTCGGTGAGCTGGTGCGCCAGCCAGACCCCGCGACCGCCGACGGCGTCCGGCTCGGGACGGCGGCGCCCGACGAGCAGGTCGTGGATCCGTCCCGCGTCGCGCACCTCGACGACGAGCGACCCGGGCTGCTCCCACCAGCGCAGCACACCGCCTCCGCCTCCGTGCCGGACGCTGTTCGTCGCGAGCTCGGTCGCCACCAGAGCGAGGTCGGCGGCGCGCTCCTCGTCCAGACCCGCAGCGGCTGCGAGGTCGACCACGGTGCGCCGGACGCGGGCGAGGTCGTCCCGCCCGAAGGCCACCTCGGCGGCTCCGGGCGGGGGGTCGGGCAGCGGCGCCGAGAAGATGGCCGTCGCGTGATGGACCCCGCCATAGCTCCTGCTGCCGCGCAGGTCGCCGTCCTGCACGACGGCGGGGTGGCTGCAGGCCGCCTCCTCCAGCACCTCCGTCGGGAGCGCCTCGGCGTCATAGGGGCACAGCAACCACAGCGGGGTGTCGGGGTCGATCGCCAGGTTCAGCAGCGCCTCGTGCAGCTGCGACTCCTCGATCTCCGCCGGCCGGCGACCGGCCCAGATGGGCTCACCGACGCCCCTCACCGATCTGCCCGAGCCGGCGTGGTCAGCCACGAACTCCTGCCAGGCCGGGATGATGCAGGCGGGGTTGCGACCCAGGTCGGCCATGTCGACCAGCACCGCCCGGTCGGCGTCCGGCCCGAGCGCCTGTCGCAGTGGTTCCAACCGCGGCCCGGCCACGGCGACCATCACCGGTTCGCCGTTCGCGATGCCGTCGCGGACGAAAGCGGCGGAGCGGGCGACGAACTCGTCGCGTCCCCGGTACACCAGGGCCTCGTGGCGGAACCCGCCGACGGTGGGATGGCTCGTGGGCACGCACCCTCCGGGCAGGCTCGACTCGCGTGGTGACTCGGCCCCGACGACCGCTCCCCCGAGCAGCCGATGCCGACTCACGGTACTCCTGTGAGGGACCCGTCGGGGTGTTCCACCCGATTCCTTCGGTCTTGACGGGTGGTCGCCGCGCCAGGTGCGACCGGGGCGGGGTGGAGGCCGACACCTTCCTCGCCTCCGGGGCGTCCCGACGCCGCCGCGCGCTCCTCCACCATTCCCCCGCAGCACCCTCACCCCGGATGTCACATCCGGCGCCGCGGCGGTGCTCTGATGGTGTGGACGTCATCGGGCCAGGAGTGCAGGCACCGGTCGTCGCGCTGCCCGTCCCGCTGATCGCGGTCCGGCGCCGCGCCGGTCGGGTCGAGCGGAGGGACGGGACGCACGTGGGTGCTGCCAGGGGGGACGACGCGGTCCGCGCCGACCTCGAGCAGGTCTTCCGCGCCACCTACCCGCGGGTGGTGGCGGTGGCGGCCCGGGTGCTCGGCTCGCAGGACGAGGCCGAGGACGTCGCGCAGGAGGTCTTCGTGGCCTTCGGCCGCACGTCGGTGCCGGCCACGGAAGCCAGCGGCTGGCTGGCCGTCGCCGCCGCCCACACCGCGCTCAACCACCTGCGCACCGACCGCCGGCGCAGCACCCGCGAGGAGACGGTCCACGACGAACGGGTCGTGCCCGACGTGGCCGACACCGTCCTCGCGCTCGACGAGCGGCGCCAGGTGCGCGCCGCCCTCGCGCGGCTGCCCCGGCGGCAGGCGGTCGCGCTCGTCCTGCGCCACAGCGGCCTCAGCTACGTCGAGGTGGCCGCCGCGCTCGACCTGTCCCCCGGGAGCGTCGGCACGACCGTCCGACGCGCCGAGAACGCCCTACGCGAGGAGATGGACCGCCATGCGTCATCCCACTGACGGCACCCTGCGTCGCCTGGTCGACGAGCCCGTGGGCGTCGCCGACCCCGACCGCCGGCACGTCGCCGGCTGCACCGACTGCCTGACCACGCTCGCCGCCGTCCGCGCCGACGCCGAGCGGGTGCACGCCGCCCTCGGCGGTACCGCGCTCGAGGGCACCACCACGACCGAGGCGGACGTCGAGACCGCGTGGCGACGGCTGTCCGCGTCGGCCGCCCGCGACGGCCGGGGCGGTGCCGCCGTCCCGCCGCCGGCGGCCCGGCCACGGCGCTGGCGGGCCGTGCTGCGCAGCCCCGCCGTGGCGGCGGTCGGGGCGATCGCCCTGCTCGCCGGCGCGGGCGCGGCTGCGGCCAACGACTGGTTCCAGGTGTTCTCCACCGAGCAGGTCGCGGCCGTCTCGATCACCGACGTCGACCTCGTCGAGCTGCCCGACCTGTCGGCCTACGGCGACGTCGAGGTCACCGAGCAGCCCGACGTGCGCCAGGTCGCCGACGCCGCGGAGGCGGCCGAGGCGTCCGGCATCGACGTGCCGGAGGTCGCCGCCCTGCCTCGCGGTGTCACCGGCGAGCCGTCGTACGCCGTCGGCGGCCGGGCCACCGTCGAGTTCACCTTCTCTGCCGAGAAGGCCGCCACCGCCGCCGAGGCGACCGGGCAGACCCTGCCCGTGCCGCCGGATGGCCTGGACGGCAACACCTTCCGCCTCACCGCCGGTCCGGGCGTGGCGACGGTCTGGCAGGGCTCGCAGGACGTGCCCGCCCTGCTGGTCGCCCGCGCCGTGGCCCCCACCGCGTTCTCGTCCGGGCTGCCGTTCGACGCCGCCCGCGACTACCTGCTGTCGGTGCCCGGCATCCCGGACGACCTCGCCGACCAGCTGCGCGACTTCTCCTCCGACGGCAGCACCCTGCCGCTGCCCGTGCCGGCCGACCAGGTGAGCACCACCACGGCCGACGTCGACGGGGTGCAGGGCACCGTCATCACCTCCCGCGACGGGACGATGGCCGGGGTGGTCTGGGTCCGTGACGGCGAGGTCACGGCGGTGGCCGGGTCGCTCACCGCCGACGAGGTGCTCGCGATCGCCCGCGGCCTGCGATGAGCGGGTCGCCCGGATCGGTCGAGGACGCGCGGCAGCTGCTCGCCGACCTGCCCGAGCCGGCCGCGGCGTGGTGCTCGGGGCTGCGCAAGCGGTACGGACGGCAGACCGCGGTCGAGGACGTGTCGCTCACGGTCGGGCGCGGCGAGGTGGTGGGTCTGCTCGGGCCCAACGGGGCGGGCAAGACGAGCGTGATCAAGATGCTGCTCGGCCTGGTGCGCCCGGACGCCGGGGAGGTGCTGCTGCTCGGCCGGCCGTCCACCGACCCGCGCTCGCGCGAGCGGGTGGGCTACCTCCCGGAGCTGTTCCGGTACCAGCCCTGGCTCACCCCGACCGAGGTGCTGGGCCTGCACGTGCGCCTGTCGGGTGCCGACGTCCCGGCCGACGAGCGTCAGGACGCGCTGGCGCTCGTGGGTCTGGCCGACCGGGCAGGTGACCGGGTGGGCGGCTTCTCCAAGGGCATGCAGCAGCGGCTCGGCCTGGCGGTCGCGCTGGTGGCCCGCCCGGAACTCGTCGTCCTCGACGAGCCCACCAGCGCGCTCGACCCGCTCGGGCGCGCCGACGTGCGCGACATCGTGCTCTCGCTCAAGGCCCGAGGCGTGGCGGTCCTGCTCAACTCGCACCTCATCGGCGAGGTCGAGCGGGTCTGCGACCGGGTGGTGATCCTGGACCGCGGGCGGGTGGCAGCGTCCGGCTCGCTCGCCGAGCTGCTCGGGCGGCGCGAGGTGCAGCTGCGCCTCGACGGCGTGGGGTCGCGGGCGAGGGAGCGGATGGCCCGGGACGGCGAGGTCTCGCACGAGGGAGAGGTCTGGACGGTGGTCCTGCCTGCCGACCTCGAGAACGACGCGGACGCAGGCGGTCTCGTCGCCGACGACGTCGTGCCTTCCCTCGTGGCCGACCTGGTCGGGCTCGGCGTGCGGGTGCACTCCGTCGAGCCGGGCCACGTCAGCCTGGAGGAGCGGCTGCTCGCCATCCTGCGTGCCGGAGGCGGCCGCCCGTGACCGTCCGCACCGTCCTCACCGTCGCCGCCCTCACGCTGCGGGAGGCCTCACGCCGCAAGGTGCTGCGCGCGCTCGCGGTGCTCACGCTCGTGCTGCTCGCGCTGAGCGCGTGGGGATTCTCCCAGCTCGTCGCCCTGGATCCCGAGGGGCAGGGCCTCACCAGCGGCGAGGGCCGTTTCGTCGCCTCCTTCGTGCTGAACCTGGTGATGTTCGGCCTCAGCCTGATCGCCGCGCTGGGCACGGCGTTCCTGGCCGGCCCCACGCTGGCGGGCGAGGTCGAGTCCGGCCTCGCGCTGTCGGTGCTGGCTCGTCCGGTGCGGCGCTCGGCCGTTCTGGTGGGCAAGTGGCTCGGGCTGGTCGTCTTCGGCAGCGGCTTCGTCCTGCTCGCGGGGCTGGCGCAGTTCGTCGTCGTCCGGGTCACGGTGGGCTACTGGCCGCCGGACCCGCTCGTGGGTCTCGGTCTGCTGGCGCTGCAGACCACCGTCCTGCTCACGCTCGGACTCCTGCTGTCGACGGTGATCTCGCCGATGGCCTCCGGCATCGTCGCGGTCGGGCTGTTCGGCGCCACCTGGATCGCCGGCGTGGTCGGCGGGATCGGCGCGGCGTTCGACAACGCGGCCGTGGCTGCGGTCGGCTCGGTCTCGCGGATGGTCCTGCCGACCGACGGGCTGTGGCGTGGTGCGATGCACGCCTTCCAGGACCCGCTGGCGATCACCCAGATGGGAGACGAGGCAGGCGGTTTCCCGTTCCTCGGCGTCGCCGGCCTCACCCCGGCCTACCTCGCGTGGGTGCTGGTCTGGATCGCCGTCGTCCTCGGGCTGTCCGGCCTGTCGTTCCAGCGCCGCGACCTCTGAGACCCGTTCTGCCCTCGACGTCCGGCGCGGATCACCTGGTCGGTGTGAGCACCGCGACGGTCACAGGCGCTCGAGCTCCTCGCCGTCCGCCGTCACCGGTCACTGCACTGTCAACCGCGGGCGAGGTCCTCGAACGGCGCCAGCGGGACGACCCCCTCGGCGTGGCGGATCAGGCCGTCCCCGCCGGCCACGAGCGCGTCGGCCTGGAGCCGCGTGACCGCCACGTACTCGGCGTCGACCGTGTCGTCCCAGCCGAGCTCGGTCGCGACCTTCCAGGCGATGGCCCGCGACACCCGGTCGTTGAGCAGCCGCACCGTCGTCGTGGTGAGCTGAGGGCGCGCGGTCGGTCGTGCCGTCCGCACCTCGCGGACAGTGCTCATCACCTCGAGCGCAGCGCTCCCGGCGCCACGGGGTGGGTGTCCGGCACCTCGATGCGTTCGCGAGCAGGCGGATCGTGGTCGTCGGGTCGATCACGTAGCGAGTCACGTCCGAGAACCCTTCACAGGCCGTAGGTCTCGAGCAGGCGCAGCCACACCTCGCTCGTCGTCGGGTAGCTCGGGACGGCGTGCCAGAGCCGGTGCAGCGGCACCTCGCCGACCACCGCGACCGTCGCGGAGTGCAGCAGCTCGGCGACGTCCGGGCCGACGAACGTGACGCCCACCACGACCTGCCGGCTCTCGTCGACGATCATCTGCGCCCAGCCCGTGTACTCGTCGTCGTGCACCGAGGCCCCGGCCACGTTCGCGATGTCGTACTCCACCACCCGCAGGTCCGGGTAGCCCTGCCTGGCCTCCTCGAGACCCGGCCCGACCCAGGCGACCTGCGGGTCGGTGAACACCACCTGCGGGACGGCGCCGCTGTCCGCGGAGGCGACCTCGGGCGACCACCGCTCCGGCACCTCGTCCGCGCCGAGCTCGCCACGGTGCCGGGCCAGCACCGCGGCGCCGACGGCCCGCGCGGCGTACTTGCCCTGGTGGGTCAGCGGCGCGCGGCCGGTGACGTCGCCCGCGGCGTAGAGCCACGTGGTGCCGTCGGCCAGGCCGGTGTCGTCGACCCGCACCGGCTCTCCCGCACCGACGCCCCACCGATCCAGGCCGAGGCCGCCGGTGGCGGGTCGCCGCCCGGTGGCCACGAGCAGGCGGTCGGCACGCACGCTGGTGCCGTCGGCGAGCTCGACCACCGCGGCACCGGCGTCGCCGTCGGCGGTCACGGAGGTCACCTCGGTGTGCTGGTGCAGCGCGACGCCGTCCTGCTGCAGCGCGGTGGCCACCATCTCGGCGGCGCGGGGCTCGGCGTGGCCGAGCAGCCGACCGCGGCTGACCAGCGTGACGCGGCTGCCGAGACGCGAGTAGGCCTGCGCCATCTCGACGCCGACCACCCCGCCGCCGAGGACGCAGAGCGAGTCCGGTACCGCCTGCGCCGAGGTGGCGTCGCGGCTCGACCAGGTCGCGACGTCGGCCAGGCCCGGCAGGTCGGGCGTCGACGGCTCGGAGCCGGTGCAGACCACGACCGCGACCTCGGCCCGCAGCGTCACGGTGCGGTCGTCCGAGGTGACCTCGACCTCGCGCTCCGCGGTGACGCGTGCCCGGCCGCGCACGAGGTCGATGCCGGCCGAACGCACCCAGTCGACCTGGCTGGAGTCGTCCCAGCCGTGGGTCACCTTGTCGCGGCGGGCGAGCACGGCGGCGACGTCGACGGTCCCGGTGACGGCCTGCGAGGCGCCTGCCACCCGCTGCGCCTCCGCGATCCCCTGGGTGGGCCGCAGCAGCGCCTTGCTCGGCATGCAGGCCCAGTAGGAGCACTCGCCGCCCACGAGCTCGCGCTCCACCAGGACGGTGCGGAGCCCACCGGCGGCGACGCGGCCCGCCACGTTCTCCCCCACGGCCCCGCCGCCGATGACGACGACGTCGTACCGGCGGTCGGACGACTCGGTCGGTGCGGGGGTGGTGGTGCCGGCCGGCTCGCTCACGCGGTGCTCCTCGATGGGTCGGTGCCTCGGGGGAGGCCTGGGTGCAGCCGATCACGGCCGGCCCGGCGCCGCAACGCCCGTCCTAGCCGGTGGGTCCGAACTGCTCGATCCGCGTGCTCGCGGCCGGGAAACCGACCTCCGCCAGCAGACCGGTCGCCAGGGTCGCGAAACGCGCTGAGCCGCAGACGAAAGCGACGGCTGCTCCGTCCGCGACGGCTGCGACCTCGGCCGCTGTCGGCGGTCCGGCCGGGCGATCGGGCAGCGTGTGCCGGGTGAACGCCAGCGCGGCACCCCGCTCACGCAGCTCGTCCGCGTACGGCAGCTCGACGGGTGAGCGACCCACGGCCAGGACGCGGATCCGGGCGGCGGTCCCCGTCCGTGCCGCGGCACGCAGCATGGAGATCGCCGGCACCACCCCCGTCCCGCCGACCAGGCAGACGGCGGGGGTGGCGAGGTCCCAGGTGAACCAGCCACCCAGCGGTCCGCGCAGCTCGAGCTCGTCGCCGACCTCGGCGTCGTCGGCGAGGAAGGTGGAGACCTCGCCGTCCTCCATCCGCTCGACCAGCAGCTCCAGCTCGTCGTCGTCGGGGTCGGACGCGAGCGAGTAGGCGCGCTGCGCGGTGTACCCGTCGGGCGCGCGCAGCCGCACCACGTAGTGCTGGCCGGGCAGGTGCCGGGAGTGCTCGCCGGGCGCCAGCCGTAGCCGCAGCAGCCGCGGCGTCGGGCGCTCCTTGACGACGATCCGCCCGGTGGTCCACCGCGTCACCGGACGCGGCACGGACCCGCGGTCGGCCTCGTCCGGGTGCACCGTCATGCGTCGCCCTGGTAGCGCTGCTCCCGCCACGGGTCGCCCCGGTCGTGGTAGCCGTTGCGCTCCCAGAACCCGGCCCTGTCGGCCGTCATCAGCTCGAGGCGCGACAGCCACTTCGCCGACTTCCACAGGTACAGGTGGGGGACCAGCAGCCGCACCGGGCCGCCGTGGATGTCGGTCAGCGGCGCGCCGTCCGCCTCCCAGACCACCCACGCCTTCCCACCGGTGAGGTCGGCGAGCGGCAGGTTGGTGGTGTACCCGGTGGTGGAGTGCGCCATGACGAAGGTGGCCTCGGGCGCCACCCCGGCGGTGTCGAGCAGCCCGTCGACCCCGACGCCGGTGAACGACGTCCCGAACCTCGACCAGGACGTCACGCAGTGCAGGTCGGTGGTGAAGGTCTCCGGCCCGAGCGCTTGCAGCTCGTCCCACGCCCAGGAGGTGGGTCGGTCCACGGCTCCGTCGACGGCCAGGGTCCAGGTGCTGAGGTCGATGCCCGGGGTGGGCTCCGCCGACAGCACGGGCCACTGCCGCCCGACGTCGTGCTGGCCGGGCGGCAACCGGCCCGGCGGCTCGGCCCGACGCCGTCCGGTGAAACCTCGGGTGAAGGCCATCGGGCCACCGTCCTCTCGCTCGTCCGGTCCGACCCTAGGCCGCGCGGCCCTTCCCGTTCAGTACTCGTCCGGGAGCCGCAGCCCCGGGCCGCCGACCTGGCGGCCGAGCGGGACGGCGCGGCCGGCCGGCTCCTCCCACTCCTCCTGCCTGCCCAGCGCGGTGAGGTCGAGGTACGGGTAGTTGTGGTGGAACTCCTCGATCCCGCGGCCGAAGGTCGAGTAGGTGTGGAAGACCTCGTCGCCGACGCGCAGGAACGCGCTGATGCCCGGCACCTCGGTGCCGCGCAGGTCGGGCGTCCACGGCCCACCCGTCCACGACACCCCGTCCTGCGCCAGCTCGGGCCCTCCGCGGCGGTGCAGCTCCACCGGGACGACCCGGTCGTCGAGGGTGGCGTGGAAGTCGTAGTTGAACCTGCTGCCGGACGAGGAGTACCAGGGGAAGGTCCACCCCATCCGGTCACCGAACGCGACGAGCTTCGGGTACGGCGCGCGGGAGACGGCCACGAGGGTCGTGCGCCGCGCGTGCAGCTGGCGCAGCCCGCCGATCACGTCGGCGGCGGACGAGCAGCTGGCGCAGGCGGCGTCCCAGTCGGGCGCGAACATGAAGTGGTGCACCACGAGCTGCTCGCGCCCCTCGAACAGGTCGAGCAGGGTCGCCGGTCCGTCCGGACCCTCGAAGACGTAGTCCTCCTCGATCCGGACCATGGGCAGCCGGCGGCGCTGCGCGTGCACCCGGTCCCGCTCGCGGGTCAGCCGCTTCTCCTCGGCGAGCAGCTCGGCTCGCGCGGTACGCCACTCCCGGCGCGACACGACCTCGGGCAGGTTCGTCGTCATCGTCTGTCTCCCAACGGTTCCGGGCCCGGCTCATCGTCCAGGCTCTGCTTCAGGGCGGCCAGCGGGCCGTCCCAGTCGCGTGCGAGCGCAGCGAGGAACTGCTGCGCCACCGCCATCGGCGCCGAGTCGAGGCGGTAGCGGACCCGGCGCCCCTCCCCCGGCTCGGCCACGACGAGACCGGCCTCGGCGAGCAGGGCGAGGTGCTTGGCCACGGCCTGCCGCGTGATCGGCTGCCGCGCCGCGAGATCGGTGGCGGTGGCCGGACCGCCGGTGGCGAGTGCCGCGAGGAGGCCTCGCCGGGTCGGATCGGCGAGCGCCGTGAAGACCTCCTGCGCGACGACCTCCGGGTCAGTCCGCGGCATCGAGGTACGCCACCAGCTCGCCGAGCTCGTTCGTCCAGCCGGTGGTGTTGCCGCGGAACGCGGCGTCGTGCTCGCCCTCGGAGAGCTGGGCGAAGCCCGACTCGACCATCGTGAGGGTGGTCCCGCCGCCCGCGGGCTCGAGGGTGAACTCGACCCTGGTACGACGTGGATCCCCTTCGGGCAGACCGTCGATCGCCCAGGACCAGGTCAGGACGGTCGGCGGCTCGAGCCGCTCGACGGTGAGGGTGGCGGTGTCGCCGCTGTCCCAGGCGAGCCGGATCTCGCCGCCGACCCGCAGGTCGACCTCGGCCCGGTGCCCGAACCAGGTGCCGAGCCCCTCGGCGGTGGTGAGCGCGGTCCAGACCCGCTCCGGCGGGTGCGCCAGCTCCAGGGTCCGTTCGATCGTGTCGGGGAACGTCATGTCGACTCCTTGTCGCAACCTGTTGGTTGCAACGAGAGTAAGGCAACCACTGGGTTGCGTCAAGGGTGGAGCCGGTGACAGGAATCGAACCCGCGACCCTTCGCTGACGAGGCGGACGCCCCGATGTGGAGCCGGTGACAGGAATCGAACCCGCGACCCTTCGCTTACAAGGCGAACGCTCTACCAACTGAGCTACACCGGCGGCGCTCTCACACCGAGCGCGATGCTAGCCGCTCCGCCGCGATCGACCGCCCCGGTGTCAGCCGACGGCACTACGGTCCCCCCATGGTGCGGTTCGTCGACGACGACCTGTCCGGCAGCGAGTTCCGCGAGGTGGTGCTGAACCGCTCGCGATTCGTCGGGGTGGTGATGCAGCACGCCGAGATCGACGGCCTGGTCACGGATCTCGTGGTCAACGGCGTCGAGGTCACCGGCTTCGTGCAGGCCGAGCTCGACCGGCGACACCCCGTCCGGCTCCTGATCCGGTCCGAGGACCCCGCCGACCTGCGCCAGGGGTGGGCCACGTTGCGCGCGGACTGGGCGGCCACGCTCGACCGTCTCGCGGCACTGACGTCCGAGCGCGCCCACGCGTCCGTCGACGGCGAGTGGTCGGCGGTGCAGACGCTGCGGCACCTGCTGTTCGTCCACGACAGCTGGTTCGCCCGCGCGGTCCTCGGGCGCTCGCACGCGTTCCACCCATGGGGCCTCGCGTCGGACTTCGTCCCCCACCAGGACGCCATGGGTCTCGACGGCGCAGCGGGGCCCGCACTCGCCGACGTGGTCGCCGCCCGGCGCCGCCGCGAGGACGAGCTCACCGAGTTCCTCGCGAGCGCGACGTCCGAGGAGCTGGCCCGCCAGACCACCCCGCCGGACGACCGGGGCTGGCCGCCGGAGACGGGGACGGTCGCCCGGTGCCTGCGGGTGGTGCTCGACGAGGAGTGGGCCCACCACGGCTTCTGCGTGCGCGACCTCGACCGGCTCGACGCCGCCGAGGGCCCGGAGGTCAGTTCTTCGCGTTGATGAGGTCGACCAGCCCCTGCTTCGACAGGTCGTCCAGGAAGGTCCCGTTCACCAGCACCGTGGGTGTGCCCTGCACGCCGGCCTTCGACGCCTTGTCGGTGACGGCCGCCGCGTAGCCGTCGTAGGTGCCGTCGCTGATGCACGTCAGAGCAGCGTCGCCCGCCCCGGCCACCTGGGCGATCTGCCCGATCACCTCGGTCGACAGGCCGGTCGAGTTCTCCTCGGGCTGGTTCTCGTACATGGCCGAGGTGAACAGCGGCATCACGTCAGGGTCGTGCTCGGCGACGCAGTAGGCCGCACCGGCGGACCGGGTCGAGTACCTGGTCCCCTGCGAGAACCGGTCGAGGATCGCGATCGGGACGTACTCCACCTTGACCTCGCCCTCGCCGCGGAGCTCGTCCAGCAGCGCCGCGTTCTCGGTCTCGAACTGGTTGCACGCCGGGCACATGTAGTCGACGTAGGTCGTCACCGTCACCGGCGCGTCCTCCTCGCCCAGCACCAGGCCACCGTTCGCCGACAGCCCGGGCGGGCCGGCCGCGTCGAGCGCGGCCTGGCTGCGGGCGCGCTGGACGAAGACACCCACGCCGACCACCAGCGCCACGACGACGAGGGCCGTGAGGCCCACGATCAGCGCGCGCTGGCGGCGTGCCTTCCGCTCCGACTCCAGCCGCATCGCCTCGGCCCTGGCGCGGGCCTCGGCGCGCTTGTCACCCTTGGACCGGTTCTGCGAGTCGCTCCGACTGCTCACTTCACTGCCTCTCCCACGGATCTCACGGACTCGTCCTCGGTGCGGGCGGCCACGCGCTGCGGCCCGCGCAGCCACCCGTCGACCGACCACCGCGACCGCGGCCAGCGGGCCAGCACCAGGGCGCCGACCAGCAGGGCGAGGTCGCGGACGATCTCCTCGGTGTACTTCGTCTGCCCCTCCGCCACCTCGCCGCCGCCGCCGAAGCAGCCGCAGTCGATGGACAGCCCGCGGGCGGCCGCCGAGGCGACGCCGACCACGAACGCCACGAGCAGCACCGCCGACACGACGGCGGAGGCGCGGGTCAGGACGCCCACCGCCAGCGCGAGGGCGAGCAGCACCTCGAACACCGGCAGGCCGTACCCCACGAACGGCACCACGGCCTCGGGCAGCAGCCGGTAGGCCCGCACCGCGCGCACGCTCTCGTCCGGGTCGGGCAGCTTCAGGGCCCCGGCCACGGCGAACACCCCGGCGAGCACCAGCCGCAGGAGGGTCGAGACCCACGGCTGGGCGGCGGCCCACCGGTTCACTCGTGCGCCCCCGGCCCGCCACCACGACGGCGCAGCACCACCGCAGCGACACCGGCGGCGCCGAGCAGGGCGACCGGGACGCCCACCCACACCGGCAGGTTCGCCGCGCCCGTCGGGTCCTCGGCGCTCGCGCCGGTGGACGGCTCCTCGGACGTCGCGCTGGTCGTCGTCGACGACGTGCTGCTCGTGCTCGGCTCGGTGGTGGTGCTCGTGGGTACCGGCGCGGTGGAGGTGAAGGAGAACGACCCCTCGATCGGGTGGCCGTCGCCGGAGGCCGCGCGCCAGCTGACCGTGTACGCACCCGGCGGCAGGTCGGTCGGCAGCGGCTGCACCAGCGTGCGGTCGGAGACCTGGAGGGGCTCGAGCGTCAGCGCGCCGGAGGGCCCGGTGACCGACACCGCGTTGCCCACCTCGAGCAGGGCGTCGGAGTACGTCAGCTGCACCTCGGTGGGCGCCGTGGCCACCTGCTCGTCGGCGGCCGGCACCGTTCCGGTGAGGGAGACGTGGGCGCTGGCCGGCCCGGCGAGCAGCGCGCTGACGCCGAGCAGGAGGGCGAGCGCAGCCAGGGCCCGCGCGAACAGGACGGGACGAGGGGCGACGGCGTGCACGCCGATCACTCTACGGACGGTTCCTGGGAGGTTCCTGGACGGCCGGCCAGCCTGTCCGTTCCGCCTTCCCCGACGGCCTCAGGGGACGAGTGCGGGCTGCTGCTGCAACGGGAACCACTCCGGAGCCCACCCGCCGGCTCCGAGCAGCACCACCGCCGCGGTCCCCACGGCGAGCATCACGACCACCGCCACGGTGGCACCGGTGCGCCCGGGGGCGAGCCCGCGCGCCAGCTGCCGGGACCCGCGGCGCAGCGCGCCGCCGCCCAGCCCCCACCACGCGGTGAGGGCGCCGGCGAAGCCGGCGACGGCGAGCGTGGCCGCCGTCCCCCACGGCCAGTCCGACACCGCCACGAACAGGCCCGGGATGAAGGCCGCGCTCGCGCCCACCAGAGCCGGCAGCAGCAGCACCGGGATCGCCAGGAGCAGCTGGACGAGCAGGTGCCACGGCGAGGACAGCACCACGAGCGCCCGGTCGCCGCGGCGCGCACCGCGCTCGTAGCGCCGCCGCAGCAACGACCCGCTCGCGGCGTCGACGGTGCGGGCCAGCAGGAGCCAGACCACGCCGATCGCGACCGCGACCACCGGGGCCGCCGCGGCCAGGCACACCAGCAGCAGCAACCCGGTGAGGGCGGTACCGGTGCGGTTCGACCGCGGCACCGGCGCCGGTGCTGCGGCCTCGGCGTCGAACGGCAGCAGCCCCGCGAACGGGTCGTGCGGCGGACGGGCCTGCACCGGTACCGGCGGGAACGGGTGCTGGACGGGCTGGTGCAGGGGCTGCGGAGCGGGGACGTGGTGCCGGATCGGGACCGGGTGCGCGAGTGCCTGGGTGCTGACGGGCTCGGCCGTGCCCGGCCACCCGGACCCGGGCCACGGGGCCACCGGCGCGATCCGCACGTCGGACGACCGCGCCGCGACGGGCGCAGCAGCGGCAGGGGCGGCAGCGACCGGCGCGGCGGTCGCTGCGGCCGGCACCACCTGGGTCGGGCCGGGCCGCGGGACGGCACGGGTGGGTGGCACGAACGGCACCACCTCCGTGGCACCCTCCGGCGGCGCCGGCGGCGGCGGCACCGTGGGGGTGGCCCGCACCGTCGGCGGCGTGCGCGCGTCGACGACCGGTTGCACTCGGGTCCGCGCGTCGCGCGGGGCCGGTGCCGGGTGCGCCCGGGCGTCGGCGCCCAACCGCTCGCAGGCGCGGCGCAACGCACCGGGCTTGGGCCGGTCGGACGGGTCGGGCGACATCGACGCGGCCAGCACGGGCACCAGGACGTCCGGCACGCCCTCGAGGTCGCAGGCCCCGCGGCGCACGCGGTCCAGGACGACCTCGAGCGGGCCGCGCCCGAACGGCGGCCGGCCGGTGGCGGCGTAGGTCATCGTCGCCGCCCAGCCCCACCAGTCGGCGGCCTCGCCCACGGCGGCGCCCTCGACCAGCTCCGGGGACAGGTAGCCGGGCGTGCCCATCACCAGACCCGTGCTGGTGAGCCGGATGTCGTCGGCGACGTGGGCGATGCCGAAGTCGATCACCACCGGGTCGCCCTCGAGCATCAGGACGTTGCCGGGTTTGAGGTCGCGGTGCACGACGTCGACGGCGTGGATGGCCGCGAGCGCCTCACCGAGCCCCAGCCCGAGCCGGGCCAGCCCCTCGCCCGCCAGCGGCCCGCGCTCGGAGACCAGGTGGTCCAGCGGGGGCGCGGGGACGTACCGCGTCACGACGTACGGGGTCTCGCAGTCGACGTCGGCGTCCAGCACCTCCGCCACCCGCGGGCTGCGCACGCGGGTGAGGGTGTCGACCTCGCGGGCCAGCCGCTCCCGCGCGTCGGGGTCGCCGGCGACGTGCGGCCGCAGCACCTTGACCGCCACGGCGCGCCCCTGCGCGTCGAGGGCGAGGTGGACCACGCCCATGCCGCCCTGCCCGATCACCTGGGCAAGGCGGTACCGGCCGAGCCGGCGGCCGGTCGAGACGGTCTCGCTCACCCGGTCACGGTACGTGAGCGGACGTCGAGGACAGCGTCACCGCGGGTCAAGACTCGGTCACGTCGTCCCTCAGGTCCCCCGGGCGGAGCAGCGCCGCCCGTCCTCGCTGGGCCCCCCACCACCTCGCGAGGCTCGCTGGCCTCGTGAACGTGGTGGTCGCCACGTTCACGAGGCGTGCGAGCGCAGCGGAGTACCACCAGGCCCAGCGAGGACGGCGGAGCGGGTCAGCTCTGGATGTAGGCCGAGAGCTGGTCGCGCTCGCTGGTGAGCTCGTCGATGCGGTACTTGACGACGTCGCCGATGCTGACGATGCCGGCGAGCCGGTCGTCGACCAGGACCGGGATGTGCCGGACGCGGCGGTCGGTCATCTGCCGCATCAGGTCGTCGATGGCGTCGTCGGGGGAGCAGGTGTGGACCTCGGCGGTCATGATGTCGCCGACCGTGCGGTCGAGCAGGGCCGGGCCGTGCTCCTGCAGGTGCCGGACGACGTCGCGCTCGCTGACGATCCCCTGCACGCTGGCGCCGTCGGACGAGACCACCATGGCGCCGATCCGGTGCTCGGCCAGCAGGTCGAGCAGGGCCGTCACGGTCTCCTCGGGCCGCACGGTGACGACCGTGTCCCCCTTGCTGCGCAGCACGTCGCGGATCCGCATCAGGCACCTCCGAGCATCGGCGTCCGGGGTCCCGACCGTAGCGCCAGCGGGCCCGGCCCGGTAGCCCTGCGACGCGCCGGAACCGCTCGTCACCGATAGGCTCGGCCGCTGCACGGGGAACCCCGGAACCCTTCCCCGGGGAGACCTGACAGGAGCGAGGAGCACAGTGCCGAGCACGTCCCGACGCCGCCGCGCCGGGGGACACGACTTCGTCGTGGTCGCCAACCGGCTGCCGGTCGACCTGATCTCCGGGCCGGGCGAGGAGCCGCGCTGGACCCGCTCGCCCGGCGGCCTCGTCACCGCCCTCGAGCCGGTGATGCGGGAGCACGGCGGCGCCTGGATCGGCTGGAACGGCGCCTCCGGCCCCGCCCCGGACCCGTTCGACGCCGACGGCATGCACCTGGTGCCGGTGCCGCTGTCGTCGGAGGAGGTGTCCGACTACTACGAGGGCTTCTCCAACGCCACCCTGTGGCCGCTGTACCACGACGTCATCGCCACGCCCGAGTACCACCGCGAGTGGTGGGACGCCTACGTCGCCGTCAACGACCGGTTCGCCGAGGCCGCCGCCGGCGAGGCCGCGAAGGGCGCCACGGTCTGGGTGCACGACTACCAGCTGCAGCTGGTGCCGGCCATGCTGCGTCGCCGCCGTCCGGACCTGCGGATCGGGTTCTTCAACCACATCCCGTTCCCGCCGTACGAGATCTTCGCCCAGCTGCCGTGGCGCAAGCAGGTCCTCGAGGGCCTCCTCGGGGCCGACCTGCTCGGCTTCCAGCGCGAGCAGGACGCCGGCAACCTGCTGCGTGCGGCCCGCCGCGCCGTCCGGCTCGGCTCGGTGCGCAACCAGATCACGATCGACGGCGACGACGGTGCCGAGGGGCGCACCGTCACCGCGCGGGCGTACCCGATCTCGATCGACTCCTCCGGGCTGGACGGGCTCGCCCGCAGCGAGGAGGTCCGGCAGCGGGCCGAGCAGGTGCGCGACGAGCTCGGGTCGCCGGAGAACGTGCTGCTGGGGGTCGACCGGCTCGACTACACCAAGGGCATCATGCACCGGCTCAAGGCGTTCGGTGAGCTGCTCGACGAGGGCCGGCTCGACCCTGCGGACACGGTCCTGGTGATGGTGGCGACGCCGAGCCGCGAGCGGGTGGAGCAGTACCGCCGGCTCAAGGACGAGATCGAGCTGGCGGTCGGCCGCATCAACGGCAAGCACGGCTCCCTCGGCCGGGTGCCCGTGGTCTACCTGCACCACTCCTACCCGCGCCCGGAGATGGCGGCGATGTTCCAGGCCGCCGACGTCATGCTCGTCACCTCCCTGCGCGACGGCATGAACCTGGTGGCCAAGGAGTACGTGGCGTGCCGGTACGACAACGGCGGGGTGCTCGTCCTCAGCGAGTTCACCGGCGCCGCCGGCGAGCTCGGCCAGTCCCTCCTGGTGAACCCGCACGACATCGAGGGACTCAAGGACGCCATCATGCAGGCCGTGGGCATGGGTCCGAAGGAGCAGGCGCGACGGATGCGTCTGCTGCGCCGGCGCGTGCTGGAGAACGACGTCAACGCCTGGGCCAGGCGCTTCCTCGCCGAGCTGGAGGACCCCTCATGACCCCCCGCCGTCCCGGTGCCGACCCGAGCAAGTCGGCCACCGTCGACCCGATGTCCCTCGAGGCCGCCCTGCGCCGGTTCGCCGGTGCGCGGCCGCGCCTGGTCGTGCTCGACTTCGACGGCACGCTCGCGCCGCTGGTCGACGACCCCAGCGACAGCCGGATGTCACCGGTCGCGCGCACCGCGCTGCGCAGCCTGGTGGCGACGCCGGACGTCACGGTCGCGCTGCTGAGCGGGCGCGCGATGGAGGACCTGCGGACGGTCGCGCAGCCTCCGCCCGGCACCCTGCTGGTCGCCAGCCACGGCGCCGAGGTCGAGGGGGCCGACCAAGCCGTCGACGGCCCCACCATGGACCTGCTCACCCGCGTCCACGGCGAGCTGGAGCAGCTGGCCACCGAGCACCCCGGCACCCGGGTCGAGGTGAAGCCCACCGGCGTGGTGCTGCACACCCGGCAGGCGCGGGGCGGCACCGCCGCGCGCGCCACGTCGTCGGCGCTCAAGGGTCCGGGCAGCCACCAGGGCGTCAAGGTCGTGCGCGGCAAGGACGTCGTCGAGCTCACCGTGGTCGACGCCGACAAGGGCCAGGCGATCGACGCGCTGCGCGAGCAGACGGGCGCCGCGGCCGTCCTGTTCGCCGGCGACGACGTCACCGACGAGGACGCCTTCGCCAGGCTGTGGCCCGCCAACGGCGACATCGGCGTCAAGGTCGGCGAGGGTGAGACCGCCGCGGAGTTCCGCGTGGGCACCAGCGAGGACTTCGCCTACCTGCTCGACGACCTGGCCGACCTGCTCGCCCAGCCCTCACGGTCCAGCAGCTGACCCGTCCAGCAGCTGACCCGTCCAGCAGCTGACCCGTCAAGCGGCGGACGGCGGCGGTCGAGCCGCGCACCACCAGCTCGGGCCGGAAGACGTACTCCGCCCGCGGCGCCGGGGTGCCGTTGATCTCGTCGAGCAGTGCGCGCACCGCGGCCGCACCCATGGCGGGCACGGCCTGCCGCACCGTGGTGAGCGGCGGGTCGGTGAAGGCGATGAGCGGCGAGTCGTCGTAGCCGACGACCGAGACGTCCTCGGGGACGCGCAGCCCCTTCTCGCGGATCGCGCGGATGGCACCGAGGGCCATCAGGTCCGACCCGCAGATGATCGCGGTGCACCCGCGGTCCGCCAGGCGCGACGCGGCGGCGGCGCCACCCTCGACCGAGAACAGCGAGTACTCGATCAGGTCGTCGACGGCGGCGGCGTCCAGGCCCAGCTGGTTGCGCACCGCGGCGGAGAACCCGGTGACCTTGCGGATCACCGGCACGAACCGGGACGGTCCGAGCGCGAGCCCGATCCGGGTGTGTCCCTGCGAGACCAGGTGCGAGACGGCGATGTCCATCGACGCGACGTCGTCGTTGCTGATGAACGGGGCGTCGATCCCCTCGGCGTACCCGTTGACCAGGACGATCGGCAGCCCGCGCTCGCGCAGGGCCGCGTAGCGGGTGGTGTCCGCGGTGGTGTCGGCGTGCAGGCCGCTGACGAAGACGATGCCCGAGACGCCGCGCTCGAGCAGCATCGTCGTGTAGTCGTCCTCGTGGACCCCGCCGGGCGTCTGCGTGCACAGCACGGGGGTGTAGTCGTGCTGGGCCAACGCCGACTCGATCACCTGGGCGAAGGCCGGGAAGATCGGGTTCTCCAGCTCCGGGGTGATCAGCCCGACCAGACCGGCCGACCGCTTGCGCAGCCGTGACGGGCGCTCGTACCCGAGCACGTCGAGGGCGGTCAGGACCGCCTGGCGGGTGCCGTCGGCGACACCGGGCTTGCCGTTGAGGACGCGGCTGACCGTCGCCTCGCTCACACCGGCGTGAGTGGCGATGTCCGCGAGTCTGGCGCGCATGGCCGGACCATAGCGCACCCGACTGAAACCTTGCAGCAAGTTGCGCTACCGCTTTCTGCAAGATCTTGCTACGGTCGTCCGCACCCACCCGACCGGTCAGCGCCGACCCCCTCCAGCGGCAGGCAGGGACACCGTCCCGCCGCCCCGCCCGGGGCCGGAACCTGGCCACTGGCAAGGAGATCCGATGTCCGTCACCACCCGGGCCCTGACCCGCGCGATCGCCGTCGGCGCAGGGATCACCCTGCTGCTGACCGGTTGCGGCGGCTCCGAGGAGCCCACCGCCTCCCCGTCCGAGACCAGCACGTCCGAACCCGCCCCCAGCGAGTCCGAGACCGGCGCCCCCGAGCGCGCCGACGCCGACCTGGTGATCTGGGCCGACCAGAAGCGCGCCGACGCGCTCACCGACATCGCCGAGGCCTTCGGCGAGGAGAACGGCATCACCGTCGCCGTCCAGGTCGTCAGCGCCGAGCTGCAGACCAACTTCGTCACGGCCAACACGGCCAAGAACGGCCCCGACATCGTCATCGGCGCGCACGACTGGATCGGCAACCTGGTGCAGAACAGCGCCATCGAGGCGATCAACCTGCCGGAGGCCGACCAGGCCCAGTACTCCGACATCGCGCTGAAGGGCGTCACGTACGAGGGCAACATCTACGGCCTGCCGTACGCCGTGGAGTCGATCGGCCTGTACCGCAACACCGACCTGGTGCCCGACGAGCCGGCCGACCTCGACGCCGCCATCGCGGCGGCCACCGCCTCCGGCGCCGCCAACCCGCTCTGCCTGCAGGTGGGCGAGAACGGCGACGCGTACCACATGCAGCCGCTCTACTCCTCGGCCGGCGGCTACCTGTTCGGCACCAACGCCGCGGGCGACTACGACCCCGCCGACCTCGGTGTCGGCAAGCCGGGCTCCATCGCGGCCGCCGCGAAGATCGGCGAGCTGGGCGCGGCCGGCGTGCTGAAGACCTCGATCACCGGCGACAACTCCATCTCCACCTTCACCGCCGGCGAGTGCGCGATGCTGGTCTCCGGCCCGTGGGCCCTGGCCGACGTCCAGACGGCGGGCATCAACTACGCCCTCGGCCCGGTGCCCGGGTTCGCCGGGATGTCGCCCGCCCAGCCGTTCACCGGCGTCCAGGCCTTCTACGTGGCGAGCAACGGCCAGAACAAGTCGTTCGCCCAGTCCTTCGTCCTCGACTCCGCCAACACCCCGGAGACGATGAAGGCGCTCTACGACGCCGAGGCCCGTCCGCCGGCCATGACCTCCGTCCTCGACGAGGTCTCCGGCTCCGACCCCGACACCGCCGCCTTCGCCGAGGCCGCCGCCGGTGGTCAGATCCTCCCGGCCATCCCGCAGATGGCCGCCGTGTGGGAGCCGCTGGGCAAGGCCCAGTCGGCCATCGTCGGTGGAGCCGACCCGACCGCGACGATGACGACCGCCGGCACCACCATCGCCGGCAACCTCTAGGAAGACCCCGCGGCGCGGGCCCGGCGGCACCAGCACGGTGCCGCCGGGCCTGCCCGACCGCTCGGGGCACGACCCGTCCGACCCGCGCTCGACCTCTGACGAGGGGGCCCTTGGTGGCGACCACGACGACCTCGACCGGCACGTCCTCACCCGAGCCGCCTCCGCTGCGGCGCACGTCCGGCTTCGCCGGGCGCGGGACCGACTCGATCATCGGCGTCCTGGTCAAGGTGATCGGCCTCGGCGCGGTCGCCGGCCTGGTGCTCTACCTGACCCCGGTGCTCCTCGCCGGCGAGAAGTACACCGGCCTGGTGGCGGTCTGGCTGGCCGCCCTCGGCCTGTTCGCCGTCTACGCGACCCGGCGCCTGGTTCCGCTGAAGTACCTGCTCCCCGGCACGCTCTTCCTGGTCGCGATGATCGTGTACCCGATCATCGCCACGTTCGGGATCTCCTTCACCAACTTCGGTGACGGCAAGCGGCTCTCCAAGGACGAGGCGATCGCCTCCATCGTCGGCTCCTCGGTGACGCAGGCCCCCGACTCGACGCTGTACAACCTCACTGTCGGCACCACCGGCAGCGTCACCGAGGGACCGTTCACCTTCTTCCTGGTGCAGCCGGAGTCCGGCACCGTCTACGAGGGCACGCCCGAGGACGGGCTGACCGAGCTCGACGGCGCCACCGTCGAGGAGGACTTCGTCACCGCCGTCGACGGCTACACGATGCTGACGCCGAAGCAGGTCAACGACGCCGGGACCGCGGTCAGCGAGCTGGCCGTGCCCACCGACGGCGGCGCCATCCGCTCGCAGGGCGTGCGGTCGGCGTTCGAGGGCGTCACCAACCTGAGCTACGACGAGGCCTCCGACACGATCACGAACGCCGAGACCGGGGAGACCTTCTCGATCGGCAAGATCGGCGACAGCGACTTCTTCGTCGAGGAGGACGGCACCCCCGCGTTCTCCCAGTCCTGGAAGCAGAACGTCGGGACGGCCAACTACGAGCGCGTCGTCACCAACGAGCGGATCGCCGCCGACTTCCTGCGGATCTTCGTGTGGACGCTCGCGTTCGCGATCCTCAACGTGGGGCTGACCTTCGCCCTGGGTCTCGTCCTCGCGGTGACGCTGAACGACCCGCGCATCCGCGGCCAACGCCTCTACCGCTCGCTCCTGCTGCTGCCGTACGCCATCCCGGGCGTCATCGCGCTACTGGTGTGGAGCAACTTCTACAACCGCGACTTCGGGCTGATCAACACCACTCTCGGCCTGGACATCAACTGGTTCGGCAACACCTGGTGGGCCAAGGTCGCGGTGCTGCTCACCCAGCTGTGGATGGGTTTCCCCTACATGTTCGTGGTGTGCACCGGTGCGTTGCAGGCGATCCCGTCCGACCTCAAGGAGGCGGCGAGCATCGACGGCGCCAACGGGCTGACGGCGCTCCGCAAGGTCGTGTTCCCGCTGCTCCTGGTGGCGGTCGCTCCGCTGCTCGTGGCGTCGTTCGCCTTCAACTTCAACAACTTCAACGCCATCCAGCTGCTCACCGAGGGCGGGCCGTTCGGTGCTGACAACCCGTCGGCCGGTGGCACCGACATCCTGATCAGCTACACCTTCCGGCTCGCCTTCGGTGGCGCCGGCGCCCAGTTCGGCTTCGCCGCAGCGATCTCGGTGCTGCTGTTCGTGATCACGACGATCATCGCCGCCTCGCAGTTCCGAGCGACGCGCGCGCTCGAGGAGGTGGGCTGAGCCATGACCAACACCCCTGAGGCCGGCGAGCCGCCCGGGCCGAGCAGGCCTTCATCGACCGGCGAGATGGCGCAGGTCAGCGGTCTCGCGGGCTCGCGGCGTCGTGGCCAGCAGTACGACAAGGTCAAGCGGCGCCCGTTGGTGGCGCGAGATCGGCTGGCGCCACGTCGTCGGCGTGGTGGCGGTGCTGTTCGCGCTCTTCCCCATCCTGTTCGTCGTCTCGGCGTCGCTGAACCCGCTCGGGACGCTCGACAGCACCGACCTGGTGCCCACCACGATCAGCTTCGACAACTACACCCGGCTGATCGACGGCGAGCGCGGCCCCTTCACCACCTGGTTCGTCAACACCCTGATGGTCTGCGGAGCCGTCTGCGTCGGGCAGGTCTTCTTCAGCGCGCTCGCCGCCTACGCCTTCTCGCGGTTCCGCTTCACCGGTCGCCGCGGTGGTCTGCTGACGCTGCTGCTGATCCAGATGTTCCCGCAGTTCCTCGCCATCATCGCGCTGTTCACCCTCTTCGCCTCGATCGGCGAGGTGCTGCCGGCGATCGGCCTCAACACCCTGGTCGGCTACGGCCTGCTGCTCATGGGTGGGGCGCTGGGGAACGTGTGGCTGATCAAGGGGTTCTTCGACTCGATCCCCCGCGAGCTGGACGAGGCGGCGAAGATCGACGGCGCCAGCCACGCCCAGACCTTCTTCCGCGTCATCCTCCCGCTCGTCACGCCGATCCTCGCGACGACCGCGCTGATCAGCTTCGTCGGCGTGATCAACGAGTTCCTCATCGCCGGGATCTTCCTCACCGACAACGAGGTGAAGACGCTGGCCACCGGGCTGTACGGGATCATCGACGGCGACCGCAGCAAGAACCTCGGCATCTTCGCCGCGGGTGCTGTGCTCACCTCGATCCCCGTCGTGCTGCTGTTCCAGTTCCTGCAGCGCTACATCACCGGCGGGGTCACGGCGGGCGCCGTCAAGGGATGACCGCGCGGCACTCATCCGGGCCTGCGGTGACGTACCTGCTCGATCGTCCCCACCACGACGGCTCGCCGCTGTACGTCTCGACACGTTCTCCCGCACCGGGCTCCACCGTCACGCTGCGGGTGCGGGTGCCGCACGCGCACCGCGCCGCCCAGGTGGTGCTGCGGGCCGTCCGCGACGGCGAGCCGGCCCTGGTGCCGGCGGCCGTGGAGCGGGAGGATCCGCGCGAGACGTGGTGGAGCGTCGACGTGCTGCTCCACAACCCGGTGACGAGCTACCGGTTCTTCCTCGAGGGCGCCGAGGGCTCCCCGGTGCCGTACGGCTGGCTCAACGCCACCGGGCTGCACGCGCGAGACGTGCCCGACGCCGCCGACTTCGTCCTGTCGACGCACGCCTCGGCGCCGCAGTGGGTCGAGGACGCCGTCGTCTACCAGGTGTTCCCCGACCGGTTCGCGCGCTCGTCGGCGGCGCCGCCTGTCGACGCCGAGGGAGTGGCGCCGTCCTGGGCCGTCCCGGCCTCCTGGGACGAGCCGGTGCTGCCGCGCGACCAGCACGGCAAGGAGGTGGCCCGGCAGTGGTACGGCGGCGACCTCGACGGCGTGGTCGAGCACCTGGACCACCTCGTCGACCTCGGGGTGACGTGCCTCTACCTCACGCCGGTCTTCGAGGGTCGCTCCAACCACCGGTACGACGCGTCGTCGTTCGACCACGTCGACCCGGCGCTCGGCGGCACCGAGGCCCTCGCACGGCTGACGGCGGCCGCGCACGAGCGCGGGCTGCGGGTGATCGGCGATCTCACCACGAACCACACCGGCGTGGGCCACGAGTGGTTCCAGGCGGCGCAGGCCGACCCCGCGTCGGCGAGCGCCTCGTACTACCGGTTCCGCGACCACCCGCACGACTACGTGTCGTGGCTCGACGTCCCGAGCCTGCCCAAGCTCGACCACTCCTCCGACGCCCTGCGCGAGGCGCTGTACCGCGGTCGCGGCTCGGTGGTCGGCCGCTGGCTCTACGACCCGGTGGCGCTGGACGGCTGGCGGATCGACGTGGCCAACATGACCGGCCGCTACGCCGACGCCGACGACGCGCACTCGGTGGCCCGTGACCTGCGCGCGACGATGCGGGAGGCCGAGGCCGAGACCGGCCGCGAGACCTGGCTGCTGGCCGAGCACGGCCACGACGCCGGCGCCGACCTGGTGGGCGACGGCTGGCACGGGACGATGAACTACACCGGCTTCACCCGTCCGGTGTGGACCTGGTTGCGGCCCGACCCGGCGCCGGCCGCGTCGGCGGGGGTCGAGCGGATCACCTTCCTCGGGCTGCCGATCGAGGTGCCGCGGCTGTCGGGCGGCGCGACCGCCCGCACCATGGACGACTTCCGCTCCGGCATGCCGTGGCGCGCGTGGCAGGCGTCCTCGACCCAGCTCGGCTCGCACGACACCGCCCGGGTGCGCACGGTGCTCGGCGGCGGCGAGGGGTACCCGGCCGACGGCGGCCCCTCCGGCTCCGCGCACGCGGGCTCCATCGCGGCGGAGCAGGCGCGGGCGCTGCACCACGTGGCGCTCGCGCTGCTGATGACGCTGCCCGGGGTGCCGACGGTCTTCGCGGGCGACGAGATCGGGCTCACCGGGGTCAACGGCGAGCACGCCCGCACGCCGTTCCCGTGGGGCGACCCGCAGACCTGGGACGCGGCCACCCTCGAGGCCTACCGCGCGTGGATCGCACTGCGCCGCGAGCACGTGGCGCTGCGGCGCGGCGGGTTCCGCTGGGTCGCCGTCCAGGACGACGCCCTCACCTTCCTGCGCGAGCACGAGGAGGGCTCCGTTCTCGTGCACGTGGCCCGCGCGGCCCATCCGCAAGTCGAGATCGACGTCTCGGCACTCGGACACCGGTTGGTCCGTCCTCTTGTGGCGGCGGACGGCGTACGGCAGAGTGAGGCCGCGCTCACGCTGTCGTGCGCTGGCCCGGCTGCGCGGGTGTACCTGCTCGGGATCGACTGATCCCGGGTCCACCTTTCACGACGGATCGTCCGGCACGTACCTGCCGGTGAAGGGATCGATGCAGCATGGCTACGGTCACGTTCGACAAGGCCACCCGGGTCTACCCCGGGGCCGACAAGCCCTCGGTCGACAAGCTCGACCTGCACGTGGAGGACGGCGAGTTCCTCGTCCTCGTCGGACCCTCCGGGTGCGGCAAGTCCACCTCCCTGCGGATGCTCGCGGGTCTCGAGGACGTCAACGAGGGTCGCATCCTCATCGGCGACCGCGACGTCACCAACATGCAGCCCAAGGACCGGGACATCGCGATGGTGTTCCAGAACTACGCGCTGTACCCGCACATGACCGTGGCCGACAACATGGGCTTCGCCCTGAAGATCGCCGGCGAGCCGAAGGACAAGATCCGCGCGCGGGTCGAGGAGGCCGCCAAGATCCTCGACCTCACCGAGTACCTCGACCGCAAGCCGAAGGCGCTCTCCGGCGGTCAGCGCCAGCGCGTCGCGATGGGCCGCGCGATCGTCCGCGAGCCGCAGGTCTTCCTCATGGACGAGCCGCTGTCGAACCTCGACGCCAAGCTGCGCGTGCAGACCCGCACCCAGATCGCCCAGCTGCAGCGCCGGCTCGGCGTCACCACGGTGTACGTGACGCACGACCAGGTCGAGGCCATGACCATGGGTGACCGCGTTGCGGTGCTCAAGGACGGTCTGCTCCAGCAGGTCGACACCCCGCGCCGGATGTACGACCACCCGGACAACGTCTTCGTGGCCGGCTTCATCGGCTCACCGGCGATGAACCTGCTGCAGCTGCAGACCACCGAAGGCGGCGTGAAGTTCGGCGACGCCACCGTCCCGGTGCCCCGCGACGCCCTCGGCGAGGCCTCGGCCGACAAGATCACGGTGGGGGTGCGGCCCGAGGACCTCGAGCTGTCCGACACCGGGATCGCGGTGGAGGTCGACGTCGTCGAGGAGCTCGGCGCCGACGCGTACATCTACGGCCGCACCGACCAGAACGGCGAGGAGCACCAGATCATCGCCCGCGTCGACGGCCGGCGTCCCCCGGCCAAGGGCGAGACGGTGCACCTGACCGCCAAGCCGGGCCACACCCACCTGTTCGACGTCGCCGACGGCCACCGCCTCGGCGGGCAGGTGGGGACGCACGCGTCGTCCGTCGGCCGCACCGAGACCGCCGCCGACGCCCCGGCGGCCGAGGACGGGCCCACCCTCACCAAGTGAGACGACCCGTCGGCTGACCTCCACGACGCCCCCGCCACCCACTCGGTGCCGGGGGCGTCGTGCGTGCGGGGCGTGGAGGTGAGCCGCCCGATCAGGTCCGCGACCCGGCCGCGAGCACGCCGACCTCCGCGCGCACGGCGAGCGCGATCGCCTCGGGCCGGGTGGTGCCCAACCGGCCCAGCAGGCTGCCCACGTAGTCCTTGACGGTGGACACGGCCAGGTGCAGCTCCGCCGCGATCTCGGCGTTGGACGACCCACGCGCCACCAGCGCCAGCAGCCGCAGGTCGGCCTCCCCGAGGCCCTGCAGCCTGGCCCTGGCCGCGACCCGGCGGCGGTGGTACGGGACCAGGTCGCGCACCAGCACCGGGACGAGCTCCGGGCACAGCCACCCGCGCCCGGCCGCGACGTGCCGCACCGCCGCCACCAGGTCGGCACCCCCCGTGCGGTCGCTGAACAGCCCGCCGGCCCCGGCGATCAGGACCTCGGCGACCAGCTCGGCCTCGCGGGCGCTCACCTGCACCACCCAGCGACCGCCTGCCCCGGCCAGCGCCCGCCGCAGCGGGCCCTGCACCGCGCGTCGCGCGTCGGTGACCACGACGTCGACCGGACCACCGCGCGCGACGTGCACGGCCTCGGCCGCCGACCCCGCGGCCAGCAGCACCAGGCCCGGTTCACCGCCCAGCGCGTCCTCCAGCGCGCTCCTCACCAAGCCCTCGTCGTGCAGCACCAGAACCGTGATCACACCCACCCCTGTCGTCCTCCCGCACACCGGCCCCTCGGTTGCGGACGCTAACCGACGACCACCGCCGGGACCTGTTGCCCGGCGTCGTCGGAGCGTCGTCGAACGCGTGTTCGATCTCTGGTCTACCACCACCCGCCGACAACGAGTTCCAGCGATGTCATTCGGCCCGGAACCGCGTCCAGACCTCCTCAGGGCGGTCAAGGTGACGCCCCCGGTCGGTCGACGCACCTCCCTGAGGAGGGCGCAGCGCGGCCACCGTCTGCCAGGCTGGACACCCTTCCCCGATCCCACCGGGAGCACCCGTGGCACTGCAGATCATGGCCGTCCGGCCCGACCCGGCCCTGCTCGACCTCCCGTGGTCGGTCCCGCTGGAGCAGTGGCCCGCCGAGCACCTCGCCGCGCTGCCCCGCGGCATCTCCCGGCACGTCGTGCGGTTCGTCCGTCTCAGCGGCGAGGTCATCGCCATCAAGGAGATCAACCAGGCCCTGGCCCAGCACGAGTACGGCATGCTCCGCGCCCTGGTCCGGCTGGGCATCCCCTGCGTCGAGCCCCTCGGCGTGGTCACCGGACGCGTCGACGCCGGCGGTGAGGAGCTCGAGCCGTGCCTCATCACCCGGCACCTGCGCTTCTCCCTCCCCTACCGCGCGCTGTTCAGCCAGTCGCTGCGGCCCGACACCGCCGAGCGCGCGATCGACGCCCTGGCCGCACTGCTCGTGCGCCTGCACCTCACCGGCTTCTGGTGGGGCGACGTGTCGCTGTCCAACACCCTGTTCCGCCGCGACGCCGGCGCGTTCGCCGCCTGGTTGGTCGACGCCGAGACCGGCCAGCTGCGCGAACGGCTCTCGGACGGCCAGCGCGAGCACGACCTGGAGATCGCCCGGATCAACATCGCCGGCGAGATGATGGACCTGCAGGCCGGCGAGCTGCTCGACGAGGAGTACGACGTCGTCGTGGCCTCCGACCTGATCGTGCAGCGGTACCGGTCGCTGTGGTCCCAGCTGACCGCGTCGGAGTCGTTCGAGGCCGGCGAGCGCTGGCGGGTCTCGGCCCGGATCGAGCGGCTCAACGAGCTCGGCTTCGACGTCGACGAGCTCGAGATCTCCACCGACGTCGACGGCACCCGGGTGCAGATCCAGCCCAAGGTCGTCGACGCCGGCCACCACCAGCGCCGGCTGCTGCGCCTCACCGGGCTCGACGTGCAGGACAACCAGGCCCGGCGGCTGCTCAACGACCTCGACTCCTACCGGGCGGCCACCGACCAGCAGAACGAGGACGAGGAGATCGTCGCCCACGAGTGGGTGCAGCAGTGCTTCGAGCCGGTGGTGCGGGCGATCCCGAAGGACCTGCGGGCCAAGCTCGAGCCGGCGGAGGTGTTCCACGAGGTGCTCGAGCACCGCTGGTACCTCGCCGAGCAGCGCCAGCACGACGTCCCGCTCACCGAGGCGGTCGACAGCTACCTGGCGAACGTGCTGCCGCTCAAGCCCGACGAGGCGTCCGTGCTGGGTGTCGACACAGCGGCGCTGCCCGTGATCGCCCGCGAGGACCTCACCCCCTGACGCCGCCTCCCTGGCTCGTTGGCCTCGTGAACGTGGTGATCACCTCGTTCACTGGGCCCGCGAGCCTCGTGAACGTGGCGATCAGCTCGTTCACGAGGCGTGCGAACCTCGCGAACGGGATGCGCGCCTCGTGAGGTACGTCAGTCCCGGTCGGGCCGGCGGGCGAGGACGTAGAGCCGTTCGGTGCGCGCCTCGACCTCCTCGTACGGCCCGCGCACGTACCACTCGAGGTCGACCAGCCCGGCCGCGCGCACCGCGGCGAGCACCTGGTCGCGGTCGTGCAGGACGACGTCCATCGAGACCGCCTGCCCGCACAGGGTGTCGAGCCGGCGCACCTCCGTCCCCACGTGCACGGCCAGCGCCAGCCAGCCGTCGTCGTCGAGGACCCGGGCCAGGGCGCCGACGACTCCTTCGAGCTCGGAGCCGGCGAGGTGCACCAGCGAGTACCAGGCGACGACCGCGCCCCAGCCCGGGGCTGTCGGCGGCCGCAGCAGCCGGGTCAGGTCGCCGACCTCGAACCCGATGTCCGGGAAGCGCTCCCGGGCCTGCGCCACCATCCCGGGCGACAGGTCGAGGCCCGAGGCGTCGGCGCCCAGCTCGGACAGGTGGGCGGCCACGTGGCCGGGCCCGCAGCCGACGTCGACCACCGGGCGCCGGCGGGCCAGACCCGCGACCTGCTCGAGCAGCCAGCGGTCGAACGGCTTGTGCATCAGCTCCTCGAGCAGCTGGTCGGCGTAGGCGCCCGCGACCTCGTCGTACCCGGCGACCACGCGGGCGTCGCGGGCCGCGGCGCCGTCGGCGAGCACGACCTCCCGGTCGACCGCCGGCGTCGCCGCGGCGACCGCGGTCGGGACGGCGACGGGTCCCAGCAGGTGCAGCCAGCGGGTGTCCTTGTGGCCCGGGGCGCGGGGCAGCTCGCGCACCAGCGGGCGCCCGCCCTCGGCCAGGGCGCGCAGGACGGCCTCGACCGCCTCCTTGTCGGCGAAGCCGTGCAGCCGGTCGGTGCGCGTGCGCAGCTCGCCGGCGGTCTGGGCACCGCGCAGCAGCAGCACCGTGACCAGCGCGCGGGCCGGCTCGTCCAGGCCGAGCACCTCGTCGAGCAGCTGGTGGTACTTCAGCACCCGCGACCCGGCACCGGCCCAGACCGTCCGGAGCAGGCCGCGCTCCTTGAGCCGGCCCACCGCGTCCAGCACGGTGCGCGGGTCGTAGTCGACCACCGGGTCGCGGCTGCTGCTCTGGTTGCAGGCCGAGCGCAAGGCGTTCTCGCTGAGCGGGTAGCTGCCGGGGACCGTCCGCTGCTTCTCCAGCAGGCAGCCCAGGACCCGCTGCTCGACGTCGTCCAGCTCGATCTCGTCGGCCACGGGGCGAGCGTAGCCAGCGGCACGCAGGAAGGACGGAAGTCGGGTGACGTCACGCCCCGGGTCTGGTGGGCTGACGTCCGTGCGGGTCGACTTCAGGAAGCGGCGCGACGGGGGCTCGCTCGCCACGATCGAGCGGGACGACGGCGTGCGGCTGCTGCTGCGGTCCTACGACCGCACCGGGGAGGTCCCCCACGACGCCGTGCACCTCGTCGGCGAGCAGGAGCTGGGCTTGCGCCACGGTCTCTGGGGCTCGCTCGCCGCCGGCGCCGTGTTCCACAGCGTCGAGGTCGTGGACGGCAGGCAGCGGCACGACTGGCGCAGGCGCTCGGACGAGGTGCGACGGCAGAACGCCGACCAGCTCGCCCTGGCCGAGACCGTCGTCGGCGTCCTCCAGCACGCGGTCGACCAGGACGGTGCGCAGGTCCAGAAGGCGCTGGACGCCGCCTGGGGCATCACCCGCGCAGGGGCGAGCCCGTTCACCGCCGAGCAGGCCGACGCCGCCGTCACCCGGATCCGGGCGTTGCGGTCGCAGTGGCGCGACCTCACCGGGGACGCGACCGTCACCTTCAGCTGGCCGGCGGGCGCCGACCGCCGGGCACCGCGCCGACGTCGGTGAGTCAGGCCTGGCCGGGCGGCAGCAGCTCGCGCACGGCTCCGATGGTGTCGGCCTCGTCCGCGGTCTTGTCGTCGCGGTACCGCACGACCCGGGCGAACCGCAGGGCCGCGCCGCCGGGGTAGCGCGGCGACCGCTGCGCGCCGTCGAGGGCGATCTCCACCACCTGCTCGGGACGCACCCAGACCGTGCCGGCCGTGCGTCGGACCTCGATCTCCTGCAGCGCCTCGGTCTGCCAGGTCAGGACGGCGTCGGTCATCCCCTTGAACGTCTTGCCGACCATGACGAACCCGCCTGGCTCGCCGTAGGTGCCGTCGGGGTCGCGGGCACCGAGGTGCAGGTTCGACAACCACCCCTGCCGGCGCCCGTGGCCCCACTCGGCCGCGAGCACCACGAGGTCGAGCGTCCGCACCGGCTTGACCTTCTGCCAGGCGCTGCCCCGGCGGCCGGCGGCGTACGGTGCGCCGAGCGCCTTGACCATCACCCCCTCCTGCCCGGCCTCGCCGGCAGCCACCGAGAACGCTTCCGCCTCAGCGGGATCCGCGGTGACGATCCACCTCACCCGGTAGTCGCCGGCGACCCGCTCCAGCTCGGCGAGGCGGGTCTCCAGCGGTTCGTCGAGCAGGTCGCGACCGTCGACGTGCAGCAGGTCGAAGAAGTACGGGCGCACGACCGCCTCTCGCGGGGCGTCGGCCCCGAACCGGCTCATCGTGTCGGCGAAGGCGCGCGGCCTGCCGTCGTCGGCCAGGACCATCGACTCGCCGTCGAGCACCAGCTGCTCGGCGGGCAGCGCGAGGACGGCCTCCACCACCTCGGGCAGCCGGTGCGTGACCTCCTTGAGCGAGCGGGTGAAGACCCGTACCTGGTCGCCGTCGCGGTGCACCTGGATCCGCGCGCCGTCGAGCTTCTCGTCGACGTACACGCGGTTCGCACCGGCGAACGCCTTGTCGCTCAACGCCTCTGCCACCGACTTCGCGCTGGCCGCGAGCATCGGCCGCACCGCGCGCAGCACCCGCAGGCCGACGGCGGACAGACCCGCCTCGCCCTCGGTGCGGGCCAGCAGGGCGGCCTGGGCCAGCGAGCCGGTGAGCATCCACGCCCGCCGCACCGCCGCCGAGGGCACCTCAGAGGCCACCGCCACGGCCTCCGCGAGGGCGGCGTCGAGCGCCCCCTGCCGCACCTCGCCCAGGAGCACGCCGGAGAGGAACCACCGCTCGTCGGCGGACGCCCGCGCCAGCAGCGTCGACAGCACGGCCCGCCGGTCGGTGGCCGTGGTGGCCGCCGCGAGGCCGTCGAACGCGGTGTCGACGTCAACGACGCCGAGCGGCTCGCCGGTGGCCGGCGAGGTCCCCTCGGCCACCGCCTCCAGGGCGTCGGTGACGCCCGCCAGCGTGCTCCACCCCACGCCCGTGCGCCCCTGGCGCGGTGAGGCGGTGAGCAGCCCGATGACGACGCCGAGCTCGTCGTCGGGCGTGCGACGCAGCAGGGCCTGCAGCAGCTCGGTCTTGGCCAGCCGCGAGCGCGTGGCCGCGACGGCGGCGGAGGTCTCGACCAGGTCGCTCAGCAGCACGCCGCCAGTCTGCCTCCCACCCCTGTCAGACGCAGGCCGGTGCCGGCACGGGTGTGGTTCTGACAGGCGTCCGCCTCCCGGGGGGCGGACAGGTCAGAGCAGGCGGGCGCGGTCCATCCAGGCCTCGCCGACCGCGCCGAACGGGCCGGTGGCGTCCTGGACGTGCCCGAGCACCCAGCGGCACGAGTCCTCGGCGAGCTCGACCACCTCGGTCGGGTAGCCGAACGAGACCCGGTGCTCGGCGAACTCGTCCTCGTCGTCGACGTAGACGGTGCCGTCGGTGCGGCGGACGACGTCGAGGTCGAGGTCGACCGCGGTCATCCGGGTCGGCGTCTCCCACACCGGCACGGTGGTCATGTCGACGTACACCGCGGCGCCCGGGTCGTCGTCGGCCCGGGCGTTGAAGCTGGCCACGTAGCCGCGGTCGCGCGGCACCAGCAGCGCCCACGGGAACGCCAGCACCACGCTGAGACCGGGCCGCGAGACCACCTGGTCGGGCGGCGACCCGAACCACAGGCCGTGCTCGTCCTCGCCGAGGGGCTGGGCCCACATCGTCCAGTGCGGACGGCCGTCGTACTTGCTGAACAGCAGGTCGACGGCGTCCGCCGGACGCTCAGGCACGCCGCTGGCGCGCGATCTCGTAGAGCGCGACCCCTGCTGCGACACCGGCGTTCAGCGACTCGGTGGCGGCGTCCATCGGGATCGAGACGATCTGGTCGCAGTGCTCGCGGACGAGGCGCGACAGGCCCTTGCCCTCGGACCCGACGACCAGGACCACCGGGTCGGCGGCCAGCGCCAGGCCGGGAAGCTCGACGTCGCCGTCGGCGTCCAGGCCCAGCACGAAGCAGCCCTCTTTCTTCAGCGCGTCCAGCGCGCGGTTGAGGTTGGTGACCTGCGCGACCCGCACCCGCGCCGCGGCACCGGCGGAGGTCTTCCACGCCGAGGCCGTCATGCCCGCCGCCCGACGCTCCGGGACGATCACGCCGTGCGCGCCGAAGGCGGCGGCCGACCGCACGACCGCGCCGAGGTTGCGCGGATCGGTGATGTTGTCGAGGACCACGAGCAGAGGCGCGTCGCCGGACCGCGCCGCGACCGCCAGCAGGTCGTCGAGGTCGGCGTACTTGTACGCCGGCACCTGCAGCGCGAGGCCCTGGTGGATCGCGCCGTCGGTGAGGCGGTCGAGGTCGAGCTTGGACGACTCCATCAGCGGCAGGCCCCGCTCGCCGGCGGCCTTGAGCGCCTCCTTCACCCGCTCGTCGGAGTCGATCCGCGACGCGATGTACAGCGCGCTGGCGGGGATGTCGGCCCGCAGCGCCTCCACCACCGAGTTGCGGCCGGCGACGAACTCGGTGCCGGCGCGGCTGCCCGCACGCCGCGGCCGCCCGCCCGCCCCGGTGGCCGGTGCGCGCCTCTCCGCGGCCTTCTTCGCCTTGTGCGCAGCGTGGTACTCGCGGTCCTCGGCCTTGGGCGTGGGGCCCTTGCCCTCCAGCCCGCGCCGGATCCGTCCGCCCGACCCCGCGGTCGGCTTGGTCTTCTTGCGCACGGCACCCCGGCGCTGGGAGTTGCCCGGCATCAGCCACGCTCCTTCGGTTCGGACAGCTGCCAGGTGGTGCCGTCGGCGTCGTCGACCAGCACGACGCCGGCCGCGGCGAGCCGGTCGCGGACGGCGTCGGCCGCCGCCCAGTCCTTGGCGGCCCGGGCCCGGGCGCGCTCGTCGATGTGCACCCGCACGAGGGCGTCGAGCGTGGTGGACCACCTGTCGTCGGCCCGGGTGGCGCCCGACCACGGCTCCTCGTGCGGGTTGATCCCCAGGACCGAGGTCATCCCGCTGACGGCACCGAGGGCCGTGCTCACGCCGTCGTGGTCGCGGGCGTCGAGCGCGGTGTTGCCGTCGCGCACGGTGTCGTGGACGACGGCCAGGGCGGCCGAGACGTTGAGGTCGTCGTCCATCGCCCGGTCGAACGCCCCCGGACGCGCGGGCGCGTAGGCGATCCAGCCGCTCGTCCCGGCGGAGAGCCACTGCGCCGCACGCGTCATGAAGCTCTCGATGCGTCCCATCGCCGTGGCCGCCTCGGTGAGCGAGGACTCGTGGAACTCGATGTTGGAGCGGTAGTGCGCCGACCCCAGGTAGTAGCGCAGGTCGATCGGCCGCACCCGCTCCAGGATCGAGGTGACCAGCAGCGAGTTGCCGAGCGACTTGCTCATCTTCTCGCCGCCGGTGGTGACCCAGGCGTTGTGCAGCCAGTAGCGGGCGAAACCCCACCCCGCGGCCTGCGACTGGGCCTGCTCGTTCTCGTGGTGGGGGAAGCGCAGGTCGAGCCCACCGGCGTGGATGTCGAACTCCTCGCCGAGGTAGCGCCGGATCATCGCCGAGCACTCCAGGTGCCAGCCGGGGCGACCCACCCCGTACGGGGTCGGCCAGGACGCCGTCGCCGGCTCGTCCGGCTTGACCGACTTCCACAGCGCGAAGTCGCGCGGGTCGCGCTTGCCGCGCGGGTCGGCGTCGCCGGCGGGGGCCATGTCGTCCAGGCGCTGGTGCGTCAGGGTCCCGTAGCCCACCCACGAACGGACGTCGAAGTACACGTCGCTCGAGCCGTCCTCGGCCCGGTAGGCGTGGCCGCGCTCCTCGAGCCGCTGCATCAGGTCGACCATCTCGGTGACGTGCCCGGTGGCCCGCGGCTCGTAGGTGGGCCGGCGCAGGCCGACGGCGTCGTAGGCCGCGGTGAAGGCGCGCTCGTGCTGCATCGCCCACGCCCACCACTCGACGCCGGCCTCCTGGCTCTTGGTCAGGATCTTGTCGTCGACGTCGGTGACGTTGCGCACGAAGGTGACGTCGTACCCGTGGCCGGCCTCGAGCCAGCGCCAGAGCTGGTCGAAGGCGACGGCCGAGCGCAGGTGCCCGATGTGGGGATCGCTCTGCACGGTGGCGCCGCACAGGTACAGCCCCACCCGTCCGTCCTGGAGCGGGACGAAGTCCCGCACCGAGGCGGTGGCGGTGTCGTACAGGCGCAGGCTCACCGGCCCAGGCTACCGAGGTCGCACGCCCCGCCCCGCACGCGATCGGGCGGCCCGGGCACATCGCGACCGCCTCGGGCGTTGTCGGGGAGGACGCCACGGCCGCGCCCCGACCCGGGGTCCGGCTCAGGGCCGCCCCAGGGTCGTCCCCGATACGGGTGGTCGCTGCGGCGCCCCTAGCGTCGCTGGTGCAGCAGAGGGTGGACGACGACCGATCGAGGGATGGACCCGTGACCGAGCAGACCCGCACCATCGACGACATGGCCAGGCACGCAGCCCCCCGCGGGGCCGTGACGCACGACGGGGCGAGCGTCCCGACGGCCGCGCGCGCCGTCGACGTGCACCGCCACTACGGGGCGGGCGACAACCTCGTCCGCGCGCTGGACGGCGTCACCGTCGCGTTCCCGCAGGGCGGGTTCACCGCGATCATGGGCCCGTCCGGGTCGGGGAAGTCGACCCTGATGCACTGCCTCGCCGGCCTCGACCGCGCGACCTCGGGCCAGGTGCTGGTCGGCGACGTCGACCTGTCGACCCTGAACGACAAGGCGATGACCAAGCTGCGGCGCGACCGGCTCGGGTTCGTCTTCCAGTCCTTCAACCTCGTGCCGACCCTCACCGCGATCGAGAACATCACGCTCCCGCTCGACGTCGCCGGCCGCAAGCCCGACCAGGAGTGGCTCGACCAGGTGGTCGACACCCTCGGCATCCGCGACCGGTTGGGGCACCGCCCGTCCGAGCTGTCCGGCGGCCAGCAGCAGCGGGTCGCGTGCGCCCGCGCCCTCGCCAGCCGTCCCGCGGTGATCTTCGGCGACGAGCCGACGGGCAACCTCGACTCCCGTTCCAGCGGCGAGGTGCTCGGCATCCTGCGCTCGAGCGTCGACGAGATGGGCCAGACCGTCGTCATCGTCACCCACGACCCGCGCGCCGCGTCGACCGCGGACCGGGTCGTGTTCCTGGCCGACGGCCGGATCGCCGGCGAGATGAACGACCCCACGCAGGAGTCGGTGCTCGACGCGATGAAGTCGATGGAGGGCTGAGCCGTGGCGTCCGCCATGCGCAAGGTCTCCTTGCGCGGTCTCGCTGCGCACAAGGTGCGCTTCAGCCTGACCGTCCTGTCCGTGGTGCTCGGCACCGCGTTCATCGCGGCCTCGTTCGTCTTCACCCAGATGCTGGGCAAGAGCTTCGACGACATCGTCGAGCTGTCCACCGACGGCGTCGCCGTGCAGGTGCAGCCGACCGAGGAGCTGAGCGCCGGCGTCCCGCTCTCGCTCGTCGACACCGTGCTGGACGTGGACGGCGTCCGCGCGGTCGAGCCGAGCACGTCCGGCGCGGTCACCCTCATCGGCGCGGACGGCAAGGCGGTCGGCAGCGGCGGCGCCCCCTCGCTCGGCTTCGGCTGGGTCAGCGGGGACGACGCCGTGAGCGACGCCGGCCGGATCACCGAGGGGCGCGCCCCCGAGGCGGCCGACGAGGTCGTCGTCAACGCCTCCGCCGCCGAGAAGGCCGGCCTCGAGGTCGGCGACGACACCCAGGTCATCCCGCAGTCGGGCAGCCCGCTCGACGTGGAGGTGGTCGGCATCCACGACTCCGACGTCGCGGGTCTCGGCGGCTTCATCGGGATCGGCTTCAGCCCGGACACCGCCGTCGACCTGTTCACCGACGGCGTCAACGCCTCCGACCTGCTGGTGGCGGCCGAGGACGGCGTCGACGAGCAGGTGCTGACCGACCGCGTCCTGGCCGTCCTGCCCGACGGCACGACCGCGCGGCCCGGGTCGGAGCTGCGTGAGGAGAGCGCGACCGAGTTCCAGTCCGCACTGAGCTTCATCAACGGCATCCTGTTCGCCTTCGGGTTCATCGCCCTGCTGGTCGGGTCGTTCCTCATCGCCAACACGTTCTCGATGGTGGTCGCCCAGCGCTCGCGCGAGATGGCGCTGCTGCGGGCCGTGGGGGCCAGCCGCAGCCAGGTGACCCGGTCGGTCGCCCTCGAGGCGCTGCTGATCGGCCTGTTCGGCTCGGCGCTCGGGCTGGCCGCCGGGTTCGGGCTGTCCAAGGCGCTGTCGTCGATCCTGTCCGCGATCGGCAGCGGGATCCCCGTCAGCGGCCAGAGCCTCAGCCTGTCGACCGTTCTCATCACGATGGGGTGCGGCACCGTCATCACGCTGCTCGCGGCGCTGCTGCCGGCCCGCCGCGCCGGCGCGATCGCCCCGGTGGAGGCGATGCGCGGGGTCTTCGCGTCCCCGAGCACGGACCACACCCTGCGCCTGGTCGTGAGCTTCTTCGCCCTCGCGCTCGGGGGCTTCGCGACCTGGGTCGGCGTGGCGAGCACGGACCAGATCTGGATCGGGCTCGGCTTCCTCGGCGTGGGGGCCGCCGTGGTGCTGATGTCCCCGCTGATCGCCCCGGCCGTCTTCGCGGTCATCGGCCCGGTGCTGGCCCGGCCGTTCGGCTCCATCGGCCGGATGGCGCGCGGCAACGCCTCGCGCAACCCGCGCCGTACCGCGGCCACCGGGCTCGCGCTGGCCATCGGGCTGGCGCTCGTCACCGTGGTCGCCATCATCGGGGCGTCCGCCAAGGCCAGCCTGACCCAGATCGCGAGCTCCGGCATGACGTGGGACTACGTGGTCGGCGGCCCGCAGGGCCAGCCGGTGCCGGAGGGCGTCCTCGACGCGCTGGCCACGGTGCCGGACGTGGAGACGGTCGTCGCCGTCCGGGCGGCGCCGGCCGTCGTCGGCGGCGAGGCCGCCTTCGGCTTCGGGCTGTCGGGCGACGTCCCCGCCGCGATCGACCTCGACGTCGTCGACGGCGAGGCGACCGTGTCCGACTCGACCATCCTGATCACCACCGACACCGCGGGCGAGAACGGCTGGGACCTCGGCGACGAGGTCACCCTCGCCGTCCCCGGCCTGGCCGAGGTCCCGCTGCGCGTCGCCGGCATCTACGACAGCGAGTACTTCACCGGCTGGATCGTCAGCGACGGCACCGCCGAGAAGCTGGTGCCCGCGCAGCAGCAGGCCGTGTTCCAGGCGTTCGTCGTCGGCGACGACGGGGTCGACCAGGCCCAGCTGCGCGACGACCTGCGCGAGGCCGTGGCGCCGTACGTCACGACCACGGTCGACGACCTGGAGGCGTTCACGTCGTCGCTGACCTCGCAGGTCGACATCCTGCTGGGGATCCTCTACGGCCTGCTCGCGCTGGCCGTGGTGATCTCCATCCTCGGCATCGTCAACACCCTCGGCCTGTCCGTGGTGGAGCGGCGGCGCGAGATCGGGATGCTGCGTGCGGTGGGCATGCTGCGCAGCCAGGTCCGCCGGGTGATCTACGTGGAGTCCGTGCTGATCTCGGTCTACGGGGCGCTGCTCGGCCTCGTCGTCGGGCTGGTGTTCGGCTACCTGTTCGCGCGCAGCCTGGTGCCGGACGGCCTCGACATCACGGTCGTGCCGTGGGGCCAGGTCGGGCTGTTCCTCGTCGTCGCCGCGGTGGTCGGCGTGCTGGCCGCGCTGTGGCCGGGGCACCGGGCGGCGCGGACCCGCCCGCTCGAGGCGATCGCCGCCGAGTGAGCCCGACGCGCGGCCGGTAGGTTCGGCGGTGGGCCCGCAGGCAGGGCCCGCCGCCGTCCCCGTCCCGGAGGTCGCAGTGCCGCAGACCGTCAAGGCCGTCATCGCCCGCAGCAAGGGTGCGCCCGTCGAGATCACCGATGTCGTCGTCCCGGACCCCGGTCCCGGCGAGGCCGTGGTGGCGATCCGCAGCTGCGGCGTGTGCCACACCGACCTGCACTACCGCGAGGGCGGGATCAACGACGACTTCCCGTTCCTGCTCGGCCACGAGGCGGCGGGTGTGGTCGAGGCGGTCGGCGAGGGCGTCACGAACGTGGCACCCGGCGACTTCGTGGTGCTGAACTGGCGAGCGGTGTGCGGCACCTGCCGGGCGTGCCTGAAGGGCAGGCCCTGGTACTGCTTCAGCACCCACAACGCGACCCAGCGGATGACGCTCACCGACGGCACCGAGCTGTCCCCCGCGCTCGGCATCGGCGCGTTCGCCGAGAAGACGCTGGTGCACAGCGGCCAGTGCACGATCGTCGACAGCGAGGCGTCGGCCGCCGCGGTCGGGCTGCTCGGGTGCGGCGTGATGGCGGGCTTCGGCGCCGCGGTCAACACCGGGAACGTCGGCCGGGGCGACTCCGTGGCCGTGATCGGCTGCGGCGGTGTGGGCGACGCGGCGATCGCGGGCTCGCGGATCGCCGGCGCCACCACGATCATCGCGGTCGACGTCGACGACCGGAAGCTGCAGTGGGCCAAGGACTTCGGCGCGACGCACACCATCAACTCCCGCGAGGTCGACGACGTCGTCGAGGCCGTCCGCGAGCTCACCGGTGGTCACGGCACCGACGTCGTGATCGAGGCGGTCGGGCGTCCGGACACCTACGAGCAGGCGTTCTACATGCGCGACCTCGCCGGCACGGTCGTGCTGGTCGGCGTGCCCACGCCGGACATGACGATCGAGCTCCCGCTGATCGAGGTGTTCGGCCGCGGCGGCGCGCTGAAGTCGTCCTGGTACGGCGACTGCCTGCCCTCGCGCGACTTCCCGATGCTGGTCGACCTCTACCGCCAGGGCCGGTTCGACCTCGACGCGTTCGTCTCCGAGACGATCGGGCTGGGCGACGTCGAAGCCGCGTTCGACAAGATGCACAAGGGCGAGGTCCTGCGTTCGGTCGTGGTCCTGTGAGTCTGCGCATCGACCGGGTGGTGACGTCCGGTCAGTTCAGCCTGGACGGCGGCACCTGGGACGTCGACAACAACGTCTGGGTGCTCGGCGACGACGAGGAGTGCGTGGTGGTCGACGCCGCCCACGACGCCGCCAAGATCCTCGAGGCCGTCGGCGCCCGCACGGTGCGCGCGGTGCTGTGCACCCACGCCCACAACGACCACGTCAACGCGGTCGACGACGTGGTGGAGGCCACCGGCGCGACCGTCGCGCTGCACCCCGACGACCGGGTGCTCTGGGACACCGAGCACCCCGACCGCGCCCCCGACGCCGATCTGGCACACGGTGACGTCATCCGGGTCGCCGGTACCGACCTGCACGTGCTGCACACACCCGGCCACTCGCCGGGTGCCGTCTGCTTCTACGCGCCCGCGCTCGGCGTGGTGCTCACCGGCGACACGCTGTTCCAGGGCGGCCCCGGCGCCACCGGCCGGTCCTACAGCGACTTCCCGACCATCGTGACCTCGATCCGCGAGCTCCTGCTCCCGCTGCCCGCCGAGACCCGGGTCCTCACCGGCCACGGCGACGAGACCACCATCGGCGACGAGTCCCCGCACCTCCAGGAGTGGATCGACCGCGGTCATTGAGAATCCAGGCGCGCAGGTGCTCGCCGTCGCGTGCCGGTCGACTCGGCACCGACCACCACGACGCGGCGGGCGTCCACGCCCTCCTCCCCGTTTGATGTAGGAGTGACATTGGAGCGGATGGAGATTGTCACTGTGACTACCGTCGGCTACGGCTCCACCCGAGGCGTACCCAGCTGGCCAGGCACCCGACGAGCAGCGCCAGCCCGGCCACCACCAGGCCGGTGACCGCGACCGCGAGCACAGGGACGAGCGCCGCGGCCGTGGTGGCCACGGCGGCCACCGCCACGCAGCCGAACCACAGCGAGGCCAACCAGGACGAGCGCAGCACCCGCCACAGCACCACCCGCAGGTCTCCGGTCATCGACGCGACGGTGCGCCGGGTCCACCAGACCAGCAGGCCGGCACCCAGCGCCCACACCACCACGGCACCCACCTGCGCCTGGGCCGAGACGAAGATCCGGACCAGGAACCACACCCCCCACATGCCGAGGTGCGTGCGCTGCACCCAGCGCAGGACGACGCCCTCGAGGTTCTGCCGGGCCACCGTCTGCGAAGGGTCGTCGCGCAGGGTCGAGACGAAGCCCGCTGCGGCCTCGCCGTAGCTGCCGCCGCGGAAGCGGACGACGCCGAGGTCGTGCCGCGCCTCGACGTGCTGGGGGTCCAGACGCAACGCCTCGAGCAGCGCCTGCTCGGCGACGTCGAGCCGGTTCCACGACAGGGCGACCGACCCCATCATCGCGTGGGTGTCCGGGTCGAGCGGTGCCAGCGTGCAGGCGTAGCTCGCTGCGTCCCAGGCGATCTGCTGCTTGCCCGGTACGCGGTCGGCGACCGTGGCGACGGTGAGGTGCGCCGGGGCCCAGGTCGGCGCCAACCGGGTGGTCTCGATCGCCGCCGCCAGCGCCTCCTCGTGCCGGCCCGACTCGAGCAGCGCCGCCGCCCGCACGGCGTGCGCCTGCACGAGCGAGGGCTCCTGCCGCAGCGCCTGCCCGGCGTCGAGCAGGGCGTCCTCGTGGCGCCCGAGGCGCAGCAGAGCGCGCGAGCGCAGGAGCAGCGCGTCGACGTCGTGGGGATCGGACGCGAGCGCGGCGCTGGCCGCCTGCTGGGCCTCGGCGAACCGGCCTGACTCCAGGAGGAGCTCGGCCCGGGCGAGCTCGCTCACAGCAGCTTGTTCTTCTTCATCCAGGTGCGCAGGTCGGCGTAGCTGCCGTCGGCGTCGGCGAACATCACCACGTTGCGCGCGGTGTCGAACCACGCGCGCGTGGACGGTCGCACCTGCCCCACCGCCCACTCCAGGTCCTTCATGCCGATCAACCGGGCGTCACCGGTGCGGACGCCGGCGAGCAGCGCCCGCTCGGCCGCCGACTCGCAGACGTGGGCGAGGTCGGCGCCGGAGTACCCGTTGGTGGCCTTGGCGATCCGGCGGACGTCGATGCCCTCCACGGGGCGGTCCTTGAGGTGGTGCCGGACGATCGACTCGCGCGCCTCCTGGTCGGGCGGGAGCACCAGCAGGGTGCGGTCGAGCCGGCCGGGGCGCCGCAGCGCGGGGTCGACGTCCCACGGCTGGTTGGTCGCCGCCAGCACGAAGACGCCCTCGTTGTCGGACTGCACGCCGTCGAGCTCGGCCAGCAGCTGGTTCACCGTGCCGCGCATCGACGACGAGCGGGTCTGGGACCGCTTCTGCCCCAGCGCGTCGACCTCGTCGAGGAAAAGCACCACCGGGGCGCTGCGGCGGGCCAGCTGGAACAGCTCGTGCACGTTCTTCTCGCTGCTGCCGATCCACATGTCCAGGACGTCGGACATCCCGACCGAGATGAACTTGGCGCCCATCTCGCCGGCCACCGCGCGCGCGACGAAGGTCTTGCCGCAGCCGGGCGGTCCGTAGAGCATCAGCCCGCCGCGCAACGACTTGCCGTACAGCTTGCGCAGCTCGGGGTTGCGCAGCGGCGCCAGGAAGGCCGCCTCGAGCCGGTCCTTGACCTCGGTGAGCCCGCCGACGTCGGCCAGCGTGATGCCGGCCTTCTCGACGTCCCACGCCCCGACGTCGGGCTCGGCCAGCCCGCTCTCGTCGACGAACATCGGCTCCGCGACGTCGCCGACCTGCTCCTCGGCGGCGTGCCAGTCGAAGCCGTCCTGACCGTGGCGCGCAGGTGGCGGCTGGTCGGGCACCTCGCCGGGGGAGACCTCCGGCGCCGTCTCGTCCGGCTGGGCGGTGGCCGGCGTCAGCGCGCGGGCCATCAGCGCCCGCGCCTCGACGCTGGACGGCTCGCGCTGCAACGCCGTCGCGCACTCGGCCACGGCCTCGTCCGACCGTCCCGCCGCCAGCAGCGTCTCGGCCAGGTGCAGCCGCAGCGCGGTGTCGTCCGGCACCGCCTCCAGCGCGCGTCGCAGCGCGTCGATCACCCCGTCGGTCATGGGTCCATGATGACGGTCCGACGCCTCCCCCACGCCCCGCTCGCACACACCCGTTCCGCCCCGACGCACACCCACGGCCCCGACGCACACGGTCGACGGTGTGCGTCGCGCCCGGGGGTGTGCGTGAGCGAGGACGGCTCGCTGACCGTGCCTGCCGTCCACAGGCCGCGTCTGCGATCGTCCGTCCACACCCCGGCGTCTGGGCGCGCAGGCGAGCACACGACGGCCTCGACCCTGGCGAGGTGGATCGCGTGCGTGTGCTCACCCGTTCCGGCCTGCTCGCCGCGGGCTGGGAGCCGTCCGAGGTGCGGCGGCTCCGGGACACGGCGCGGCTGATGCCGCTCCGGCGCGGCGCCTACGCCGCGCCCGACCCGCAGCTGTCCGAGCCGCGGGTCCTGCACGAGGCACGGGTCCGCGCCGCGGTCCAGGCGATGTCGGACCAAGCGGTCGTCAGCCACGTCTCCGCGGCCGTCCTGCACGGTTTCGAGCTCTGGCGTCCCCACCTGTCGCACGTCCACCTCACCCGCGACCGCGGCCGCGGTGGCCGGATCGGCGCGGACGTCCACGTGACCCCCGCCCCGCTGGACGCCGAGGAGGTCGTCCTCGTCCACGGCGTGCCGGTGACGTCGCCCGCGCGCACGCTGGTCGACCTCGTGCGTGGCATCGGCTTCGAGCAGGGCGTGGTCGCGGCCGACTTCGCGCTCCGCTCGGGGATCGTCGACGTCGCCGGTCTGCAGGTGGCGCTCGACCGGGCGCGCGGCTGGCCCGGGGTCCCGCGGGCGCGTCGGGTCGCCGCGTTCGCGGACGCGCGCAGCGAGAGCGTCGGCGAGTCCCGCAGCCGGGTGGCGATCGCCCGCGCCGGCCTGCCGGTGCCGCGGCCCCAGCTCGAGGTCGTGGACCACCGGCACGTCGTGGTGGGCCGGTGCGACTTCGGGTGGGAGGAGGAGCGCACGGTCGGAGAGTTCGACGGCCGGATCAAGTACGGGCGCGACCTCGCCCCGGACCAGGACCCCGGCGAGGCGGTGTTCGCCGAGAAGGTGCGAGAGGACGAGCTGCGCGACTGCGGGCTCGAGGTCGCGCGCTGGATCTGGGCCGAGCTGGCGCGGTTCGGTCCGGTGGCCGCCCGGATCCGGCGTGCGCACGCGCGCGGACGGCGCCGCTCCCGCTGACGCACACCGCGGGGCGCGACGCACACCGTCGACGGTGTGCGTGACGCCCGAGGGTGTGCGTGAGCGGTGAACGGGAGGGGCGAGCGCTCAGGGGGCAGGTGTGGGGAGCACGAGGGCGGTGGCGATCGCGGCCACGCCCTCGCGGCGACCGGTGAGCCCCAGCCCGTCGGTGGTGGTGCCGCTGACCGACACCGGGGCCCCGCACGCGGCGGACAGCGCCGCCTCGGCCTCGATCCGGCGGGTGCCGACCTTCGGGGCGTCGCCGATCACCTGCACCGCGACGTTGCCGATCTCGAAGCCGGCCTCGCGCACCAACCGGGCCGCCTCGGCGAGCAACCGCGCGCCGGACGCGCCGGACCACTCCGGGCGGGAGGTGCCGAAGTGCGCGCCGAGGTCGCCGATGCCGGCGGCGGAGAACAGGGCGTCGCAGCAGGCGTGCGCGGCGACGTCGGCGTCGGAGTGGCCGTCCAGGCCGCGCTGCCCGGGCCAGTGCAGCCCGGCGACCCACAGCTCGCGGTCCGACCCCTGCGGCGCGAGCGCGTGGACGTCGACGCCGATGCCCGTCCGCGGGAGCGGCCCGGTCACGAGACGTCCCGGGAGCGCAGCAGCGCCTCGGCCAGCAGGACGTCGAGCGGACGGGTCACCTTGAAGCCCTCCTCCGAGCCGGGGACGACGTGGACGTGGACGCCCAGCCGCTCGACCAGGCCGGCGTCGTCGGTGGCCGACGGGTCGGCGGTGGCGTGCGCGCGCACCAGGGCCTCGCGGGTGAAGCCCTGCGGGGTCTGGACGGCCACCACCCGGGCGCGGTCGAGCGGGCCGTCCTCGAGGTGGCGCAGGGTGTCGGCGGGCGCGAGCGCGGGCACGACCGCCTGCTCGCCGACCCGCAGCGCGGCCACGACGTCGGCGAACACGCTCGGCGGGACGAACGCCCGGGCGGCGTCGTGCACCAGCACCAGCTCGCCAGGCGGCAGCGCGGCCAGGCCGGCTGCGACGGACGCCTGCCGGGTGGCGCCGCCGGCCACGACCGCGGCGCCAGGTGCCAGCGCACGCACCTCGTCGAGGGCGTCGGGAGGGGCGACCACGACGACGTCGACCAGGCCGGCGGCGGCAGCGCCCTCGAGGGCCCAGACCAGCAGCGGGCGGCCGGCGACCTCCACCAGCGCCTTCGGCCGGCCGGCGCCCAGCCGCTCGCCGCGACCCGCCGCGACGACGACGAGCCCGACCCCCGGGACGGGAGTCGGGCTCATCGTGCGGTGCGTGTGCGCCGGAGGGGCGGCACGGTCAGGACGCGAGGACCTCGTCGAGGATGGCCTCGGCCTTGTCCTCCTCGGTCTTCTCCGCCAGCGCGAGCTCGGAGACGAGGATCTGACGGGCCTTGGCGAGCATGCGCTTCTCGCCGGCCGACAGGCCGCGGTCCTGGTCGCGGCGCCACAGGTCGCGGACGACCTCGGCGACCTTGATGACGTCGCCGGAGGCGAGCTTCTCCAGGTTGGCCTTGTAGCGGCGCGACCAGTTGGTCGGCTCCTCCACGTGCGGGGCCCGCAGGACCGCGAAGACCCGGTCGAGACCCTGCTGGTCGACGACGTCGCGGACACCGACGAGGTCGCAGTTCTCGGCCGGGACCTGGATGGTGAGGTCTCCCTGGGCCACCTTGAGCTTGAGGTAGAGCTTCTCCTCGCCCTTGATCGTGCGCTTCATGATCTCTTCGATGAGAGCCGCTCCGTGGTGCGGGTACACGACCGTCTCGCCGACCTTGAATGCCATCTGGTGTTTTCCCCTTTCGCGGCCTCCAGAGTACCACGCCGCGCCGGTGCGGCGACACGCGTCTCGGGACGTTTGTGCAGGTCAGAGGCTTGCGAGCGGGTCGAAGGGGCCCCAGGAAGGGGTTGACAGGACGGCGTCCGCCGTGGCACGCGCGGGGTGGGAACGGTGCCGGACGCGAACAGATCGGGAGCGGAACGCGGGCACGGCGCAGCCGTCGGGGCGCCGGGTCGGGCGGCGGCGGCTCCGGTCGGTACAGTTCGTGCTGCGCGTCCGACCCCCGTCGCCGAGGAGCCAGCCGTGACCGTCCCGCACCCGTCCCGCCCCGTGCGGCTGGCCGCTGCCGCGGCGATCGCCGGGCTCGCGCTCGGCGGCTGCTCGATGTTCAGCCCCCAGACGACCACCAACGTCACCTACGCGCCGTCCGACGGCGTGCAGGGCGAGGTCGGGCCGGTCGGCGTCCGCAACCTGATGGTGCTGACCGCCGAGCAGGGTGCCGAGGCCGAGCTGGTGGGCGCGCTGTTCAACTCCTCTGCCGACGACGTCTCGGTCGTCATCGACGTCGCGGCCGGCGCCGCGAGCCGGACCATCGACCTCGAACCGGGCCAGAGCGTCTCGATCGGCCCCGAGTCCGACGAGCAGGTGACGATCGAGTCCCTCGACGTCGTGCCCGGCCGCACGGTCGAGGTCACCCTGATCGGCGGGGAGTCGAGCCTGAACCTGCAGACCCCCGTGCTCGACGGCACGCTGCCGGAGTACGCCTCCCTGATCGGCGAAGAGGGCTGATCGGCGAAGACGGCTGATCGGCGAGGACGCCCCCGCCGGCTGAGGTCCGCTCAGGGGTCGAGCTTGTACCCCAGGCCGCGCACCGTCACCAGGTGCCGCGGCTCCTTGGGGTCGACCTCGATCTTGCTCCGCAGCCGCTTCACGTGGACGTCGAGCGTCTTGGTGTCGCCGACGTAGTCCGAGCCCCACACCCGGTCGATCAGCTGCCCCCGGGTGAGCACCCGGCCGGCGTTGCGCAGCAGCATCTCGAGCAGCTCGAACTCCTTGAGCGGCATGGACATCGGCTCCCCGCGCACCGTCACCACGTGACGCTCGACGTCCATCCGCACCGGCCCGGCCTCGATGGTCGCCGGCAGCAGCTCGTCCGGTTCTCCCTTGCGGCGCAGGACCGCTCGGATCCGCGCCACGAGCTCGCGCGATGAGTACGGCTTGGTCACGTAGTCGTCGGCGCCGATCTCGAGGCCCACGACCTTGTCGATCTCGCTGTCCTTGGCGGTCAGCATGATCACCGGGACGCTGCTGCGGGTGCGCAGTGCGCGGCAGACCTCGGTACCCGGGATGCCGGGGAGCATCAGGTCGAGGAGGACCAGATCGGCTCCGCCACGGTCGAACTCGTCGAGCGCGGCGTGGCCGTCTGCCGCCACCGCGACCTCGAAGCCCTCTCGCTCGAGCAGGTAGGACAACGGGTCCGAGAGCGACTCCTCGTCCTCGACGACCAGGATGCGGGTCACGTGCGGCTCCTCCTCGTGCTGGTGCGCGCGGGTACCCCCGTGCCGTCCGGCGCCGCGGTCACCTCGTGCGGGTCGTCGAGCTCGCCACCGGCCGCGGACGCGGCGACGGGCAGGCGGACGGTGAACGTCGAGCCGGAGTGCGGCTGGCTCCAGACCGTCACCTCGCCGCCGTGGTTGGCCACGACGTGCTTGACGATGCTGAGCCCGAGCCCTGTGCCGCCGGTCGTGCGCGAGCGTGCGGGGTCGACCCGGTAGAACCGCTCGAACACCCTCTCCTGCTCGGCCTCGGGGATCCCGACGCCCTGGTCGGCGACCGCGATCTCGACCAGGTCGTCCTTGCGGGACAACCCGATCCCGATCCGGGTGCCCTCGTCGGAGTAGCGGACGGCGTTGTCGACCAGGTTGCGCAAGGCGGTGACGAGCAGGTCGTGGTCGCCGTAGACCTTGACGCCCGTGGCGGGGGCGACGTCGAGGGTGATCCGCTTGCCGTCGGCGGCCAGCCGGGCGCGGTCGACGGCCTCGGTGACCACCTGGTCGACGTCGACGAGCTCCGGCTCGGCGAGCGCGGACGAGGTCTGCAGCCGCGACAGGTCGACGATCTCCTGCACCAGCGCGGCGAGCCGGTCGGCCTCGCGGTGCATCCGGCCGGCGAAGCGCCGCACCGCCGTGGGGTCGTCGGCGGCGGCCTCCATCGTCTCGGCCAGCAGCGAGATCGCCCCCACCGGCGTCTTCAGCTCGTGCGAGACGTTGACGACGAAGTCGCGGCGCACCTCCTCCACCCGGCGCGCCTCGGTGCGGTCCTCGACCAGGACCAGCACGTGCAGGCTCCCGAGGGCCGCGACCCGGGCCAGGACGACGATCGTGCCGCGACCGAGCGGCCCGCGGGGCAGCTCCAGCTCGCGCTCGACGACCAGCCCGTCACGACGCACCGACCGCACCATGTCGACCAGCTCGGGGTGGGCGAGCTCGTGGCCGCGCACCAGCCCGAGCGCGTAGGACGGCGGCGTCGCCCGCACCACGGCGTCGGCGACGTCGACCACGACGGCGGCCGACCGCAGCGCGGCCAGGACGTCGGTGACGCCACGCGGGAGCTCGGGCCGGGGCTCCTCCACCGTGGTGGACGCGCGCTCGCTCCACCGGAAGGCCAGCAGCGCCACGGCCAGCACCAGGACGGTGAGGGCCGCAGCGACGACCGCGACGGACGGCTGCTCCACGTCCACCAGGGTAGGGCCGCGGCACCCGCCTCCCGGCCGTCGTCGGTACCGGACGCGGGGCGGTCCCCAGATGTTCACCTGGGCACCGACAGGCGTTCACCCCGGCACCCGACAGTGAGGTCGCGGTACGTGCGACGTACCGTCAGGCACACCTGATCCGGGAGGGAACCCGATGCGCCAGCAGTTCCACACCGAGCTCGAGCACCTCGACGGGCAGCTCGTCGAGATGACCGCGCTCGCCGCTGCGGCGCTGGGCGACGCCACCCGCGCCCTGCTCGAGGCCGACCTGTCGCTCGCCGAGGCGGTCATCGCCGGCGACGACAGGATCGACGCCATCCAGCGCCAGGTCGACGAGCGCGCGGTCGAGCTGCTCGCCCGGCAGGCACCGGTGGCCACCGACCTGCGCGTGGTCGTCGCGGGGCTGCGGATGAGCAGCACGATCGAGCGGATGGGCGACCTCGCCCGCCACGTCGCCAAGCTGGTCCGGCTGCGCTTCCCGCACCACGTGATCCCGGCCGACCTCGAGCCGCTGTTCGCCGAGATGGGCGCCACCGGCGTGCGGCTGGCGGAGAAGGCCGGCCAGGTGATCGCCACCCGCGACCTCACCGTGGCCGCCGAGATGGGTCCGGACGACGACGCCCTGGACGCGCTGCACCTCCGCGTGTTCGACGAGCTCGCCTCGCCGACCTGGTCGCACCCGGTGCAGGCCGCCGTCGACGTCACGCTGGGCAGCCGCTACTTCGAGCGGTTCGGCGACCACGCGGTCTCGCTGTCCGAGCGGGTGCAGTTCCTCGTCACCGGCCAGTGGGACCTCGCCGCCGAGGCCACGGCCACACCGCACCCCTCCTAGCCGACCCCTGCGGCGGGCCGCGCAGCGGGTACGGTCCCGCTGTGCCCCGCCGCCCGGTCCCGTCCGCGACGGGGCTGGTCGTGGCGCTCGTCGTGACGGTCCTGACCGCCTGCACGACCCAGCCCGAGGACGCACCCGTCGAGGCGCCTCCTCCGGGGTTCGACTGCGAGGCGGTGGCGCGCGCGAGCGCCGACCTGGACGCGCGCGGGGCGGCCGAGCTCCAGCGGCTCGGGCTGGCCGCCGACGACCCGCAGGCGCTGACGGTGACGATCGTCGCCGCGGGCACGGGTGCTCCCGCGTACTGGGAGGCCGTGCAGTCGGCGGTCACCGACGACGCGCCCGCGTCGGTCGTCGCAGACGTCGCACTGGTGCGCGACTACTGGGCCGGCCTCGAGCCGCAGCTGGCGGCGATCACGCTCGCCGACGCCGACCCGGCCACCGTCCAGGCCGCGGGTGCGCAGCTGTCGGAGCTCGCCGAGCAGTCACCGGACGACTCCCTGGCGCCCGCCCAGGAGAGGGTCGACGACGCGCTGTCGGCGACCTGCGGCTGAGAGCCTCAGCGTCCCTGGCTGGCGACCGCCGCTGCGGCCTCGGCGGCGGCCTCGGGGTCGAGGTACCGGCCGCCGCGCTCCAGCGGCACGAGGTCGTCGTCGAGCTCGTAGACCAGCGGCATGCCGGTGGGGATGTTGAGCGCGGCGATGTCCTGGTCGCTGATGCCGTCGAGGTGCTTGACCAGCGCCCGCAGCGAGTTGCCGTGCGCCGCCAGCAGGACGACCTTGCCGGCCCGCAGGTCCGGCACGACCGCGGACTCCCAGTAGGGCAGCATCCGGGCGACGACGTCTGCCAGGCACTCGCTCTCCGGCATGTCCGGCCCGAGGTCGGCGTACCGGGGGTCGGCGGCCTGGCTGAACTCGGCGTCGGGCGCGATGGGCGGCGGCGGGGTGTCGTACGAGCGGCGCCACAGCATGAACTGCTCCTCGCCGTACTCGGCCAGGGTCTGCTTCTTGTCCAGCCCCTGCAGCGCGCCGTAGTGCCGCTCGTTCAGCCGCCACGACCGCTTGGTCTCGATCCAATGCCGCTCGGCGACGTCGAGGGCCAGGTTCGCCGTCGTGATCGCGCGCCGCAGCAGCGAGGTGTGCACGACCTCGGGCAGCACCCCGGCAGCGGCCAGCAGCTCACCGCCGCGCAGGGCCTCGGCCGTCCCCTTCTCCGAGAGCGGGACGTCGACCCAGCCCGTGAACAGGTTCTTGGCGTTCCACTCGCTCTCGCCGTGGCGGAGGAGGACCAGGGTGTACGACATGCCGTCAGCGTACTGAGCACCCGCGCCGCCCGCCGACGGAGGAAGATGGCCACCGATGAGCTCGGGCACGCAGGTCTCTCGCGGTGGCGTGGTCGCCCGCCAGGTGCTGGCGCACGCGGTGGTCAGCACCGGGGTGGTGGGCGGCCTCGGGCTCGCCCTCCTGCTCGCGGCCCCGGTGCTCGCCCCGCCCCAGGGAGAGCCGCCCGTCGCGACCGTGCCGGTACCGCGCGCCGCCGGCACGCTCGAGCCGCCGGAGGACGAACTGCTTCCGGCGCTCGCCGGTCGCGTGGTCGCCGGGAGCCGCGCGTTCCCCGTCGCCGGCGATGCCGAGTACGCGACGCAGCACCACGACTACCCAGCCACCGACGTCTTCGTCGCCTGTGGCACACCGGTTCTCGCCGTCGCGGCGGGCACCGTCAGCGAGACGACCACCGTCGACTCCTGGGACCGGGAGACGAACCTCGGACCCCACCGCGGCGGCCTGTCGGTGACCCTGCTCGGCGAGGACGGCGTCCGGTACTACGGGTCGCACCTGGCGACCGTGCTGGTGGTGCCCGACCAGGAGGTGCGGGCCGGTGAGGTGCTCGGCACCGTCGGCGAGACCGGGTCCGCCGCGGGCACCGGCTGCCACCTGCACCTCGGCCTCAGCCCGGCGTCGTGCGGGCCCGGCGACTGGTTCACCCGGCGCGGGGTCGTCAGCCCCTACCCGTTCCTCGAGAGCTGGCGCACCGGCGAGGACGCCGATCCCTCGCCCGCGGTCCGCGCGTGGCGCAACGGGCACGGCTGCCCGACGGCACCGGACGTCTACCCCTGACGACCTGTCACCACCGGGCCGGGCCAGGGCCTGGTGCGGTGGTGACGACCCGCGACGGGGTCAGTCCTGCAGCAGGTGCTTGAAGGCCTCGAGGTTGCGGGTCGACTCGCCCCGCGAGACCCGCCAGGCCCACTCCTTGCGCATCGAGGTGAGGAAGCCGAGCGCGAGCAGCTCGTTGAACGACCCGTCGGCGACCTCCAGCACCTCGCCGAGCAACCCGTCCAGCGACTGCTGCGAGACCGCCTCCAGGGGAAGGCGTCCGCGCAGGTAGACGTCGCCCGACCGGTCGATCGCGAAGGCGACCTGCCCCAGCCGGGTGTTGCGCTCGAGGAGCCATCGGTGCACCACGGCGTGGTTCTCGTCGGGGTTGCGCACGACGAACGCGGACACCGACAGCGAGTGGTCGCCGACCAGCACCGAGACCGGCGTGCGGAGCTTGCGCTCGCCGGGCAGCTGGACCACGTACTCCCCCGGACGCGCCCCGAGCTCGTGCTCCACCCGCGCCGGCCCGTGCGGGCCCTCGGACGGCTCGGCCCCGGCCGCCTCGGCCAGCCAACCCTCCAGCTCCTGGATCGCGCGGTCGCGCGCGCTCACGGTGCGACCTCCACGGCGCCCGCGGGCGCAGACTGCGGCACCGGCGAGCGCTGCACCACGAGACGGGCGAGCCGCTCGGCGCGGGCCGCGGCGTAGACGGCCAGGGTGGCGTCGACGGTGGCGTCCCAACCGAACCGCAGGGAGTGGGCGCGGGCGCCGTCGCGCAACCGGGCCATCCGGTCCGGGTCGGACAGCAGGGCACCGATCACCCCGGCCCACACCACCGGGTCGTGGCCGTCGACCAGCTCGCCCGAGATCCCGTGCGCGACAGCGGTCTCCAACCCACCCACCCGGGCGGCGACGACCGGCGTCCCGCACGCCTGGGCCTCGATCGCCACCAGGCCGAACGACTCGTTGTAGCTGGGGACGACGACGAGGTCGGCTGCCCGGAACCACTGGGAGAGGGACTCTCTGGGCGCCGGCGGTTCGAACCGCACGACGTCGGGGACGCCGGGCACCCCGTGCAGACCCAACCGGGCCGCGAGCTCCTCGAGCTCCTCGGGGTGCTCCAGACCGGAACCGCTCGGGCCGCCGAGGACGACCACGACCAGCCGCGAGCGCATCGACGGCGCCGACCGCAGGAGGTGCGCCGCAGCGCGGACGAGGACGTCGGGCGCCTTGAGCGGCTGGATCCGGCCGGCGAACAGCAGCACCTGGGAGTCCTGCGCCAGACCGAGCGCGGCCCGGGCGGCGTCGCGCCCGTCGGCGGGCGAGAAGACGTCGAGGTCGACACCGGGCGGCACGACCGCGACCCGCTCCGGCTGCGCGCCGTACAGCTCGACCAGCTCTCGACCCTCGGCCTCGGTGCTCGCCACCAGCCGGTCCGCGGCCGCCACCACCTGCTCCTCGCCGATCTCGCGGCCCGCGGGCTCGGGCGAGTCGCCCTCGGCCAGGTAGGCGTTCTTCACCTTGGCCATCGTGTGCATGCTGTGGACGAGCGGCACGTTCCACCGGTCGGCGACCAACCACCCGACCTGGCCGGACAGCCAGTAGTGGGAGTGCACGACGTCGTACCAACCGGCGTCCTGCGCCGCCTCGGCTCTCATCACGCCGGCGGTGAAGGCGCACAGCTGACCCGGCAGGTCGTTCTTCCCGAGCCCGGCGAGCGGACCGGCCACGACGTGGCGCACCGACACCCCCGGCGCGAGCTCGACGTCGGCGTCGGCGAGGCCGGAGGTGGACGACGAGGTGGCCCGGGTGAACACCTCGACCTCGGTACCGCGCTCGGCCAGGCGCTTGGCCAGCTCGACCACGTAGACGTTGAGGCCGCCGGCGTCGCCGGTGCCTGGCTGCTCGAGGGGAGAGGTGTGCACGGACAGCATCGCGACCCGGCGCGGTGCCGCGGCGTCCGGTGCGGCGGAACTCACCCGGCGACGCTAACCCATGCCCGGCGCCCCGGCTCAGGGGGTCGGTGGAGGGCGGTCGGTGGAGGGCGGTCGGCGATGATGGGGCGGTGACGCCGACGCCGCGCCCCGTGGGCACCGTGACGCGCGGCACCACGAACCCGAACCGGCTGCGCCGCGTGGACCGCTGGCTCGCCGGACCGGCTGCGACGGCGCTGCGGGCGGCCGCCGACCCGCTGGTCGTCGACCTCGGCTACGGCGCCTCCCCCGTGACCACGATCGAGCTGGCCGACCGGCTCCTGCGGGTCCGGCGCGACGTCGAGGTCGTGGGCCTGGAGATCGACCCGGAGCGGGTGCGTGCCGCCCAGCCGCTGGCGCGCGCGGGCGTGCGCTTCGCCCACGGCGGGTTCGAGCTCGGGCCGCTCGGCGCCAGGCGTCCCGCGCTCGTGCGGGCGGCGAACGTGCTGCGGCAGTACGGCGAGCACGAGGTGGCCGCCGCGTGGGGCGAGGTCGTGCGCCACCTCGCACCCGACGGGCTCCTGGTCGACGCGACCTGCGACGAGCTCGGCAGCCGGGCCGCCTGGATCGCGGTCGGGACCGACGGCCCCGTCAGCCTCACCGTGTCGCTGCGGCTGCGGGCGCTCGAGCGCCCCGGCTCGGTCGCGGAGCGGCTGCCGAAGGCCCTGATCCACCGGAACGTCGCGGGCGAGCCGGTGCACGCCTGGCTCGCCGCCCTGGACGACGCGTGGGAGCGCAGCGCGTCGCTCGCGTCCTTCGGTGTGCGGCAACGGTTCAGGGCGACGTGCCAGGCTGTGCGCGACGCCGGGTGGCCGGTCCTCGAGGGGCCGGCCCGGTGGCGGCTCGGCGAGGTGGGCGTCGCCTGGGACGCGGTGGCCCCGCGCTGAGGCCCGGCGCTACCAGCCGCCGGGCGAGGGCCCGTTCCCGGTGATCGACCGGATCGCCGGACGCACCCGGGTGAGGTAGACCCCGGCTGCGACGACCGCCAGCAGGTTGAAGATGTTCAGCGGGCCGAACACCGAGACGACGCCGATCGCGAGCGCGATGCCGAGGATCGCCAGCCAGATCGTCTTGGTCTGGTTGCTCGTGGCCGGGTAGGCGTCGGCGCGCTGCCGGATCGCGTCGAGCAGGGCGAAGCCCTGGAACGCCAGGGCGAGCAGACCCAGGACGAGCTCGACGATGCTCTGGAAGGCGAAGACGGAGTTCACCCCCTGATCGTACGGGTCAGGCCTCGAGCAGCACCGTCACCGGGCCGTCGCCCACCAGGTGCACCTGCATGTCCGCGCCGAACCGACCCGTCGCCACCTCCAGCGCCCGCTCCCGCAGCGCCGCGGCGAACGCCTCGACCAGGGGCTCGGCCACCGGTCCGGGTGCCGCGGCCGACCAGGACGGCCGCCGGCCCTTGCGGGTGTCGGCGTACAGCGTGAACTGGCTGACCACGAGCACCGGGGCGCCGACGTCGGCCGCCGACCGCTCGCCCTCGAGCACCCGCAGCTCGGCCACCTTGCGCGCCAGGGTCTCGACCTGCTCCTGGCCGTCGTCGTGGGTGACGCCGACGAGCGCGACCAGCGCCTGCCCGGACGCGTTCGCGCTGCCGTCGACGGCGCCGACGACCGCGCCGGCCACCTCGACCCGGGCGGTGGTGACGCGCTGGAGGACGACCCTCACCGCAGGGCCGGCAGGACGGCCTCGATCGCGCCGACCGGCACCCCGTGGCCGAGGACCGGCGCCGCCCCCACCTCGTCGAGCACCGGCGCCCCGACACCGAGCGCGCGCAGCACCGCGGCCATCACCACCGGCCGGGCGCGCTGCGAGCCGTCGAGCACCTTGAGCGCGGCACCGCGACCGTCCGGGAGCCCGACGGCGTACACGCCCTCGGCGCCGTCCTTGGCCACCAGGCCGGGCACGCCGGCCATCAGCGCGGTGACGTCGCGACCGGTGCCGCCGACCATGTGCGGGTGGGCGTTCATCGCCCGACCCACCCGGGCGAGCTCGTCGTCGCCGTCACGTTCCGCGGCCGCGGCGATCGCGCCGAACGCCCGGGCCAGCCCCGTGAGGGTGGACGAGAACAGCGGCGCGCCGCACCCGTCGACGGTGACGTGCTGCGGCTCGCCACCGGTGAGCTCCGCCACCGTCTCGCGGATCGCCCGCTGCAGCGCGTGCTGTGTCTCGAGGTAGGAGCCGGTGTCCCACCCGGCGGCCACGCAGGTCGCCAGCATGGCGGCGTGCTTCCCGGAGCAGTTCTGCGCCACAGGCTCTTTCGGCGTCCCGGCGCTGCGCCAGGCCAGCTCGGCGGCGGCGTCGAGCGGGTAGTCGGGCGTGTTCTGCAGGGCGGACTCGTCGAGCCCTGCGCCGCCGAGGATGCTGCGGGCGCCCTCGAGGTGCTGCGGCTCGCCGTTGTGGCTGGCGCAGGCGAGCGCGAGCAGCGGGCCGTCGAGCCGCAGCCCGGCGCGCAGCATCGCGACGGCCTGGAGCGGCTTGAGGGAGGAACGGGCGAAGAACTGGCCGTCCGGATCGCCTGCGGACAGCAGGATCTCGCCGTCAGGACCGGTCACGACCACGTGCCCGAGGTGCACGGACTCGACGACGCCACCTCGCACGACGTCGGCGATCCGCACCGCCGTACCGCCCACGTCCGCCCGGCTCACGCTGCGCCCCCCGCTCACGCGTGCGCCCCGCGGCCGAGCGCCCGGTAGCTCCAGCCCGCGGCGCGCCAGGTGGCGCCGTCGAGGGCGTTGCGTCCGTCGAGCACGCGCTTCTCGCGCACCAGCTCGCCGGCCGCCACCGGGTCGATCGCCTTGTACTCGGCCCACTCGGTGGCCAGCAGGACGACGTCGGCGTCCTCGAGGGCGTCCTCGGGTGTCTCGACGAAGGTGACGTCCGGCCAGAGCCGCCGGCCGTTCTCGACCGCTCGCGGGTCGGTGACCACGACCTCGGCGCCCTGCAGCCGCATCTGCGCGGCGACGTTGAGAGCCGGTGAGTCGCGGATGTCGTCGCTGTCCGGCTTGAAGGCGGCGCCGAGCACCGCCACCCGCTTGCCCACGAACGAGCCGCCGAGCGCGTCGCGCGCGAGCTCGACCATCTTGGAACGACGACGCAGGTTGATGGCGTCGACCTCCCGCAGGAACGTGAGCGCCTGGTCGGCACCGAGCTCGCCCGCCCTGGCCATGAACGCGCGGATGTCCTTCGGCAGGCACCCGCCACCGAAACCGAGTCCGGCACCGAGGAACTTGCGGCCGATCCGGTCGTCGTGGCCGAGGGCGTCGGCGAGCTGGACGACGTCGGCGCCGGTGGCCTCGCACACCTCGGACATGGCGTTGATGAACGAGATCTTCGTGGCGAGAAAGGCGTTGGCCGCCACCTTGACCAGCTCGGCCGTCTCGAAGTCGGTCACCACGACCGGGGTCCCGGTCGCGAGCGGAGTGGCGTAGACCTCGCGCAGCAGCCCCTCGGCCGACGGCGAGCGCACGCCGAAGACGAACCGGTCGGGCTCCAGGGTGTCCTTGACGGCCAGGCCCTCCCGCAGGAACTCGGGGTTCCAGGCCAGCTCGACGTGCGGCGCGACCCCCGCCAGGTGCGAGGCGAGGTGGCTGGCGGTGCCCACCGGCACGGTGGACTTCCCGACGACGAGCACCTCCCGGGCGACGCTCGCCGCCACCGTCTCGACCGCGTCGTGGACGAACGACGTGTCAGCGGCGAGCTCGCCCTTGCGCTGCGGCGTGCCCACGCAGACGAACACGACGTCGCGGTCCGCGAGCGCGGCAGGGTCGGTGGTGAAGGTCAGGCGGCCGGTCGCGAGGTTCCGCGCCAGCAGGTCGTCCAGGCCGGGCTCGTAGAACGACGCGTGGCCCGCGGCCAGCGCGGCCACCTTGTCCGGGTCGACGTCGACGCCGACGACGTCGTGACCCAGCTCGGTCATGCAGGCCGCGTGCACCGCCCCGAGGTACCCGCACCCGACGACCCCGATCCGCACGCTCATGGCCTGCATCCTGCCGTAGCGCGCCACCGGCACGGCGAAGGGCCCCCGGGATGCTCCGGGGGCCCTTCGAGGTGTGCCAGGTGTCAGCTGCCGACCTTGTCGGCGGCGGCGCTGGCGGCCTTGACGGCCTTGGTGGCGGTCTTGCGCGCGCTGGTGCCGGCGCCCTTGGCGGCCGACTGCGACGCGGCGGTGCGCTTCCTGGCCGTGGTGGCGGTGCGCTTGGCGGCCGGGGTGGTGCGCTTCGCGGTCGCCTTCTTGGCCGTCTTCTTCGCCGCCTCGACCGAGGTGGCGGTGTCCTTGCGGACGCTGGTGACGGTGCCCTTGGCGGCGACCTCGGTGTCCTTGGCCCCACGACGCACGGTGGTGACCGCGGCCTTGGTGCGGGTCAGCGTGGCCTTGCCCTGCTGGACGAGGTCCTGGGTGGCCTTCTGCTGGCGGATGCGCGAGACCAGCTTCTTGCCGCGGCCCGCGAGGTCGTCGAAGCCCTCCTCGACCTTGCCGGCGGCCTCGAGGCCCTTGCTCACGGCGCTGGTGGGCAGGGTGCGGGCCTGCGCGGGGATGGTGGCGAGCGCGGAGACGCGCTCCTGGATCTTGTCGGCGGCGAGCTCGGTGCGGACCTCGTCGCGCACCTGCACGAGCTGGGCCTGCGCGCCACGGGCGCGCTCGACGGCCAGGTCGGTGATGCCGACGACGACGTAGCCGGCGTCCACAGCGGTCTTCTTCAGGTCCTCGGTCAGGGTTGCCATCTCACTGTCCTCCAGTGTTCTTGGTGCTCTTGGTGGTCGTGCTCTGGGCGGTCTTCGTGGTGCGGGCCGCGCGCGGTCGTGCCGCGGTGCCGGCCCGAGGGGCGGTCGTGCGGGAGGCGGAGGCCTTCCGGCGGGAGGTCCGGGGCGTCGTCGCCGCCGGCTGGTCGGTCTGCCCCTGCTCCGCGCGGGTCGCTGCGAGCTCGGCCTCGCGGGTGTTCTCGGAGCGGAAGGAGGCGTAGATGTCGAGCAGGACCCGACGCTGGCGCTCGGTGAGGTGCGGGTCGGCCATCACGGCGGTCTCCACCTCTGCCCTGCCCGAACCCTCCTCGAGGATCCCGGCGCGCACGTAGAGCACCTCGGCGGAGATCCGCAGCCCCTTGGCGATCTGCTGCAGCACCTCGGCGCTCGGCTTGCGCAGGCCACGCTCGACCTGGCTCAGGTAGGGGTTCGACACCCCCGCGGCCTCCGCGAGCTGGCGCAGGGAGAGCTTGGCTCCCTGCCGCTGCTCGCGCAGGAACTCACCGAGCTCGGTGACCTTCAGCGTGGACATGCCTCCACTGTGCTTGCTCCTGCTAGCAGATGCAAGCGCTAGCAGCAGCAAGCGGACGTGGCGTCGGTCACGTCACCGTGCGACCGTCGTCGTCAGGGGGCGACGACGACCTCCTGGGCGGCCGCGACGCCGTCCACGGTGAGGTGCGCGTCGACCGGCGTGGACCGCTTCACCAGCGCGAGCGCGACGGGCCCGAGCTCGTGGTGGCGGACGACGCTGGTGACGTGGCCGACCGGGCGCTGCGGACCGACGACCTCCGCACCGCGACCGGGCAGCTGGTGGCCGGAGCCGTCGAGGTGGAGCTGCACCAGCCGCCGCGGAGGTCGGCCGAGGTTGTGCACGCGGGCCACCGTCTCCTGCCCGCGGTAGCAGCCCTTCTGCAGGTGGACCGCCGTCCGCAGCCAGTCGACCTCGTGCGGGATCGTGCGGTGGTCGGTCTCGTGCCCGAACCGTGGGCGCCACGCGGCCACCCGCAGGGCCTCGCTCGCCCAGGTGCCCGCCACGGGGCGGTCGGCGACCGCGGCCACCAGACCCTGCCGCGGGACCAGCACCTCGCGCCAGGCGCGCTCGGCGCCGGGGTGCTCGTCGTCCGGCGCCAGGCAGTACCGGACGCCGCCCTCGGCCGTCCGCGGCCACGGGTCGTCCCAGACCGGCAGGGGCGAGTCGACGGGCGCCCCGGACCCGGCGACCGGCACGTGCGCCACCACGGCCCAGTCGGCGGTGGCGTCGACGACCTCGACCCGGAGCATGAACCGCATCCGCTCCAGGTGGGCCACCAGGGCCGCCTGGGCGCCGGGCTCGACCGTGATCCAGGTGGTGGTGCCGTCGTCGACGAGGTGCAGCGCGTGCTCGACGTGGCCGTGCGGGCTCAGCACCAGCGCCTCGCGCGCCTCACCGGGGGCGAGGTCGCGCAGCCACTGGGTGGTGAGGGTGTCGAGCCAGGTGAGGCGGTCCGGGCCGGAGACCGTGACGACACCGCGGTGCGACAGGTCGGCCACGGCCTCGCCGGCCAGCAGCAGCCGCTGCTCGCGCACGGGGTCGCCGTGGTGCCAGGCGACACCGGCGTCGGGACCGTCGGACGCGACGGCGCCCTCGCGCCCCAGCAGCGGGGACGGGGCGACCTCGTGCGACGTGGTGGTCATGCCCCCCTCAGCACCGGGGAGCCGCCGATGCTTCCCAGGTGGGGCGGTCGGCACCGGGTCGCTCACAGGCCGGCGACGGCCTCGGCGACCGCCGCGAGCGGCGCCAGCGCCGCCTCGGCCCGCGTCATCGCGTCGAGGACCTGCGACCGCCCGTCCTCGACCGGCCCGAGCAGGCCGTCGGCGGGCAGCGCCTCGACCCGGTCGCGGGAGGAGGCCAGCGCCGCCGAGGCGGAGTCGACCTGGGCGGCGGCCGGCTGCACCACGGAGGGGTCGATCGCTGCGGGGTCGACCTCGGACAGGTCACCCAGCGGACCGAGCACCCCGGCGGCCTCGACCACCGGACCGAGCACGTCGGTCGAGACGGTGTGCAGCTCGGCGGTCAGGGTGCTCACGGCGTCCAGGTCGTCGCCGATCCACGGCAGCACGCCCGCCGCTCGCCACACGACGTCGTCGGTGCGGTCCTCGGCGCGGCCGGTGCGCTCCTGCATCGAGGCCACCGACGACTGCGCCTGCTCGAGGTCTCCGGACGAGACCGCCTGCTCGACGGCCTGGGCGTCGTCGGCGGCCGCCACGAGGTCGGCGCGGGCCTGGTTGCCCGTCCACGCGAGCCACCCCGCCACGGCCACCAGGACGAGCACGACGACGAGCAGCAGCCGCCCGAACGCCTTCACGGCACCCGCTTCAGTCGTGCCGAGGCGTGCGGGGTGAGGGGCTGCCCGACGGCGGCCATGTCCATCGCCCACAGCAGGTCGCCCTCGACGTGGCCGTAGAGCCGGGTCGCCGCGGTGTACTCCTTGGCCGTCGTGGTGCGGGCCACGACGTCGGTGGACAGGTCGACGCGGCCGGCGACGGCGCGACCGGCGTAGATCTCGACGAACCCGGTGGGGTGGGCGAGCAGCAGCTCGACGTCGACCCCGGCGGCCTCGCGGGCGGCGGCCTCCGGGTCGGCCGGCACCACCACGCGCCAGAAGCCGGTCTCGGTCGCCAGCGGACGCACGATGCCCCCGTCGTCGTCGAGCAGGTGGGCCTGGGAGCGGTAGTGCAGGAACGGTCGGCCGTCGTGCCAGAGCTCGACCTCCTGGCCGAACCGGTGCTCGTCCATGGTCGGGTACCCGACCACGCCGACGCCCTCCCAGCGCCCGATCATCCAGGCGAGCGGGACGAGCGGCGACGGCAGGTCGGCAGGGATCTCCAGCGGCGCGGCGGGCACGGCGGCCGCCTCAGCGCTGGCCGGAGAAGAGCTTGTAGAGCACCAGCAGCGCGAAGCCGCCGATCGCCAGGGTGCTGAGCAGCAGCAGCGTCAGGTAGAAGATCTCCAGGGCGCCCATGCCAGGAGGTTACCGTCAGCGCGTGACACGGAGCCTGCTGGTCAAGAGCACGTGCGGCGCCGACGCGCCCGAGCGCGCCAACCAGGCCCTCACGGTGGCGGCCACGGCCGTCGCCGCGGGCGTCGAGGTCTCGCTCTGGCTCACCGGCGAGGGTGCGTGGCTCGCGGTGCCCGGGCGCGCCGACGAGCTGACGCTCGAGCACGCCGCCCCGGCCCGCGACCTGCTCGACGCCGTCCTGGCGGGCGGGACGGTGACGGTGTGCACCCAGTGCGCCGCACGGCGGGGGCTGACGCAGGACGACCTGCTCGACGGCGTGGGCGTCGCGGGGTCCGCCTCCTTCGTCGAGACGGCGCTGCGTCCGGACGTCCAGGCGCTCGTCTACTGAGACGGGGACCGAGGCAGGGACCGAGGCGGCAGCAGCGCGCGGGCGAGCAGCAGCGTGGGCGGCAGCATCAGCGCCGCTGCGTCCGCGTACCCGTCGGGTCCGGTCCCGAACGGGTCCGGGACGTCCTCGCCCGGGTCGTCCGCCCCGGTGGCGGCGCGGACCGCGGCGGCCACCGCCGCCAGCCGCTCGGACGACGACCCGGCCTCGGGCACCAGGGTGCCGGCCAGCACCCGGGGCAGCGCGCCGAGCACGACCGTGGCGGAGTCCGGGCGCAGCACCCGCGCCCGCTCGCGGTGCTCGCGGGTGAGCGCGAGGACGAGCACGGCGTCGTCCAGGAGCAGGGCGGTGAGGCGGCGGGCCACGAACCCGCGCGGGTCGCCGCCGTGGGCCACGAGCAGCTCGCGGGTGGCCAGGGACATCGCCGTGCCGTCGACGGCGTCGGTGCCGGCGCTGCCCACCTCGACGTCCGCACCGGCCGCGGCCAGCCGTGCCCGCAGCACCCTCTCGACGAACGGCGAGCGGCAGGTGTTGCCGCTGCAGACCACCAGCACCCGACCGGTCACCGCCGTCAGCCGATCACCTGGCTGAGCAGGTAGGCGATCGCGCCCGTGCAGCAGACCGCTGCGGCCCCGAGCGCGAGCCCCGCCTGGCGCGAGGTCGCCGACGACAACGGGGCGAACAGCCGGTCGAAGCTCGCCAGCACCACCGCGACGAGCGCGCCCGTGACGACCGCGGGCAGGCTGGCGACCTCGTCGAGGAAGACCGAGGCGAGCACCGCCCCGACGGCACCGACCACGATGGCGACGAGTCCGGTGAACCGTTGCGGCAGAGGCAGAGCCAGAGCCAGCGCCGCCGGCACCAGACCGGCCGCTCCGGTGAGGACGAGGTCGGTGCTCACGGCCGCTGCGGCGAGCCAGCCGGCCACGAGCTCGATCACCACGACGCCGGAGACGACGCCGGCGACGCTCTCGACCAGCCGCGGCCGCATGTCGCGCCGCAGCAGCTGGTGGGTGAACGTCGCGACCACCGACAGGGCGAGCACCGGTGCGAGCCAGGCGAGACGGCGCTCCTGGTCGCCGGCCAGCGCCACCACCAGCACCGCGGCCGTGCCGCACAGGGCCAGCACGGTGGTCGACCCCCGCTGGGTGGGCAGGCCGAGCAGGGTCGGCCAGCCCGTCGCCATCACCACGACGGTGACGAGCAGCGCACCGGCGAGCAGGGTGGGGGAGGCCAGCGACGCCACGGCCACCATCGCCGCCAGCACGGCGGCGGACAGGGCTGGCACGAGGCGGACCACGCGCCGATCCTGTCAGAATCCGAGCAGGCCGCACGGGTCCCGGCCGGGGACGCCTATCCTGCAGTCCACCTGCCGTTCGTCTCCCGACAACGCGAGGAGGACCCGTGGCCCAGCTGCTGCTGCTCACCAACGCCCTCGCGCCCTCCCACGAGGTGCTCCCCGCCCTGGGTCTGCTGCCGCACAGCGTCCGGGTCCTCCCCGCCGAGCCGGTCGCGCTCGTCGACGCCCCGGTGGCCGACTACGTGCTGGTCGACGGCCGTCGCGAGCTCGCCTCGGCCCGCTCGCTCTGCCGCCTGCTGCGCACCACCGGGCTGTCCTCCCCGCTGCTGCTGGTGCTCACCGAGGGAGGGCTCACCGCCGTCGCGGCCGACTGGGGCGCCGACGACGTCCTGCTCGACACCGCCGGCCCGGCCGAGGTGGAGGCCCGGCTGCGGCTGGCGTCCGGCCGGCTGGCGATGGCCGCGGGCGACGACGACGAGCCGGACGAGATCCGCGCCGGCGACGTCGTGATCGAGGAGAGCACGTACACCGCCCGGCTGCGCGGGCGCCCGCTCGACCTCACGTACAAGGAGTTCGAGCTGCTGAAGTACCTGGCCCAGCACCCCGGCCGCGTGTTCACCCGGGCCCAGCTGCTCCAGGAGGTCTGGGGCTACGACTACTTCGGCGGCACCCGCACGGTCGACGTCCACGTGCGCCGGCTGCGCGCCAAGCTCGGGGTCGAGCACGAGCAGCTGATCGGCACCGTGCGCAACGTCGGCTACCGGTTCGTGCCGCCGGGTCGGCGCGACAGCGAGGTCGCGGAACCGGCACCGGCGGACGCCTGACCGCCTGAGGTCGCCGCTCCGGGCGGCTCAGCGCAGGTGCCGCTCCACCAGCTGCAGCACCGAGCGGCCGAACGGGGTGGGGACGACACCGGCACCGTCGCACCGGGTGCAGTCGATCACCCGCGGCTCCACCGGGCTGCGGGCGCTGAGGTCGGCCAGCCGCTCGCTGACGATGGTCTGCAGGATCGGCTCGCGCCAGGCGTCGACGGCCTGCACGCTCAGCCGCGCGTGCTCCTCGTCCCAGCGGGCCCAGGCCGCGCTGTGCACGGTGCCGGAGCCGGCGCAGCCGGGGCACCACTGCTCGAGGGCGGGAAGACCGAGGTCGACCACCTGCTGCTGCTCCACGTCACGCACTCTCCCCGAACCGACCCACCGCCGACGCCACCCGCGCCGGCGGGCACATCGTCGCCGACCGTGACGACGCCGTCAAAGGGCGCGCACCGGACGGGTGAACGCGCCGCGGGGCGGACCCCGGGTCTCCCCAGGGCCCGCCCCGCGGCGTGCTCCGTCCGAGTGGCCTACAGACCGTTCACCCGGTCCGTGGCCGGCGGGCTCACGGGGTCGTTCGCACCGAGGTACTCGACCAGGTTGGTCACGTCCTCCTCGGCCCCGAGCAGGTTGGTGCCGTTGGTGAACTCGGTGAACAGGTCACCGCCCGCCGCGAGGAAGTTGAGCGTCCCCACCCGGTAGGTGGCGGCCGGGTCGATCGCCACGCCGTCGAGCATCAGCCCGCTCGCGCGCGAGCCCTGGGGCGCGGTGCCGTCCCAGGTGTAGGTGAAGCCCTCCGAGGTGCCGAGCGCCAGCAGCGGCCGGCTGCCGCGGGCCGACACCGGCTGGTACTGCTGCTCCAGCACGGTGTCGAGCTGGGCGCCCGTGAGGTCCATCGACACCAGCACGTTGCCGAACGGCTGCACGGCGTACGCCTCGGCGTAGGTGATCTCGCCGGCGGCCAGGGGTGCCCTGATGCCGCCGATGTTGATCAGGGCCAGCTGGGCCCCGCCGTCCTCCGGCGCGCTGGTGCCCCAGAGGATCGCGTCGGCCATCAGGTTGCCGATGGCCGTCTCCTGGCACCGGCACGCGGGGCCGGTGACGCCGTCGCCGCCGATGTCGGAGGACGCGTGGCCGACCACCTGGTTGCCGATCGGGCCGGCCAGGGTCTGCCACTTGGCGATGATCGAGGTCTGCGCCGGGTCCGCCGTGACGGCCGAGCGGGCGACGAGGTGGTTGGTGGCCGTGCTCGACCCCCGCACGACGTCACCGGTGCGCTTGTTGACGACCAGGGTGGTCTCGGTGACGACCTGGCCGAACGAGGCCGCCGAGGTCACGAGCCGCGGCTGCCCGCGGGGGTCGGGGATGGAGCACACGTAGGGCTGGTGGGTGTGCCCGGTGACGACGGCGTCGATCTCGGGGTTCAGGCGCTCGGCGATGCCGACCACGGCTCCGGAGATGCCGGTGCAGTCCTGGTAGGTACCGGTCTGCAGTCCGCCCTCGTGCAGGAGGACGACGATGGCCTGGACCCCGCGTTGCTTGAGCTTGCGGGCCTCGCGGTTCGCGGTGACCACCTCGTCGAGGAAGCGCACCGACGACACGCCGTCCGGGTTCACCAGGGTCGGCGTGGCCTCCAGCGTCATCCCGATGAAGCCGACCTTGACGCCGCCCACGCGCTCGACCTTCGTGCTCGGCAGCAGCGTCCTGCCGGTGTCACGGCGGACGACGTTGGCCGCGAGCCAGTCGAAGTCGGCGCCGTCGTACGGGTCCTCCGGGAAGTAGCAGCCGTCGACGGGGTGGCAGCCGCCGTTCTGCATCCGCAGGATCTCGTCGGTGCCCTCGTCGAACTCGTGGTTGCCCACCGAGCTGACGTCCAGGCCCATCGCCTCGAGCGACTCCACCGCGGGCTCGTCGTGGAAGGCGCCGGACAGGAACGGCGAGCCGCCGATCAGGTCGCCGGCGGCGACGGTGAGGCTGTTCTGGTCACCGGCCTGCGCGCGGAGCGCGGCGAGGGTCGGCGCGAGGTACTCGGCACCGCCCACCAGCGTCTGGCTCGGGTCGAGCGTGCGGCTCAGCGGCGGATCCGTCGCCTCGAGGTGGCCGTGGAAGTCGTTGAACGACAGCAGCTGCACGGTCTGGGTGCGAGCGGCGGCCGCTGCAGCGGCGTCCTGGCCGCCGGCCTGCGCAGGTAGGGCAGCCAGCCCGAAGGCGGCGGTGGCCGCCACGAGGGTGGCGGCGAGCGTTCTGGGTCGACGGCTCATGGGGTCTCCTGGCGTCACGGACGGTGCAGACCGGACGACCCTACGGCTCGGACGCGCGCAGCGGCTCCGGCACACGGGTGAATTCCTGCCGACGGGCTGCGGGCGGCGGACGTAGGTTGGCCACCGTGGACCCGCTGGACGTGCACGACCTGGACGAGGCCGGGCTGGCCCGCGTCCCCCGCCTGCTCGAGGCCGCCACGGCCACGGACGGCGCCCGACCGGTCTCCGAGGCGGGCGAGCTCGCGCTGCGGCACCGGCGCCCGGGCGTCCGCCACCTCGGCGTCGCTGTCGGCGACGAGCTCGTCGGGTACGCCCAGCTCACGCCCGGTGGGGCCGGCGTGCAGGTCGAGGGGGCGGTGCACCCGAGCCACAGGTCGCGCGGGATCGGCACCGCGCTGGTCGAGGCGGTGGTCCGGGCGGCCGGTGCCGGGGAAGGGGGTGGGACGGTGCTGGCGTGGGCCCACGGCGACCACCCCGGTGCGGCCGCGCTCGCCGCACGCGTCGGTGCGGCCCGCGAGCGCGAGCTCTGGCAGATGCGGCGCCCGCTCCGACCGGACGACGCCACCGGCGCCGCCGGGCCCGACGACCCGCCCGAGGGCGTGGTGCTGCGGCCGTTCGTCGTGGGCCGCGACGAGCAGGCCTGGTTGGCCGTGAACGCGGCCGCCTTCGCGCACCACCCCGAGCAGGGCGCCACCACGCTGGACGACCTGCGCGAGCGTCAGGGCGAGGCGTGGTTCGACCCTGGGGGCTTCCTGCTGGCCGAGGACGCCGTCAGCGGCGAGCTGCTCGGGTTCCACTGGACCAAGGTGCACCCCGCCTCCGCCGAGGGACCGGCGGCCGGCGAGGTCTACGTGCTCGGCGTCGCGCCGGCCGCGCAGGGCCGACGGCTCGGCGGCGCCCTGCTGCGGGCGGGGCTCGCCCACCTCGCCACCACCCACGACCCGACGGGCGCTCCGCTGGAGGAGGTCCTGCTCTACGTGGAGGCCGACAACGTGCCGGCGGTCGCGCTCTACCGGCGGCAGGGTCTCGAGGTCGCGCACGTCGACGTCAGGTACGCACTCGCCCCCAGCACCTGACCGACCCCCGGGGACGGCTTCGCCGTCCGGGGGGAACCGTTCACCTCGCGGTGCCACACTGACCCCCATGACCACCCAGGCTCGTCCCGGGGCGCCGCGCGTAGCAGCGACGCAGCGCGGCCCGGCTGCGCCCGAGCCGGAGGTCGACGACCTCCCGGCGCTGCCGGCCGACCGGTTCCTGGACCGCGAGCTGAGCTGGTTGGCCTTCAACGAGCGCGTGCTCGAGCTCGCCGAGGACGACGCGCTCCCCCTGCTGGAGCGCATCCGCTTCCTCGCCATCTTCGCCAGCAACCTCGACGAGTTCTTCATGGTGCGCGTGGCCGGCCTGAAGCGCCGGATCGCCACCGGGCTCGCCGTCACCGCCGCCTCCGGTCTCGAGCCGCGGGAGGTGCTCGACGCCATCGCGTCGCGCGCGTCAGCCCTGATGGGGCGGCACGCCGCCCTGTTCGCGGAACGGCTGCGACCAGCCCTCGCCGACGAGCACATCCACATCGTCACGTGGGACTCGTTGTCCGACAACGAGAAGCACCGCCTTCACGAGATCTTCGCCGAGCGGGTGTTCCCGGTGCTCACCCCGCTCGCCGTCGACCCGGCACACCCGTTCCCGTACATCTCCGGCCTGTCGCTGAACCTCGCCGTCGTGGTGCGCAACCCCACCACCCACACCGAGCACTTCGCGCGGGTGAAGGTGCCGCCGCTGCTGCCGCGCTTCGTCGAGGTGGAGCCCGACAGCGTCGACCCCGAGCTCGCCGCGTCCGGCACCCACCACGTGCGCACCACCCGCTTCGTCGGTCTCGAGGACCTCATCGCGGTGCACCTCGACCAGCTCTTCCCCGGCATGGAGGTGCTGGAGCACAAGACCTTCCGCGTCACGCGCAACGAGGACCTCGAGGTGGAGGAGGACGACGCCGAGAACCTGCTGCAGGCGCTGGAGAAGGAGCTGTTGCGCCGCCGGTTCGGCCCACCGGTGCGGCTCGAGCTGTCCGAGGACGTCGGCGACCGCGTGCGCGACCTGCTGGTGCGCGAGCTCGGCGTGAACGACTCGGAGGTCTACACCCTCCCGGAGCCGCTCGACCTGCGCGGTCTCGGCACCGTCGCCGACGTCGACCGCGGCGACCTGCACTACCCGAAGTTCGTCCCGAAGACGCACCCGCACCTCACCGACGGCCGCGAGACCGCCAAGCCCAGCAACATCTTCGCCGCGATCCGCAAGGGCGACGTGCTGCTGCACCACCCCTACGACTCGTTCTCGACCTCGGTGCAGGCGTTCCTCGAGCAGGCCGCCACCGACAAGCGCGTGCTCGCCATCAAGCAGACGCTGTACCGCACGTCCGGCGACTCCCCCATCGTCGACGCCCTCATCGACGCCGCCGACGCCGGCAAGCAGGTGCTGGCGCTGGTGGAGATCAAGGCCCGCTTCGACGAGCAGGCCAACATCTCCTGGGCGCGCAAGCTGGAGCAGGCCGGCGTGCACGTCGTCTACGGCATCGTGGGCCTGAAGACGCACGCGAAGCTGTCGCTCGTGGTCCGCCAGGAGTCCGACGGCATCAAGCGCTACTGCCACGTGGGGACGGGCAACTACAACCCCAAGACCGCACGCCTGTACGAGGACCTCGGGCTGCTCACCTGCGACGCCGCGGTCGGCGAGGACCTCACCCGCCTGTTCAACCAGCTCTCCGGCTACGCACCGAAGACCACGTACCGGCGGCTGCTGGTGGCGCCGCGCTCGCTGCGCGCCGGCCTGCTGCAGCGGATCGACGAGGAGATCGCGCACCACGAGGCCGGACGCCCCGCCCGGGTCCGGATCAAGGCGAACTCGATGGTCGACGAGCAGATCATCGACGCCCTCTACCGGGCCTCCACCGCGGGCGTGCCGGTCGACGTCGTCGTCCGTGGCATCTGCGGGCTCCGACCCGGGGTGCCCGGCCTGTCGGAGAACATCCGGGTGCGTTCGGTGCTCGGGCGCTTCCTGGAGCACTCGCGGGTCTTCTCGTTCGCCGGCGGCGGCGAACCGGTCACCTACATCGGCAGCGCCGACATGATGCACCGCAACCTCGATCGCCGGGTCGAGGCGCTCGTGCGCATCACCGAGCCCAACCACCTGGCCGAGCTGGACGAGCTGGTCGACCTCTCGATGGACCCGGGCACCGCCTCGTGGCACCTCGGCGCGGACGGGCAGTGGACCCGCCACCACCTCGGGCCGGACGGCGAGCACCTGCGCGACCTGCAGGCCACCGTCATCGAGCAGCGGTCGTCCCAGCGCACGTCGCGGCGACGGTGATGGCGGCGCCGACGGCCGCAGGTCGCTGAGCGATGGGCGCGGGTCGACGGCCGCCGGTCGTGGCGGCCGGGGCGGTCGTCTGGCGCGAGCGGAACGGCCACCTCGAGGTCCTGCTCGTGCACCGTCCGGCCTACCGCGACTGGTCGTGGCCCAAGGGCAAGCTGGAGGGCGACGAGTCGCTGCCCGCCGCGGCCGTCCGCGAGGTGCTGGAGGAGACCGGGATCCAGATCGCGCTCGGGCGCCCGCTGCCCACCGCGCACTACGTCGTCGGTGACTCGACGTCGAAGTCGGTGCGCTACTGGGCGGCCGCAGGCCCGTCGGGCGACCCGCCTGCGCCCCCGCACCCGGACGAGGTGGACGTGACCCGCTGGGTGCAGGCGCCGGAGGCGGAGAAGCTGCTCACCCGCCGGGCCGACCGGGTCCAGCTGCTCGCCGTGATCGAGGCGTGGGAGGAGGGGACGCTGCGCACGTTCCCCGTCGCCGTCCTGCGGCACGGGCACGCCCGGCCGAAGAGCGTGTGGGGGCAGGCCGACGCCGAGCGTCCGCTCGTGCAGGCCGGACGCAACCAGGCCGTCGCCGTCGTCGACACCCTCGCCGCCTTCGCCCCCGCCCGGGTGGTGAGCAGCCCGTGGAAACGGTGCGTCCAGACCGTCGAGCCGTTCCTGTCGGCGCACGGCGGCCTGCTGGGCACCAAGCTGCGCACCAAGAACGCCCTCAGCGAGGACGGCCACCGCCGCGACCGGGCCAAGACCGCCGACCTGGTGCGCAAGCTGATCGGCAAGCGCCGTCCGGTCGTCGTCTGCACCCACCGGCCGGTGCTCGGCACCCTGCTCGGCGCGCTGGCCGGACGGGCCGAGACGGGCCGCTCCGGGGACCTGCCGGCCAAGGACCCGTTCCTCGCCCCCGGGGAGCTCCTCGTCGCGCACGTGGCGCACTCCTCCGGTCGGGTCGTCGCGGTCGAGCGGCACGCCGCCCGCGTGGTCTGACCCGGTTCGTCACCCGGACCTACCACCGGTCGGCCCACGGCCTCCACCGGACGGCCCAGCGGTCCCGCCAGCGTTACCGGCTCGTTCACCTCAGGTTCACCCGGGGCGGTCCTCCAGTCCACCTCGCCTGCTTAGCGTCAGCGGCGTCAGGACGACACCGGGCCGCTCGGCGGCCCCTGCCGAGAGGTACACACACGTGAAGCGCACCACCCTGAGCCGTCTCGCTCTCCCCGCGGTCCTCGCTCTCGCGCTGGGTCTGTCGGCCTGCGGAGGCGGCAACGAGGACCAGGCCTCGGGCACGGGCGGCGGCGAGGCCGGCGCGTCCGGCGAGGTCGTCGTGGACGGTTCGTCCACCGTCCAGCCGCTGACGGCCGCGGCCGGCGAGCTGTTCGCCGAGGAGAACCCGGATGTCAACGTCTCGGTGGCCACCTCCGGCACCGGCGGTGGCTTCGAGAAGTTCTGCCTCGGCCAGACCGACATCTCCAACGCCTCCCGCCCGATCTCCGAGGAGGAGATCGCCATCTGCGAGGACAACGGCGTCGAGTACACCGAGCTCCAGGTCGCCACCGACGCCATGACGGTCGTGGTGTCCGCCGACAACGACTTCATCACCTGCCTGACGACCGACGAGCTCGCGACCCTGTGGGGGCCCGACGCCGAGGGCGCGATCAGCACCTGGGACCAGGTCAACAGGGACTTCCCCGGCGAGACCATCGAGCTGTACGGCCCGGGCACCGACTCCGGCACCTTCGACTACTTCACCGACGAGATCAACGGTGAGGAGGGCGCCAGCCGCGCCGACTACAACGCCTCCGAGGACGACAACACGATCGTCCAGGGCGTGTCCGGCTCGCCGAACGCCCTCGGCTACTTCGGCTTCACCTACTTCGAGGAGAACGCCGAGACGCTCAAGGCCGTCGAGATCGACAGCGGCGAGGGCTGTGTCGCCCCGAGCGCGGAGACGGCGCAGGACGGCAGCTACACGCCGCTCGCCCGCCCGCTGTTCATCTACGTCTCCAACGCCTCGTTCGCGGACAAGCCGCAGGTGGCGGAGTTCGTGAGGTACTACGCGGAGAACGACGGCCCGATCGCCGAGGCCGCGCAGTACATCCCGCTGAACGAGGAGCAGGCCACGGCGCTCACCGACGCCGTCGGCAGCATCGGCTGACCTCCTCCACCTCCGACCTCCACACGAAGGCACCCGATCGACGTGAGCACGACGACGACTCGTGGGGGCTCCCCTTCCGGGGGGAGCCCCCACGGGGGTACCCGGCCCCTGACCATCGAGGGCGACGGCAATCCGCTGCGCCAGCAGTCACCGCGTCACGGCGAGCGTGCCGTGATGGTGGCCATCAGGTCGGCGGCCGCCCTGTCGGTGGTCATCACCATCGGCATCGTCATCGCCCTGCTGCTGCCCGCGCTGGAGTTCTTCCGCGAGGTGCCGATCGCGGACTTCCTCACCGACACCCGGTGGGCCCCCACCTTCGCGAACGCGAGCTTCGGCATCCTGCCGCTGGTGACGGGCACGGCCTGGACGACCGTGATCGCGCTCTGCATCGCGATCCCGTTCGGCCTCGGCGCCGCCATCTTCCTGTCCGAGTACGCCCGGCCCCGGTTGCGCAAGGTCCTCAAGCCTGTGCTCGAGGTGCTCGCCGGCGTCCCCTCGGTGGTCTACGGCTACTTCGCCCTCACCCTGGTCGCCCCGGACATCCTCAAGGGCCTGCTGGGCGTCCAGGTCGGCACGTACAGCGTGCTGGCTGCGGGCCTCGTGCTCGGCGTCATGATCATCCCCACGGTCGCGTCCCTGTCCGAGGACGCGATGTCGGCCGTCCCGGACGCGCTGCGCCAGGGCTCGTACGCCCTGGGGGCCAACAAGATGCGGACCGTGCTGCGGGTGGTCTTCCCCGCCGCGATCTCGGGTATCGCCGCTTCCATCGTGCTCGGCCTGTCCCGCGCCGTCGGAGAGACGATGATCGTCGCGCTGGCGGCCGGCACCCAGGCCCGGATGGTGACCGGCGCCACCCAGAACGGCCAGACCATGACGGGCTTCATCGCCCAGACCGCCACCGGCGAGAGCACCCCGGGCACGCTGACCTACAACTCGCTGTTCGCCGTCGGCCTGTCCCTGTTCGTCATCACCCTCGTCATCAACCTGATCAGCATCCGGCTGGTCCGACGCTTCAGGGAGGCCTACTGATGGCCGCCATCGGCGCCGTCGCCACCCGGCCGCTCAAGGCCGCCAGAGCCGGCGACAGGAGCCCGCAGTCGGTGGTGTTCCTGGTCCTGCTCTGGTTCGCCCTGCTGTTCGCGGTGCTGTGCCTGGCCGTCCTGGTCGTCGACACCTTCGTCGACGGTGCGGGACGCCTGGACTCGAACCTCTTCACCCGGTACGCCAGCCAGGTGCTGCCCGAGCGGGGCGGCATCCGGGCCGCGATCCTCGGTTCGGCCTGGCTGATCGGCACGACCGCGCTGATGGCGATCCCGCTGGGCATCGCCGCCGGCGTGTACCTGGAGGAGTTCGCGGACCCGACCACCTGGTTCAACAAGCTGATCGAGGTCAACCTGCAGAACCTGGCCGCCGTGCCGGCGATCATCTACGGGATGCTGACCGCGGGCTTCGCCCTCGCCATCGGGCTCGAGCGGCGGGTGGTGCTCAGTGGCGCGATCGCGCTGGCCCTGCTGATCCTGCCGGTGATCATCATCACCACGCGTGAGGCGCTGCGGTCGGTGCCCGTCGAGATCCGGCACGGGTCGTTGGCCCTGGGCGCCACCCGGCTGCAGACCGTGTGGAAGCAGACCCTGCCCTCGGCGGTCCCGGGCGTCGCGACCGGCACCATCCTGGCGCTGTCCCGCGCGCTCGGCGAGGCTGCGCCGCTGCTGCTGCTGGGAGGGCTGGTCTTCGTCAACTACGACCCGGACGGCCTGCTCTCCGGCTTCACCGCGCTGCCGATCCAGATCTTCTCCTGGATCCAGCAGCCGCAGGCCGACTTCCGCGAGGCCGCCTCGGCCGCGATCATCGTGATGCTCGTCCTGCTCCTGGTGATGAACGCACTCGCCATCGCGATCCGCAACCGCTACCAGAAGCGTTGGTGACCATGACGACTCGAAGCACGGCTACAGGTTCCCGCACGAGCGACACGGCCGACCAGGCCACCGAGAGGGCGAGCATGACGAAGACCACCGGGCAGGACGAGCACCGCGTCGATCCCCTCGCCAAGGTGCACGTCGAGGACCGCGTCCTGCCGAGCAAGCCGAACCCGGTGATCGAGTGCGAGAACGTCGACATCTACTACGGCGACTTCCGGGCCGTGCACGACGTCTCGCTGGGGTTCGGCAAGCGCGAGATCACCGCGCTCATCGGCCCGTCCGGCTGCGGCAAGTCCACGGTGCTGCGCTCGCTCAACCGGATGAACGACCTCGTCCTCGGTGCGAGGGTCGAGGGTCGGATCACCTTCCACGACCACGACCTCTATGCCCCAGAGGTCGACCCCATCGAGGTCCGCCGCCGGATCGGCATGGTCTTCCAGAAGCCGAACCCGTTCCCCAAGTCGATCTACGACAACATCGCCTACGGTCCCCGCGTGACCGGGATGAAGGTCACGTCGATGGACGACCTGGTCGAGAACGCGCTGCGCCGGGCCGCGCTGTGGGACGAGGTCAAGGACAAGCTCAAGCAGTCGGCGTACTCGCTGTCCGGCGGTCAGCAGCAGCGGTTGTGCATCGCCCGCACCATCGCCGTGGAGCCCGAGGTCATCCTCATGGACGAGCCCTGCTCGGCGCTGGACCCGATCGCGACCAACCGCATCGAGGACCTCATGCAGGAGCTGCGGGCCGACTACACGATCATCATCGTCACCCACAACATGCAGCAGGCCGCCCGGGTCGCCGACCGCACCGCGTTCTTCACGGCCGAGGCCGCCGAGGGCTCCGGGGACCGCACCGGGCTGCTGGTCGAGTACGACCTGACCGCCAAGATCTTCAGCGGTCCCAGCGACTCCCGCACCGAGGACTACATCTCCGGCCGCTTCGGCTGAGCGTGCGGGCGCCCCGGCGACCGAGGACGCATCAGCCGTGGTTGGATCAACGGGTGTTGATCACTCAGGCGGGGGCTCCCGCGCTGCTGACGGTCGTGGCGGACGCGACGAGGTGGCGGATCCTGCAGCTGCTGGCCACGGAGGAGCTGTGCACCACGCACCTGCAGGACGAGCTCGGGCTGCGGCAGAACCTCGTCTCGCACCACCTCCGGGTGCTGCGCGAGGCCGGGCTCGTCGAGACCTCCCCGTGCGGGCGGTTCACGTACTACCGGCTGCGCGCCGGCGCCCTGGACCACCTCGGTGAGGCCGTGCAGGCGCTGGCGAGCGCGGCGCGCACCGCCCCGGCACGACGGGCCTGCTGAGCGATGAGCACCAGCACCGCACCCGCGGTCCCGTCCGCCGCCGCCCGGCTCTCCACCCTGGACCGGTGGCTCCCGGTCTGGATCGGCGCCGCCATGGTCGCCGGCCTCCTGCTGGGCCGCTCCGTCCCCGGGCTCGCCGGCCTGCTCGAGGCGGTGCAGGTCGACGGCATCTCTCTACCCATCGCCCTCGGGCTGCTGCTGATGATGTACCCGGTGCTGGCCAAGGTCCGGTACGACCGGCTCGGCACCGTCACCTCCGACCGCCGGCTGCTGGTCGCCAGCCTGGTCCTGAACTGGCTGGTGGGTCCGGCCCTGATGTTCGCCCTGGCCTGGACGTTCCTGCCCGACCTGCCCGAGTACCGGACGGGTCTGATCATCGTGGGGCTGGCCCGCTGCATCGCGATGGTCATCATCTGGAACGACCTGGCCTGCGGCGACCGGGAGGCGGCTGCCGTCCTGGTGGCCCTGAACTCGGTCTTCCAGGTCGTCGCCTTCGCCGGCCTCGGCTGGTTCTACCTGCAGGTGCTCCCGGTCTGGCTCGGGCTCGCCGAGCCCGGCGGCACGGGGATCGAGGCCTCCACCTGGGACATCGCCCGCTCGGTGCTGGTCTTCCTGGGTCTCCCCCTGCTGGCCGGGTACCTGTCGCGCCGGATCGGGGAGCGCACCCGCGGCCGCGACTGGTACGAACAGCGCTTCCTGCCGCGGATCGGCCCGTTCGCGCTCTACGCGCTGCTGTTCACGATCGTGGTCCTGTTCGCCCTGCAGGGGGAGCAGATCACCTCGCGGCCAGGTGACGTCGCGCGGATCGCCCTGCCCCTGCTCGTCTACTTCGCGCTGATGTGGGGCGGCGGCTACCTGCTGGGCCGGCTCCTCGGGCTCGGCTACGAGCGCACCACGACGCTGGCGTTCACCGCGGCGGGGAACAACTTCGAGCTGGCCATCGCGGTCTCCATCGCCACCTTCGGCCTGGCCTCCGGGCAGGCCCTGGCCGGCGTCGTGGGCCCGCTCATCGAGGTGCCCGTCCTGGTCGGCCTGGTCTACGTCAGCCTCGCCCTGCGCAGCCGGTTCGACCGGGGCGTCCCCCACCGCGTCGAGCCGCGTACGAAGGAGTCCCGGTGACCCGACCCGGCGTCCTGTTCGTCTGCGTGCACAACGCGGGCCGCTCGCAGATGGCCGCCGCGTACCTGCACCACCTGTCCGGTGGTGAGGTCGAGGTGCGGTCAGCGGGCTCGGCTCCCGCGGACTCCGTCAACCCCGCCGTGGTCGCGGCGATGGCCGAGGAGGGCATCGACATCACCGCCGAGACGCCCAAGGTGCTGACCCGCGAGGCGGTGCAGGACAGCGACGTGGTCATCACCATGGGCTGCGGCGACGCGTGCCCGATCTTCCCCGGCAAGCGCTACGAGGACTGGGTGCTCGAGGACCCTGCCGGCCAGGGGGTCGAGGCCGTCCGACCGATCCGCGACGAGATCCGTTCCCGCGTCGCGCATCTCGTCGCCGAGCTCGGGGTCTCCGTGCGCGACCTGAGTTGACGCAGCAGTCGCAGGACCGTCACGAGACCGTCATCGGACCGTTCGCCCGCAGGACGCGATCGGGCGCGCCGCGGCGGCACAGCCGTGCCAGGCTCGGAGCATGAAGACGCTCATCGTCGTCCTGCTCGTCGCCTGGCTCGTCGTGGCCCTGCTCGGCGTCCTGCTCGAGGGTCTGTTCTGGCTGCTCGTGATCGGCGCCCTGCTCTTCGTCGGCACCGCGGTGTGGGGCTGGCTCAAGCTCCGCAGCGGCACCGGCGGCGCGATGAGCCGCACCTGAGCGGACCTCACGCGCAGCAGCCGGCCCGACGCCGCAACCGGTACTCCCGGGAGATCACCGGCGCCCGTCGACGTATCGTCGCGCCATGAGCTCGTCGGTCCACCACCCCTTCCGGCACCGGGCCGCGGGCACCGCCGCCGAGCCGGCCGTCGACGTGCGGCCCGTCACCGACGCCGACCTGCCCGCGGTCCTGGCGGCGTACGCGCAGGGGATCGCGACGCGCGAGGCCACCTTCGAGACGGTCCTGCCCGACGCGGACGAGCTCAGCAGCCGCTGGCTGCCCGGCCACGCATTCGTCGCCGAGCTGGGTGGGCACGTGGTGGGTTGGACGGCGCTGTCACCCGTCTCCGCGCGCGAGTGCTACCGGGGCGTCGTCGAGTCGGCGGTGTACGTCGACGAGACGGCCCGCGGTCGCGGGATCGGCGGGGCCCTGCTGCACCGGCAGGTGACCGCGGCCGACGCCGCGGGCCTGTGGACCCTGCAGGCGTCGGTGTTCCCGCAGAACGGGGCGAGCCTGGCGCTGCACCACCGCGCCGGGTACCGCACCCTGTGCGTGCGCAGCCGGATCGCCCGCCTCGACGGCGTCTGGCGCGACACGGTGCTGCTGGAGCGCCGCAGCCCCGTGGTCTGACCCGCTCGCCGGGGCGACCTCAGTTGAAGAGGAGGCGGGCGACGAAGTAGAACGCGGCCGCCGACAGGCCGGCCATCGGGATCGTCAGCACCCAGGCGGTGAGGATCTCGCGGACGACGCCCCAGCGGACCGCGGAACGGCGCTTGGTGGCGCCGACGCCCATCACCGCCGAGGTGATCGTGTGGGTGGTCGAGATCGGCGCCTGGAACGCGAACGCGGTGGTGTACAGCACGCTGGCCGCGACCGTCTCGGCAGCGAACCCGCGCGGCGGGTCGAGCTCGATGATCCGGCGACCGAGGGTGCGCATGATCCGCCAGCCACCGGCGTAGGTGCCGGCGCTGATCGCGAGCGCAGCGGAGAGCTTCACCCACAACGGGATCTCGGTGCCCTGGTGGTACCCGCCGGCGACGAGCGCCAGCACGATGACGCCCATCGTCTTCTGCGCGTCCTGCAGCCCGTGACCGAGCGCCATCGCGGCGGCCGAGACCGTCTGCGCCAGCTTGAACCGCCGGTTCGTCTTGCCGGGCACCGAGTTCCGGAAGCCCCAGAGGATGGCGACCATCAGCAGGTAGGCCAGCCCGAAACCGACCAGCGGCGAGGCGATCATCGGGATGACGACCTTGGTGAGGATGACGTCCCAGTGCACGGTGGTCGCGGCCGCGATGCCCGACCCCGCGAGACCGCCGATGAGAGCGTGCGACGACGACGAGGGCAGCCCGCGCCACCAGGTGATGAGGTTCCACGCGATCGCACCGAGCAGCCCGGCCATCACGATGATCAGGCCCTCGTGCCCGCCGCCGGGGTCGATGATCCCCGACCCGATGGTCTTGGCGACGCCCTCGCCGAGCAGGGCGCCGATCAGGTTGAAGACCGCGGCCATGGCCAGGGCCACCCGCGGGGTGAGCGCCCCGGTCGAGACCGAGGTCGCGATCGCGTTGGCGGCGTCGTGGAAGCCGTTGGTGTAGTCGAACGCCAGGGCGATCCCGACCACCAGGACGACGAGGGCGAGCTCCACCGGGTCAGGACTCCTTGACCGCGATCGTCTCGACGGTGTGGGCCACCTTCTCGAAGGCGTCCGCCGCGAACTCGAGCTCCTGGACGATCTCGCGCAGCTTGATCAGGTGCACGGCGTCGGTGACGTCGTCGAACATCTCGCCCAGCAGCTTGCGGTACGAGCGGTCGGCCTGGTTCTCCAGCCGGTTGATCTCGACCCAGTAGTCCGCGAGGTCCTTCAGCTGGCGCAGCCGCGGCATCGCGTCGGCGGTGACCTCGGCCTGCCGCTGGAGCACGGCCACCTGGTCGGTCACGCCCGCGGGCAGCTCGCCCACCTTGTAGAGCACGATCAGGTCGGCCGCGGCCTCCATGTGGTCCATGCAGTCGTCCAGCCCGGACGCCAGGGCGTAGATGTCCTGGCGGTCGAACGGGGTGATGAAGGAGGAGTTCAGCCGCCGCATGATCGCGTGCGTGGCCTCGTCGGCGCGGTGCTCGGCGTCGCGCAGCTCCTGGGCGACGGTCTCACGCCCGGCCTGGTCCTGGCCGAGCAGCTGGGCGAGCATGTCGGCCCCCTCGACCAGGGTGGCGGCGAGCGAGCCGAACAGGTCGAAGAAGCTGGTGTCCTGGGGAGTCAGGCGCAGGCGCACGGGATCTCCGGGGTGTGGGCGGGGGCGCGGGGGCGGACCATCGCCCGCCTCGCAGGACCGCACGGCTGGCGGACCCGCATCAGGCTAGAGCAGGACCGTCCCGATCCCGCAACCTGGCCGTCACCAGGTGGTCACCCGCTCGGGTGCGCCGGACGGGCGTCCGGGGTCAGCGTCTCGCGTGGTCGGGCGCGGTCTCGTCGAGGCCGAGCGCGGTGTCGATCTCCCCGGAGGTCAACGGCTCCTCCTGGGACGACGCGGCGACGACGAGGTCGCCGTACAGCTCGATCTCGCCGGCGAGGTCCTCGTCGTCCGACCAGGTACCACCGGGCTCGCGCGCGGATCGTTCCATGCCCTGTCCGCTCCTCCACCGGGCGCCCCCGCCGGCCACCCACCGGCTCCGCGTCCCGTGGCAGCAACGTACGCGTCCGGGCGTGCTCAGGTGAGCCGAACCGACCAACTCGTGAAGCAGATCACGAGGGCCGCGAGGACCGGGTCGCCGCGGACGTCGGCGTCCCGCCGTCGGTCGACCCGGAGGGCTCGTCGGAGGGCTCGTCGGAGGGGTCGTCGGAGGGCTCCTCGGGGGGCGCCGGCTCCTCGTCCGGCTGCACCAGGGTCCGGTCGATCTCGACCGAGGACAGGCCCAGACCGCCGACGGTCACCTCGTCCCAGGCGATCAGGCGACGCGCCTGCTCGCCGCTCCGGCCGAAGTACAGCAGGGTCGCCTCGAGCGGCAGCGGCTCGCCCGCCTCCAGGCGGTCCAGAGCGCCCGCGCTGATCCCGGCCCCACCGGTGGATCCCTGCACCATCACCCGGGTGCCGGACGCGTCGAGACGGATCTTGCGCGAGTGGTAGTGCCCGGCCAGGATCAGCGGCACCTCGCCGAAGAGGGCGTCGAGCCGGCTGGGGTCGTGGATGAGCGCGACGTCGACGTCCTCGCCGGACCGGTTGGTGGCACCCACCACGGCAGCGAGGTCGGCCGCTGACCGCCCTGCGGCCTCGCGGGCGGCGTCGATGTCCAGCTCGCCGGAGTCCGGCGAGAACCGCGCGTCGCCGATGCCGGCGAAGGTCAGCCCCTCGACCGTCACCGCCTCGCCCTCCAGGACGGTGGCGCCCTGCGCGGCCACCGCGTTCGCCGTCAGCACCGAGTCGTGGTTGCCGCGGACGAAGACGTAGGGGACGCCCAGACGGCCGATCCGGTTCAGGGTCGCCGACTCGGCGGTGGTCCCCCACGTGGTCACGTCACCGGTGTCGACCACGACGTCGACGCCGAACTGCTCGACCAGCTGCTGGGCGAGGTCGTAGCCCTGCGGGCTGAGGTGGATGTCGGAGAGGTGCAGCACCGTGGTGACGTCGGTGTCGTCGATGACCGCGAGGCCGTCAGCCGCGGTGTAGAGCGTGCTGACGCTGCGCACCATGTCCGCCACGCCGGAGCGGTAGGACTCCAGCCGGTCCACCACCGAACGGCCCTCGCCGGCGAGGTAGGGCGCTCGCGAGAGCAACCCGGTGAAACGGGGTTCATCGAGCGCAGCGGGGTCGAACGTCAACCCGGAGACCACGGCGCAGACCACGAGCGGGGCAGCCGCGACAGCGAGCCCCTGCGCGCTCCGGCGGACGCTGCGGTACACCACCGCCCCCGCGAAGGCCGCCCCGGCCAGCGTGCAGCCGACGGCCCACCCGAGCGCCCGGAGGACGGCGTCGCGGACGACGTCCGGGGCGGTGACGGTCAGGTCGGAGAGGGCGGTCGGCGACCTGAGCAGCTGCTCGGCCGCGGCCACGTCGACCGACCGGACGGTGGCCGACACACCCACCGGCCCGCGATGGCTGTCGAACCCCACCTCGCCCACCGGGGGCAGAGCGATCTCGGCCGGGTGGTCGCCCATCACGCCGACACCGATGCGGACCGTCAGCGGGCCGACCTCGGCGGTCGCGTCCGGAGCGAGGGACCACCCGATCGCGGCACCGAGCCCGGCGACCGCGACCAGACCGGCGAGCCGGCGTGCGCGCGGACCGACGACACCGCGGGCGAGCCGGCGCCCGAGCGGGGCACGCGTCGGCGTCAGGGCGGGTGCGTTCACAGGTGGCGTCGTCATGAGCGGGGGACGACCTGAGCCCTGGGACCGCGAGCAGCTGGGGACGCGGTCGGAGACGGAGGTGGCCCGGCGCCCGGAACGAAGAAGGGGGGAGTCCGCGTCCCGGGCGCCAGGCCGCCGCTGCCCGGAGGCGCGGCCAGCGACCCGTAGGTCGTTGCGACGTCAATCATGCCACCACCTGGTGGCGACGACGCAACCGTGCAGCGGGAAGCCGAGCCGGGTGCACCCGGACGGCCGCGCCGGGCGACGGGGCGCTGCTGCATGCGGACGACCCTACCCGCGAGAAGCCTCGTCCTCGTGCCGCAGGCGTCCCCACGCGAGCAGGCCGCAGACCGCGAAGCCGAGGGCGTTGGCGACCCCGTGGGTGGCGGCCATCCACGTCACCGACAGGTGCGGCACCGCCTCCCAGACGTGGCCCGCGGCCCACGACAGCGCCAGCACCATCGTCGCCACGAGCACCACGGCGCTGGTGGCGAGCAGCGCCCGCGTGATGCGGTCCGTCGAGCGCGGACGGACCTCCTGCCAGGTGAGCCACCCGACCGCCCACGTCCCCGCGGTGAGGACGGCCGCACCGGCCAGCTCGACCTCGTCCCCGCCCTCCTCGCCCAGCAGGTAGCCGAGCAGCACCAGCGCGGTGCCGGCCGGCACGCTGAGCGCGGCCGCCGACGCGAACCGGCTGCGGACGGCGTGGGCGACCAGGCCGGCGACCAGCGCCGCGGCGAACCCGGCGAAGTGGAAGTGCGCCACGGTCAGGGCCAGCACCGGCAGCTCGAAGCCCATCAGCTCGTACCCGGCGCGCTCGGCGACGAGCGACAGCCCGGCGACGGCGGGGGTGACGAGCGCGGTGAGCACCGCCACCTCGGACGGCCGCAGCGACCGGGTGCGGAGCAGCCGGACGGGCGCGGTGGCCGCGAGCGCCAGGGTGGCGCCGGCGTAGAGCGCCGCGACCCCGACCGCCAGGCCGCCGCGGGGCAGCAGCATCGACACCACCCCGACCGCGCCGGCCACCGGCCAGACCCGGGCCCAGGCGGCGACCAGCGGGTCGTCCCTCTCACCGAGCAGCCGCAGCCCGAGCGGGACGACGACCACCATGCCCACCGCGCACAGCGCTCCCACCAGCCAGGTCACGGCGCGACGCTACTGCGGCCGGGGTGCGTTCCCGGGCACCGGGGACGATCCGGACAGCGCGATGGCTGGCGGAGCGCACTTCCTGTGCTAGCGTTGCTCCCGGTTGCAGTTGCAGTTTGTGGCACGTTGTAGAACGCCCGCGGAGTGTGATTCCGACGGGCGTTTTTCGTGTTCGAGCCTCATGGCCCGGATGTGGACGGCGACGGGGTGCAGCAGCCTGGGGTGCGGCGAGGTGCCGGACCTGAAACACCGCCCGACACAAGGAGATTTGCCAGCATGGCTCAGGGCACTGTCAAGTGGTTCAACGCCGACAAGGGTTTCGGCTTCATCGCGCAGGACGGCGGCGGCGCCGACGTCTTCGTGCACTTCTCGGCCATCCAGGCTGACGGCTACCGCAGCCTGGACGAGAACCAGCGCGTGGAGTTCGAGATCACCCAGGGCCCGAAGGGCCCGCAGGCGGAGGCTGTCCGCCCCGTCTGATCGGCTCGTCACCCCGGTCCCAGGACCGGACCACCAGCCTCGCGAGGGGCCCCGACCACAAGGTCGGGGCCTTTCGTGCGTCCCGGGCAGGCTTGCCGTCGACGGCGTCGGGGCGCGGTTAGGGTGGGCGCGCGGCCGACGCACCGACCGCCCCACCTGGAGGCCCCGTGAACCGCAAGGAAGTCGTCTCGTCCATCGCCCAGCGCGCGGGTCTGTCCGCGGCACAGGTGGACCGCGTCCTCACCGAGCTCGACCAGGTGCTGGTCGAGGCCGTCGGTCGTGGCGAGAAGGTCCAGCTCCCCGGGCTGCTGAGCGTCGAGCGGGTCGAGCGGGCCGCGCGCACCGGTCGCAACCCGCAGACCGGCGCCACCCTCGAGATCCCCGCCGGCTACGGCGTCAAGGTGACAGCCGGGAGCCGGCTCAAGGACGCCGTCTCCCGCTGACGGCCCGTTCGGCACACGCACCCCGTTCACCGATGGCGCACTCGCACCGGCACGGCGACGCCGGCCCGGCCACCACCTTGTCGACCCGCGCGCACCGGGCGCTCGGCGTCGTGGTGGCACTCGTCCTGGCCGGCACGGTCGCCGGGATGGTCGCGGTCTGGCCGCACGGTGGGGTGCAGCGCACGGCCCAGTCGCAGGTGGCCTTCGACGGCGTCGAGGTCGTGCGCGGCACCGTCGTCGACGCCGAGTCCGGCTTCTGCCCCGGGCTCTCCGAGGACCGACTCCCCGACGGCAGCATCCCGGTGGAGGCGGCGTGCGCCTCGGCCCGGGTCGAGCTCGCGGACGACGCCCCCGGCGGCGCCGCCGGGTCCACGGTCGAGGTGCAGGTCCCGATCATCGCCTTCGACGCGGGCATGGACGCCGGCGACGCGGTGCTGCTGGCCGCCTACGACGAGGGCACCGAGGCCGGTGCGCCGGTGTGGGTCTGGGTCGAGTACGACCGCCGGCTGCCGCTCGGCGCGCTGGCCGTCGTGTTCGCGGTGCTGGTGGTGGCTGTCGGCCGGTTGCGCGGCGTCGCAGCCGTCCTCGGCCTCGGTGTGGGCTACGCCACCGTGTTCCTGTTCATGCTCCCGGCGCTGTCGCAGGGCACCAACCCGGTGCTCGTCGCGCTGCTCGGCTCGGTCGCGATCATGACCGTGATCCTCTACGCCGCACACGGTTTCACGGCGAAGACCACCGCGGCGCTGATCGGGACGGTGGCCGGGCTCGGCATCACGGCCACGATCGCCACGTGGGCGACGGCGGCCAGCCACCTCGACGGCTCGGGCTCGGAGCTGGGGTTCGAGCTGCGCCAGGTCACCGGTCTGCCCGACCTGTCCGGCCTCATCCTCTGCGGCGTCATCCTCGCAGGGCTCGGAGTGCTCAACGACGTGACGATCACCCAGGCGTCCGCGGTCTGGGAGCTGCGGCAGATGGCGCCGCAGATGCGGTTCCGTGAGCTGTTCACCTCGGGCATGCGGATCGGGCGCGACCACCTGGCCTCCACCGTCTACACGATCGCCTTCGCCTACGCGGGCGCCGCGCTCCCCACCCTGCTGCTCATCTCCGTGTACGACCGGCCCGTCGGCCAGACCATCACCAGCGCCGAGATCGCCGAGGAGGTGGTGCGCACGCTGGTCGGCTCGATCGGCCTGGTGGCCGCGATCCCGCTCACCACGGCGCTGGCGGCCCTGCTGGTGCTCGGCGCCCGCCCGCGGCGGACCGCCGCGCGTGCCACCCTGGAGCCGTGAGCACGGCTACGGGAGCGGCGCAGGCGGCGGCCCGGCTGCTGCGCGGGCGCGGGCAGCGGGTCACCCGTCCCCGGCTGGCGGTGATCGAGGCGCTCGCCGCGCTCGAGGGGCACCCGAGCGCCGACGCCGTCGCGAACGCCGTGGCGTCCGGCCCCGACCCGGTGCACCGGGCGACGGTCTACCGGACGCTCGACACCCTCGCCGAGCTCGGCGTCGTGACCCACGTGCACTCCTCGCACGGCACCACCGCCTACCACCTGGCCGACGGCGCGCCGCACCTGCACGCACGCTGCCGCGGCTGCGGGACGGTGGTCGACCTGCCGGCGGGCCTGCTCGACGACGCGACCCGCCAGGTCGAGGAACGCACCGGCTTCGTTCTCGAGGCCGACCACGTGGCCCTCACCGGCCTGTGCGCCACCTGCCGCCAGGCGGTCTAGTACTGGCTCTGCTGCTGCAGCCGCTGCTGGATCGAGGTCTGGATGCGCTGCAGCCCACCGGGTCCCACCAGGCCGAGCTGGCCCTCGATGGTCGTCACGATGTCGCGGTCGTTGCGCACGGCCTCGCTCGACTGGATCAGGATCGTCCCCTCACCGGTGAAGTCGAACTGCCGCTCCTCGCCCGACGAGGCACCGAACATCGCCATCGCGCCGCCGAGGAAACCCTGCATCCAGCCCGCGTCGTAGTGGTGGCTCGGGCTCGGGCAGTCGGCCCAGCCGAGCAGCGCCTCGGGGTCGACCCGCAGCGGCGGCTCGGCGAACATCACCGCGCCGGACGAGGAGGCGAGGAAGCGTCCGGTACCGACCAGCGTGACGAAGCCGGGGACGATCGACTGGTTGAGCGTGAGGCCGCTGTCGAAGGCCAGCAGGTTCGAGGCCTTGATCGTCAGGTTGCCGGCCTCGAGGTCGTAGGAGTTGATCTCGAAGCCGCGGTCGCCGATGACGAGCTTGCCGTGACCCTCGGCCACCACCCAGTCCTGGGCATACAGCGGCGAGGAGAACTGGCTGGCCACCATGTGCATCATCGCGCCGGACAGGCCCCGGGCCCGGACGGCCTGGAACTGCACCTGGCCGTAGAACGCGATCATCGCTCCCTTGGACATGAACCACGGGCGTCCCGGGTTCATCTCCAGCGACCACGAGTACGGGTTGTCCGGGACGTTGTCGTTGTCCGGCAGCGACTGGGCGGTGTGGATCGTCGTCATAGCTTCTGCTCCGATGCCTGCACGTAGACGACGCCGTCGCCGTCGAGCTTGAGCTGGATGGCTTCTCCCGCACCGCGTCCGACGGCGTCGCGCCACCCGACGTTGGCGGACATGTCGACCCGGACGTTGCCGGTGTGCCCGACGTACGCCTGCGGGTCGACGACCGTGCCGCCGCCCGGGCGCACCGGGAGCTCGATGGTGCCGCCGTGGCTGAGCAGCACGGCGGAGCCCATGCCGGACAGCTGGGTGGTGAACATGCCCTGGCCGGTGACGGCGCCGCGGATCATCCCCCGCAGCCCGCCGCCGCCGGAGCCGCCGGAGGACAGCGACACCACCGACGACTGCAGGTTCGCCGTGTGCGCGAGCAGCCGGCTCGCCTCCACCACGAGCGTGTTGCCGGTGAGCTGGACGATGGTGACGTGCAGACCGGCGCGGCCGTAGTGCACCTCGCCCTGGCCCTGTGCCGCCATCATCACGACGTTCTCGCCCGCCATCGCGCGGCCCGCCATCCCGGCGATTCCGCCCATCGACGGCATCCCGCCGCCTGCGGCCATCCCGCCCGCGTTGGCCGGCACGAAGCTCACGTCGCCGCTGTAGAACAGCATCGCGCCCTTGCGGGCCAGGACGTTCCCGCTCTGCGCGAGGTTGACCTTGACGACCTTGCTGTTGACCTTCTCGAACACCGCGTCCCCCTCAGCGCTCGGCCGGCTGGATGTAGACGACGCCCTGTCCGTCCCAGCGCAGGGAGAACGGCTCGCCGCTCCCCTCGCCGATGACGTTGGCCCACGAGACGTCGGTGATGAACGACTGGTTGAGCTGACCACGGGCCGCGACGAACGCGTCCGGGTCGACCACGAGCGGGTTCTGCCCGTTGACCTCGAGCCCGATGAGCGGGCCGCCGGCCGACAGGATCGCCACCTGGCCCATGCCGCTCACCGTGGTGGTGAACAGGCCCTGACCGGTGGTGGCGCCGCGGACGCCGGCGAACTTGATGTCGGTGCGCAGGTTGCCCGCCATCGCCAGCAGCTGGCGCGACTCGACCTGCAGCGTGTCGTTGTTGAGGTCGACGAGCGTGATGTCCTGGGCGTCGAGCGCGAAGTACACGACGCCGCTGCCCTGGCACTCCATCAGCGTCAGCGACTCACCCGTCGCCTTGCGCTTGATGCCTGCCATCAGCCCGTCGCCGCCGCCGAAACCGGCGCTCTTGAACTGCACCTGGCCCTCGTAGGCCACCATCGAGCCGCTCACGGCCCTGACCGCGTCGTTCTGCAGGTGCGCCTCGAGCACCCGACGACCGTTGGTCCTCAGCTGAGCCATCGACCCCTCCCCTGGCAGCCCGTCGACCGGGCCGCTCCCCTCGGACGCAGCGAAACTAGCAGAGCGGCGGGGGTGGTCCGGAGCGTTGCCAGGAGGGCTTGCCGGCCGCGACCTCGCGGTAGTAGTCGACCAGCTCGAGCCCCGACGCCGCCGCCGGGTCGACCAGGACGGTGGCGTAGCGGTGCAGCTGCAGCACCGACGCCGGGCACCGCGCCGCGAGCGGTCCCTCGACCATGGCCGCCACCGCCTCCGCCTTGCGCTCGCCGGTCGCGAGCAGCAGCAGGTGACGCGCCTCCAGGATCGTGCCGAGCCCCTGGGTGAGGACGTGCCGAGGCACCTGCTGCGCGTCGTCGAAGAACCGGGCGTTGTCGCCGCGGGTGCGCTCGGTGAGGGTCTTGATCCGGGTGCGCGACGAGAGCGAGGAGCCGGGCTCGTTGAACGCGAGGTGCCCGTCGGAGCCGATGCCGAGCAGCTGGAGGTCGATGCCGCCGGCGTCGCGGATCGCCCGCTCGTAGGCGGCGCAGGCGGCGTCGACGTCGTCCAGCTCGGCCTCCGGTCCGTGCACCGACCCGGGATCGAGGTCGACGCGGCTGAGCAGCTCGGTGGCGATCACCTGCCGGTACGCCTGCGGGTGGCCGGCGGGCAGCCCCACGTACTCGTCGAGCAGGAACCCACCTGCCTCGCGCAGCGAGAACGTGCCGGCGGCGACCCGTGCGCCGAGCTCCTCGTAGAGGGGCAGCACGCTCGATCCGGTCGCCAGGCCGAGGACTGCCGCCGGCTTGCGCGCGACCAGGTCCTGCACGACGTCGGCCGCTGTCCGGGCCACGGCGGCGGCGTCCGGTAGGACGAGGACCTCCATCGCGCGTCCCTACTCGCCGGCGCCGGCGGCGAGGCGGAGCACGGTGGCGCCCCGCCCGGCGGAGGTGATGGCGGACCGGGCCGCGCCGAGCGCACCGACGTCACGCAGCGACCCCGGGAGCACCGACACCCGGGCGGGCAGGTGCAGGGCCTGCAGCAGGTCGGCGTCGAGCGCCTCGTCGGCGAGCCGCCGCCGCACCGCCTCGGCCAGCGGTTCGCCGAGGTCGGCGACGCCGCCGGCGAGCACCACGCGAGGAACGTCCCAGCTCAGCACGAGCGTGCGCACGGCGGCGGCGAGACCACCGACGAACCGGTTCCGCAGCGACTGCGCCCGGCGCGACCCGCCGTCGGCGGCGCTCCAGACCGCGTGGGCGACCGACGTGCCCGACGGCACCGGCCACTCCCGGGCCAGTGCCTGGCCGGACGAGACGGCCTCCAGGCAGCCGCGCTGGCCGCACCCGCAGAGCGGTCCCTGCGGGTCGACCCGCAGGTGCCCGATCTCACCGGCCACGCCGGTGCTCCCCCGGTGCAGCGCGCCGTCGACGACCAGGCCCGCCGCCAGACCGGTGCCGATGCTGAGCAGCGCCACGTCGCCGGCGCCCGGGTCGGACGCGTGCACGCCGACGGCGGCGGCGTTGACGTCGTTCTCGACCACCACCGGTCCAGGGGCGACGTCGGCGAGGAGCCCTGCCAGGTCGACGGTCTCGCGTCCGAGACCGAGGTTGACCGCGTGCGAGACCTCTCCGGTCCCGGGCGCCACGACGCCCGGGACGCCGACGCCGGTCCCCACGACGTCGTGCAGCGCCAGCCCGGCAGCGGCCAGCGCGCCGTCGACGGCCTCGCCCACGCTGGTGCGGATCCCGGCCGCACCAGGTCGGGTGCCGACCCGCTGGCGACCCAGGACGCGCAGCTGATGGTCGACCGCGAGGGCGAGCACCTTGGACCCCCCCACGTCGACGCCGAGCACCACCCGCGGTGTCACCGCGCCGCCCTCTGGAGCAGGTCGTCGACAGCACGGGCCGACGCCGCACCCCCGCCCCAGGTGCGGACGACCGCCGTCACGCCCTCGATCCGCGACTCGAGATCGTCTGCGGGCCAGCCGGTTTCCACCACCACGACCGCGCGGCCGTCAGCAGCGAGCGAGCGGAGGCCGGCCACCACCCACGGGTGGCGGTGCGCCTCGCGGACGAGCGCCACGACGGGTGCGTCACCGGACGGCAGCGGGTCGCCCTCGCGCACGTCGCGCACCCGCTCCCGCCCGAGCAGCACGCCCTGCGGTGCGATGCCCCACGGCACCTGCCCGACCGCGGGGTTGGTGCCGGCGTCGAACCGCACCACCTCGGCCGCCGCGAGGGCGGGGACCGCCCCGTGCACCTCGAGGGCGCGCTCGGCCGCCGCTCCGGGAGTGGGAGAGGTCGGGAGCCGCGAAGGGCACCGACCGCGCCGCGGCCACCCAGCGCTGCGCCTGCTCGACCCGCGCCGCCGCCTCCTCCAGCCGCTGCGCGGGCAGCTCGCCGGACACGACCGCCGCGAGGACGGCCGCGACGACGTCGTCGGTCTCGTCGCCGGTGTGCGCCGGCCCGAGGCAGAGCAGGTCCGCCCCCGCCCGCAGCGCGAGCACCGCGGCGGCCGGGATGCCGCGTCCCGCACTGGCTCCGGCCATGTCCAGCGCGTCGGTGACGACGAGGACGTCGTCGCCCAGCTCGCGCCGGAGCATCGCCAGCACCGGCGCGCTCAGGGTCGCCGGCCACATCGGGTCGAGCGCGGGGACCAGCACGTGCGAGGTCATCACCGCCACGGCGCCGGCGCGGGCGGCGGCGACGAACGGCGGCAGGTCGCGGGCGGCCAGGCGCGCGACGTCGACGTCGACGGTGGGCAGCCCGACGTGGGAGTCGACCACCGTCGCGCCGTGGCCGGGGAAGTGCTTGACGCAGGCCGCCACCCCGGCGCCCTGGAGCCCCTCGACCCAGGCCGTGGTGTGCCGCGACGCGAGCGTCGGGGTCCGCGCCGAAGCTGCGGGTGCCGATCACGGGGTTGTCCGGCTCGGAGTTGACGTCGACGACCGGGGCGAGATCGAGGTCGACCCCGACGTCGCGCAGGTCGTGGCCGAGAGCCGTCGCAGCCGAACGGGTCAGCTCGAGGTCGTCCACGCGTCCGAGAACGGCAGCGCCCGCGTGCGGGCTGCCTTCGCCGTAGTGCAGGCGCGTCACGTCCCCGCCCTCCTCGTCGACGCACACCAGCACCGGGCCGGCGGCGCCGTGCAGCTCGGCGGTCAGGCGGCCGACCTGCGTCCGGCTGCCGCCCGGTCCCACCAGGTTGGCGCCGTACAGGCACACCGAGCCGAGGCCGCGGTCGAGCTCGCGACGGGTGCGGTCGGGCAGCACCGGCCCGTCGAAGGCGCCCATCAGCACCTGGTGGGCGAGGCGGCCAGGAGTCGAGTCGGTCACTGTCAGCCCTTCACTGCCCCGGACACCAGGCCGGAGGCCATCCGCGACTGCACGAGGAGGAAGAAGACGATGACGGGGATCGTCATCAGGGTCGAGCCGGCCATGATCGCGCCCCAGTCGGTGCCGCTGTTGACCTGGCGGAAGGAGCGCAGCCAGACCGGGAGGGTGAGGTGGTCCGGACGGTTCATCAGCACCAGGGCGATCACGAACTCGTTCCACGCCTGGATGATCGCGAACACGCCGGTGGCCACCAGGCCGGGGCCGATGAGCGGCAACGTGATCGAGCGGAACGACCGCAGCCGGCTGCAGCCGTCGATCATCGCGGCCTCCTCGAGCTCCACCGGTATGCCCGCGACGAAGCCGCGCAGCGTCCAGATCGTGAAGGGCAGCACCGTGGCGACGTACACCGCCGTCAGGCCGAGGACCGTGTTGGTCAGCTGCCAGCCGTCGAGCATCCGGAACAGCGAGATGATCATCGCCTCGCCGGGGATCATCTGCACCACCAGCACGACCATCACGAACGTCCGTCGGCCGAGGAACTGGAAGCGGGTGACGGCCAGCGCCGCCAGGAGCGCGATGACCAGCGCCGCCACGACCGTGAGGCCGGTGACGAGCAAGGAGGTCCTCAGTGCGTCGGGGAACGGGAACTGGCTGTCTCCCTGGAGCACCGTGCGGTAGTGGTCGAGCGTCGGCTCGACCGGCGCGTACGTCGGCGTCACGTTGCGGATCAGGTTGTTCGGCAGCAGCGAGGTGCTGAGCATCCAGTACACGGGGAACACCGAGCAGACCAGCACGACCAGGGCGAGGACGGTGAGCACCACGCGCTCGACGGCGCGGCGGGGAGCGAGGATCACGCCGTCTCCTCCCGCAGCACCCGGTTCACGTGGACGAACGACGCCGCGAGCATGATCACGACGAGGATCACCGCGATGGCGCTCCCGGTGTCGAAGTTTCCCTGCGCGACGCCCACCTGGTAGATGTACACGCCGATCGTCGAGGTCTCCGACGAGATGCCGCCGGCGTCCTGCAGGGCGAAGATCTGGGTGAAGACCTTGAGGTCCCAGATGATCTGGAGCACGGTCAGCACCATCACCACGGGTCGCAGGATCGGCATCATGACGTTCGTGAACCGCTGCCACGGGCCGGCGCCGTCGAGCTGGGCGGCCTCCAGCAGCTCGCCCGGCACCTGCGTGAGCGCCGCGTAGAGGGTGAACGCCACGAACGGCACCGACTGCCAGGTGATCACGACCGTCGCCACGCCGAAGAACGACAGCGGCTCGATCAACCACGAGTGGCCGGTGAAGTCGCCGCCGAGGCTGGTGAGCGCGTGGTTGACGACGCCGTAGTCGGTGTCGAACATCCAGCCCCAGATGACCATGGCCGTCAGGGCCGGCATCGCCCAGGCCATCAGCAGCCCGACCGTGACGGTGATCCGCATCAGCGTCCCGAGCCGGGTGAGCAGCAGCGCGACGAGCATCCCGATCACCATCGTGAGCGTCACGTTCACGGCGCAGAACGCGATGCTGCGACCGAGGACCTTCCAGAACGTCGGGTCGGAGAGGACGGCGCGGTAGTTCTCCAGCCCGACGAACTCGGCCGGCTGGCCGAACACCTGCGCCCGCCCGTACTCCTGGGTCGACATCACCAGCAGCCGCGCGAGCGGCCAGCCGGTGAGCACCAGCAGCACCACGACCGAGGGCAGCAGGAGCAGCCGGGGGAACCACCCCGACCGCAGCCGCGCGACGCGACCGGCCGGCGGGGCACCGACGGGGTGCCCCGGCGCGGCCCCGGTGACGAGGCGGACCGGCGACGGTGCCTGCGTGCTCATGCCGTCCCTCCTCCGCCGTCGTCGGTGCATGGGTGCGTCGGGTCCTCCCCCGAGCTGTCAGAACCACACCCCCGCCGACGAGGGCGTGGTTCTGACAGCTGCGGAGGGGTCAGCGGTTGAGCGCCGCCGTGATCTTCTCGTCGGCCTCGGCTGCCAGCGCGGCGACGTCGCCGCCCTGCGCGATCTTGACGAACAGGTCCTCGAGGATCTTGTCCGACTCGACGTTCGCCCACCCGGGGGCGGCAGGGGTCAGCTTGGTGTTGCTCGCAGCCGCCTCCGTCGCCTCCTTCGTGGGCCCGTCGGGCATCGCGGAGATGAGGGCGGTCTTGGCCGGCACCAGGTTGTTCTGCGCCATGATCGTCTGGTACTCGTCGCTGAGCATGATCTTCAGCGCGTCGTAGGCCAGGTCGGGCGCCTTCGACTTGGCGGCCACGGCGATGTTGGAGCCACCGAGGAAGATCGGGGCGGTCTCGCCCGCGGTCTGCCCCGGGAGGGCGAAGACGCCGAGGTTCGCCTCCGCCTCGGGGCAACCGGTCTCGGGCGCGAGGATGCTGCCCTGGACCCAGCCCGGCGCCGAGAGCATGCCGATCTGGTTCGCGCAGTACGGAACCTGCGGGTCGACCTCGTTGCCGTCCTTGGCGGCGCCGGACGCGTCGGTCATCACCTTCTGCACCATCTCCAGGCCCTCGATCGACTCGGGCGTGGACAGCGAGCCCTTCCAGGTGTCGCCCTCCTGCACGGCGAGGTCGCCGCCGGCGGCCCAGATGTAGGGCAGCGCGTTGCGCCAGTCCTGGCCGGGGAAGTAGATGCCGGAGAACTGACCGGCGCCGTTGACGTCGCGCAGCTGCTTGCCCGCGGCCACGTAGTCCTCCAGCGTCTGCGGCACCTCGAGGCCCGCGCCGGCCAGCAGGTCCTTGCGGTAGAACACCAGGCGCGAGCCCGCGTAGTACGGCGCCGCGTAGAAGGTGCCGTCGTACGTGCCCGACTCGACGAAGCCCTCGAGCAGCTCCTCGCCGCCGAGCTCCTCCTTCTTGTCGGACAGGTCCATGAACGCACCGACGGAGGTGAACGCGACCGCCTGGGTGTTGCCGACCTCGACGACGTCGGGGCTGTCACTGCCGGAGAGCGAGGTCGTCAGCTTGTCGACCAGGCCGTCCCAGACCTGCTCCTCGATCACCAGATCGGTTCCCTCGTGGGCCTTCTCGAACTCGGTCTCGAGGTAGTCGCGCGCCTCCTGCGGGGTGTCGGTACCCACCAGCCAGACCCGGATCTGCTCGACGGGAGCGGCGCCGTCGTCCGAGCCGGTGCCGCCGGCGGTGTCGGTGCCGCCGCCGCCGCAGGCGGTGAGCGCCATCAGGGTGGCCGCGCAGAGCGCCGCCAGTCGAGCTGTCTTCACGATGTTCCTCCTACGACGGTCACCACCGGGCACCGGACGTCCCCGATCGGATCTGCTGCACCGCACTGCTTCTCGTTCCGAACCTGCTACGTCACCCCGAGCTGCCCGGACAGCACGAGTCCTGCGGCCCCCGTGAGCACGACGTCGTCGCCGTGCGTCGGCATCCGCAGCTGGACGTCCTCGCCGACCACGGGCATGCACCGTTCACGGAGCGTCTCCAGCGCCGCCTGCGACAGCGGGCCGTCGAGCAGGTCGGCCGGCCCGCTGAGCACCACCTCGCGCAGGTCGAGCGCGCTCAGCACCGGGGCCAGCGCGACGCCGAGGTGACGGCCCGCGCGGGTGAGGACCCTGGTGGCCGCGGCGCCGGTGCGGCCCTCGAGCTGGGCCCGCAGCGACGGCACGGAGAGCACGGTCTCCAGGCAGCCGGTGCGGCCGCACGCGCAGGCGGCACCCTTCTCGTCGACCACGAGGTGCCCGATCTCGCCGGCGGCCAGGTGCTGGCCCGCGAGCAGCTGCCCGTCGAGGACGAGCCCGGCACCCACACCGCGACCCACCCGCACCAGCATCAGCGCGTGGCTGGCGCTGCGCCCGAAGGTGTACTCCCCCATCACCGCGGTGTTGGCGTCGTTGGCCACGTGCACCGGCTGGTCGAGCCGCTCGCCGAGCAGCCGGGCCAGCGGCAGCGCCGACCAGCCGAGGTTCGGCGCCTGCAGCACCACGCCGTCGTCGTCGACCAGACCGGGGCTGGCGACGCCGATGCCCAGCACCGGACGGTGCGCCTCGGCCACCAGCCCGCGGCACAGGTCCTCGACCAGGGCGACCGCGTCCGGGCCCCGGCGGCCGGCGAGGTCGAGCTCGGCGCGCACGCCGATCTCGCCGGCGAGGTCGGCGACGGCGCCGTGGAAGCGGGTGGGCTCGCTCAGGTCGACGGCCACCACCTGGCACGCGTCGTGCCGCAGGCCCACCAGCGTGGCGGGCTTGCCGACGCGGGTGCCCGGACGGGCGCCGAGCTCGGTGACCAGGTCCTCGGCGAGCAGCTCGGCCACGAGGTCGCTGACGGTGACCCGGGTGAGGCCGGTGGAGCGGGCGAGGTCGGCCCGCGAGGCCGGACCGCTGTCGAACAGGGTCTGCAGCACCAGCACCCGGTTGTGCCGGCGGACGTCCTCGGGGAGCACCTTGGCGCCGGCCCGGGCCGGTCGCCGCTCTGCGCGCCTCGTCGTCACGCTGGTTAGTACAGGGTCTTAACTTACTCGATGTCAACCCCCGGGACGAAGTTGTCACCAGGACGGCCGCTCCCGGCCTGACCTGGTGGTGACTGCCCGCAGGCGCGGTCAGAGGTGGGACGCGAGCAGCTGGGCGAGGGTGGTCGACGGCGCTCCGGCGAGGTCGGCCACCTGGGTGCGGCACGAGAAGCCGTCGGCCAGGAGCACCGTGCCGGGAGCAGCGGCCCGCAGCGCTGGCAGCACCCCGTTCTCCGCCACCGCCACCGACACCTCGTAGTGCCCGGCCTCCATGCCGAAGTTGCCGGCGAGGCCGCAGCAGCCGGCCACCGTCGACACCTCCGCGCCGGCCGCCCGCAGCAGCGCCGTGTCGGCGCCGTACCCGACGGTGGCGTGCTGGTGGCAGTGCGGCTGCGCGAGGACGGTGACGCCGTCGAGCGAGGGCGGCTGCCAACCGCCCGCCCGGGCGCCCTCGAGCAGCTCGGCCAGGGTGGTGGTGGCGCGTGCGACCGCCACCGACCTCGGGTCGTCGGGCAGCAGCTCGGGCAGGTCGGTACGCAGCGTCGCCGTGCACGACGGCTCCAGGCCGACCACCGGGACGCCTCTCCCGGCCCACGGCGCCAGCTGGTCGAGCAGGCCGCGCAGCCGGGCACGGGCGCCGTCGAGCTGCCCGGTCGAGATCCAGGTGAGGCCGCAGCAGGCGTGTCCCGCAGGCAGTCTCACCGCGTAGCCCGCCGACTCGAGCAACCTGATCGCGGCCTTGGCGACGTCCGGGTCGAAGGAGTCGGAGAACGAGTCGACCCAGAGCAGCACCTCGCCGCGGGTGCCGTCGCCGGCCGGCGCGTGCCGGGTGCGCCAGCGACGGAACGGCTCCACCGCGAAGAGGGGCACCGAGCGGCGCGGGTCCATGCCGCCCAGGCGCAGCAACGGCTTCCGCAGCAGACCGATCCCCATCGGGACGTTGGCCAGCGCGGGGGCGACGCCCGCCAGCCGGGCCCACCGCGGCAGCTGGCCGAGCAGGTAGTGCCGCAGCGGACGGACCTTGCCGCGGTAGGTCTGGTACAGCGCCTCGGACTTGTACGTCGCCATGTCGATGCCGGTGGGGCAGTCGCTGGCGCAGGCCTTGCACGACAGGCAGAGGTCGAGCGCCTCGTGCACCTCCGGCGACGCCCAACCCTGCTGCAGCACAGAGCCGTTCGCCATCTCCTGCAGGACGCGCGCCCGTCCGCGGGTGGAGTCCTTCTCGTCCTTGGTGGCCAGGTACGACGGGCACATGAAGCCGCCGCTGCCGGACAGGTCGGCCCGGCACTTACCGACGCCGGTGCAGCGGTGCACGGTGGTGGTGACGTCCCCGCCGTCGTGCCCGAACGGGAACCCGCCGGACGCGAGCAGCGGTCGCGCGCCGGGACGTCGCAGGTCGGCGTCGAGGGGGCGGGGCGCGACGAGCACCCCGGGGTTGAGCAGTCCGCTCGGGTCGAGCAGGTGCTTGAACCGACCGAACAGCGCGACCGCCTCGGGCGAGTACATCAGCGGGAGGAGCTCGCTGCGGGCGCGGCCGTCGCCGTGCTCGCCGGAGAACGACCCGCCGTGCGAGGCGACGAGCCGCGCGGCGTCGGTGATGAAGGGTCGCATCCGCTGCGGCGCGTCGGCCAGCGGCAGGTCGATCCGCACGTGCACGCAGCCGTCGCCGAAGTGGCCGTAGACCAGGCCGTCGACACCGTGCTCGGCCATCAGCGCCTCGAACTCGCGCAGGTAGGTGCCGAGCCGCTCCGGGGGCACCGCGGCGTCCTCCCACCCCGGCCAGCCCTGCGCACCGCTGGGCGTGCGGCCGCCCAGACCGGCACCGTCCTCGCGGATCCGCCACAGCGCAGCGGCTTCCGGGCCGGCGGGCAGGATCCGCAGGGCCCTGGTGCCGGCGTCGGCCGCGAGCGCCTGCGCGGCGACGAGGGCCGCCGCCTGGTCGGGACCGCCGACCTCCACCATCAGCCAGCCGCCTCCCGGTGGGAGCTCCGGGACGTTCGCCGGCCCCCGGTGGCGGCGGACGAGCTCGACCAGCCGCGCGTCCATGCCCTCGATCGCGAGCGGTCGGTGCGCGAGCAGGGCGGGGACGGCGTCAGCCGCAGCGGGCATGTCGGGGTAGCCGAGCACCACCAGCGTCGGGGCCGACGGCACCGGCACGAGGTCGAGCTCGGCCTCGAGCAGGAGACCGCAGGTGCCCTCGGTGCCGACGAGGGCGCGCGCGAGGTGGGACCCGTTCTCCGGGAGCAGGTGCTCGAGCGAGTAGCCCGACACCTGGCGGCCGAACCGGCCGAGCTCGGTGCGCAGCAGGGCCAGCTCGGCACCGACGAGGTCGGCCAGTCCGGGGACGGCGCTGAAGGCGCGCGTCGCCCGACCCCGCCGTCCAGCGACGCCCGGTGCCGTCGACCCAGTCGAGCGAGCGAACGTTCTGGGCGGTCTTGCCGTACGCCACGGCGTGCGGGCCGCAGGCGTTGTTGCCGATCATCCCGCCGAGGGTGGCGCGGGTCCACGTCGACGGGTCGGGGCCGAACCGCAGGCCGTGCGGGGCCGCCGCCAGCTGCAGGGTCGCCATCACCGCGCCGGGCTCGACCCGGGCCGTCCGCGCCGCCGGGTCGACGTCGAGCACCCGGTTCAGGTACCGGGAGGTGTCCAGGACGATGCCGGGACCGATCGAGTTGCCGGCGATCGACGTCCCGGCTCCGCGGACGGTGAGCGGGGTGCCCGTGCGCCGCGCCACGTCGAGCGCGGCGAGCACGTCGTCGGCGTGACGAGGGAAGGCGACGACGGCGGGCAGGACCCGGTAGTTCGACGCGTCGGTGGCGTACTCCGCCCGGCGGCGGGTGGAGCCGTCGACCTCGCCCACCCCGGCGGCGCGCAGGTCCGCGACCAGCCCGGAGGTCTCGCGAGAGGTCTCCCGAGGGGTCTCTCGCGCGGCCGCCGTCACCTCGGGATCATCCCAGCCGGACGGCCGGGAGCCGGGGGCGGTCCGACCTGCGGGCCACCCGTCCCAGGGGGCGGGACGCTCAGGCGGACTCCGACGCGCCCTCGGAGGCGGCGACGTCGTCGTCCGGGTCGAGGACCACGCGGTCGCGCCCGGCGGCCTTGGCGCGGTACAGCAGCCCGTCGGCCCGCAGCAGGGCGGAGTCGACGGTGTCGCCCGGACGCACGAGGGTCGCGCCGATCGAGGCCGTCGTCCCAGAGGGGAGCCCGGCCCCGCGGACCAGCTCCAGCACGCGGGCGAGCAGCTCCTCCAGGACGTCGGCACCGCGGTGCACCACGACGGCGAACTCCTCACCACCGAGCCGGCTGACCATGCCCTGGTCGCCGACGGCGGCGCTCGCGGCCTGCGCCACCGCGACCAGGGCCCGGTCGCCGGCCGCGTGGCCGTGCTGGTCGTTGACCGCCTTGAAGTGGTCGAGATCGAACATCGCGACCGCCTCGACGGTGCCGTCGGCCAGCCGCTCGGCGAGGTCGGAGATCAGCGCGCGGCGGTTGGGCAGGCCCGTCAGCTCGTCCTGGCCGGCGTGCCGCCGCAGCACCGCCTCGGACTGCTCGCGGCGGGCGATCTCGGCGTCGAGGTCGTCGACGAGGGTGAACAGCACCCAGTAGACGGGCATCGCCAGAGCGATCGGCGTCACGACCGGGAGCACCTGGCCGAGCACGGACGTGAACATCCCGGGGTCGATCACCAGGTACGTCAGGCTCGACAGCGACCAGGACGCCACGACGCTGAGGGCGGTGAAGGCGATCAGCCCCCGCAGCCCCGGGAAGCGTCGGCGCAGCGCCAGGGCGCGCGCCGCGACCTGCGACTGCCGCCCGGGTCTCCGCGCCCCGCGGCGGAATCCGGCCATGGCGCGATGATGCGGGGTGACGCAGGGTGAGCGGAAGCGGTTCGGACGGATCCGCGAGGCTCGACCCGATCGGTCGTACCGGACTGCGTGGTCTGCCCCGGTTCGTCCGTCGACCGGCCGACGAGAGGGTGACGAGACGGTGGACGTCTGGTGGGAGCGGGTGACGACGCCGGCGGCGGCGCCGCCGTGGCCGGTGGTGCTCGGGGCGTTCGCCGTCGCGCTGCTCGTGGTGCTGCCCCGTGCGACCTGGCCGGTGGTGCGGCACGCGGTGACGCTCGTGCACGAGGGCGGCCACGCGCTCGCCGCGTTCGTCTCCGGGCGCCGCCTGCACGGGGTGCGGCTGCACGCCGACTCCTCGGGGCTGACCCTGTCGCGCGGCCCGCGTCGAGGGTTCGGCGCCGTCCTGACCCTGGCCAGCGGCTACCCGGCCCCGGCGCTGCTCGGCCTGGCCTGCGCGGGGGTGCTGGTGCGCGGCTACGTGCTCGCGGTGCTCGCCGGCCTGCTCGTCGCGCTCGTCCTGCTGCTGCTGCAGGTGCGCAACTGGTTCGGCCTGTGGTCGGTGCTCGTCGTGGGGGCCGTCCTGGTCGGCGCCGCCTGGTACCTGCCGGACGTGTGGCAGCAGGCGTTCGCCCTCGCGCTCACCTGGTTCCTGCTCCTGGCCGCGGTGCGTCCCGTGCTCGAGCTCGCGGCGTCCCGCCGTCGTGGTCGTGGGGCCGGGTCCGACGCCGACCAGCTCGCCGGGCTGACGCACCTGCCCGGCGTGGTGTGGACGTCGCTGTTCGCGCTGGTGTGCCTCGGCTGCGCCGTGCTGGGCGGCTGGCTGCTCGCGCGGGACCCGGTCACGACCCTGCTCGGCTGACGGTTAGGGTGACCTAAGTCAGCGGGTCGGCCGAGAGGAGTCGCGGTGCACGGGACGGTCGAGCAGGTGGAGCGGCTGACGCCGACGCTGGTGCGCGTGGTGCTGGGCGGCGACGGCCTGGACGAGTTCTCGATGGCGCCGTGGACCGACGCCTACGTGAACCTGCTGTTCGTCCCGCCGCAGGCGCCGTACGCGGTGCCGTTCGACCTCGCCGAGGCGCGCTCGCTCGACCGCGACGCCTGGCCGGTGCCGCGGCGGTTCTCGGTCCGCGCCTGGGACGAGGCCTCCCGCCGGCTGACGATCGACTTCGTCGTGCACGGTGACGAGGGCACCGCCGGCCGCTGGGCGCAGGCCGCCCGACCCGGCGACCTGCTGCAGCTCACCGGGCCGAGCGGCGCGTACCGGCCCGAGCCCGCAGCGGCCTGGCACCTGATGGTCGGCGACGAGAGCGCGCTGCCGGCGATCGCCGCCTCGCTCGACGCCCTCGCGCCGGGAGAGGTCGCCGTCGCCGTCCTGCTCGTCGACGGGCCGGAGCACGAGCTCGACCTCACCGGCCCCGGCGACGTCGAGGTGGTCTGGGTGCACCGGTCGTCGCTCACCGGACCTGCGGAGGACGCGCTGGTCGACGCCGTGGCGGCGATCGACCGACCGTTCGACGACGTCCGCGCGTTCGTGCACGGCGAGGCCGTCGAGACCCGCGCCGTCCGCAGGCACCTGCTGGGCGAGCGAGCCGTTGCGCGAGAGGCGCTCTCGGTCTCGCCCTACTGGCGCCGGACGATGACCGACGAGCGCTGGCGCGAGGTCAAGCGCGACTGGCTCGCCGAGGTCGAGCAGGACGCCTGACCCAGCCCTCGACAGGGGCTCGGCCAGCGCGGACGATGAGGCGTGCTCTCCGACGGACTCACCTGGTTGGCCGCGATCGCCTTCGCGCTCACCCTCGGTGTGTGGATCCAGTGGTACGCGCGCAAGGTCGACGAGGACGACCGGCCGATGCCCCTCGCGCGCCCGCTGATCACGACGGGCGTGTTCGTCGGGCTGCTCGCCGCGGCGCTCGTGACGTCGTCGCTGTAGCCCGGTCCGACGACGAAGAAGGCGCTCACGGCCTCGGCGGACCGAGGCCGATCCGGGCTCGGGCCTGCACGACCTGGTCGGGGTCGCCCACCCTCAACAACACGGACGGCGACCCCGCGCTGCACCCCCGGGTCGGCAGCCACGACCGCATCGAGGAGAGCGCGGTCGGCGCCCCGCCGCCGTCTCGCTGGTCACGACCTACCCTCACGTGAGGGTAGGATTGCTCGCTGACCGGCTGTTCGCGTGCCGACCGCCCCAGCGACAGGAGCCGCGTGACCGACCGTCCGACACCGCCGTGATGCAGATCGGCGAGGTCGCCCACCGCACCGGCCTCAGCCTGCGCACCATCCGCCACTACGAGGAGGTCGGCCTCCTCCCGGCAGCCGAGCGAAGCGCCGGAGGCTTCCGACTGTACGACGAGGACGCCGTCGCCCACCTGCTGCTGATCAAGCAGATGAAGCCGCTCGGCTTCACCCTCGAGCAGATGCGCGACCTCATCGACGTCCGCGAGCAGCTCGACCAGCCGGACCTGCCCAGCAGCACCCGGCCCGAGCTGCTGACGCGCCTGGGCGAGTTCCGCGGCCTCGTCGTGGACGAGCTCGCCCGACTACGGGCACGGGTCGACGACGCCCGCGCCTTCGCCGACCAGCTCGACGCCGAGCTCACGCAGCACCTCAGGCAGTGACCTGCCGTCCGGCCACCCGGACCAGGAGATCCACCGCCTCCGGCACAGCGCAGTGCAAGGCCGACGTGCCAGGCCGCACCGAGGCTCGCGCTGCGGCTTGTCGACGCCCGACCCTCTCGACCACCGAGGAACCCGATGACCCAGACACCACCCCAGCCCGAGACCGCTGACGCCGCACGGTCGGACCGCGACGACACCACGGTGTTCGCCCACGAACGCGACGTGACCTCGGTGCGAGCCGCGCTGCGGTCGCCGCGCCGCCTGCGCACCGAGGTGCTCGCAGGTCTGGTCGTCGCGCTGGCCCTGATCCCGGAGGCGATCTCGTTCTCGATCATCGCCGGGGTCGACCCGCGGGTAGGGCTGTTCGCGTCCTTCACCATGGCGGTGTCGATCGCGTTCCTGGGTGGCCGTCCGGCGATGATCTCGGCGGCGACCGGCGCCATCGCCCTGGTGATCGCACCGGTCGTGCGCGACCACGGCCTGGACTACCTCATCGCGACCGTCCTGCTCGGCGGCCTGATCCAGATCGCCCTCGGCCTGCTCGGCGTGGCGCGCCTGATGCGGTTCGTCCCGCGCTCGGTGATGGTCGGGTTCGTCAACGCCCTGGCCATCCTGATCTTCCTCGCCCAGCTGCCGCACCTGATCGGGGTGCCGTGGCTGGTCTACCCGCTCGTCGCGGTCGGCATCGCCGTGATGGTGCTGCTGCCCCGCGTCACCACCGTCGTCCCGGCGCCGCTGGTCGCGATCGTGGCCCTGACCGCGTTCACCGTCCTGGCCGTCGTCGCCGTCCCGACCGTCGGCGACGAGGGCACCCTGCCGGACAGCCTGCCCGCCCTGTTCTTCCCGGACGTGCCGCTGGACCTGGAGACGTTGACGATCATCGCCCCGTACGCGGTGGCGATGGCGCTGGTCGGGCTGATGGAGTCGCTGATGACCGCCAAGCTCGTCGACGACGTCACCGACACCCACTCGAACAAGACCCGCGAGGCCTGGGGCCAGGGCGCCGCCAACCTCGTCACCGGCTTCTTCGGCGGCATGGGGGGCTGCGCGATGATCGGCCAGACGATGATCAACGTGAAGGCGTCCGGCGCCCGAACCCGCATCTCGACCTTCCTGGCCGGGGTGTTCCTGCTCGTGCTGGTCGTCGGGCTGGGCGACGTCGTGGGCCTCATCCCGATGGCCGCCCTGGTCGCTGTCATGGTGATGGTCTCCGTCGCGACCCTGGACTGGCACTCGATCCGACCCTCGACGCTGCGCCGGATGCCGCGCAGCGAGACGCTGGTGATGGTCTCGACCGTGGCGGTCGTGGTGCTCACCCACAACCTGGCGATCGGCGTCGTGGTCGGCGTGCTCGTCGCGATGGTCATGTTCGCCCGCCGGGTCGCGCACTTCACCCAGGTCGTCGACGTCGCGCACCCTGACGAGGACACCCGCGTGTACGCCGTCGAGGGCGAGCTGTTCTTCGCCTCCAGCAACGACCTCGTCTACCAGTTCGACTACGTGGGCGACCCGCCGAACGTCGTCATCGACCTGTCCCGCTCGCACATCTGGGACGCCTCCACCGTCGCCACCCTCGACGCCGTCGTCACCAAGTACGCGGCCAAGGGCAAGCACGCCACCATCGTCGGTCTCAACGACGCCAGCCAGGAGCGGCACGACCGACTCGCAGGGCACCTCGGGGGAGGGGACTGAGCCGTCACGGCGACGGCCGCACCGGTCGAGACGTGGCCGTCATACTCGACGGCATGCAGGTCGACGTGACGGTGGAAGCCCTGATCCCCTACCCGCTCGCGCAGGTCGCGTCCTTCTCCGGCGACCCCAGCCACGCGCCGCAGTGGTACGCGAACATCCGCTCGGTCCGGATGCGCACACCACCCCCGCTGGCGGTCGGTTCGTCGATGGACTTCGAGGCGAGGTTCCTGGGCAGGCGCCTGGTCTACACCTACGAGGTCGTCGACCTCGTCCCGGAGCAGCGGCTCGTGATGCGCACGAGCGACGGGCCGTTCCCGATGGAGACCACCTACACCTGGGAGCCCGACCCCGGCGGCACCCTGATGCGACTGCGGAACCGCGGCAGGCCGACCGGCTTCGCCTCGGTCGCTGCGCCGGTCGTGCAGGCCGCCATGAGGTCGGCGATGACCAAGGACCTGGCGCGTCTGGCGCAGCGACTCGACCGCTCCTGACACCTCCCAGCAACGCGACGGCTCCGGCTCGTCAGCCGATCAGGTGGTCGGCGAGCTCGCCCAGCGACCGGAACGTCAGCCGGGGCGCGACGAGGTAGGCCGGGTAGCGGCTGCCGCGGCGGTCGATCCAGGCGGTGCCGAGGCCGGCCAGTGCCGCGCCGTGCACGTCCCAGGGGTGCACGGCGACGAGCAGCAGCTGGTCGACGCGGACGTCGGTGACCTCGGCGGCGTACCGGTAGGCGGTGGCCACGGGCTTCCAGGCGCCGGCGTCCTCGACGCTGAGGAGGCGCTCGAACGCCGGCCGGGCCCCCGCCCGGGTGAGGAGCCGGTCCGCGACGGCTGCGGAGCCGTTGGTGAGCGTCACCTGCCGCACGCCCGCGTCGCCGAGCCGGCGAACGGCCGGGGCGACGTCGGGGTGCAGGTCGAGCTCGGCGACACCCGCCAGCACGTGGTCGATCGCTGCGTCGAGCGGGCGGTCCAGCTGCACGTCCGTCAGCAGATCGTGCAGCACGTGCCGCCCGATCTCGGCGAAGCCCGCTGCCGCACCGGAGGCGGCGACGGCGAACCCGTCGCGCAGCAGCGTGGCGAACCAGAGCCCGGCCAGCTCCGGCGGTGCGCCGACGTCGGTGAAGCGGCGCGGCATGGCGGACATGTCGCTCAGGGTCTCGTTCACGTCGTAGACGACGACCTCAGGCGCCTCGGTCATGGGATCTCCTCGTCATCCGGGTGTCGTGCGCCACCGGCACGCGGCGTCGTCGCCAGGGTGCCCGATCAGGCGCTCAGGTCGCGCAGCGCGTCCTCGATGCCGCGGTGGAAGGTCGGGTACGCGTAGATCATGGTGCGCAGGGTCGCGACCGGGACGCGAGCGTGGACCGCCAGCGAGAGCAGGCCGAGGACCTCCCCGCCCGCCGGGCCGACCGACGTGGCACCGACGAGCACTCCCTCGGACGCGTCGGCGACGAGCTTGATCACGCCCTCGTTCCCGACGCCGTGCAGCCACCCGCGCGCCGTGGACGGCACCTGCGCGGTCCCGACGGCGACGCGCGAGAGGGACCGACGGGCGTCGGCCTCGCTGAGGCCGACCGCACCCACCTCCGGGTCCGTGAAGGTCACGCGCGGCACCGCGCGGTAGTCGGCCGGCGGGCCTTCCTGGCCGAGGACGTCGCGGACGACCACCCCGGCCTGGTACATGGCGACGTGGGTGAACGCGCCCACGCCCGTCACGTCGCCGACCCCCCAGATCCTGTCGCCGGCCCGGCACCGTCGGTCGACGTCCAGGTGGCGGACGTCCGGGTCCAGCCCCGCGGCGTCGACACCGAGGGCGGACAGGTCGACGGTGCGACCCGTGGCCACCAGCAGGCGGTCCGCCAGCACCGGCTCCCTGCCGCCCACCAGGTGCACGGCGACCGACCCCTCAGGACCCGGTGCGCGCGCCACCCGTTCGGCGCGCTGCGATGTCAGCACCGTCACCCCGTCCCGGCCGAGCGCGGCCGTGACGACGGCACCGGCCTCGGGCTCCTCCGCAGGAAGCAGCTGACCCGCGGCCTCGACGAGCGTGACGGCGACGCCGAACCGGGCGAGGACCTGGGCGAGCTCGCAACCGATCGCCCCGCCTCCCAGGACGATCATCGAGCGCGGCAGCGAGGTGGCCTCGACGGCCTCGTGGTTGGTCCAGTGGTCCACGGTCTCCAGTCCCGGGACGGGCGGCACGGCAGGTCGGGACCCGGTGGCGACGACCACGCCGAGCCGGGCCCGGTGACCCGTGCCGGCGACCTCGACGACGTCGGGCGCGACCAATCGCGCCCTCCCCCGCACGAACGTGCCGCCCTTGCCGGTGAACCTGTCGACGGCGACGGTGTCGTCCCAGTCGTCGGTGGCCTGCTCGCGGATCCGTCGGGCGACGACAGACCAGTCCGGGGTGATCTCACCGACCGTGCCGGCGAGCTGGTCGACCCGACGCGCCTCGGCGAGCGAGTGCGCCGCCCGCACCATCATCTTCGACGGGATGCACCCCCAGTACGGGCACTCGCCACCGACGAGGGCGGCCTCCACCCCGAGGACGTCGAGCCCGGCCTCGGCGAGCCGGCCGGCGACCTCCTCACCCCCGGGGCCCATCCCGATCACCACCACGTCGTGCTCGTCCATCCCGTCTCCTGCCGGTCGGCGCACCCGCCCCCCGACGGTCTGCGCACTGGTCGTTCGGTGCCGAGGACGGAACCCGGTGACGGCGGCTCCTGCTTCCGTGGAATCGCGGGGTCGTCCAGCCGGGTTCCCTGGGTCGTCCTGATCAGTCGTCACTCGAAAGAGGTCCGACCATGCGCTCACTGGGTCTTCCGATGCTGCAGAAGCTGACGCACCTCGCGCCGCTGGCGCTCCGGGCGGGCGTCGGCGCCGTCTTCGCCGTGCACGGCTGGCAGAAGCTCACCGACGGAGCAGCCGGCTTCGCCCAGATGCTCGTCGGGCTCGGTGTGCCCGCACCCGAGGTGTTCGCCTGGCTCGTCACCGCCGCGGAGCTGGTCGGCGGCGTGCTGCTGCTGCTCGGTCTGCTCACCAGGCTCGCGACGCTCCCGCTCATCGCCACGATGGTCGGGGCGATCGCGCTGGTGAAGACCGACCTGGGAGTCATCGCGCCGATGGGTGCTCCGATGCCCGGAGCCGAGCTCGACATCGCCCTGCTGGCAGGGCTTCTCGCCCTCGCTCTCTTGGGTCCAGGGAGCCTCTCCCTCGACCACGCCGTGGGTGTCGAGCGCGCCGAGGGTCGTCCACTCCAGGGTTTCGGCCACCCCGGCACCGGTGTGACGCTCCTGTGGTCCAATGCGGTGTGACCGACGGGCGCAGGCGCGACCCGGCGGGGTCAGGTGGCACGAGCGCTCAGGCCGCGGCCTTCGACCGCTACGTGGTGCCGGAGATCCCCGTTCTGTACCGGGTCGCGCTCGGACTGACGGGGCAGCGGGCTGATGCCGAGGACCTCGTGCAGGACACCCTCGTCCGCGCCTACCGCGCGGTCCTGCGGTTCGACGGCGCGCACCCGAGGGCGTGGCTGCTGACGATCCTGCGGCACGCGCACATCAACCGGAACCGGCGTCGACGGCCGACGCTGCTGGCTGACGGGGAGAGCATGCAGGCGGTCCTGGAACGGCTCGGACCCAGTGCCCCCGCCAGCGACGAGGTGCTCATGAGCACCCAGTTCCAGACGGTCGTCGCCGAGGCGCTGGACGACCTGCCGGACAAGCACCGCGCCGTCCTGGCGCTGGTCGACATCGACGGGATGACCTACCAGGAGGCTGCCGATGCGCTCGGCGTCCCCCGCGGCACCGTGATGAGCCGTCTGCACCGCGCTCGCAGGTCGGTGCGCGACCGTCTCGACGTCAGTGGTGTCGTCCCTCGACGCGGGAGGATGTGAGATGAGCGTGCTGGAGATGGTCGCGATGCGGATCCGGTGCCACCGGGCCGCCCGTCACCTGCAGGTCTATCTGGACGGCGAGGCCGACGACGGCGCCGCCACCATGGTCGCCGCCCACCTCGAGGAGTGCCGGCGGTGCGGCCTGGAGGCCAGCACCTACACGGCCATCAAGGCCGCTGTGGCGCTGCGTCAGGGACCTGATGCGGCGGGGCCCGTCGACGCGGAGGTGCTCGCCCGGCTGAATCGGTTCGCCCGTGGCCTGTCCGCCGGCGACGGGCCGGACGACGACGCAGCGGAAGACCGGACGGACCCGCGGTGACCGAGACCCCCTGGGACCTCGTCGTGGTGGGCGGTGGCACCGCGGGCATCGTCGCCTCCACGACGGCCGCCAGGCTGGGCGCGCGGGTGGCGCTCGTCGAGAGCGAGCGGACCGGCGGCGACTGCCTGTGGACCGGGTGCGTGCCGAGCAAGGCCCTCATCGCCGCTGCTGCCGTGGCCTCGTCGGCGCGCAGGGCGTCCAGCAAGGGCATCGAGGTGGGCGAGGTCTCTGTCGACTTCGCGGAGGTGATGGCCGGCGTGCGGGCGTCGATCGCCGAGATCGCACCCGTGGACTCCCCGGACACGCTGCGCCGCAAGGGAGTCCACGTGATCACCGGACGCGCGCGCTTCACCGGTGACGCCTCGCTCGAGGTCGACGGGAAGACCCTGGGTTTCCGGCGGGCCCTCCTGTGCACCGGCGCCGCGCCCGCCGTGCCGCCGGTCCCCGGCCTGCGCGACGGTGCGACGACCCTGACCAGCGACACGGTCTGGGACCTCGACTCGCTGCCGGCGAGGCTGCTCGTGATGGGCGGGGGCAGCATCGGCTGCGAGCTGGGGCAGGCCTTCGCCCGGCTCGGTGCGGAGGTGACCGTGATCGAGGCCGCCGAGCGGCTGCTGCCGCAAGAGGACCCGGACGCCGCGGCCGTGGTCGAGGCGTCGATGCGAGCGGACGGTGTCGTCGTGCGCACGCGCACCACCGTGGTGGCGGTGGACGCGTCAGGCGGTGGCACCAGTGTGGACCTCCAGGAAGAGGGCGGCGGTCGCTCGAGCGTCCGCGTCGACGCCGTGCTGGTGGCGGTCGGACGCCGACCCCGTACCGACGAGATCGGTCTGGCCGCAGCGGGTGTCGAGCTGACCGAGAGCGGCGCCGTCGTGGTCGACCGGCACCTGCGGACGAGCAACCCGCGGATCTGGGCGGCGGGCGACGTGACCCCGCTGCCGGCCTTCACGCACGTCGCCGGCGTCCACGGCGCGCTCGCGGCGACCAACGCGCTGCTGGGGCTGCGGCGCACGGTTGACCTGTCCGCCGTGCCGAGGGTCACGTTCACCGATCCGGAGGTCGCAGCCGTGGGAGCGGCGACGGGCGCGCCCGTCGGCGGCTCGCCGCGCCGCCGCCTCCGGCCGGTGCAGGAAGCCCACGTCGACGTGGACCGCGCCGTGGTCGACGGTCGGACGGAGGGCTTCACCCGGCTCGTGCTCGACCGCCGTCGCCGCGTCGTCGGCGCGACGCTGGTCGGCCCCCGCGCGGGCGAGTCGCTCGCCGAGGTGACCCTCGCGATCCAGCAGGGCCTGGGCACCGCGGCGCTGACCTCGACCACCCACCCCTACCCCACCTACGGCGACGGCGTCTGGAACGCCGCGATCGCCGACTCGCGGTCGCGCCTGGACCACCCCGTCGTGCGGGCGGTGCTGCGGGTCCTGCTGCGTCTGCGTCATGGGGCGGACCGCTGATGCCCGCGCAGCTGGTGACGGCGGCGCGGCGTTGGTGGCACCGCACCGCGCCGGTCCCTGCCGAGAGCCGGGCGGCGCTGGACCGACGCTGGGCGGAGCTGCCGGAGTCGGCGCGGACGCCCTCGCAGGTGCTCGGCCGGCAGGCGGTGGGCTGCGAGGGCACCCACGGCGTCTTCCCGCGCTGCAACCTCACCTGCACGCCGTGCTACCACTCCGCCGACGCGAACAAGGTCCGCGTCGACGCCGAGCACACCCTCACGCAGGTGCGCGCGCAGATGGAGTTCCTGCGCACGGTCCGCGGCCCGCGCGCCCACGCCCAGCTGATCGGGGGTGAGGTCAGCCTGCTCGACCCGCAGACCCACGCCGCCGTCCTGGAGGTGATGCGCGAGCACGGACGCGAGCCGATGAGCTTCACCCACGGCGACTTCGACGAGGACTACCTGCTGCGGCTGGCCCTCGACGCCGACGGACGGCCACGGTTCGGCCGGCTGTCGTTCGCGGCGCACTTCGACTCCCTCATGCGCGGCCGGCGCGGCCTGCCCCGGCCGCGCTCGGAGGCCGAGGTGCAGGAGCACCGCGAGCGGTTCTCCGCCATGTTCGACCGGTTGCGTCGTCGCACGGCGTGCGCTCGTACCTCGCGCACAACATGACCGTGACCCCCGCCAACGTCGACCAGGTCGCCGACGTGGTGCGGAACAGCCTGGCTCGCACCGGGTTCAGCATGTACTCCTTCCAGCCCGCCGCCTACGTCGGGGACGAGCGCCGCTGGCGCGAGGACCTGAGGTCGCTCAGTCCGGACGACGTGTGGGCCCAGGTGGAGGCCGGCGTCGGGTGCCGCTTGCCGCACCGGGCCGTCCAGTTCGGCGACCCTCGCTGCAACCGCACGTCGTTCGGGTGGATGGTCGGACCCCGCTTCGTGCCGGTTCTCGTCGACGACGACCCGGCCGACCTGCACGCCCGCGACGTGTTCCTCTCCCGCCTGGGCGGGATCCAGCTCGGCGGGCTCCCCCGGGCGGTGGTCGTCGCCCGGCTGCTGCGGGCCGTGGCGAGCGAACCTGGCTGCCGGCGGTGTGGCACTCGCGTGGGCGCGCCGCGCCCTGCGCCGCTCCGGTGGGCTGCGCGCCGTGCCGCCGCGCTGGTCCGGGGCCGCGTCCGACCGATGACGTTCGTCATGCACGTGTTCATGGACGCCGAGGTGGTCGAGCCGGCGTGGCAGCTGATGCTGCGCGACGAGGTCAGCGACGACCCCGCGGTCCGCGCGGCGCAGGAGCGGCTCGGCGCCTGCGCGTACGCCATGGCGCACCCCGAGCTCGACCGAACCGTCCCGGCCTGCGTGCAGCACAGCGTCCTGGACCCCGAGGCCAACGCCCGTCTCAGGCGCCTCCTGCCGCTGGAGGTCGTGCCGAGGTCGTCCGGCGAGGACAGACCACGGGGGGACCTCGACTGGCTTCCCTCAGGGTGACGGCACCCTCCGTCGAGCCCGCACCGTCTGGAGTGTGGCTCCGCCTGACCGGCTTCGCCGTCGTCGCCGCCCTCGGCGTCGTGGCGCTCGTGCTGGTCCCGCTCGACACCGAGACCGTCCGTACCGAGGTCGCCGCCGCCGGAGCCTGGGGTTGGCTGGCGTTCGTGGCCGGCTACGCCGTCGCCACGCTGGTCCTGCTCCCGAAGAACGTCCTGTCGGTCGCCGCGGGGCTGGTCTTCGGCCCGGTGCTGGGGACGGGGCTCGTCTGGGCGGCCGCGGTGCTCGGCGCCGTCGTCGCGTTCTGGCTCGGCCGCGCACTCGGCCGTGACGGCGTGGCGCGCCTGACCGGTCCGGCGATGGCACGGTTGGACCGTTGGGTCGAGCGCCGAGGGGCGTGGGCGGTGCTGGTCGCCCGGCTCGTCCCGGTGCTGCCGTTCACCGCGGTCAACTACGCCTCCGGCCTGACCGCGGTCGGGTTCCGGCCGTACCTGCTCGCCACGGCCGTCGGGATCCTGCCCGGTACCGTCGCCTACGTGGCGATCGGCGCGTACGGCTCCGAGCCGGGCTCCTGGCCGTTCGCCGTCGCCGTCGCGGCCCTTCTCGTGCTCGCAGCGGGTGGGGTGGTGTGGCGGTACCGGGCCCGTCGCGCCGGTGCTTGACCCGCTCGCCCGCCGGTGGACGGCGCCGCCCCTCGATCGCCTCGCCGCGTGGCTGGACCGGCCGGGCATCACCCCCGACCGCGTGTCCGTCGCCGGCGTCGTCATCGGGCTGGCGGGCGCCTGCCTGGCGGCGCTGTCCGTGTGGCCGGCGGCCCTGGTGCTGTGGCTGCTGTCACGGCTGGCCGACGGGCTCGACGGCCCCCTCGCCCGCCGCCGACGGAGACTGACCGGCGGCGTCGACACCGGCGCGGGCGGCTTCCTCGACATCGTCGGCGACTTCCTCGTCTACGGCGCGTTCGTCGTCGGCGTCGGCGTCGGCGCCGACGGGTCGCTGCTGCCCTTCCTGGCCGTCCTGCTCGCGTACTACGTCAACGGCGCCGCGTTCCTGGCCTACTCCTCGATCGCCGAGCGCACCGGTCACCAGCTCGACGACGGGCGTTCTCTGTCGTTCGTCGGAGGGCTCGCCGGCGGCACCGAGACGGTGCTGGTGCACGCGCTCTGGTGCCTGCTCCCGTTCTGGGCGGGGCAGATCGCCTGGGTCTGGGCCGCGGTGGTCGCCGTCAGCGCCACCCAACGGATCGTCGGCGGGTACCGCACCCTGGCTGCGGGCCCGGCGTGACGCGCCGCGCACCGGCGAGGCCGCAGCGGTACACCTCGGTCGCACGCTTCTACGACCTGGTCTCGGCCGAGCCGGTGTACCGCCGCGGACGGTGCCTGGCGATCCCGCTGCTGGACCTGCGACCGGGTGACACCGTCGTCGACATCGGTTGCGGCACAGGGCTGAACTTCCCTCTCCTCGCCCAGGCGGTCGGCCGTCAGGGCCACGTCGTCGGTATCGACGCCAGCACGCAGATGCTCGCGCAGGCGGGCCGGCGCCGTCTCGGTTCCGCCGCCCCACGGGTGCAGCTGGTCCGCGCCGACGCGACCCTGCTCGACCGCGGACGACCTCGTGCGACGCGTCGGAGGTCGCGCCGATGCCGTCATCGCGACGTACTCGTTGTCGCTCATGACCGACTGGCCCCGCGCGTTCGACCTGGCTCTGGGCTGCGTGCGGGTCGGCGGACGCATCGGTGTCGTCGACATGCAGCTGCCGTCCAACCCGCTCGTCCGGCCGCTGGCCCGCCTCGCCATGGCCGCGGGCGGCGCAGCCCCGAGCGCCCACCCCTGGACGGCGGTCGAACGGGAGTGCACCTCGGTGACCGCTGCGGGCTTTCTCGCGGCCCACATCCAGGTGCGGGTCGGCAGCCGACCCGCGTGACGGCGTCATGCGCGGCGCGACGAGCGGACGGCGCCGTGCCAGCGAGGAGGCGGGGCAACTACGCTCGCACTGGTCGACCGGACCACGTGAGGACGGGGTGCCGAGTCCGCTCCCGACGACCGTCCTCACCCCGGGCCTCTAGCTCAATTGGCAGAGCTGCGGACTTTTAATCCGAGAGTTGCGGGTTCGAGCCCCGCGGGGCCCACTGCGTTTGCGCAGGTCAGCGGCATGTCGGTGCCAGCGTGTGCCACTTGGTGCACCCCGATGCACCCGACTTCTGCCCGAACTTCTACCCATACTTCTGCCCCACTACGCCGGTTTTGTCCGGCGGCGGGGGCGACGTCGGCCGTACGGTCCGACACGAACGCCACCTCTCCAGGACCACGCGGCATGGCGACCTGCGGCCTTCTTGATCTGGGGTCGTGGTCCGAACCCAAGAGGCTCAGCAGATCACACGGACGAGTCCTCGGTGCTCGGCGTCGACACCAAGGCGCTGCCCGTCATCGCGTGCGACGACCTCACGCCCCCGAATTCACCACGTCAACGTGGTGATCAGGACTTCCGTGGCGGCGAGCCCAGGGCTGCGACCGACCCTGGTCTGCGCACCGACCCCCCCGCTACCGTTGTTCTTCTAGGAGGCTCCCCGCGACGAAGGGTGGGGCCGTGACGGGACGTCGATCTTGTACCCGCGCACCCTTCTCCGCGCTCTGCGCCCGGTGGTGTCGCGCCTGGCTGTGCGCGGCCGTCGTGGCCTTGCTACTCACCGGGTGCTCGGCGTCGACGGCCGACCCCGACCCCGACGATCTGACTGTCCTCATCGAGCCGGACGTCGAGGAGTACCTGGCGGATGCGGATCCGGCGGGACAGGTTCGGGCCGTGCTCGTTCATCACGACGGCGTCCCCCTCCTGGAGCGGTACCACCAGAGCGACCCCGGCCAGTGGTGGGACACCCGGTCGGTCACAAAGTCGGTGCTCTCGTCCCTCATCGGCATCGCGATCGGAGAAGGGTTGATCGACGGCGTCGACGCCACACTCGGCGAGCTGCTGCCCGGCCGTCGGGACGAGATGACGGACGAGGTCGCCGCCCTGACGCTCCACCAGATCCTCACCCACACGGCAGGTTTCGGTGAGGAGGGCACTGGGGCGGACGACTACTGGCGGTCCGAGGACTGGGTGGGCTCGATCCTAGCCACCCGGGCCGAGGCAGGGGCGCATAACGGAACCTTTGCGTACTCCAACGCGGGCGCCCACCTGATGTCAGCAGTCCTGGTCGAGGCATCGGGGGCGCCGGTCCTCGAGTACGCCCGTGAGGAGCTGTTCGAGCCGCTCGGCATCCCCAGCGAGCCGGCGTTCGAGCCGACAGTCGACCTGGACGACCCGGACGCCGAAGCCGAGTCCTACGCCAGGTACGTCGACGGAGACTTTGCCTGGGGGGTGGACCCGCAGGGCCTGCACGAGGGGTCGTGCTGCATGAAGCTGCGACCAGAAGACCTGGCCCGGCTGGGTCAGCTGTACCTGGACGACGGGCGATGGGACGGGAAGCAAATCCTGCCGGCGGACTGGGTGAAGGAAGCGACCAGGCCCCAGGTCGAGGCCTCATTCGCCGCCACCACCGGGTACGGCTACATGTGGTGGACGACCGAGATCGACGGCAGCCGGCGTTCGTCGCCTACGGCAGGGGCGGACAGGTCATCGAGGTTGTGCCGGACCTCGGGCTCGTCGTGGTCGTCGCCACCGAGATCGACGACCGGGACCCGCTGCTGGAGACGAAGACGTTCGGTCGGGAGACAGCCATGTGGATGGTCGAGCTGTCGGTCGCCCCCCACATCGAGTGAAGCCGACTCGGAGTTGCACCAGAGGATGCTGGACGTCCACGGGGAAACCCGGACTGGGCCTCTCACTCCTGTCGAAAAGCGGAGTAGACGGCCCTGATGCGGCGGGCTGTGGTCATGGGGTTCCTCTCCTTGGCAAGTGGGTGGCGGTGTCGTTGGATGGGTGCGGCCGGGCACCCAGCACAGGTCGCGGGCAGCTCTTGCGTCGCTGCGTTTGGGGGCCTTCCTCACGGGCGCCCGCGGCCGGCGTCGACAACGCTCGAAAGTGAGGCCGTCTCGACCCGGGTGGTTTCCAGCGATCGAAGCAACACTCACTCGATGCTGGAGGTCGTGTTGTCCACTCGTCGCGTCGCCAAGGGGCCGGGTCGCCGGCCACAGTCCGCCAAACGCGAGCAGTTCATGCGCCTGCTCGCAAAGGGCTGGACCGTAGCCGCAGCCCGCCGTGAGGTCGGCGTCACCCGCACCACCCGCAACCGGTGGAAGAACGGTGACAACCTCTACCGCCGCGGCAAGCTCGTTGGCCGGGTGCCTGCGCTGGGGGTGACGAGTCGGCCCCCCGGGTCGGTCGGTTGACCATGCGGTATGACCGGGTCATACTCTGGAGATGAAGACTGCCATCTCCGTCCCTGATCCGACGTTCGAGGCCGCCAGCCGCCGCGCGCAGGAGCTCGGGATGAGCCGGTCGGAGTTCTTCTCCAGGGCTGCGGACCACTACCTCGCCGAGTTGGACGCCGCTTCCCTCACGGCCCGCCTGGACGCAGCCCTCGACGGTGCCACGGACGACGAGACCGAGGCCGCCGCCGTCCGAGCGGGTCGGCGGACGCTCCTGGCGAACGAGTGGTGACTCGCCGGGGCGACATCGTCTGGATCGATCTCGGCGAACCCTCCGGCAGCGCCCCGGCCAAGCGCCGGCCGGTCGTGATCGTCTCGGCGGACGCCTTCAACCGCAGCCGGTTGCAAACGGTGCTCGCGGCAGCCATCACGTCCAACACGGCGATGGCGGCCCACCCGGGCAACGTGTTCCTTCCGGCGACGACCACGGGCCTGTCGAAGGACTCGGTCGTCAACGTCACCCAGCTAGTCACGCTCGATCGAGAAGACCTCGAGGGCCAGGACCCAGTCGACGCGGTCCCGGGCTACCTCATGACCGACGTCGACGCGGGCCTACGCTTGGCCCTGGACCTGTGATCCACGCGCCTGGTCGACGGACGGCGCGATCCTGACAGCTCCACGGACGCGCCCCTCGACTTCTGCCCGAAGTTCTACCGAACCCGTCGACACGACCCGGCGGCGCCAGCACCCAGCAACACGTCGCGCACCGGCACTGTGCCTGTGACCTGCAGGAACGCACCCCTGGCGGCCGCGCCCCGGCACCACCCGACATCGGGTGAACCCGACTTTAATCCGAGAGTTGCGGGTTCGAGCCCCGCGGGGCCCACTGCGTTTGTGCAGGTCAGAGGCATCTCGGTGCCAGCGCGTGCCACCTGGTGCACCCCCCGATGCACCCGAGCTCTGCCCGAACTTCTATCCATCCTTCTGCCCCACTACGACCGCTATATCCGGCTGCGAGGATGGCGCCGGCCCGTACGTCCAACACGAAGCCGCACGCTCCAGGACCACGCGGCACGGCGAACTGCGGATTCCCGGTCCAGTGCGCCGGTGGCCCCTAGCGCACAACGCGCAAACTGACCATCAGCGCTCATGGATGACGTCAACCCCGCCGAAAACGCAACGTGCCCCGATCCATGGACCGCGCCACAGCCCTGACCCCCGCAGTGGCGTCGACACGGGGACTGCAGAAGGCCAACC
>CAWGTL010000013.1:0-98633 GCA_963825505.1 uncultured Actinomycetota bacterium | reverse complement strand
CCGCGGCGAAGAAGGCGACGCCGGCCAAGACCACCGCCAAGAAGGCCACCCCGGCCAAGACCACCGCCAAGAAGGCGGCGCCGGCGAAGTCCGCGGCGAAGAAGACCACGGCCACCAAGACCGCCGCCAAGAAGGCGCCGGCGAAGAAGGCTCCCGCGAAGAAGACCACGGCGAAGAAGTCGACCGCCAAGAAGACCGCGCCGGCCAAGACCGCGGCGAAGAAGACCACGGCCACCAAGACCGCCGCCAAGAAGGCGCCGGCCAAGAAGGCGCACCGCCAAGAAGGCCACCGCCAAGAAGGCCACCGCGAAGAAGGCCACCGCCAAGAAGGCCCCGGCCAAGCGCGCGGCGAAGAAGGCCTGACCGCAGCAGCCGGCACCATCCGCGTACGACGAGGGGCCGACCCGCGGGGGTCGGCCCCTCGTCGTCCCGTGCGACAGTAGGACGAGCAGACCGGGCCGAGCGGTGGACCGAGCACGGGCGTCGAGGGCGCCCCGAGAGTGGAGACATGAGCAACGTCCTGACCGTCCGCGGCGGCCGTCCCCTGAGCGGGGCGATCGAGGTCCGCGGAGCCAAGAACTTCGTCTCCAAGGCGATGGTCGCCTCGTTGCTCGGTGAGAGCCCGTCGGTGCTCACGAACGTCCCGGACATCCGCGACGTCAACGTCGTCAAGGGCCTGCTCGACCTGCACGGCGTCAAGGTCACCTCCGACCAGGACGGCTCGCTCACGCTGGATCCCAGCTACGTCGAGAGCGCCCACGTCGCCGACATCGACGCGCACGCCGGCGCCAGCCGCATCCCGATCCTGTTCTGCGGGCCCCTGGTGCACCGGCTGGGTGAGGCGTTCATCCCCGACCTCGGGGGCTGCCGGATCGGCGACCGCCCGATCAACTACCACCTCGACGTCCTGCGGGCCTTCGGCGCCGTGGTCGACAAGCGCGAGCAGGGCATCCGGATCACCGCCCCGCAGCGGCTGCGGGGGGCCAAGCTCGAGCTGGAGTACCCGAGCGTCGGCACCACCGAGCAGGTGCTGCTCACGGCCGTGCGCGCCGAGGGCATCACCGAGCTGCGCAACGCGGCCATCGAGCCGGAGATCGTCGACCTCATCGCGGTGCTGCAGAAGATGGGCGCGATCATCAGCATCGACCCGAACCGGATCGTGCGGATCGAGGGGGTCGACCGGCTCGACGGCTTCCGGCACCACTCGCTGCCGGATCGCATCGAGGCGGCCTCCTGGGCCAGCGCCGCGCTGTCCACCGGCGGCGACGTCTACGTCCGCGGGGCCGAGCAGATCGCGATGATGACGTTCCTCAACACGTTCCGGAAGGTCGGGGGAGCGTTCGAGGTCGACGACGAGGGGATCAGGTTCTTCCACCCGGGCGGCGAGCTGCGCTCGATCGCGGTGGAGACCGACGTGCACCCCGGCTTCATGACCGACTGGCAGCAGCCGCTGGTGGTGGCGCTGACGCAGGCCAAGGGGCTGTCGATCGTGCACGAGACGGTGTACGAGAACCGGTTCGGGTTCACCGAGGCCCTGGTCGGGATGGGCGCCCAGATCCAGGCGTACCGCGAGTGCCTGGGGTCGACGCCGTGCCGCTTCGGCCAGCGCAACTTCCGCCACTCGGCCGTGATCTCGGGCCCCACCCCGCTCAAGGGCGCCGACATCGTCGTGCCCGACCTGCGCGGAGGGTTCTCCCACCTGATCGCGGCGCTGACCGCGGAGGGCGAGTCGAACGTCCACGGCATCGACCTGATCGACCGGGGCTACGAGCGGTTCTCGGACAAGCTCCAGGCCCTCGGCGCCGACGTCGAGTGGACCGTCGCGAGGTAGCCCGACGCGTCCCGGTCGGGCGGGTGACCCGTCAGTCCGAGATGCCCTGCACGTGCACCTCGGCCACGCCGTCGTCCGTGCGCGTGCAGGTGACGCGCTGCCCCGGGCGCAGGTGCAGCAGCCCGCTGCCGTCCAGCCCCCCGGGCACGATCGGGAGCCGCACGCCGTCGTCGGTGACGACCTCGCCACCACGGGTGGCGGCGTCGTAGCGGAGGACGGTGGCCTGCATCTCGCGCAGCGTACGCGCCGTGCGCGGACCCACCCCGAGCGCGACCGCGTCGGCGAGGTCGGCGCGGGTGTCGACGTCGCGGCGCAGCCGAGCCGGCGCGGACTCCAGCCGGTGCGCGCCGAGGGCGACGTGGCGTGCGGCCGAACCCGCCCCGAAGGCGTGCCGGACCTCGTCCGGGCGCCGCGCGGCGAGCAGGACCGTGCCCGTGCCCTCGGCGTCCGGCACCACCACCTGGCGGGCGTCCGGGACGGCGTCCAGCAGCGCACCGACGGCGCGCAGGGTGGCGTCGAGGTCCTCCGGACGCAGGGACGGCAGGTCGGCGAGCAGCACGGCGGCGCGACGGCCCGGGGCGCACGCCGCGAGGCCGGTTCCCACCGCGGCCTCGAGCCCGGGGACGTGCTCGGGCTGGGTGACGACCCGCGTGCCCAGCGCGGCGGCGACCTCGCGGGTGCGCGCGTCGCCGGTGACCACGACGACGTCGGCCACCTCGGTCGCGGCGGCGACGGCGGCCAGGCAGTCGGCGGCCATCGCCTCGGCCAGACCCGTCGGCGCCCCCAGCCGGGACTTGGCCGACGGCCCGCCCTTCACCGGGAGCACCACGCTCCACCTGTCGGCCACGAGGACGATCCTGCCCCAACGGGTGGCGCCTCGACACGGCGAGCGGCCGCCCGACAGGATGGGGCGGTCCTGCAGGGCAGACGACGTGCGACGAGGAGGTGCCGTGGCCGCGCCGAGGAGGACCGTCGCGTTCCGCGTCGCCGAGGTGATCGTCCGTCCTCTGGTGCGCCTGCTCACGCGACACGAGTGGCGGGGCCGGGAGAACGTGCCGCTCACCGGTGGCTGCGTCGTCGTGGTGAACCACACCTCGCACGCCGACCCGTTCGTCGTGGCCCACTACCTGATCAACGTGCCGCGCCTGCCGCGCTTCCTGGGCAAGGAGTCGGTGTTCCGCATCCCCGTGGCCGGTCGGATCCTGCGCAGCGCCGGGCAGATCCCGGTGTACCGGGAGACCTCGGACGCCTCGACCTCGTACAGCGCGGCGGTCGCCGCGGTGCGCGCGGGGGAGTGCGTCGTCATCTACCCGGAGGGCACGCTCACCCGCGACCCCGACCTGTGGCCGATGCGCGGCAAGACCGGTGCCGCGCGGGTCGCTCTCGAGACCGGCTGCCCCGTCGTGCCGCTCGCGCAGTGGGGGGCGCACCGCGTGCTCTCGCCCTACGGCAAGGACCTGCGGCTGGTCCCGCCGCAACGGGTGGAGGTCACCGCCGGCCCACCCGTCGACCTGTCCGCGTTCCAGGACCGACCCGTGGACGCCCCCGCCCTGCTCGGTGCCACCGACGCGATCATGGACGCCCTCTCGGTGCTCGTCGGGCGGCTGCGCGACGCCGAGCCGCCCACGATCCGCTGGGACCCCCGGCAGCACGGCCAGACCACCACCGGCGACTTCCGCAAGGGACCCACTCGATGAGCCGTTCCGCATGAGCACCGACAGCCCGCACGTCGCCGTGATGGGCACCGGCAGCTGGGGCACGACGTTCGCCATGGTGCTGGCCGACGCCGGTGTACCGGTGCGGATGTGGGGCCGCCGTGCCGAGGTGGTCGACCAGATCCGCACGCAGCACCGCAACGAGGAGTACCTGCCCGACGTCGAGCTCCCGGCCGGCATCGACGCGTCGACCGACCCTGCCGAGGTGCTCACCGGCGCCGGCACGGTGGTGCTCGCGGTGCCGTCGCAGTCGCTGCGCGAGAACCTGTCCGGGTGGGCGCCGCTCATCGACGACGACGCCCTGCTGGTGAGCCTGATGAAGGGTGTCGAGCTCGGCACGCACCTGCGGATGAGCGAGGTCATCAGCGAGGTCGCCGGCGTCCCGGCCGACCGGGTGGCGGTCGTGTCGGGCCCGAACCTGGCGAAGGAGATCGCCGCCCGGCAGCCGACCGCCACGGTGGTCGCGTGCACCGACCACGACCGCGCCGAGCGCCTCGCCCACGACTGCTCGACGGCGTACTTCCGGCCCTACACCCAGGACGACGTGGTCGGCGTCGAGCTCGGCGGTGCCGTGAAGAACGTCATCGCGCTCGCGGTCGGCATGGCCGAGGGCCTGGGCATGGGCGACAACACCCGGGCGTCGATCATCACCCGCGGCCTTGCCGAGACCGCCCGGCTCGCAACGGCTCTCGGTGCCGACCCGACCACGATCTCGGGTCTGGCGGGCATGGGCGACCTCGTGGCCACCTGCGCGTCACCGCTGTCGCGCAACCGCACCTTCGGCCACAACCTGGGTCAGGGGATGAGCGTCGAGGAGGTCGTCGCCCTCACCCGGCAGACCGCCGAGGGCGTGAAGTCCTGCCGGTCGATCCTGGAGCTCGCGCAGTCGGCCGGCGTCGACATGCCCATCACGCAGGCGGTCGTGGCCGTGGTGCACGAGGGCATCCGCGCCGACGAGATGGTGCGGCGGGTGCTCTCGCGCGCCCGCAAGCACGAGCAGACCTGAGCGCCGGAACAGCTCGTGAGAGCAGCGCGTCAGGGCAGCTGGCCGAGCGCGCGCTCGAGGTCGGCCCAGAGGTCCTCGACGTCCTCGATGCCCACGGACAACCGGACGAGGTCGTCGGGCACGGTGGCGGGCTCGTTGCCGTGCCGGCGCCGGCGCTCCAGCATCGACTCCACCCCGCCGAGGCTGGTGGCGGGCACCCAGAGCCGCACGGCGTCGACCAGCGCGTCGGCCGCCGTCTCGCCGCCACGCACCTGCAGCGTGAGGACCGCCCCGTAGCCGCGCATCTGGACCGTCGCGAGGGCGTGCCCCGGGTCGTCGGGCAGGCTGGGGTGACGCACCCGGTCGACGGCGGGATGGGTGGAGAGCCGGCGGGCCAGCTCGGCGGCGGAGGTCTGCGCCCGCCCCACCCGCAGGGCCACCGTGCGCAGGCCGCGCAGGGCGAGCCACGCCTCGAACGGCCCGGGGACCGCGCCGTGCACGCGCCGGTGCGTGCGCAACCGCTCGGCGACCACCGGGTCGCGCGTGACCGTCGCGCCGAGCAGGACGTCGGAGTGACCGGACAGGTACTTGGTGACCGAGTGCACCACCACGTCGGCCCCCAGGTCGAGCGGGCGCTGCACGAGCGGGGTGGCGAAGGTGTTGTCGACCACGCCCAGCACACCGGCGTCGCGGGCGGCGGCCAGGCAGGTGCGCAGGTCGCACACCTGCAGCAGGGGGTTGGTCGGCGACTCCAGCCACAGCACGTCGGCGCGGTCGGGGCCGGACAGCGTGGCCAGGACGGCGGCGGTGTCGGTGAGGTCGACCCGCCGCAGCCGCAGCCGGCCCCGCCGCTCCAGCAGCTCGGCCAGCTCGAGCGTGGTGTTGTACGCGGCGTCCGGCACCACCAGCACGCCGCCGTCCGGCACCTGGTCGAGGACGGCGGAGATCGCGGCCATGCCCGACGCGAACAGCGTGGTGCCCTCCGGCGCGCCCTCGAGCGCCCCGATCGCCTCCTCGCAGGCCCGCCAGGTCGCGTTGTCGACCCGTCCGTACATCGGCTGGCCGGTGGGGACCTTCCCGGCGCCGACGAAGGTGGACGACAGCTCGATCGGCGGCCCCACCGGCGCACCGGGCGACCGGGCGGGACGTCCCGCGGCGACCGCCAGCGTGTCGGCCGACCAGCTCTCGTCCGGGACGTCGCCGAGGTGCATGGCCCGAGCGTAGCCAGGCGACGGGTCGGACCCCGGTAGGGTCGGTGCCCGATGAGCGAGCACGAGAACGCACCCGCCGACGTCCCCCGCACCCCGCGCGTCGCCGTCGTCTTCGGCGGCCGCTCGAGCGAGCACGCGATCAGCTGCGTCACCGCCGCCGGGGTGCTCGCGGCGATCGACCGCGACCGCTACGAGGTCGTTCCCGTCGGCATCACCACCGACGGCCGGTGGGTGCTGGCGGCCGACGACCCCGACCGCTGGCGGATCACCGACGGACGGCTGCCCAGCGTCGACGCCGACGCCGCGAGCTCCACCGCGGTGACGCTGTCCCAGGGGCTGCAGGAGCGCGACCTCGTCACGCTCGCGCCCAACGAGGTGCCGCAGGTGCTCGGGCAGGTCGACGTCGTGTTCCCGCTGCTGCACGGGCCGTTCGGCGAGGACGGCACCCTCCAGGGGCTGCTCGAGCTGTCCGACACCCGCTACGTCGGCGCCGGCGTGCTGTCGTCGGCGTTGTCGATGGACAAGCACTACATGAAGGCGGTGCTCGCCGCCCACTCGCTGCCCATCGGGCCCTACGTCGTCGTCCTGCCCGCGGAGTGGGATCAGGACCGCGAGCTGGTGATCGACGCCGTGGCGGCGCTGGGCTACCCGGTGTTCGTCAAGCCGGCGCGAGCGGGCTCCTCGATGGGCATCACCAAGGTCCACGGCCCGGAGTCGCTGGAGGCGGCCGTCGAGGCGGCCCGGCTGCACGACCCCAAGGTGCTGGTCGAGGCGATGGTCGAGGGCCGTGAGATCGAGTGCGGGGTGCTGCAGGACGTCGACGGGGGGCCGCCCCTGACCACCGAGCCCGGCGAGGTCGTCGTCGTCGAGGGCGGCGGCCACGAGTTCTACGACTTCGAGGCCAAGTACCTCGACGACGCCGGCGTGCGGCTGGTGTGCCCGGCCGACCTGCTGCCCGAGGTGGCCGACGAGGTGCGCCGGCTGGCCGCCCGCACCTTCGTGGCCATGGGCTGCGAGGGGCTCGCGCGGGTCGACGTCTTCGTCACGCGCGACCAGAAGGTCGTCGTCAACGAGCTCAACACGATGCCGGGCTTCACGCCGACGTCGATGTACCCGCGGATGTGGGAGCAGTCCGGGATCTCCTACCCCGAGCTGGTCGAGCGCCTGCTGCAGCTGGCCCTGACCCGCCGGACCGGCCTGCGGTGAGCGACGACGCTCGCACCAAGGGCACCCACGACTACGACGACGACCCCCGCAACGCCGACGTGCTCGTGCACGTCGACGGCCGCCTCGTGCCGAGGGCGCAGGCCGTGGTGTCCGTCTTCGACAGCGGCTTCGTCCTGGGCGACGGCGTGTGGGAGGGCCTGCGGGTCCACGACGGGCGCCCGGTGTTCCTCGACCAGCACCTCGACCGGCTGTTCGAGGGCGCGAAGGCGATCGCCCTGGAGATCGGACGCACGCGCGAGGAGCTCGCGGAGGCGATCTCGGAGACGTTGCGCGCCAACGAGATGCGCGACGGCGTGCACGTGCGGCTGATGGTCACGCGGGGGGTCAAGTCCACGCCGTACCAGGACCCGCGGGTCACCATCGGACCGGCGACGGTCGTGATCATCGCCGAGCACAAGGTGCCGCGCCCGGAGGTGGTGGAGAGCGGCATCACGCTGTTCACCGTCCACGTGCGACGTCCGTACCCTGACGTCGTCGACCCCAAGCTCAACTCGCACAGCAAGCTCAACGACATCACCGCCTGCATCCAGGCCTACACGGCCGGGGCCGACGAGGCGCTGATGCTCGATCCGCACGGCTTCGTCGCCACCTGCAACTCCACGCACTTCTTCGTCGTCCGCCGGGGCGAGCTGTGGACCTCCACCGGCGACTACTGCCTCGGTGGCATCACCCGCGCGATGGTGCTCCAGGTGGCCCGTGAGGCCGGGATGACGGTGCGGGAGAAGAACTTCAGCCTCACCGACGTGTACGGCGCCGACGAGGCGTTCGTCACCGGGACGTTCGCGGGCCTGGTGCCCGTGCGCCAGGTCGACGGCCGGGTCATCGGCGACGGCTCGCGTCCGGTCACCGAGCGGCTGCGCGGCCTCTACCTCGACGCCGTCGCGGCCGACGTCGCGGCGCAGGAGCGGGCAGGTGCCTGAGGCACCGCCTGACCCCGTGCGGCTGGCCGTCTGGTCCGGCCCGCGCAACATCTCCACCGCGCTGATGCGCTCGTGGGAGAACCGGCCCGACACCGTGGTGGTCGACGAGCCGCTCTACGCGCACTACCTCGCGGTCACCGGCCTGGACCACCCCGGCCGCGACGAGGTGGTCACAGCGGGCGAGACCGACTGGCGCGTCGTCGTCTCCGAGCTCACCGGGCCGCTGCCTGACGGCGTCCGGGTGAGCTACCAGAAGCACATGGCGCACCACCTCGTGGACGAGATCGACGACCGCTCCTGGGTCCTCGCCCTCACCAACGTCCTGCTGATCCGCGACCCGGCCGAGGTGGTGGCGTCGTACACCCGGGCGCGCGCGGACGTCACGCCCGAGGACATCGGCCTGCTGCAGCAGGTCAGGCTGCACGAGGAGCTCTCAGGGGCCGGCGAGCCGCCCCTGGTGGTCGACGCCGCCGACTTCCTCGACCAGCCGGAGCCGTTCCTGCGCGAGCTGTGCCGGCGGGTGGGTGTCGGGTTCAGCGGCCGGATGCTGCGCTGGCCGCCTGGCCCCCGCGAGAGCGACGGCGTCTGGGCGCCGTACTGGTACGCGGCGGTCGAGCGCTCCACCGGTTTCGAGCGCCGCGACCGCGACCCCGTGGAGCTCCACGGGACCGCGGCCGAGGTCGCACGCGCCTGCCGTCCGGCCTACGAGCACCTGCACGCCCTGCGCTGGAAGCCCTGACGCCCTGACGCCCAGAAGGGCTCAGTCGCCCTTGACGTTGACGACCTGCCGCAGCACGTGCCGGACGTCGATGAGGTCGGCGGCGTCCGCCATCACGACGTCGATGTCCTTGTAGGCCATCGGGATCTCGTCGACGAAGGCGTCGGTGTCGCGGTACTCGATGCCCCGCATGGCCTCCCTCAGCTGGGCGTGCGTGAACGTCTTGCGTGCCCGCGACCGCGAGTACTCGCGGCCCGCTCCGTGCGGGGACGACATCAGCGCGACCGGGTTGCCCTTGCCGACCACCACGTAGGACGCCGTGCCCATCGACCCCGGGATGAGCCCGGGCTCGCCCGCCCGCGCGGAGATGGCGCCCTTGCGCGACAGCCACACCTGCTGCCCGAAGTGGGTCTCCCGCGCCGTGTAGTTGTGATGACAGTCGATGGACTCGCTGCGCTCGACCGGAGCACCCGTCCACGCCTCGAAGCACGAGACCACGCGGTCCATCATCTCCTCGCGGTTGAGCAGCGCGAAGTGCTGGGCCCAGTGCAGCTCGCGCACGTAGGTCCAGAACTCGTCGGTGCCCTCGGCCAGGTAGGCGAGGTCCGGGTGCGGCAGGCCGATCCACCACCGCCGGCACAGGTCGGCGGCCACCTTGATGTGGTGCATCGCGATCTTGTTGCCGATCCCGCGCGACCCCGAGTGCAGGAACAGCCAGACCTGCCCGGTCTCGTCGACGGTCACCTCGATGAAGTGGTTGCCGGAGCCGAGGGTGCCCAGCTGCAGCCGCCACCCACCGGCGTACCGCGCCGGGTCGAACCCGGCCTTCTCCGCACGCTCCTCGAGGTCGGCGACCCGCGCCGCCGCCGTCTCGGTCAGCTCGGTGTTGTACCCACCCGCGGAGACCGGGACGTCGGCCTCGATGGCCTCGCGGAGCGCGCGCCGGTCAGCCGGCAGGTCGGAGACCTGCCACTGCGTGCGGACGGCGATCATGCCGCAGCCGATGTCGACGCCGACGGCAGCCGGGATGATCGCCCCGCGCGTCGGGATGACCGAGCCGACCGTGGCGCCCTTGCCGAGGTGGGCGTCGGGCATCAGCGCGACGTGCGGGTGGATGAACGGCAGCGAGGCCGTGGTGACGGCCTGCGCCCGGGTCTCCTCCTCGAGGATGCTCGCCCAGCTGAGCAGGCGAGGCGTGATCTTCTCCATGCGGCCAGTGTGACCGAGTGCAGCCGTTGGGTGACAGGCGTTTTCAGCAGGCCGGTGGGGCGGGCCAGGCGGGAGGTCAGCTGCAGGTGCGGTCGGCGGGCAGCACCTCGACCGCGCCGCCGAGCTCGCTGAGCACGACGTCGACGCCCGTGGGTGACTCGCCGCGGAGCGTCACCTCGACGGCGGGTGACCGGCCGTACGTCGTGTACGTGGTGCGGACGGGTTCGGCTTCCGGGCGGGAGGTGACCCAGTCGACGGCGCCGACACCGACGCACGGGTCGGTCGTGGGTCCGATCGGCTCGACCCCGCAGCGCAGGACGACGAGGTCGTCGTCGGCGCCCCAGGCCGCGCTGGACTGCGAGGTGGTCTGCACCCGCCCGCGCTCGCCGATCGTGTCGGGCAGCCGCACCAGCAGGTCCGCGCAGGCCGGGTCGGTCGCCTCGGGAGCGGGATCGACCGTGACCTGGCCGGCGCACCCGGCCAGGGCGAGCGGCAGCCCGGCGAGCAGCAGCGCCAGGGCCCGGCGGGCTCTGGCGCTGCGAGGAGCGCTCTGGTTCAGGCGTGGACCACGGTGCACGTGACGGTGCGGGTGATGCCCGGGACGCCCTGGATCTTCGACATCACGAGCGGGCCGAGCTCGTCGACGCTGCCCGCCTCGACCCGGACGATGACGTCGTACGGGCCGGTGACGTCCTCAGCCATCACGACGCCCTGCAGGTTCCCGATCGCCTCGGCGACGGAGGCCGCCTTGCCGACCTCGGTCTGGACCAGAACGTAGGCCTGAACCACCACGGTGACCTCCTGAGAGTCGACGTCATCGGCTGGTCGGCCCGAGGTGGAGCGCACGACCAGGCGTGCGCTCCGAGGCGACCGGCGGTCACGCTACCGTGTCGCGCCCGTGCCCTGACAGGGGGTGGTGACAGGGGGTGAGCACCTCGTGACGGACCGTGGGCCCTCGCTGCGCGACGTGGGGGAAGCCGGTGTGCTGCGCCGCATCCTGCCCCTGCTGCCACCCGGCGGCGCCACGGTGCTCGGGCCCGGCGACGACGCCGCCGTCCTGGCCGCGCCCGACGGCCGCGTGGTCGCCAGCACCGACGTGATGGTGCAGGACCGCGACTTCCGTCTCGACTGGTCGTCCGCCGAGGACGTCGGTGTCAAGGCCGCGGCCCAGAACCTCGCCGACGTCGCCGCCATGGGCGCCCGGCCCACCGCGCTGCTCGTCTCGCTCGTCGCCCCGCCGGACACCGACGTGGCCTGGGCAGAGGGTCTGGCCAGCGGTCTCGCGCTCGGCTGCGCCGCCAGCGGCACGACCGTCGCCGGAGGAGACCTGTCGTCCGGACCGGTGCTGATGGTGTCGGTCACCGCGCTCGGCGACCTGGAGGGCCGCGACCCGGTGCTGCGCAGCGGCGCCCGGCCCGGCGACGTCGTGGCCGTCCGGGGCACGCTCGGTCGCTCGGCCGCCGGCCTGGCCCTGCTGGAGGCCGGCCGGCCCGAGATCGACCCCGACCTGGTACGCGCCCACCTGCGTCCGGACCCGCCGGTGCTCGCCGGCCGCGTGGCCGCGCTCGCCGGCGCCACCGCGATGATCGACATCTCCGACGGCCTGGTGATGGACCTCGGACGGGTCGCCGACGCGAGCGAGGTGACCATCGACCTGGACGGTGACGGCCCCGTCCTGGCCGGACGGCGGATGTCGCTGGTCGCCGCCGCCAGAGCCGTCGCGGGTGATCGGGCCGCCGAGGACGTGGCGCGTTCCTGGGTGCTGACCGGTGGTGAGGAGCACGCGTTGGTGGCCTGCTTCGCCGGCTCCGCGCCGCAGGGCTGGGACGTCGTCGGCAGCGTCCAGCACCGGCTCGTGGGCGACTGGGCGCCGGTGCTCGTCGACGGCCACGAGTGGCACGGGCAGGGAGGCTGGGACCACTTCAGCGGCTGAGCCCGTCGGAGGGGCCGGGACGCACGAAGGGCCGGCCCCTCACGGGAACCGGCCCTCGGTGGAGGTGGGTCAGCAGGTCAGCGGGTGACCTTGCCGGCCTTGAGGCACGAGGTGCAGACGTCGATGCGCTTGCGCGTACCGCCCACCATCGCACGCACCCGCTGGATGTTCGGGTTCCAGCGCCGCGAGGTGCGCCGGTGCGAGTGCGAGATGGTGTTGCCGAAGCTCGGCCCCTTGCCGCAGACGTCGCAGTTGGCAGCCACGGGTGATCTCCTACGTGTGTGGATCGGTCCGGCGGGGCTGGTCCCTCGCCGACAGCGAAGCGCCCGGACGCGCCGGGCAACCGCACTAGGGTATCGGACACCCCGGCCGGGGACCAAAAGCACCCGACGTCCCCCGACGACCAGCCCCGATGGGCCCCGACGACAGCGAAGGCAGGCGCCAGTGTTCGACGCCGCGGTGGCCCGCCGCTGGCTCGCGCTCGCCCTCGCCGGGATCGAGCGCGACCGCGAGGCGATCGACTCGCTCAACGTCTACCCCGTCCCGGACGGCGACACCGGCACCAACCTGCACCTGACGCTCGTGCGCGCCGCCCAGGAGGTCCAGGGCCTCGGGCCCGACGCCGGGCTCGCGCAGATCGCCGGCGCCGCCGCCACCGGCGCCCTGCTCGGCGCGCGCGGCAACTCCGGCATCATCACCAGCCAGCTGCTCCGGGGCTGGGCCGAGGCGCTCGAGGGCGTCGACGAGGCCGGCCCGACCGACCTCGTGCGGGCGCTGCGCCGCGCCGACGAGGAGGCGTGGCTGGCGGTCGAGACCCCGGTCGAGGGGACGATCCTGTCGGTCACGCGGGCCGCCGCCCTCGTCGCCGACGCCGCGCCCGACGACGTCAGCGTCGACGACCTGGTGCGAGCCGTCGCCCTGGAGGCCCGCGCCGCGCTGCAGCGCACCACCTCCCAGCTCGACGTGCTCGCCGAGGCCGGGGTCGTCGACGCGGGCGGCGCCGGGATCGTCGTCGTGCTCGACGCCCTGGTGGCCGCCGTCACCGGCGAGGACGCCGCCCCGCCCCCCGTGAGCGGCCCCGGTCCCGTGCCGGTGGCGCAGAGCTGCCCCTCTCCCGGCGCGGACGGACCCGACCACGAGGTGATGTTCCTGCTCGCGGTGCCCGTGCAGGAGGAGCACGACCGGGTCAGGACCCTGCGCGCGAGGCTCGCCGTGCTCGGCGACAGCCTCGTCGTGGTCGGAGGTTCCGGCCTCTGGCACGTGCACGTGCACGTCGACGACCACGAGGCCGCGGTGGCCGCCGCGCACCTGGCCGGGACCCCGCGCGAGGTGCGGGTGACGCACCTGCCCACGGGGGACGTGGTCCGGGGAGCGCCCGCAGCGGCACCGGCCCTGGTGCGCGCGCCCGCCGGCGGCCGGGGTGCCGCCGTGGTCGCCGTCGTGGCGTGCGCCGCCGGTCCGGGTCTGCACGCGCTGTTCACCGAGGCCGGCGCCGTGGCCGTCGACGGCGGCCCGGGTGCGCGGGCGAGCACCGAGGAGCTGCTGGCCGCGGTGCGCTCCACCGGTTCGGTCGCGGTGGTGCTGCTGCCCAACGACACCGACACGATCGCCGTCGCCCGGGCGGCGGCCACGGCCGCCGCCGGCGAGGGCGTGCAGGTGGAGGTCGTGGCGACCCGGGCGCAGGTCCAGGGCCTCGCCGCGCTCGCCGTCCACGAGCCGACCCTCGACCTGGCCACCTGCACCGAGCGGATGGCGGCGGCGGCCGGCGCCACCCGGCACGGCGCGGTGACGGTCGCCGCCCGCGAGGCCGTCACCCAGGCGGGACGGTGCCGGCCCGGCGACGTCCTCGGCGTCGTCGGTGGCACGTTCGAGCTGATCGGCGACGACGTCGCCGAGATGGCGGGCCAGGTGCTCGACCGGCTGCTGGACGACGGCGGCGAGCTGGTGACGGTGGTGCTCGGACGCGACGCCCCGACGGGGCTGGGCGAGGCGGTCACCACCCGGCTCGCCGGTCGCGAGGTGGACGTCACCGTCGTCGACGGCGGCCAGGCCCGCTACCCGGTGCTGCTCGGCGTCGAGTGAACGCCGGCGTCGAGTGAGGCGCCTGCCCGTCGTCCGTCCGACCCGTGTGGTCTGATCGGCACGTGCACCCGGCACCCTTCCTCGACCAGCCGCTCGGCCGGGTCGTCGGCGAGCGGTCGGCCAAGGCGCTCGAGGCCGGCCTCGACCTCACCACTGTCGGCGAGCTGCTGCACCACCTGCCGCGCCGGTACGCCTCGTTCGACGAGCCCACGCCGCTGGACGAGCTGGTCGAGGGCGAGCACGTCACCGTCGTGGCCCGGGTCGCCGAGATCCGCTCGCGGCCCACCGCCAACCGCAAGCACATCGTCGAGGCGGTCGTCACCGACGGCCGGGCCCGGCTGCGGCTCGCGTTCTTCACCACGAAGAAGCACATCGCCGACCACTGGTCGCGCCAGCTCGCGGTGGGCACGCTCGCGCTGTTCGACGGCAAGGTCGACTCCTTCCGCGGGCAGCGGCAGCTGTCGCACCCCTCGTTCACCACCCTGGAGCAGGACGCCACCGACCTCGACGTGCTCCAGGAGGCCACCCGGCTGTTCGCGATCTACCCGGCCAGCGCGAAGTGCTCCTCGGAGATCGTGCGCAAGGCCATGGCCGTGGTGCTCGACCAGCTCGACCCGGCCGAGGTCGCCGACCCGCTGCCCGCCGAGGTGCTCGAGGAGCACGACTTCCCGGGTTCGGCTGTGGCGCTGCAGCTGATCCACCGGCCCGGTTCCCGCGAGCAGGCCGGGCTCGCCCGCGCGAGGTTCCGGTACGAGGAGGCCTTCGTCCTGCAGACCGCGCTGGCCCGGCGCCGGGCGCAGGCCGAGGCGCTGCCCGCGACCCCGCGCCCGCGCTCGGCCGGCGGTCTGCTCGCGGCCTTCGACGAGCGGCTGCCGTTCGAGCTCACCGCCGGCCAGCGCGAGGTCGGCGAGGTGGTGGCGGCCGACCTCGCCCGCGAGCACCCGATGCACCGGCTGCTGCAGGGCGAGGTGGGGTCGGGCAAGACCGTGGTGGCGCTGCGGGCGATGCTCACGGTGGTCGACGCCGGCGGCCAGGCCGCGCTGCTCGCGCCCACCGAGGTGCTCGCCCAGCAGCACCACCGCTCGATCTCCGCGATGCTCGGCGGCCTGGCGGGCTCGGGCATGCTCCCGCTCGACCGGCCCGAGCTGCTCGGGGTCGGCACCGACGCCGACGCGCAGACCAAGGTCGTGCTCCTCACCGGGTCGATGTCGACGGCCGCGCGGCGGCAGGCGATGCTCGACGCCGCCAGCGGCGAGGCCGGCATCGTCGTGGGCACGCACGCCCTGCTGCAGGACAAGGTCGACTTCTTCGACCTCGGGCTGGTGGTGGTCGACGAACAGCACCGGTTCGGCGTCGAGCAGCGTGATGCGTTGCGCGCCAAAGCGATCCGTACCCCCCACCTGCTGGTGATGACGGCCACGCCGATCCCGCGCACCGTGGCGATGACGGTGTTCGGCGACCTCGAGACCTCCACGCTCACCGAGGTGCCGGCCGGGCGGCAGGTCGTCACCACGCACGTCGTGCCCGAGGAGAAGCAGGGGTGGGTCGACCGCGCCTTCGGGCTGGTGCGCGAGCAGGTCGACCTCGGCCGCCAGGCGTTCGTGGTCTGCCCGCGGATCGGCGTCGAGGGATCGGAGCTGCTGGAGGAGGCGCTCGCCGACATCGACGACCCCGACGAGGACGGTCGCTCCGGATCGCGCCGGCCGCCGCGGGCCGTGGTCGACGTCGTGGTCGAGCTGCGCAAGCACCCCGCGATGCAGGGCCTGCGGGTCGAGGTGCTCCACGGCCGGCTGCCGCCGGACGACAAGGACGCGGTGATGGCCGCGGTGGTGGCCGGCGAGGTCGACGTCCTGGTGGCCACCACCGTCATCGAGGTCGGCGTCGACGTCCCCAACGCCGCGGTGATGATCGTCATGGACGCCGACCGGTTCGGCATCTCGCAGCTGCACCAGCTGCGCGGCCGGATCGGACGCGGCGCGCACCCCGGCACCTGCCTGCTGTTCTGCGGCGACGACGCCCGCGACCGCGCCCGCGAGCGGCTGCAGAAGGTGGCCGACACCTCTGACGGCTTCGCGCTGTCCCACCTCGACCTCGAGACCCGCCGGGAGGGCGACGTCCTCGGCGCCGCGCAGTCCGGCTTCCGTTCGTCGCTGCGGCTGCTGCGCGTCACCCGCGACGGCGAGATCATCGCCGACGCCCGCGTGCGCGCCACCGCGCTGGTCGCCGACGACCCCGAGCTGGAGCGGCACCCCGTGCTGGCCGAGCACCTGCGGATGCTGCTCGACCCCGAGCGCGAGGTCTTCCTGGAGCGCGGCTGAGGCGCCACCACCCGCCACTACCCTCCTCGCGTGACGCGGATCATCGCCGGCAGCGCGCGGGGCCGCAGGATCGTCGCGCCCGCGGGGCGTGGGACCCGCCCCACCTCGGACCGCGTGCGGGAGGCCCTGTTCTCGCGGCTCGACCACGAGGGGTTGCTCGACGCGACACGGGTGCTCGACCTGTTCGCCGGGTCCGGGGCGCTCGGGCTCGAGGCGGCGAGCCGCGGCGCTGCCCGCGTGGTGCTGGTCGACTCCGGCCGCGAGGCGGTCGCCTCCTGCCGGCGCAACGTCGACGCGCTCGGCCTCCAGGACCGGGTGGCCGTGCAGCAGGCGCCGGTGGAGGCGTTCCTGCGCACGACCCCGGACCGGCCCTACGACCTGGTGCTGCTCGACCCGCCCTACCCGCTGCCCGAGGCCGACCTCGCGACGGTGCTCGCCGCGCTGGCCGACGGTGGCTGGCTCGCGGCGGGCGCCGTCGTGGTGGTGGAGCGGAGCACGCGCGGGCCCGAACCGGCCTGGCCGCCGGACCTCACCCGCTTCGACAGCAGGCGCTACGGCGAGACCACCGTCTGGCTGGCCGAGACCGAGGCCGAGGCAGAACCCGCCTAGTGACCCGTGTCGGAAGTCTCTTGACACTGGACGCCGTCCAGGCGGCGCCTCGCGGCGTTGTCCTCCTCGCCGATACAACACCGGTATCGGACTCGTCGTCCGCCTTGCGATGCATCCACCTGGACGACACCAGCCGTCAAGGAACTTCCGACACGCGCCACTAGTAGGTTCCCGCCATGCGCTGCGTCTGCCCCGGCTCCTACGACCCGGTGACCAACGGCCACCTCGACGTCGTGACCCGCGCGGCCGCGCTGTTCGACGAGGTGGTCGTGGCGGTGGTGCACAACCCGTCCAAGCACGGGTTCCTGCCGGTGCCCGAGCGGGTGGCGCTGGTCGAGGGCGCGCTCGACCCCGAGCTGCTGGCCTCCGGCCGGGTGCGGGTCGACGACGTGCCGGGCGGGCTGCTGGTCGACTACTGCCGGCGGATCGGCGCGGTCGCGGTGGTCAAGGGCCTGCGGGGCGCCACCGACGTCGACTACGAGCAGCCGATGGCGCTGATGAACCGCCACCTGTCCGGCCTGGAGACGGTGTACCTGCCCGGGGACCCCCGCTGGCTGCACGTCTCGTCGTCCCTCGTGCGCGAGGTGGCGCGCCTCGGTGGTGACGTCAGCGGGCTGGTGCCCGACGCCGTGCTCGAGCGGCTGGCTCGGTTTGGGACCGCCTGACCTGCTGCGATAGCCTGGGTCGTCGGTCTCGTCGCGATCTGCGTCGGGACCGGGGTCGTGCCTGCCCCCCGATCGACGCGCCGTGTCCCCTGGGAGGGAGAGACCGTGACCAGCCTGGACCCGAGGTCGCCGCTCGTGCTCGACACCATCGAGCTCGGTCGACGTCCCGGTTCCATGCGGCAGGTCTCGCGCACCGTGCAGGTGGCGGACGACCTCGGTACCGAGGTGATCGCGGTCAAGGCCGGCACCGACATCGAGCTGGACGTGCGGCTGGAGTCGGTGATGGAGGGCGTGCTGGTGTCGGGAACGGCCCACGCGCACGCCACCGGGGAGTGCGTGCGGTGCCTGGAGCACGTCGAGCAGGACGTCGACGTCACGTTCCAGGAGCTGTACGTCTACCCGGAGAAGAAGCGGCGCGACGGCCGACCCCACCAGGGGGAGGGCGACGAGGCCGAGGCCGACGAGTACGAGCTGCAGGACGACCTGGTCGACCTGGAACCGGTGCTCACGGACGCGGTGGTGCTCGCGCTGCCGTTCCAGCCGGTCTGCCGCGAGGACTGCCCCGGGCTGTGCCCGCAGTGCGGGGTGCGGCTCGCGGACGACCCCCAGCACGAGCACGACGACGTCGACCCCCGGTGGGCGGCGTTGCAGAGACTGAAGGAGAGCTAGACGTGGCCGTCCCGAAGCGGAAGATGTCCCGCAGCAACACCCGGCACCGCCGGTCGCAGTGGAAGACGCTGCCGACCCCCCTGACCAGCTCGGTCGAGGGTGGCCAGGAGGTCCTGGCGCGCCCGCACCACGCGCGCGTCGTCACCGACTCCAACGGCACCCCGCTGTTCCTGGAGTACAAGGGCCGCAAGGTCAAGGACCTCTGAGCCCCACCCCCCGTGGGCGAGGGCGGCGTGGGCGAGAGCACCGGTCAGGCGCTCCCGCCTGACGAGGACCTGCAGCAGCGTCTGGGTCTGACCATCGACCCGGCGCTGCTCGGCCGCGCCCTCGTCCACCGCTCGTACGCGTACGAGAACGGTGGGCTGCCCACCAACGAGCGGCTGGAGTTCCTCGGCGACGCCGTCCTCGGGCTGGTCGTCACCGACGCGCTCTACACCCGCCACCCCGAGCTGCCCGAGGGCCAGCTCGCCAAGCTGCGGGCGGCCGTGGTCAACATGCGCGCGCTCGCGGGCGTGGCCCGCGAGCTGCAGGTCGGGGCGCACGTGCGGCTCGGTCGCGGCGAGGAGGCCACCGGGGGCCGCGACAAGTCCTCGATCCTCGCCGACACCCTCGAGGCGCTGATCGGCGCCGCGTACCTGTCGCTGGGCGTCGACGCCGCCCGCGACCTCGTGCACCGGCTCGTCGACCCGCTGATGGAGTCCTCGGCCACCCTCGGTGCCGGGCTGGACTGGAAGACCTCGCTGCAGGAGCTCACCGCGTCCGCGGGCCTCGGCGTGCCGGGGTACCTGGTGTCGGAGGACGGCCCGGACCACGCCAAGGAGTTCCGGGCCGTGGCCGTCGTCGGCGGCGAGCACCGCGGCGAGGGGCAGGGCCGCAGCAAGAAGGCCGCCGAGCAGCAGGCCGCGGCCAGCGCGTGGCAGGCCGTGCAGGCCGAGCTCGTCGAGCGGGGCCGGGCGACCGACGAGGTCTCCCTCGAGCAGGTCGCCACCCCGCCCGCCCGCCAGGGCTGAGCCACCGACCGTGCCGGAGCTGCCCGAGGTCGAGGTGGTCCGCCGCGGGCTGGCCGCGCACGCCGTCAGCCGCACCGTCGCCGACGTCGAGGTGCTGCACCCGCGGCCCGTGCGCCGCCAGGCCGGCGGCGCCGAGGAGCTCCTCGCCCGCCTGCGCGGGCGCACCGTCACCGCCGCCGTCCGCCGCGGCAAGTTCCTCTGGCTCGAGCTCGACGACCGGCAGGCGCTGCTGACCCACCTCGGCATGAGCGGCCAGGTGCTCGTGCAGGACCCCGGCGCCGAGGACGAGCGGCACCTGCGGGTGCGGATCGGCTTCACCGGCGGCGGGCGCGAGCTGCGCTTCGTCGACCAGCGGATGTTCGGCGGCATGACCGTGGTCGAGGCCGAGCCCACCCGCGACGGCGGGCCGGCGGGCCTGGCGGGCCCGCTCGGCGCGACGCACGCGTCGTCGCCCTGGATCCCGGTGCCGGTGGCGCACATCGCGCGCGACCCGCTCGATCCGGATCTCGACGAGACCCTGCTGCTGACGCGGATCCGCGCGCGCCGCACCGGGATCAAGCGCGCGCTGCTCGACCAGGGCCTGGTCTCGGGCATCGGCAACATCTACGCCGACGAGGCGCTGTGGCGCACCCGGCTGCACTACGCGCGCCCCACCGAGACCCTCACCCGCCCGACCGTGCTGGCACTGCTCGGCCACGTCCGCGAGGTGATGACCGAGGCGCTCGGTCAGGGCGGTACCAGCTTCGACGCGCTCTACGTCGACGTGAACGGGGAGTCGGGGTACTTCGACCGGTCGCTGGCGGTCTACGGCCAGGAGGGGCGACCGTGCCCGCGGTGCGGGACCCTGGTGCGCCGCGACTCCTTCATGAACCGCTCGTCCTTCACCTGCCCACGGTGCCAGCCCCGGCCGCGCCGGGCCCGCTGGTAGCTCAGGTCCGAGAACCGCTGCGCAGCAGGGCCGTCAGCCGCGCGACCTCGTCGAGCATGGCGACCACGCTGCCCGCCAGCACGTCGTTCGGGACGAAGGCGCCGTCCTCGTCCACGAACTGCTCGAAGAAGGGGGCCGACACCGCCTCCACCGCCGGCACCATCCGCAGGCAGGTGAGCACCGGCTTGAGGGCGGCGGCGGCGCGCAGGCCGGAGGACGCCCCGCCGTAGGACACCAGCCCGACGGCCTTGTCGGCCCACTCGCGGTGCAGGTAGTCCAGGGCGTTCTTCACCGTCGCGGGGAAGGAGTGGTTGTACTCGGGGAAGACCAGGACCACGGCGTCGGCCCGGTCGACCACCGCGCTCCAGGCGCGGGTGTGCTCGTGCTCGTAGCGCGCCAGCTTCGGGTGGCGCGGCTCGTCCATCAGCGGCAGAGCGAGGGCGGCGAGGTCGACCGCCTCGACGTCGAAGCCGCCGTGCCGGCGGGCCTCGCGCTCGACCCAGGCCGCGACGGCCGGTCCCTTGCGGCTCGGCCTGGTGCTGCACGTGAGCAGGAGCAGGTGAGGCGTGCTCATGTGGCGATGTCCGGGTACGGCAGCGTGAGGTGCTCCATCGCCCGGGCGTAGGCCAGCTGGTACTCCAACGGGCCGTGGTCGCGCTCGAACAGGGCGATGAACAGCGTCAGGGTGAGGAACGGGTGCGCGCCGAGCTCGAACAGCCGGACGTGGTCCTGGCGCACCAGCACGTCGCGCTCCTCGTCGGTCAGGGCGAGCCAGGTGCTGCGCTCGCCCGTGGTGCAGCCCAGCAGCGTGTTCGCCATCTCCTCCTCCCACCAGGCGACGAGGCCGGCGGGGTCCTCGCGGTAGCGCTCGACCAGCTCGGGGTCGCGGTCGACGGTGAACAGGAACTTGTCGAGCAGGTACTTGCTCATGCCGGCGCCCCCTCGGTGTCCCCGCCGTCCGGGTACCACGTGAAGTAGGCCTCCATCGTGTGGAACAGGTCGAGGGTGTCGACGTGGTGCGCCTTCTGGCCCTCGCCGGCCACACCCATCATCAGCATGAAGTCCATGAAGCCGTGGGTGGCGTTGCCCGGCAGGTGCAGGCTGTCGAGCGTCACCTCTGACAGGGCGCCCTCGATGTCGCCGCTCGCGATCCAGTCGACCGCCTTGCGGTCGAACTCGGGGTCCGGGCCGTGCTCGCCGAACTGGCGGGGTCCGCCGAGCTCGAGCGACAGGTGACCGGTGCCGATCACCGCCACCCGCTGGTCGGACGGCCAGGACTCGACCATCTCGCGGATCGCCTTGCCCAGCTGCACGAACCGGCCGGGCCGGGGCAGCGGCGGCGCGAAGATGTTGGTGTAGACCGGCACGATCGGCAGGTCGGCCTCGGGCCGCAGCGTGATGATCGGGCAGGTGATGCTGTGGTCGATCCGCAGCTCGTTGCTGAAGGCCAGGTCGAAGCCGGCGTCGAGCCCGTCGCGCAGCAGGTGGGTCGACAGGTCCTCCTGGCCGCGCAGCGTCATCCGCGGCAGCCCGAACTCGCGCTCCTCGTTGTAGAAGTTCGCGTCGTAGAACGGCGCCTTGCCGACCAGGAACTGCGGCATGTTGTCGAGCCAGAGCTGGTGGAAGTGGTCGCTGCCGACCATCACCAGCACGTCCGGGCGGGCCCTGGTCAGGGTCTCGCGGAACGCCTCGATCTTGGCCACCCACTCGTCGGCGAACGGCGGACGGTCCGCACCGGTCGCCGTGCTGGCGCGGTAGTAGAACGGGTGGTGGGTCGAGGCGATCACCGCCGCGAGCGTGGCCATGCCGAGACTCCTCTCAGTCGTCCGGGTCGACGTAGACGGCGTTGCGGTCGACGGCCAGGTAGGCGTCCATACCGATGGGACGCCTTCTCTCCTCGGCGATCTGGCCGAGCAGGCCGGCGGCGCGGGCGAGCAGCGCGAAGCCGCGCAGCAGCTCGACCGGCAGGCCGAGGTCGGCGAGGGCGGCGCCGCACACGCCCGCCCCGTTGAGCGGGAGGTGTCGGCCGAGCACCTGCTCGTGCACGCGCCCGACCGCCTCGAACAGCCGCAGGTGCGGGCCGCGCAGTCCCTCCTCCTCGGCGATCCGGAGGAGCACCGGGGTGCGGGGGTCGCCCTGCTTGTGCACGGGGTGACCCAGCCCGGGGACGTACCGCCCCGCCTGCCTGGTCCGCGTGACCGCGGCGACAGCGACGGCGTCCCAGCCCTCGTCGTTCTTCGGGTGCGCGCCGTCGAGGTCGTCGAGCGCCGCGTGCAACCAGGCGCCGCAGTCCTCGGTGACGCCGAGGAAGCGCGACCCGCCGCCGAGCAGCCCGGCGGCCAGCGCGCCCTGCAGCGAGTCCGGCGCCGACAGGTAGGTGAGCCGGGCGGCGATCGCGGTGGGCGTGAAGCCGTGGTCGGCCAGGGCCACCAGCACCGACTCGAAGACGCGGGTCTCGGACGGCGTCGGGCGCCGCATCGCCACCAGCCAGAACGCCAGCTCCCCGAAGCCGACCTGGCCCATCAGGTCGGCGGTGAGGTCCTGCCCGAGCAGGCGGATCTCGTCGGCGGTGGAGGTGCCGAGCGAGGTCGGGAACGACAGCTCGCTCATCCGAGGTCCTGCTCGTCCTGAGGGGTCGTCAGCCACCGGCGCAGCTCGTCGCCGTGCTCGTCCAGGCCGGGAGGGGGGAGTCGGTAGCCGGCAGGCGTGCGGGAGAACGTGATCGGGTTGCGCACCGACGGCACGGCGGTGTCGCCCTCGCCGACGGTGACCACGGGATCGAGGCCCACCTTCTCGGCGAAGGCGATGCCCTGGTCGACCGTGTTGATGGGCCCGCACGGCACGCCGGCACCGATGAGCGCGTCGAACCACTCGTCCTTGGTGCGGGTGGCGAGCCGCTCCACCAGCAGCGGCCGCAGCTCCTCCCGGTTCGTCGTGCGGTCGGCGTTGCGGGCGAAGCGCGGGTCGGTGGCCAGCTCGGGCGCGCCCAGCACCTCGGCGAGCCGGACGAACTGGGCGTCGTTGCCGGCCGTGACGATGAGGTCGCCGTCGGAGCAGGGGAGCGGCTCGTAGGGGAACACGCTCGGGTGGCTGTTGCCCATCCGGAACGGGACGACGCCCCCGGCGACGACGGCGCTGGAGTGGTTGACCAGGCCCGACATGGCCGAGGACAGCAGGTTGACCTCGACGTGCTGGCCCTGACCGGTGCGCTCGCGGTCGTGCAGCGCGGCGAGCACCCCGATCGTGGCGTGCATCCCCGCCATCACGTCGAACACCGAGATGCCGGCCCGGAACGGCGGTCCGTCCGGGTCGCCGGTGAGGCTCATCAGGCCCGAGATCGCCTGCACGATCAGGTCGTAGCCCGGCAGCGAGGCGCCGCCCGGGCCGCTGCCGAACCCGCTGATCGAGGCGTAGACCACGGCGGGGTTCGAGGCCGCGACGGTGGCGTGGTCGAGGCCGAACCGCGCCAGCCCACCGGGTTTGAAGTTCTCCACCAGCACGTCGGCACGGCGCGCGAGCTCCTGCGCGGCGAGCAGGTCGGTCTCGTCCTCGAGGTCGAGGGCGATCGAGCGCTTGTTGCGGTTCACGCCGAGGTAGTAGGTCGAGACGTCGCCGCGCACCGGCGGACGCCAGGTGCGGGTGTCGTCGCCGCCCGGGCTCTCGACCTTGACCACCTCGGCGCCGAGGTCGGCCATCAGCATCGTCGCGTAGGGCCCCGCGAGCACGCGGGAGAAGTCGGCGACCAGCAGCCCGGCCAGCGGTCCGGCGCCGTGCTCCATCGCGCCTCAGCTCCTTGATCGCCGGTCGGCGGACACTCGTCCGTTTCGCTCCGGTCGCGCCAGTCAACGAGTCAGACGAGCGGCTGTCAAGGTCTTGACACGACGCAGGGGCCGGACGACAGTGACCGCCATCCGGTGATCCGCCGTCAGACGGACGCTCGTCCGCAACGGTCCCCGGCCTGGCTGGAGGAGACGACGATGTCGACGACCACCCCCGTTCCCGAGGACGGCCGCCCGCTGGTGCTGCGCGGCGGCACCGTGCTGACGATGGACGACGCCCGCACCGTGCTGGACGGCGGCGACGTGCTGGTCGTGGACGGCAAGGTGGCCGCCGTCGGCGCCGGGCTCGAGGTGCCCGAGGGCACGGTCGAGGTCGACGCCACCGGCGGCGTCGTGATGCCCGGCATGGTCGACACCCACCGGCACATGTGGCAGACCGCGATGCGCGGCTACGGCGCCGACTGGACGCTCACCCAGTACTTCGTCTGGTACTACCTCGAGCACGGCCGGCGGTTCCGGCCTGAGGACATCGGCGCCGGCAACGCGCTGGCCGCGTGGGAGGCGCTCGACGCGGGCGTGACCACGACCGTCGACTGGTCGCACGGACTGCAGAGCGTGGACCACGCCGAGGCGGCGGCCGACGCGCTCGTCGGCGTCCCCGGCCGGTTCGTGCTGGCGTACGGCAACATCCAGGCCGGGCCGTGGGAGTGGACCGCCGACAGGGCCGTGCAGGGGTTCCTGCAGCGTCGCCGCGACGAGGGCAGGCTCGGCGTCCAGCTGGCCTTCGACGTCACCGGCGACCCCGCGTTCCCGGAGAAGGCCGCGTTCGAGGTGGCGCGCGAGCTCGGGCTGCCCGTCAGCACCCACGCCGGGGTGTGGGGCGCGACCAACGACGACGGGATCCGGTTGATGCACGACAACGGGTTCGCCACGCCGGAGACCGTGTACGTGCACGCCGCCACGCTCTCGACCGACTCGTACCACCGGATCGCCGCCTCGGGCGGCTCGGTGTCGGTGTCGACCGAGTCCGAGCAGAGCGCCGGGCAGGGCTACCCGCCCACCTGGCAGCTGCGCCGGCACGGCATCCCGGTGTCGCTGTCGATGGACACCAGCGTGTGGTGGAGCGGCGACCTGTTCTCCGCGATGCGCACCACGCTGGGAGCCGACCGCTCGCGCGAGCACCTCGAGGCGCACAGCAAGGGCGACACCGTCACCCAGGTGCACCTGCGGGCCGAGCACGTGGTGGCCTGGGCCACTCGCGGCGGGGCGGAGGCGTTGCGGCGCAGCGACATCGGCAGCCTCGAGGTCGGCAAGGCGGCCGACGTGGTGCTGCTGAAGAACGACGCGTCCCCGGTCTCGTTCCCGGTGCTGAACCCGTACGGCCACGTGGCGTTCCAGGCCCAGCGTGGCGACGTCCACACCGTGCTGGTGGGAGGACGCGTCGTCAAGCACGAGGGACGGCTGGTCGGTGCCGACCTCGGCGCGGTGCGGTCCGCGGTGGAGAGCACGGTCGAGCACCTGCGCGCCGACATGGGCGAGGACGTCTGGCGGGCCGGGATGAACCCGGAGCTGCCCACCGACGAGGTGCTCGACAACCCGTACCAGTACACGGACTACAGGAGCACGGCCACGCACGAGGCGCGTGGCAGCATGTTCGGCTGACCGGGGGAGCGACCGACAGCGCCCGACAGCGACCGGAGAGCCGACAGGGGAGGGATCGTGGCCGGACGGGGAACGGGTCCCGACTTCGTGGAGGCGCTGGCGCGCGGCCTCGACGTGCTCGCGTGCTTCGACGGCGCGCGGCCGGCCATGACCCTGTCCGAGGTGGCCTCTGCCGCCGGCCTGGCACGTCCCACCGCGCGCCGGCTGCTGCTCACCCTCGAGGAGCTCGGGTTCGTCCGCTCGTCCGACGGCGTGTTCCGGCTGACGCCGAAGGTGCTCTCGCTCGGGACGGCGTACGTGAGCGGGCTCGGGCTGTGGGACATCGCGCGCCCGCACCTGGAGGACCTCGTCGGCCGCACCGGGGAGTCGTCCTCGATGGCGCAGCTCGACGGGTCGGACATCGTGTACGTGGCACGGGTGGCCGTGCCGAAGCTGATCGCCCTGCGGGTGGAGATCGGCACCCGCTTCCCCGCCGCTCAGACCTCGCAGGGCAAGGTGCTGCTCGCGGCGCTGCCGCCCGACCGCCTCGCCGACGTGCTGGCCGAGCCGAGCCGCTCGGGGCTGCCGTCCACCACACGGCTGCGCGACGACCTCGACGCCGAGCTGGTGCAGGTACGCGCCCGCGGTTGGGCGCTGGCCGACGAGGAGCTGGCGCCGGGGGTGCGCTCGGTCGCGGTGCCCGTGCGCGACGCCGACGGAACGGTCCGCGCGGCGGCGAACGTCACCGTGCACGCCGCCGAGACCTCCACGGAACGGCTGCTGCACGACCACCTGCCGCTGCTGCTGCGGGCCGCGGGTGAGATCAGCGCGGAGTGGGCGCTGTGGCAGCGGCGGCCGCACGTCGAGGTCGCGATCCCGGGGCAGGGCTCGGCGACGGCCTGATCTCGATCGCGTCACGACCGCGGTCCCGTCGGAACCGGTTGCGTCGCAGCGCGCGTCGCAGCTCACATGACACCGATGCGCACGTTGCTCCCCGTCCTCGTGATCCCCCTGGTCGCGGTGCTGGCCGCCGGATGCAGCTCCGGGGGTGAAGACGGCGCCACCTCGGAGTACGGCGTCGCCGCCCCGGACGCGTTGCCGCAACCCGCCCCCGCGACCGTCCCGGATCCCACGAGCGGCACCTTCGTCGACGTCGGTCGCAACCCGTTCGTCACGACAGCCGAGGACGCGCAGTCCACCTTCGCGCTCGACGTCGACACCGGTTCGTACTCGGTCTCGCGCGAGCTGGTGGCGCAGGGACTCCTGCCGCCGGCGGCCGCCGTGCGCACCGAGGAGTGGGTGAACGCCTTCGACTACGGCTACCGGGTGCCGCAGGGCGACGACTTCGCCGTGGTGACAGGAGGTGGGCCCGCGGCCCTCACGGGCACGCACGGCACCGAGCTGGTCCGGGTCGGCCTCGCCGCCCGCGAGGTCGCCGACGACGAGCGCCCGCCCGCCGCGGTCACCTTCGTGGTCGACGTGTCGGGGTCGATGCAGGGCGAGGACCGGATCGGCCTGGTGCAGGACTCCCTCGAGGTGCTCGCCGAGAACCTGCGGCCGGACGACACGGTGGCGGTCGTGACGTACGGCAGCGAGGCGCGGCTGCTGCTGCCCCCGACCGAGGTGGCCGACCGCGACAGCGTGCTGGAGGCGGTGCGCGGTCTGCAGATCGACGGGAGCACCGACCTGGAGGGCGGCGTGCGGCTCGGTTACGAGCAGGCACGGGCCATGTTCCGCGAGGACGGCGTGAACGCGGTGGTGCTCGCCTCCGACGGCGTCGCCAACGTCGGCGACACCGGTCCGGGCTCGATCGTGGAGACCATTCGGCAGGAGGGTGCCCGCGGGATCAGCCTGGTGTCAGTCGGTTTCGGCTCCGGCACCTACGACGACGCGATGATGGAACAGCTCGCCGACCAGGGCGACGGGTTCTACAGCCACGTCGACGGGCTCGACGAGGCGCAGCGCCTGTTCGGCGACGAGCTCACGAGCACCCTCACCGTCGTCGCCCGCCAGTCCAAGCTGCAGGTGTCCTTCGACCCCGCGCAGGTGGAGGAGTACCGGCTGCTGGGCTACGAGAACCGCGCCCTGGCCGACGATGACTTCCTCGACGACACGGTCGACGCGGGCGAGGTGGGCGCGGGGCACGCCGTCACCGCGCTCTACGAGGTCCGACGCACCCCGGGCGCCACCGGAGAGGCGATCGGCACCGTCGACCTGCGGTGGGAGTCCGTGGCGGACGGCGGTGCGGTGCAGCAGGAGTCCTGGCTCCTGTCCACGTCCGGCGGCGGCGAGGAGCTCGAGCTGGCAGCCGCGGTGGCCGCGGCCGCCGAGGTGCTGCGTGCTCAGCCGGGGGAGGTCGTCGAGGGCCAGGAGCAGGACCGCCGCCAGCAGCAGGCGGTGGACGTGCGGGCGGGCCTCGAGCCGGTGCTCGCCGAGGCCGAGAGGCTGGCCGACCGCGAGGTCGAGGGCGCCCAGGAGCTGGTCGACCTGGTGCGCGGGGCGATGGCGGCGTCGGCCGCCGGGTGACGGGCCCGCCTGAGAGGGTGGGTGCGTGAACGACCCCGACGTCCTGCGCGTGACCGCGTTCGTGCGCGGCCACGTGCAGGGCGTGGGTTTCCGCTGGTGGACCCGCTCCCGGGCGCTCGAGCTCGGCCTGGGGGGCTGGGCGAAGAACCTCCCGGACGGACGCGTCGAGGTGCTGGCGCAGGGCGAGCCCGCGGCGTGCGAGCGGCTGCTGGCGCTGCTCGAGGAGGATCCGTCCACCACCTCGCGGCCCGGACGGGTCGACGGCGTGACGGCCCACCGGCTGCCGCCCGTCGTCGTCCCGGACCCGTTCCAGGAGCGATGAGCACCGGCGGGTCGCACGGGCTGCTGTCGTACCCGTCGTTCGTGCGGGTCTGGCTGGCCGACGGAGTCTCCCTGCTGGGCACCTTCGCCTCCGGGCTGGCGCTGCAGCTGCTGCTGATCGACACCCTGGAGGCGGACCAGACCGCGCTCGGGGTGGTGCGGGCGGCGCAGTGGCTGCCGGCCCTGCTCCTCGGGATGCTGGCCGGGGTGCTGATCGACCGGGTGCGCCGACGGGCGGCGATGGTCGCCGCCGACGTCGCGTCCGCCGTGCTGTTCGCGACGATCGCCGGGCTCGCCCTCGCCGGGGTGCTGACCGTCCCGGTGCTCGTCGTGCTCGTCCTGGGGGTCGGCACGGCCACGACCGTCTTCACCGCGGCGCACCAGTCGTTCCTGCCGGGACTGGTGCCGGAGCGCCTGCTCCCGGTCGCGAACGCCCGGGTCGATCAGGTCTCCGCGGTCGCGGAGTCGGCGGGTCCGCTGCTCGCCGGTGTGCTGGTGCGGTTCCTGTCCGCTCCGCTGGCGGTGCTGGTGAACGCGGTCTCGTTCGCGGTGTCCGCGGTCCTGCTCGCGACCGTCCGCGACGACGAGCCGGAACCGCCCGCGCGGGACCGCAGGAACCTGCGGCGCGAGCTCGCCGAGGGGGCGGGCTGGGTGTACCGGCACCGGATGCTGGCGCCGTACGCGATCTCGCTGCACCTGTGGTTCCTGGGGAACTCGACCGCGATGACCGTGCTGGTCTTCTTCGCCGTCACCGACCTCGGGATCGGCCCGGTGACGATGGGACTGGTCCTCGCGTCGTCCGGGGTGGCGGGGGTGCTCGGCGCCGGGCTCGCCCCGCGCCTCGCCGAGCGGTTCGGCCTCGGGCGGGTCTGCGTGGCCGCCGACTGGCTGACCGCCGTGGCGTTCGCCTGCCCCCTGCTCGCCCGTCCCGGGCCGGGCGGGGTGGCCCTGCTCGTGCTGGGCCAGCTGCTGTGGGGCCTCGGCAACGGCATCACCAACCCGCTGACGCTGAGCTTCCGCAACGCGGTGACGCCGCCTGCGCTGCGCGGACGGATGAACGCGACGATCCGGTCCCTCAACTGGGGCTCGATCGCGGTGTCGGCGCCGCTCGCCGGCCTGGCGGCGACCGTCTGGGGCAACCGGCCGGTCATCGCCGCCGGCGTCGTCGTGCTCGCCGTCGCCTCGCTCGTCCTGACCCTCTCGCCGTTCCGGCGGGCCCGGATGCCCGAGGTCACGCCCGCCGCCTAGCCTGCCGACGTGACCTCCCGCCCGCTGCCGGCCGTCGCCCGCGAGCTGCGCACCGCGTTGCGGGAGGCGGTGTCCGCGGCGCAGCGCCAGGACGCCGACGCCCTGGCTGCGGCCGGCGCGCGTCTCGACCGGGCCGATCCCGAGCAGGTGCGTCTCGTGCTGGGTCACGTGGTGCGTGCGCTGGTCGAGCGCACGCACCCCGACGGCGTGGACGCCGAGGACCTGTCGGCGCTGCTGCAGGAGGTCGTGCGCGGAGCCGGCCCGCACGTCGACGTCGTGGCCCTGGTCGCCGTGCTCACCGGGGCGTTCGGGGTGCACCCCGACGACGACGCGCACGCGCCGCCACCGCCCGCCGACGTCGTGCGCTCGGCTGCCGTCCTCGCGGCGCACCTGCTGCACGGCCGCGACGTCGGGCCGCTGCTCGACGCCGCGCTCGCCGAGGTGGCGCGGGCCGAGACGGTGGAGCTGCCCTGATCCCTCGGTGGGCGGCGGTCAGTGCACCGGCTCGGCGACCTCGCGGATCCGGGTGGTGGCGAGCTCGATGAGCAGGCGCGTGGCGGGGGAGAGCACCGAGTCCGGACGGTGCACGACGGCGATCGTCTCGTAGAGCCGGGGCCGCAGGCTCACCCAGTGCAGCCCGCGCGCCACCGTGGAGGTCAGCGCGCGCAGCCCGCCCTGGGGGATCACGGTGTCGGCCAGTCCCCGGCGCACCAGCTCGAGCGCGGTCTCGACGTCCTCGACCTCGACCCGCGAGGTCGCGGTGCGGCCGTCGCGCTGCAGCCAGCCGGTGAGGTTGCGCCGCACCGAATCGACCTCGCGGAAGCTGGCGTCCGACAGCGCGAGAGGCGCCTCCGACACCCGCTTCGGCGTGGCGGGCAACCGCACCCGCTCCAGGTCGGCGGAGACGTAGACCAGCTCGTCGCGGGCGATGGGGCGCACGGTGAGGTTCTCGTCGACCACCGGGATCGTCACCACCGCCGCCTGCAGCCGTCCGCGGCGCAGCTCGTCGATGACGACCGTGGAGTTGGTGCCCACCAGCTCCACCCGCAGGCCCGGGTGCCGCTCGAGCACGTCGGCCACCAGCGCGGCGCCGGGGTAGAGGCGCGCGGCGCCGAACATGCCGAACCGCACCGTCCCCTGCTCCAGCGACGAGACGGCCGCGACGGCGTCGCGGGCGGTGTCGGCGGCGGCGAGGGTGGCCTCGGCGTGCGGGCGCAGGGCGTGGGCGGCCTCGGTGGGGACCACGCCGCGACCGACCCGGTCGAACAGCGGGGTGCGCAGCGAGCGCTCCAGCAGCCGGATCTGCTCGGACAGCGAAGGCTGCGACAGGCCGAGACCCGTTGCGGCGGTGGTGAAGGAGTCAGCCTCGTACGCGGCGAGGAAGCAGCGGAGCTGGTGCAGCGACAACATAGGTCAAGCCTATGGCATGACGAGGAAACATCGCCTACCACGATGAATTGTTTGTCCCTACCGTTGTCGGTGAGCGGCAGCGCCCGTCTGCCGCCGCCCGACGGAGGTGCTCGATGTTCGCCCTGACCTGCCCGCACTGCTCCACCCGCCGCCTGCTCACGCCGAGCCGCGTCCTCGGTGTCGTCAACGACGAGCGCGGTGTCCACGCCGTCGTCGAGTGCACCTGCGGTGGCCTGATCGTCTGGGACGCCGCCGACGACCGCGTGCTCGCAGCCTGAGGGGCCCTCGGTCCGAGGGCGTGCCCTCGGATCAGGGCTGCGAGCCGACGAGCCGCTCGCGGTTGTCCCGCAGCCACCGGATCTCGGCGGCCGCGGCCTCCTGCGACCCGTCGGCGACCCAGCTGCGCTGCGGCTCGACGCCGCGGCGGGCCAGGTCGAGCTCCAGCGAGGCCGTGCGGGCCACGCTGGCGACCACCTCCTCGACGACGTCCTCGACCCGGAGCGACCCCGGGCCGTAGGCGTCCAGGAAGGCCCGGACGCGGGCGGGTCGGTCCGGCACCTGCGGGAAGTGGTGCCACTCCAGGGCCATCTCGTCCGAGCGCAGCGGTGCGAACCACACCAGCGCGTAGGCGAGGTCGTCGGTCCGGGGCGCGGGGTGCAGGTAGTCCCAGTCGACCAGGCCGACCGCCTGCCGGTCGCGCCACAGGAAGTTCCACGGGCCCGGGTCCCCGTGGCACGGCACCACCTCGGCGCCGCCACGCGCCGGTGCGCCCCAGACGGCGTCGGCCGGCGGCACCCAGTCGCGCCCGGCGTCGTGCACGGCTCGCAGCAGGCGTGCGGCCGACGTCAGGCCCTCGTCGGTGTGCTGGTGGTACCAGCCCTGCCCACCTCCCTCGCCGTCCAGCGTGCGCAGGAGCTCGACCCCGTCCTCGGCCCCGACCGGTTCGGGGACGCAGGTCAGCCCGGCGCGCCGCAGGTGCCGCAGGTAGTGGTGCACGGTGGCGGTCCCCGGTCCGGCCGGGCGGCGCACCACGTCCGCGCCGACGGACACCGTGCGCTGCCGCCGGTTCACGTCGTCGGCGCGGCTCAGCCGGGCCAGCTCGTCGCGGTGGCGAGTGCCCGGGTCCTGGTCGTCCACCGGTGGACCGTAGGACGCCGGGCGACCTGGTGCCCCCCGATTCCGGGACGGCTAGGGTGGCGCGGTCCGTCACCGGCGCCCCCTGGCCGGCCACCCAGCCCGCGCGGAGCACGAGCTTGCACCTCAAGACCCTCACGCTGAAGGGCTTCAAGTCCTTCGCGTCGTCCACCACCCTGCGGTTCGAGCCCGGCATCACCTGCGTCGTCGGCCCGAACGGCTCGGGCAAGTCCAACGTCGTGGACGCCCTGGCCTGGGTGATGGGCGAGCAGGGCGCCAAGAGCCTGCGCGGCGGCAAGATGGAGGACGTCATCTTCGCCGGCACCACCGGCCGCGCCCCGCTGGGCCGCGCCGAGGTGGCGCTGACCATCGACAACACCGACGGCGCCCTGCCGATCGAGTACACCGAGGTCACGATCTCGCGGACGATGTTCCGCTCCGGCGGCTCCGAGTACGCCATCAACGGCTCGCCGGCCCGGCTGCTCGACATCCAGGAGCTGCTGTCGGACTCCGGCATCGGCCGGGAGATGCACGTCATCGTCGGTCAGGGCCAGCTCGACCAGGTGCTGCACGCGACGCCGGAGGACCGGCGCGGCTTCATCGAGGAGGCCGCGGGTGTCCTCAAGCACCGCAAGCGCAAGGAGAAGGCGCTCCGCAAGCTCGACGCGATGCAGGCCAACCTCACCCGCGTCAGCGACCTCACCGCGGAGATCCGGCGCCAGCTCGGGCCGCTGGGCAAGCAGGCCGAGGTGGCCCGGCGCGCGGTGACGATCCAGTCCGACGTGCGCGACGCCCGCGCCCGGCTGCTCGCCGACGAGCTCGTGCAGCTCACCTCGACGCTGGAGCAGGAGGTGGCCGACGAGACCGCGCTGCGCTCGCGCCGGGCCGAGGTCGAGGCGGCGATCGCGGCCGGCCGCGAGGCGCTCGCCGCCCTGGAGCGCGAGGCCGCCGACGCCGCTCCGCGCCTCACCGAGGCCGCGCAGACCTGGTACGGGCTCTCGGCACTGCGGGAGCGGTTGCGGGGCACCGGCACGCTGGCCGCCGAGCGGATGCGGCTGCTGGGCTCGCAGGACCCCGTCGAGGCCGCCGACACCGGACGCGACCCCGACGACCTGCGGGCGCAGGCCGAGCGGGCGCGGGTCGAGGAGCAGGAGCTGGCCGCCGAGGTCGAGCAGGCCCGCGAGGTGCTGGACGAGCGGGTCACCGAGCGCGGCGAGGCCGAGAACGCGCACGGCGAGGCCGAGCGGCACGTGGCCGCGCTGCTGCGCGCCGCCGCCGACCGGCGGGAGGGTCTGGCCCGGCTCGCCGGGCAGGTCGCCGCTGGTCGCAGCCGCGTGGAGGCCGGCGAGTCCGAGATCGGACGGCTGGAGCGCTCGCTCGCCGAGGCCACCGAGCGGGGCCGCCTCGCCCAGCAGGAGTTCGCCGCGCTCGAGCAGCAGGTCGCCGGGGTCGAGCAGGGCGAAGAGGGCCTGGACGCCGAGCACGCCGCCGCCGAGGAGGCCGCGCTCGCGTCCGCCGCCGAGGTCGACCGGCTCACCGAGGCCGAGCGCACCGCCGATCGGGACCGCGCCACCTGGAGCGCCCGCAAGGAGGCCCTGGAGATGGGCCTGTCGCGCGCGGACGGCGCCGGCGCGCTGCTGGCCGCGGGCAGCGGGCTGAGCGGCGTGCTCGGGTCGGTCGCCGCGCTGCTGCACGTCGAGCCCGGCCACGAGGCCGCCGTCGCCGCCGCCCTGGGCGGTGCCGCCGACGCCGTGGCCGTCGAGTCGGTCGACGCCGCCGTCGACGCCCTGCGCCGGCTCAAGGACGACGACGCCGGACGCGCCGGTCTGCTGCTGGGTGGCGCGCCGGAGCCTGATGCCCGGCCGGACCTGGGCGGGCTGCCCGCCGGGACCCGCGCCGCGCGCGACCTGGTCGCCACGTCCGACGCCCTGCGTCCGGCGGTGGACCGGCTGCTGGCCGGGTACGTCGTCGTGCCGGGCCTGGGCGAGGCGCGAGCGGTGGTCCGCGCCCGTCCCGACCTGGTCGCCGTGACCGCCGAGGGCGACGTGCTGGGTGCGGCCACCGCGCGCGGCGGCTCGTCGGCGCAGCCGTCGCTGCTGCAGGTGCAGGCGGCGGTCGACGAGGCGGGCACGAAGCTGGCCGAGGCCACCCACCGCGCCGAGCAGGCCCGGTTCGCCCTGCAGGGAGCCCGGTCCGCCGCCGCCGAGGCGGCCGACCGCGTGGAGGCGGCGCTGGAGCGCCTGCACGACAACGACGCCCGCTTCGCTGCCGTCGCCGAGCAGCTCGGGCACCTCGGTGCCGCTGCGCGGTCCGCCCGCGCCGAGGGCGACCGGCTGCAGGCCGCGCTCGACACCGCCCGCGCCCAGCTCGAGACCGACACCGGCACCCTCGCCGGGCTGGTCGAGCGGCTGGAGGCGGCGCAGGCCCCGACCGACGGCGAGACCCCGGACGAGCCCGACACGACCGAGCGCGACCGGCTGGGCACCGTGGCCGCGGCCGCCCGTGCCGCCGAGATGGAGGCGCGGCTGACGCTGCGCACGGCCGAGGAGCGGCTGCGGAGCCTGGCCGGACGGGCCGAGTCGCTCGAGCGCGCCGCCGCCCGCGAGGTCGAGGCCCGCGAGCGGGCCGCCCGCCGCGCCGAGCAGCGCCGCCGCCAGGTCGAGGTGGCCGCCGCCGTCCGCACCGGGGTCGAGCGCACGCTCGAGCACCTCGAGGGCACGCTGCTCGCCGCGGCCTCGGCCCGCGACGCCGCCGAGCGGGAGCGCAGCGAGCGGGAGGCCGCCACCGCGGCGCGCCGGGTCGAGCTGGACGACCTCGGCACCGAGCTCGCCCGGCTCACCGACTCGGTGCACCGCGACGAGGTCGCCCGCGCCCAGCAGCGGCTGCGGATCGACCAGCTCCAGCAGCGCGCGGTCGACGAGCTCGGCACCGACCCCGACGTCCTGGTCGAGGAGTTCGGCCCGCACCTGATGGTCCCGCCCTCGCCGCCGGCGCCGGGCGATCCCGAGCCGCAGACGCCTGCCGAGCCGGTGCCGTTCGTCCGCGACGACCAGCTCAAGCGGCTGCGCCGCGCCGAGCGGGCGCTGTCGGCGCTCGGTCGGGTGAACCCGCTGGCGCTCGAGGAGTTCGCGGCGCTGGAGGAGCGCGGCACGTTCCTCACCGAGCAGCTGCGCGACCTCGAACGCTCCCGCAAGGACCTGCTCGACATCGTCACCGAGATCGACGCGCGGGTGCAGCAGGTGTTCTCCGAGGCCTACGCCGACACCGCGCGCGAGTTCGAGCAGGTGTTCTCCCGGCTGTTCCCCGGCGGCGAGGGGCGGCTGGTGCTCACCGACCCCGACGACATGCTCTCCACCGGTATCGACGTCGAGGCCCGGCCGGCGGGCAAGAAGGTCAAGCGCCTGTCGCTGCTGTCCGGCGGCGAGCGGTCGCTGACGGCGGTGGCGCTCCTCGTCGCCATCTTCAAGGCGCGGCCGAGCCCGTTCTACGTCATGGACGAGGTCGAGGCGGCGCTCGACGACGTCAACCTCGGCCGGCTGATCGGGATCTTCTCCGAGCTGCGCGAGTCGTCCCAGCTGATCGTCATCACGCACCAGAAGCGGACGATGGAGGTCGCCGACGCGCTGTACGGCGTCACGATGCGCGGTGACGGCGTCACCACCGTGATCAGCCAGCGGATCGCCGGCCGCGAAGAGGTCCCCGCCCCGGCGTGAGACCGGACCGGCACCGGTTCGGTACGTGCTGGCGGCTCGCCGAGTTGGTGGGCGGTGCCACGGTGAGGCACGGTAGACGCGTGACAGCCGTCGTGGTGGGGATGCTCGTGATCGTCGTCGCTGCCGTCGTGGTGCTGGCCGTGGTGGCCGTTCCGCAGCTGCGCGAGGGCCGCCAGGTGCTGACCCCACGTGGTCGCGCCCACGTGGTCCAGGCCCGTCGCAACGCCGGTCGCGCCGCGCGGCAGGCCCGGCAGGTGGCGGTCGACGTCGGCCAGACCACGCGCGGGAAGGTCGCGGCGCGCACGGACGGCACGGACGACACCGGCGGCACGGACGACACGGGCGGCACGCCCGCCGCCACGCAGGAGCCCGCTCCGGAGCCGGTCGCCGAGCCCGCCCCGGTCGCCGAGCCGACGCCGGCACCCGAGCCCGCCCCCGCCGCGGAACCTGCTCCGGTGGCCGAGCCCACCCCGGTGCGCGACCGCGCGTCGGCGCGAGCTCCCGAGGTCGTCGACGTGCGCGAGGCGCGACGTCCGCGCACGCGCGCCGCCGAGGGCGTCCTCGCCTGGGAGCAGCTCCAGCCCGGCCCGCGGCACGCGCGCGGCTGAGGCCTGGAACACTCGACCCCCGTGGACGACCTCCTCACCATCGTCGGCCTGGCCGTCGCGATCCTCGTCGTCGTGGTCGGCGGCGGCCTGGCTCTCCTGCGCCGCCCCGGCCGACGCCCGGCCCCCCCGGCTCCGAAGCCCGGCGTCGACTACCGGCCCGGCGTCGGCGACGACGCCGAGGCCCCGCGCGACACCCCGACCCGCACGATCCAGGACGTCCCCGGCGGCGTCGACGTCCTGGAGCCGGAGCTCGAGCCGGTCCCGACGGTCGAGCGTCCCGACCCGGTTGCCGGCCGGATGGTGCGGCTGCGCGCCCGCCTCGCGCGCTCGAACACCGCGCTCGGCAAGGGCCTGCTGGCCCTGCTCACCCGTGACAAGGTCGACGAGGCCACCTGGGACGAGGTGGAGGAGACCCTCCTGCTGGCCGACCTCGGCACCGGGCCCACCACCGAGCTGGTCGACCGGCTGCGCGGCCGGGTCGCGGTCGAGGGCACGGCCGACCCGCAGGCCGTCCGGGCGATGCTCCGCGAGGAGCTGATCGCCCTCGTCGACCCCGCGATGGACCGCACCCTGTCGGTCGAGGCGCCGGGGCGTCCGGCCGTCGTGCTGGTGGTCGGGGTGAACGGCACCGGCAAGACCACCACGGTCGGGAAGCTGGCCCGGGTGCTCGTGGCGCAGGACAAGGACGTCGTGCTCGGCGCGGCCGACACCTTCCGTGCCGCCGCCGCCGAGCAGCTGGCCACCTGGGGCGAGCGCGTCGGCGTCCCCACGATCCGCTCCGACCGCGACGGCGCCGACCCGGCGTCGGTGGCGTTCGAGGCCGTCCAGGCGGCCATCGAGCTCGAGGCCGACGTCGTGGTGATCGACACCGCCGGCCGGCTGCAGAACAAGGCCGGCCTGATGGACGAGCTGGGCAAGGTCAAGCGCGTCACCGAGAAGGCGATGGGTGCCGGCCAGACGGTCGACGAGGTGCTGCTGGTGCTCGACGCCACCACCGGCCAGAACGGGCTGCGCCAGGCCCAGGTGTTCGCCGAGGTGGTCGACGTGAGCGGGATCGTGCTCACCAAGCTCGACGGCACCGCCAAGGGTGGCATCGTCGTGGCCGTCCAGCGACAGCTCGGCGTGCCGGTGAAGCTGGTGGGCCTCGGCGAGGGGGCCGACGACCTGGCGCCCTTCGAGCCCGAGGCGTTCGTCGACGCGCTGCTGTCCTGATCTGCCGTCCCGACGGGCCGTCCCCAGGGGGACCCCGCCGGTCCGTCCACGGGCTGATCCGGTGCCGCTGCGGCCCAACTAGGCTCCCGGCGTGAGCACCCCGTCGTCCGCCACCCTGCCCGGGGGCGACTGGCGGCGCCCGACACCCGGGCCGGCCGCGCTGCGCCGCGACGTCGTCGTCGGCGGGTTGCTGGTGCTCGTGGCCCTGGTGACGTGGGAGATCGGGCGCAGCTCGGGGCTGCTCGAGTCCGCGACGACCAGCGACCTGGAGCAGGCGGCGTGGTCGGTGGCCGCGGCCCTCCCGCTCGCCGTCCGACGGCGGTATCCCGTGGTCGTGATGCTGGTGTCCGCGGGCGTGTTCCTGGCCGTGGGCGTCCGCGACCCGATCCTGAGCGTGCAGTTCAGCGTCCAGGCCTTCTTCTTCGTGGCGCTGTTCACCGCTGCCGCGTGGGGTCGCGACCGCCGGGTGGTTCAGGGTGCGCTCGCCGTCGTGGTGCTGGGGATGTTCGTGTGGGTCGCGATCCTGGTGACGACCGCCGGCGTGATCGACGCCGTGCCGGAGGTCGCGGCCGACCAGCGCGGCCTGCTGACGCCGTACGTGTCGTTCGTCCTGTACCAGGTGGGCGTCAACGCCGTGTACTTCGGTGCCGCCTGGATCGGTGGCCAGATGGCCTGGCGCAGCGCACGTCAGCGCGAGCAGCTGCGGCTGCAGGCCATCACGCTGGAGCAGCAGCAGGAGTCCGAGCAGCGGCGTGCGGTGCTCGACGAGCGGCTGCGGATCGCGCGCGAGCTGCATGACGTGGCCGCCCACCACGTGTCGGTGATCGGCGTCCAGGCCGCCGCTGCGAGAAGGGTTCTCGGCCGCGACGCGGAGGCCGCCGGCCGCGCGCTGACGTCGGTCGAGCAGTCGAGCCGGTCGGCCGTGGGGGAGATGCGTCAGCTGCTGGGGGTTCTCCGGTCCGAGCCCGGCTCCGGCGGTACCGCGGACGAGTCGTCAGCCCCACGCTCGCCGCAGCCGGGGATCGAGGCGCTGGAGGCCCTGGTCTCCGAGGCGGGCGAGGCGGGTCTGCGGGTCGAGCTCGACCGGGTGGGTCCTGATCGCCCGATCCCGAGCACGGTCTCGCTGTCGCTGTACCGCACCGCCCAGGAGGCGTTGGCCAACGTGCGCCGGCACTCCACCGCGCGGACCGCCAAGATGACGTTGCGGCACAGCGACTCCGGCACGGACACCCCGTGGGTGGAGCTCGAGGTGCTGGACGACGGGCGACCGCGTCCTTCGTCCGCCACCGCGAGCGGGCTCGGGCACCTGGGGATGCGCGAGCGCGCAGCCCTGCACCACGGCCAGGTCGAGATCGGCCCGCGGCCGCTCGGCGGGTACCGGGTGCGGGTGCGGTACCCGGTGGTGGCTGACCAGCTGGCGAGCAGCGCGTGAACGAGCCGCTGAGGGTGCTGCTCGTCGACGACCAGGCCCTGGTGCGTTCGGGTTTCGCCATGATCCTGTCCGTCGAGGACGGCATCGAGGTCGTGGGCGAGGCCGCCGACGGCGAGCAGGCGGTGGCCGCGGCCGCTGAGCTGCGACCCGACGTCGTGCTGATGGACGTGCAGATGCCGGTGCTGGACGGGGTACGCGCCACTGAGCAGATCGTCGCCGCCGGGCACGGCCGGGTCGTGGTGCTCACCACCTTCGACCGCGACGACTACCTGTTCGACGCGCTGCGCGCCGGCGCCAGCGGGTTCCTGCTGAAGAACGCCGACCCCGACGACCTCGTCGACGCCGTCCGCAAGGTCGCGGAGGGGCACGCGCTGCTCGCCCCCGAGGTGACCACCCGGGTGATCTCGCGGTTCGCCGGCGGTCGGTCGGTCGCCTACCGTCCCGACCTGCTCGCGGCGCTCACCGAGCGCGAGCGCGAGGTGCTGGGGCTGGTGGCCGCCGGGCTGTCCAACTCGGAGATCGCCGGCAGGCTGTTCCTCGGCGAGGCGACCGTGAAGACGCACGTCTCGCGGGTGCTCACCAAGCTCGACCTGCGCGACCGGGTCCAGGCCGTGGTGTTCGCCTACGAGTCGGGTCTGGTCTCGCCGGGGTCGTAGTCGCCGATCCGGCTTCAGCCGGAGGGGTTCTGGGACGCCAGCCACTCGGGGTCGGGCTCGACCGGCTGCACCAGCTCGACCACCAGGCCCTCGGGCCCGGCCACCTGCACCCGGCGCTGCCCCCACGGCTCGGTGACCAGGGGCTTCAGCACCGCGGCGCCGCCCGCCACCAACCGCCGGTGCTGCTGGTCAACGTCCGGGACCACGAGGGCGAGCATCGCCCCGCGCACCCCCGCCGCCGGCTCCACCCACGTGTCGTGGTCGTTCCGGACGAAGTCGACACTCAGCCCGGGGTGGTCCGGGTGCTGGGTGCTCACGTACCAGCCGAGGTCCAGCAGGACGCGGAACCCGAGCTGCTCGTCGAACCACGCGCCGGCGGTCGAGGGGTCCGTGACCGCGTAGGCGGCACCTACCTGTGTGACCTGCATGGAACCAGCCTGCCACAGCCATGCCCACGTGACGAAACCCGTTGTCAGTGCTGGCATCTAGACTTCTCGGTATGGACACGGGGCGGCGGGTGGCGTTCTTCGTCCGCGGTCTGCAGGCCCGGACCTTGCGCCGGTGCGCCAACGACGCGAACGACCTGCGGCTGGTGCACGTGACCGCCCGGGAGGTCCGCCGCGAGCACGAGCACCTGCTCGGGTCCGGGGTGTGGAAGAGCGTGCTCGGGTCGACCACGTTCACCCAGGCCGACCTGGACGACGCCGCGGTGCGTGAGGTGGCAGGGGTCACAGGGCTGTCGCTGCACCGGGCCGGGGTCTGGATCGCGACCGCGGACCGGCTGTGCGGGTCGATGCCGAGGATCGTGCAGGCCCTGGCTGCCGGGCGGCTCGACCTGGCGAGGGCCACCACTGTGGCGGACGAGTGCGCCGGGCTCACCGATGTTCAGGCCGCCCACGTCGAGCAGGTGGTGCTGGAGGCGTTGCCGGCGCCGGTGCTCGACGGCACCGCACCGGTGGGGCCGTGGGACGTGATGGCCCCGAAGGCGTTCGCCGCCATGGTGCGCAAGGCCGTGGCAGGTGTCCGCACCGACACCGAGGACGCGATCCGGTCCGAGGTGCGGGAGCGCACCGGCACCTGGTGGGAGATCGACCGGGCCAACCCGGCGCTGGCGACGTGGACGATCACCGGCCCGACCGAGCAGCTGGTGGCGGCCGAGGAGGCCGCCGCCGCGACCGTGCGGGCGATGACCCGCGAGGAGCTGGGCGGGCGCACCCACGGGATGGCGAAGGTCGACCTGATCACCGACGCCCTGCTGGCCGGAGGCGGAGGGTCGGTGCAGGTGGTGCGGCGCGAGGTCGGCGTGGTCCTGCACCTGGACACCCTGGCCGGCGACGGTGCGGCGAAGGACGCCGCCGGTGAGGTCCGCGGCACCGGCCACCCGGTCCCGGTCACCGCAGCGGCCGCCCGCGTGCTCGCCACCGACGTGTTGGCACGGGGTGCGAGCACGTGCGTGCTGCTGGCCGACGACACCGGCCACCTGACGAGGGTCCTCCGGATCGGCGCCGCGCCGGCGTACGGCTGGACCAGAACCGGCCTGATCGAGGCGACACGAGCGGCACTGCGCAAGCAGCCGCAGCCGAAGCACCGGACCGGTTCCTACGCACCCACCGTCGAGATCGCCGAGACCGTGGCCGCCCGCGACCCGGTCTGCACCTTCCCCGGCTGCGGCGTCCCCACGGCAAGGTGCGACCTGGACCACGTCGTGCCGCACCCGCGCGGACCGACCGCCGTGCACAACCTCAGCCCCAGATCCCGCCGGTGCCACCGCCTCAAGACCGCCGCCCTGTGGCGCTGCCGCACGCGCCGATCCCCATCAGGCGCCGTGATCGCGCACGAGTGGACCAGCCCCCTCGGCCACCGCCAGGTCGTCGAGGTCGCCACCCTGCCCGGCTGCTGAGGCCATCACGCCGGACGGGAAGCGTGCGGCGAGCTCGGCGGAGACGGCGAGGTGCCGCTCGAGGAAGGCGCGTTCGTCCAGCCGCTTGCGGCGGATCCAGGTGCTGACCTCGAGGTTGCACTTGCTGGCGTTGCACGAGTCGCAGGCCGGCACCACGTTCGTCAGGGTGTACCGCCCGCCCCGCGAGATGGGCAGCACGCAGTCGCGTTGCAGGGGGCGGTCGTTCCTTCGGCAGTAGGCGCACCCGGCCCAGACCTCGACGAGCGCGGCCCACTGCTCGTCGGTGAGGTCGTGCTCCACCCGCGCCATCCGCGTCGCACGCCGACGGGCGTACCGCTTCCGGCGGGTGCTGGTGGGAGGCACGACGTCAGGCTACGTCCGGATCCGGCGGCGGCCGGTCCGGCGCGCAGGCGACGATCGGACGTCCAGCCACCTCGTGGCCTGTGGGGAGTCCACCGGGTGAGGCGACGAGCGCCCGCTCCGCCGCGGGGGTGAGGCGCGAGGTCAGCCCGATGCCGGACGCGCGTGAGGTGGCGCGCCGCCTAGCGTCGAGGCATGACGTTGGACGTGATGAAGGTGACGCGGAGCTTCGGCGACCGCACCGTGCTGGACGAGGTGAGCCTGAGCGTCGGCGAGGGCCGGTTGACCGGCTTCGTCGGGGCGAACGGCGCGGGCAAGACCACGGCGATGCGGATCATCATGGGGGTGCTGGACGCGACGTCGGGCGAGGTCCGTTGGGAGGGACGGCCGATCACCCGCCAGGACCGGTCGCGGTTCGGGTACATGCCGGAGGAGCGGGGTCTGTACCCGAAGCAGCAGGTGGCCGACCAGCTCACCTTCTTCGGCCGTCTGCACGGCTACGACCGCGAGGCCGCGGCGACGCGTGCAGCGGCCCTGCTCGACCGCCTCGGTCTCACCGAGCGCGCCGGCGACCGGCTCGACACGCTCTCGCTCGGCAACCAGCAGCGGGTGCAGATCGCCGCGGCGCTGCTGCACGAGCCGATCGCGCTCGTCCTCGACGAGCCGTTCTCCGGCCTCGACCCGCTCGCGGTCGACTCGATGGTCGAGCTCCTGCGCGAGCAGGCCGACGCCGGCGTGCCCGTCCTGCTGTCCAGCCACCAGCTCGAGCTGGTGGAGCGGGTGTGCGACGACCTGGTGATCCTGTCCGAGGGGCGCGTCGTGGCCGACGGTTCGGTGGAGGACCTGCGGCAGAGCGCGCAGAGCGTCCACCGGCTCGTGCTCGACGCAGACGCGGGGTGGGTGCGGGAGGTGCCGGGCGTGTCCGTCCAGGACGTCGACGGCCCCGTGGCCACCCTCGAGGTGCTCGAGCCGGGCGCGGAGCGCGCCCTGCTGACGCAGGCGCTGCAACGCGGTGGGGTGCTCGAGTTCAGCCGCCACCTGCCGCGGCTCGCCGACGTGTTCAAGGAGGTCGTGCGATGAGCGCGGACTGGAGGGTCATCGCCGAGCGCGAGATCGGGGTCAAGCTGCGCGACAAGGTGTTCGTCGGCTCGACGGTGTTCATGATCGTCGTTCTCGTCGCCTCGGTGGGGCTGTCGACGCTCCTCGGCAGCCAGCTCGACGAGCCGACCGTGGCCGTCGTCGACCGCCAGGGCGCCGCGCTGGTCGAGGCCGCCAACGAGGTCGCTGACGATCAGGACCTCGGCCTGAGGGCCAAGACCCAGCAGGTCGACGACGTCTCGGCCGGCGAGGCACTGGTGAGCGAGGGAGAGGCCGCCGTCGTCCTCGTGCGGACCGACGACGGCTGGGAGGTCGTCGGCGACAAGTCCGTGGACGGGACGCTCGAGCACGCGATCGCCGCTGCCGCCGCCGCGACCGTGCTGGAGACCAACGCGAAGGAGGCCGGCACCACGACCGACGAGCTCACCGCCGGCTCCGCCCTCGACGTGCGGCTGATCGACCCGGGCGCGCTGCCGGAGGCGGTGCGCTACATCGTGACGTTCGTCTTCGCCTTCTTGTTCTACCTGACCGCCCTGACCTTCGGCCTCGCCATCGCGCAGTCGGTGGTCGAGGAGAAGCAGAGCCGCGTGGTCGAGATCCTCGCCGCGGCGATCCCGGTGCGGCAGCTGCTGATCGGCAAGGTGGTCGGCAACTCCGTGATGGCGATCGTCCAGGTCGTGGTGATGGTCGGCATCGGACTGGTGGCGATGGCCCTGGTGGGGCAGGGCGACGTGCTCGCCCCGGTGCTCGCCGCCGGTGGCTGGTTCGTCGTGTTCTTCCTGCTCGGCTTCGCCGCGGTGGCCTGCGTGTGGGCCGTCGCCGGCTCGGTGGCCACCCGGTCGGAGGACCTGCAGGCCACGACGATGCCGGTGACGTTCGTGGTGATGGGCGCCCTGTTCGCGGGCATCTTCGCCACGGGCAAGTGGCTCGTCGTCGCGTCCTTCGTCCCGCTGGTGAGCTCGGTGGCCATGCCGGTGCGGATGCTCGAGGGCGGCGTGCCCTGGTGGCAGCCGGTGGTGGCGGGGCTGCTCGTCCTGGCCGCCGCAGCGCTGCTGGTGCGCCTCGGCGCCCGGTTGTACGAGGGCTCGCTGCTGCGCACCGAGCGCCGCACCACCCTCAAGGAGGCGTTCTCGGCCCACCGCTGACCGGCGGAGACAGGGGGAGCGGTGGAGCGGCCCGCGTCACGAGGAGTTCACCTCGGGGCGCGGGCCGTCACACGCCGGTAACACGGCACGGACTCGCGGGAAACACGGCGTCGGCACGGTGGTGCGGTCTCGTCCCCCCGACACAGTCCCGACGAATCTGGAGGTTGCCGTGGTCAACACCGGCGACACCGCCTGGATCCTCACCAGTGCCGCCCTCGTGCTGCTGATGACCCCCGGCCTCGCGCTCTTCTACGGCGGCATGGTCCGTGCGAAGAGCGTCCTGAACATGATGATGATGAGCTTCGGGGCGCTGGCCCTGATCAGCGTGCTCTGGGTGCTCTACGGCTACTCGATGGCGTTCGGCAACGACGTCGGGTACGGCCTGCTCGGCGACCCGACCGAGTACCTCGGCCTCGCCGGCCTGATGGAGGACACCACCTCCGAGGCGGGCGGGCTGCCCGCGATGGCGTTCGTCGGCTTCCAGGCCGTCTTCGCCATCATCACCGTCGCCCTCATCTCCGGCGCCATCGCCGACCGCGCCAAGTTCGGCGCGTGGATGGTCTTCGCCGGCGTGTGGGCGACGATCGTCTACTTCCCGGTCGCGCACTGGGTCTTCGACTTCACCCTCACCGACGACGCGGGCGTGGTCACCCACGTCGGCGGCTGGATCGCCAACAACCTGGCGGCGCTCGACTTCGCCGGCGGCACCGCGGTGCACATCAACGCCGGTGCGGCGGGCCTCGCCCTCGCGCTGGTGCTCGGCAAGCGCAGGGGCTTCGGCAAGGACCTCATGCGTCCGCACAACCTGCCGCTGGTCATGATCGGTGCCGGGCTCCTGTGGTTCGGCTGGTTCGGCTTCAACGCCGGCTCCGCCGTGGCCGCCAACAACACCGCGGCGGTCGCCTGGGTCAACACCCTGGTCGCCACCGGTGCCGCCACCTTGGCCTGGCTCCTCGTCGAGAAGGTCCGCGACGGGAACTCCACCTCCCTCGGGGGTGCCTCCGGCGTCGTGGCGGGTCTGGTGGCCATCACCCCGGCCTGCGGCTCGGTCTCGCCGCTCGGTGCGATCGCGGTCGGCGCCGTCGCGGGCGTGCTCTGCGCCCTGGCGGTCGGCCTGAAGTACCGCTTCGGCTACGACGACTCTCTCGACGTCGTGGGCGTCCACCTGGTCGGCGGCCTCGTCGGCACCATCCTCATCGGCCTGTTCGCCGACCCGGCCTCCCCGGCGGGCGTGGCGGGTACGTTCTACGGCGGTGGCGTCGACCAGCTGTGGCGCCAGACGGTCGGGGCGCTCGCGGTCCTGGCGTTCTCCTTCGTGCTGACGCTGGTCATCGGCTTCGCGATCGAGAAGACGATGGGCTTCCGGATCCCGGAGGAGGACGAGGTCGCGGGCATCGACTCCTACGCGCACGCCGAGTCTGGCTACGACTTCGGGTCGCTGGGTGCGGGCGGTTTCCGTCCGGGCGCCTCGCGGTCCACGTCGGAGCCGGCGCTCACCAAGGACACTGAGGAGGTCTCGGCATGAAGCTCGTCACCGCGGTGATCAAGCCGCACAAGCTCGACGACGTGAAGTCGGCGCTGGAGGCCTTCGGCATCCAGGGGATGACCGTGAGCGAGGCGAACGGCTACGGCCGCCAGCGCGGTCACACCGAGGTCTACCGGGGTGCGGAGTACACCGTCGACCTGGTGCCCAAGGTCCGCCTCGAGGTGGTGGTCGACGACGTCGACGCCGCCGACGTCGTGGAGGTCGTCGTCAAGGCCGCGCAGACCGGACGGATCGGCGACGGCAAGGTCTGGGTCGTCCCGGTCGAGGACGTCGCCCGCGTGCGGACCGGGGAGCGTGGCCTGGACGCCCTCTGAGGTCCGTCCACCCCACGTCCCCTGGCTATCGGGAGCCACCGCATGAACGGCACCGGGAAGTGAACAGCAGCACCGACGCTCGCGCCGCAGGACCCCACCGGGACCTGCGGCGCGAGCGCCTGCTGCAGGCGGTCCGCTCCACCCTCGCGGACCCCGCCGGCGGCCCGGCCCGCCGCGAGTCGCTCGCGGCGACGGTCGACGACTGGCTGGCCGAGGTCTGGCGGGACGCCCGCCCGCCCCCGACGGGCGTCGCCCTGGTCGCGGTCGGGTCGCACGCCCGGCGTGACGCCGGTCCGGCGAGCGACCTCGACCTGGTCCTCCTGCACGACGGCAAGACCCTGGGCAAGGACGCCGTTCCCGCTCTGGCGGAGCGGGTCTGGTACCCCGTCTGGGACTCCGGGCTGCGGCTCGACCACTCCGTCCGCAGCGTCGACGCCTGCCGCGAGGTCTCCAGGAACGACCTGGCCGCCGCGCTCGGCCTGCTCGACCTGCGCGTCGTGGCGGGTGACGCGACCCTCGGCCTGCGCGCTCGCGAGGTGCTGCGCGAGCAGTGGCGCTCCGGCGCGAGGTCCCGCCTCGACGAGATCGCCGCCTCCCTCGCCGAGCGGTCGCGCTTGCACGGCGAGCTCGCCTACCTGCTCGAGGGCGACCTCAAGGAGGCCCGCGGCGGCCTGCGCGACGTCGTGGTGCTGCACGCACTGGTCGCGAGCTGGCTCGCCGACTCGCCGCACGGCGAGATCGACCACGCCACCACCACCCTGCTCGACGTCCGCGACGTCCTGCACGCCGTCACCGGGCGGGCGGGGGAGCGGCTGCTGCTGGCCGAGCAGGACGCGGTGGCCGTCGCCCTCGGGGTGCCGGACGCCGACGCCCTGCTCACCAAGGTCGCCTCGGCCGCCCGCACCGTCTCGCACAGCCTCGATCTCACGCTGCGCCGCGCCCGCGGCGCGACGACCCGGCGCCGGGGCCTTCGTCGGCAGAAGCCGCGGCTGCGCCCGCTCGAGGCGGGGCTCGTCGAGCACGAGGGCGAGGTCGTCCTCTCCTCGGCCGCCGCGCCCGTGAGCGACCCGACCATCGCGGTGCGGGCCGCGGCTGCCGCGGCCGTGCACCGGCTGCCGCTGTCGCCGGTGACCGCCTCGCACCTGGCCAGCACGTCGGTGCCCCTGCCCACGCCGTGGCCCGCGCAGGCCACCGAGGCGCTCGTGCGCCTGCTGGGCGCGGGCGAGCCCCTCGTCGGGGTGTGGGAGACGCTCGACCAGGCGGGCCTCGTGACCACCTGGTTCCCCGAGTGGGCCGGCGTGCGCAACCGCCCGCAGCGCACCGCGGTGCACCGTCACACGGTCGACCGCCACCTCGTGCAGACCTGCGTGGAGGCCACGGCGCTGCTCGACCGCGTCTCCCGTCCCGACCTGCTCCTGGTCTGCGCGCTGCTGCACGACATCGGCAAGCTGCCGGGCGCGATGGACCACTCCAGCGTGGGCGCCCCTGTCGCGCACCGGGTGGCCACCCGGCTCGGGCTCAGCGCGGCCGACGCCGGCGTGGTCGAGCGGATGGTGCGCGAGCACCTGACCCTGGTCGAGCTGGCCACCCGGCGCGACCCCGACGACCCCCGGACCGTGGACGCGCTCGTCGCCGCCGTCGACGGCCGCGAGGACCTGCTCGACCTGCTGCGCGCGCTCACCGAGGCCGACGCACGGGCCGCCGGACCGGCCGCGTGGACGCCCTGGCGGCGCCGTCTGGTCGACGACCTGGTCGACCGCGCCCGCGCCGACCTGCACGGCGCCGAGCCCACCGGTCCGAGCCCGCTCACCGCCGACGAGGAGGAGCTGGTGCGGGCCGTGCACGCCGACCGCGAGCCGCGGGTCGAGGTGAGCGTCCTGGACGGCGTGCAGACCGTCACCCTGGTGGCCCCGGACCGGCCCGGCCTGTTCGCCGACGCCGCCGGGCTGCTCGCGTCGCAGGGCCTCGGCGTGCGTTCGGCCCTGGTCCGCACCGTCGACGGCGTCGCGGTCGACACCTGGTCGGTGCACGCGAGCAACGCGGTGGCCGACGCCGGGGTGCTGCGCACCGGGCTGGTGCGGCTCGCCGGTGGCGACCTGGCCGTGCTGGACCGGCTCGCGCGCCGGGAGGCGGCCTGGCGCCCGGGCCGCGCGTCGGTGGACCCGGCCGGCCCGCGGGTCGTGGTGCTCTCCGGCGCCTCGGCCGACGCGACCGTGCTCGAGGTCCGCGCCGTCGACCGACCCGGCCTGCTGCACGCCCTCGGCGCCACCCTGCGCGACCTGCGCGTCGACGTCCGCTCCGCGCACGTCGCCACCCACGGCGGCCGGGCGGTCGACGTGCTCTACCTCACCGAGGCGGGGTCCGAGGTGGGGCAGGGCCGGCTGTCGGCCGCGCGGACGGGGGCCGTGGTCGGCGCGCTGATGGCGGCGGCGAGCTGGGAGCCGCAGGGCTGAGGGTCGACCAGTGGGCCTCAGGCGGTGCGACGCTCGGCGGTGATCTCGGGCGAGGTCATCGCCCACCGGATCACGCCGGTGGCCGCGTCGCCCACGCGCCGGACGACGATCCGCTCGGTGAGCCGGAGCCTCGGCAACCCCAGCGGCGAGCGCGCCCACGGCGGCAGCAGCGCGACCGCCGCGGCGGCCAGCGCGCCGTAGCCCGGGCGCGCCGGGAGGGGGAGCGGCGGCTGCAGCAGCAGGAACCGCGCGGCGTCGCGGGCTGCCGCGGTGGCCGCCAGCTCGGGCCGGTACGCCTCGATCCCCGCGTCCAGCTCGGCGACCGTGCGTGGCGGCGCGACCACCCCGAGCCGCGACGCCACCAGCCCGCTCTGCGCCACGTACAGATCGGCCTCGGCGGCGCTCAGCGGCTCGCGGGCGTGCTGCTGGAAGGCCCGCAGGAAGCTGTCCGCCTCCGCCAGGTGCACCCACGCGAGCAGGTGCGGGTCGTCGGCCGCGTAGGGCCGGCCGTCCTCGGCCCGTCCGCGGACCCGGGTGTGGATCGTGCGGACGGTCTCGATCGCCTCCTCGGCGGCCTCGACCGTCCCGAACGTGGTCGTGGCGAGGAAGTGGCTGGTGCGCTGCAGCCGCCCCCAGGGATCGGCGCGGTAACCGGAGTGACCCGCGACGCCTGCCATCGCGAGCGGGTGCAGCGACTGCAGCAGCAGCGCCCGGATGCCGCCGACGAACATCGTGGCGTCGGCGTGGACCCGCCAGACCGGGTCGTCGGCGGTGAACCAGCGCTCGCCCTCGGCGCCCCAGATCCGTCGGGCCCGCTCCTGGGCGTCGTCCCCGGCGACCCGCGAGCGCAGCTGGCCGGCGAGCCCGGCGCGGACCCGGGCGATCGCTTCTCGTCCTCGCTCGGCCGGCACCCGGCCAGTATGCGGGCCGACTACCCTGGGCGCAGATCCCGAGCCGAAGGACCCTCACCACGTGTTCGCCACCCTCTCCGACCGCCTGACCGCGACCTTCAAGAACCTGCGGGGCAAGGGTCGGCTGTCCGAGGCCGACGTCGACGCCACCGTCCGGGAGATCCGCCGGGCGCTGCTCGACGCCGACGTCGCCCTGCCCGTCGTGCGCGAGTTCGCCGCGCGCGTGCGCGAGCGGGCGCTGTCGGAGGAGGTCTCGCAGGCCCTCAACCCCGCCCAGCAGGTCGTCAAGATCGTCAACGACGAGCTGGTCACGATCCTGGGCGGCGAGCAGCGCCGGCTCACCTTCGCCAAGAACCCGCCGACCGTGATCATGCTCGCGGGCCTGCAGGGCGCCGGGAAGACCACGCTGGCCGGCAAGCTCGGCCACTGGCTCAAGGAGCAGGGCCACGCCCCCCTGCTGGTGGCGGCCGACCTCCAGCGCCCCAACGCGGTCAACCAGCTCCAGGTGGTGGGCGAGCGCGCAGGCGTCACCGTCTACGCGCCCGAGCCGGGCAACGGCGTGGGCGACCCGGTCGACGTCGCCCGCCGCGCGATGGTCGAGGCCCGCACCAAGCAGTTCGACGTCGTCGTGGTCGACACCGCGGGCCGCCTCGGCGTCGACGCCGAGATGATGCAGCAGGCAGCCGACATCCGGGCCGCGGTGCAGCCCGACGAGGTGCTCTTCGTCGTCGACGCGATGATCGGCCAGGACGCCGTGCAGACGGCGCAGGCGTTCCAGGAGGGCGTCGGCATCACCGGCGTGGTGCTCACCAAGCTCGACGGCGACGCCCGGGGCGGTGCCGCGCTGTCGGTGGCCTCGGTCACCGGCCGCCCGGTGATGTTCGCCTCCACCGGTGAGAAGCTCACCGAGTTCGAGCCCTTCCACCCCGACCGGATGGCCTCGCGGATCCTCGACATGGGCGACGTGCTCACCCTGATCGAGCAGGCGGAGAAGGCGTTCGAGGCCGAGCACGCCGAGGAGATGGCCCGCAAGTTCGGTGCGGGCGAGGACTTCACCTTCGACGACTTCCTCCAGCAGATGCAGGGTCTGCGGAAGATGGGGTCGATGAAGAAGATGCTCGGGATGCTCCCGGGCATGGGCGAGATGCGCGAGCAGCTGGAGAGCTTCGACGAGCGCGAGATCGACCGGATCGAGGCCATCGTCCGCTCGATGACCCCGCAGGAGCGCTACCAGCCCAAGATCATCAACGGCTCGCGCCGGGCCCGGATCGCGCGCGGTTCCGGCGTCACCGTCACCGACGTCAACCAGCTGCTCGAGCGGTTCGCCGACGCGCAGAAGATGATGCGCCAGCTGCGCAAGGGCGGCGGCATCCCCGGCATGCCGGGGATGGGCGGCGGTCCGGCCGGGATGGGCGGCTTCCCCGGCATGGGCGGCGGGAGCAAGAAGGCCCGCGGCAAGCAGCAGGCGAGGGGCAAGAAGGGCAAGGCGAGGTCCGGCAACCCGGCCAAGCGGGCCCAGCAGGAGCAGGAGTCGACCACCCGCACCTCGGCGCCCGGCGCGGCGTTCGGCGGCACCGCACCACCGCCGGAGGCCGACCCGTTCGACCCCGCCGCCCTGCCACCCGGCTTCGAGAAGTTCCTCGGTCGCTGACGGTGGGGAGGTGGACGACCCGGCTGGGGGACGAGCGGGTCAGCGTCGACTGCCTCGACTCCGCAGCCGAGCACGTGCCCTGGCTGCTGCAGCGGCTCACGGCCGCGCACGAGCAGGGCGTGCAGTTCACCGCCGGCGCGGCGCTGCGGTTCGGGTGGTCGGTCCTGGTGCTGCGGCGCGAGGCCGACGGCCGGCTGCAGGTCTGCGAGCCGGACTTCGCCCGCGACCCCACGGCCGACCTGCGTCCTGAGATCAGCACGACGCTGCGGGTGCAGGCCGCCACCCGCGACCTGATGGCCTACCTGGGCGTGCTCGACCCCGTGTCCGTCGCCTACGACCAGACCGTCCGGGCGGTCGGCGACGTGCTCGACAGCCACGTGCTGCACCTCGTGCGCAGCGTGGGGGACGCGCGCGCCAGCGGCTGGTTCGCCACAGGGACGCTGCGCAACGGCGCCGACGCGCTCGCCGACCCCGTGCCCATGCCCGTGCACCGGCTGCTCGTGCACCGTCCGACCCTGGTCCCGGCGCTGGCGTTGCCGGTCGGATCCGTGGTGACGATGGAGGGCGACCGGCTCGTGAGCGTCCTCGACTCCGACGACCGCCCGCTGATGACCGACGGCGTCGCGACCCGCAGGGGCCGCCGCTCCGCCGGCTAGGTCCGACCCCGAGCCGTTCGACCCCGAGCCGTTCGACCCCGAGCCGTTCGACCCCGAGCGGTCCGACCCGGATAGGTTCGGACGATGGCGGAGGTGCTGCGGGTCGAGGGGCCGGTGCTCACCGCCCGTGACGAGGTCGTCGACGGGTTGTGGGTGCTGGACGGCCGGGTGACGTTCACCGCGCCGGGCCCGGGTCACGACGTGACCACCCTGACCGGCTGGGCGCTCCCCGGACTGGTCGACGCGCACTGCCACGTCGGCCTGGACGCCCACGGCGCCGTCGACGCCGCCACCAGCGAGGCCCAGGCCACCGCCGACCGCGACGCGGGCACCCTGCTGATCCGCGACGCCGGCAGCCCGGCGGACACCCGCTGGATCGACGACCGCGACGACCTGCCGAAGATCGTCCGCGCGGGTCGGCACATCGCCCGCACCAGGCGGTACATCCGCAACTACGCCCACGAGATCGAGCCGGACGAGCTCCCGGCGTACATGGCGCAGGAGGCGCGCGCCGGCGACGGCTGGGTGAAGATCGTCGGCGACTGGATCGACCGTGCCGCAGGCGATCTCGCGCCGTGCTGGCCGCTCGAGGCGCTGCAGGAAGGGATCGCGGCCGCCCACGCCGAGGGCGCGCGGGTCACCGCGCACTGCTTCGGGGAGGACTGCCTGCACGACCTGATCGCCGCCGGCATCGACGGCATCGAGCACGGCACGGGCCTGGACGCCACCACCACCGAGGCGGCGGCTGCGGCGGGCGTCGCGGTGGTGCCGACGCTGGTGAACATCGCGACCTTCCCACAGCTGGCCGAGCCCGCCCGCGGCAGGTTCGACGCGTGGGCCGACCACATGGTCGCGCTGCACGCCCGGCGGTACGAGACGGTCGCCGCGGCCCACGAGGCGGGTGTGCCGCTCTACGTCGGCACCGACGCGGGCGGCTCGCTGCCGCACGGGCTGGTGGCCGCCGAGGTCGCCGAGCTGGTCACGGCCGGCCTGGCACCGCTGGACGCGCTGGACGCGGGCTGCTGGGCGGCGCGCACCTGGCTCGGACGCCCGGCGCTGGAGGAGGGCGCGGACGCCGACCTGGTCGTCTACGCCTCCGACCCCCGCGACGACGTCGGTGTGCTCGCGGAGCCGCAGCACGTGGTGCTGCGGGGCAGGACGGTCTGATCGCGCCGGCGAGTACCTGCGTCGAGGTGTCGAGATCCGGTGCCGGCGTTCGTGGAAGGGGTGTCATGTTCCACCGCAACGAAGGAGCCCGACCATGAAGTACGTCCTGATGTACGTCGACACCCCCGAGCAGCTCGAGGCCGTCCCGGCCGAGCGGCAGCAGGAGGTCTACCAGCAGATCTACGCCTGGTTCGGCCAGAACGGGGCCGCGTTCTCCGACAGCGGTGCCGAGCTGCAGCCGCCGTCGACCGCGACCACCGTGCGGTCGGGCGTCACCCCGGCGTCGCCGGGCGCCGACCCGGTCGTGGTCGACGGCCCGTACAGCGAGGCCAAGGAGCGGATCGGCGGCTTCAGCGTGATCGACGTCCCCGACCTGGACGCAGCCATCGCGCTGGTGCGCACCTGGCCGTCGCTGCAGCTGCCGGGCGTCTCGGTCGAGATCCGCCCGATGATCGAGGACTACTCGCACATGGAGGACGGCAGCTCCTCGTGACCCCGGACCCCCGTCGCACCACCGCACCGGACGCGCCCGAGCCGCTGGACTCGGCGCTGTCCCGGGTGGTGCGGCGGGAGGCCGCCGTCGTCGTGGCCCACCTGCACCGCCGGACAGGCGATTTCGACGTCGCGGAGGAGGCGGTGCAGGAGGCGCTGGTCGAGGCGCTGCGCACCTGGCCGTCCCGCGGCGTGCCGCCCAACCCCGCCGGGTGGTTGACCACCACCGCGCAGCGCCGCGCCGTCGACCTGCTGCGCGCGCGCTCGCGGAGGCAGCGGCTCGCGGGGTCGGTGGCCGCGGCGGAGGCCGAGGCCGTCCCGCGGCTGCCGGACGACCCCGGGGGCGGCACCCCGGACGAGCGGCTCCCGATGCTGTTCGCGTGCTGCCACCCGGCGCTGTCGGCCGAGTCGCGGCTCGCGCTGACGCTGCGCGCGGTGCTCGGCCTCACGACGGCCCAGGTGGCGCAGGCGTTCCTGGTGCCCGAGCCGACGATGGCCCAGCGGCTGGTGCGCACCAAGCGCAAGATCGTGGCGGCCGGCATCCCGTTCTCGGTGCCGGACGGCGACCGGCTCGCCGCGCGGCTCGACGACGTCCTCACCGTGGTGTGCCTGGCGTACAACGCCGCCTACCTCGACCCGCAGGGCTCGGCCGGTCCGGCCGGGGACGCGGTGTGGCTCGCCGAGGTCGTCGCGCGGGCCCTGCCGCGGCAGGCCGAGGCGTGGGGGCTGCTCGCGCTGCTGACCTTCCTGCAGGCGCGCGACGGTGCCCGCTTCGACGCCGCCGGCGCGCTGGTTCCCCTTGCGGCGCAGGACCGTTCGCGCTGGGACGCCGTGGCCGTGAGCCGTGCGGACGGCTACCTCGAGCGCGCGGCGGCGCTGCGGTCACCCGGCCGGTTCCAGCTGCAGGCGGCGATCGCGGGCTGCCACTGCTCGGCGGCCACCTGGGAGCAGACCGACTGGCTGCAGATCGTGACGCTGTACGACCTCCTGCTGGTGCACGACCCCTCTCCGGTGGTGCGGCTCAACCACGCCGTGGCGCTGTCCCACGTCCGCGGGCCGCAGGCCGCTCTCGACGCCGTCGAGGCCGTGTCCGGGCGCCTCGACGGGTACCACCTGCTGCACGCCACCAGGGCGCTCCTGCTCGCGGAGCTCGGGCGTCCGGGAGAGGCCCGCGAGGCCAACGAGCGCGCCCTCGCGCTGGCGCCCGGACCGGCCGAGCAGGCCCTGCTGCGCGACCGTCTGGACTGAGCGCTACTGCACGCCGGCGCCCCGGACCTCGTCGAGGTCGGCGAGGGCGTCCGGGTCGCCGGATCGCTCGACGGGGTCGGCGGGCAGGCGGTTCCACAGGTGCAGGTCGAGGTCGGCGGCACGTCCCCGCAGCAGCGCGGCAGGTGCGCCGACGGTCTCGTCGTCGACGACCACGGCGGTGGCCTCGTCGAACTCGCGACCGGACTGCGGGCCGGTGCCGCTCCACCGGCCGAGGCGCAGCGTCCAGGCGTGGCCGGTGTCGGTGGTCTCGACGCGCACGAGCCGGTCCGACGGCGTCCAGGTGGCCCAGTCCCCGTCCGGCAGCCCCCACATCACCCGCAGCAGCTCGTCGACGCCGTCGGCCGCCAGCGCGGCCTCGGGCACGGTGAGGTCGACCCCGGCGGTGAGCTCGGCGTCGACCCGGTGCACCAGCGCCTCGTGCGCCTGGCGGCGCATGCTGAACCCGAGGGTCTGCTCGGGTGCGTGCCAGGACCAGGCCGGGGTGGACGGCGACCCCGCACCCAGCGCGGCGAGCAGCCGCTCGGTGGTGCGCTCCGCCAGTCGCAGCAGCGCGTCGCGGTCGTCGGGGCGCGGCGGCTTGGCGGCCTCGACGGCGTCGAGGCCGGCGTCGTCGAGCACCGGCCCCTCGCAGACCGATGCCCAGAACACCTGCACCTCGGTGAGGTGCCAGAGGAGGTCGTCGGCGGTCCAGTCCGGGCAGGTAGGCACCACGGCCGACGGGTCGGCCGCGGCGAGCACCTCGAGGAACCGGGCGGACTCGGACGCCAGCGGCGCGAGGAAGCCCGAGCGGTCGGGGTAGGGCAGGGTCTGGTCCGAGGTGGAGGAGCCGGTCACCCGGGCACCGTAGGCCCTGCCACGGACACCCGGAACAGCTCGCGCGGGTCCTGCAGCACCCCGCGCGGACGGGCCGCCTCCCGCGGCAGGCGACCGCCGTCCCACACCACGGGCCGCCGGTGCACCGGTGCGGTCCCGCCGGGGGCGTGCGCGTACCCGCCGCGCACCGTGCCGAGCAGCAGCGCGCGCCCCTCCTCGACGGGCACGGCCACCGTGTCGCCCTCGCGCACGTCGTCGAGGAAGGCGGCCAGCTGCCGCAGCGCCTTGCCGCCCCGCTGACCGGGTGACTCCTCGCGCAGCGCGGCCTGCAGGTCCGCCCCGGCCAGGCCGGTCAGGTCGGACCCGATCCCCGCCGTGGTGCCGAGCCCGACCACCCCGTCGGCGAGGAGGCGTCCGAGCACGCCGGCCGACGGCGGACGCACCACCCAGGGCCGGCGGCCGGGCGCGCCGTCGGGCCGGTCGCCGTCCTCGTCCTCGACGGGGTCGGGACCCGGCCAGACGTACGGGGCCCCGGGGTCGAGGTCGTCGGTGACCAGGGAGGCGTAGTAGACGGGGTCCTTGCGCACAAGGGCGGCCCGGTGGCTGGCGTGGAACAGCGGGTCGTGCAGCCACGACGGCACCAGGCCGTCGGCCTCCAGCTGCTGCTGGCTGCGCCCGACCGCCTGCGGGGCGAACTCGGCGATCAGGTCGGCGGTGCTGTCGGCGTGCCCGCGACCGACCCACTCGCGGACGCAGGCGAGCCCGTAGGCGACCAGCGCCGGCACCCGGCCGCGCCACATCAGCACCGCGGGGTGGCGGGCCCAGCCGTAGTCCTCGAGCACGAGCGCCCGCAGCACCTGGAGGGTCTCGACCCGCTGCTTGCCGAGCCGTGCGTCGTCCAGGAGCGCGGCGCTGGTACCGAAGTCCGGGGACGGCAGGAAGGTCTGCACCTCGCCACGCTAGGTCGGTGCCGCCGGCGTCGCTCGGTGGCGGCCGGGTGCCGCGGGTTCTGGCACAATGGTCGGCTGTATGCGGCCGGTGCGGCCCTCTACCCGCCCGGACCCGCGTCCACCCGAGCAGTCCCGACCGTGTCCCCACGCGGACCCGGGCGGCTCACCCCGCAGACCCGAACAGGAGACACCACACCCGTGGCCGTCAAGATCCGACTGAAGCGCCTGGGCAAGATCCGGGCCCCGTACTACCGCGTCGTCGTGGCCGACTCGCGCACCAAGCGCGACGGCCGCTCGATCGAGGAGATCGGGAAGTACCACCCCACCGAGGAGCCCTCGCTCATCGACATCGACTCCGAGCGCGCGCAGTACTGGCTCGGCGTCGGTGCGCAGCCGACCGAGCAGGTCATGGCGCTGCTCAAGGTCACCGGCGACTGGCAGAAGTTCAAGGGCCTCCCCGGTGCCGAGGGCACCTTGCGGGTGGCCGAGCCCAAGGCGGACAAGAGGATCGCCTACGAGGCCGCTGCCAAGGACTCCGGCGAGCCCACCAAGGACGCCACGACGCCGCGGAAGAAGGCCGCCAAGAAGTCCGAGGCCGCGGCCGAGGAGGCGCCGGACGCGAAGGCGGACGCGAAGGCGGATGCGAAGGCTGACGAGGCCCCCGCTGCCGAGGCGCCCGCTGCCGAGGCGCCCGCTGCCGAGGCGTCCGCCGACGAGGCGAAGGCCGAGGGCTGATCGTGCTCGCCGACGCCCTGGAGCACCTGGTCCGCGGCATCGTCGACCACCCGGACGAGGTCCGGGTGAAGGAGAAGTCGCTGCGCCGGGGCGCGCTGCTGGAGGTCCGGGTGCACCCCGAGGACCTCGGCCGCGTGATCGGCCGGGCCGGACGCACCGCGAAGGCGCTGCGCACGGTCATCGGCGCGGTCTCCACCGAGGGCCCGGTCCGGGTCGACGTCGTCGACGTCGACCGTGCGGGCCGTCGCTAGCACCCAGCACGAACCCAGCACGACCGGCCGAGCCCCGTCCACCACGTCGGTGGGCGGGGCTCCGCCGCAACCGGATCGACCCAGCGACCCAGCGACCCAGCGAAGGAGGACCGCCGTGCAGCTCGTCGTCGCCCGCGTGGGCCGCCCCCACGGCATCCACGGCGAGGTCAGCGTCGAGGTCCGCACCGACGACCCCGACGGCCGGTTCGTCCCGGGCGCCCTGCTGGAGACCGACCCGGGGTCGGCCGGCCCACTCACGATCGAGACCGTGCGTGACCACAACGGGAAGATCCTGCTGACCTTCGAGGAGGTCCCGGACCGCACCGCGGCCGAGGGCCTGCGCGGGGTGCTGCTGCTCGGCGAGGCGGTCGAGGACGACGAGGAGGACGCCTGGTACGACCACCAGCTCGTCGGCCTGGTCGCCGAGGACACCGGCGGGCAGCGGCTCGGCGAGGTCGTCGGCGTCGAGCACGGCACCGCCCAGGACCTGCTCGTGCTGCGGCTCACCGACCGGCGCACCGCGCGCGTGCCGTTCGTCGCGGCCCTGGTGCCGCAGGTCGACGTGCCCGGCGGCCGGGTCGTCGTCGACCCGCCGGCCGGCCTGCTCGACGAGCTCTAGGTCGTCGCCGTGCGCGTCGACGTCGTCTCGATCTTCCCCGAGTACCTCGCCCCGCTGCGGCTGTCGCTGCTCGGGCGGGCCGCGGGGACCGGCCTGCTGGACGTGCACGTCCACGACCTGCGCGACTTCGCCCACGACCGGCACCGCACGGTCGACGACACCCCGTACGGCGGCGGCGCCGGCATGGTGATGCGTCCCGAGCCGTGGGGCGAGGCGCTCGACCACGTGCTCTCGCGGGGCCGCGCCGCGCTCGGCCCGCAGGCCGTGCCGCACCTGCTGGTGCCGAGCCCCGCGGGGCGCGTGCTGACCCAGGCGATGGCCCACGAGCTGGCAGAGGACCCCTGGCTGGCGTTCGCCTGCGGGCGCTACGAGGGCATCGACGAGCGGGTGCTCGACGACGCCGCGGCGCGCGGCCGCGTGACGCCGGTGAGCCTGGGTGACTACGTCCTCAACGGAGGAGAGGTCGCGGTGCTCGCCGTCGTCGAGGCGGTCGGACGGCTGCTGCCCGGCGTGGTCGGCAACCCGGCCTCCCTGGTGGAGGAGTCGCACGCCGACGGGCTGCTCGAGCACCCCGTGTACACCAAGCCGGAGTCCTGGCGTGGCCTGGACGTGCCCGCCGTCCTCCGCTCGGGCCACCACGGACGGGTGGAGCGCTGGCGCCGCGACGAGCAGCTGCGGCGCACCGCCGCCCGGCGCCCGGACCTGCTGGCCGCCCTCGACCCGGCCTCGCTCGACGAGCACGACCGCGCCGCGATCCGCACCGTGATCGAGGATTTCCTCGCGGAGTGAGCCCTGTGGCAGACTGGCCCGTCGTGCTGCGGCCGCGCACGGCCCCTGCCACAGGGGGCGAGCGGTGCGAACGGCCGGAACGGCACGAACCCTGACCGTCAGTCTCGGACGGCCCTCGCGGGCCCCCGACCAGCGCGCCGGTGACCTGTGGCACCAGCGGGAGAGCGACACCTCATGCACATCCTGGACAACGTCGACGCAGCCTCGCTCCGCGAGGACGTCCCGGACTTCCGTCCCGGCGACACCGTCAAGGTCCACGTCAAGGTCGTCGAGGGCACCCGCTCGCGCGTCCAGGTCTTCCAGGGCGTCGTCATCCGCCGCCAGGGTGGCGGCGTCCGCGAGACCTTCTCGGTCCGCAAGGTCAGCTTCGGCGTCGGCGTCGAGCGCACCTTCCCGGTGCACTCCCCGATCCTGGACAAGGTCGAGATCGTCACCCGCGGCGACGTCCGCCGCGCGAAGCTCTACTACCTGCGGAACCTGCGCGGCAAGGCCGCGAAGATCAAGGAGAAGCGCGACACCCCCGTCGCGCGCTGACCCCTCCTCCCAGTAGCGCAGCTGTCCAGCACCACGCCGCAGCCCCCGACCGCCACCGGCGGTCGGGGGCTCCTGCGTGAGAGCCTGCTGCTCGTCCTGGCCGTCGTGGTGGTGCACGCCCTGGTCCGCGGGCTGCTGCTCCAGGTCTACTCGATCCCCAGCGCCTCGATGGAGCCGCTGCTGGAGCCCGGCGACCGGGTGCTGGTGCTGGTGCCGCACGGCGAGCCGGAGCGCGGCGACGTCGTCGTCTTCGACGGCCGCGGCGTCTTCTCCTTCGATCCCGACCCGCCACCGGCCGTCGCCGCCGCCGAGGAGGCCGCCTCCTGGCTCGGCTTCCCCGTGGGCGGGCACCACTTCGTCAAGCGCGTGATCGGCGTGGGCGGGGATCGCGTGACCTGCTGCGACGACCAGGGCCGGCTGCTCGTGGACGGCGTCCCGCTCGAGGAGGACTACCTCTACCCGGGCGACGTGCCGAGCGAGCGCGAGTTCGAGGTCGTGGTCCCCGAGGGCGCGCTGTGGGTGATGGGCGACCACCGCAGCGACTCCGCCGACTCGCGGGCGCACCTCGGCGACCCGCGCGGCGGGATGGTCCCGGTCGAGCAGGTGGCGGGCCGGATGGTGGCCGTGATCGGTCTACCGGGCACAATGCCGGGGGCGGGCGCGCACGGTGCCGGCGGCAGGCACGAGGGGGCGCAGCGGTGAGCACCGACGACGACGAGGCGGGCACCGTGAGGGCGCAGGAGTCCGACGGGACCGACGCCGCGGCGGCCGAGGGCAAGCACGTGCGCCACCGGCGTGGGGGCCTGCTCGGCGCGCTGCGCGAGGGCGTGATCGTCGTCGGCACCGCCCTGGTGCTCTCGCTGCTCATCAAGACCTTCCTGGCGCAGGCGTTCTACATCCCGTCGGAGTCGATGGAGGACACCCTGGTCCGCAACGACCGGGTGCTCGTGAGCCTGCTCGAGCCCGGTCCGTTCGACCTCGAGCGCGGCGACGTCGTGGTGTTCCGCGACCCGGGCGGCTGGCTCGACCCGTCGGTCGTCCCGCAGCGCTCGGGCCTGTCGAAGGTCGCGGTCGACGTCCTCACCTTCGTGGGCGTGCTGCCGCAGGACGCCGGCGAGCACCTGATCAAGCGCGTCATCGGCATGCCCGGCGACGACGTCGTGTGCTGCGACTCCGAGGGCCGCCTCACCGTCAACGGCGTGGCGCTCGACGAGACCTACCTGCCCGAGGGCACCGAGCCGAGCACCCTGGACTTCGACGTCACCGTGCCCGACGGCCGGATCTGGGTGATGGGCGACAACCGCGGCTTCAGCCAGGACTCGCGGTACCACCAGGACCTGCCCGGCGGGGGCACCGCCTCCACCGACCTGGTCGTCGGCCGCGCGGTGCTGCTGTTCTGGCCGCTGGACCGGTTCGGGACCCTGTCGAACCACTCCGACGTCTTCGCGGACGTCCCCGCGCCCTGACGCCGGCGGCTGCTCCCTGATGGCCGGACCCACCCCCACGCTGCGTGCCGAGCGCGCCTACCTGCGCCAGGGCCACGCCCTGGTCGCGGGGATGGACGAGGTGGGCCGCGGCGCGCTGGCCGGACCCGTCACCGTCGGCGTGGTGGTGGTCGACCTCGCGACCCGCTCGGCGCCGGTGGGACTGCGCGACTCCAAGCTGCTGACGCCGCTGGCCCGCGCGCGCCTGGCCCCGCGGGTGCGCCGGTGGGCGCCGGCCTGGGCCGTCGGGCACGCGCAGGCGTGGGAGATCGACGAGATCGGCATCATGCGGGCGCTGCGGCTGGCCGGCCGGCGCGCGATGGCCCAGCTGCCGGTCTCGCCGTCGCTGGTGCTGCTCGACGGCAACCACGACTGGTACAGCCCGCCGCAGCCGACGCTGTTCGACGTCCCGCTCGAGGCGGTGGACCCGGTCGCGCAGGAGTGGGACGGCTGGGACGCCGTCGACGCCTGGGCCGACGGCCCGGTGGTGCGGACGATGATCAAGGCCGACCTGCGCTGCGCCGCCGTGGCCGCCGCGTCGGTGCTGGCCAAGACCGAGCGCGACGGGCTGATGCTCGGGCACGCGCGCACCCACCCCGGCTACGGGTGGGAGGTCAACAAGGGCTACAGCGCTCCCGCGCACGCCGCGGCGCTCGACCGGCTCGGTCCGTGCACCCAGCACCGGCAGACGTGGAGCCTGCCCGGCATGATGGACCCCGACCACCACCCGGGCGGGACGGCCGAGCTGATCCCCCCGACCGAGGCCGTGCCGAGAACCGAGGAGCCGATACTCCGATGAGCGCCGAGGACCTCGACAACTACGAGACCGAGATGGAGCTCGCGCTCTACCGCGAGTACCGCGACGTCGTCGGGCTGTTCACCTACGTGGTCGAGACCGAGCGCCGGTTCTACCTGGCGAACGCGGTCGACGTCGTCCCGCGCAACGCCGACGGCGAGGTCTACTTCGAGCTCACCCTCACCGACGCCTGGGTCTGGGACGTCTACCGCTCGGCGCGGTTCGTGAAGTCGGTGCGCGTGGTGACGTTCAAGGACGTCAACGTCGAGGAGCTCGCCAAGAGCGACCTGGAGGTCCCGAAGCCGGAGGGCTTCGCGGGCTGACGCCGGCGGCTGATCCGGCGCGGCACCTCCCGCCGTCCACAGGCCCGCTCCAGGCGGTCGTGTCCACAGCCGGCGGCTTGGGCCGGGCGTGCTGTCGCCGTGCGCGGGCACCGTCAGGCACCGGGAGGTGGTGCCGGGTGCGGACGACGCGGCGGGAGCTGGGGCAGCGGGGCGAGGCGGTGGCGGCGGCCTACCTGCGCCGCTGCGGGTTGCAGGTGGTGGCGCGCAACTGGAGGTGCCGTCAAGGCGAGCTCGACGTCGTGGCGCGCGGTGACGGCGAGCTGGTGGTCGTCGAGGTCAAGGCGCGCAGCTCGCTGGGTCAGGGGCACCCGGCCGAGGCGGTGACGCAGGCGAAGGCGGCGCGGCTGCGACGGCTGTGCGCGGCGTTCCTCGCCGCGCACCCCGAGCACGCCGGGGTCGCGACGGTCCGGGTCGACGTCGTCGCCGTGGTGTTCCGGCGCGACCGCCCCGCGCTGCTGCAGCACCTGCGGGACGTCGCGTGAGCGAGCTCGGCCTCGGCCGGACGAGCGCGATGGCGCTGGTCGGTTTCGCCGCGCACCAGGTCGAGGTGGAGGCGCACGTCGGCGCCGGCGTCCCGGGGTTCGCCATGGTGGGCACCCTCGACCGGTCGTTGCAGGAGGCGCGCGACCGGGTGCGGGCGGCTCTGGCGGGCTGCGGCGTCGTCCTGCCGCCGCACCGGCTCACGGTCAACCTGACTCCGGCGTCGCTGCCCAAGGCGGGCTCCGGCTTCGACGCCGCGATCGCGGTCGCCGTCCTGGCGGCGCTGGGGAAGCTCGACCGCACCTCGGCCGAGAGCACGGTGCACGTCGGCGAGCTCGGCCTCGACGGCCGGCTGCGACCGGTGGCCGGCGTCCTCCCGGTGGTGCTCGCCGCCGTCCGGGGCGGCAGGACCCGGGTCGTCGTCCCGCACGCGAACTGCGCCGAGGCGCGGCTGGTCCCCGGCGCCGAGGTCGTGCCGGCCGCCGGGTTGGCCGACGTGCTGCGGGCCCACGGCGGCCAGGTCGACGTCGACCGCGACGTGCGGCCGGTGCCGCTGCCGCCGGTCACGCTCCCTCCCGCCCCGCCGGTGCCCGACCTGCGCGACGTCGCCGGCCAGGCCACCGGCCGGGCCGCGCTGGAGGTCGCGGCCGCCGGGGCGCACCACCTGCTGCTGTTCGGGCCGCCCGGCGCCGGCAAGACGATGCTCGCGTCGCGGCTGCCGGGCCTGCTGCCCGACCTCGACGAGGAGGACGCGGTAGAGGTCACCGCCGTGCACTCGGTGGTCGGGGCGCTCGATCCCAGCCGCGGTCTGGTCCGGCGGCCACCGTTCGAGAGCCCGCACCACAGCGCGTCCGCCGCGGCGGTCATCGGCGGCGGCAGCGGCGTCGCCGCGCCCGGTGCCGCCAGCCGGGCCCACCACGGCGTGCTGTTCCTCGACGAGACGCCGGAGTTCTCCCGCACCGTGATCGAGGCGCTGCGGCAGCCGCTGGAGTCCGGCCGCCTGGTGCTCGCGCGCTCGCGCGGGACCGTCGTCTTCCCGGCGCAGTTCCTGCTCGTGCTGGCCGCCAACCCCTGCCCGTGCGGCTGGTCGGTCGGCAAGGGCCGCCGCTGCCGGTGCACGGCCCTGCAGAAGACGACCTACCAGGCCAAGCTCAGCGGACCGCTGCTCGACCGCGTCGACCTGCAGGTCGAGCTGCTGCCGGTGCCGCTCGACCAGGTCGCCCTGGAGCCGGGAGAGGACACCGCCACCGTGGCGGCCCGGGTCGCCCGGGCGCGCGCCGCGCAGCGCGAGCGGTGGCGGGGCACGGGGTGGAAGACGAACGGGGCGGCACCGGGGCCGGCGCTGCGGTCCCGCTGGCGGCTCCCGCGGCCCTCGACGGCGGCGCTCGACGGCGCCCTCGACCGCGGGACCCTCACCCTGCGCGGGTACGACCGGGTGCTGCGGATCGGGTGGACGCTCGCCGACCTCGAGGGGGCGCCTCGGCCCGGGTCGGACCACCTGGGTCGTGCGCTGCTGATGCGCCAGCACGCCGAGGCGGCGGCGTGAACGCCAGCGCCGCGGTGCCCGCCTGGGTCGACGACGACCGGCTGGCCCGGGCCGCATGGAGCCGGGTGGTCGAGCCCACCGACCGGGTGGGTGGCCGGGTGGCGGCCCGGCTCGGTCCCGCGGAGGCGTTGCGGCACGTGCTGGCCGGAGCGCCGCTGCCGCTTCCGGCGCGGCCGGACGAGCGCCCGGCCGCCGTCCGGGTCGCGCTCGCCGAGGCCGCCGAGCGGTGGCGGGTGCGAGCCGTCCACGCCGACCCGCGCCGCGACGTCGACACGGTCACCGCCGCCGGTGGCCGCCTGGTGGTCCCGGCGGACGACGAGTGGCCCGCCGCCCTCGCCGACCTCGACGAGCAGGCGCCGAGCTGCCTGTGGGTGCGGGGGAGCGGGGACCTGCGGGCGCTGGCCCGCTCGGTCGCCCTCGTCGGCGCCCGGGCGGCCTCGCCGTACGGGCGGCACGTGGCGCAGGACCTCGCCGCCGGTGTCGCCGGGCACGACCTGGCGGTGGTCTCCGGCGGCGCGTTCGGCATCGACGCCGCGGCGCACAGCGGCGCGCTGGCCGCCGGCGGGGTCACGGTGTGCGTGCTGGCGTGCGGTGTCGACCGGGCCTACCCGCGCAGCCACGAGCGGTTGCTCGACCAGGTGGCGGGCTCGGGGCTGCTCGTCTCGGAGAGCGCGCCCGGCGCCGACCCCACCCGGTGGCGGTTCCTCGAGCGCAACCGCCTGATCGCCGCGCTCGCGGGCGCCACCGTGGTGGTGGAGGCGGCGTGGCGGTCGGGTGCGCTCAGCACCGCGCGGCACGCGGTCCGGCTCGGGCGGCCCCTCGGCGCGGTCCCCGGCCCGGTCACGGCGGCGTCGTCCGCGGGCTGCCACCGGCTGCTGCGCGAGACCGGCGCGGTGTGCGTCACCGACGCGCAGGAGGTGGTCGAGCTCGCGAGCGCGGTGGGGGAGTTCTTCCCGGCGGCCCCGGTGGTGCCGCGCCGCCCGCACGACGACCTGACCGGCCCCGACCTGCAGGTGTACGAGGCGCTGGCACCCCGCCGGTGGGCCACGCCGGAGCAGCTCGCGGTGGTCGCCGGTCTCGCGCCCGGTGCCGTCCAGGCCGCGATCGGGCGGCTCGAGCTTCTCGCGCTGGCCGAGGGCGACGTCGACGGCGACGGCCGCCGGGTGTGGCGTCGTGCGGGTGGGCGGCTCAGCCGATCCGGGTGAGGATCCAGTCGTGCAGGCCGCGGACGTCGCCGTAGGTGCCGGGGTGGCCGGGCTCGGCGCAGCCGACGCCGCCGCTGACGACGCCGACCTGCCGCCAGGTGCCCCGCACCGGTACCCACAGCGGGCCGCCGGAGTCGCCCTGGCAGGCGTCGCGGCCGCCGGTCTCCAGCCACCCCGCGCACAGGGTGCTCGGTCCGTGCAGCTCGGGGTAGACGCCCGCGCAGGTGGGGCCGGCGACCACCGGCACCTCGGTCTGGCGCAGCACCCGGGCGTACTTGGGGGTGCCGGACTCCTTGGTGCCCCAGCCGACGACCGTGGCGGTGGTGCCCGGCCCCCAGGCGCCGTCCTGGGCCGGGCTCGCGAGCTGGGCGTACGGGCCGGGCAGCGCGCGGTCGAGGCGCAGCAGCGCCACGTCGTAGCCGCCGGCCGCCCACGACTCCTCCCACCGGTAGCGCGGGTGCGACACCACCCTGGTGACGTGCACGCGGTCGGCCGGCGTGATGTCGGCCAGCTTCCAGGCCCCGACGGCGACCTCGACCTCGGCGGGGGCGATCACCCCGCCGTCCTCGGCCTCGACGCAGTGGGCGGCGGTGAGGACCCAGCGGGCTGCGACCAGCGTGCCCCCGCACCCCCGCGGCAGGTCACGCGGAGTGTGCCACCCGCGGCCACCCGCCGGAACCCGGGAGGTCCGCCACGCCGGGCGCGCGGTCCTTGCGTGCGGGGTCGGCGGGGGCGAGGGTGCGCTCATGGACCTGCCGCAGGGCTTCGCGCTCGCGCTGGTCGACTTCGAGCGGTTCCTCACCGCCGAGCGCGGCCGGTCGGCGCACACCGCCCGCGCCTACGTGGCCGACGTCGGTCAGCTGCTCGCCCGCGCGGCGGCGGACGGGCGCGACGACCTCGACCAGCTCGACCTCGACCTGCTCCGTGGCTGGCTGGCGGCGATGACCCGGGCCGGGCTGGCGCGGTCCACGATGGCCCGCCGCGCCTCGGCCGCCCGCACCTTCACCGCGTGGGCCGCCCGCACCGGACGGATGACGCACGACCCGTCCACGCGGCTCGCCGCGCCGAAGCGCGAGCGGCACCTGCCGACCGTGCTCCGCACCGAGCAGGCCGCCGCCCTGCTCGACCTCGCCGCCGTCCGCGCCGACGACGGCGAGCCGGCCCACGCCCGCGACCGGGCCGCGCTCGAGCTGCTCTACGGCACCGGGATCCGGGTCGCCGAGCTGGTCGGTCTCGACGTCGACGACGTCGACCTCGAGCGCCGGGTGCTGCGGGTGGTCGGCAAGGGCGACAAGCAGCGCACCGTCCCCTTCGGGCTGCCGGCGGGCCGGGCCGTCCGCGACTGGCTGGCGCGCGGGCGTCCTCGGCTGGCGCGCCAGGGGTCAGGATCGGCGCTGCTGCTCGGGCTGCGGGGCGGGCGGTGGGACCAGCGGCAGGTGCGGACGCTGGTGCACGAGCTGCTGCGCGAGTCCGGGCTCGGGGTCGACGCCGCACCGCACGCGCTGCGTCACAGCGCGGCGACGCACCTGCTCGACGGCGGAGCTGATCTGAGAAGCGTCCAGGAGCTGCTCGGTCACGCTAGTCTCGCCACGACACAGGTGTACACGCACGTGTCGGTGGAGAGGCTGCGACGCACGTACGAGCAGGCCCACCCGCGTGCCTGAGAGCGAGGGGGGCGTCCGTGGCACGGTCTGAACCTGGGCTCGACGACGACCTGGACGCCGAGGTCGACGCCGGGGCGCAGAAGGCGGCCGAGGAGGCCCGGATCCGGGCCGTCTGGGAGGACTTCAAGGCCACCGCCAGCCCGGCCGCGCGCGACCAGCTGATCCTCAAGTACTCGCCCCTCGTGCGCTACGTCGCCGGCCGCGTCGGCGTGGGCCTGCCGCCCAACGTGGAGCAGGCCGACCTGGTGTCGTACGGGATCTTCGGGCTCATCGACGCCATCGAGAAGTTCGACCTCGACCGCGCGATCAAGTTCGAGACCTACGCCCTGTCGCGCATCCGTGGCGCGATCATCGACGAGCTGCGATCGATGGACTGGATCCCGCGTTCGGTGCGGTCCAAGGCCCGCGAGGTGGAGCGCACCTACGCCGAGCTCGAGACCGAGCTGCACCGCACGCCCACCGAGCCCGAGGTCGCCGCCCGGATGGGGATCCCGCTGCGCGACCTGCACTCGATCTTCAGCCAGGTCTCCTACGTCAACGTCGTGGCGCTCGACGAGCTGCTCGGCGGCGGTGGCGGCGGCGAGAAGGGCGAGGGGATGTCGCTCGGCGACACCCTCAAGGACAGCAAGGCCGTCGACCCGGTGATGGCGTTCGAGGGCGAGGAGACCAAGTTCCTGCTCGCGCGGGCGATCGACCAGCTCCCTGAGCGCGAGAAGATCGTCGTCACCCTCTACTACTACGAGGGCCTGACCCTGTCCGAGATCGGGTCGGTCCTCGGCGTCACCGAGTCGCGGATCTGCCAGATGCACACCAAGGCGGTGCTGCAGCTGCGCGGCCGCCTCGCCGAGGTCAGCTGAGCGCCACGACGACGCCGTACCCGGCCCAGCACAGGGCCACCCCGGCCACGAGGCTGCCCACGGCGTAGGCGAGGGCAGCCGGTGCGCGACCGACCTGCACCAGCCGCACCGTCTCGTACGAGAACGCCGAGTACGTGGTCAGCGCCCCGCAGAAGCCGGTCCCGACCAGCGCGGTGACGGTCCCGGCGTCGGCCCGGCCCGTGGTGGCCCCGGCGACCACGCCGATGACCGCCGACCCGACGAGGTTCACCGCGGCGGTCCCCCACGGCACCGTGTCGTCCCCGGCTCGCAGCCACCACCGCACCACGAGCTCGACGACGTAGCGCAGCGGTGCCCCGACCAGCGCACCGACCACCACGAGCAGCGCGGTCACGCCGCGCCGCCCGAGGACGGGCCGGGCGCCGGTCCGGGACGTGGTGCCGTCGCCTGCGCGAGCGCCGTACCGACCCACGCCGCCAGCACGGGCAGCACCAGGCCGACGGCGGAGCTCACGGCGGCGGCGCCGGGCCGCCCGCCGGCGAGGTGCTGCTGCAGGTCGAGCGAGGCCGCGGAGAACGTGGTCCAGCCGCCGAGCACCCCGGTGCCGAGCAGGGGGCGCGCGCGACGGGAGGTCGGGCGGCGGGTCGCCAGCCCCATGACGAGCAGACCCAGCAGCGCAGCCCCGGTGGCGTTGACCAGCAGCAGCCACCAGGCGAACGCGCCGTCCGCCTGCGGGAGGGACTCCTCGACCGCCCACCGCGCCAGCGCCCCGGCGGCCCCGCCGACGGCAACGAGGGCCATCAGGTCGAGTCGCGAGCGCAGCAGCGGCCCCAGCGGCGGGCGCGGTGCGTCGACCCCGCCTCCGCCAGCCACCCGGGGAGCCTAGCCACGCCGCGCGGCCCGGGCCGACCGGGAGCAGCACGATCGGCGGGCGCACCCGCACCAGCGCGAGCGGGTCGAGGTAGGTCTCCGCGCGGCGAAGCCCCCAGTGCAGGCACACCCTCCCGCGGCAGTGTCCCGGTGCGGCCGTGACCACCGCGACGGGCTCGCCGCGCGCCACCGCGGTGCCGACGGGCACCTGGGCGCCGACCGGCTCGTACGAGGTGCGCAGTCCGCCCTCGTGCTCGATCGTCAGCACCCCGCGGTCGACCACCGTGCCGGCGAACACGACCACGCCGTCGGCGGGCGCGAGCACCGGTGATCCGGCGCTGGTCGCGAGGTCGACCCCGCGGTGCCCCGGCAGCCACGGCGAGGGGAGGACCGCGAACCGCCGGAGCACCGCAGGACCCTGCGGTCCCGCCGCGAGCGGCCAGGACCAGGTGCCGGCCCGCGCGGACGCCGAACCGTCCGCGGGGCCGGCCCCCGTCACGAGCAGGACCACGAGCAGCAGGACGCATCCCGTCGCTCGCCGACCCCGGTTCCTGCCCATGACGTCCACCGTGACGTCGGGTGCCGACGGTCCGACCGCGGCGGACCTGCGGCTGTGGACGACGGGGCGTTCGACGGGGCTGTGGACGGCGGGACGGCGCAGCTCAGCCGGAGGTGCCCGCGAGCGGCTCGGCGGTGACCACGCGGTTCTGGTCGTAGTGCCGCGCCACCGGGTCGAACGCCCCGGTGCAGGTGATCAGGACCAGACGGTGCGGACCGCGCTGGTCCAGCGCCGCGGAGGACGCGGCGAGCGACTCCTTGCGCAGGTCCTGCACGCCGGTGACGCGGTACGCCGCGCGGCCGCCCTCGCCCAGCACCTCGACGACCTCGCCCACCTGCACCTCGAGCAGCGCGGCGAACACGCCCAGCCCCTGCTCACGGGAGTCGACGTGCCCGGCGAGCACCGTGCTGCCGAAGGGGTCGCCGACCTGCGCGCTGCCGTCCCACCAGCCGACGCGGTCGATCTGCGGCGGGACCGCGAGCACGCCGTCGCGGGTCGCGGCCGGCTCCACCGGGGCGCTGCCGCCGCCGGGCAGCAGCACCTCCTGCGGCACGAAGGTCACCCGCTGCCCGGGCGCCACCCGGCCCTCGCGCGCGGGCGGGGTCGCAGCCGGCGAGCCCGTCACCAGGTCCGGAGCACGGGCCGCGGCGGGATCGGTGGCGGGGGCCGCGCAGCCGGTCAGGAGCAGGGCGAGCAGGCCGGCCAGCAGGGGCGTGGCGCGGCGCACCCTAGGGCGTCCCGAACCACCCGCCGGGCAGGCCGCCCGCTCCGACGGCCTGGCCCCCCGAGCCGGTGTCGACCCGGTCCGGCGCCGCCGAGCCGGTGGCGGCCACGGCCACGACGTGCAGGACCACCCGCATGTCGGCGCTCGCCGGGTCGCCGACCGCGTAGACGCGGTTGAGCGAGCCGCCCGCCACCGCGAGGTCGAGCGGGCCGAGGACGGCCGGACCGCTGCGCCCGGTGGGCACCACCGACACCGAGTAGCTCTGCGCCGGGACGACGGCGTCGAGCGACTCGCCGTTGGCGACGTTGGCGAACAGCACCTGGCCGTCGACGACGATGTCGGCGGGCGGCACCGCGGCGGTGTGCGTCACGACCAGCCGGCCCTTGTCGGCGGGCACTCCGGTCAGGTCGTTGGCGAACACGGTGACCACGGGGTCGCCGCCTGGCGTGGCGGGAAGGTGGACCACCAGGTCCTTGCTCTGGCCGGCGGCCACCTGGACCGAGCTCGTGACCAGGCTCCCGCCGGCGTCGCGGACGTCCAGGACGTGGGTGCCGGCGGCGAGCTCGAACGGGCCGGCCAGCGTGGCGCCGGCCACCTCCTCGGCGAGCACGCGGCCGTCGACCGAGATGCTGACCGTGCGGTCGGGCAGCCCCTGGACCACGAACACCTCGGCCGGGCTGTCGGCCTGCGCCACCTGCGGCGCCGCCGCGAGCAGCAGCACGCCGGCGGCGGCCAGGATGACGCTGCGTGAGCGTCGTGCTGGACTGTTCATCGTCGCCTCCCCGTTCGGGTGAACACCTTGACCCGATACGGGCACCGTAGTCACGATCAGTGAGAGCCTCTGCCCAGTCGCTCGGTTCCCACCCGACCGGGCTAAGGGCACGGGGCCGACGACGGACGGGGAAGGGACTGCCGGTGCGGCTGGACTACGAGGAGCGGCTGCGGCTGCGCCGGTTCGCCGGCGTCGCCGTCCCCGTCCTGCTGGTGCCGCTCGCGGTCTGGGTGTACGCGGTCACGCCGCCCTCCGCGGTGGCCGCGCAGGCCGGGGCGCCCGGCGACCCGCCGCAACAGGTCGAGAACGCCTCCCTCGTGCACGCCACCGTCCTGGCGGACGGGTCGTTCGAGGTGGTCGAGACCGTGCAGCTCGCCGCGCCGGTGGTGCAGGTCCGGCTGACGCCGCCCGACCTCGCGCCCGCCGGGACCGCGTTCGCCCAGGCGGTGCCGGTCTGGAGCGCGGTCCAGGTCGTGGCGGGCGACCAGGAGGCCGTGCCCGTGCCCCGGCTGGTCGGCGCCGTCACCGTGCCCCTCGCGGCACCGGCCACGACCCTGCAGGTCCGGTACGTGCTCAGCGGCGCGGCCGTGCGCACCGTCCCGTCCCCGGACGGCCGCGCCCTCGGTGCGCTCGCGCCGCTGGCCGACGTCGACGGGCTCGTCGTCGGCTTCGAGGTCGACGGCACCGCGGTGCGCACCGTGACCTGCCCGATGCTCCCGGCCGACCGGGTGCTGTGCGCGGTCGACCGTGGCACCGGTTTCGTCATCGCCCCCCAGCCGTTCGCCGACGCGCTGGTGCTCGCCCAGCTGGACCTGGAGGCCTGATGACCGAGGCCACGAGCGTCCTCGACGCCGTCTACCGGGCCCTGGCGTGGGCGGGCTACACCGGACTCGGCGGCGCGCTCGCCGTCCTGCTCGTGCTCTGGCCCGAGGGTGTTCGGCAGCGCCGCCTCGCCCTGGTCGCCATCGCGGGGTCGACCCTGACGGCGCTCGCCACCTCCGTGTGGCTGGGGGCGCACCTGCTCCTCGGCGACCTGCCCCGGGTCGAGGGCGCCGCCGCGATCCTGCGGCTCGCGGTGCTCGCGGCGGTCGGCGGCTTCCTCACCGACCTGCTCGACGCCCCGGTCCGCGGCCGTCGGCGCACCGCCGCCTTCGTGGCGGCCCTCGCCCTGACGGGCACGATGCTGGCGGGGGCGGCGGGGGGTCGCCCGGCCGAGGGCGCACCCGTCTTCACCGGCGACGTCTTCGTCGCGATCACGGCCCTCGTGCTCGGGGTGTGCCTGGTGCTGGCGTGCGTGGTGCTGCCCGGCGACGCCGCCCACGACGTCCCGCACCTGCGCGTCCGGGTCGTCCGCTCCGGACCGGCCGCCCTCGGCGCCGTCGCCCTCGCCGGCGCCGTGCACGCCATCGCCGCCGCGCGCAGCCCGTGGGGGTTCCCCGGTGCGGTCGCGGTCCTCGACGCGCTGCTGCTGGTCGTGACGGCCGCCGCCGTCCTCGGGGTCCACCGGGTGCTGCGACGCGCGGACGGCGGCGCCGCGACGGCCGCGGCGACGGTCCCCGCGGTCGCGACGGCCACGACCGAGACGGTCGTCCGCCCCTGGTTCGAGCCGGTCGACGTCGACCGGCGACCGGCCGTGGCGCTGTACGAGGGCCCGCGTCCCGTGCCCGACGACGAGCTGCGCGCGGACGTGCCCGACGAGCCCGCGCCCGCCCAGGTCGTCGTCCTGCCCGACACCGACGCCGCGAGGGCGCAGGACCCCGTCCCGCACGAGGAGGTGCGGCGTCGCCGCCGTGCCGGCGCCGGTCGGGCCCGCCGCAGCCGCTACCTGGCCGGCGTCGGGCGGCTGGTCCTGCCCGACCCGACCGAGCCCGCCACCCGGACCGACCCCGGCCGCGGCTGAGGCCCGCACGGGTCAGACCGGCCGCAGCGCCCCGAGCCGGTCGACCGCCTCGGCGAGGACGTCGTCGCGCTTGCAGAACGCGAACCGCACCAGCGTGCGCACCGGTCCGGGGTCGGAGCAGAACACCTGCACCGGGATCGCCACCACGCCCGCCCGGTGCGGCAGCTCGCGGCACCAGTCGAGGGAGTCCTCGCACCCCAGCGGCGCGGCGTCCGCGACCACGAAGTAACCCGCCTGCGGGGTCGTCGGCTCGAGCCCGACGGACCGCAGACCGTCGACCAGCACCATCCGCCTGCGTCCGAGATCGGCTGCGCGGGAGGCGAAGTCGTCGTCCGAGACGCCGAGTGCCGCCGCCACGGCGGGCTGGAAGGGGGCGCCGCCCACGAAGGTGAGGAACTGCTTGACCGTGGTGACGGCGTCGACCAGGTGCGCCGGCCCGGTGACCCAGCCGATCTTCCACCCGGTGACCGAGAAGGTCTTCCCCGCCGACCCGATCGTCAGCGTCCGCTCCGCCATGCCCGGCAGGGTGGCGACCGGCACGTGCGCCAGGCCGTCGAAGACCAGGTGCTCGTAGACCTCGTCGCTCACCACGACGGCGTCGTGCTGCTGCGCGAGCCGCGCGACGGCTGCGAGCTCGTCGGCGTCGAGCACCCGTCCGGTCGGGTTGTGCGGGGTGTTGAGCAGCACCAGGCGGGTGCGGTCGGAGAACGCGGCGGCGAGGCGGTCGGGATCGAGCCGGAACTGCGGCGGCAGGAGCGGCACCGGACGGGCGACGGCGCCGGCCAGCGCGATCGTGGCCTGGTAGGAGTCGTACGTCGGGTCGAGGACGACCACCTCGTCGCCCGGCTCGCACAGCGCGAGCACGCAGGCCGCGATCGCCTCGGTGGCGCCGACGGTGACGAGCACCTCGCGGTCGGGATCGGTGGCCAGGCCGTACCAGTGCTCCTGGTGCCGGGCCACCGCCTCCCGCAGGGCGGGGACGCCGCGCCCGGGCGGGTACTGGTTGGCACCGGCCCGGATCGCCGCCACGGCGTCGTCGAGCAGCGACGCGGGGCCGTCGGTGTCGGGGAAGCCCTGGCCGAGGTTCACCGCGCCGGTCCGCACCGCCAGGGCCGACATCTCGGCGAAGATCGTGGTGCCGAAGCCCTGCATCCGCCGCACCAGCGCGGGCCCGCCCGTCCTGCGCCGACCGGTGGGTTCGCTCATGCCTGCAGGCTGCCACACCGAGCACGCAGGGCGGATTGGCTCCGGCCGCCCCGCGCGGCGTACCCTGACCCCACGACCGGCGTGCCCGGTCGAATTCGCGTGCCTTCATCACCCTCGCCGAGCGAGGGGGCTGCGCCCCGAGGTCCGGGTCTTCCGGTGGGGACGGTCGCAAGGCACCAGGCGGGCCCCACGGTGGGTGCCCGGGAACCGAGTTGCGCCGGCAGGGCTGTGCCCGCGGCGCGGAAGGAGTGCGTCGGTCATGGCCGTCGTCACGATGCGTCAGCTGCTGGAGAGCGGTGTCCACTTCGGGCACCAGACCCGCCGGTGGAACCCCAAGATGAAGCGCTTCATCTTCACCGAGCGCAACGGCATCTACATCATCGACCTGCAGCAGTCGCTGACCTACATCGACAGCGCCTACGAGTTCGTCAAGGAGACCGTCGCCCACGGCGGCTCGATCCTGTTCGTGGGGACCAAGAAGCAGGCCCAGGAGCCGGTGGCCGAGCAGGCCGCGCGGGTCGGGATGCCCTACGTCAACCAGCGCTGGCTGGGCGGCATGCTCACCAACTTCCAGACCGTGAACAAGCGGCTCCAGCGCCTCAAGGAGCTCGAGCAGATCGACTTCGACGACGTGGCCGCCTCCGGCCGCACGAAGAAGGAGCTGCTGATGATGCGCCGCGAGCACGACAAGCTCCAGCGCACCCTCGGCGGCATCCGCGACATGGCCAAGGTGCCCTCGGCGGTCTGGATCGTCGACACCAAGAAGGAGCACCTCGCGGTCGACGAGGCCAAGAAGCTCCACATCCCGATCGTCGCGATCCTCGACACCAACTGCGACCCGGACGAGGTCGACTACCGGATCCCGGGCAACGACGACGCGATCCGCTCGGTCACCCTGCTCACCCGCGTCATCGCCGACGCCGTGGCCGAGGGCCTGATGGCCCGCTCCGGTGCGCGCGAGGCCGGTGCCGAGCAGGTCGGCGCCGACGAGCCGCTGGCCGAGTGGGAGCGCGAGCTGCTCGAGGGCGCCCAGGCGCAGACCGGTGGCACCGAGGGTGCCAAGGCCGAGACCGCCGCCGAGGCCGCCCCGGTGGAGGCCGCTGCCGGCCAGGAGGCCCAGGCCGCCGCCGAGCAGGCCGACGCCGCTCCGGCGACCGAGGCTCCGGCGACCGAGGCTCCGGCCGCTGAGGCTCCGGCCGCTGAGGCCGAGGCCCCCGCCGCCGAGGCCCCCGCCGCCGAGGCCACCGCCGCCGAGGCCACCGAGCCCCGGCTGAAGAGGCCCCCGCTGCCGAGACCGCCGAGGCCCCGGCTGCTGAGGCTCCCGCCGCCGAGGCCGTCGCCCCGGGCCAGGACGCCGCTCCGGCGGCGGAGGCCGGTCCGGTGGCCGAGCCGGCCGCGGCCGAGAAGGCCTGAGACAGCACCCGATCCCTTTCGCGCGCGCCCTCGTGACCCGAGGGCGCGCGCGACCCCACGAGCACGAGAGGTGAGCAACCACCATGGCGAACTTCACCGCCGCTGACATCAAGGCCCTGCGCGAGCAGACCGGGGCCGGCATGCTCGACGTCAAGAAGGCCCTCGACGAGGCCGACGGCGACCGCGCCAAGGCCGTCGAGATCCTCCGCGTCAAGGGCCTCAAGGGCGTCACCAAGCGCGAGGGCCGCAGCGCGTCCGACGGCCTGGTCGCCGCCCACGTCGACGGCGGCGTCGGCACCCTGGTCGAGATCAACTGCGAGACCGACTTCGTCGCCAAGAACGACACGTTCGGTGCGCTCGCGCAGCAGGTGCTCGACCAGGCCGTCGCCACCGGCGCGGCCGACGTCGAGGCGCTCCTGGCGTCCAAGGTCGGGGACGAGACCCTGGCGGACGTCGTCACCAACGCCGCCGCCACGCTGGGCGAGAAGGTCGAGGTCCGCCGGGTCGCGCGGATCGAGGGCGCCCAGGTGTCCTCCTACCTGCACAAGACCAACCCGGACCTGCCCGCGCAGATCGGCGTCCTGGTCGCCACGAGCACCGAGTCCGAGATCGGCCGCGACGTCGCGATGCACGCCGCCGCGATGTCGCCGATCTACCTCTCGCGCGACGAGGTGCCCTCGGACACCGTCGACGCCGAGCGCCGGATCGCCGAGGAGACCGCCCGCGAGGAGGGCAAGCCCGAGCAGGCGCTGCCCAAGATCATCGAGGGCCGGGTCAACTCCTACTTCAAGGACAACGTGCTGCTCGAGCAGCCGTTCGCGAAGGACCCGAAGAAGTCGGTCGCCAAGGTCCTCGAGGAGGCCGGCACCGCGATCACGCAGTTCGCCCGCTTCCGCGTCGGCAGCTGACCCGAGCGCTGACACCGTGCGCGGGCCCCGTCACCGCCCCGGCGGCGGCGGGGCCTCGCCACGGTGCGGCACACTGACCGCACCGACCGGACGACCAGAGGAGCCCCGCCTGTGAGCACGCACGGACGTCCCGCCGACGGGTACAAGCGGGTGCTGCTCAAGCTCTCCGGCGAGACCTTCGGCGGCGGCAGGGTGGGCGTCGACCCCGACGTCGTCGCCGGTCTGGCCAAGGAGATCGCCCAGGTCGTCCAGGGCGGCACGCAGGTGGCGATCGTGGTGGGCGGCGGCAACTTCTTCCGCGGCGCCGAGCTCCAGCAGCGCGGCATGGACCGCGCCCGCGCCGACTACATGGGCATGCTCGGCATCGTGATGAACTGCCTGGCGCTGCAGGACTTCCTGGAGAAGGAGGGCGTCGAGACGCGGGTGCAGACCGCGATCACGATGGGCCAGGTGGCCGAGCCCTACATCCCGCGCCGCGCCATCCGGCACCTGGAGAAGGGCCGTGTCGTGATCTTCGGCGCCGGCGCCGGCATGCCGTTCTTCTCCACCGACACGGTCGCCGCGCAGCGCGCGCTCGAGACCAAGTGCGAGGTCGTGCTGATGGGCAAGAACGGCGTGGACGGCGTCTACACCGCCGACCCCCGCACGCACCCCGAGGCCACCAAGATCGACGAGATCACCTACGACGAGGCGCTGCGGCAGGACCTGCGGGTCGCCGACGCCACCGCGTTCGCGCTGTGCCGCGAGAACGACATGCCGATGGTGGTGTTCGGGATCGAGGGCACCGGCAACGTGGCGCGGGCGGTGCGAGGTGAGAGGATCGGCACGCTCGTGGTCGCCGGTCCCGCCGCCTAGCCGCAGCTGGCCCGACGACGACGCCCCACACGACGAAGGAGCACCCAGTGATCGACGACACCCTCCTCGAGGCCGAGGAGAAGATGGACAAGGCCGTCGAGGTGGCCAAGGACGACTTCTCCGCGATCCGCACCGGGCGGGCGAACGCCGCGATGTTCTCCAAGATCACCGTCGACTACTACGGCGCACCCACCCCGCTGCAGCAGCTCGCCTCGTTCCAGATCCCCGAGGCCCGCACCGTGCTCATCACGCCGTACGACCGCTCGGCGATGGGGGAGATCGAGAAGTCGCTGCGCGAGTCCGACCTCGGCGTCAACCCGTCCAACGACGGCAACGTCATCCGCGCCGTGCTGCCCTCGCTCACCGAGGAGCGCCGCAAGGACTACATCAAGCTCGCCCGCACCAAGGGCGAGGACGCCAAGATCTCGGTGCGCAACATCCGCCGCAAGGCCAAGGAGGAGCTCGACCGCCTGGTCAAGGACGGCGAGGTCGGCGAAGACGAGGGCGGCCGGGCCGAGAAGGACCTCGAGGTGCTGACGAAGAAGCACGTCGACCTCGTCGACGACCTGCTCAAGCACAAGGAACACGAGCTGCTGGAGGTCTGAGGACCCGAGGTGACGCCCACGGTGACGTTCGAGCAGTGACACCCGAGATGGACGACCCGCCCCTGACCCGCCGCGCCAGGCGGCTCGCGGAGGCCGCCGCACGCGCGGAGGCCGACGCGGTCGCCGGGCGCTCCGGCGACCACACCTCCTCCCGCCCGCCCGCGCGGTTCCCCCTGGCCGCCCGGCTCGAGCCGGAGTTCGAGCCGGAGCCGGACCCCGAGCCGGACCCCGAGCCGGACCCCGAGCCGGACCCCGAGCCGGAGCCCGAGCCCGAGCCGGAGCCGGACCCCGAGCCGGAGCCCGTCGTGCCGATGCCGGTGGCGAGCGGCGCGACGGCCAGGCGCCGCCGTCGCGAGGTCCCGCCGACGCCCGCGCCCTCGCGCGCCGGGCGCAACCTGCCTGCCGCCATCGGGGTGGGCCTGGGGCTGGGAGTCGTGGTCGTCGCCTCGCTGGCCTTCCGCAAGGAGGCCTTCGTCGCCGTCGTCGTGGTCGCGCTCAGCATCGGCGTCTGGGAGCTCACCGGCGCGTTCGCCGCCCGACGGATCTCGGTGCCGCTCGTCCCGGTGCTCGTGGGGACCGTCGGGATGAGCGTGTCGGCCTACGCGGGCGGGCCCGAGGCGCTGCTGGTCGCCTTCGTGCTGACCACCCTCGCCGTCCTGGTGTGGCGGGTGCTCGACCAACCCGAGGGCGCCGTCCGCGACGTCGCCGCGGGGGTCTTCACCGCCGCCTACGGGCCGTTCCTGGCCGGCTTCGCGGTGCTCATGCTGGCCGAGCCGGACGGCGTGTGGCGCATCGTCACCTTCATCCTGGTGGCGATCTGCAGCGACATCGGCGGGTACGTCTTCGGGGTGCTGTGGGGAAAGCACCCGATGGCGCCGTCGGTGAGCCCGAAGAAGTCCTGGGAGGGGCTGGCCGGGTCGGTCGTGTTCAGCGTGGTCGGCGGCGTCTGCGCGGTCGCGTTCTTCCTCGACGGCCCCTGGTACGCCGGCGTCCCGATCGGGGTCGCGGCCGTGGTCACCGCCACGGTCGGCGACCTGTCCGAGTCGCTGCTCAAGCGCGACCTCGGCATCAAGGACATGGGCTCGATCCTGCCCGGCCACGGCGGCCTGATGGACCGGATCGACTCCCTGCTCCCCACCGCGCCGGTGCTGTACCTGCTGCTGGCCACCCTCGTCCCGGCCGGAGGCTGACGATGCCCGATCCCGATCTCGTGCCCGATCCTGTCCAGCTGACCACCCCCACCACGCGACCCGCGCCCGGTCAGCTGCTGATGGCCGCACCGCGCCGGGGCAAGCCTCCGCAGCACCTGGCCGACCTCACCCTGGACGAGCGGGTGGCCGCCGTCACCGCGCTGGGCGAGCGCGGCTACCGGGCCAAGCAGCTGTCCACGCACTACTTCGAGCACCTGGTCACCGACGCCGAGCAGATGACCGACCTTCCCCGCGCCACCCGCGACAGCCTCGTCGCCGGGCTGCTGCCGTCCCTGCTCACCGTGGTGACCGAGCGCGAGGCCGACCGCGGCGCCACCGTCAAGACGCTGTGGCGGCTGCACGACGGCGCACTCGTCGAGAGCGTCCTGATGCACTACCGGAACCGCTCGACGGTGTGCATCTCCAGCCAGGCCGGGTGCGGGATGAACTGCCCGTTCTGCGCCACCGGGCAGGCCGGCCTCACCCGCAACATGTCGACCGCCGAGATCGTCGACCAGGTCGTGCGCGCGATGGGCCAGGTCACCGAGCGGAACGACGGCGACCGCCGCTCGCTCAACGTCGTCTTCATGGGCATGGGCGAGGCGCTGGCCAACTACAAGGCGGCGATCGGGGCGATCCGCCGGATGACCGACGTGGCGCCGGAGGGCCTCGGCATGTCAGCACGCGGCATCACGATGTCGACCGTCGGGCTGGTGCCGGCGATCGACAAGCTCGCGGCGGAGGGCATCCCCGTGACGCTGGCGCTGAGCCTGCACGCGCCCGACGACGAGCTGCGGGACGAGCTGGTGCCGATCAACACCCGCTGGAAGGTGGGCGAGGCGCTCGATGCCGCCCGCCGGTACTTCGACGCCACCGGGCGCCGGGTCAGCATCGAGTACGCGCTGATCCGTGACGTCAACGACCACGCCTGGCGGGCCGACCTCCTCGGCACCGAGCTGAACCGGCGCGGCCGCGGGTGGGTGCACGTCAACCCGATCCCCCTCAACCCCACTCCCGGCTCGAGGTGGACGGCGTCCGACCCGCAGGTCGAGCGCACCTTCGTCGAGCGGCTGCGGGCGCACGGCATCCCCACCACGGTGCGCGACACGCGCGGCCGCGAGATCGACGGCGCGTGCGGCCAGCTCGCGGCCACAGGGCAGGATTGACCCGTGCCACCACCCCCCTCGAGCCAGTTCACCCGGGCGCCCCGCACGTCCAAGGGCTACGTCCCGGCCGAGGTCGACGAGTTCTTCGCCCGCGCCAAGGTCGCCTACGAGCGCGAGCGGCAGCGTGGTGCGGCCGGTGGGAAGACGGTCACGCCCGAGGACCGCGAGCTGCGTCCGCTGCGGTCGTGGGAGGTGCGCACCGCCGCCTTCCGGCTCGGCTGGGGCGGGTACGACATCCACGAGGTCGACGCCGCGCTCGACCGGCTCGAGGACGCCGTGGCCGCGCGGGAACGCAACCGCCTGGTGCGCGACGGCGGCGAGGACGCGCTCATGGACGAGCTGGCCCGTCGTGCCCGCGGCCTGCAGGGCCGGCTCGACCGCCCCGCGGGAGAGCGCTTCGCCGCCCCGAAGGGCCGGTTCGAGCGCGGCTACGACGTCGCCGACGTCGACGAGCTGTGCGACAAGCTGAACAGCTACTTCAACGACGGCCGCCCGATGTCGGCCGACGAGGTGCGGCGGGCGGTGTTCCGCTCCCGCCGGGGACAGGGCGCCTACCGCGAGCCGGAGGTCGACGCGTTCCTCGACCGCGCCGTCGCCATCATGGTCACGGTCGACTGAGACCGAGGTCGACGACGACACCTGGTCACTGCTCGTCCTGCGCGCCGGGCCAGGTGCCGCCGAGCACGCGGTCGACGTCGATGACCAGCACCACCCGCAGCGGGTTCTCCCGCGGCGTCCGGTACCGCTCGGCGTAGCGGCGCTCGGCGTCCCGGACCGCGGCCGCCTCGTCGACCACGCGCACGGGTCCCTCGAGCGTCAACCAGCGGCGGCCGTCGACCTGGCTGACGGCGGCACGCCCGCCGCGGCGGCCGTTGCGCGCCTTGACCGAGCCGCCCGAGGTGATCACCCGCACGACGTGCTCCTGGTCGTCCCAGGTGAAGCCCACCGGCACCAGGTGGGGCGTCCCGTCGTCCCGCTGGGTCGCCAGGTGGGCGAGGTGCCGCTCGCGCAGCATCGCCACCACGCCGGGCGGCAGGGCGTCGGGTCGCAGGGCCACGTGTCCAGCGTCTCAGCCCGGCACTGGCACGGCGCGTTCGGGGCCGCGAGGATGGCGCCATGGCTGATGACGTCCGCACCGGTGCCTGGGCCGCGGCCCACCGCGCCTCCCTGGAGGACCCGGATGCGTTCTGGGGCGAGGCGGCGGGTGGCGTCGACTGGATCACCCGCCCGCAGCGGGTGCTCGACGACGACCGGCCGCCGTTCTACCGCTGGTACACCGGCGGCACGCTCAACACCTGCTTCAACGCTCTCGACCGGCACGTGGTGCACGGCCGGGCCGACCAGCTCGCGCTGGTGCACGACTCGCCCGTCACGGGCACCACGCGGACGTTCACCTACGCCGAGCTGCTCGACCAGGTGGCCCGCTTCGGCGGAGTGCTGCGCACCCTCGGGGTCGAGCAGGGCGACCGCGTGGTCATCTACATGCCGATGGTGCCCGAGGCCGTGATCGCGATGCTGGCCTGCGCCCGGATCGGGGCGGTGCACTCGGTGGTCTTCGGCGGCTTCGCCCCGGCCGAGCTCGCCGCTCGCATCGACGACGCGCGGCCGGTGGTCGTGGTCACCGCCTCCTGCGGCATCGAGCCCACCCGGGTGGTGGAGTACAAGCCGATGCTCGACGCCGCGATCGAGCGCGCCGAGCACCGGCCCCGGCACGTGGTGGTGCTGCAGCGCCCCCAGGCCGTCGCGGCGATGGAGGACGGCCGCGACGTCGACTGGGACGTGCTGATGCGGCCGGGCACGGTGACGCCGGCCGAGTGCGTCGCGGTGCCGGCCACCGACCCGCTCTACGTCCTGTACACGTCCGGGACCACGGGCCGTCCGAAGGGGATCGTCCGCGACAACGGCGGCCACGCCGTGGCCCTGACCTGGTCGATGCGCAACGTCTTCGGCCTCGACCCCGGGCGCACGATGTTCACGGCCAGCGACGTCGGCTGGGTCGTCGGGCACTCGTACATCGTCTACGGACCGCTGCTCAACGGGTCGACGACCGTTCTCTACGAGGGCAAGCCGATCGGCACCCCGGACGCCGGCGCCTTCTGGCGCGTGGTCGCCGACCACGACGTGCAGGTGATGTTCACCGCGCCGACCGCGATCCGGGCGATCAAGAAGACCGACCCCGACGGCGAATTCGCCCGGCAGCACGACCTGTCGTCGCTCGACACGCTGTTCCTGGCCGGCGAGCGACTCGACCCGGACACCTACGAGTGGGCGTCGCAGCTGCTCGGCGTGCCGGTCGTCGACAACTGGTGGCAGACCGAGACCGGGTGGCCGATCGCCGCGAACCCCCGTGGGCTGCAACGGCTCCCGATCAAGCCGGGGTCGCCGTCGGTCCCCGTGCCGGGCTACGACGTGCGGATCCTCGCACCGGACGGCACCGAGGTCCCGGCCGGGACGGAGGGGGCGGTCTGCCTGCGCCTCCCGCTGCCACCCGGCACGCTGCCCACCCTGTGGGGCGATGACGACCGGTACGTGTCGGGTTACCTGTCCGCCTTCGACGGCTACTACCTCACCGGCGACGGCGGCTACCTCGACGAGGACGGTTACCTGTTCGTCCTGGGCCGCACCGACGACGTCATCAACGTCGCCGGGCACCGGCTCTCGACCGGCACGATCGAGGCGGCGCTGGCGGGGCACCCGGCGGTCGCGGAGTGCGCCGTCATCGGGGTGGCCGACGACCTGAAGGGCCAGGTGCCGCGAGCCCTGGTGGTGCTCAAGGGCAACCAGGACGTCGACGAGGACGTGCTCCGCACCGAGCTGTCCGCACTGGTGCGCTCCGAGGTCGGCGCGATCGCCTCGCTCTCCAGGGTCGACGTCGTGGCCGCCCTGCCCAAGACGCGGTCGGGCAAGATCCTGCGCAAGACGATGCGCGAGCTGGCCGACGGCAAGGACCCGGTCGTGCCGTCGACGATCGAGGACGCCGGCGTGCTCGACGACCTCGGGCCCGTGCTGCGAGGTCAGGCCGGCGCGTAGCGCAGGAGCGCGACGCCGTTGCGGAACGCCTTGGTCTCCAGCAGGTCCAGCCTCGGCACCTCGTGGCCGTCGGGGAACACCCTCGGCCCGCTTCAGCGCGCCGACGGTCTCCACCGGGTCCCCGTCGAGCACGGTCGTGTCCTCCCACCGCAGGTCGGTGAGGGTCGACCACGCCGACGAACCGGACTCATCGGTCAGGGGATCGAGGCGATCCACCCGGGCAGGTCGGCCGCGAGCCGCCGCTGCGCGTCGACGAGCGCGGCGTCGTCGCGGTCCTCGGCCAGCAGCCCGACGCAGGTCCAGGCCTTCACCACCAGCAGGCCGCGGGTGAGCTGGGCCGGCGACCACGCGACGTGGTCGCGGTCCTGCACGGCCAGGTAGGCGGCGGCCGCCAGCTCCACCTGGTCGCGCCGGGGGAGACCGGGGACGGTGATCGCGACGTCGACGGCAGGGGTGGCGAGACCGACGCGCTCCCAGTCGAACAGCACGAGCGTCCCGTCGTCGCGCACGCCCCAGTTGCGCGGGTTGGGGTCGGCCGAGACCAGGACGTCGCCGGCGAGCCAGTGGTCGGACTCGGACCGCAGCCGCCCGAGCGCGCGCCGGGTGGTGTCGCGCTGCGTGGGCGAGACCCTCTGCAGCGCGACGTCGGTGAGGTCCGGTCCCCAGGCCGGCCGGAACGGGTCGACCAGCAGCCCGGCGGCGGTGTGGGAGCGGTGCACCGCGGCCAGCGTGCGCATCACCGACGGGTCGGCCAGCCACCGTTCGCGCGGCAGCGGTTCGGGCAGGTGCTCCAGGACGAGCCAGCCGTCGTCGGCGACCAGTGACCGCGGAACGGCGACGCCGGGCCCGAGCGTCGGCGCCACCCGCCGGTAGAAGTCCGTCTCGCGGTGGTTCGCGGGGTGCTTCACCACGACCGCGCTGCGCGGCCCCGCGGCGCGGAGGACGTCGCGTCCGCTGAGCCCGCCGAGGAGCTCGGTCGTCACCGGTGTGCCCACCTCGTCCTCGACGGCTCGCAGGACCGTCTCGGGCCAGGCGGGCGCCATCTCAGTCGTCCGCGCCCGTGAGCGCCCGCAGGAGCCGACGGAACGAGTCCAGCCGGGCGGGCCCGTTGTCACCGGCACCGCCGGACGCCACGAAGCCGTCCAGGCCGCAGTCCGCTTCGTCGTGGGTGCAGCCGCGCGGGCAGTCCGCCTCGCCGGGTGCGAGGTCGCTGAAGGCGCGCAGCAGGCCGTCCGGGCCGACGTGGGCCAGACCGAACGAGCGGACGCCCGGGGTGTCGGTGACCCAGCCGACCGTGCCGCCGTCCGCGTCCTGGAGCGGGAAGGCGACCGCGGACGAGGAGGTGTGCCGGCCCCGCCCGGTCACCGCGTTGACGATGCCGGTGGCGCGGTCGGCGGTCGGCACCAGCGCGTTGACGAGCGTGGACTTGCCGACCCCGGAGTGGCCGATCAGCACGCTGTCGCGCCCCATCAGCCGCTCGCGCACCGCTTCCACGCCGTGGACCGCGCGGTCGGGGTCGCGCGAGGTGACCACGGCCGGGACCCCCAGCGCCTCGTAGAGCGCGAGGAACGGCGCGGGATCGGCGAGGTCGGCCTTGGTGAGGCAGAGCAGCGGGTCGAGCCCCGCGTCGTAGGCCGCCACCAGGCAGCGGTCGACCATCCGCGGCCGCGGCTCCGGATCGGCCAGGGCGGTGACGATGACGAGCTGGTCGACGCCGGTGACCACCACGCGCTCCACCGGGTCGGTGTCGTCGGCCGTTCGCCGCAGCGTCCCCGTCCGCTCCGAGACCCGCACGACCCGGGCGAGCGTGTCCGGCTCGCCGGAGGTGTCCCCGACGACGGAGACCCGGTCGCCGACGACGATCCCGGCCCGGCCGAGCTCGCGGGCCTTCATCGCCATCACCACGCGGTCGGGCGAGTCGGGCACCAGCACGGTGTACCGGCCGCGGTCGACGGTGAGGACGCGGCCGGCGACGGCGTCGGAGTGGCTCGGGCGGTCCTTCGTCCGCGGGCGGGACCCCTTGGGGTTGGGGCGTACCCGCACGTCGCTCTCGTCGTACCGCCGCGGAGTCACAGCACCCTCACGCCGCCCTCACGCCCGGACCGAGCCGAGCAGCTGGGTCCACATGCCGGGGAAGTCGGGCAGCGTCTTCGCCGTCGTCGCGACGTCCTCGACCTGGGTGCCGGCCACGCGCAGGCCGACCACCGCTCCCGCCTGCGCCATCCGGTGATCGTGGTACGAACGGAAGACCTTGGCCCGCAACGGCTTCGGACGGATCGTCAGGCCGTCCTCGAGCTGGATGACCTCGCAGCCGAGCTCGCCGAGCTCGGTGGCCAGCGCGGCCAGCCGGTCGGTCTCGTGCCCGCGCAGGTGCGCGATGCCGCGCAGCGTGGACGGCGAGTCGGCGAGCGCGCACAGGGCTGCCACGACCGGGGCCAGCTCTCCGGCCTCGTGCAGGTCGGCGTCGACCCCGTAGAGCTCGCCGGTGCCCTCGACCGTGAGGCCGTCGCGGTCGAGACCGACCTCGGCGCCCATCTGGTCGAGCAGGTCGCGCAGGTGGTCGCCGGCCTGCGTGGTGCGCTGCGGCCAGTCCGGCACGTGCACGCGTCCGCCGCACACCAGCGCCGCGGCCAGGAAGGGGGCGGCGTTCGACAGGTCGGGCTCCACCTGCACGTCGAGGGCGCCGATCGTCCCCGGCTCGACCCGCCAGGTGCCGCGCACGGAGTCGTCGACCTCGACGCCGCAGTCGCGCAGGGTCTCGACGGTCATCTCCAGGTGCGGCTCGCTCGGCACCCGCGGGCCGTCGTTGACCACGGTCACGCCCTGCTCGTAGCGCGCGCCGGACAGCAGCAGGGCGGAGACGAACTGGCTGGAGCCGGAGGCGTCGATCACCGTGGTGCCGCCGGGGACGCGACCGGACCGGCCGCGGACGGTGAACGGCAACGTCCCGCGGCCCGCGTCGTCGACCTCGACGCCGAGCGAGCGCAGTGCTCCGAGCACGGGTCCCATCGGCCGCACCCGGGCCTGCGGGTCGCCGTCGAAACGCACGTCGCCGTCGGCCAGGGCGGCCAGTGGCGGCACGAACCGCATCACGGTGCCGGCCAGCCCGCACGCCACCTCGGTGCCGCCCTCGACCGACGCGCCGGGCACCACGTGCCAGTCGTCCGACCCGTAGTCGTCCTCGACGGCGACGCCGAGGTCGCGCAGCGCCTGCGCCATCAGCAGGGTGTCGCGCGAGCGCAGCGGCGCCCGCAGCCGGGACGGGCCGTCGGCGAGCGCCGCCAGCACCAGGTAGCGGTTGGTGAGCGACTTCGACCCGGGCAGTCGGACGGTGGCGTCGAGGGGCCCGGGGGAGGCGGGCGCCGGCCAGAGCTCGGTCACCCGCGCCAGCCTAGTGACCGCTCAGGAGACGGCCGCCTCGACCTTGGCGCGCGCCAGACGCGCCTCGCGACGGGCGCTGCGCCCCGCGCGCTTGGCGTCCTTCTTCGCGTGGCCCGCAGCCCGCTTCGCGTCCTTGGCCGCGCGCTCGGAGCGCCAGGCCAGGCCGGGCCGGCCGTCGGTGTCGACGCTGGCGATGAGCACGCCGCCGAGCAGGCCGAGGTTGGTGAGGAAGCGGGTGCGCTGGGCCGCCTTCTCCTGCGGGTCCTTCTCGGCCCAGAACGGGTGGTCGATGTAGGTGGCGGGCACCAGGCTCGCGGCGAGCACGGTGGCCGACAGCCGGGGGAGGCGTCCGATCGCCAGCAGCGACCCCGCGACCGCCATCGCGGCGCCGTTGGCGCGCACCAGCAGCTCGGGGTCGTCGGGCAGCCGCAGCGGCCCGGACAGGGTGCTGACCAGCGGCCGGGCGCTGTCGACGCGAGGACCGGGGTGGCGCACGTGGTCGAGCCCCTCGATCACGAAGTTGGCGGCCAGCAGGGGACGGGCGAGGCGGCGCACGATGCTCATGCCTCTTTCGTAGCGCATCCGGGCCGTCGGTGCCCACTGGCAGAGTGGGGGCATGTGCGGACGCTACGCAGCCAGCGCCGACCCCGACCAGCTGGTCGAGGAGTTCGAGATCGAGGACGACGAGACCGGCGGCCTCGAGCCGGACTGGAACGTGGCGCCCACGAAGTCGGCGCCGGTCGTCGTCCAGCGGGTGCGGCGCGAGGACCGCCGGGCGGCCGAGGACGACGCCGGGCCGGAGCCGGAGCCGGTGCGCCAGCTGCGGTCGCTGGTGTGGGGGCTGGTGCCGTCGTGGTCCAAGGACCGCTCCGGCGGGGCGCGGATGATCAACGCCCGGGCCGACTCCCTGCTCACCAAGCCGGCCTTCAAGCGGGCTGCCGCGACCCGGCGGGCGATCGTGCCGGCCGACGGGTGGTACGAGTGGCAGAAGAGCCCCACCGCGCTCGACGCCAAGGGCCGGGCGCGCAAGCAGCCGTTCCTCATGACCCGCCGCGACGGCGGCCGCGTGGCGCTCGCCGGCGTCTACGAGTTCTGGAAGGACCCCTCGGTCGACCCCGACGACCCCGACGCCTGGCTGAGCACGTTCGCGGTGGTGACCACCGAGGCCGAGCCGGGGCTCGACCGGATCCACGACCGGATGCCCGTGGTGCTCGACCCCGACCGCTGGGCGGCCTGGCTCGACCCCGCGCTCACCGACCCGTCGGCGATCGGCGAGCTGCTCGAGCCGCCCGCCGCCGGCCGGTTCCGCTGCGTGCCGGTGGGCACGATGGTGAGCAACGCCAACAACAACGGGCCCGAGCTGGTCGAACCGCTGCCGGTCGACGAGCTGGTCGGCGTGGTCGACCCGCTCACCGGCGAGCTCCTCGGCCGCACCGAGGAGCAGCAGGCGCTCGACGTCTGAGCGGGCGCCGATCCGGTCGGGCTAGAGGACCCCGCCCGCCGCCGCCGGGGCGGAGGCGTCGGTGCCGCCGTCGCCCACGGCCTCGCGGGCGAGGTAGTCCTCGAGGTGGAACAGGTTGTCGCCGGCCCGCTCGGCCACCGCGAGCAGCGTGGTCATCGAGGCGACCTCCTCGACCTGCTCCTTGAGGAACCACAGCATGAACTGCTCGCCGAGGGCGTCGTCCTCGGCGCGGGCGGCACGGAACAGCGCCTCGATCTGGCGGGTCACCTCGCGCTCCTGCTCCAGCGCCAGCTTGATCGGCGCCGTGACGGAACCGAACTCGGTCTCCACGGCGTCGACGCCCGGGATGAACACCTTCACGTCCCGGTCGAGCAGGTACTGCACCAGCATCATCGCGTGGTTCCGCTCCTCCACCGACTGGCGGTAGAAGTGCGCGGCCAGCTGCGGGAGGTCCTGGTCGTCGAACCACACGGCCAGCGCGATGTACTGCTGGCTGGCGGAGAACTCGTTGCGGACCTGGTCCTGCATGAGGGACATGAAGGTGGGCTCGGACATGGCCGAGACGCTACCTTCCGCGACCGGCACGGGATGAGGCGGCGGAATCAGGGCGGCGGTGGGCGCGTTCACCCTCGTGTGCCGACCATGACCGCATCCCCCCGCTGCGCGTACCGCGCGGCCCGGCGGCCCGTCCGGCAGCCTGCCACCGGGCGACTAGACTCCAGGGTGATGACTGAACCCACGTCGGCCACCGGCTCCGAGGTCGAGATCGACCTCGGCGAGCCCGGCGCCACCCGCGCCCCCGAGGACGAGAGCCAGGGCGAGCGCGTCGCCCGGTTCGAGGCCGAGGCGCTGCAGTACCTGGACCAGCTGTACTCGGCCGCGATGCGGATGACCCGCAACCCCGCCGACGCCGAGGACCTCGTCCAGGAGGCGTACACGAAGGCGTTCGCGTCCTTCCACCAGTACCGGCCGGGCACGAACCTCAAGGCCTGGCTGTACCGGATCCTCACCAACACCTACATCAACTCCTACCGCAAGAAGCAGCGCCAGCCGCTGCAGTCCGGCGCGGAGGACATCGAGGACTGGCAGCTCGCCCGGGCGGAGTCCCACACGTCCACCGGGCTGCGTTCGGCCGAGCACGAGGCGCTCGACCGGCTGCCCGACTCCGACGTCAAGGAGGCGCTGCAGGCCCTGCCGGAGGAGTTCCGGATGGCGGTCTACTACGCCGACGTCGAGGGCTTCGCGTACAAGGAGATCGCCGAGATCATGGGCACGCCCATCGGCACCGTGATGTCGCGGCTGCACCGCGGCCGGCGCCAGCTGCGCGTCCTGCTCGAGGACTACGCCCGCGACCGCGGGCTGGTCGCCGCCACCAGCGGCGAGTCTGCACCGGAGGTCAGGTCATGAGCTGCGGCGACCCGCACGACGAGGACTGTCGCGAGGTCCTCGACGAGGTCTACACCTACCTGGACAAGGAGGTGACCCGGATCGACGTGGAGCGGATCAAGCACCACCTCGCCGAGTGCTCCCCCTGCCTGCAGCAGTACGACCTGGAGGAGGCGCTCAAGGCGCTGGTCCGCCGGTCGTGCCACGAGCCGGCCCCGGACACCCTGCGGGTGCGGATCATGACCCAGATCACCACCATCCGGGTGCAGATGGAGGGCTGAGGCCCCCCACCCCCAGCACGACGAAGGCCCCGACCGTTCCCGGTCGGGGCCTTTCGCGCTGCGTGCGGTAGGGCAGCGGTACGGCTCAGGCGTTGGGACGCTTGCCGTGGTTGGCGCCGCTGCCCTTGCGGGCGCGACGCTTGCGGGCGCGCTTGCTCATGGGGTGCTCCTCCGTGGGTGGGATCGGGGTCCATCGTCCCACACCCGCACCAGGACCCCGCGACGGTGCTCAGGCGACCCGGGGAAGGTCGCGGTACGGGCGCTCGGGCGCCTGCTCCGCGGTCGTCCACTGGTGGACGCGCGGGGCGGGGTCCGAGCCCCCTCCGCCCCGGACGACCTTGACCAGGGCGACCAGGAGGACGACGGCGGCGATGACGGCTGCGGCGATCACGAAGATGTCCATGGCAGAAAGCATGCGCCCATCGGGTCTCTGCCACCAGTGGCAGGAACGACACCATCCGTCGAAATCCAGCCAGACCTGTGGCATGCTGTCCGGGTGCTCCGCTCCGTCGCCGTCGTCGCCATGCCGGGGGTCGCCCCGTTCGAGCTCGGGGTGCTCTGCGAGGTGTTCGGCGTCGACCGCACCGACCAGGGCGTCCCGCGCGTCGACTTCCGGGTCGTGACGCCCGAGCCCGGACGGGTGCCGACCAGCACCCCGGCGTTCGCGGTCGAGGTGCCCCTCGGGCTCGAGGCCGCCGAGGACGTCGACCTGCTCGCCGTCCCGGCGCACTCGCTGGAGTCCTCGCCGCCGGAGGTGCTCGACCTGATCCGTCGTGCCGACGAGCGCGGCGCCTGGGTGCTGAGCGTGTGCTCCGGGGCCTTCATCCTCGGCGAGGCCGGGGTGCTCGACGGCCGCCGCTGCACCACCCACTGGCGCTACACCGCCGCGCTCGCCGAGCGGTTCCCCGGTGCGCGGCTCGACCCCGACGTGCTCTACGTGCAGGACGGCAACCTGGTCACCAGCGCCGGCACCGCCGCCGGCATCGACGCCTGCCTGCACGTGGTGCGCGAGGAGCAGGGCGCGGCCGTGGCCAGCACGATCGCGCGTCGGATGGTGGTCCCGCCGCACCGTGACGGCGGGCAGGCGCAGTACGTCGACACCCCCGTCCCGGCCTGCGACGACCCGGGCATGGCGCCGGTGGTCCAGTGGGCGCTGGAGCACCTGCACGAGGACCTGCCGGTGTCCCGCCTGGCCCGCGAGGCCCAGATGTCCGAGCGCACCTTCGCCCGCCGGTTCCGCGCCACCACGGGGGTCAGCCCGGCGTCCTGGGTCAACGCCCAGCGGCTCGACCGGGCCCGCACCCTGCTCGAGGAGACCCAGCTGTCGGTGGAGGAGGTGGCCCGGCACGCGGGCTTCGGCTCCGCTCCGGTGCTGAGGGCGCATTTCGCTCGGATCGGGACATCTCCGATGGCGTACCGGCGCACGTTCACGGGTGGCTCAAGGAACCAGGCCGCGCTGCCGACAACAGGCACGTGACCACTGCACCCGCGACCGTGCCCGAGCAGGCCGTCGAGCCGCTGTCCGTCAAGCCGTTCCTGCGTGCGCTGTCCGAGCTCACCGGGTCCGACCTGCACTGCAAGGTCGGGTCCGCGCCGCGGATCCGCATCGACGGCCGGCTGCGCAAGCTCCGCTCGCGCGACCTGCTGCCCACGGACACCCAGGCGATGCTGGACGAGATCATCCGTCCGGACCTCAAGGAGGTCTTCACCCGCACCAACGAGGCCGACTTCGGCTACTCGATCCCGGGCGTCGGCCGCTTCCGCGTCAACGCCTTCCGGTCCCGCGGGTCGGTCGGCCTGGTCTTCCGCCGGGTCGCGATCGGTGCCATGTCCCTCGACGAGCTGGGCATGCCGCCGGCCCTGGCCGCGCTCGCCCTCGAGCCCCGCGGCCTGGTCCTGGTCACCGGCCCCACCGGCTCGGGCAAGACGACCACGCTCGCGGCGATGGTGGACCACATCAACACCAACCGCGAGGTCCACATCGTCACGATCGAGGACCCGATCGAGGTCCTGCACCAGGACAAGTCCGCGATGATCAACCAGCGCGAGGTGCGGATCGACACCGACAACTTCGCGGTGGCCCTGCGCGCCGCGATGCGTCAGGACCCCGACGTCGTCCTGGTCGGCGAGATGCGCGACTCCGAGACCGTCGGCGCGGCCCTGTCGGCCTCCGAGACCGGCCACTTCGTGATGTCGACGCTGCACACCACCGACGCCGCCGAGACGATCACCCGGGTCATCGACTTCTTCCCGCCGCACGAGCAGAAGCAGGTCCGCCTGTCGCTGGCCGCGTCGCTGCGCGGCATCATCTGCCAGCGCCTGGTGCCCCGCTCGGACGGCCAGGGCCGCACCGTGGTGATGGAGATCTGCATCAACACCGGCCGGATCGCCGACGCGATCGCCGACCCGGACAAGACCTCCTCGATCACCGAGCTGATCTCCGAGGGCGCGTTCTACGGGATGCAGACCTTCGACCAGCACCTCGTCTCGCTCTACCGCGACGGCATCGTCTCGCTCGAGGACGCCATGGGCGCCTCGTCCAACCCGCACGACCTCACGGTCGAGCTGCGCCGGCTGGGGCTGCTGAGCTGACCCTCGCCGCGCTGACCTTCACGGTCGGGCCCGACGACACCGCCGTCGCGCTCGGCAGCGGAGACCTGCCCGTGCTGGCGACCCCGCGGGTGCTGGCCTGGTGCGAGGCCGCCACCTGCGCCGTCGAGGTGCCGGGCGCCGAGGGTCGCACGTCGGTCGGCACCCGGGTGCGGCTGGACCACCTCGCCGCGAGCGCCGTGGGTGCGCAGGTCACCGTCACCGCCACCCTCGAGAGCCAGGACGGACGGCTGCTGAGGTTCGCCGTCCAGGCCCAGGACGCGGGCGAGCGGCTGCTCGCGACCGGTGAGATCACCCGCGTGCTGGTCGACCCGGAGCGGTTCCTGGCGCGGGTGGGAACCTGAGCCGGTAGGCGATCAGCTCGACCCCGGGCACGGGTGACCAGTCCCGCTGCGGGTCCCGCACGAACCCGAACCGCTCGTAGATCCGGTGCGCCGACGTCATCGTGTCCTGGGTGCACAGCACGACACCGACCCGGCCGGCGTCGATCGCGCGGTCGAGGCAGGCCTGCACCAGGGCGGCGCCGACCCCGTGCCCCTGGGCGGCGGGGGTCACGCCCAGCATCCGGAACTCGGCCTCGTCCGGGCGGCTCAGCTCGGCGAGCGGGGACGGCGGCAGCACGAACGTCACGCTCCCGAGCAGGGTGCCGGCGCCGTCCACGGCCACCAGCACCTCGCCGTCGTCGGCACGGGCCCGGGCGTCGGCCACCACCTCGAGGTAGTGGTCCGGGGTGCCCTCGCCGGCGCGGTAGGCCGCCGCGACGACCCGTCCGGCCTCGTCCAGCTCGTCCTCGCGCGCCCGGCGCACGCCGACCTCCACGACCTCAGATCCCGGTGGTGCTGCGCGGGTACGCCGCGGCCGGGTCGGTCACGACGTTGACCAGGTACGGCACGCCGGACGCGAACGCGCGGTCGATCGCCGGCCCGACCTCCTCCGGCGAGGTCACCATCTCGCCGCCGCCGCCGAGGGCGGTGACGACCTGGTCGTAGCGGGTCTGCGGCGTGAGGTCGGCGACCACGTCGTAGCCGTAGAGCATGTTCATCGGCCCCTTCTCCAGCCCCCAGGCGCCGTTGTTGCCCATCACCATCACCACCGGCAGGTCGTGCCGCACCAGGGTGTCGACGTCGGTGAGCGAGAAGCCCGCCGCGCCGTCGCCGAGCAGGAGCACCACCTGGGCGTCCGGGTGGGCCAGGCGCGCTCCGACCGCGTAGCCGAGGCCGGTGCCGAGGCAGCCGAACGGGCCGGGGTCGAGCCAGCGCCCCGGACGGCGCGGCTCGACGAACCTCCCCGCGAACGAGACGAAGTCACCGCCGTCACCGATGACGACGGCGTCGGGGTCGAGCCGCTTGTTCAGCTCGCCGTAGATCCGGGCCGGGTGCACCGGGTCGGACGTGGACGCGAGCTGGTCGGCGTCCTGCGCGACGGCCGCCCGCGCGTGGTCGGCCAGCTCGGCCACCCAGCGGTCGGTCTCGCTGCGGTGCGGCTGCTGCGGGGCGACCTCGGCCGCGAACCGGTCGAGCACCGCCGTGAGGTCGCCGACCACGCCGGCGGCCAGGGCGGCGTGGGTCGCCAGCTGGTCGGCACCGTCGACGACGTGCACGACGGCGGCGGGAGCCGCGCCCTCCTTCCCGCCGAACTGCCCGTAGCCGAGCCGGAAGTCGAGCGGCGTGCCGACCACGACGACGACGTCGGCCTCCGCGAACGCCCGACCGCGGGCGCGCGTGACGAGCTGGGGGTGCCCGCCCGGGACGACGCCCCGGCCCATCCCGTTGGTGATGACCGCGCAACCCAGCGCCTCCGCGCACCGGGCGGCGGCCTGCTCCGCACCGCCGGTCCACACGTCCGAGCCCAGCACGAGCACCGGGTGGTGCGCCTCGCGCAGGGCACGCACCGCCGTGGCGACCTGCTCCTCGTCCGGCTCGGGGTGCGCCGCGGGCCTCGCCGTCGGGACGTCCGGCAGGGGGCAGCGGGAGAACAGCACGTCCATCGGGACGTCGACGAACACCGGCCCGCGGTGCGGCGCGGTGGCGAGCGAGAACGCCTCGTGCACACCGGAGGTGATGGCGTCGACCTGTCCGATCGTGGTGGCGTGCTTGGTGACCGGCGCGAGCAGAGGGACGTGGTCCATCTCCTGCAGGCTGCCGCTGCCCCAGCGCCACGCCGGGGCGCGGCCGCCGAGGAGCACGACGGGGGAGCCGTTGACGTGGGCGGTGGTCATCGCCGAGACGGTGTTGGTGACACCGGGTCCCGCGGTGGCCACGGCGAACCCGGGCCTGCGCGTCAGCTTCGCCGTGGCCTCGGCGGCGAAGACGGCGGTCTGCTCGTGCCGCACGTCGAGCAGCCGGAGCGCCGGCTCGAACTTCACGGCGGCGTCGTACACCGGGAACACGTGCGCCCCGGAGAGGGTGAACACGGTGTCGACCCCGTGAGCCGCGGCGACCCTCGTGACCTGCTGCCCGCCGTGCCCCTCGGTGCCCTGGTCGTCGCTCATGGGGGCGACCCTAGGACACCGAGGGGGTAGCGGCCCTACGTGTCGGCCGGGGTGCCGGGGGCGCCGGCGTGGTCGAGGTCGAGGTCCTTGACCCGCGGGTCGCCCTGGTCGGCGGTGTAGTCGTTCTCGCGGGTCCGGTCGGTGCCCTCGGCCACCTTCATCGCCCGCAGCACCAGCGTGGCCACGACGGCGACCAGGAGGTTGACCGCGACGGCGATGAAGCCGGCGTAGACGACGAGCTTGGTGTCCAGGCCGAGGTTCGCCAGCGGGAACGCCGAGCCGCCGAAGTGCGGCCGGATGACCGCGCCCCACTCGCCGGTCACCGGGTCGACCCCGATCTGCTTGATCGTGTACAGCATCCAGAAGCCCGAGCCCATGCCGGCCACCCAGCCGGCGATGAGGCCGCCACGGTGGAACCAGCTGGTGTACAGGCCCAGGGCCAGCGCGGGCAGGGTCTGCAGGATGATCACGCCGCCGATGAGCTGCAGGTCGATGGAGAACTGCGGGTCGAGCGAGACGATCACCAGCAGGGCGCCCACCTTGACCACCAGCGAGGTGAGCTTGGAGACCTTCGCCTCCTGGGCGGGGGTGGCGTCCTTCCTCAGGTACTCCTTGTAGATGTTGCGGGTGAACAGGTTCGCCGCGGCGATCGACATGATGGCCGCCGGCACGAGGGCGCCGATCGCGACCGCGGCGAAGGCCACGCCTGCGAACCAGTCCGGGAACATCTTGTCGAACAGCAGCGGGACGACGGTGTTGGCGTCGACCTTGCCGGTCTCCTCGTTGACGATCGGCGTGATCTCGGCGGCGATCGCCATGAAGCCGAGCAGGGCGAGGAGGCCGAGGACGAACGAGTAGGCGGGCAGCGCCGCCATGTTGCGGCGGATCGTGTGCCGGTCCTTGGCCGCGAGGACGCTGGTGAGCGAGTGCGGGTAGAGGAACAGCGCCATCGCCGAGCCGAGCGCGAGCGTCGCGTACTGCAGCTGCGCCGGACCCGAGGTCAGCAGCACGCCGTCACCGGGGTTGGGGGAGGCCTCGAACTTGGCGTCGGCCGCGGCGAAGATGCCGTCCCAGCCGCCGAGCCGGCTCGGGATGTAGATCACCGCGACGATGATGACGAGGTAGATCAGCGCGTCCTTGACGAACGCGATCAGCGCCGGCGCACGCAGGCCGCTGCTGTAGGTGTACGCCGCGAGGATCGCGAACGCGATGAGGATCGGCAGGTGCGACACGAAGCCGGTACCGGTGAGCCCCATCGCCTTGAGGACGGCCTCGATGCCGACCAGCTGCAGCGCGATGTACGGCATCGTCGCGACGATGCCGGTGATGGCGACGAGCAGGGCCATCGTGGGGGAGTCGAACCGGGCGCGGACGAAGTCGGCCGGCGTCACGAAGCCGTGGACGTGGCTCACCGACCACAGCCGCACCAGGAACAGCAGCACCAGCGGGTACACGATGATCGTGTACGGGACGGCGAAGAACCCGGCCGCGCCGGCGCCGAACATCAGCGCCGGGACGGCGACGAAGGTGTACGCGGTGTACAGGTCGCCACCGAGCAGGAACCAGGTGATCCAGCCCCCGAAGCTGCGCCCGCCGAGCCCCCACTCGTCCAGGTGCTCCATCGAGTCGGCCTTGCGCCAGTTGGCCGCGTAGAACCCCATCACGGTCACCAGCAGGAAGAGCAGGACGAAGACCGTCATCTCCACGATGTTGATGTCCATCAGCGACCACCCCTGACGTTGCGGCGGTGCGCGCGGTAGACGATCACGGTGCAGGCCACGCCGATCGGGATGATCGCGAGCTGGAACCAGTAGAAGAACGGCATGCCGAACAGCGTCGGCTCGGTGCTGTTGTAGAACGGCACGGCCAGGCAGATCACGATCGGGACCAGCAGCAGCCAGTTGAGGGGGGTCTTGTCGTCGTCCGCCCTGCTGCGACCGGTGGGGTCGTCGCGTCCGGGCGGGGACTGGTCGTGCAGGGGGGACTTGCTCAGGTCGGACATCGGGGGCCTCTCTGCTCGGGGGCGAGCAGGAACCTACTCCCGATCGGGGCAGAAGGGGCGCATCGGGCCCGGACGTCCGAGAGCCGGGACGCCTCGTCGGCGTCCCGGCTCCCGGGTGGTGCGATCAGGCCGCTGTCGGGGCGAGCTCAGGCCTTCTTGGTCTCGGCGAAGATCGTGGCGATCTCGTCGATCTTGGCCAGCAGCTGGTCGGCCACGGCGGCGTCGAGGCTGCCCTTCGCCCCGCTGGCGCCGGCGAGCTTGGTGGCCTCGTTGAACAGCGTGTGCAGGTTCGGGTACTTCTCGAAGTGCGGGGGCTTGAAGTAGTCGGTCCACAGCACCCAGAGGTGGTGCTTGACCAGCTCGGCCCGCTGCTCCTTGATGATGATCGCGCGGGTGCGGAAGTCGGGGTCGTCGTTGTCGGCGACCTTGCCGATGATCATCTTGATCGACTCCGCCTCGATCCGGGCCTGCGCCGGGTCGTAGACCCCGCACGGCAGGTCGCAGTGGGCGCTGACGTCGGTGACGAGCTGTCGGAACAAGCGCATGTCCGTCCTCTCTCGGGGCCCCGCTCGGGGCCTCTGGGGATCTGCTTGCGGTGTGCTTGCGACACTACTCGCCGTGGCCCACGACCCGCACGCCGAGCCCTGGACGCGGTGGACGGTCCTGCCCGTCCTGCGGGTGCGGGGCCGCTCGATGCTCCCCACGCTGCGCCCGGGCGACCTGCTGCTCGCCCGCCGCGCCCGCCGGGCGCGCCCCGGTCAGGTGGTCGTCGTCACCTGGCGCGACCACCGGCCGCTGTCGGTGAAGCGGCTGCTGCGGGCGGAACCGGACGGGTGGTGGGTCGAGCGGGACAACCCGGCGGAGGGGGTCGACTCCTGGTCGGCCGGCACCGTCCCGCCCGACGGTCTGCTCGCCGTGGTGCTGCTGCGGCTGTGGCCGCGCCCCGGCCGCGTCCGGCAGGTGCCCTCCCCGACCGAGTAGCCCACGTCACACCGGCCCCCGGACGCGTGACGTCGTGGCGCCGGTCTGGCAGGGTGGACGCAGGCGGGTGACCCCCGCCGACGCACGGCGACGACCTCGGCCCCGACCCCGGCCGGCAGGTGCGCACCCCATCGAAGGGCCTGCGCCCGCCGTGCACGCCGGCTCTCGACGTCCACCAGGGGTTCTCACCATGTCCGCACTGCTCCCGTCCGCACCCGTCCAGCCGTCCGCCGATCTCCACCAGGTGCTCGCCGCCCACCTCGGGGGCAAGCTCGAGGTCGTCGCCGTCCGGCCGCTGCGCGACCGCCGCGACCTGTCGATCGCCTACACGCCGGGCGTCGCCGAGGTCTCCCGCGCGATCGCGGCCGACCGGTCGCTCGTCGACACCTACACCGGACGGGCGCACACCGTCGCCGTCGTCTCGGACGGCACCGCCGTGCTCGGGCTCGGTGACGTCGGCCCGGAGGCCGCGATGCCGGTGATGGAGGGAAAGGCGTTGCTGTTCAAGCACTTCGCGAACATCGACGCCGTCCCGCTGTGCCTGGCGACCACCGACGTCGACCAGCTGGTCGAGATCGTGGCCGCGCTCGCGCCGACGTTCGGCGGGATCAACCTCGAGGACATCAGCGCGCCGCGCTGCTTCGAGGTGGACGCCGGCTCCAGGAGCGGCTCGACCTGCCTGTTTTCCACGACGACCAGCACGGCACCGCCGTCGGGACGCTGGCCGCCCTCGTCAACGGCGCGCGGGTGGTGGGCAAGGACCTGCCCGGGCTGCGCGTGGTCATCAGCGGCGCCGGGGCCGCGGGCGTCGCGATCGCCGCGATCCTGCGGCGGGCGGGCGTCCGCGACGTCGTGGTGTGCGACTCGCGCGGCGTGGTCGAGCCGTCCCGGCCCGACCTGCCCGACCACAAGCGCCGGCTGGCCGCGACCACCAACCCGCGGGCGCGGCGAGGGTCGCTGGCGCAGGCGCTCGCCGGCGCCGACGTGTTCGTCGGCGTCTCCGGGGGAAGGTCGCCGAGGCGGCGATCGCGTCGATGGCACCCGGCTCGATGGTGTTCGCGATGGCGAACCCCGATCCCGAGGTCGACCCCGTGGTGGCGGCGCGGCACGCTGCCGTCGTCGC
>CAWGTL010000012.1:0-154020 GCA_963825505.1 uncultured Actinomycetota bacterium | reverse complement strand
AAGGCCGCACCCCGAGGGCCTGAATCACCGACGAAACCCTTGTGGCGGGCCCCGCGGACGTGTGAGGCTTGTCCACCAGGGGCGCTGATGGGCGCCCCTTAGCGTTGACACCGCTCGTGAACCCATTCACAAGCCGATGAGGAGATGTACCGATGGATTGGCGTGACCGCTCCGCCTGCCTGGACGAGGACCCCGAGCTGTTCTTCCCGATCGGGAACACCGGACCCGCCCTGCTGCAGATCGAGGAGGCCAAGGCGGTCTGTCGTCGCTGCGAGGTCGTCGACACGTGCCTGAAGTGGGCGCTGGAGAACGGCCAGGACGCCGGCGTCTGGGGTGGGCTGTCCGAGGACGAGCGCCGCGCGCTGAAGCGCCGCACCGCTCGCGCCCGCCGCGCAGGCTGACCCGCAGCGCAGCAGAACCCCCAGCAGGACCGCACCCCCCAGCAGAACCGCACCCCCCAGCAGACCCCCCAGCACAACCGCACGAGCACGCGCCCCCGGAGAACCTCCGGGGGCGTTGCCGTGTCCGCCGCAGGCGCGGTCAGCGCGCGGACGGGTCCCGCAGCCGGGCCCGGACCACCGCCTCGGTGCCGCCGGCCGCCGGCGAGCGCCACTCGATCGACCCGCGCAGCTCGCCGGCGACGAGCGACTGCACGATCTGGGTGCCGAGCCCGCCCGCACCGGCGACGAACCCGTCCGGCAGCCCCGGGCCGTCGTCGCTCACCGTGACCCGGAGCTGGTCGCCGTCGCGCTCGACGGCCACCACGACGTCGCCGGGGCCGCCCTCGCCCTCGCGGCGTCCGTGCTCGACGGCGTTGGACACCAGCTCCACCAGCACCAGCGCGAGCGCGTTGGCGTCCTCGGCGTGCACCACGCCGAAGCTGCCGACCCGGCGCGCCCGCGCCCCGTCGGGCAGCGCGAGCACGCTGGTGGTCAGGGCCAGACCGCGGTCGAGCAGGGCGTCGAAGTCGACCGACTCGTCGAAGCCGTGCGAGAGCGTCTCGTGCACCAGGGCGATGGTGGCGACCCGGCGCATCGCCTCCTCCAGCGCCTCGCGCGCCTGCGGCACCTCGATCCGCCGCGCCTGCAGCCGCAGCAGCGCCGAGACGGTCTGCAGGTTGTTCTTCACCCGGTGGTGGATCTCGCGGATGGTGGCGTCCTTGGTGAGCAGCTCGCGCTCGCGCCGCTGCAGCTCGCTGACGTCGCGGCACAGCACGAGGGCACCCACCCGCTGGCCGCCGGCCCGCAGCGGCACCGCGCGCAGTGACAGCTCGACCCGGGCGGACTGCACCTGGGTTCGCCACGGCGCCCGGCCGGTGACGACCACAGCGAGCGACTCGTCGACGGGGTCGGGACCGTCGACCAGACCGGTGGTGACCTCGGCCAGGCTCGCGCCCTCGAGGTCGTCGACCAGGCCGAGCCGGTGGAAGTTCGACAGCGCGTTCGGGCTCGCGTAGGTGACCACGCCGTCGGCGTCGAGGCGGATCAGCCCGTCGCCCACGCGCGGGGCGCCGCGCCGGGCGGCAGTGGGAGCGCCGTCCTGCGGGTAGGAGCCCTCGCCCACCATCACCATCAGCTGGTCGGCGGCCTCGAGGTACTCCTGCTCCAGGCCCGAGCCGTCGCGGCCGCGGACGGTGCCGGCGTGCCGGGTGAGCACCGCGAGCGGACGGCCGCGCAGCCGCACCGGCACGGCGTCGACCGCGTCGCCGTGCACCAGGGTGCCCTGCTCGAGGGCGAGGTGGACGACGTCGTGCTCCGGCCCGTCGGCCCGCGTACCGACCCGGTCGCGGGGGTGCACGGTGGCGGCGGTGCTGGGGCGGCAGTGCGCCAGGACGACGAACCCGCCGCGTCCGTCGGCGCCCCACAGCACGAGGTCGGCGAACGACAGGTCCGACAGCAGCTGCCAGTCCCCGACCAGCTGGGACAACCACTCCAGGCCCTCGTGGTCGAGCCCGCACACGTCGCGGGCGAGGTCCTGCAGGGTCGGCACGGGACCGACCCTACTTCTCACCCAGTGCTCACCCTGTGCTCACCCGGCCGAGCCCGACCGGATGACCCCGCGCAGCACCCGCAGCGCCACCGACATGGCCGCGAGGTCGCCGTCCTCGAGCTGCCCCACCTCGTCCATCGTCGTACGGGCGCGAGCGAGCTGGCTGGCGTTCGCGCGCTCCCAGACCTCGATCCTGGCCTCGACGTCCTGACCCGCGTCCGTGCTGTCGAGCACCGCGCGGGACAGCCCCATCCAGGCGGCGTAGAGGTCGTCGCGCATCGCGCCGCGCGCCAGCGCCTGCCACCGGTTGCCCCGCTCGAGCCGGGAGATCCGGCCGAGCATGGCGTCGAGGTGGTACCGGGCGCTGACGGCGAAGTACAGCCGCGCGACCTGCTCGACCGGCTCGTCGACGACGGACGCGAGCTCGGCCAGGTCGAGCAGCGAGAACTCGTCGAGCAGGCCGGCGGCCCGCAGCGCGGTCTCGCGGTCGACGCCGTCGGACCCCATCTGGTCGGCCCCGCGCAGCATCCGCTCGAGGTCGGGTCCGAGCAGGAGGTCCTCCATCGAGCCGCGCCAGCGCTGCACGACCGGTGCGAACCGGTCGATCTCGGCCTGGACGTCGAGGTCGCCCGGACGGTTCTGCACCAGCCAGCGCGCCGCCCGGTCGATCAGGCGGCGGAACTCGAGGTACAGGTCGGTCTGGGTCTTGGTCGAGACCACGTTGTCGAGGGCCTCGACCCGGGCGACGTACTCCTCCAGCCCGTACACCTCGCGCGCCACGACGTACGCCCGCACCGCCTGGGCGGGGTCGGCGCCGGTCTCCTCGCAGGTGCGGAAGCAGAACGTGATGCCGCCGCGGTTGACCATGTCGTTGGCCACCCAGGTGGTGATGATCTCCCGGCGCAGCGGGTGCGCGCCGAGCCGGTCGGCGTAGCGCTCCACCAGCGGCTTCGGGAAGTACCGGGTGAGGACCTGCTGGAACCACGGCTCGTCCGGGATCGGGCTGGCCAGCACGTCGGCCGACAGGGCGATCTTCGAGTACGCCACCAGCACGGAGAACTCCGGCGAGGTCAGTCCCTCGCCGTCGGCGTCGCGGCGCTCGATCGTCCGCTGGCTCGGCAGGAACTCCAGCGCGCGGTCGAGCTCGCCGGTGGACTCCAGCGCCTTGATCAGCCGGGCGTGCACCGTGACCATCGAGTGGCTCTGCTTGCGGGCGTTGCCGAGCAGCACGTTCTGCTCGTAGTTGTCTCGCAGCACCAGCTGCCCGACCTCGTCGGTCATCTCCGCCAGCAGGGCGTTGCGCTGCTTGGTGGTGAGGTCGCCGTCGGCGACCACCTGGTCGAGCAGGATCTTGATGTTGACCTCGTGGTCGGAGCAGTCGACGCCCGCGGAGTTGTCGATGGCGTCGGTGTTGACCCGCACGCCGCGCAGCGCGGCCTGGATCCGCCCGAGCTGGGTGAGCCCGAGGTTGCCGCCCTCACCCACGACCTTGACCCGCAGGTCGCGGCCGTCGACGCGGATCAGGTCGTTCGCCTTGTCCCCGACCGAGGCGTGGTCCTCCGACGACGCCTTGACGTAGGTGCCGATGCCGCCGTTCCAGAGCAGGTCGACCGGCGCCTGGAGGATCGCCTTCATCAGCTCGGCCGGCGTCATCGCGGTGGTCTCCTCGGGGAGCCCGAGCCGCTCGCGCACCTGCGGGGTGATCGGCACCGACTTCGCCGACCGCGGGTGCACGCCACCGCCCTCGCTGATGAGCGAGGTGTCGTAGTCGGCCCACGACGAGCGCGGCAGCTCGAACAGGCGCCGACGCTCGGTGAACGAGGTGGCCGGGTCCGGGTCGGGGTCGAGGAACAGGTGCCGGTGGTCGAACGCCGCGACGAGCCGGATCTGCTCCGAGAGCAGCATCCCGTTGCCGAACACGTCGCCGCTCATGTCGCCGACGCCGACCACGGTGAACGGCTTGCTCTGGGTGTCGTGGCCCATCTCGCGGAAGTGGCGCTTCACCGACTCCCACGCGCCGCGGGCGGTGATGCCCATCGCCTTGTGGTCGTAGCCGACCGACCCGCCGGACGCGAAGGCGTCGCCCAGCCAGAAGCCGTACTGCTGCGAGACGCCGTTGGCGATGTCGGAGAACGTCGCGGTGCCCTTGTCGGCCGCCACCACGAGGTAGCTGTCCTCGCCGTCGTGGCGCACCACGCGCGGCGGCGGCTCCACCCGCCGGCCACCCTCGACCGCCGGGTCGGCGACGAGGTCGTCGGTGACGTCGAGCAGCGCGGAGATGAACGTCGTGTAGCTCGCCACGCCCTCGGCGAGCCACGCCTCGCGGTCCTCGCCGGGGTCGGGCAGCTGCTTGGCGACGAACCCGCCCTTGGCGCCGGTGGGCACGATGACGGCGTTCTTCACCATCTGCGCCTTGACCAGGCCGAGGATCTCGGTGCGGAAGTCCTCGCGCCGGTCGCTCCAGCGCAGACCGCCGCGGGCGACCGCGCCGAACCTCAGGTGCACACCCTCGACCCGAGGCGAGTAGACCCAGATCTCGTGCGCCGGAAGCGGTTTGGGCAGGTCGGGTACCCGCTTGGGGTCGAGCTTGACGGCGACGTGCGCCTTGGGACGGCCGTCGTCGTCGACCTGGAAGAAGCTCGTGCGCACGGTCGCCTGGATCATGCCGAGGAGCGAGCGCAGGATCCGGTCCTGGTCGAGGCTGGCCACGCCCTCGAGGTCGTGGGTGATCTCCTCCACCAGCGCGTCGGCGGTCTCGCGCCGCTCGTCCGGCTCGCCGCCGCGGTCGGGGTCGAAACGCGCCTCGAACAGCGCCACCAGGCGCCGGGCGATCGCGACGTTCGCCAGCAGGCACTGCTCGACGTACTCCTGGCTGAACGTCGACCCGGTCTGGCGCAGGTACTTCGCGTAGGTGCGCAGCACGACGATCTGGCGCCAGGTGAGGCCGCCGGCGATGACGAGCTGGTCGAGACCGTCGGACTCGGTCTGGCCCGACCAGGCCGCCGACAGGGCGTCGGTGAGCATCTCCCGGGTGGCCGACGAGCGCGACATCCCCGGGTACCGCAGGCCGAAGTCGTACACGTACGCGCTCGAGCCGTCGTGCGCGTCGATCTCGTACGGACGCTCGTCGACCACCTCGACGCCGAGGTTGCGGAAGAACGGCAGCACGGTCGTGAGCGAGAGCGGCTCGCTGCGGAACAGCTTGAGCCGCCGCTCGTCCGGACCCGCGCCGACGGGCTCGTACAGGCTGGTCTCCAGCCGGTTCAGGGCGAGCGCGTCCTCACGGGCCGCCGCCTCGATCCGGCGCAGGTCGCCCACCGCCACCCGCGCGGCGAAGTCCTCCTTGTACGACTCGGGGAAGCCGTCGGCCCACGACCGCACGAGCCGCCCGGCCTCGACCTCGCCGACCTCGCGGACGAGGGCGTCGGCGAGGTCCTCCTCCCAGGTGCGCGTCGCCTCCACCAGCCGCGCCTCGAGCGCCTTGACGTCGACCTCGGGGATGTCGGCGCCCCGCGGCGGTCGCAGCACGAAGTGCAGCCGCGCCAGCACCGACTCGCTGACGCGCGTGGTGAAGTCGACCGACTCGGCGTCGAACGCCTCGGAGAGGATCTCCTGCATCCGCAGCCGGACCGAGGTGTTGTAGCGGTCGCGCGGCAGGTACACCAGCGCCGAGACGAAGCGCCCGTAGTCGTCGGTGCGCAGGAACAGCCGCGTGCGTCGTCGCTCCTGCAGGTGCAGGACCGCCATCGCCGTGCGGTACACCTCGGACGGGTCGGTCTGGAACAGCTCGTCGCGCGGGTAGGTCTCCAGGATCGCGAGCAGGTCCTTGCCCGAGTGGCTCGACGGCGACAGGCCCGCCTCGGCCAGGACGGCGTCGACCGTGGTGTCGACGATGGGGACCCGGCGCACGCTCTCGGTGTACGCCGCGGAGGTGAACAGGCCGAGGAAGCGTCGTTCCCCCACCACCTGGTCGCCGTCGAACACCTTGACGCCGACGTAGTCGAGGTAGGAGCTGCGGTGCACCGTCGCCCGCGAGTTCGCCTTGGTGAGCACCAGGACCCGCCGCTCGCGCGCCTTCGCGCGCACCTGCGGGGACAGCCGCTCGAAGCTGTGGGACGCCTGGGTCTGGTCGTAGCGCAGGATGCCCAGGCCGCTGCCGGTGACGGCGGTGAGCGCCTCCTGCCCCGGGTCGCCGGTGAGCACGTACTCCCGGTAGCCGAGGAACGTGAAGTTCTCGTTCACCAGCCAGCGCATCAGCCGCTGGGCCTCGGCCGCCTCGGCGGACAGGTCGGACGGCACCTCGGTGTCGAGCCCGTCGGCCACCTCGACCGCCCGGGCGCGCATCTTCGGCCAGTCCTCGACGGCGGTGCGCACGTCGTCGAGCACCGCGACCAGCTCGGCACGCAGCCGCTCGCACTCGGCGGGGTCCGGCTCGCGGTCGATCTCGAGGTGCATCCACGACTCGCTGGCGGCGTCGTCCGGCCAGTCCTCGCCGCGCTCGCCCGAGGCGAGCTTGGCGGTCGAGGTGTCGAGCACCTCGACCAGGGCGCCGGTGACGTCGCGGCGCACCACGACGATCGGGTGCACGACCAGGTGGATCGTGCGGTCCATCCCCGACTCACGGGCGTTGAGCCGGTTGGTCACCGAGTCGACCAGGAACGGCATGTCCTCGGCGACGACCTCGACCACCGTGTGCCCGACCCCGGTGCCGGTGCCGGTCTGCCAGCCGTGGCTGTCGACGGCGGGCGTGTGCACCCGGACGACGGCCGTGCCCGGCACCCGCTCCTGCGCCAGCTGCCGGTGCGACAGCGCCGCGCCGGCGAGGTCGACGGGGTCGCGCGAGAGGAGGTCCTCGTCCGGCACGTGCCGGTAGTAGCGGGTGAGGAACCCGAGCAGCCCCTCGGCGCCGGGCCCCCGCTCGGTGGCCGCGGCGCGCTGCAGCGCCTGCGCCCTCGCGTCGTCGGCCTGCGCCGCCGTCGTGGTCGTGGCCGTCGTGCTCACTGTCGCGCTCACCCCATGCGTCCGCTGCCGGTCGGGCAACCTGCGGCCCACGTCCTCGTGTGCCCCAGGGAGCCTAGTACCGCGCGCACCTTCGCGAGACGTGGCCCGGGTGCGCCTACACGTTCACGCTGAAGTCGCGCGCGATGCCCGCCAGGCCGGTCGAGTAGCCCTGCCCCACGGCGCGGAACTTCCACTCGGCGCCGCTCTTGTAGACCTCGGCGAAGATCATCGCGGTCTCGGTGGCGGCGTCCTCGGTGAGGTCGTAGCGGCCGAGCTCGGTGCCGGTGGCGTCGTCGATCACGCGGGCGTAGGCGCCCCGCACCTGGCCGAAGGACTGCGAGCGGGTGTCGGCGTCGTAGATCGACACCGCGATCACGACCTTGTCGGTGTCGGCGGGCATCGCGCCGAGGTCGAGGTGGATCTGCTCGTCGTCGCCCGCGCCCTCGCCGGTGGTGTTGTCGCCGCCGTGGCGCACCGCGCCGTCGCCGGAGTCCAGCTGGTTGAAGTAGACGAAGTGCTTGTCCGAGATCACGCGCCCGTTGCCGCCGACGACGATCGCCGAGGAGTCCAGGTCGAACGCGCTGCCGTCGGTGGTGCGGGCGTCCCAGCCCAGCCCGACCGTCACCTTCGCCAGACCCGCCGGCCCGGCGGCCTTGGTCAGCGACATGTTCCCGCCCTTGGTCAGCGTCAGACCCATCGTGCGTCCCGTTCCTCTCGTCGTCGTGCTCTGGTGTCCAGGAGTTCTCTGTCCAGGGGTGTCACAGCGCGCCGCGGAGCTCCCACAGCAGCGGGTAGTAGCGCAGCGGGAGCCGCGAGCGCAGGTACGGCGCCCCGCTGGAGCCGCCGGTGCCCGACTTGGTGCCGATCTGGTACTCGACCATCTGCACGTGCCGGGCGCGCCAGTGCGCGGCGTTGGCGTCGTGGGTGAGCAGCGCCTCGGCGAGCTCCCACGCCTCGCGCGTGCTCGGGCCGGTCGCGCGCCACCGTCGACCAGGCTCGCGCGCAGCTCGTCCTCGGTGCCGGTCGCCAGACCCGCGCGGTCGAGGACGGTGAGGAACGCGTCCCACAGCGACGGCTCGGCCAGGCGCCGCTCCAGCCGGCTGCGCTCGTCGGCCGTGAGCCCGCGGAACCGCTGCAGGAAGCCCGGGTCCTTGGCGCCGGAGAGGAACTCCAGCTCGCGGAACTGCACCGACTGGAAGCCTGACGCGGGAGCGAGCCGCTCGCGGAAGGCGAGGAAGTCCTGCGGCGTCATCGTGAACAGGATCTCGACCTGGGCGATGAGCACCCGCTCGATCGTGTCGGCCCGCTTGAGCAGGTGCCGGGCCCACCAGACCCGGCCGTCGAGCATCGCCGCCCGCACCTCCTCCAGGTCGTGCAGCAGCTGGTGGAACCACAGCTCGTAGGCCTGGTGGATGGTGATGAACAGCAGCTCGTCGTGGGCGGGCGGGTCGCTCTCGAGCACCTGGGCGCTGAGCAGCTGGTCCAGCCGCAGGTACGACCCGTAGGTGAGCAGGCCGCCCTGCTCGCCGAAGTGCCGGTCGGGCGGCGGGTCGTCAGGGTGCTGGGGTGCCGAGGGGGTCTGGCTCACGGCGGACACCCTAGGGGGCGGCCACCTCGCGCAGCGCCTCGCCGACCAGCTCGATGCCGTCCTTGGCGCGCTCGGTCGCGTAGACGCGGTTCCACGGCTCCCAGGTGGCCGGCTCGGTCACCACGGTCGCCCCGCCGACCCCCACGCTGACCGAGACGCCCTCGACGGGCACGGTCGCCGGTCCCGACGGCCCCACCACGAGCGCCTGGCGCGAGGAGGGGTCGGCGAGCCCGGCCATCGCCCACGGCACCCGCAGCGTCAGGGTGCGGCCCTCGACCTGCCACAGGTGGCGGTTGTCGTAGCCCTGCGCCCCCGGCTCCATCGCCCCGGCGGGCAGCACGCCGGTGTCCTGGAACTCGGCCGGCAGGCTCTCCCCCGTCGAGGGGACGACGAGCGCGCGGTTCGTGATCAGCCGGAACGGGTTCCAGCCGTCGACCGGTGCCGGCCGGGACGAGGCCACCTGGCTCCAGTCGAGGTGCACGGGGTCGGTCTCGTCGCGGACCCAGACCTGCCCGGTGCTGCTGGTGGGGTCGAGCGCGAAGGACCACTCCGCCTCGGTGTCGGCCGCCCCGGGGGCGGGCGGGCCGCTGACGTCGGCCCTGCTGCCCAGGCCCACGACGACGGGTCCGGTGGGCTCGCGCTCGAGCTCGACGACGAGGTGCAGGTAGCTCTCGTCGTAGGTGGCGGTCACCGAGGCCACGCCGTCGGCGGGGTCGGCCAGGAGGTCCTGCGGCCGCTGCTCGGGGCCGGTGGCGTCCTGGGCCAGCAGCCCGAAGTGCTGCTCGTTGGTGAGCGGGTCGTGCCAGAGCTGGCGCCGGTCGGCCGGGCGCTGGTGCTCGATGGTGTTCCAGGTGAACTTGAACCACTCGTCGCTCCAGGCGAACAGCAGCCCGCCGGCCAGCCCGATCCGGTGCAGCCGGCGCAGCAGGTCGGCGTCGACCTGCATCGCCTCGGCCTCGCTGTGCCCGCCCTGGTCCCGCCCGAGGGTGCCCGCGTGCGCGGAGCCGAGCGAGGACGGCACGCCGGTCTCTGTGACCATCAGCGGCAGCCCCGCCTCGGCGTGGTGGGCCTGCAGCGCCAGCAGGTAGGCCTCGAACGGGTCCGCCTCGCCGTCGGGCCGGGTGTACGCCTGGAGCGCGGGCTCGTGCCGCTGGAAGTCCGGGTAGTACGGGTAGGCGTGGTACGAGGCGAAGCTGCCGCCCGGCCAGGCGGCGGTGGGCAGCACGTGGTTGGCGTCGACGCCGGCGAGGTCCTCGGACCCCAGCGGCTCGTCCGGGTGCTCCAGCGGGTCCGCGGTCGGCCAGTTCACCAGCGCCACCGGGGCGGCGGTGCCGCGCTCGGCCAGGGCGCTCGCGGTCTCGTCCAGCCGGGCGGCGACCCACCGCTCGGTCGCGGTGGCGTCGGGCGTGCTCGCGAAGTACCGGCCCTCGTGCGCCGGGCCGCCGGCGTCGACCTGGTCGGTGCGCAGCGTGGCGGCGGGGTCCCACTCGACCCCGACCAGCCAGGCCGCGGTCCAGCGCGAGACGTCGGTGGTCCACTCCCCCTCGGCCCGGCCGGGCGCCTCGGCCCGCTCGAGGTCACCGTGCACGGCCGCCACCGCGGCCACCACCTCGTCCTGCATGGCGGTGGTCACGGCCTGGTCGTAGAGGGTCTTGTCCGGCTCCACGTAGGACTCGTCCGGCAGGTACACGCCCTGCACGAGGTACAGCGGGGCGGCGGGGTGCTCGTCGTTGTAGGCGGCGAGCTCGTCGTAGAACGCCGGCGGGTGGATCGTGTAGATCCGCACCACCCGCACGCCCAGCTCGCCCATCATCGGGAACCAGCGCCGGTAGTCCTCGGCCGCGATCGCCAGCTCGCCCGGCTGGTGCGAGGGGGTGGTGCTCCCGAGGTTGACGCCCGGCAGGAAGCCGACGTCGCCGCCCTCGGTGTGCAGCGCGAAGCCGTCGGGTCCGGAGCTGGCGCTGACCCGCAGCCCGTCCACCGTGACCGGGGCGGGCGCCCAGGACGGACCGGCCGGCGCCGGCTCCTCGGTGGGTCCCGGGTCGTCCGGTGCCAGCAGCGAGCACCCGGTGAGGAGCACGACCAGGGGCAGCACCACCGCGACGACGGGCACCAGGGTTGTCCACAGGTCGGGTCGTCGGACCCGGTCGGTGGTCGCCACCTTCGTAGACTCGCACAGGTGACGGAGCACAGGACGCCGCCACCGGACGACGGCCCGCCGCGCGACCGGCACGCCGTCGACGTCGGCGCGGTCGAGCGCGCGGTCACGGCGCTGGAGCCGGTGGCCGAGCAGCTGCGGCTGTCCTCCGCCCGTCTCGTGCACAGCACGGCCGACCCGGGCGAGCCGCCGGCGAGCGACCACGTCCTCGACCTGCAGCAGTCCGCGTCCGACGCGCTGTTCGCCCTCTCGCGCGGTCTCGACGAGTCCGCCGGCCTGCTCGCGGTGGTGGCGCGGCACTACCGCGGCACCGAGGAGGACGTCGAGCGCACCCTGCGCCGGATGAGCGGCGGTGCGCCGTGAGGAGGGCCCCGTGACCCTGGTGCCGGGCGACCCGGCGTCGATCTCGGTGCTGGGGTCCGACCTCGTCCGCCAGGCCGACCGGCTGCGGGAGCACCGCGACGACCTGACCCGGCTGCGCGCGAGCCTCAGCGGCTGGGAGGGCCCGGCCGCGCACGCCTTCGACACCTCGTTCGCGGCCCAGGTGCGGGCGGTCGACGACGCCGCCGACGCGCTGGCCGAGGGGGGTCGCGCGCTGCAGGGCTACGCGGTCGACCTCCAGCACGCCCGGGCGCTGGCGTCCGAGGCCGAGCAGTACGTCGCCGCCCACGGGCTCCACCTCGACGACACCCGGGTCCAGATGCCCTGGGGCGCGTACTCGGTCGAGGAGGCGCAGTCCTACGAGCAGCACGTGCCCGAGGGGCAGCGTCTGGTCGACCAGGCGCTGGTCGAGCGCGACGAGGCCGCCCGCGCGCTGCGGCTGCGCACGGAGGGCCCCACCGGTTCGCTGCGCCAGGTGCCGCTGCAGGTCGCGTCCGCGGTCGCCATCGCCCAGGACGCCGGGACCCGGCGCTGACCGGTCCGCTCATCTAGGGTCTTCCGCATGCAGATCCAGGAGGAGATCCGGTACGACGCCCCGCCTACGGACGTCGCGGCCATGCTCGCGGACCCGGCGTTCGTCGAGGACAAGTGCCGCCGCACCGGGGCGATCGACCAGACCGTGGAGATCGACGGCGACGCCGCGGCGGCGTTCACCGTCACCACCGTGCGCACCATGCCGACCGACGACTTCCCCGACGTCGCCAAGAAGTTCGTCGGCGACACCGTCGTCATCAAGCAGGTCGACTCCTGGCACCCGGCCGGTGCCGACGGCTCGCGCACGGGCGACGTGCGGCTGAAGATCGCGGGCGCACCGGTCGAGCTCAACGGGACGATGACGCTGCGCGCCGACGGCGGCGGCACCCGGCAGGAGCTGCTCGGCGACCTCAAGGCCTCGGTGCCGCTGCTGGGCGGCAAGCTCGAGAAGGCCGCTGCCCCGGCGATCCTGATGGCGCTGCGCAAGGAGGGCGAGGTCGGTCGGGAGTACCTGGCCGGCTGACCCGCCGCTCGAGCGGAGGCTCAGCCCAGCGACTTGCCGGGGTTGAGGATGCCCTGCGGGTCGAGTGCGGCCTTGATGGCGCGCTGGACGTCGAGGTGCACCTCGCCGACCTGGCGGGCCAGGTGGCTGCGCTTGGCCAGCCCGACGCCGTGCTCGCCGGTCACCGTGCCACCGAGGTCGAGGGCGAGGTCGAGCAGCGCCTGGAACGCTGCGGCCGCGCGCTGCTGCGCGGCCGGGTCGTCGCGCGGGTAGACGATGGTCGGGTGCATGTTGCCGTCGCCGGCGTGCCCGAAGGTCGCGACCTCGACGTCGTGGTCGATCCCCACCTGGCGGCAGCCCGCCACGAGGTCCGGCACCGCCGACAGCGGCACGCCGACGTCGTCGAGCACCCAGCCGCCGCGGGCCTCGAGCGCGGTGACGGCGCTGCGGCGCGCCATCGTCAGCATGGCGCCCTCCTCTGCGTCCGAGGTCGCCATCGCGAAGGTCGCACCGGCCTCCTCGCAGAGCCGTTGCAACGCGACGCTCTCCGCCTCGCCGGACGCTCCCGGCTCGTCGGTCTGCAGCAGCAGGAGCGCGGCGGCGGTCCGGTCGAGGCCGGACGGCGTCCAGTCCTCGACGGCGGCGATGGTGGTGGCGTCCATCAGCTCGCACATGCTGGGGCGCATCGTCGCCACCACGCTCGAGACCGCGCGCCCGGCGGCCACCAGGTCGTCGAACACGGCGACCACCGTGCACGGTGCGGGCCGGGCGGGCAGCAGCCGCACCGTCACCTCGGTCACGACGCCGAGCATCCCCTCGCTGCCGACGAACAGCCGTGTCAGGTCGAGCCCGGCGACGTCCTTGACGGTCCGGCCGCCGGTGCGCAGCAGCCGGCCGTCGGCGAGGACCACCTCGAGCCCGAGCACCGCGTCGCGGGTGACGCCGTACTTCACGCAGCACAGCCCGCCGGCGTTGGTCGCGACGTTGCCGCCGATCGAGCAGAAGTCCTGCGACCCGGGGTCCGGGGCGTAGAACAACCCCTTCGCCGCGACCGCGCGCTTCAGGTCGCCGTTGACGACGCCGGGCTGCACCACGGCGAGCATGTCGCCCGGGTCGATCTCCACCACGGCGTCCATCCGTTCCGTGCACAGCACCACGCAGCCGTCGACGGCGTTGGCGGCCCCGGCCAGTCCGGAGCCCGCCCCGCGCGGCACCACCGGGGTCCCGGTGGCCGTGGCCCACACCAGCGTCGCGACGACGTCGTCGCGAGAGGCGGCCCGCACCAGCGCGAGCGCGCGGCCGTGCGGCGACCACGGCTCGCGGTCGCGCGAGTAGCCGGCGACGACGTCGGGGTCGGTCACCAGGGCGCCGGGCGACAGCGTCGTCTCCAGCCGGTCGAGGCTCATCGGTCGGGCGTCACCCCATGTGCGGGTAGCGGTGGTCGGTGGGCGGGGCGAACGTCTCCTTGATCGAGCGGGTCGAGGTCCAGCGCAGCAGGTTCTGCGCGGCGCCGGCCTTGTCGTTGGTGCCCGAGGCCCGCCCGCCACCGAACGGCTGCTGCCCCACGACCGCACCGGTCGGCTTGTCGTTGACGTAGAAGTTGCCGGCGGCGTACCGCAGCCGCTCGGTGGCCGAGGCGATCGCGGTGCGGTCGGTGGCGATCACCGCTCCGGTGAGGGCGTAGTCGGCCACCGACTCCATCTGCTCGACCACGCGGTCGTAGCGCCGGTCGTCGTACACGTGGACGGCCAGGATCGGCCCGAAGTACTCGGTGGTGAACACCTGGTCGGTGGGGTCGCTCGCCTCGAGCACGGTCGGCCGGACGAAGTACCCGACGCTGTCGTCGTAGCTGCCGCCGGCGAGGACCTTGACGTCCTTCGCCGCGTGCGCACGGTCGATCGCCGCGGAGTGCTTGGCGAACGCGCGTTCGTCGATCACGGCCGACATGAAGCTGGAGAAGTCGGTGGTGGGACCCATCGTCAGCGAGTCGGTGAGCGAGACCAGGTCGTCCTTGAGCTCGCGCCACAGCGAGCGCGGGACGTACGCGCGGGACGCGGCCGAGCACTTCTGCCCCTGGTACTCGAAAGCGCCTCGCACCATGGCGATCTTGAGCACCTCGACGTCGGCGGAGGGGTGGGCGAGGATGAAGTCCTTGCCGCCGGTCTCCCCCACGATGCGCGGGTAGGTGCGGTAGCCGGCGATGTTCTCCCCCACCGAGCGCCACAGGTGCTGGAACGTCGGGGTCGAGCCGGTGAAGTGGATGCCGGCGAGGTCGCGGTCGGCCAGCAGCACCTTCGACACGGCGATGCCGTCACCGTGCACGAGGTTGATGACACCGGGGGGCAGCCCGGCGGCCTCCAGCAGCGCCATCGTGTAGTGCGCCGAGAGCGCCTGCGTCGGGGACGGCTTCCACACCACGACGTTGCCCATCAGCGCCGGCGCCGTGGGCAGGTTTCCGCCGATGGCGGTGAAGTTGAACGGGGTGATCGCGTAGACGAAGCCCTCGAGCGGGCGGTGGTCCGAGCGGTTCCAGATGCCCTTGCTGTTGGCCATCGGCTGCTCGCGGTAGATCTCGCCGGCGAAGTGCACGTTGAAGCGCAGGAAGTCGATCAGCTCGCAGGCGGCGTCGATCTCGGCCTGGATGGCCGTCTTGGCCTGGCCGAGCATCGTGGCGGCGTTGAGGGTGGCCCGCCACGGTCCGGACAGCAGCTCGGCGGCCTTGAGGAAGACGGCAGCACGGTCGTCGAACGACAGCGCGCGCCAGCCCGGAGCGGCCCTCTTCGCGGCGTCGAGGGCCTGCTGCGCGTCGCCCGCGGTGGCGCCCTTGAGGACGCCGAGCCCGTGCCGGTGGTCGAACGGCGCGCTGACGACGGTGCGGCGTCCGCCGCCCATCACCTGCCGGCCGTCGATCCAGTGCGGCAGGTCGATCTTCTCGCCCCACATCTGCCCGAGCCGCTGCTCGAGGGCGGCCCGCTCGGGGCTGCCGGGGGCGTGGTCCAGGACCGGCTCGTTGACGGGGGCGGGCACTCGGGTGACGGCGTCCATGCGGGCCATCATGCCCTGCCGCGACAGGTGCCAGGATGGGCGCATGACCTCTGTGCAGTTCCCGGACGGCTTCCGCTGGGGCGTCGCCACCGCCGCCTTCCAGATCGAGGGCGCGACCGACGAGGACGGTCGCACCGACTCGATCTGGGACGAGCTGTGCCGCCGTCCCGGGGCGGTGCTGAACGGCGACACCGGCGAGGTCGCCTGCGACCACTACCACCGGGTCCCGCAGGACGTCGGGCTGATGGCCGACCTCGGCGTCGGCACGTACCGCTTCTCCACGTCCTGGTGCCGGGTGCGGCCCGACGGCGGTGCGGTGAACCAGCGCGGGGTCGACTTCTACTCGCGCCTGGTGGACGAGCTGCTCGACAAGGGCATCAGCCCCTGGCTGACCCTCTACCACTGGGACCTGCCGCAGGCGCTCGAGGACGCGGGCGGCTGGACCAACCGCGACACGGCGCACCGCTTCGTCGACTACGCGCTGACGATGCACGACGCCCTCGGCGACCGGGTCCCGACCTGGACCACCCTCAACGAGCCCTGGTGCGCCTCGCTGCTCGGCTACGCCGCCGCGCACCACGCGCCTGGCCGGGCGGAGCCGCGCGCTGCCGTGGCCGCCGTGCACCACCTGCTGCTCGCCCACGGGCTGGCCTCGCAGGCGCTGCGTGCCGGCGGCGTGGGGTCCGGCCGCGGCGACGAGCTCGGCATCACGCTGAACCTGTCGCTGTTCTCCGCGCCCGACCCGGTCCGCCCCCAGGACGAGGATCTCCTGCGCCGCCTCGACGGCCTGCAGAACCGGGTCTTCCTCGACCCCGTCCTCACCGGCGCCTACCCCGCCGACGTCGCGGCCGACCTGGCCCCGTTCGGCCTCGACGACCACGTGCAGGACGGCGACCTCGAGGTCATCGGCACGCCGATCGACGTGCTGGGGGTCAACTACTACAACACCTCCCAGGTGCGCGACGGCATGGGCACCTACCCCTCGCCGTGGGTCGGCGCCGACACCGACGGCGCGGCCCGGGTCGAGACCCTCGACCGCGGCGCCCCCCGCACCGCGATGGGCTGGGACGTCACCCCCGACGGCCTGCGCGAGCTGCTCGTGCGTCTCGACCACGACTACGACCGTCTCGGCGCGGGCACGTCGCTGGTGATCACCGAGAACGGCGCCGCCTACGACGACCCGCAGCCGGTCGACGGCCGGGTCGCCGACGAGGACCGCCGGGCCTACCTCGAGGCGCACCTGCGGGCGTGCCACGCGGCGATCGCCGAGGGCGTCCCCCTCACCGGCTACCTGGCCTGGTCGCTGATGGACAACTTCGAGTGGGCCTTCGGGTACGACCGCCGGTTCGGGCTCGTCCACGTCGACTACGACACGCAGGTCCGCACGCCCAAGGACAGCGCGCGCTGGTACTCGGGAGTCATGCGCGACAACGGGTTCTAGCGCTCCTGGCCAGCGCCGGGAGACCACAGGCCGCGCTTGATCCGCCCTGCGAGCGCTCGGAACACCGGGCGGACGAGCCACGCCGGCAGGTGCGGGTGGCGCTCCTCCGCCCACGCGCGGGCGGTGGGGTGCAGGCCCAGCAGCCACCACTGCACCCGGGCGCGCCGCGACGTCCGCAGCCCGGCCGGCTCGCTGGTGTGCAGCTCCACCAGCCGCAGGTGCTTGACGCTGACGTAGCCGTACTGCGCCGGGCTCACCAGCCGCAGCGGTGCACCGTGGTCGCCGTCCAGCGGTGCGCCGTCGAGGGTGTCGGCGATCAGCACGTTCGGGTCGAGCGCGTCCTCCAGCCGCACGACGGAGCAGAACCCGTCGAGACCGCGGAACAGCACGTGCGTCACGGCGACGCCGGGGCGGACGCGCGCCGCGACCACCTCGGTCCACAGCGCCCCGAAAGGCGTTCCGGCCCAGCGCAGACCGGTGGCCGACCAGCCGGCGACGCAGTGCAGGTCAGCGGTCACCTCGCGTCGCGGGAGGGCGGCGAGGTCGTCGCCGGTGAGGACGAGCTCCCCGTCGACGGCGCCCCGGACGGTCAGGGTGGGGTGCTCGGGGACCGCCGGCGGCGGGCGGCGCAGGTCGACGCCGAAGCGCGGGAAGCCGTCGACGGCGCGCTGCCCCGGCGGCAGCTGGTGGACCGGCATGCCGGTCACGCTAGCCCCGCCACGAGGGCGGCCCGTCTCAGGCGGGCACCGGACGCTCCTCGTGGATGCGCAGCGCCGCCACCAGCTCGCGGTACAGCTCGTCGCCGCCCATCAGCTCGGCGTGGGTGCCGATCGCGCGGACGCGTCCCGCGTCCATCACGACGATCTGGTCGGCGTCCAGCACCGTCGAGAGCCGGTGCGCGACGGTGACGACCGCTGCGCGCGAGGCGACCTCGGCGATGCACGCCTGCAGCGCCTGCTCGGTGATGCCGTCCACCTGGGCGGTGGCCTCGTCCAGCAGCAGCACGTCGGGGGTGCGCAGCACGGCGCGCGCCACGGCGAGCCGCTGCCGCTGGCCGCCGGAGAGCTGACCGGCCTGGAGCGAGGTGTCGAGGCCGTCCGGCAGCGCGGCGACGACCTCGCTCATCCGCACCGAGTCCAGCGCGGCGTGCACCTCGGCGTCGGTGCCGTCGGGGTGGGTGAACAGCAGGTTGTCGCGCACCGACCCCGGCACCAGCGGCGTCTCCTGCTCCACGTAGGCCAGGCGCGCCCGCACCTCGTCGGGCGTCCACGCCGCGTACGCCCGTCCGTCCAGCCGGATCTCGCCGTCCACCGGCTCGAGGAAGCGCAGCAGGAGCGACAGCAGCGTGGTCTTGCCGGCGCCGGACGGGCCCACCACCGCGGTGTGGCCGCGGCGCGGGATCCTCAGCGTCAGCCCGCTGACGGCCTCCGGGGCGTCGGGGCCGTACCGGGCGGTGACGCCGTCCAGCTCGATCACCGCGTCGCCGGCGGGGACGACGTCGAGGCGCTCGGGCACCACGTGCCCGGACTCGGGCTCGAACCGCGCCATCTGCTGGATCCGCTCGGCGGCGGCGATGCCGGACTGCAGCGCGGTGAGGTTGCCGGTGAGCTCGGAGATCGGTCCCATCAGCTGGAACGCGTAGAGCAGGAACGCGATCAGGGTCGAGACCTCCATCAGGCCGTTGCCGGCCCGCCAGGCGCCGATCCCGAGGATCGCGATCATGGCGAGCTGGATGCCGGTCCACGAGATGCTCCAGACCACGGCCGACGTCGTCGCCGCGCTGACCCCGTGCCGGGCGGCGTCGTCGGCGTGGCCGCCGATCCGCTCCCCGATCCTGGCCTCGGCGCGGCTGGCCTTGACCGTCCGGATCGCCCGCACGGCGCCCTCGAGGGCGGCGCCGACCTGGCCCACCGACTCCTGGGTGCGCGCCTCCGCGCGGGCGATCCGCGGCAGCAGGGTGCCCATCAGGGCGGCGACGACCACCACCGCGACCATGGTCGTGCCGAGCAGCGGCAGGTCGAGCACCCCCATCAGCACGAGCGTGCCGACCAGCGCGATCACCGCGTTGACCAGCCCGACCAGGCTGGACGAGGCAGCGTGCAGCAGACCGGTGTCGCTCGTGATCCGCGTGACCACCTCGCCCGACGGCGTGGCGACGACGTCGCCCACCCGCGCGCGCAGCACGCGGTCGACCAGCATCCGGCGGGCACCCAGCACGACGCGCTCGCCCAGCCGGCCGAACAGCACCCACTGGCAGAACCCGATCACCGAGCTCGCCAGGACGAGCACGAGCAGCCAGCCGACCGGCCCGGCCAGGCCGCCCGACTCCTGCAGCGAGTCCAGCACCCACTTGGTCACCAGCGGGGTGGCCAGGCCGGCCGCGTTCGCTGCGAGCCCGAGCACCAGGCCGAGCACCAGGGTGGGCAGGTGGGGCCGGAGCAGGTCGGCGAGGAGGCGCAGTCGCATGTCCCGTAGTGGAACACACGTGTTCCGTGTCGGGCAAGACCTGTTGTCGTCCGGGTCGTGGTTATCCTGTCGGACGTGACGACCACGGAGACGGGGACGGGGACGCGCTCGCGCACCCGGCAGGCGATCCTGACCGCCGCCGTGAGGGCCCTGGCCGCCGACTCCGGGGCCAGCCTCGGCGACATCGCGGTGGAGGCCGGCGTCGGCCGCACCACGGTGCACCGCTACTTCCCCGAGCGCTCGGACCTGATGGCGGCCGTCGCCACCGAGTGCTCGCGCCGGCTCCAGGAGGCCGACGACCGCGCCCGGCTCGACGACGGCCCGGGCCGCGAGGCGGTGCTGCGGGTGTGCCGCGAGTACTTCGACCTCGGCGACGTGCTGTCGCTGATCTTCCACGGCGTGGTGCAGCTGGACGACCCGCCCGACGGCTGCGTCGACGACAGCAGCGTGAAGGCGTTCGAGCGTGGCCAGGCCGACGGCAGCATCGACGCCGCCCAGCCGGTGGCCTGGCTGTCGTCGATGCTCTGGTGCGTGCTGTACGCGGGGTGGTCGTGGACGAACGAGTCCGGCGGCTCCCGCCACGACGCCCTCGACCTCGTGGTCCGCAGCCTCGACGGCAGCCTGCGCCCGCGCGACTGAGCCGCGTGCGTCAGTCGCCGGACCGCACGGGTGCCGACGACGACCTCCACCTCCAGGGACGGGTCCCCCGCCGCGGCCTCGGCCGCCCTCGCGACGTCTGCCCGGAGCCGGTCGACCTGCTCCGGACCGAGGGTGGGGTCGGGGTCGACCGTGATCGTGATCGTCGCCGTCGCCGGGTCCACCGACGCCGTGGCCTCCCGGACGCCCGCGACGGCGTGCGCCGCGCCGAAGGCCCGCACCTGGGCGGCGACGGCGTCCTGCTCCGACGCCCCGCCGACCACCCGCACCCGCACGCTCTGACCGCTGGCCCGGATGAGCTCCACGGCGCCGCTCGGGGGGAGCTCGACGAACGCGATCTCCCCGCGGCTGTCCGCGCCGGGGTCCCACCGCGCCGACGAGAACTGCTCCGGGTAGCGGGTCTGCACCTCGGTGGCGAGCAGCGGCGAACTCGTTCTGGCCGGCGACCCGCTCGACCACGTCCTCGATGACCAGCCCCTCCTGCTCCGCGTACCGTTGCGCGTCCTCGAGCTCCGCACCCGTCACCGCCGGGGGCGACGCACCGGCGTTGACGACGAAGGAGGCGTCCGGGGACGGCGCCGCACCCGAGAGCGCGAGCGCGGCCGCAGCGAGACCGATCGCCGCCAGGGCGCCCGAGACGCCCGCCACCCGCGTGCCCATCCGACCTCCCCCGCGTCGCCCTGCCCTGGAGGGTCCGCCGCGACCGGGCCGCTGTCAACGTCCTCGGCTCAGCCCTCGAGCAGCCCGTCGAGGTGCGCCCGGAAGCGCGGGCAGGTGGCCACGTCGTGCGCCCGGCAGCGCAGCGCGTGCTCGGTCATCTCCCGGGACCGCCGCATCTCCTCCATCCGTCGCTCCAGGTCGTCCAGGTGCGCCTGCAGCACGGCGTGCCGGTCGGCGGAGCCGGAGTCGAGCAGCACCCGGATCTGGTCCAGGCTCATCCCCGCCGCCTTGTTGCGCACGACGACCGCCACCCGGACGACGTCGTCGCGGACGTAGCGGCGGCGGCCGGCGGGGTCCCGCGCGGGCGCCAGCAGGCCGACGTCCTCCCAGTACCGCAGCACGTGCGTCTCGAGGTCGAACCGGGCGGCGACCTCGCCCACCGACCAGCTCAGGAGCGTCTCGCTTGACTTCATGTCAACATGAAGTCACAGACTCTGTGCAGAAACAAGTTCCGGACGCAACAGGAGGCACCAGATGGACCCCCAGGTGGATCAGGACGTCGTCATCCTCGGTGGTGGACCCGCCGGTCTGCAGGCAGCGCTCACCCTCGGGCGGATGCACCGGCCGGTGGTGGTCCTCGACCCAGGCGGGTACCGCAACGACCCCGCCGACCACCTGCACAACTTCGTCTCGCGCGACGGCACGCCACCGGCCGAGCTGCGCGCGATCGCCCGCGAGCAGCTGGCGCAGTACGGCACCGTGCAGGTGCGCGACGTCGGCGCCACCGACGTCTCAGCCCGACGGCGACGGCTTCGTCGTCCACCTCGCCGACGACCCGGACGGACAGCGGGAGCCGCTGCGCACCCGGCGGGTGCTGCTCGCCACCGGCCTGCGCGACACGCTGCCGCCGCACCCCGGCCTGGACGGGCTGTTCGGCAGCGTCGTGGCGCACTGCCCGTACTGCCACGGCCACGAGTTCTCGGGGCAGCACGTCGCGGTGCTCGGCTCCGGGCCGCACGTGGCCCGGGTGGCGATGCTGGTCGAGCCGGATCGCCTCGCGGATCACGGTGCTCGCCGACGGCGGCGAGCTGGACGAGGCGTCCCGCGACGTCCTGGTCCGCGCCGGCGTCACCGTCCGCCCCGAGCCGCGTCCTCGGGGTCTGCCGCAGCGCGGTCGGGCGCCCGGGTCGACCTCGAGGGCGGCCCGGCCGAGGAGGTCGGCGGGCTGTTCGTCGCGCCGACGTTCGCCCAGGCCGCCCCGTTCGCGGAGCAGCTCGGGCTCGACCTGCTGCCCTCGGGCTGCGTCGAGGTCGGGATCATGGGCCAGACCAGCCGGCCCGGCGTCTACGCCGCGGGCGACATGGCGCACCAGGCGAGCTACCCCGGCCCGCTGGCCTCGGTGCTCACCGCCGCCGCGTCCGGGCTGCTCGCCGGCACCGGCGTCGACCACGACCTGATGTCCCTCGACAGCGGTCTCCCGTCCCCGTTCTAGGGCTCAGCCGGAGCCAGCGCTGCGCCGCGGCGCCGAGCAGGTCGAGACCGCGGGCGAGGTCTGCCACCACCTCGGCGGCGGAGCGCTCGGTGGACAGCGCACCGACCGCCTGACCCGCGTACACCGGCATCGCCTCGCCGTCGCCGGCTGCGCGCGCGGTCTCGATCGCGGCGAAGGCGTCGTCGTCCGAGCCGATCTCGTCGACCCGGCCCTCCCACGCCTCGGTGAAGGCCGAGCGCAGGTACCGGCCGCCGTACTCGGCGGGCCAGCCGAGCCGGGCGCCGCGGTCGAAGAGCGAGGAGTACTCGGTGCCGCCCGACGACGCCGCCACCAGCCGGGCCCGCACCGCAGGCGCCGTGAGGGCCTCGTGGCAGAGCATGAAGGCGGTGCCGACCCAGACGCCGTCGGCGCCCGCCGCCAGCGCCGCCGCCAGCCCGCGCGGGCCGCTGACGCCGCCGGCCGCGAGCACGGGGACGTCGGCGAGCTCCAGGACCTCCTGCAGCAGAGGCATCGTCGCCACGGCGTCGCGGCCGTGCCCGCCCGCCTCGGCGCCCCGGACGACGAGCAGGTCGACGCCCGCGTCGAGCGCCCGGCGGGCCTCCTCGACCGTGCCGACCTGGGTGGTGACCTCGCAGCCCGCCTCGCGCAGACGGCCGAGGTACTGCTCGAACGGGCCGTAGCTGACGCTCACGAGCGCCGGCGGGTCGGCCAGGACGACGTCGAGCAGGTCCGGACGGTCGGGCAGCACCCACGCCATCAGCCCGACGCCGAAACCTCCTGCGCCGCGGGCGGTCCGGCTCTCGTCGGCGACCCAGGACGCAGGAGTGGCAGGGCCGGGCGCCACCATCCCGAGGCCACCGGCGGCGGACACCGCGGCGGCCAGCGCCCCGCCGGACACGCCCGCCATCGGCGCCTGCACCACCGGCACGCGCACCGCGTCGAGCACCGCGCTCATGCTGCGGCCTCAGCCGGCCCCGAGCTCGGTGAGCACCAGGGACGTCTCGGTGGTGTCGAACCAGAGCAGGTCGTGGCCCTCGGCGCCGTCGACCACGAACTGCGCGTCGTCGTCACCGGTGTCGGCGGCCTCGACCGCCTGCGCGGCGGCGGCGACGTCGTCCTCGGCGTCCTCGTCGTCGACGTGCAGGCTGACGACGTCGGACAGCGAGAGGGGGCCTGGCAGCAGGACCTGCGACCGCGGGCCGGTGTCGCCGTCCGGGAGCGTGATGGCGACGTCGACCTCGGCGGCCAGCACCAGCCGGCGGCGCGGTGCGGTGGGGTCGTCGCCCAGCAGGCGGAGGGAGGCCTCGGCCGCCTCGACCATCGCGGCGTACTCGAGCTCTTCGGCGTCGCCCTCGGTGTACCACTCGCGCAGCGCCGGCGTGACGGCGTGCGCGGTGAGCTCGATCGTGATCTCTCCCGACGAGACCCATCGCGCCAGAAGCGGTCCCGTTCCCGGGACGAAGACCCTCATCCCGCGTCCAGCTGCGTGCCGGTTGCGCCGTCGACGCCCTCGGGCACCTCGATCTCGGGCTGCGACTCCACCTGGTGCACCAGCGCCTCCAGCTGCTCCGGGTCCTCGAGCTCCACCGCCGTCGTCCGGATCGCCGTGTCGAGCACGAGCCGGCGGCGGGTGACGTCCATCAGGTTGGCACCGATCGCCTCCAGGTCCTCCGGACCGGGGCCGAGGACGGTGACGTCGGTGCCCTCGGCGTGCACCTTGGCGACCTCGCGCAGCGCTCGGCGCGTGACCCGCTGGCGCCAGGCCCGCTCGAGCCGCGCGGTGACGCCGTGCGGGGCGTCGAGCGCGAAGGACACCATCGGGGCCAGGACGAACACCTCGTCGAGGTCGTGCCCGGCGAGCAGGTCGATGTTGGTGGACGACGCCGCTCCGCCGTCGATGTACCGCACCCCGTGCACCACGACCGGCTGGTACCAGCCGGGGATCGCGCACGACGCCATCACGGCGTCGGAGAGGGAGGCCGGCGGCGAGCCCGGTTCCCCGAACGCCACCCGGCGCCCGGACTCGTAGTCCATCGCGACGGCGCGCACGCCGGGATGGGGCGACCACGCCGCCGGGTGGGGCACCCACCTCGGCCTGGACGTCGGCGATCAGCTTGCCCACGGTCTCCAGCGAGCCGCGCCCCTCGGGCATCAGGGCGGACAGCACCGCGGTGGGCGGCAGCTGGCGCAGCTTCGCGGCGCCCTGCGACACCAGGGCGGCCGAGCCCAGCCCGGCACGCGGCCGCGGCGGCAGGGCACCGCCGGTGGCGGTCTCGTAGTCCCAGCCGAGCCGGGCCAGGGGGCCGGACCGGGCGTGCTCGCCGAGCTGGTGGGCACGCAGCTCCTCGACGCTGACGCCGGCACCGAGCAAGGCGGCCGTCACCGAGCCCGCCGACGTGCCGATCAGCAGGTCGGCGTCGCGGGGGTCGAGCCCCTGCACCTGCTGGAGCGCGCCGAGGGCGCCGACCATCCACGCGCCGCCGAGCACGCCGCCGCCGCCGAGGACCAGACCCCACCGCCGGGTCACCGGATCGTCTCCCGCAGCTCCTCGAGCGACTCGGTGACGCACTGGCACAGCACCTCGAGGTCGGGCATCGCCTCGCGATCGGCGTTGAGCCCGTAGAAGACCCCGCCCTTGTACGACGTCAGCCCGACGGCCAGGCCCTGCCCCTTCGCGAGCGGGATCACCGGGTAGGTCTGCTGCAGCTCGGCGCCGGCCGCGTACAGCGCGTGCTGCGGCCCTGGGACGTTGGTGACGAGCAGGTTGAACACCCGCCGCGACAGGCCGCTGGCCACCCGCGCACCGAGCGAGTGCAGCGTGGTGGGCGCGAAGCCGCCCACCTCGGCGAGCCGTCGCGCCGGGACGGCACGACCGGTGTCGGCGTGCGCCTTCATCTGGTAGGCCACCTGCTGCAGCCGCACCGTGGCGTTCGGCTCCCCCAGCGGGAGGTCGACGAGCAGCTGCTCGACGCGGGAGATGTTCGGACCGGACGACGGGTCGTCGGACCGCACGCTGACCGGGACCATCGCCCGCACGCTCGTGGTGGGCGCCACCCGCGCGCCGCGCGTGAGCATCCACTCGCGCAGGGCGCCGGCCAGGGTCGCGAGCACCACGTCGTTGACGCTGATCTGCGCCTCGACGGCCCGCTTGCCGCGCCGACGGCCGCCGGTCGCGTGGAAGGCGCGGATCTCGCGGTAGTCGTCGAGCTCGGTGGCGACGGTGCCGAACCTGCGGTGCTCGCCGATCTCGACGTTGAGCGGCGAGTCCGGCGCGGGGTTGGTGGCGGTGCGGGCGAGGTTCCCGAGCGCGCCGACGACCTTGTCGACGTTGACGCGCAGGTCACCCGCGCCGGCGCGCACCGTGTCGAGCACCTGGGTCGGGCGCTGCACGGCGTCGGTGACCGCGCCCGTGATGAGCTCGACCAGGGACGGCTCCCTCGACGGGTGCCAGGTGTCAGCGGGAAGCGGTGTCGCAGAAGGGGTGTCGTCGAGGATCACCTGCGCGAGGTCGACCGCGTTGACGCCGTCGACCAGCGCCTGGTGCGACTTGGTGACGATCGCGAACCGGCCGCCCTCGAGACCCTCCACGACGTAGGCCTCCCACAGGGGTCGGCTGCGGTCGAGGTGGCGCGGCATCACCCGGGCCACGAGGTCGCGCAGCTGCGCCATCGTCCCCGGCCGCGGCAGCGCGGAGCGCCGTACGTGGTAGCTGAGGTCGAAGCGCTGGTCGTCGACCCAGAGCGGGTTCGCGAGCCGCCCCGGCACCTGGCGCACCCGCTGGCGGTAGCGGGGCACGAACGCGATCCGCGCGGCGATGTGGCGCACCAGCGCCTCGTAGTCGAAACCGTCTGCGGGAGCGTCGAACACCATCACCGAGCCCACGTGCATGACGGTCGTGGGCTCCTCGAGGTACAGGAACGACACGTCCAGCGGCGTGAGGCGGTTCGACACCGGCGACAGCTCCTTCCCGCTCCGGGACGGCCGCCCTGGCCGCCCCACGTCGCACCCTAGACGGGCAGCACCGTCCGCACCCCTACACCCCGGACAGGTCCACCCCGGTGAGTCCCGAGATCGTGCGCACGGTGGTGTCGACCTCACGGTGCAGCACCGCGTGCATGCCCACCGCCTCGGCCCCGGCGACGTTGGACGGCAGGTCGTCGACCATCACGCACTGCTGCGGCGCGAGACCGAGCCGCTCGACGGTGTGGGTGAAGATCCGCGCCTCCGGCTTGCGCATGCCCACCTCGCCGGAGATCACGACCACCTCGAACATGTCGTCCCAGCCGGTGCGGTCGTAGGTGTTGCCCCAGGAGTTCGACAGCAGGGCCGTGCGCAGCCCCGCCTGCCGGGCCGCCCGCACCAGCGCGTGCATCCGCGGCTCGGGGGCCTCGAGGCCCGACAGCATCCGGTCGAGCAGCCCGTCGGCGCGCACGGTGACGCCGCGGCGGGTCAGCTCGGCGGCCAGGTCGCGCTCGAACTCCGTCCGGTCCAGCTCGCCGCGCTCCAGGGCGGCCACCGGTCCGGACGCGACGTCGGCCCCCAGCGAGCCACCCGCCACCTCGTCGGTGCCCCGCTCGGGCGCCGGCTCGACCGCGCCCCACTCCCGCAGGGTGTCGCGGTAGACGTCCATGCCGACGCCCTCGCGGGCGGCCCACCCGCCGAAGGCCTGGGACAGCGGGACGGTGAGCACACCGCCCCAGTCGACGACGAGCGCGGACGGGACGGCCGGGGTGCTCACGCCGCCATCATGCCGTCCGGGCGGTACCGCGGGCCCGGCGGCGTCCGCGCCCGGCCGGCAGCGCGCCGGTGAGCTCGGCCGCGAGCCCGGCGAGCGCGGTGCGCGCGGGCGAGGACGGCGCGTGCTCGGTGAGCGTGCGACCGGCCAGCAGCGCGGCGTCGAGGGCCGGGCGGTCGTCCGGGACGGCGACCACGCGCTCGACGCCCGCGTACCGGCGCAGCGCGTCGGTGACCCGCCGCTGCGGGTCGGACCCGACGGCGGACGACCGCACCCGGGTGAGCACCACCCGCGGCCGCACCTGCGCGAACAGCTCGGCCAGCTCGCCGAGACCGCGCACCAGCCGCTGCATCCCGACCGGGTCGGCCGCACCGACGGCCACGACGACGTCGGCGGCCTCCAGCGCCGAGAGCGTCGCGGCGTTGCGCCGCGGGGCGAGGGTGTCGTACGTCAGCTCCTCGTCGCGCTCCAGGGCGAAGCCGGTGTCGACCACCGTCCACGGCCCGAGGGCCCGCGCCGCCGCCCACACCTGCTCGAGCCCGGTGGCGCCCACCTCCGGCCAGCGGTCGGCGCGGGTGATGCCGGTGAGCACGCGCAGGTGCGGCGCCACCACCGGCGACAGCCGCGCCAGCTGGACCGGGTCGAGGTTGCCCGCCGTGGCCGACCGGCAGGCCGCGGCCAGGCCCGGCGCCTCGTCGAGCACGCCGAGCGTCTGGGCCACGCTGGCGCCGTAGGTGTCGGCGTCGACGAGCAGGGTGTCGTGGCGCAGCAGGGCGAGCTCGGCGGCCAGCGTGGTCGCCACGGTGGTGCGCCCCGGCGAGCCGACCGGGCCCCAGACGGCGACCAGCCGGCCGGCCCGGGGTGCGTCGTCGTGCGGGTCCGCGCCGGCGCCGTCCGCGCCGCCGACGACGTCCGGGTGGGCGACGATCGCGTCGGCCGGGTCAGCCGGCGACGCCACCGACCACGGACGCGGTGTCGGGCGCGAGAGCGCCTCTGCCACAGCCAGATCCACCAGGGCGGGCTCGGCGTCCGCCGCCACGGCGTGCTCGACGCCGAGCACCCGGAGCCGCTCGGCCTGCTCAGCAGAACCCGGGTCGGCGACACCCACGACCGCGAGCCCCTGGGCGCGGAGCCGGGCGAGGGCGTCGCGGTCGAGGCGGCGCAGGTCGGCCGAGACGAGCACCGCGACCGCCCGGCCGCCCGACGCGGCCGCCAGCAGGTCGGCCAGGTCGACGCAGCGCCGGACCACGAGCACCTCGCCGCGGGCCCGCTCGAGCGCGCCGACCAGGTCGGCCTCGTACGCGGCGCTCAGCGCGGTGAGGACCGGGTGGCGGCCCGCCACGTCAGCCGCCCTGACCGGGCGCGGGCACGAGCGACACGACGGCGTCGTTGGCCAGCGCGCCGAGGACGTCGGCGAGGGCGTCCTGCTCGAGCAGCACCTCGACGGTGCGACCGCCGGTGCCGCCGAGGGACGAGCCGGAGTCGGTGACCCCGGCGACGGTGGCGCCCTGCACGGTGCGCTCGGGCTCGAGGAACGACCCGGCCCGCTCGGGGTCGGGCAGCGCGACCCAGACGTCGACGACCGCGCCGGTGCCGAGCCCGGACGCCGCGGCCTCGACCGGGATGCCCACCGGCTGCAGGGCGACGTCGCCCTGGGTACCGAGCGCCGACCGCGGCAGCAGCTCGCCCTCGCCGACGGTGCGGGTCGCGACCGTGCCGGGTGCCAGCGGGTCGCGGGCGGCGACGTAGCCGTCCGCCGAGTCAGGGAGCCGCACGTCGACGACCCGCACGTCGTCGGCCCCCACCCGGTCGCCCGGCACGAGCGGCCGGGCCGCGGCGTAGTACGGACTGGTGTCGTCGGCCGCGGCGACCACGCGGGCGCCCAGCACCACGGCCCCGAGCACGAGCAGCAGCCCGACGAGCAGGCGCGGGTCGCGCCAGGACGGTGCGCGCAGCCGGGTGGCGGCGGGCGCGGGCAGGTCGGTGGTGGTCACGTGCTCCCCCTGGGTCCGGACGTATCGGCGCAGATCCTGTCAAACACCGTCGAGCTCCCGCGAGTGCTGCCATCGGACCGGATCCGCCCTGCTGACCGCCGCACAGGGTCCCATCACGTCGTGTCCGTGTGCCAAGATCGACAACGACGACCCACCCGCTGCACCGATCAGGAGGTCGTGATGGCCCACCGGTTCCTCCCGCTCACCGACGTCGCCGAGATCCTCAACGTCTCGTCCGCCCAGGCGTACGCGCTCGTCCGCTCCGGCGACCTGCCCGCGATCAAGGTCGGCGGGCGCGGCCAGTGGCGGATCGAGACCACGGCGCTGGAGGAGTACATCCAGCGGATGTACGCCGAGACCAAGGCCGGGGTGCGGGCCGGACGGCTCGACCCCGAGACCGAGCCCGCGCAGGACTGAGTGCTCACGGCGCTGCGCCTCGCTCACGGCGCACCGCCCCGCACCTGGGCCAGGTGCTCGAACGCCACCGCCGCCACCGCACCGACCGCGCCACCGCGCCGCGGCTCCCCGAGGTCGTGCAGCGCCAGGTCGAGGTGGTCGGCCCCCACCCGGTCGATCGTCCCGGTGAGCACCTCGCCACCGGCGTGCACGCTCACCGGTGCCCGGTCGCGCGCGAGGCCGCGCAGCACGTGACCCACGCCGAGCCGGCGCAGCGCCGGACCGGGCGCGGGAGCGACGGCGCGGGCCAGCCCCCGCACGGCGACGACCGCCCGGGTGGGCACCAGCACCGGCGTGCGGGCCGCGGCACCCTCCTCCACCAGCAGCACCCACTGCGGTGCGACGTCGAGCACCACGCCCTGCACCTGACCGCCCGGCAGCGCGATCGCGAGCCGGCTGCCGGTGTGCGCGAGCAACCGGTCGGCCAGTGCCACCTCGGCGCGCTCGGCGCGCACGCGCTCGGCCAGCTCGGCGTCCCGCTCGGCGCGGTCCTCGCGGTCGAGCTGGGCCTCGAGGTCGTCGAACAGCGACTGCCAGCGCACGGGACCGGAGAGTAGCCGCCCGGTCAGCACTGGACAACACCCGCCGACGTTGTCTACCGTCCGGCGTCAAACGACGACGAACAGGAGCTTTCATGGGCAGGACGACGCGGCCGTCGCCCCGGGGATGGGTCCGCCTGGGCGTCGCCCTGCTCCTGCTCGCCGCGGTGGCTGCCCGGCTCGCGGTCGAGGCGGTCGGAGCCTGGGGCGGGCTCGGCGGACCCGGCTGGGGTCCGGACGACGTCGTGGTGGCCGTCGCCGCCACCGCGGGCACCCTCGTCGCCGCCGTGCTGCTGGTGGGCGTCCTCACCGCGGCAGCGGCACTGCGCGCGGGTCCTGCCCTCCGGCCACCGCTCGTGCCGGCCCTCGTGCACCGGGGAACGGCCGTCGTCCTCGGCGTGACGCTCGCCGCCGGCGCACCCGCGGCCTCCCCCGCCGTCGACGCGATCGACCCCGGCTGGCGACCGACCACGCCCATCACCACCACCACGACCGGGCAGGCGGCCGCCCCGGTGCGCTCGGACCCCGCCACGCCGACGGACCCGGTCGAGCCGGCGCCGGACCCCGGCTGGCGACCGACCGCCACGCCACCGGTGCCGGCGCGCACCGTGGCGGAGCCGATCGACCCCGTCCTGCTGTCCGGCGCCCGCCAGCCGGCGGACGAGCGCGTGCTGGTGACGGTCCGCCGCGGGGACACCCTGTGGGACCTCGCGGCCCGCGGGCTCGGGTCCACGGCGTCCGACGCCGAGATCGCCGCCGAGTGGCCCCGCTGGTACGCGGCCAACCGCGACGTCGTGGGCGCGGACCCCGACCTGCTCGTCCCGGGGCAGCAGCTCGTCCCGCCGGCCGATCACGTGGCTGGGCCGGACGGTTGACCTGCCGACCACGGGAACCGGACGGTCGTCGCACCCGTCCACACGTGCGAGTGACTAGTCACCGCCCGATGCGTTGACTAGGTACAGTGTGGTCACGTCCAGGGGGAGGGGTACGACGAGGATGAGCGGAACAGGAACCATCACCAGACCCAGGCTGCGGGCGCTGCCCGTGCCGGTCACGGAGCCGGCGCCCGGCGCCGAGCCGCAGCGGGGTCCGTCGGTCGCGCTGACCCAGGGCGCTCTGGCCCTGAGCTTCACCGCCGTCGAGCGCTCGCTCGCCGACGACCCCGACTTCGGCCGCCAGCCCACGTCGTCGACCCAGCTGCCCGACCCGCACGCCACCTGCGCCGCGCTGGTGCAGGCGGTCGTCGAGGTGCTCGGCGGCGTCCGTCCGGCGGGCCAGCTCGTGCGCTGGCTCAGCCACGACGTCCACGTGGCCCTCACCCGTCGCGCCGCCCTCGCGGGCCGGATGCGCCGTGGCGCCGCCCCCAGCACCCGCCAGGCCGTGGTCCGCGGCGTGCGGGTGTGCCTGCCCGCCGACGGCGTCGCCGAGGCCAGCGCGGTCGTCGTCGACGCCGACCGCGTCCGCGCCGTCGCCGTCCGGCTCGAGGGCCTCGACGGCCGTTGGCGCGCCACCGCGCTCGAGGTCGGCTGAGCGGACCTCACCGGACGCGCAGACTCACCGGACGCGCAGACTCACCGGACGCGCAGAGCACGACGAAGGCCCCCGCAGATCGCTGCGGGGGCCTTCCTCGTCGGGTGCCGCCGTCAGCGCCGCTTGCCGTCCTTCTTCCGCCGGGCCTTGCTGACCGGTTTCGCGGCGGCCTGCTCGTCGACGCCCGCCTCGGAGTGCACCTCGACGTCGCCGTCCTCGGTGGGGGCGCTGTACTGCAGCGGCGCCGACCGGTCGGGGGCGTCCAGGCCCTTGGCCAGCACCACGGGGGCACCGTCGGCGGGCTGCTCGCCCTCCGCGCCCTCGGCCGGCTTCTGCACCTCGAGGTTGAACAGGTAGCCGACCGACTCCTCCTTGATGGCCTCGGTCATCGCCTGGAACAGCTGGAAGCCCTCGCGCTGGTACTCCACGAGCGGGTCGCGCTGGGCCATCGCGCGCAGCGAGATGCCCTCCTGCAGGTAGTCCATCTCGTACAGGTGCTCGCGCCACTTGCGGTCGAGCACCGACAGCACGACGCGGCGCTCCAGCTCGCGCATCGCGTCGTCGCCGACCGCCTTCTCGCGCTGGTCGTAGGCGTGCTGGGCGTCCGAGCGCAGCTCCTCGGCCAGCCGCGGCGCGGTGATCTGCGCGGCGCCGCCGAACTCCTCCTCGAGCTCGGCCTTGGTGAGCGAGACCGGGTAGAGCGTCTTCAGCGCGGTGAGGAGCTGGTCGAGGTCCCAGTCCTCGCCGAAGCCCTCCGAGGTGGCCGCCTCGACGTAGGCGGTGACGACGTCGTCGATGAAGTGCCGCACCTGCTCGTGCAGGTCGGCACCCTCGAGGACCCGCCGCCGCTCGGCGTAGATGACCTCGCGCTGGCGGTTCATCACGTCGTCGTACTTCAGGACGTTCTTGCGGATCTCGAAGTTGCGCGCCTCGACCTGGCTCTGCGCGCTCTGGATCGCGCGGCTGACCATCTTCGACTCGAGCGGGACGTCGTCCGGGATGCCGGCGCGCGACAGCAGGTTCTCGGCCATGCCGGAGTTGAACAGCCGCATCAGGTCGTCGGTGAGGGACAGGTAGAACCGCGACTCGCCCGGGTCGCCCTGACGGCCGGAGCGTCCGCGCAGCTGGTTGTCGATCCGGCGCGACTCGTGCCGCTCGGTGCCGAGGACGTACAGCCCGCCGAGCTCGAGCACCTCCTCGTGACCGGCCGCGACCTGCTCGTTGGCCTCCTCGAGGACCTTCGGCCACTGCGCCTCGTACTCCTCGGCGTTCTCGGCCGGGTCGAGGCCGAGCTCGTCCATCCGCTGCACGGCGAGGAACTCGGCGTTGCCGCCGAGCATGATGTCGGTCCCGCGGCCGGCCATGTTCGTCGCCACCGTCACCGCGCCCTTGCGCCCGGCCATCGCGACGACCGTGGCCTCCCGCGCGTGCTGCTTGGCGTTGAGCACCTCGTGCCGGACGCCCTGCTTCTTCAGCTGCGCCGACAGGTACTCGCTCTTCTCGACGCTGACCGTGCCGACCAGGATCGGCTGGCCCTTGCCGTGCCGGTCGACGATGTCCTCGACGACGGCCTCGTACTTGGCGACCTCGGTCTTGTAGACCAGGTCGGGCTGGTCCTCTCGCAGCATCGGCTGGTTCGTCGGGATCGGGATCACCCCGAGCTCGTAGGTGCCCTGGAACTCCGCCGCCTCGGTGGTGGCGGTACCGGTCATCCCCGCGAGCTTGTCGTACATGCGGAAGTAGTTCTGCAGCGTGATCGTGGCGAGGGTCTGGTTCTCCGCCTTGATCTGCACGCCCTCCTTGGCCTCGATCGCCTGGTGCATGCCCTCGCTGTACCGGCGACCGGCGAGCATCCGCCCGGTGTGCTCGTCGACGATCATCACCTCGCCGTCCTGCACGACGTAGTCCTTGTCGCGCTTGAACAGCTCCTTGGCCTTGATCGCGTTGTTGAGGTACCCGACGTACGGCGTGTTCACCGAGTCGTAGAGGTTGTCGATGCCGAGGTAGTCCTCGACCTTCTCGATCCCGGTCTCCAGCACGCCGACGGTGCGCTTCTTCTCGTCGACCTCGTAGTCGCGCTCGGCGCGCAGCAGCCGCACGACCTTGGCGAACTCGGCGTACCAGCGGGTGGCGTCGCCGGTGGCGGGCCCGGAGATGATCAGCGGGGTACGGGCCTCGTCGATGAGGATCGAGTCGACCTCGTCGACGATCGCGAAGTGGTGGCCGCGCTGCACCAGCTCGGTCGAGGCCCACGCCATGTTGTCGCGCAGGTAGTCGAAGCCGAACTGGGTGTTGGTGCCGTAGGTGATGTCGCAGTCGTACTGCACGCGGCGCTCGTCCGGGCGCATCGGGTCGAGGACGCAGCCGACGCTCAGGCCGAGGAAGCGGTGCACGCGCCCCATCAGGTCGGACTGGTACTTGGCCAGGTAGTCGTTGACCGTGATGACGTGGACACCCTCGCCGGTGAGGGCGTTGAGGTAGGCCGGCAGCGTCGCCACGAGGGTCTTGCCCTCGCCGGTCTTCATCTCGGCGATGTTGCCCTGGTGCAGCGCCGCCCCGCCCATGAGCTGGACGTCGAACGGGCGCTGCCCGAGCGAGCGCTTGGCGGCCTCGCGCACGGTGGCGAACGCCTCCGGCAGGAGGTGGTCCAGCGCCTCGCCGTCGGCGATCCGCGCCTTGAACCGGTCGGTCTCCTCGCGCAGCTCCGCGTCGGTCATCGCGACGAAGTCGTCCTCGAGGGAGTTGACCTGGCTCGCCAGCGTCTGCAGACGCTTGACCATCCGGCCCTCGCCGGCGCGCAGGATTCGATCGAGGATGGGCACGTCTCACTCCGTCGGGTCGGGCGTCAGGCCGGGATCAGGCTCGAGCCCATCGTACGCACGACGCCGGCCGCCCTCCTCGGTGCTGGCGGGCGACCGGCGTCGTGCACGGGTGTCGTGCCGGGGTTCAGCTGAGCGGGCACCCCAGGTTGTTCAGGCCGTCGAGGTAGGTGGCCAGCTCGAGCATGCGCGCCCGGTCGCCGCTCTGGATCGCCGCGTTCACCTCCGGGATGAACTCAGCCCGCCGGATCGGGTACCCGGTCGTCTCGTTGGCCGCGTTGAGCCAGGCGGCCACCGCGGCACGCAGCAGGATCCGCTCCGCCCCGTCCGCTCCCGGCCCGCCCTTGTAGCCCAGTGCCATCAGGAAGGTGTCGTCGACCCGGTCACCGGTCGGGGTGAAGGAACGGTTCTCCGAGTCCCCCTGGGTGAGGAGGCGGTTCGGCCTGGCCTCCTCCCACGAGTCGAAGTGCTGGGACTGCTTCCAGTACCCCGGGGTGCACCCGAGGTCGGCCTGCTCCGAGGCCGCCGCCGGGCCCGCCACCGTCCCCATCAGCAGGGCCCCCGCCGCCACCGTGATCGCCATCGTCCGCTTCATGCTGCGTCCTTCCGCGCACCGCACCCGAGCGGGTGAGGCGCGTCACCTCTCGTCCTTGCAGATCCCCGAGCGGTCGAGCGAACGCTAGGGACGTGCGTGCGGGCGAGTGGCTGGAACGGCGCAGGCAGACCGGATCGGCTCAGTCGCCACGGCACGCGTCACCCGCTGGGAGTACGGCCAGGGCCGTCCTGCCCACGGCCACGTCCACCGCGTCCCGTCGTTGCCGGGGCACCGGGTACCCGCCAGGGTGGGGGCGTGCAGCAGCCCGTGCTCCGCTCCGCCACCCGCGCCGGTGACGAGGTCGTGCTGCGCCCGCACCGCGACGCGGACGCCGACGCGCTGGTGCGGATGTACGCGGACGAGCGGGTGCACCGGTGGCTGAGCGGTCCGCCCGTGCCGTTCCTGCCCGAGCACGCGACCTCGTGGGTCTCGGGGCGGGCCGCCGCGTGGCACGAGGAGACCGGCGCCGAGTGGACCTGGATGATCGACCTCGACGGCGAGCCCGCCGGCCAGCTCGGGCTGCGGCCGCGCGGCGACGGCGCGCTCGACGTCGGCTACGTCCTCGGTCGCGACGCGTGGGGACGCGGCGCGACGTCGGCGGCGCTGCGCGAGGCGGCCCGGTGGGCGTTCGCGCCGGCCGCCGACGGTGGCCCGGGCGCCGGGGTGCTGCTCTGGCAGGCGCAGGTCGGCAACTGGGCCTCGCGCCGGGTGGCGTGGGCGTGCGGATTCCGGGTCGAGGGCCGCGTGCGCGGCCTCCTGCCCCACCGCGGTCGGCCGGTGGACGGCTGGACCGGTTCGCTGCGCCGCGGCGACCCGCTGCGCCCGGTGGTGCCGTGGCTGGAGGTCCCCGAGCTCGAGGTGGGCACGCTGCTGCTGCGCCCGAACGGGCCGGACGACGCCGAGCGGATCATGCAGGCCTGCGCGCACCCGACCACCCGCTCCTGGTTGCCGGACCTGCCCGATCCCTACGGCCTGGACGAGGCCCGGCACTACCTCGAGACCGTGCAGGAGGCCGAGGCCCTCGGCAACGGCGTGCACTGGGCGGTGGTCGACCGCGACCGGCCCGAGCACCTGCTGGGCCAGGTGGCGCTGAGCGGCCTCGGGAACGGGCTGTCCCCCACCGGGGAGGTCGGCTACTGGGTCCACCCCGACGCCCGGCGTCGCGGCGTGGCCACCCGCGCGGTGCGCGTGGTGACCCGGCACGCGCTGCTCGGCCTGGACGAGGGCGGCCTCGGGCTGCGCCGCGTCCTGCTGCTGGTGGCGGAGGGCAACACCGGGTCCGAGGGCGTCGCCCGGGCGGTCGGCTTCACCCGGGTCGGGCGCGACCGCGACGCCGCGCGCACCGGTGCCGGCCGCGTGGTCGACCACCTGCGCTTCGACCTGCTCGCCGAGGAGATGGACGCCGCCTGGGCCCACCCCTCCTCACTGCGCTAGCCGTCGCGGACCTCGAGTCCGACGTGGGCGGCCAGCAGGGGGGCGAGCTCGACCAGCTGGGTGCTGCTGATCACCGCGCCCGACAGGCCGGCCAGACCGTCGATGCGGTGCAGGCGGGCGCCGCGCAGGTCGACGTCGGTGAGCGTGGCCCGGCCGAGGTCGAGGCGCTCGATCGTGACGTCCTCCAGCCGCAGCCGCTTGACCGTGGCGCCGGACAGGTCGAGGTCGCCCACGACGACACGGGTGAGGTGCAGGTCGACGGCGGTGGCGTCGCGCAGGTTGAGGTAGTCGACCTTGCCCCCGGTGACCTGCACGCGGGTGAGCTCGGCGCCGAACGCCTGCACCGCCCCGAGCCGGCAGCCGTCCCAGGCGACGTCGAGCAGCTCGGCGTCGGCCAGGTCGAGCGCCGTGCTGCGGACGGCGGTGAACGAGCAGTCGACCAGCCGCGAGCGCCGCAGCGAGACGTCGTCGAGCACGCAGGAGGTGAAGGTGCACTCCATCAGCCGGGCGTTGCCGGCCCGAACGCCGGTGAGGTCGGCGTCCTGGACGGTCTCGCCGTCGAGCAGCACGTCCGGGCCGAGGGCCGGGTGCGCGCCCGTCACGACAGGTCGAGGATCTTCTCTCGGACCGCGTAGACCACGGCCTCCATCCGGGAGTGCAGCTGGAGCTTCTCCAGGATGTTGCGGACGTGGTTCTTCACGGTGTTCTCGGAGATGAACAAGCTGGTGGCGATGTCCTTGTTGGCCATCCCGCGCGCCACCAGCCGCAGCACCTCGAGCTCGCGCTCGGTGAGGCGCGGCACCGGCACGCGGGGCTCGGCCGAGCGCTTGGACAGCTCGGTGAACTCGGCGAGCAGGGCGCCGGCCATCGACGGGCTGATCAGCGACTGACCGCCCACCACGGCGCGGATGCCCTCGGCGATGTCCTCGCCGGGGACGTCCTTGAGCAGGTACCCGTTGGCCCCGGCGCGCACCGCCTCGAACAGGTCGCTCTCCTCGTCGCTGATGGTGAGCATGACGATCTTGGCGCTCGGCACGGCGCTCTTGATGTCCGAGCAGGCCTCGATGCCGGACCGGCGGGGCATCCGCACGTCCATCAGCACGACGTCGGGCAGCAGGTCGACCGCGCGCGCGACCGCCTCGGTGCCGTCGCCGGCCTCGCCGACGATCTCGATGTCGTCCTCGGCCCCGAGCACCATCTCCAGGCCGCGCCGGTACAGGACGTGGTCGTCGGCCACGAGCACGCGGATCCGCTCGCTCACGGCCACCTCCCGACTCCCCGCGTCCGGCGGTCCGGACGGACCCGCGCTCAGCATCATGCCACCGGGCGTCCTGGGGTGGATCGTCCGTCCGGAGGGTGTTCGGGCTGGTTCGGGACGCGGACGGCTCAGCCGACGGCTGCAGCCGCCTGATCGGCCGTACCGGCGCCGTTCTGCTCGGCCAGGGCCTCGGCGGTGGAGGCCTCCAGCCGGAGCACGCCGTAGCTCCACCCGCGGCGCCGGTAGACCACGCTCGGCCGGCCGGACTCGACGTCGGAGAACAGGTAGAAGTCGTGCCCGACGAGCTCCATCTGGTCGACCGCCTCGGACACGGTCATCGGCGCGGCGACGTGGGTCTTCTCGCGGAACGCGATCGGCGACTCGCCGAGCTCGCCGGTGGGCTCGTCGCCCTCGGCCGGGCCGTCCTCGTCGGGGACGAAGCCCTCGCCGTCGCGGACGGTGGCGGGCTGGCGGCGGCCGTGGTGCACCTTGCGGCGGTCGCGCGCCCGGCGCAGCCGCTCCATCAGCTTCTCCTGCGCGAGGTCGAGCGCGGCGTAGGGGTCGTCGGCGCACGCCTCGGCGCGGATCACGGGTCCGCGGGCGCGCACGGTCAGCTCGACCCGCTCGCTGGTGTCGGCCTGGCGGGGGTTGGACTCGTGGCTGATCTTGACGTCGATCCGCTGCAACCGCGGACTGAGCTGCTCGACCTTCGCGAGCTTCTCCTCCAGGTGCCGGCGGAACCGGTCCGGGACCTCGACGTGCAGGGCGGTGACCACGATGTCCACAGTGGGAGATCCTCTCGTCGGCGACGGCTTGGGTCTTCCGTCCTCCGACGTTAGTCCACCGTCTGCGCCGTGCCCACCCCATCGCGGGGTGGCGTGGCGGCGAGGGTGGCCGCCCCGACCACCCGTCCTCCGACGGCGGTGACCGCGCGTGCCGCCTCGGCCAGGCTGGCCCCGGTCGTGGCGACGTCGTCGACCAGCACCACCGCGCGCCCGGCGACCGCCCGCGCGCCCGCCGACGTGCACCGGACGCGGCCCGCGAGGTTGGCCCGGCGCTGCTCGCGGTCGAGCCCGGCCTGGTCGGCCGCCCCTCGTCCCTGGCGCAGCACCGCCGCCACGGGAAGCGGTCCCCGGCGGGCGGCGGCCGCGACGAGGTCGGCGCCTCGCTCGCGCACCCGCGCCCCGGCCGAGGGGACCGGCACGGCCAGGACCGGACCGTCGAGGACGGGGCCGGCGCAGACGACCTCGCGGAGCAGGGAGCGGACCGCTCGCGCCAGCCCGGCACCGACGGCGGGCGTGAGGTCGGCGCGGCCGTGGTCCTTCCACGCGACCAGCGCCTCCCGGACGGGGCCGCGGTAGGCCGTCACGCAGTGCAGCGGCAGGTCGGGCGGCCACCACGGCGGACCCGAGCCGGTGACCCGGGCGACCGGGGAGCCCGGCCCCACCAGGGCGTGCAGGCAGGGCCGGCACAGCGCCAGGTCGGGCCGGCCGCACCCGGCGCAGCCCACCGGCAGCGCCAGCCCGGCGGCCTGCACCAGGGCGCTGCCGAGCGCCGCGGCGGGAGAGCGGGCGGGGCGGCGGTGCCTGGCGGTACGCACGCGGACGAGCCTGCGTACGGGCGGCGACGCCACCGCACCAGCCGTCGCCCGCCTGTGGACGGGCCGGGCGCCGAGCCGGCTGTGGACGGCGGGCCGCTCAGCCCTCGAACGCCGGGTCGCGGGCGCCCTCGGCACCGGGCACCTCGGCCCAGGCCGCACCCTGCTGCACCAGCAGCCGTCCGTCGGAGGTGGAGACCAGCAGCGTGCGGTCGCCCCGCGCCGCTGTGAGCGTCACGGCGCCGGGCACCGGGGCGGACGGGTCGAGGACGAGCCCCCCGATCTCGACCGGCAGCACCCGGGTCTCCTCGTCGCCGGCGCGGCGGCCGAGGACGGCGACCCGGTTCTCGTCGACCCAGACCGCCTCCTCGGCGAGCACGAGGTCGCTGCCGACGCCGACGGGCAGCGGGTCGGTGAGCTGCTGCGGCGCGAAGTCGGTGGCGCGGACGACCCCGGCCACGTCGACGTGCGCCGTGCCGTCGGGGGCCGTGGACGCCACCACCACGCGGGCGCCGTCGCGGGAGACCCGCAGGGAGGTGACCCGGCGACCGGCCAACCAGGCCGCGTCGACCTCGACCGTGTTGGCGTTGGGCAGCGCGGCCAGCACGATCCCGGCGGACACCGCCGGCGAGGTCCAGACCCAGCCGCGCCAGTCGAAGGACGGCGCGGTGAGGTCGGCGCCCTCCACCAAGGCCTCGGAGACCTCCTCGGTTCCCGGGACGAGCGCGCGCAGCTGGCTGCGCTCCTGCACCAGCACCGCCAGCGTGCCGCCGCCGTAGCCGGAGGCCGGGTGGCTGGGCCCCAGCCCCTCCAGCGACGGCAGGTCGGCGACCGGCTCGCTGCGGTCGCCGTCCAGCCGCTCCAGCACGTCGCCGCGCAGCAGGACGGCCCCGCCCGTCACCTGCGGGTCGCGCCGCGGCGGCTGGGTGCCGTTGCCCTCGAGCGAGAGCTCGGCGTCCTCGACCCGCATCAGCACGTCGGTGACGCCGAGCGGGGAGCGCAGGGTGGCGAGCAGCTGCTGGCGCATGAGCTGCCGCTCGGCCGCGGTGGCCCGCCGCGCGGGGCTCGTCATCGGCACGGTCGCCTCGTCGTCCTCGAGCGTCACCGCCTGCGGCGCGGCGAGCCGGGTGCCCGGCGGGAAGGCGGTGTCGACGGCGGGGGCGAGCCAGGGCGACGGGCCTGCGAGCAGCTCGGCCACCAGACGCGTCGTCGTCGAGTCCGACTCGGGGAACCAGCGCTGGTCGGGCACGAGGAAGTTGCGGGTGGCGTCCAGGTAGTAGAGGCGGAAGGAGCGGAAGGCGAACTGGAAGTCGTTCTGCGACAGCAGCGCCAGGTCGGGGGTGGCGGCGATGCGCCACTGCCGGTCGGGGTCGTCGCGGCGCAGGGTCATCTCGACCGACCTCGGTGTGCCGGTGGGCTGCTGGGAGTAGCGCCCGTGGGAGTCGACGACGCCGATCACCGAGACGTCGATCCGGGCGGTCACCTCCTCGACGTCGCCCGGGGCGTCGCCCGGGACGTCGCCACCAGCGCCGACGAAGGTGAAGTCCGCGTCCCCCGCGTACACGACGGTCTGCTCGGTGGGGCGCCAGGCACCTGCGGCACGCGGCTGCATGTAGGTGCGCGCGACCTCGTAGTCCTGGTCGGCCCCCAGCGAGGCCCCGAGGAACCCGCGGACGACGTCGGCCGGCGTCGCCCCGGCCGCCGGTCCCTGCGGCAGCGGACGGAAGTAGTCCTCGCCCACCGGCCCGTCGACCACCGGTCCCGAGCTCGGGATCCGGGCGCAGCCCGCGAGCGCCACGGTCACCAGGACGGCGACCGCCGCGGCCACGGCGCGCACCCGGCGCGGGTCAGCCACCGGTGCCTTCTTCGGCGAGCGCCGGCAGGTCGACCGGGTCGCCCTGCTCGCCCTCGGCCACCGCGCGGCGCACGACCGTCACCGGGCGCGAGGACGGTCCGCCGGGTACGTGGGGACCGAGGGGCAGCGGCGAGCCGTCCAGCCGGTCACCGGCGCGCCGGGGCACGGTGAGCCGGAACGCCGCCCCGACCCGCACCTCGCCCCACGCCTCGAGGGTCCCGCCGTGCAGGTGGGCGTCCTCGAGCGAGATCGCCAGCCCCAGGCCGGTGCCGCCGGAGGTGCGGGCGCGGGCGGGGTCGGCACGCCAGAACCGGTCGAAGACGTGCTCCACCTCGGAGGCGCGCAGCCCGACCCCGTGGTCACGGACCAGGACGGCGACCGCGTCGTCGTCGACCCCGACGTAGACGTCGACCGGGTTGCCCTCGCTGTGCTCGACCGCGTTGACCACGAGGTTGCGCACGACCCGCTCGATCCGGCGCGGGTCGACCTCGGCCACCGCGGGCTCGCGCGGCAGGTGCGAGCGCAGCTGGCAGCCGCGGCGCTCGGCGAGCGGCACGGCCAGGTCGAGCACCAGCTCGACCACGCCGGTGACGTCGGTGGGCTCGGCGTCGAGGGCGGCGGCGCCGGCGTCGAAGCGGCTGATCTCGAGCAGGTCGGCGAGCAGCGACTCGAACCGGTCGAGCTGGGTCTGCAGCAGCTCGGCCGAGCGGGACACCGCGGGCGGGAAGTCGGCGCGGGCGTCGTAGAGCACCTCCCCCGCCATCCGGATCGTCGTGAGCGGGGTGCGGAGCTCGTGCGAGACGTCGGAGACGAACCGTCGCTGGAGCCGCGACAGCTCCTCCATCTGCTCGATCTGGTCCTGCAGGTTGACCGCCATCGCGTTGAACGAGCCGGCGAGGCGGGCAAGGTCGTCCTCGCCGCGCTGGGTCATCCGCTCGCCCAGGTCGCCGTCGGACAGCCGGGCGGCGACGCTGGCCGCCTGCCGCACCGGCGTCACCACCTGGCGGGTGACGACGAACGCGATGGCACCGAGCAGCAGCACCAGCGCGGCCATGCCGACGGCCAGCACCCGCTGCACCGAGTCGAGCGTCTCCTGCTCGCGCTGGAGGCTGGTGACGAAGTAGAGCTCGTACGGTCCGGCCAGCGGGATGTCGACCACGGTGCCCACCACGTACCCCGGGACGCGCGCACCGGACGTCGGCGCCAGCTGCACCGAGCTGCCCTTCAGCTGGTCGCCCGCCTGGCGCACCTCGTCACGCAGGGCGCTCGGTACGACGTCCGGCCCGAGCCCCCCGCTCGCGCGGCTGAAGACGGACTGGGCCTCCGGCGGCCCGTCAGGGCTGCGCAGCAGCAGGATGCCGGCGCCGGAGTCGCCGCCGGTGCCACCGACCTGGGACAGGCTCTCCTGCACGAACCCGTTGATCGGCCCCGAGCTCGCGGCGTCGTAGCTGTTCATCGTGCTCTGGAACTGCGCCGCCGCCCGCTCGGCGTCGGTGAACGCCTGCGAGCTGCGGGAGACGAGCAGGCGCTCGCTGACCTGGTCGGCGACGAACGCGACCACGAGCAGGGTGGCGAGCAGGCCGAGCGCCATCGTCAGGCTCACGACGCGCACCTGCAGCGAGCGACGCCACAGGTGCACCACGTGCCGACCGGCGGCGGTCGCGCCGGCGGCGAGCCGGCGGAGCACCTCGACCACGCGGCGGAGCACGTCGCGCGACCTCAGGCGGGTCCCGCCTTGTAGCCGACGCCGCGGACGGTGACGACGACCTCGGGGTGCTCCGGGTCGCGCTCGACCTTGGAGCGCAGCCGCTGGACGTGGACGTTCACCAGCCGGGTGTCGGCCGCGTGCCGGTAGCCCCAGACCTGCTCGAGCAGCACCTCGCGGGTGAAGACCTGCCACGGCTTGCGGGCCAGCGCGACGAGCAGGTCGAACTCGAGCGGCGTCAGCTGGATCTGCTCGTCGCCGCGGCGCACCGAGTGCCCGGCGACGTCGATGGCGAGGTCGCCGATGGTCAGCGACTCGAGCACGGGCTGGTCGGTGCGGCGCATCCGCGCGCGGACCCGCGCCACGAGCTCCTTGGGCTTGAACGGCTTCGGGACGTAGTCGTCGGCGCCGGACTCGAGCCCGAGCACGATGTCGACGGTGTCGCTCTTGGCCGTCAGCATCACGATCGGGACGACCGACTCGGCGCGGATCTGCCGGCAGACCTCGATGCCGTCCTTGCCGGGGAGCATCAGGTCGAGCAGCACGAGGTCGGGGCGCGCGGCGCGGAAGGCCTCCAGCGCGCCGTCGCCGTCGGGGCAGAAGTACGGCTCGAAACCCTCGCCGCGCAGCACGATGCCGATCATCTCCGACAGCGCGGTGTCGTCGTCGACGACCAGGATCCTGCCTCTCATGGCGTCATCGTCTCACCTCGCGGACCGCGCGGGGTCCGGTTGGGGTGGGCCACGCCGGTGCCACCTTCCGCGGGAGCCGCCCGTGGAAGGATGGTCGGACGCGCCGAGGGGGCGGGCCGGACCACCGAGGGTCGGGTCGAGGGTCGGGTCGAGGTCGGGTCGAGGGTCGGAGGGGGACAGGTCGTGAGCCAGGGCTGGCAGGCACCGGGGAGCACGCCGGACGACGAGCCGCCGCGCGCGCCGCAGCAGCCGGCTGCTCCGCCGCCGCCGCCGCACGAGCAGGCCCGGCACGAGCAGGTGCCGTCCGGCTGGGGCGCGCCGCCCCCTCGCGGTCCGGACCTCACCGAGCCGCCCGGGTACGCCGCGCCGCCGCCCCCGCTCCACGGCCCGCAGCAGCAGTACGGCTACGGCCAGCAGTACGGCTACGGGTACGGCCCGGGCATGCCGCCGCCGGCCCCGCTCGCACCGCGGCCGGGCGTGATCCCGCTGCGGCCGCTGTCGCTGGGCGAGATCTACGACGGCGCCTTCCAGGTGATGCGGCGCAACCCCGGTCCGATGATCGGCTCGGCGGCGATCGTCGGCGCCTTCATCGCGGTGGCGGGTGCGGTCTTCCAGCTGCTCGCCGGCCCCTCGCTCGCGCCGTTCCTGGACCCGGCCACGGCCGACCAGATCACCGAGGAGGACGCGATCGGCGCCGCCGGCACGTTCCTCGGCGGCGGCCTGGTGACGGTGCTGGTCACCTTCGTCGGCATCGCGCTGCTCAACGGGGTGCTGGTCCTGCCCGTGAGCCGGGCCGTCACGGGCCAGACCACCACCTTCTCGGAGGTCTGGAAGGCCACGTGGCCGCGGTTCTGGGCCCTGGTCGGGCTGGTGCTGCTGGCCTTCGTGATCGCGATCGGCATCTACCTGGCGGCGATCCTGGTCCCGATCCTGCTCGGGATCATCCACCCGGCGTTCCTGGCCCTGCTCATCGTGACGATCCCGGTGCTCGTCCTCGGTCTGCTGTGGGTCATGGTGCGGTCCTCGATCGCGCTGCCCGCGCTGATGCTCGAGCGCACCGGGCCGATGGCGTCCTGGCAGCGGGTGCGCGCGCTCGTCGGCGGGCTGTGGACCGGGCCCTTCTGGCGCACGCTGGGCATCCTGCTGCTGGCGGCGATCATCGTCGGCATCGCACAGGGTCTCCTCACCGTCCCGGCCGCGCTGGTGTCCGGCGCCATCGGCGCGGCCAACCCGGACGACCCGCTGGCGGTGGCCGGGTTCACCCCGCCCCAGGTGCTGATCTCGGCGATCGCGTCGATCATCGCCTCGGCCGTCATCTACCCGTTCCAGGCGGGCGTCGGCACGCTCCTGTACGTCGACCACCGGATGCGACGCGAGGGCCTGGACGTCGAGCTGGCGCGGGCCGCGTCGCGGTGAGCCCGCTCCCTCTGCTCGTGGTGGCCGGCGTGCCCGTCGTCCCGGACGAGCCGACCGCCCGCGACTGGGTGGAGACCGAGCTGCGCGACCCGGTGTACGCCGAGAACCAGCCCGGGCTGCTGCAGCGGGCGATCACCTGGGTGCTCGAGCGCCTCGGCGGGATCGCCGACACCGGTCCGTCACTGTGGTTCTGGGTCGTGGCGGTCGTCGCGGTGGTCCTGGTCGTCCTGCTCGTGGTGCGCCGCACCGGGTTCGCGCGCGCCGTGGCCCGCACCGGGCAGGGGGCCGGCGAGGTCGGGGCCGACCCCACGGTCACCGCCGACGAGTACCGCCGCCGCGCGGCCGCGGCCGCGTCGGCCGGCGACTGGCGCACCGCCGTCCTCGAGCAGTTCCGTGCCACCGTGCGCTCGCTGGAGGAGCGGACCGTGCTCGAGCCGCGACCGGGGCGCACCGCCGACGAGGCGGCGTCCGAGGCCGGGGCGTTGCTGCCCGGGCGCTCGGCCGACCTGGTCGCGGCGGCCCGGGTCTTCGACGACGTCTGCTACGGCGACCGCGAGGCCGGCCCGGCGCAGCACCAGCAGCTGGTGGCCACCGACTCCGCCGTCCTCGCCGCCCGGATCGCGGTCGACGCGTGAGCGAGACCCCGTCGACCGCAAGGCGCTGGCGCACACCGGCTCTCATCGCGCTCGGCGTGCTCGTCGCGGCCCTGCTCGTGGTGGTCGCGACCCCGCGCGCCGGCGGCGGCGCCCTCGACCCCGACTCGGCCACGCCCCAGGGCTCGCGCGCCGTCGCACAGGTGCTCGGCGACCAGGGCGTCGAGGTCACGAGCACCCGGCGCTACGCCGACGTCGTCGAGGCGGCGGGCGGCGACGAGGGCGACGCCACCGTGCTCGTCGTGGGCGCCGACCTGCTCACCGCCGACCTGCTCGACGCGATGGCCGACGACCTCGGCGGCAGCGACGTCGTGCTGCTGGCCCCGGACGGGCGGCTGCTGGAGGACCTCGGGCTCGAGCTCGTGGGTGCACCGGCGGAGGGCGACGGCGCAGACCCGGCGGGCTGCGACCTGCCCGCGGCGCAGGCGGCCGGCGAGACCGACTGGGACTCGGTGGTCTACCAGGTGGCGCCCGGCGCCGACGAGCCCGAGGGCCTCGTCTGGTGCTTCCCCGAGCCGGACGCCGAGGCGCCGAACGGGCGGCTCGTCGTCTGGGAGGACGGTGACCGGCGGGTGACGCTGCTCGGGTCGGCGGACCCGCTCACCAACGACCAGGTCGACGAGCCGGGGAACGCGGCGGTGGCCCTGCAGCTGCTCGGCGGCGGGCTGGACCTGGTGTGGTGGAAGGTCGACCCGCTCGACCCGGGTCTCGTCGACGGCGCCCGGCCCTCGCCGTACGACCTGATGCCGCCGTGGGTGGCGCTGGTGGCGGTCTGGTCGGTGCTCGTCGCCGCGCTGGCCGTGCTGTGGCGGGGACGGCGGATGGGCCGTCTGGTCCCCGAGCCGCTGCCCGTGGTGGTGCGCTCGGTCGAGACCGCCCGCGGCCGGGCCGCCCTCTACCGCGAGAGCGGCGCCCGCGACCGGGCCGCCCAGGTGCTGCGCGCCGACGCCGTGCGCCGGCTCGCGCTGCGGCTCGGGCTCCCCGCCTCGACCCCCGCGCCCGAGGTGGTCTCGCAGGCCGTCGCCCGCTCCGGCGGCCAGGGACCCTGGGTACGCGACGTGCTCGCCGGTCCGGCACCGGTCGACGACCTCCAGCTCACCCGGCTCGCCGACGCCCTCGACCGCGTGGTCGGCGACGACCGGACCACGCCCGTCACCACGTCCGCCCGCACGTCCAGCACGTCCAGCACGTCCGACAGGAAGGCTCACGTCCCGTGACCGAGACCCCCGACAACCCGTTCGCGAAGGCGGAGCCCGCGGCCACGACGGGCGGCGGCGACCCCCGGGCCGCGCTGCACGCCGTCCGGGCCGAGGTGGCCAAGGCCGTCGTCGGCCAGGACGCCGTCGTCACCGGCATGGTGATCGCACTGCTGTGCCGCGGGCACGTGCTGCTCGAGGGCGTGCCCGGCGTGGCGAAGACCCTTCTCGTGCGGGCGATGTCGGCGGCGCTGGCGCTGGACCACTCGCGCGTGCAGTTCACGCCCGACCTGATGCCCGGCGACGTCACCGGCTCGCTCGTCTACGACGCCCGTACGGCGGAGTTCTCGTTCCGCGAGGGCCCGGTGTTCACCAACATCATGCTCGCGGACGAGATCAACCGGACGCCCCCGAAGACGCAGGCCTCGCTGCTCGAGGCGATGGAGGAGCGGCAGGTCAGCGTCGACGGCGTGCCCCGTCCGCTCCCGGACCCGTTCGTCGTCGCCGCCACGCAGAACCCGGTGGAGTACGAGGGCACCTACCCGCTCCCCGAGGCCCAGCTCGACCGGTTCCTGCTCAAGCTGACGATGCCGCTGCCCGACCGCGGCACCGAGGTCGAGGTGCTCACCCGGCACGCCGCCGGCTTCGACCCGCGCGACCTCGCCGCGGCAGGCGTGCGGGCGGTGGCCGGCCGCGAGGACCTCGCCGCCGCGACAGCCGCGACGCGACGGGTGCAGGTGGCGCCGCAGGTGCTCGAGTACGTCGTCGACGTGTGCCGGGCCACCCGCACCTCGCCGTCGCTGTCACTGGGCGCCTCTCCGCGCGGTGCCACCGGTCTGCTCTCGACGTCGAGGGCGTGGGCGTGGCTGTCCGGACGCGACTACGTGACGCCCGACGACGTCAAGGCGCTGGCGCGGCCGACGCTGCGGCACCGGGTGCAGCTGCGCCCGGAGGCCGAGCTCGAGGGCGTGACGGTCGACTCGGTGCTCGACAGCGTGCTGTCCAGCGTCCCTGCCCCTCGCTGAGCGGTACGGCGACGAGATGAACCACGGCAGAGGCGGTCTCGCCCTCACCGGGCGCGGCGTGCTGGCAGCGTTGCTGGCGGTGCCGGTGCTCGTCGCGCTGCCGTCTGCCCTCACGCTCTGGCTGTGCGTCGCCGCCTGGCTCGGTCTCGTGGTGCTCGACCTCGTGCTCGCGGCCCCCACCCGCTCACTCGTGCTGACCCGCTCGGCGCCGGCGAGCGTGCGGCTGGGCGAGGAGGCGCCGCTGCAGCTGCTGGTGCACCACACCGGTTCCCGCCGGATGCGGGGGACGCTGCGCGACGCCTGGCAGCCCTCGGCGGGCGTCCGGCCGGACCGGCACCGGCTCGACCTGCCGGCGGGCGAGCGGCGTCGGCTGACGTCGGTGGCGGTGCCGACCCGACGCGGTGACCGGCTCGCCGGGCCGGTCACGGTGCGCTCTCTCGGTCCGCTCGGGCTGGCCGCGCGGCAGCGCTCGCTCACCGCCCCCGGCCGGGTCCGCGTCCTGCCGCCGTTCACCTCCCGCAAGCACCTGCCGGGCAAGCTCGCCGCGCTCCGCGAGCTCGACGGCCGCTCGGCCGTGCGTCAGCGCGGGCAGGGCACCGAGTTCGACTCGCTGCGCGAGTACGTGGACGGCGACGACGTCCGCGCGATCGACTGGCGCGCCACCGCCCGGCGGCAGCAGGTCGTGGTGCGCACGTGGCGCCCGGAGCGGGACCGGCGGGTGCTCCTGGTGCTCGACACCTCGCGCACCAGCGCGTCGCGCGTGGGCGACGAACCCCGGCTCGACGCCGCCATGGACTCCGCCCTGCTGCTGGCCGCCCTGGCGAACAAGGCGGGCGACCGGGTCGACCTGGTGGCCGTCGACCGCGAGGTGCGCTCGCGCGTCACCGGCCGCACCGGCTCGGCCCTGCTGCCGGCGCTGGTCGACGCCATGGCGCCGCTGGAACCGGTGCTGGTGGAGGCGGACTGGCCGCGGATCGTGGCCGAGGTGCGCACGCGCGTGCCGCAACGGGCCCTCGTGGTGCTGCTGACGCCGCTCGACGCCGCCGCGATCGAGGAGGGCCTGCTGCCGGTGGCGGCCCAGCTCGCCTCTCGTCACACCGTCGTCGTGGCGTCGGTCGCCGACCCCGCGCTGCACGAGATGGCCGGCGGCCGCGGCGACGCGGTGTCGGTGTACGACGCCGCGGCGGCCGTCCGCACCGAGATGGACCGCGCCGCGGTCACCGCCGGGCTGGAGCGGGCCGGGGTGACGGTCGTGGACGCTGCACCCGACCGGTTGCCCCCTCGGCTGGCCGACACCTACCTCGCGCTCAAGGCTGCGGGACGGCTCTGACGCCGCGCCCGGGTCGCCGTCAGCCGGTAGCGGCCCGGTAGTCGCCGGTGAGGTACTCGGGCAGGTCGCCCGTGGCGCCGGCCCGAACCGCCCTGCGGCCCAGCACGATCCAGTACGTGAGCCAGGCGCCGAGGGCGAGCGCGCCGATGCCGATCCGGGCCCAGGTGGGCAGGCCGCTCGGCGTCACGAACCCCTCGACGACCCCCGACACCGCGAGCGCGACGACGAGGCCGACCGCGACGGTGAACAGCGCACGCCCCTCCTGCGCCAGGGCCTGCAGCCGCGGACGGGGTCCCGGTGCGACCCACGACCAGAACAGCTTGAGGCCCGCGGCGGCGGCGGTGAACACCGCGAACAGCTCGAGCAGCCCGTGCGGGGTGATGAGGCCGAAGAACACGTCCGCGCGGCCGTTGGCGACCATGATCCCGCCGGTGAAGCCGACGCCGATCGAGTTCTGCACCAGCACGAACACCGGCCAGAACCCGCTGACGCCGAACAGCACGCACTGCACCGCGATCCACGCGTTGTTCGTCCACACCTTGGCGGCGAACGAGGCGTGCGGGCTCTCGGAGTAGTAGTTGGCGAAGTCGACCTCGACCAGCTGCCGGGTCTCGGCCTCGCTCAGCAGCGACGCCTGCACCTCGGGGCTGCTGACGACGTACCAGCCGGCCAGCACCATGACGAGCAGGCTGGCGGCGGTGACGGCGGTGACCCACCAGCGGATCCGGTACAGCGCCGCGGGGCACGACACGGTGACGAAGCGGCCGACGTCGCGCCAGGCGGACTCCCCGCTGCCGGTGAGCCGACCCCGGGCGCGGGCGACGAGGGTGGACAGGCGTCCGACGAGCACGGGGTCCGGTGCGGCCGACCGCACCTGGGACAGGTGCGTCGCCGTCCGCTGGTAGAGCGTCACCAGGCGGTCGGTCTCGGCACCGGTGAGCCTGCGCCGTCGCACGAGGTGGTCGAGCTCGGCCCACTCCCCCGCGTGGACGGCCTCGAACGCCTCGAGATCCACGCGACCACCCTACAAGCGGGGCACCTCGAGGACCGGCCACCTCAAGGACGGTGCGGATCGCACCGATCCAGGACGCATGACCGATCCCTGGCTCGCGCCGGGCGCGCCCCGGCCCACCGGTGTGCTGCCGCCCGCCCAGCCGTACCCCCAGCCGTACGCCCAGCCGTACGCGCAACCGCAGCACCCCTACGCCCAGCCTCCGGCGGCCGGGTCCGGCTTCCCGCCGGCGCCGCAGCACGCACCGGCGTCCGGCTCCGGGCGCGGCATCGCCATCACGGCGCTGGTGGTCGCGGTCGTGGCCCTGCTCGGGGTGATCGGTGTCGGTCTGATGTCCGTGGGGTCTGGGTTCGCCCAGGGCCTGGGGGAGTCGATGCTGTCCGGGTACGAGCTCGAGGGCACCCTGCCGCAGGCGGCTCCAGGGCGGGTGTACACCCCGCAGGAGGTGCAGACCGAGGTCGAGCGCGTGCTGGACGCGGACTGGAGCACCTACGAGGACCTGCGGTGCGAGGAGCTCACCTTCGCGGAGGGCGCCTCCACCTCGTGCACGGGGATCGTCGACGACCTCGAGACCGAGGTCGAGCTCGACGTCGTCGACGACGCCGGGCACTTCACCCTGACGCAGTACTGGTGATCCTGGTCCGGCGCCCGCGGTTACCCTCGACGGCATGAGCGCGGGGGACGACGACCTGGTCATCGGCGAGGCGGTCGTCCTCGACCTGCACCCGGCCTCGTTCGCGACCCGGATGGGCGCGATCGCGCTCGACCTGATCGCGTTGGTGGTGCTGCTCGTCGTCACCAGCCTGCTGCTCGGCGGCACGAGCTTCTTCCTCGACCCGGCGGCGATGGACGCGATCAGCCTGGCCGCCGTCGTCGCGGTGCTGGTCGTGGCGCCTGCCCTGGTGGAGACGTTCACCCGCGGACGGTCGCCGGGCAAGCTCGCGTTGGGCCTGCGGGTGGTGCGCGACGACGGCGGCCCGATCCGGTCGCGGCACGCGTTCATCCGGTCGCTCGTCGGCTTCGGCGAGCTGTTCCTGACGGCCGGCAGCGCGGCGATCATCGCCTCGCTCGCCAACAGCAAGGGCAAGCGGATCGGCGACATGCTCGCCGGCACGTACGTCGTCAACGAGCGGGTGGCGAAGGTCCCGGTCGCCCCGATCGTGATGCCGCACGAGCTGGCCGGCTGGGCCACCACCGCCGACATCGGACGCCTCCCGGACCGGCTGGCGATGGCGGTGCGGCAGTTCCTCGGCCGGGCCGAGCGGCTGCACGCCGGCTCGCGCGCGGGGCTCGGCACCTCGCTGGCCGCGCAGGTGGCCGAGCTGGTGGCGCCTCCCCCGCCTCCTGGCACCCACCCCGAGCGCTTCCTGTCGGCCGTGATCGCCGAGCGGCGCCGGCGCGAGCTGATCCGGCTCGAGCGCGAGCAGGGCGAGGCCCGCCGGCGCGAAGCGGTGCTGCACCGGCTCCCGCACGGCATGGGCTGACCCGCGTGGTCGCTCCGTTCGCGCACCCGCGGCCACTCACCGACGGCGTCGTCGTGCTCCGCGCCTGGGAGGACCGCGACCTGGCCTGCGTCGAGCAGGCGTCGTCGGATCCGCGGATCCCCACCGGCACCACCGTGCCCGCCGTGTTCACGCCGACCGAGGGCCTGGCGTGGCTCGCCCGCCAGCGGGACCGGTACGACTCCGGGCAGGGCATCTCGTTCGCCGTCGCGCGCGCGGTCGACGACGAGACGGCCGAGGGCGAGGCTGCTGACGACGAGGCGGTCGCGCTCGTGGTGCTGCTGCGCCGACCCCAGGAGGGCGTGCTGGGGCTCGGCTACTGGGTGGTCCCGGCGGCGCGCGGCGAGGGTGTGGCCGGGCGTGCCGTGGGGCTCGCCACCGCGTGGGCGCTGGCCGAGGCCCGCGCCGACAGGGTCGAGGCGTGGGTCGCGCCCGAGAACGAGCCGTCGCGACGGACGCTGCAGCGCAACGGTTTCGTGCACGAGGGACGCCTGCGCAGCTTCATGGCCTTCGCCGGCGTCCGCACCGACCTCGATGTGTTCTCCCGGCTGCCGACCGACCCGGCGTAGGCGTCGGGCCTCTGTCCGGCTCGTCAGCAGCCGGGCAGGGTGGTGACCTCGACGACCTGGCGGTGGCCGAGGGGGCTGGTCCACTCGTGGGCGATGACGGCGCCTGAGGGGCTCCGGCGCGTGCGGCAGCGCCACAGGGCGGCGGTCTTGAGGCGGTGGCACCTGCGGGATCTGGGGCTGAGGTTGTGCACGGCGGTGGGTCCGCGCGGGTGCGGCACGAGGTGGTCGAGGTCGCACCGGCCGGTCGGGACGCCGCAGCCGGGGAAGGTGCAGACCGGGTCGCGGGCGGCCACGGTGTCGGCGATCTCGACGGTGGGCGCGTAGCTGTCCGTGTGGTGCCGCGGCTGCGGCTGCCGTCGTAGTGCCGCCCGGGCCGCCTCGATCAGAGCCTGCTCGGGTCCAGCCGTTCGGTGGCGCGTGTCCGACCCGGAGGAGCCGCTGTCAGGTGGCCGGTGTCGTCGGCGAGCAGGACGCAGGTGCCGGCGCCGCGGGCCAGGGCGTCGGCGGCCAGGACCCGGGCGACGGCGGCGGTGACCGGGACCGGGTGACCCGTGCCGCGGACCTCACCGGCGGCCTGCGCGGCGGGGCCCTCGTCGTCCAGGGTGTCCAGGTGGATCACGACGCCGACCTCGCGGCGCACCACGCTGACCGTGCCCAGCCCGTCGCCGCCGCCGGTCAGGAGGGCGTCGGTGATCAGGTCGACCTTCGCGATGCCGTGGGTGCGGCCGCCGAGCTCGTCGCGGGTCATCGCGCGCACCGTCGCCGCGCAGGCTTCCTCGGCCGCGACGAGCTGTTCGGTCGGGCCGGTGATGGTCCAGGTCGCCAGGGCGGGGTTGGCCTGGTCGATCTCGAGCCAGGTGCCGGTGCGTTCGCGGACCTCGTTCGCGATCGCGTCGTCGGTGTCGGTGCGGACCCCGGCCACGGCCTTCTTGACCATCGCGGTGAACGCCCGCGGTGCCATCACGTCCCACGGACCGACCGGGGCCGTGCCCTCCAAGGCCTCGGGCGGCAGCGCGGCCAGCACCGCCGCTTCCACCACCCGTACCTGGTCCTCGGTCAGCCCGGTGCACTCGTCCGCGACCGTGGTCGCCCGCGCCAGGTCCAACCTGTCCGGCGGCCAGGGCCTGCACGACCCGGGGCATCGACCCGCACAACCGGTCCGCGGTGCCGATCCACACCCCGGCCCGGTGCAACGACAGCCCCGTCACGCCCGCGACCTCACGCACCGCGGCGTCGTCCAGGTCGGCCTCGGTGAACGTGGTCGACCCCAGCACGCTCTTCCACACACCGGAGCCGAGCAGGTGCTGGTGCCGGCGGCGGACCTCCCGCGCGGTCACCCACACCAGCCGCAGGTCGTTCGCGTCGTTCGCGCACCGCAGCAACGTCCGGGTCCGCAGACCGCGGACGAGGAACGCCACCCGCCCGTCCGTGTCCATGCCTGAACTCTAGACGTCAGCACTGACAACGGCTTTCGCCGTTGCGGGTGGCGATCAGACCTGGTGGATCTCCACCGACATCCGGGCGCCGGGCACGGGCAGCGCGAGTGCCTCGGCCTCGATCTCCTCGCGCACCGCGGCCGGCACCGCGCGGCTCAGCCGGACGTCGACCCGTCCGCCCTTGCGGCCCCAGCTGCCGACGAGCAGTCCGTCGACCAGGACCCCGTTGGGGTGGAAGGTGTCGGCAGCGGCATCGAGCACGCGCAGACCCGGACCGGCGAACAGGCCCGTCCGGTCGCGTCCGAGCAGGCGCAGGTCGGGCGCGGGCAGCAGCCGAACCCCCGTCACCGGTTCCGACGCAACGAGATCCACCCCAGGCAGCACCCACGCCTCCTGGCCGGCGAGGTCGACGCGCTCGAGCTCGTCGGCCACCAGCGCCCACGTCGCCCGTCCGTCGGACGGGGTCAGACCCGCCCACCAGGTGAACGCCGCACGCGTGGTCGGACCGAACGCGGCGACGTGCACCCGCACGAGCGCGGCGCGGGCGTCGTCGAGATCGACTGCCGGACGCGGGACCTCACGCGCGATCAACCTGCTGGCCGTCCAGCGCACGGCGATCCGGCCGCTGACGCAGGCGCCGCGCAGGTCCGGGTGGAGCGCCCCCTCGCGTTCCTCGCCGCCAAGGTCTCGGCACACCTGCTCGGCCAGCTCGTCGACGGCACGCGCGACGTCCGGGTCGTGGGACGTGCGTCCCAGCGTGAAGGTGGCGAAGTCGTGCTCGGGCAGCACGTACACGGCCTGCCGCGGGCCGTAGGTCTGCACCAGCCCGGGCGCCTCCCACGCGTCCGGCGTGCACCGCGCGACCCGGGCGTGCAGGGAGGTGAGTGCGTCGCGAGGAGCGGTGTCCTGCAGCCCGAACCGGGCCGCCTCGACGAACGAGCCGACCGGCAGCCTCGCCGCCAGGTGGTTGGCCCGGAGCCGGCGTGCGACGGCCTCCTCGGGGGTCATCCCCGCGGTGCGTCGCCGTCCTGCTCGCGGGCCTGCTCGGCCTGCGCGCGCTCGGCCTTCTGCTTGGCGAGCATCTCGCTGTAGGTCGGCCCGGTGGGCTGGACGGCCGGCTCGGCGGACTGAGCGGGCTCGGACGACGCGGGCGGTTGCGTGACGGTCGGCTGCGCGACGGACGGCGTCGGCAGCCCGCTGCCGCCGTCGAGCCCGCGCAGCACCTGGGTGGCCTGTGCGGCCTGCTCGTCGGCGCACCACACCGCGTACTGCGCGGCCACGATCTGGCTGGTGGAGGTGAAGTCGCGCCGGCCGCCCGTGGCCGCGAACGACAGGACACCGAAGATGATCCCGAACGCCGAGCCGATGAGGACCGCGGGGAGCACCACCCCGAACCCGGCGCCGCCGAAGACCCCGAGCAGCAGGCCGACGAAGCCACCGAAGTAGGCACCGGACAGGGCACCGGCGAGGGCGACCCGTCCGTAGGTGAGCCGACCGGTGACGCGCTCGACCATCTTCAGGTCGGTGCCCACGATCGAGACGTGCTGGACGGGGAACTTCTCGTCCGAGAGGTAGTCGACGGCGCGCTGCGCCTCGAGGTAGGTGCGGTAGGTGGCGATCGGGTGCCCCGGGGGCGGGGCCGGCAGGAGCTGGCGTCCGCGTCCCGGCGTCATGTTCGACATGACCCCATCGTCTCAGACCCACCTGGGAGGTCGCTGGGTGCGCCCTGGACAGGTGCTGCGACGGCCGCCGCGACGCCGACCCCGCTCAGGCGGTGTGACGACGGAAGGACGCCGTCGCGAGCAGGTTGGCCACGACGAGCACCCCGACCAGCCAGGCGAGCGCGACCCAGATGTCCCGGCCGACAGGTGCCGCCGTGAACAGCGAGCGGATCGTGTCGACCACGGCCGTGACCGGCTGGTTCTCGGCGAACCACCGCACCGGCCCGGGCATCGTCGCCGTGGGGACGAACGCCGAGCTGATGAACGGCAGGAAGATGATCGGGTAGGAGAAGGCGCTGGCACCGTCCACGCTCTTGGCGGACAGGCCGGCGATGACGGCGATCCACGTCAGCGTGAGGGTGAACAGCATCAGGATCCCCGCGACGGCCAGCCACGCGAGCGGACCGGCCGACGAGCGGAAGCCCATCACCAGGGCGACCACCACCACGACCACGACCGAGATGGCGTTGGACACCATCGAGGTCAGCACGTGAGCCCAGAGGATCGACGAGCGCGCGATCGGCATCGAGCGGAACCGCTCGAGGATCCCGTTCTGCAGGTCGAGGAACAGCCGGTAGGCCGTGTAGGAGATCCCGGTCGCGATCGTGATGAGCAGGATCCCCGGCAGCAGGTAGTCGACGTAGCGCTGCGACCCGGTCTCGATCGCACCGCCGAACACGTAGACGAACAGCAGCAGCAAGGCGATCGGCATCACCGCGGTGGTGATGACGGTGTCCGGGCTGCGAGCGATGTGCCGCAGCGACCGGCCCAGCAGCGTGCCTGTGTCCCCGATGACGTGCGTGGTCATGACGTCTCCTTCGTGCTCTGGTCGCCGGCGCCGACGACGGCGAGGAACACGTCCTCGAGGCTCGGCTGCTTCTCGACGTACTCGACCTCCACCGGCGGCAGCAGCCGCTTGAGCTCGGCCAGGGTGCCGTCGACGATGATCCGGCCGTCGTGCAGGATCGCGATCCGGTCGGCGAGGTGCTCGGCCTCGTCGAGGTACTGGGTGGTGAGCAGGACCGTGGTGCCCTGCCCGGCGAGCGCCTTCACGGTGGCCCAGACCTCGGCGCGCGACTGCGGGTCGAGCCCGGTCGTGGGTTCGTCGAGGAAGATCACCGGCGGGTCGCCGATCAGGCTCATCGCGATGTCGAGACGACGCCGCATCCCGCCCGAGTAGGTGGCGACCCGGCGGTCGCCGGCGTCGGACAGCTGGAACCGCTCCAGCAGCTCGTCGGCGATGCGCCCGGTGTCGTGCTGGTGCCGGAGCCGCGCCACCAGGACGAGGTTCTCCCTGCCCGTGAGGATCTCGTCGACGGCGGCGAACTGCCCGGTGAGGCTGATCGACTCCCGCACGTCGCCCGGACGGTCGACGACGTCGGCGCCCTCGACGCTCGCCGTGCCGGCATCGGGCCGCAGCAGGGTCGACAGGATCCTGATCAGCGTGGTCTTGCCCGCGCCGTTCGAGCCGAGCAGGGCGACGATGCTGCCCCGCTCCACCTCGAGGTCGACGCCGCGCAGCACGTGGACGTCGCCGAAGGCCTTCTCGACGCCGCGCACCAGGACCGCGCTCACGACGTCTCCTCCTGCTCGTGCGCGGCGCGGTCGATGTCGGCCACCAGGCGGCGACGCTCCTTGTCGACCCACTGCGCATCGGCGTAGTTGGCGAGGAACGCGTCGGCGAACTCCACCGGGTCGTCCCCCACGACGGCGCGCACCGGAGTCCGGTCCGCGGCGCTCTGCTCGAACAGGACGGCGAGGTCGTCGAGCATCGTCACGAGGACGTCGCCCTTGGTGATCCCGCCGTGGTACATCAGGTAGCGCTCGACCGCCTCGATCGCCGTGCGGTACGGGCCGGGCAGCTGCTTGGTGCGCGCCTTGTACTCGCGCCAGCGCTTCTTGTCGCCGAGGTCCCCGACGAGCTTCTCCACGATCCCGGTGATGTTCACGGGTGGTCCCCTCCTTCTCGGAGCCGTTCCAGACGTTCTGACAGGAAGCTCCACGTCCGCCAGAACTCGTCGAGCTGCTCTCGACCTTGCGCGTTGAGGGAGAAGACCTTTCGCGGCGGGCCCTTGTCCGACGGGACCTTCTCGACGTCGACGAGGCCGCGCTGCTCGACCCGCAGGAGCAGCGCGTAGACGGTGCCCTCGGCGATGTCGGTGAAGCCCTGGTCGCGCAGCCAGGCGGTGATCTCGTACCCGTACGCGGACCGACCGGCCAGGATCGCCAGGACGATCCCCTCCAGCGTGCCCTTGAGCATCTCCGTGACCTGCTTGCCCACGGGAGCACCTCCTGCGTCATCTACTCAGCGTTGCTGACTACCGGTAGATAGTGACACTGAATACCGCTGCACGCAAGTGCCCCCGGGCACCGATCGCTCGGTGCGGCCCCGGGGGCACGTGGTGGGTCGCGTGCGGTGCGACCGGGCGTCAGCCCTTGTGCGCGTAGTCCTCCAGCAGCCGCCGGCCGATGATCATCCGCTGGATGTCCGCGGTGCCCTCGCCGATGAGCAGCATCGGCGCCTCGCGGTAGAGCCGCTCGATCTCGTACTCCTTGGAGTAGCCGTAGCCGCCGTGGATGCGGAACGAGTCCTCCACGACCTGGGAGCAGTACTCCGACGCCAGGTACTTGGCCATGCCGGCCTCGAGGTCGTTGCGCTGGCCGGAGTCCTTGGTGCGTGCGGCCATCACCATCATCTGGTGCGCCGCCTCGACCTTGGTGGCCATCTCGGCGATGCGGAACAGCACCGCCTGGTGCTCGGCGATCTTCTTGCCGAAGGTCTCCCGCTGCTGGGCGTAGGCGGTGCCGAGCTCGAACGCCCGCATGGCCACGCCGCAGGCCCGTGCCGCGACGTTGACGCGGCCCACCTCGACGCCGTCCATCATCTGGTAGAAGCCGCGGCCGGGCTCGCCGCCGAGCAGCTGCTCGTCAGTGGTGGTCCAGCCGTCGAGGACCAGCTCGGTGGTGTCGACGCCCTTGTAGCCCATCTTCTCGATCTTGCCCGGGACGGTGAGACCCGGTGCGGTCTCGCCGAATCCGGGCTCCTTCTCCACCAGGAAGGTGGACATGTTCTTGTAGACCGAGTCGGCGCCGGTGTCGGTACGGACGAGGACGGCCACCAGGTTCGAGGACCCGCCGTTGGTGAGCCACATCTTCTGGCCGTTCACGGTCCAGGTGCCGTCGTCGCCCCGGACGGCCTTGGTCTTGATGCCGGAGACGTCGGAGCCGCACCCCGGCTCGCTCATCGAGAAGGCGCCGCGCACCTCGCCGGTCGCCATCCGCGGCAGGTACTTCTGCTTCTGCTCCTCGGTGCCGTGCTGCAGCAGCATGTACGCCACGATGAAGTGGGTGTTGATGATCCCGCTGACGCTCATCCAGCCGCGGGCGATCTCCTCGACGCACAGCGCGTAGGTGAGCAGCGACTCGCCGAGACCGCCGTACTCCTCGGGGATCATCAGGCCGAAGATCCCCATCTCCTTCATGCCCTCGACGATTCGCGTGGGGTACTCGTCCGCGTGCTCGAGCTCCTGGGCGACCGGGATGATCTGCTCGTCGACGAACTGCCGCACCAGCTTCAGCAGCTCGCGCTGGTCGTCGGTCAGGCCCTCGGTCTGCTGCAGTCGTCCCATGCCCCGCAGTATGTCCACGGCCCCGCGCAGGTGGGAGGTCGAAGGGCTGTGAGCCTGCCCACCCGCCCGCTGGCGACGTGGCTCAGATCACGACGACGGCTGATCCCCTCGGCATCAGGTCCTGCGACCAGATCAGGTCCATCGCCGGCAGCGTGACGCGGGCGCAGCCGTGCGAGGCGGGGAACGCCGGCACGCTGGTGTAGCCGTGGACGGCGATGCCGTCCGGGTGGAAGTAGCGCGGTCGGTAGAGGCGGCCGAGGTCGCCCTCGCGCCAGCCGTCGTAGGACCAGCTCACCGCGTAGCTGCCCGCGGGCGTGTCCGCCTCGAGCTGCCTCCCGCCCGACCAGTACGTCTCGAACGTACCCGTCGAGGTGTGCAGCACCAGCGTGACGGCGCCGTCGCGGACGAAGGCGATCACCCCCTCGTCACGGTCGATCTCGGTGACGGCGCCGCTGGTGGAGGTGGGCTGGTACCGGGTGCCGGCGTCCAGGGCGGCGCGGGTCTGCGCGCCGGTGCGGCCGTCGCGGTCGATGCCGGCCACGCCCTGCAGCGCCAGCACGGCCTGGGTGGTGAGACCGCCGTAGGTGCCGTCCGGCTCGCCGAGCCAGTAGCCGAGCTCGGTGAGCCGCTGCTGCAGCGCGAGCACCTCGGGCCCCGAGTCGCCCGGCCGCAACGTCGCCGTCGTCGGCGGCGCGCTGGTGGGCGGTTCCGAGGTGGGCGGCGCGGTCGTCGTCGGCGGTTGCGAGGTGGGCGGCACGCTCGTCGTCGGCGGCGCCGTGGTCGGCGGCTCGCTCGTCGCAGGCGGCGTCGTGGTGCCCGTGGACGACGAGCCGGACGAGGCCGGCGGCTGCGCGGTCGTCCCGGGGCCGCCGGACGGCGCGCCGCAGCCGGACGCGAGGGCGGCGGTGAGCACGAGCACGGCGGGAAGGGTCAGCGGGTGGGTCCTCACACCCTGGTAGACCCCTCCCGGCACGCAAAGGTTTCAGCGAGGCGGGTCACACCTCGGTCACGGTTCAGTGCTCGGCGTCACTGCTCGGGCGGGCTCCACCGGTCGGTGCGGTCCATCCCGGCGGCGCGGCCCTTGCCGGCGATCACCAGCGCCATCTTCCGCGAGGCCTCGTCGATCATCTCGTCGCCGAGCATCGCGGCACCGCGGGCGCCACCGGCCTCCGAGGTGAACCAGTCGTACGCGTCGAGGATGTTCTCGGCGTGGTCGTAGTCCTCCTGCCGGGGGCTGTACGCCTCGTTCGCGGCCTCGATCTGACCCGGGTGCAGCACCCACTTGCCGTCGAACCCCAGTGCGGCCGAACGTCCGGCGACCCTGGCGAAGCCCTCGACGTCCTTGATCGCGAGGTACGGGCCGTCGATCGCCTGCTTGTCGTTGGCCCGCGCCGCCATCAGGATCGACATCAGGATGTGGTGGTAGGCGTCCCCGACGTCGTAGCCGGGCGGCTGCTCTCCCACCACGAGCGACTTCATGTTGATCGAGGCCATGAAGTCGGCCGGCCCGAAGATGATGGTCTCGACGCGGGGGCTCGCCTTGGCGATGGCGTCGACGGCGATCAGGCCGGCGGCGTTCTCGATCTGCGCCTCGATGCCGATCCGCCCGACCTCCAGGCCGTTCGACTTCTCGATCTGGGTGAGCAGCAGGTCGAGCGCGACGACCTGCTCGGCGCTCTGCACCTTCGGCAGCATCAGGCAGTCCAGGTTCGCGCCGGCGCCCTCGACCACCTCGACGACGTCGGTGTACGTCCACTGCGTCGTCCAGTCGTTGACGCGGACGGTGCGCACCTTGCCGTCGAAGCCGCCCTCGTTGAGCGAGGCGACGATCGTCTTCCGCGCGTCGGGCTTGGCCAGCGGCGCGCACGCGTCCTCGAGGTCGAGGAACACCTGGTCGACCGGTAGCCCACGGGCCTTGTCGATCATCTTCTGGCTGGAGCCCGGGACAGCCAGGTTCGACCGGCGGGGACGAAGATCGCTCATGCCGACGAACCTACGGCGGGGGCGCGAACCCGTCATCGCCGACCGGGGGTGACGTTGCGCACGATCACGACCACCAGCCCGGCCAGGACGAGCAGCGCGCCGGGCACCAGCGCCAGCGGCGGCGCCTCGCCCAGCCAGACCCACGCCACCAGCGCGGCTCCCGGCACCTCGAGCAGGATCGCCAGCGACACCGTGGTGGAGCCGGCGGTGCGCAGGGTGCGGTTGAGGACGCTGTGGCCCAGCAGCTGCGCGGCCACGGTCAGCACGGCGAGCTGGACCCACGTGGTGGCGCTGAAGCCGGCCAGCGCGGTCCCGGTGACGAGGCACAGCACGCCGACCAGGACCGCGCAGGTGAGGTAGGCGATCAACGTGTACCCGTTGGTGGACAGGTGCTCTCGCGCTCTCGCCCCCTGCAGCACGTAACCGGCAGCGGCCATGCCTCCGAGCAGCGCGAACAGGTCGCCGAGCAGCGCCTCGGGCGACGCCGATGCGTCGACCCCGGTGATGACGACGACCCCGACCATCGCGAGCCCGACGCCCACCAGCACCGCGGGCGGCACCTTCCGGCCCCGGACGAGGTCCCACGCCACCACCCAGACCGGCGTGGAGCAGACCAGCGCCGTCGCGGCGGCCACCGACGTGAGCTTCAGGCTCGGCATCCAGAACGCGAAGTGCAGCGCGAGCCACGCACCCGCCACCAGGCTCGGCCGCCACCCCGCGCGCCCGGCCGGGCCGCGCAGCTCGGCCCGCGCCGACGGGCGCAGCGCGGTGTACCCGAGACCGACCACCGCCGCACCGGCGTTGCGCCAGAACGCGATCGCGAGGGCAGGGGCAGCGGCGGCGGCTCCGATCGGCGCCGCCAGCGACACCCCGAGCACCCCGACGGCGAGCAGCACCGCGGTGAGGACCGGGCCGTCGCGGTGCAGCGCGTCCGGGGCCGGGTCGTGCGGTCCGCTCGGGCCGTCGACCTCGGCGCTCGTCACGCCGCCGAGCGTGCCACGTCAGTCGCGGAACAGCGGCTCCGGGCCCGTCCGCTGCTCACCGGGCAGGAGCCACGACGTCGCCGGTTCCGGGGCCGCGGCAGGCACCGCCTCCCCGTCCACCACGACGTCCGCTCCGGCGGTGACCGGGAACCAGCGGAACCCGAGGGCCTCGGGCATGACCAGGTCCGCGCCGTCGACCTGGACCGTGCCCAGCGTGCCGTCCGGGTCCCAGACGCCGACGAGGTCCGTCTGCTGATCGACGCGGATCCGCAGCAGCACCCGCTCGCCGTCGGCGTCGGCGGGCGCCGCCGACGGTGCTCGTGCGCACCGTGCCCCCGTCGTCGAGGTGGTGCTGCCAGACCACGACCGATCCGTCGCCCGCGGGCACCGCCACCACGGAGGACCACCCCTGCGCACCGCGGCCGGCATCGGCGCCGTCGGCGGAGGCGTACAGCAGACGCACGTCGTCGGCCGACGGACGCCCCAGCACCTCCATCGCGCTCGACACGTCCTGCGCCGCCGGGTCGTCGCCGACGGGTCGCGGCACCACCCCGTCGCGGAACTCGTGCGGACCGCGAGCCACGACCTCCTTCGCGGCCACCAGCGGCGCCTCGGTGAACGGGCCGGGCCACGGCAGCACGACCTCGGCGACCGGTCCGTCCGCCGCGTACCCGGCGGCGGAGTCGATCCGCAGGACGGCGAGGCCCGACCCGGGCTCGGCGTCCAGCACGGTGTCGACCACGCCGTCGCCGGAGACCTCGACCTCTCGCCACTCGCGCCCGAGCCGCGTCCCCGCTGCATCGACCTGCACGGCGTCCGAGACCGAGATCCGCGCGCCACGCGGGACGACGGCGACCAGGCGCCGGCCGTCGTCGGCGTCGAGGACCTGCGCGACGGCGGGCGCCGTGCCTGCGACGGGGACGGGCGGCGTGCTCCGCAGCGCCAGCCCGTCGGCCGCCGCTCCCGCCGGCCCCACGAGCACGCTCCCGACGTCCCGGGCGGCTCCGGGCGCGTCGGTGCGGGCGACGGCGACGACCAGGCGGCTGCCGGCGAGGTCGTCGGCGAACACCAGCCGCAGCGAGCCGGGGACCAGCTCGGCGCCGGTGCCGGAGGGCCCGGACACCGCCGCCGCGAGCACCTGCTCGACCCCGGCCCGCAGCTCCTCGTCGCCGGCGAGCGCACCGCGCGGCTCGCCGTCGTCGAGCCCCCAGCCGCTGGTCTCGACCGTCGCGGGCTGCGTGGGCTCCCCTCCGGCCCACGGCCGCACGACGGCGAGCCCGCCGCCGACGCGCGATCGCCAGCGCCACCGATCCCGCGAGCGCCCCGGTCCGCTGACGGCGGCGGCGGACCACGCCGCCCGCTGCACGCGGTCCCACGGGTCGGGCCCGGTCGCGACGGCGTCCCGGGCGTGGTCTGCGAGGGTGCGGCGGAGCTCGCGCTCGAGGGTGTCAGTCATGGTCGGCTCCGGTCTCGCTCGTGCTGGGAGGGTCGTGCAGGGTGAGCGCGTCGCGGTCGAGCCGCCCGCGCAGGGTGGCCAGCCCGCGGCTGGCCTGGCTCTTGACGGCGCCCTCGCTGCAGCCGAGCGCCGCGGCGGTGTCGGCCACCGACAGGTCCTCGAAGTAGCGCAGCACCAGCACGGCGCGGGTGCGCGGCGGCAGGGTGCCGAGCGCTCGCCACAGCGCGTCGGTGACGGTGAGCCCCGCGGACGGGTCGGGGACGTCGGGCACACCGCGGTGGCCGGCGAGCAGCTCGGCGTACCGCTTCGCGCGGCGCCAGCGGCTGCGCACCAGGTTCACCAGGACGGTGCGGGCGTAGGCCTCCGGGTGGTCGTGGCGCAGCACCCGCGACCAGCGGGCGACCACGGTGACGAGCGTCTGCTGCACCAGGTCCTCTGCCTCGTGGACGTCGCCGGTGAGCAGGTACGCCGTCCGGTGCAGCCGCGGCCACCACGCCCGCACGAACGCCGCCTGGTCGTCCCCGGGAGGCGGGTCGGCGGTCGGCGGCACGACCCCCATGGTGGTCGGCTCCCCGGTCGCTGCTCTCACACCCCTCCAGAGCCACGAGGGTCCCCGGAGGTTGAGTCCACGTGCCAGGCTGGCCCGGTGAGTCCAGGAGCGAGCACCGACCACCTCGCCGCCGCGGCGGCCAAGGCGGGCCTGGTCTGGGTGCTGCCGGCCGGCACGGGCACGCACCCGCAGCACGCCCAGGCGCTCTGGCACGCGTGGCACGACGAGGCCGTCCTCGTGGTCGTCGGCGGCGGGGAGCAGCCCGACCCCCTGGTCGGTCGCGAGACCGCCCTGGTGCGGGTGCCGAGCAAGGACACCGGCGCCGCCCTGGTCGACGTCGACGTCCGGGTCGAGGTCCTCGAGCCGCGCACCGAGGCGTGGGAGGCCGCGGTCTTCCGGCTCAAGGGCGGCCGGCTGAACGCGCCCGACGCCGACCACGTCGCCGACCGCTGGGCCGAGGGCTCACGCGTGCTCCGGCTGGTGCCGCAGCAGCCGTCCGCGCTCGTCACCGACGACGGCTCCGGCGTCGTCGAGGTCGACGTCGAGCGGGTGCGACCCCGCGGCTGGCGCCGGATGCGCTCGCGCCTGCGCGGTCGCGCACCGCGACGGTGACCCGCGCCGGAGACGGCGGCAGCGACGAACCGGTCTGGTACGTGGCCTACGGCTCCAACATGTCCGCCGAGCGGCTGGCCTGCTACCTGCGCGGCGGCCGCGCACCCGGTGCCCTGCGGGTGCAGCCCGGCGCCCGCGACCAGAGCCCTCCCGCCCGCACGGCGGCGGTGCTGCTGCCCGGACGGCTCCGGTTCGCCGGCGAGTCGCGCACCTGGGGAGGCGGGATGGCGTTCTACGACCCCGGTGGCCCCGACCCCGCCGACGGACCGACCAGGGTCGCCGCCCGCGCCCACCTGCTCACCACGGGACAGCTCGTCGACGTGCTCGTGCAGGAGATGCACCGCGACCCGGCCGAGGTCGACCTCGCGATCGAGCTCGGCGACCTGGTCCCCCACGCCCCGGTGGCCGTCGGTCCGGGCCGGTACGAGACGGTGCTGCGCCTGGCCGACCTCGACGGCCTCACCGCCGTGACCCTCACCGCGCCGGACGGCGCCCGCTCGCTGGAGCCGAACCCGCCGTCCGCGACGTACCGCGCGGTCCTGCGGGCCGGGCTGCGCGAGGGGCACGGCTGGGACGACGCGACGGCGGACGCCTACCTCGACCAGTTCCTCGCCGACCACCTCACGCCGTGCGAGGAGCCTGCGCCGGGTGCACCCTGGGGTCCGTGAGCACCGACACCATCCCCCGCCCCCAGTCCGGAGACGTCGTCGAGCTGATCCTGGACGACCACCGCCTGTTCGAGGCGCTGCTGCGCGACCTGCGCGACTCCACGGTCGACCGCGAGCGCGCCCGGCAGCTGCTGGCCGACGTCCTGATCGCCCACGGCGAGGCCGAGGAGGCCGAGATCTATCCCGCGCTGGTGCGCAAGGACGCGATCGAGGAGGAGGAGGCCGAGCACGGCGAGCACGAGCACGCCGAGGGCAACGAGGCGCTGCTGGCCGTCCTGGAGTGCGCGAGCACCGACACCCAGAAGTTCGCCGACGCCGTCGAGGACCTCGCCACCGCGCTGAACCACCACATCAACGAGGAGGAGCAGACCATCCTCGACCCGGCGCGCACCGAGGTCCCGCAGGAGGTCCGCGACCAGCTCGGCCTGAAGTTCCTCGAGCTGCGCGGCAAGCACCTCGACGAGAACGCCGGGCGGATCGAGAACGTCCGCAGCATCGTCGCCGAGGCGAAGAAGGAGGGCCTGCTCGACCAGGACGACGACGAGGACGACGGCGAGGACTGACCTCGTCGGTCGCGTGCGGGCGGATCAGACCCCGAGCTTGCGCCACGGCCCCCAGATCGCGAACGAGAGCCCGCGGCTGGACTGGACGTTCACGTACAGGGTCGAGCCGTCCGGGCTGAACGTCGAGCCGGCGAACTCGTCGCCGCCCACGTCGACCGAGCCGTCCGACCGGGTCACCGGGATCAGGTTGCGGGCGATGTCGAACAGCTCGCCGTCGACGGTCAGGCCGCGCAGCCAGTTGCCGTTCGAGCCGTCCTCGCAGACCACGAGGGTCCCGCGCGGGCTGGCCGTGATGTTGTCCGGGAAGTCCAGGACGTCGGCCGAGGGCGACTCGTAGACGAGCTCGAGCGCCTGCTCGCGCACGTGGTAGGCCCAGACCTGGCCGCGGCCGTTGCCGAACCCGCTCGGCACCGTCGGGTCGCCGGGTGCCCACTCCTCGGCGGCGCCGCCGCCCTGGGTGGCGGTGAAGAACACCGTGCCGTCGTGGTGGTACGCCCCCTCGAGCCGGCCGAAGAACGCCGAGCCGAGCGCCCACCCCTGCGAGGCGACGTGCTGGATCGCCGCGTCGCTGGTGACGGTGGGGTGGCCGTCCTGCATCGGGTGGTCGGGGTCGGGATCCTCCACCGGCACCCACGACACCGGGAACCGGGTGCCGACCGGCCAGGAGCCCTCGAGGTGGGCGTTCGGCGTGCCGGTGACGGCGAGGGCCTCGAGCGTGCCGCCGTCCTCGAGCCGGCGCGAGACCGCGGGGTCCGAGGGCGGGGTGTAGCGGTAGAAGCCGCTGGCGAAGCCGAAGTCGTCCTCGGTGAGGTAGAACCGCTTGTCGCGCGGGACGTAGGCGAGCGCCTCGTGCGCGAACCGACCCGCCTTGCGCACCGGGACCGCCGTCGCAGTGCCGTGCGCCGGCACCTCGAACAGGAACCCGTGCGGCTTGCTCAGCCCCGCGTTGACCACGTAGGTCTCCGGCGGCAGCGTCCCACGGGTGAAGTCGTCGTAGACGTCGACGCCGTTGACGGTCTCCTCGCAGGTGACCCACGACCCCCACGGCATCCGCCCGCCGGAGCAGTTCATCTGGGTACCGGCCAGGCTCGCCCACGAGTCGCGCACCCGGCCGTCGTCGGTCACCAGCGCCGTGGTGGTGCCGCCCAGCGCGCCGGGGTCGTAGGTCGGCGCCGAGGAGGAGAACGCCGTGCCGGAGCCGTTGATCTCGTGGTTGCGCACCAGCGTCGAGCGATTCCGGTCACGTGCCGGGCCGAACGCGCCCATGCCGTCGTGGCGGGCGGGCACGAGCGTGCCGTCGGCCATCGCCTCGCCGGTGGGCTGGAACGAGCGGTAGTGGAAGCCGCGCGGCAGGGCCAGCCGCGCCTCGCCGTCGCGCAGGTCGGGCCTCGGCACCAGCTCGGCCAGGCCGGGCGGGCGGTGCGGCGCCCCGGACGCCGCCCGGGCGGCGAACCCCGCCAGCGGGCCGGCCAGCGCGGCTCCCGCTCCTGCTCGCAGCAACGTCCTGCGGTCGATGTCGGTCATCACGCCTCCTCGAACCCCGAGCTGCGGCCGTTGCCGCACGGTACGCGCGCCCGGGTCCCGCCGCCAGGCTCCCGCCGCCGGGCCCCGCCGCCGTCAGGACCCCGCCGCCCCGCCCGGCCGCGACTAGGCTTGCCGCCCGTGACCACTCCGAACCGGGTCTTCGTCGCCCGCCTCGCGGGGCTGGCCGTCTTCGACCCCCTGGGCGACCAGGTGGGCAAGGTGCGCGACGTCGTCACCGTGATCCGCGCAGAACGCCTGCGCCCCAAGGTGAACGGACTCGTCGTCGAGGTCGCGGGACGCAAGCGCGTGTTCCTGCCGATGACCCGCGTGACGAGCATGGAGTCCGGCCAGGTGATCACCACCGGCCTGGTGAACATGCGCCGGTTCGAGAAGCGCGGCGGCGAGACCCTCGTCATCGGCGAGGTACTCGAGCGGCAGGTCTCGTTGCGCGACGGCTCCGGCGTGGCCACCGTCGAGGACGTCGCGATGGAGGCCGACCGCAAGCGGGACTGGACGGTCGCGAAGGTGTTCGTCCGCAAGGGCGAGCCGCGCAGGGGTCTGCAGGGACGGCTGCGACGCCGCGGCGAGACGCTGCTGCTCGACGTCGACCAGGTCACCGGCCTGTCCGGGGGCGCCGAGGCCCAGGGCGCCTCGATGCTGATCGCGGCGTTCGACGAGATGAAGGCCGCCGACATCGCCGACATGCTCCACGACCTGTCGGTCAAGCGGCGTCAGGAGCTGGCCGCCGAGCTCGACGACGAGCGGCTCGCCGACGTGCTGGAGGAGCTGCCCGAGGACGACCAGGTCTCGATCCTGCAGACCCTCGGCCGCGACCGCGCCGCCGACGTCCTCGAGGCGATGCAGCCCGACGACGCCGCCGACCTGCTCGGCGAGCTGTCCGCGGAGCAGCAGGAGCACCTGCTCGAGGCGATGGAGCAGGACGAGGCCGACGACGTCCGCCGCCTGCTCGCCTACGACGAGGACACCGCGGGCGGGCTGATGACGTCCGAGCCGGTGGTGCTCGGGCCGGAGGCGACCGTGGCCGAGGCGCTCGCGCTGGTGCGCCGCTCGGAGCTGTCGCCGGCGCTGGCCGCCGCCGTGTTCGTCTGCCGGCCGCCGACCGAGACCCCCACCGGCACCTTCCTCGGCGTCGTGCACATCCAGCGGATGCTGCGCGAGCCGCCGCACGTGGCGATCGGGACGATCGTGGACAGGGACGTCGAGCCGGTCGCGGCCGACGCCCCGCTGGGGCTGCTCACCCGGCGGCTGGCCACCTACAACCTGGTCTCGCTGCCGGTCACCGACGACGCCGACCGGCTGATCGGGGCGGTCACCGTCGACGACGTGCTCGACCACCTGCTGCCCGAGGACTGGCGCGACCACGACGAGGACGAGCTCGGCGACGCGCAGATCGAGACGATCCTCGAGGATCGGACCGGCGGTGGCTGAGCGCCGCACCGGCGCCCCGCGCCCCTCCCGCCGCGCGGGCCTCGACACCCCGCGCGAGACCCGTCGCCGGCTCGTGCCGCGGTCCGGCATGGACCCTGAGCAGTTCGGCGTCTGGTCCGAGCGGTTCGCCCGGTTCATGGGCACGCCGCGGTTCCTCGTCTACATGACGCTGTTCGTGCTGCTCTGGCTGGTCTGGAACACCGTCGGCCCGGCCGACCTGCAGTTCGACCCGCGCGAGCTCAACTACACGCTGCTCACGCTGATCCTCAGCCTGCAGGCGTCCTACGCCGCGCCGCTCATCCTGCTGGCGCAGAACCGTCAGGACGACCGCGACCGGGTGTCGCTGGAGCAGGACCGGCAGCGGGCCGAGCGGGCGCTGGCCGACACCGAGTACCTGGCCCGCGAGGTCGCGGCGCTGCGGATCGCGATGCGCGACGTCGCCACCCGCGACTTCCTGCGCTCGGAGCTGCGCGACCTGCTCGAGGAGCTGCAGGAGCCGGCGGAGCGGTCGGAGCAACGCGGTGACACCCGATCAGGCCTACACCGCAGGGCCGCGACGACCGATGAGTGACCATGACCGTCGTCCCGCGACCGTGGAGCACCGCCTCCCCACCCTTCCCGCAACCGCGTGACGAGGCGGTGGCCCGTCCGCGCCGACGGCGGATGGGCGAGGTCCTGCTGGCCGAGGGCATCATCACCGCCCAGGAGCTGAGCGAGGCCCTGGAGCTGCAGCGCGAGCCGGAGCACCGCGACCAGCGCCTCGGCCAGGTCCTCGCCCTGCTCGGGTACGCGAGCGAGATGCAGGTGGCGCAGAGCCTGGCCGAGCACCTCGGCCTGGAGCACGTCGACCTGTCGCGGGTGATCGCGGCGCCGGAGGTCGTCCGGCTGCTGCCGCAGCACATCGTCGAACGCACCGGCGCGATCGCGTTGGACCGGCACCCCAACGGCGCCCTCATCGTCGCGAGCTGCGACCCCACCAACGTGCTGGCCCTGGACGACGTCCGGCTCTACGCGCGCTGCAACGAGATCATGGTGGTCGTCGCCACGGCCACGCAGATCCGCGAGCAGGTGGCGCGGGCCTGGTCGCTGTCCGGCGACGCCGCCGAGGTCTCGCTCATCGACAAGGTCGTCGAGGACGCCGCCCCGGTCCGCGAGGACCCGGCCGCCCTCGGATCGTCGTCGGTCTCGGACGAGGACGCCCCCGTCGTCCGGCTGGTGAACCAGGTGCTGGCCGACGCCACCCGGCTGCGCGCCAGCGACATCCACCTCGAGCCCCAGCGCGACGGCCTGCGGATCCGGTACCGCATCGACGGCCTGCTGCGCGACGTGATGACCGCGCCCAAGCGGGTCGCGCCGTCGGTCGTCAGCCGGATCAAGATCATGGCCGGCCTGGACATCGCCGAGCGGCGCGTGCCGCAGGACGGCCGCACCCGGATCAAGGTCGACGACCACGAGCTCGACACCCGGGTCAGCACGCTGCCCGCCCTGCACGGCGAGAAGGTCGTCATCCGCATCCTCACCCGGCCGGACGGCGTCGCGCCGCTGGACGGGCTCGGTCTCGAGCCGGCCCAGCTGGACGCGCTCCGCCGCGCCCTGCAGGTGCCGCAGGGGCTCGTCCTCATCACCGGCCCGACAGGGTCCGGGAAGACCAGCACGCTGTACTCGGCGATCAACGAGGCGATGTCGCCGGAGAAGAACGTCGTCACCCTCGAGGACCCGGTCGAGGTCCAGCTGCCCGGCATCACCCAGGTGCAGGTGAACCCCAAGGCCGGCCTGACCTTCGAGTCCGGGCTGCGCTCGGTGCTGCGTCAGGACCCCGACGTCGTGCTGGTCGGCGAGGTCCGCGACCCGCAGACCGCCGAGCTCGCGCTCAAGGCGGCCCTCACCGGCCACCTGGTGCTCACCACGCTGCACACGTCCTCGGCGGTCGCCGCCCTGACCCGGCTGGTCGACATGGGCGTCGCGCCGTTCCTGGTGGCGTCCTCGCTGACCGCGGTGGTCGCCCAGCGCCTGGTGCGCGTCCCGTGCGCCACCTGCGCCGAGCCGTACGTCCCGTCGGAGGAGACCCTCGGCCTGCTCGGCCTGGGGGGCACCGACCTCGCCGAGGCCACCCCGGTGCACGGCACCGGCTGCCCCGACTGCGGGGGCACCGGCTACCGCGGCCGCACCGCCGTCTACGAGGTGCTCGAGGTCGACGCCCCGATGCGCTCGACCCTGCTGGCCACGCCCACCGAGCACGCCGTCGGCGAGCGCGCCCGCGCCGCCGGTCTGGCCACGCTGCGCACCTCGGCGCTGGCGAAGGCCTGGCGCGGCGAGACCACGTTCGAGGAGGCCGTGCGCGTCACGCACTCGGACCACCAGGGCGGGCTGGCGTGCCCGTCGTGCGACCGCGGCGTGGACCAGGACATGCTCACCTGCCCCTGGTGCGCCTGCCCGCTCGGACCCGATGGCTGCGCCACCTGCCACCGGCCGATGGAGCCGGACTGGAAGGTCTGCCCCTGGTGCCCGCCGGCCTGACCCTGTAGTCCTGTGCCGTGACCGACGACGGTGGCGCCTCGTCCGACGGCTGACACCGGCACCTCGTCCGACACCGGCCCGGCGTTCCGGCTCTGGCCGCCGGTGTCGGTGGGCGGCCCGCTGGTGCTGGGGCTGCTCCTGTCGGCGACGGCCGGCGACCCGCTCGACTCCTCGCCGCTGACGGTGTGGTCGGGGTGGCTGCTGGTCGCCGCGTTCGTCGGGTGGAACGGCTGGGCGCTGGCGGCGATGGCGGCCCACCGCACCGGCCTGCTCCCTGGTGACGAGACCACCACGGTGATCGACCGCGGCCCGTTCGGGCTGTCGCGCAACCCGCTCTACGTGGGCCTGCTGGTGCTCTCGGCGGGGATCGCGCTGGTCGCGGCGTCGGCCTGGGCGCTGATCGCGCTGCCGCTGGAGTGGGCGCTGCTGCGGTGGGGTGCGGTGCTGCCGGAGGAGCGCTACCTCACCGCCAAGTTCGGCGCCGCCTACACCGGCTACGCCGCGCGGGTGCGCCGCTGGCTCTGAGCCGGGGAGCGGACCGGGCCCGTGGCGGGGGTGACCGCCGTCACGACCTACCCTGGACGCATGCCCGTCCCCACGCTCGACGCCCTGCGCGAGGCCCTGTCGCGCGTGCAGGACCCCGAGATCCGCCGCCCGATCACCGAGCTCGACATGGTCAAGTCGGTCGAGGTCGGCGAGGACGGCGTCGTCGACGTCGCCATCTACCTCACGATCAGCGGCTGCCCGATGAAGGACCGGCTGACCACCGACGTCACCGCGGCCGTCCGCTCGGTCGAGGGCGTCACGGACGTGCGGGTCGAGCTCGACGTCATGGACGAGCAGCAGCGGGCCGCGCTCAAGGACAAGCTGCGCGGTGGGCAGGTCGAGCGCGAGGTGCCGTTCGCCAAGGCCGGTTCGCTGACCCGCGTGTACGCCGTGGCGTCCGGCAAGGGCGGCGTGGGCAAGTCGACCGTGACGGTGAACCTCGCCGCCGCGATGGCCGCCGACGGCCTGCGGGTCGGCGTGGTCGACGCGGACGTGTACGGCTTCTCGGTGCCCCGGATGCTCGGCGTCACCCAGGCGCCCACCCGGGTCGACGACATGATCCTGCCGCCGATCCAGCACGACGTGAAGGTGATCTCGATCGGCATGTTCGTGCCCGGCAACCAGCCGGTCGTGTGGCGCGGGCCGATGCTGCACCGCGCGCTGCAGCAGTTCCTCGCCGACGTGTTCTGGGGAGACCTCGACGTCCTGCTGCTCGACCTGCCCCCGGGCACCGGCGACATCGCGATCTCGGTGGCCCAGCTGCTGCCCACGGCGGAGATCGTCGTCGTCACCACGCCGCAGCCCGCCGCCGCCGACGTCGCAGAGCGGGCTGGTGCCATCGCCCTGCAGACCCACCAGCAGCTCGTGGGCGTGATCGAGAACATGTCGTGGCTGGAGCTGCCCGACGGCACCCGGATGGAGCTCTTCGGCTCCGGCGGGGGACGCCGCGTGGCCGAGTCGCTGACCCGCTCGGTCGGCTCCGAGGTGCGGCTCCTCGGCCAGGTCCCCGTCGACGTCGCCCTGCGCGAGGGCGGTGACAGCGGCACCCCCGTGGTGCTCGGCCACCCCGACTCCGCCGGCGCGGTCGCCCTGCGCGGCATCGCCCGCCAGCTGTCCCAGCGCGCCCGCGGCCTCGCCGGCCGCTCGCTCGGTCTCACCCCCGCCGGGCGATGACGTCCGGGACGATGACTTCGCGGCACCTGGCGGGTCATACTCGCTGAGGGCGCCGTCCTGCGCCCAACCCCCGGTCCCGGTGCCCACGCCACCGGCCCAGCGGGGGCAGAGGGTGCCTGAGCACCCGGGGCGCCGGTCAGGTCGAGCCCTTTCCCGGCGGGGGCCCTGCGGGCGTGGGACGAGGGTCGCCGCCGTGCGAGAGGACGACCGATGACCCAGCACCGCTCCTTCAAGCGCCTGGTCCGGGCCCGGATGGCCCGTACCGGCGAGAGCTACACCGCCGCCCGCGCGCAGCTGCTCGCGCACCACGTCCGGACGACCGGCGACCCGGGCGGGCCGCCCGAGACCGCACCTCTGCCCACCTCCGACGACCGGCTGCGCGAGCGCACCGGCCGCGGTTGGGAGGAGTGGTTCGACCTGCTCGACGACGCCGGGATGCACGGTCGCCCGCACCGTGAGGTCTCGCGGTACCTGGCGCAGCTGCAGGGCGTCGACCCGCTCGCCTGGACGGTGCAGGTGGTGGTCAAGGGCTACGAGCGCGCGCGCGGCGGCCAGGCCGTCGGCCAGCACGACGACGGCTTCAGCGTGCACGTGACCCGGACGGTGGCCGTCCCCGCGGACGTGGCGCTGCAGGTGGTCGCCGACGAGGCGGCGCGCGACGGTTGGGTCACCGACCTGGCTCTGGTCCCCCGCCGGACGACGTCGTCGCGGCGGCTGCACTTCGACGTCCCGGACGGCGGCGGTCGGGTGCACGTGGCGGTCGACGCCAAGGACGACGGCCGGTGCACGGTCTCGGTGGAGCACGCCCGGCTCCCGGACGCAGTCACCGCCGACGCCGCCCGGGCCGCCTGGCGGACGAGGCTGGACGAGCTGCGCACGCTGCTCGAGGGCGGTGCGCGGTGACCGCGGTCCTGCCGGCTCTGGCCGGCGCCGTCCTCGCCTTCGTCCTGGGCGGCGCCTGGTACGCGGCGCTGGGCGCTCCTGCTGCTTCGTCGGAGCGCGAGATAGCCTCTCGCCCAGGCGGTCTCACCGCGGTGGTCGAGGTCGTGCGCTGCCTGGTGCTCGCCGGCGTCGTCACGGCGCTCGCCGTGCTCACCGGCGCGGACACCTGGTGGCAGGGCCTGCTGCTGGGCGCCCTGCTGTTCGTCGGCTTCCCGCTCGTGCTGTGGACGGGAGCGATGTGGCACGAACGCACCCCGCTGGGCACCGCCCTGGTGCACGGTGGCGACTGGCTCGTGAAGCTGCTCGCCGTCGGCGCGCTCGTGGGCGCCCTGACCTGACCCCTAGGTCGCGTCGGGGTCGAACGGGGCCGGGCCGGTGGTGTCCCCCGGGCGGGAGGCGCCACCGCCCGGGCGGCCGGCGGGGCGCGCGGCCTTCTTCATCCGCGAGTCGCTGAAGTTCGGGCCGCGGCCCGGGTCCTTGGCCCCGCGTCCTGCGCCGGCTCGGCGCCGGCTCGGGTGGTCGCCGGCTCCGGATCGTCCCAGGCGTCCTGCAGCGCCTCGCGGACGATCCGGCGCGGGTCGTACTGGCGCGGGTCGAGCTTCTGCCAGTCGACGTCGTCGAACTCGGGGCCGAGCTCGGCGCGCACCTGCTCGCGGGCGCCGGAGGCCATCCGGCGCAGCTCGCGCACCAGCCGGCCGAGCTGCTGGGCGTACCCGGGCAACCGCTCCGGTCCGATCACGAGCAGGGCGATGACGGCGATGACGACCAGCTCGCCGCCGTTCATGCCCAGCATCAGGACGCTCCGGGCACTAGTTCGACTCCGCCTCGTCCAGAATGATCTCGACCTCGCGCTCGTCGTCCTGGCCGCTGCGCACCGTCAGCGTGACGGTGTCGCCGGGCTGCTGGGCGCGGATGCCGACGATCAGCTCGTCCGGCTCGGTGACGGGCCGGCCGTTGAACCCCGTGATCACGTCGCCGGGCCGGATGCCCGCGACGTCGGCGGGGCCGTCCGGCGTGACGGCGTCCTGGCCGTCGGCGTCGGCGGTGACCTTGACGCCCTCGCCGGTGTACGACCGGTCGAGCAGCACGCCGATGATCGGGTAGGTCGCCCTGCCCGTGTCGATCAGCTGCTCGGCGGTGCGGGCGGCCTGCTTCGACGGGATCGCGAACCCGAGCCCGATGTTGCCGGCGGCGTCGCTGGTGGGGTTGCGCGCGATCGCCGAGTTGATGCCGATGACCTCGCCGGCCATGTTCACCAGCGGCCCGCCGGAGTTGCCGGGGTTGATCGCGGCGTCGGTCTGGATCGCGTTGATGAACGAGTTCTCGTCGGCGGGCCCGGCCGAGACCGGCCGGTTCAGGGCGCTGACGATGCCGGTGGTGACGGTGGACTCGAGCCCGAGCGGGGCGCCGACGGCGATCACCGGGTCGCCGACCACGACGTCGTCGCTGTCGCCGAACGGCAGCGGCGTCAGCCCGGAGCGCTCGACCTTGAGCACGGCGAGGTCGTAGTCGCCGGTGCGCCCGACGACGGTGGCCTCGGCCTGGCTGCCGTCGGAGAACACCACGACGATCTGGCCGCCGTCTGCGGCCTCGGCGACCACGTGGTTGTTGGTGAGGATCATGCCGTCCTCGCGCAGCACGAACCCCGAGCCGGAGCCCTCGGCGGACGCGGACGAGACCTCGATCGAGACCGTGCTGGGCAGCACCTTGGCGGCGACGCCCGCCACCGACTCGGAGGGACGGTCCTGGCCCGGGCCCTGCGCGACCGGGATGTCGGCGGCCGCGCGCACGCCGAGCCGGTCGGCCACCTGGTCGCCGAGGAGCCCGCCCACGACACCCACGAGCAGGCAGCCGAGCACCAGCCCGATCGTGGCGAGGGTGCCGAGGCCGCGGCGGCCGCCCGGCGAGGGCGCGGCGTAGGCCGGGCCGGGCTCCGCGAGCGCGGCCGCCGGCGGGGGCCAGGCCGGGGCGTACCCGGCCTCCGGCGCGGGGACGGGAGCGGGCAGGACGCCGTGCAGCGGGGTGGGCGGCTGGTCCCAGCCCGAGGACGGCGTCGCGGCGGGGATCGGCTGGGTGTCGTGGTGCCGCGGTACCGGCTGGGTGTCGCCGTGCGACGTGCCCTCGTCAGCGCGGGTCGGCGGCGCCCAGCTGGGGTCCACCGGCGGGCCCTGCGTCATCGGTCCTGCCCTCCTGTGGGTCCGTTGCCGTCGCCCCAGCCTAGGGCGTGTCTCCCCAGGCGGCTCAGGGGTTCGTCGCCGCTCCGGCGTCCACGACGCGGATCCCGCTGTGGCTGCTGGTGGTCGCCGCACCGCGCAGCACGGCGACGGCCGGCTGGACGAACGAGGCGGTGGAGCCGGCCACCGCACCCTCCTGACGCACCGGGGCCACGACGCCCGGGACCGCGCCCTGCGCGACGATCCCGACGCCGATCGCACCGGCCGCGGTGAGCGAGACCGACCCGAGCACGGCGGCCGTGAGGACCGAGGGGCGCGTGCGTCGAGGCGCCGTGCCCGGCGTCGTGCCCGGCGTCGCCGAGGTCGGCACGAACGCGGGCACCGGGTCGGCGAGCGGGGTCGGCGGGGTGGCGGCGAGCGCCATCAGGCCCGCCATCAGGTCGCCGCGCGGGGTGGGCGCCTGGCAGGCGGCGGCGCGCAGCATGGCGCGCACCTGCTGCTCGCGGTGCACGACCGCCGCGCACGACGCGCAGCGGCCGAGGTGGGTGCGGACCTCGAGCTCGGCGCCGGCGGTGAGCCGGCCGTCGAGCAGCTCGCTGGCGCGGGTGCCGACGTGCTCGCTCACGCAGCACCACCGGACAGCCGGGGGACGAAACGGCGACGGCGCGGTGCGGCGGGCACCGGCTCCTCGGCCGCGCCGGGCGCGCGGTGGGCCAGTGCCTCGCGCAGCATGCCGCGAGCACGGTGGATGCGGGAGCGCACGGTGCCGAGCTTGATGTCGAGGACGTCGGCGATCTCCTCGTACGTCAGCCCCTCGATGTCGCACAGCACCACGGCGGCGCGGAACTGCGGCGGCAGCCGGTCGAGGGCGGCCTGGATGTCGAGGTCGAGGTTGAGGTGCTCGAACGCGCGCTCCGGGCCCGGCTCGCGCCCGGCGAGCCGGTCGCCCGAGTCGTCCGGCAGGGCGTCGAACCGGATCCGCTGCTTGCGTCGGACCTGGTCGAGGAACAGGTTGGTGGTGATGCGGTGCAGCCAGCCCTCGAACGTCCCCGGGGTGTAGGTGCCGAGCGAGCGGAACACCCGGACGAACACCTCCTGGGTGAGGTCCTCGGCGTCGTGCTGGTTGCCCGTCAGGCGGTAGGCGAGCCGGTAGACCCGGGCGGAGTGGTCGCGGACGATCTCCTCCCAGGTCGGAGGGACCCAGGGCTGCGCCGCGGCGGTGTCCTGCTCGGACCCACGGGCCGACTCCTGGGGGCGGGCCACGGCGGTCTGCGTCACGGCCTCATCACGTTCCTGTCTGGTCTCGGTTGTCCAGTGAGAACACCAGCGAGGACCCCAGGGTTCCCGCTCTCCCTGTGAGGACCCTGTGAAGGACCTCGCCGGTGCTTCGGAGCCGGGACCCCGGCGGACGGGTCTAGGCTCGCCAGCACCACCACGAGCTATCACCACGGAGGCCGTCATCTCAGCCGGATCGCCCGCCAGCCGGGCCTACGCCGAAGAGTTCGTCCCCGAGTCCGAGGTGGTCGAGCGCGCCCGCGGGCGGGCCGGTGAGCTCGGCTGCGTCCCGATCGGGTCGGGCGGTGGTGCCGCGCTGCGGGTGCTCGCCGCGGCGCTGCACGCACGGTCGGTCGTCGAGGTCGGGACGGGCGCCGGGGTCTCGGGCCTGTACCTGCTGCGAGGGCATGGGCGACGAGGGCGTGCTCACCTCGATCGACATCGAGGCCGAGCACCAGCGGGCCGCCAAGGAGGCCTTCACCGAGGCCGGCATCCGTCCGCAGCGCACCCGGCTGATCACCGGCCGGGCGCTCGACGTGCTGCCGCGGCTCACCGACGGCGTCTACGACATGGTGCTGCTCGACGCCGACAAGACCGACCTCGAGGCCTACCTCGCGCAGGCGCTGCGGCTGCTGCGCAGCGGCGGCCTGCTGGCGGTCGACAACGCGCTGTGGAGCGGCAAGGTGGCCGACCCCGCCCAGCGCGACGAGCAGACCACCGCGATCCGCGAGCTCGGCAAGGCGGTGCGCCGCGACGACGGCCTGGTCAGCGCCCTGCTCCAGGCCGGCGACGGCCTGCTCGTGGCCGTCAAGCGCTGAGGCCGGAGGAAGCCGGGCTCAGGAGCCGAGCGAGCGCAGCCAGGACAGCAGCAGCCGGGCGCCGTAGCCGGTGGCGCCCTTGTTCACCTCGTACTCGTCCTTGTCGGCCCGCGAGGGCCCGGCGACGTCGAGGTGCGCCCACCGCCGCCGCCCCACCAGCTCGCGCAGGAACAGGGCCGCCGCGATCGAGCCGCCGCCGTTGAACCGGGTGCGGTCGGCGGTGACGTGGCGCAGGTCGGCGACGTCGGACTCGACCTCGATCGCGTAGTCGGCGACCAGCGGCATCCGCCAGGCGCGCTCCCCCGTGTCGTCGCCGGCCGCCACCAGGGCCGCGGCGAGGTCGTCGTCGTCGCTGTAGAGCGCGGCGTGCCGGCGTCCGAGACCGAGCGAGGCCGCTCCGGTGAGGGTCGCGACGTCGACCAGGACGTCGGGGTCGAGCACGTCGTCGGCGTAGGCGAGCGCGTCGGCCAGCACCATCCGGCCCTCGGCGTCGGTGTTGGCGATCTCGACGGTGGTGCCGCCGTAGACCGTGACGACGTCGCCCGGACGGTAGGAGTCGGCGCCGAACGCGTTCTCCGCGAGCGCGAGCAGCGCGGTGACCCGGTGCGGGACGCCGTCGCGCGCCGCCGCGAGCACCGTGGCGAGCACCACGCCCGCTCCGCTCATGTCGGTCTTCATGGTCACCATGCCCTCGCGCGGCTTGATGCTGATGCCGCCGCTGTCGAAGGTGATCCCCTTGCCCACCAGCACCACGTGCGAGCGGTGCTCGCCCCGGCGCCCGCGCGGAGGGGTCCAGGCGACGCGGACCAGCGCCGGCGGTGTGGCCGACCCGCCGCCGACGGCGAGCAGCCCGCCGAACCCGCCCGCGGCCAGCGCGGCGGCGTCGAGCACCTCGACCTCCACCCCGGGCACGTCGCGGGCCAGCTCGACCGCGGTGGCGGCCACCCACATCGGGTTCTTCACCGACGACGGCGTGGTGGCGAGGTCGCGGGCCAGCCAGCTCGCCCGGCAGGTCGACACCGCCTGCTGGACGGCGTGGGCGACGTCGGGGACGGCGGCCAGGCCGTGCAGGACGAGGGTCCCGACCGGACCGGGGGAGGTGCTCGTCCCGGTGCGCGGTGCCTGCCAGGCGCCCAGCAGCAGGCCCTCGACCAGCGCCCGGACGTGCTCGGCGTCGAGCCCGTCCGCCAGGCCGACCGCGGCCCGCTCGACCCCGGCCAGGGACCGGCCGAGCGCCGCACCGGCGCGGCGCAGCGAGCGGACCGAGCCGTCGCCCGTCCCGACCAGCACGACCCGGCGCGGACCGCCCTCGCCCACCGGGGCCACGGGGAAGGCGAGCAGGGCGCCCGCGGAGCCGGTGAACCGGGCGTCGGCGGCCACGGTGGCGAGGTCGAGCCCCCACGACGCGAGCGCCTCGGCGGTCCCCGGCCCGGGCTGCGGGCCCGGCTGCCCCTCGGAGCCGGAGCCGACCGGCAGCGCCAGCACGGCGGCGGCACCGGCGGCGTCGGCCCCGGCGGCGTCGGCCACGACCAGCGTGGGCAGGTCGCGTTCGGCCAGGGGGGCGGTCACCGGGGTCACGGCGAGGAGCCTAGTGACCCCAGGACGGAGCCCGTCGGACCGCTGGTGACGCAGCAGGGCCCGGCCCCGGGGGTGTACCCGAGCCGGGCCCTGAGAGGTCTCGGCGGACCTCGCGCGTGGCTGAGGGAGTCAGCCGACGGCGGAGGTCAGCGCGTCCCCGAGCGCGGTCGCCTCGTCGGGAGTCATCTCGACGACCAGCCGGCCACCGCCCTCCAGCGGCATCCGCAGGATGATGCTGCGTCCCTCCTTGGTCACCTCGAGAGGGCCGTCACCCGTCCTCGGCTTCATGGCCGCCATCTGCGGTACCCCTTCCTTCGTCGGTCCCGCCCTGGAGGTCCACTGCCGGCGGGCAGCCCCGGTGCCCGGCGGCCGCCGGGCGGGGAGTCCCTGCCATTATCCCGTGCGAGCACCGCTGCGCGAAACCGAACGAAGCCGGTGGGACCAACCGAGGTCCCGACCCACTCCGATGCAGGCACGACCCAGGAGGCACCAGATGGCCGAGCACGTGCGGTACGAGGTCTCCGAGGGCGTCGGCACGGTGACGTTCGCCCGTCCGGACGCCATGAACGCCCTCGACGTGGCCACCAAGGAGCAGCTGCGGGAGGCGGTGACCGCGGCCGCCGGGGACCCCGAGGTCCGGTGCGTGCTGCTCACCGGCACCGGCCGCGCGTTCTGCGTGGGCCAGGACCTGCGCGAGCACGTCCAGCTGCTCCAGGCGCAGGACCCCACGCTGTGGAGGACGGTGCCCGACCACTACAACCCGGTGGCCCTCGCGCTGGCCACGATGGACAAGCCGGTGGTCGCGGGCGTCAACGGCGTGGCCGCGGGAGCAGGCGCCTCGATGGCGATGGCCGCCGACCTGCGGATCGTGGCCGCCTCGGCCGGGTTCAACCTCGCCTTCGCCGGCGTCGCGCTGTCGGCCGACACCGGCGCCTCCTACCACCTGCCCCGGCTGATCGGGGTCGGCCGGGCCAAGGACCTGCTGCTGCGCCCGCGCACCGTCGGCGCCGAGGAGGCGCTGGCGCTGGGCCTGGCCACCGAGGTCGTCCCGGACGACGAGCTGGCCGACCGCGCCCGCGCCGTCGCCGTCGAGCTCGCCGCCGGCCCCACGCTGGCCTACGCGGCGATCCGCACCGTCGTGGCGTACTCCGCCGAGCACAGCCTGGCCGAGTCGCTCGAGCACGAGGCGGAGTGGATGGCCCGTACCGGCGGCAGCGCCGACCACGGCGAGGCGGTCTCGGCCTTCCTCGGCAAGCGCGCGCCCCGCTTCACCGGGCGCTGACCGCCCGGTCCCTCGAGGTCCGACCAGGGGCGGTCAGGGCGGGTAGTCGCTCGGCGGCGCGAACACCCACAGCACGCTGACCCACTTCCACTGCAGCCACAGCGACAGCGTGATCCAGGCCGTCAGCAGCAGCACCCGCCGCCAGCCGCGCGTGCTCGTGACCAGTGCCAGCGCCAGCGGGAAGAACAGCAGCAGGAAGCGCGGCAGCGAGGTGAACGGGTCGAGCACCGCGGCCAGGTAGAGCGCGTAGGCGGCGCACCACGTCCACAGCTCGACCCCGAGCGCACGCGCCGGACGACTCGCGAGCACCGACACCGTCCCGATCACGAGCAGGAGCAGCACGACCGGGCCCCACCCGTGCAGCACGTAGCGCGCCATCCAGGCCCACGGCGTGAAGTACTCCATCTGGTCCTGGACCCGCCAGGCCACCTGGACGGCCGTGTAGCCGTCCGCGCGGCCTGCGGCCACCGCGGTCGCTGCGGGCATCGCGAGCGCCGCCAGCGTGGTGACGGCACCCACCAGCGCGACCTTGGCCGCCTCCACCGGTGGGAACGGGTCCTCGTCGCGGGCGCGCCAGCGCACCACCAGGTGCGCCAGCACCACCAGCGCGAACGGGACGCCGACCGGTCGGGTCAGGCCCAGCAGCGCCACGGCAGGCACCGCCGCCAGGTAGCGGCGGGTGGCGAGCAGGTAGAGCGACGCGGCGAGCGCCAGCAGGCACAGGCCCTCGCTGTAGGAGTACTGGAGCACCGGCGCCGTGGGGAACACCCCGAGCACCGCGACGCCGAGCAGCGCCTCCGGGCGGCCCACGCGGCGCCGGAACAGCCGGTACACCAGCACCGCCGCCGCGAACCCGCACAGCAGGCTCACCGTGGGTGCGACCTCGCGGAAGCCGAGGCCGGTCACGGTCATCGCGAGCCGCGCCAGGGCGGGGTAGGCCGGGAAGAACGCCCACTCGGACTGGGCGGGCTCGCCCGCCTCGTCCAGCGGCAGCGGCAGCGGGTAGCCCTGCTCGGCGATCACCCGGTAGCGGTCGCCGTCCCACATCGAGACGAAGTCGCCGTACGGCGGGTCCTGCGGCGCCCAGAGGCTGCCGAGCTGGGACGGTGCGGCCACCAGCGTGAACACGGTGGCGACGACCCGGGTCAGGCCGTACACCGCGAGCGCCGCCACCCACCCGGGGACGAGCCGCAGCCACCACGGGCCGTCGTCGTCGGTGGGCTCGGTCTCGACCCGCACCGCGGGTGCGCCGGTCACGCTCCGCCCTGCGCGCCGCCTCGCGCGCCGCCCCGCGCGCCGCCACGGGCGTGGCAGCCGGCCAGGTGGTCGTCGACGAGCCCGCACGCCTGCATGCCGGCGTACGCCGTGGTCGGGCCGACGAAGACGAACCCGCTCTTCCTCAACGCCTTCGACAGCGCCGTCGACTCTCCGGTGATGGCCGGGACGTCGGCGAACCGCTGCGGCACCGGTCGCGTGACCGGGTCCGGCGCGAACGACCAGAACAGCCCGTCCAGCCCCGGCCCGTCGCGCAGGTCGAGCACCGCCCGGGCGTTGGTGATCGCGGCGTCGACCTTCGCGCGGTTGCGGACGATCGAGGCGTCGGCCATCAGCCGGGCCCGGTCGCCGTCGTCGAACCGGGCCACGACCTCGGGGTCGAATCCCGCGAACGCCGTCCGGAAGCCGTCGCGCTTGCGCAGGATCGTCAGCCAGGACAGGCCGGACTGGAACGCCTCCAGCGTGATGCGCTCGAACAGCGCGTGCTCGCCGTGCACCGGGCGTCCCCACTCGGTGTCGTGGTACCCGACGTACTCGGGTGCGGACGCGCCCCAGCGGCAGCGGGCCAGCCCGTCGTCGCCGGTCACCAGGTCCGGCAGGACCTCAGCCACGGGCGCGCTCGGCGTCGCGCAGCATCCGCCGCGCGACGCCACCGAAGACGAGCCTGCCCGGCAGCAGCGCCAGCCGGGAGATCACCGGGTCCAGCCAGCGGGGGCCGAACGCGACGCCCTCGGTCCAGCTCACCCGCGAACCGGCGCCGTCGGCGAGCACCTCGATGTGGGCCTCGCCGCGCACCACCCCGCGCTTGCGGATCGTGCAGACGCCGTGGCCGTCGTCCTGCGGCGGTTCCCAGCGGACGACCTCCATCGGGTCGTCGAACGAGAGCCGGCCGAGGCCGGTGGTCCCGGTGAAGGTGGTGCCGACGCCGTCGGTGCGGCGGATCACCCGCACGGTCGTGAACGGGACGTGCCGGCCGTGACCCGGCCAGTCGGTGATCGCGGCGAACGCGGCGGCCGGGTCCAGCGTGGTGCGGACGACCGCGGTGAAGGTCTGCACGGGGGTCAGCGGCCGGGCCCGAAGCCGGCGTCGGGGCTCTCCTCGGCGGCGACGGGGTCCGGCCGAGGCTGCGGTGCCTGCTCGGCCAGCGCGCCGCGCAGGGCCGCCACCTCGGCGTCGCGCTCGCGCAGCTCGGCCTGGACGCGGTCGAGCGCCGCGTCGACCTCGTCCATCCGGTAGCCCCGCAGGCCCACCGAGAACCGCGCGTGGGCGAGATCGCCCTCCCCCAGCCGACCTGCCGGCAGCGCGTTGTCGCGGCGCGAACGCACCGGCTCGTCCAGCCCGCCGCGCACCCGGCCGACCGCCACGGCGGCGACGACGCCGACCAGCAGCACGGCCACCAGGAGCAGGATCAGGTCCACGCGAGGCATCGTGCCATGCTGGCGAGGTGCCCGAGCCCGTGCCCGACCCGCTCGCGCCCCTGCGGCTCGGCCGCCACGAGTACGGACGGCACCGGCGGCTGGTGATGGCGATCGTCAACCGCACACCGGACTCGTTCTACGACCGAGGCGCCACCTTCGCCGAGCAGGCCGCGCTCGACCGGGTGGACCTCGTGGTCGAGCAGGGCGCCGACGTGCTCGACGTCGGCGGGGTCAAGGCCGCTCCCGGGCACGAGGTGAGCGTGGCCGAGGAGATCGACCGCACCGCACCGTTCGTCGCCACCGTCCGCGACCGCTACCCCGACCTGGTGATCAGCGTCGACACCTACCGCGAGCCGGTCGCCCGGGCGGTCTGCGAGGCCGGCGCCGACCTGCTCAACGACACCTGGGGCGGCGCCGACCCGGGGGTCGCCCGGGTGGCCGCCGAGTTCGGCACCGGGATCGTCTGCGCCCACGCCGGCGGCGCGGTGCCCCGCACCCGGCCGCACCGGATCGGCTACGACGACGTCGTGGCCGACGTGCTGGCCCGCACCACCACGCTCGCCCGCACCGCCGTGGCCGAGGGGGTGGACCCCACCCGGGTGGTGATCGACCCCGCGCACGACTTCGGCAAGAACAGCTGGCACTCGCTCGAGGTCACCCGACGGCTGGACGAGATGGTGGCCACGGGCTGGCCGGTGCTGGTCTCGTTGTCCAACAAGGACTTCGTGGGCGAGGCGCTCGGACGTCCCCTCACCGAGCGCCTGGTCGGGACGCTGGCCACCACCGCGATCAGCGCGTGGCACGGCGCCATGGTGTTCCGCGTGCACGAGGTGGCCGAGACCCGGCAGGTGCTCGACATGGTGTCGGTCATCGCCGGCGACCGGCCGCCGGCGCTGACGGTGCGGGGCCTGGCGTAGCGACCACGGACCCTAGCGCTCCTGCCGCTCGCCGCCCTCGACCCGGGGCGCCGGGAGCGCCCCCTCGACGGCGCGGGTGAGCACCCGGACGTCGTGCCCGGTGTGCCCCGCGGACGCGAACGCCTCGAGCAGGAGCGCCAGCTCGCGACGCAGCGCGGCGTGGACGTCGACGTCGGTGGTGGCGGCCCCGACCCGCCGGGCGAGCTCCACGGCACGGCGGACGACCCCAGGTGCGCCGGTCGCGTACCACCGCACCGCCTCCAGGACCGACACGACGGCCCGCACCCGGTCGAACGACGGCGCGTGCACCCGGGCCCGGCCGTCGGCGCCCCGTCGCCACCTCGACGGTCGGTCACGACCGACGAGGTGCACCAGTCCGACGGTCAGGTCGTCGAGCGCGTTGATCGCCGTGTACGGGTCGTTCGTCCCCGGGGACAGCGCGCGGACGGCCATCTCGGTGAGCTGCTGCACGGCGAGATCGAGATCCTGCACCGGCGTCCGGGCGCTCCCGATCTGCACGGCCGAGCGGAGCGACCCGAGCAGCTCGTCGTCCGCGGGACCCGGCCCGTGCACGGTCAGCAGCCGGTCACCGGACAGCACGTGCTCCCCCGGGCGCACCTCGAGGGCCACGACCACGTCGTGGCTGTCGGCGGCCTGCAGCACGGCGTCACCGTCGAGCGGCCAGCACGTACCCGGACCGCTCGGCCAGCACCCCCTCCCCGGCCACAGGGTCGGCGGGATCCGGGTCGTCGCCCGGGTGGTGCGCCGCCCGGCCCACCTGAGCGGGGTACAGCCGGTCCACCGTCTCGATCAGCTCGGCGCGCACACGGCCCGCCATCGTGGACACCTGGATCGAGTCGCTGATGTGGTGGATGAAGTAGACCAGGACGCCGACGTCCAGCACGGCGAGCAGGACGGCCACGTTGACCGCGACGTGCGGGACGAACGGCTCGGACCCCGCGTCAGCGAGCACCCGGATCGACCGCAGCACCAGCAGGCTGTACAGGAAGGTGGCGACGAACACCCCGAGCACCGTCTGGTTGGCCCGGTCGGTCATGAAGTTGCGGACCAGGCGCGGACCGTAGCTCGACGCGGTCAACGCCAGGACCGCCATCGTGATGGAGAAGGTGGTCCCGGCGACGGCGAGGCTCGAGGTCGCGATGGCTCCGAGCAGGTCCCGGCTGCCGCTCTCGCCGACCCGGTAGACCACCACCCCGAGCCAGTCGGGCACCGCCGTCTCGTCGAGGTGCTGGTCGACCGCCACCAGCACCTCGGCGAGCGCGGCGGCGAGCACGCACAGGACGGCGGGCACGAACCAGAAGCGCTCACGCAGTCGCTGCAGGACGGTCACCCGAGGAGCCTGGCAGGCGGGCGGGCGTCGTGCGAGGCGGTGCCGGCCCGGGAGGTGGTGCCCGGTCGCGTGGGTGCGGCTCCCCGGCGGGGCGAGGTCAGCCGTCCGCAGGGCGCAGGTGCGCGCCGGCCACCACGTAGAGGACGCCGAACGGGTCGCCGGTCCACCGCAGGTCGAGCGCGGAGCCCGGACCCAGCGCGCCCGCGAGCGCCTGCCACGCGGCCAGGCCGTGCACCCAGAGCTCGGTCGCGAGCGCCGGGTCCAGGCCGAGGACGGCGTCGAGGTCGTCGCGCGCCGCGGCGAGCAGCGCGTCGTCGAAGTCCGCCGCCCGAGGGTCGAGGTGGCCGGGGGCCTTCTCGGTGCGGCAGGCGGTCCCCTCGGCCAGCACGAGGTAGCCCGTCCCCGCTCCGCGCCGCGTGGCGGCGCCCGCGCGAGCGGCCTCGTCCGCCGGCGTGCCGGGGGCCACGGCGACGAACCGGCGGCGGCCCCGCCACCGGGCGGAGTCGAGCAGCACGCTCGCCACGGCGAACGGCAGCGGGACGTCGGCCCCGCCGGCCCGGGACACGGTGCCGGCCCCCACGGCCCACCGGTGCAGCCCGAGCTCGGGGCCCACCTCGTGGTCACCCGCGGGCGCGGCCTCGGCCAGCACCACCACCTCGTCCGGCCCGGTCGCCACCAGGTCGCGGACGACGGCGTCGACCGCGGCGCGCAGCCCCGGCACCGGGTCGGCGAGCCCGGTCAGCCCGGGCAGCAGCAGCGGCGCCGCCGGCACGAGCGCGACGGGCAGCACCGCGCCGGTCACTCGACCCCCTCGGCACCGGGACGCAGGTGCGGCTCGCGGCCGAGGTGGGTCTCGACCAGGTCGAGCGCCTGCTCCGGCGAGCGGGCCCACTGCAGCGCGTCACGGGCGGAGCGACGGACGAACCCCGCGTCCTCCAGGTGGTCGACCATCGTCTCGAGCGGGTCGAGCAGCCCGGTGGGGTCGCAGACCACGATCGGCTTGTCGTGCATGCCGAGCGAGCGCGCCACCCACACCTCGAGCAGCTCCTCCAGCGTGCCGAGACCGCCGGGCAGCACGACGAACGCGTCCGCCCGCTCGTCCATCAGGGCCTTGCGCTCGCGCATGCCCGGGGTGACGACGAGCTCGTCGGCGTCGTCGTCGGCCACCTCGAGGCCCACCAGGCCCTGCGGGATGACGCCGAGGGTGTGCGCGCCGCCCTCGCGCGCGGCCCGCGCGACCGCGCCCATCATCGAGATCCGGCCGCCGCCGGAGACCAGGGTGTGGCCGCGGGCGGCGATGAGGCGTCCGAGGTCGGCCGCGAGCGCGACGTGCTGGGGGTCGATCATCAGCGAGCTGGAGCAGAACACGCAGACGGCGGCCACGCCGCCATCCTGCCAGCGGGCCGCCGGGCCGCCGGCGGCGAGGCGCTGTCAGGCAGGCGGTTCGAACGGCGAGGTGCGCGGGGCCGGACGCGGGAAGGGCACGGCGGTGAGGTGGGAGCCCGGCCCGGGCTCGGCCTCGTCCGGCACGAAGTCGGAGCCGGCCGCCGCGACCGCGGCACCGGTGAGGGCGCGGACCATGTCGGGGACGTCGGAGGGCGCCACCCGCAGCGTGCCGATGCACCGCGCGCCGTCCCACAGGCTCAGGACGACCCGGCCGAGCTCGGGGTGCGACGACACCCGCAGCGCTCTGCCGGGCCGGTCGCGGCCCAGCACGACACCGCCGTTCTCGGGAGCCGGGCGCACGGACATGCGTCGATTGTGCGCCGCGCCGCCCCCGACGTCTACGTGCTCGAGCCCTCCTGCATCCAGCGGACGGCCTCGCCGGGGTCGTCGGTGAGCCGCAGCAGGTCGACGTCGTGCGGCCCGATCGCCCCCCTGCCCTGCACGGTCGAGCGCAGCCAGTCGAGCAGCCCGGCCCAGTAGGCCGTGCCCACCAGCACGATCGGGAAGGAGGTCACCTTGCGGGTCTGCACCAGGGTCAGCGCCTCGAACAGCTCGTCGAAGGTGCCGAAGCCGCCGGGCAGGACGACGAACCCCTGCGCGTACTTCACGAACATCGTCTTGCGCGCGAAGAAGTACCGGAAGTCGACGCCGAGGTCGACGAACTCGTTCATCCCCTGCTCGAACGGCAGCTCGATGCCGAGACCGACGGACACCCCGCCGGCCTCGCGAGCACCGCGGTTCGCGGCCTCCATGGCGCCGGGCCCGCCGCCGGTGATCACCGCCAGACCGGCCTCGGCCAGCAGGCGTCCCACCTCGACGCCGAGCGCGTAGTCGGGGTGGTCGCGCGGCGTGCGGGCCGAGCCGAACACGCTGACGGCCGGCCCCAGCTCGGCCAGCGCGCCGAAGCCCTCCACGAACTCGCTCTGGATCCGGAGCACCCGCCACGGGTCGGTGTGCACCCAGTCGGCCGGGCCGCGGCTGTCGAGCAGGTGCTGGTCGGTCGTCTCACCGGTCATCTCGCCACCGCGCAGCGTCACCGGCCCGCGTCGGTGCTCGTGCTGGCCCGCTCCGGCGGGCGGGATCTCGGCCTCACTCATGCCTGCCACCCAACCACGCGGCGAGCACGTCGCGGCACCTGGTGATCGACGCGGCGGGGCAGTGCTCGTCGTCGGTGTGCGACAGCGAGGGGTCCGCGGGGCCGAAGTTGACTGCGGGGACGCCCATCTCGCTGAACCGGGCGACGTCGGTCCACCCGTACTTGGGCTTCGGCTCGCCGCCGACGGCCGCGACGAAAGCGGCGGCCGCGGGGTGGTCCAGGCCGGGACGCGCACCGGCGGCGGCGTCGGTGACGGTGACCTCGAACCCCTCGAACAGGTCGCGGACGTGCTGCTCGGCCTGCGCCACCGAGCGCGCCGGGGCGAACCGGTAGTTGACGGTGACGACGCACTCGTCCGGGATGACGTTGCCGGCCACGCCGCCGCGGATGCCGACGGCGTTGAGGCACTCCCGGTAGACCAGCCCGTCGACCTCGACCTCGGCCGGCTCGTACGCGCGCAACCGCGAGAGCACCTCTCCCGCCGCGTGCACGGCGTTGACGCCGGTCCAGGCGCGGGCGGAGTGCGCTCGCACGCCGGGGACGAGCACCTCGACCCGCAGGGTGCCGTTGCAGCCGCCCTCGACCGTCCCCTCGGACGGCTCGCAGAGGATCGCGAACGAACCGTCCAGCCAGTCCGGGTGGTGGTGCGCGATCCGGCCGAGCCCGTTGAGCGAGGACTCGACCTCCTCGTTGTCGTAGAACACCCAGGTGACGTCGTGCACCGGCTCGGTGACGGTGGCCGCCACCGAGAGCTGCACGGCCACACCGGACTTCATGTCCGCGGTGCCGCGTCCGAACAGGACGCGCTCGTCGGCGCCGCCCTGGTCGCGCCGGTCCTCGCCCTCCACCCAGGTGGGCAGGTTCGGCTCCGGGTGGCGCAGCGGGACGGTGTCGAGGTGGCCGGCCACCACCACGCGGTCGGCGCGGCCGAGGTGGGTGCGGGCCACCACGGCGTCGCCGTCGCGCAGCACCTCGAGGTGGTCGTGGGCCCGCAGCGCCTGCTCGACGGCGTCGGCGATCGTGCGCTCGTCGCCGCTCACCGACTCGATGTCGCACAGGTCGCGGGTGAGCCGGACGACGTCTCCGGCCAGGTCGAGGGTCGCGTGCGGCGGGGCGGCAGAGGTCACCACGCGACCCTACGGGGGCACGGAGGCGTCGGCACCGCCTACTACCCTGGCACCATGTCCGACTCCCGTTCCGCCTCCCGTGCTGCCTGGGGCCACGGCCTCGCGACCGTGACGCCCGACGACACCGTCCTGGACACCTGGTTCCCGTCCCCCGCCCTGGGTGCGGCGCCCGCCGACGCCCCCGCCCCGGCGGAGCTCGAGGCCCTCGCGGGCGACGACGCCGCGCGCGGCGTGCGCACCGAGGTGCGGCTCGTGCAGGTCGACCTCGACGCCCCGCCCGCCGGTGCGAGCGACGCCTACCTGCGGCTGCACCTGCTCTCCCACCGCCTCGTGCAGCCCAACTCGATCAACCTCGACGGCGTGTTCGGCGCCCTCAGCAACGTGGTCTGGACCAGCGTGGGCCCCTGCGCGGTCGAGGGTTTCGAGCAGACCCGGCTGCGGCTGCGCGCCCTCGGACCGGTCCAGGTGCACGGCGTCGACAAGTTCCCGCGGATGACCGACTACGTGCTGCCGGCCGGCGTGCGGATCGCCGACGCCGACCGCGTGCGCCTCGGCGCCCACCTGGCGGAGGGCACCACCGTGATGCACGAGGGCTTCGTCAACTTCAACGCCGGGACGCTCGGCACCGCGATGGTCGAGGGACGCGTCTCGGCGGGGGTGGTGGTCGGCGACGGCTCCGACGTCGGCGGCGGCGCCTCGATCATGGGCACGCTGTCGGGCGGCGGCAAGGAGCGGATCGGCATCGGGCGCGGGTGCCTGCTCGGCGCCAACGCCGGCATCGGCATCAGCCTCGGCGACGACTGCGTCGTGGAGGCCGGCCTCTACGTCACGGCCGGCACCAAGGTGACCGTCGTGGGTGGCGAGGAGGCAGCCGTGGTCAAGGCCGGCGAGCTCTCCGGCCGCAGCGGCCTGCTGTTCCGCCGCAACTCGCGCACCGGTGCCGTCGAGGTGCTGGCCCGCACCGGCACGTCGGGCGCCGTGGAGCTGAACACCGCGCTGCACGCGAACTGACGTGGCGCCTCCGGGGAGCGCACCGCGTACACGTGCCGCGGCCTGGCGCCGTCGGGGCCTCGCGCTGCTCGTCGTGGGCGTGCTGATCGCCTCGGGTGCGGCCATCGGGCAGGCGCTGTTCGCCAACCGGTACGTGCCGCCGCTGCGCGAGAGCTGCGTGGCCAGCGTCGACGGCACCGGGTACGAGCTGGATCCCGACCAGGCCGCCAACGCCGCCCTCATCACCGCGATCGCCGTGCAGCGCGAGATGCCCGCCCGGGCCGCGACCATCGCGATCGCCACGGCGATCCAGGAGTCGAAGCTGCGCAACATCGACTACGGCGACCGCGACTCGCTCGGCCTGTTCCAGCAGCGGCCCTCGCAGGGCTGGGGCACGCAGGCCCAGGTGATGGACCCGGTCTACGCCACCAACGCCTTCTACGACGCCCTGGCGAGGATCGAGGGCTACGAGGAGATGGAGATCACCGCCGCCGCGCAGGCCGTGCAGCGCTCCGGCTTCCCCGAGGCGTACGCCGACCACGAGCCCGAGGGCCGGGCCTTCGCCTCGGCGCTCACGGGCTACTCGCAGGCCTCGCTCGGCTGCCGGCTGCGCGGCGCCGACGAGGTGGCCGACCCGGCAGCCCGCGCGGGCGAGGTCCGCGCCGCCCTCGAGGCCCAGCTCGGCGGTCTCACCTGGGCCGGCACCGACGACCCGGCGACGATCGCCGCACCCGCTGCGGACGACGCGGCCGGTCGGCGCCGGGCCTGGGCCGCCGCGCACTGGGCCGTCGCGAGCGCCGACCAGTACGACGTCGTTCGGGTGCAGGTGGGCACGCAGGTGTGGGACCGCACCGGCGCCGAGCCGGGCTGGACCGAGGACCCCGACGCCGCCGGTTCGACCGTGAGCATCACCGTGGCGGCCGCCGCCGACTGACCGCAGTTCGTTGGCCCAGTGCACTAGGCCAACGACCACCTCGCGAGGCACGCACGCCTAGTGAGCGTGGTGATCGCCACGTTCACGAGGCCAACGGGCCGGACGGGCCGGACGAGTCGGAGGGGCCGCGGGGCCTACCTCAGCGCTGGTCGAGCGGGACGAAGTCGCGCTCGGTGGCGCCGGTGTACACCTGGCGCGGGCGGCCGATCTTGGTCTCCGGGTCGTTGATCATCTCGCGCCACTGGGCGATCCAGCCGGGCAGCCGGCCGAGCGCGAACAGCACGGTGAACATCCGGGTCGGGAAGCCCATCGCCTTGTAGATCAGGCCGGTGTAGAAGTCGACGTTCGGGTAGAGCTTGCGCTCCACGAAGTAGTCGTCGGCCAGCGCGATCTCCTCGAGCCGCATCGCGATCTCGAGCAGCTCGTCGCACAGCGCCCATCTTGGACAGCAGCTCGTCGGCGGTCTTCTTGATGATCGCGGCGCGCGGGTCGTAGTTCTTGTAGACCCGGTGGCCGAAGCCCATCAGCCGGACGCCGTCCTCCTTGTTCTTCACCCTGCTTCACGAAGGTGTCGACGTCGCCGCCGCTGGCCTGGATCTCCTCGAGCATCTCCAGCACCGCCTGGTTGGCGCCGCCGTGCAGCGGGCCGAACAGCGCGTTGATGCCGGCCGAGACCGAGGCGAACAGGTTGGCCTGGCTGGAGCCGACCAGCCGCACGGTGGAGGTCGAGCAGTTCTGCTCGTGGTCGGCGTGCAGGATGAACAGCAGGTCGAGCGCCTTGGCCATCACCGGGTCGACCTCGTACGGCTCGGCCGGGAAGCCGAACGTCATCCGCAGGAAGTTCTCGACGAGGCCCAGGGAGTTGTCCGGGTACAGGAACGGCTGGCCGACCGACTTCTTGTAGGCGTAGGCCGCGATCGTCGGCAGCTTGGCCAGCAGCCGGACGGTGGACATCTCGACCTGCTCGGGGTCGAACGGGTTGAGGCTGTCCTGGTAGAAGGTCGACAGCGCCGAGACCGCCGAGGACAGCACCGGCATCGGGTGCGCGTCGCGCGGGAAGCCGTTGAAGAACGCCTTGAGGTCCTCGTGCAGCAGCGTGTGCCGGCTGATCCGGCTGGCGAAGGCCTCGAGCTCGCTCGGGCTGGGCAGCTCGCCGTAGATCAGCAGGTAGCAGACCTCGAGGAAGGTCGACCCCTCGGCCAGCTGCTCGATCGGGTAGCCGCGGTAGCGCAGGATGCCGGCGTCGCCGTCGATGTAGGTGATCGCCGAGCTGCACGAGGCGGTGTTCACGAAGCCGACGTCGAGGGTGACGTGGTCGGTGGTCTTCAGCAGCTGGGAGACGTCGACGCCGCTCTGGCCGTCGGTGGCCGGGACGACGGGCAGCTCGAGCTCACCGCCGGTGTACTGCAGCTTCATCGGCGCACCGCCGGACGGGGTCGTGTCGTTCTCGGGCACGGGGATCCTCCTCGGACGGTGCTCGGGCGTGCAGCGCAAGGGCGCACTCACCCCGGACCCCCCGAAACTACCGGGCGGTACCGCTCCACGGCCAACGGGGGGACCACCGGTCCCCCCGTCGACTCCCCTCCTGCGCTCCCCCGCGGTCAGCCCCGCGCGGACCGGCGGCGCGAGCCGGCCAGCAGCACCGCACCCGCCGCCATCAGCAGCGTCGAGGCCGCCAGCACCGGTCCCGGGCCCGCTCCGGTGCGGGCCAGCGAGCCCTCCCGGACCGGCGCCGCGACGATCTCGTCGCGCACGTCGCCGTCACGCGTCCCGTCGTCGGTGCCGTCCTGGGGGTCCGACCCGCCCGGCCGCACCGGGGTGCCGCCGACCACGGACAGGACCCGGCCGAGGTCGAACGTGAGCGTCGCGGGGCCGGACAGCTCGTAGCCCTCGTCGGCCACCACCGTCACCACGACCGGACCGGTCCCGGAGTAGGTGCCGGGCAGGACCTCGTGGCCGTCGACGTAGAACCGGACGCCCTCGACCGCCGGGATCGTGTAGGTGCCGGGCGTGGAGCCGTGGCTCGGCGCGACGCCGAGGTCGGGGACCGCGACCGCGACCTGCTCCACCGCGGCGTCGAACACCACCGTGTAGGTGTCCGGGCCGTCCAGGGCGTAGCCCGGCTCCGGCACGATGGTGCCCTCGACGCACCGAGCTCGGCGGGCGTGGCGGCCGAGGCAGCCGGGACAGGGCGACGGCACCGGCCACCACGAGGGCGGTCGAGGCGGCGAGACTTCGCAGGATGCGCATGGCAGTGGTTCGACCACCCAGATCGTTCCTTGAGGACGCAACCAACTCAGTGCGACCGGCTCACCCGCGCGGCCCACCCGTGGAGGGGCTGGCCGGTGCCGGCCCCACGTCCGGCGTCATCGCCCACCGGGCCGGACGTCAGCCCTGCAGCCGCTCCGGCACGGCGCCGATCGCGAGATCCGTTGCGGTGAGAGCGATCCGGACGTGCCGCCGACCCGCCTCGCCGTAGAACGAGCCGGGGGCCACCAGCACGCCGCGCTGGGCCAACCAGGCGACCGTGTCCCAGCAGTCCTCGTCGCGGGTGGCCCACAGGTACAAGCCCGCGGCCGAGTGGTCGATCCGGAACCCGTTGTCGGCCAGGGCGGTCCGGAGCACCTCGCGACGTGCGCGGTACACCTCGCGCTGCCGGGCGACGTGCTCGTCGTCACCGAGCGCGGCCACCGTGGCGGCCTGGACCGGGGCGGGCACGATCATGCCCGCGTGCTTGCGCACCTCGAGCAGGCGCCCGACCAGCGCGGGGTCGCCCGCGACGAAGGCCGAGCGGTAGCCGGCCAGGTTCGACTGCTTGCTGAGCGAGTAGACCGCGAGCAGGCCGTCGTGGCTGCCCCCGCACACCGCCGGGTCCAGGACGCTCGGGACCTGCTGGCCCTCCCAGGCCAGCTCCGCGTAGCACTCGTCGCTCGCGACGACCGCACCCCGTTCGCGCGCCCACGCGACCGTCTTCGCCAGGTGCTCGACCCCGAGGACCTGCCCGGTGGGGTTGGACGGCGAGTTCACCCAGACCAGGTCGACCGGCCCCGGACCGAGCGCCGTGGTGGCGTCGGCGACGACCACCCGGCAGCCCGCGATCCGGGCACCCACGTCGTAGGTGGGGTAGGCCACCCGCGGCACCACCACGGTGTGGTCGGGTCCGAGACCGAGCAGCGTGGGCAGCCAGGCGACCAGCTCCTTGGAGCCGATCGTCGGCAGCACGCCCGCGGGGTCGAGCCCCGGCACGCCGCGGCGCCGGGCGAACCACTGCGCGACGGCCTCGCGGACCGCAGGCGTCCCCGCCGTCTGGGGGTAGCCGGGGGCGTCGGACGCGGCGGCCAGCGCCTCGCGGACGAGGACCGGCGTGGGGTCGACGGGCGTACCGACCGACAGGTCGACCAGGCCGCCGGGGTGCTGCTGCGCGGTCGCCTTGAACGGCAGCAGCGAGTCCCAGGGGAAGTCGGGCAGGCCCGTGATCAGTGCCTCACGACCTCGGTGCTCGCAACGGGCTCAGTGCTCGGCGCTCTGCTGCGGGGGCAGCGCGGCGATCAGCGGGTGGTCCTTGGGGATCATCCCCATCTTGGCCGCGCCGCCCGGGGAGCCGAGGTCGTCGAAGAACTCGACGTTGGCCTTGTAGTAGTCGGCCCACTGCTCCGGGGTGTCGTCCTCGTAGTAGATCGCCTCGACGGGGCAGACCGGCTCGCACGCGCCGCAGTCGACGCACTCGTCGGGGTGGATGTAGAGGGAGCGCTCACCCTCGTAGATGCAGTCGACCGGACACTCCTCGATGCACGCCTTGTCCTTGAGGTCGACGCACGGCTGCGCGATCACGTAGGTCACTGCGGATGCCTCCTGGAGCTGGGACGGTGCTGAGCTGACGCCTAGTATCGCCGACGCCGGGCCAGTGTGTCGCACCGGCCGCACGGGAGGTCGAGCAGGGCGGGAGGGCACGTGAGGGACGGACGGCTCGCCGCAGCCCACCTCGGGCGCCGCGTGGTGGTGCGCCGACGCCTGCCCGACGGCTCGGCCACCGACCTGCTCGGCGAGCTGGTCGACCTCGACGACGCCGGCGTGCGGGTGCTGCCCGACGACGGACCCCGCATCGAGGTGCCCTGGGACGAGGTCCTGGCGGCCAAGGTGGTGCCCGCCCGGCAGGTGCGCCCTTCGTCGTCGATCGCCGACGTCGCCCGCGTCCAGGACCTCGGCTGGCCGGGGCTCGAGCGCGAGCGGCTCGGCGGCTGGCTGCTGCGCGCCGGGGGCGGCTTCACCGGCCGGGCGAACTCGGCCCTGCCGCTGGGCGACCCCGGCCTGCCGCTGCCGGAGGCCGTCGACCGGGTCGAGGAGTTCTACCGCGCCCGCGACCTGCCGCCGCGGTTCAGCGTCCCGTTCAGCCTCGACCCGTCGACCCGCGCCGACCCGGTGCCGGGGCTGGACGCCGAGCTCGACGCGCGCGGCTGGAGCCGGGTCGACCGCACGCTGGTGCTCGTCACCGACCTGCGCCGGCTGCCCGAGCCGCCCGGACCCGCCGGCGGCGACGTGCTCGACGTGGCCGCCGAGCCCGACGACGGCTGGCTCTCGCTGTACCGCTACCGCGGTGGCGGCCTGCCGCCGGTGGCGCGGCAGGTGCTGCTGGCGGCGGCGCACCAGGACTTCCTCACCCTGCGCCGCGACGGCCGCCCGGTGGCGTGCGGACGGGTCGCCGTGGCGCGCGGCTGGGCCGGTGTGACGGCGATGGAGGTCGACGGCTCGGTGCGCCGGCAGGGGCTCGGCGCGTCGGTGCTCGCGCACCTGCTGGCCCGCGGCCGCGCGCTCGGCGCCCGCTGGGGGTACCTGCAGGTCAGCGCCGACAACGCCGCCGGGCGGGCGCTGTACGACTCCGCCGGGTTCGTCGAGCACCACGGCTACCACTACCGGCTGGCGCCCCAGCCGTAGCCGCCGCCCTCAGCGGGACGGGTCACGGCGTGCAGGTGATCTTGTCCTCCGGGATGTAGGTGGTCCGGAACGTCTCGCGCTTCTTCTCCACCCCGCCCTGCTTGAAGATCCGGGTGACGCTGACGTCGAACCCGCTCTGCGGCTCCTGGTCGACGCACCGCGGCCCCGAGCCGGTGTCGACGCCGGGGGCCTTGATGTTCGAGCGCGGGCTCTTGACCGCCTCGACGTCCCAGACCTTGGTGCTCCAGAACCGGGTGTGCACCTGGCCGCCGGAGACGTACATCTCGATCAGGACGCCGTAGGGCGAGTCGTTGGTGAACTTCAGGTCGACGTTGTTCCAGTTGACCGTGGCCTCGCGACCCTCGGGGTAGCGGCTGATGTAGAACGAGTGCGGCTTGTGCTCCACCTCGTCGAGGCCGGCGAAGAACATGCCGTTGAACAAGGTGGTGGCCACCTGGGAGACGCCGCCGCCGTAGTCGATGGTCAGCCGTCCGCCCACGATCACCGGTGCCTCGTTGTAGCCCTTGGCCGGGGTCCGCTCGCCCAGGGTCCCGTTGAGGGAGAAGGTCTCCCCGGGCAGCAGCACCGTGCCGGTGATCGTGCGCGCCGCGATCGCGATGTTCTCGGTGCGACCGGCGTTGGCGGTGAGGTTCGTGGCGAACTCGGAGACGACCTCCTTGATGCCCAGCGCGGTCGCTTCCTCGGTGGTGACCTCCGGCTCGCGCACGGCGACGGGGACGGTTGCCACCCGCTCCGGCGTGCCGAACGCGTCCTGGACCGCGGTGGCCAGGACCGCCGGGTCGACCGTGACGCCCGCCACGGCCGGCACGACGACCGGGGCGCCCTCGCTCAGCACGACCTTCGCGTCGGTGGTGGCCGTCTCGAGCGCCGGCGCCACCGCGAGCAGGGCCGCCTTCATCACCGCGCCGTCGACCGCCGGGACCAGCTCGCCGTCCTGGGCGGTCACCGACAGGGCCGGTGTGAGCTGCTCGGGGGCCAGCGGAACCTGCGCCGCGCCCACCGTCACCGTCACCGGGCCGGCGGTCGCGGGGGTGCCGAACGACTCCATCGCGGCGTCGACGTCGGCCTGGTCGACCTCGGGGTCGGTCACGTCGGCCGGCAGCTCGATCGCCGGGCCGTCCTGCGGCCACCCCGCGCGCACGGCCTGCACCGACCGGTCGACGTCGAGGCGCACGCCGGCGACCGGTGCGACCGGTGTGGCGGCGGCTCCCTCGAAGGTGATGCCGCCGTCGACGGCGTCGGTGTCGACCTGCTCGGCGAGCGCGTCGAGGCTCGCGCGCAGAGCCTGACCGTCGATCTCGGTGGCCGCGGGGACGTCGGTGTCGCCGGCGAACTGGCCGAACAGGATCCGCGGGTCCCAGGTGAACCGGATGACGTCGTCGAGGGTCCCCTCGACGTCGACCACGAGGCCCGCCTCGTCCGGGTCGAGGGTCTGCCCGGCACCGTTCACGCTCACCCGGACGGGCAGCGCGGCGCGGGCGACGAGCTGGTCCTCCAGGGTGCTGCGGGCGCGGCCCTCCGACATGCTGCCGATCTCGACGCCGGCCACCTGCACGCCCTGCGGGACCCGGGTGGAGGACCACCAGGCGAACAGCGCGTACGTGCCCCCGACGGCCAGGAGCACCACGAGCGGCACCCACAGCTGGCGTGGCCGCCGGTCCGCTCGCTCTCGCGCCACCGTGGTCCCCCGATCCGATCGCTCCATCCGGTCCCGCCCATCGTACGGTCGGGTGATCCCCGCCGGACTCAGCCGATCCGGCGGTAGCGGCCCTGGTGGTACAGCAGCGGCCCGGGCGGCTGCGGCGGTGTGCTCGTCGAGAGCACCTCGCCGACCACGAGGTGGTGGTCGCCCGCCTCGTGGATCGCGTGCGTGCGGCACTCCAGCGTGGCGAGGGCGTCGTCGAGCAGGGCGACACCGGTGGCGGGTCCGCGGTGGTGCGGTACGCGGTCGAGCTGGTGCAGGACGGGTCGTCCCGGGGACGACAGCCACTCCGCGGTGCCCCTGGCCCCCTCGGGCAGCACGCTGACGCCCCAGACCCCCGCCTGGCGGACGGCGTCGAGGAAGCGGGCGTCGTCGGCCACGCTCACCACCACCAGGAGCGGCTCGAGCGACACCGAGGCGAACGCGTTGGCCGTCATCGCGTGGTCGTGGCCGTCCAGCCGGCTGGTCATGGCGCACACGCCCGTGGCGAACCGTCCGACGGCGGCACGGAACTGCGCGCTCGTGGGACCCGCGGGGACGTCCGGGACCGGCGCGCTCACGGCTCGTTCCCCGCCGTGGCGTGCGCGCTGCACCCTCTGGTTCGCTCGCTCCGCTCGCTCACGGGGCGGCCGCCCGCCGCACGCGGCGCACCAGCACGAGGGCCAGCACCGCCGCGAACCCGGTGCCGAGCAGGTAGACCCAGCCGACCGTGTCGTCGACCACCAGCACGTCGCCGCCCGGCCCGCCGGCCGACGCCAGCACCTCCACCGCCGCCAGCCCGAGCACGAACAGCACCAGCCCGGTGCGGCCGGAGGTGCCCGCCCCGATCCCGAGCGCGACCACGCCCGCCAGCAGCACCACGAGCACCAGACCGACCGGCCAGCGACCGGTGCCGACCTCGAGGTGGGCGTGGTGCCACAGGACGCCGACCAGCCCGACCAGCAGCCCGAGCACCGCGCCCAGCACGCCCGCGCCGACCGTCCGCAGCACCCTCACCGCGCACCCCCGGCGGTCCACGGCCCGGTGAGCCGTCGGAACCACTCGGTGCCCACGAGGTCGTGCCACACGCCGTTGCTGAGCGCGTAGGCGGTCTCGTCCTCGGCGACCACGACCTGGGTGGCGTGGGCCCGCAGGGCGGCGGCCTTGGCGGCCACGTGGGCGGTGCCGTCGACCCGGACGGCGACCTCGTCGTCCTCGACCACGGCCGGCGGCCACGGCTCCTCGACCGTGACCAGACCCAGCCCGCGCAGCCGGGCCACCCCGACCTCGTGCACCGAGCGGGGGGACGCGACGGCGAGCACCTGCTCGACCCGCCAGCCCGCGGCTGCGGCGGCGGCGAGGGAGACCCGGTGGGCCTGGACGTGGTCGGGGTGCCCGTAGCCGCCGTCGGCGTCGTAGCTGACCAGCACGTGGGGGCGCACCTCGTCGACCACGCGCACCAGGTGAGCGGCCACCTCGTCGGCGGGCAGCGAGGCGAACGCGTCGGGGGCGACGTCGGGGGGCACGACGGCGCGGCCGTGCTCGCCCCAGACCATGCCGGAGTCGCGGAACCGGACGCCGGCGTCGGCGCCGAGGAACCGGTGGTCGGTGACGCCGAGCGCGGCCATCGCGGCGGCCAGCTCGCCGGTGCGGTGCTCGGCCAGGGCGTCGTCGTCGCCCTCGAGGTGGCCGAGCGGACCGATCACCTCGCCCTTCTCGCCGCGGGTGCAGGTCACCAGGGTCACCTGCGCCCCCTCGGCGGCGTAGCGGGCCATCGTCGCCCCGGTCGTCAGCGTCTCGTCGTCCGGGTGGGCGTGCACGAGCAGCAGCCGCAGCCGGGAGCCGTCCCCGGTGCGCAGGCCCTCCGGCACCGAGCCGAGCACGTCCGTCACCCGGCCAGTCTGCCCCGACCGCCGCGGGTCAGCCCCTGCGGGCCCGCGAGGCCGCCTTGGCACGGTCGTTCTGGTCGAGCACCACCTTGCGGATCCGGACCGCGTCGATCGTCACCTCGACGCACTCGTCCTCGCGGCAGAACTCCAGCGCCTGCTCCAGCGACATCGCCCGCGGCGGCACGAGCCGCTCGAGCTCGTCGGCGTTGGAGCGCACGTTGGTGAGCTTCTTCTCCTTGGTGATGTTGACGTCCATGTCGTCGGCGCGGGAGTTCTCGCCGACGACCATGCCCTCGTAGACCTCGGTGGTGGGCGCGACGAACAGCACCCCGCGCTCCTGCAGGTTCGCGATCGCGTAGCCCGTGGCCACGCCCGTGCGGTCTGCCACCAGCGAGCCGGACGGGCGGGTGCGCAGCTCGCCGAACCACGGCTCGTAGTCCTCGAACACGTGGTGGGCGATGCCGGTGCCGCGGGTGTCGGTGAGGAACTCGGTGCGGAAGCCGATCAGGCCGCGAGAGGGGACGAGGAACTCCATCCGGACCCAGCCGGTGCCGTGGTTGACCATCTGCTCCATCCGGCCCTTGCGCACCGCCAGCAGCTGGGTGATGGTCCCGAGGTACTCCTCGGGAGCGTCGATGGTGAGGCGCTCCACCGGCTCGAGCAGCTTGCCGTCGACCGTGCGGGTGACGACCTGCGGCTTGCCGACGGTGAGCTCGAAGCCCTCGCGCCGCATCTGCTCCACGAGGATCGCCAGGGCGAGCTCGCCGCGGCCCTGGACCTCCCAGGTGTCGGGACGCTCGGTGGCCAGCACCCGCAGCGACACGTTGCCGACCAGCTCGCGGTCCAGACGGTCCTTGACCAGGCGCGCGGTGACCTTGGCGCCCTTCACCCGGCCGGACAGCGGAGAGGTGTTGGTGCCGATCGTCATCGAGATCGCGGGCTCGTCGACGCTGATGAGGGGCAGCGGACGCGGGTCGTCCACGTCGGCGAGGGTCTCGCCGATGGTGATCTCGGCGATGCCGGCGATCGCGACGATGTCGCCCGGGCCGGCCTTCTCGGCGGTGACGCGGTCGAGCGCCTCGGTCATCAGCAGCTCGGTGATCTTCACCCGGGTCTGGGTGCCGTCGTGCTTGCACCACATCACGTTCTGGCCCTTGCGCAGGGTGCCGTTGTGCACGCGGCACAGCGCCAGCCGGCCGAGGAAGAGCGAGGCGTCCAGGTTGGTGACGTGCGCCTGGAGCGGCATCTCCTCGTCGTAGACCGGCGCGGGGACGGTGCCGAGGATGGTGCGGAACAACGGCTCGAGGTCCGGCGAGTCCGGCATCCCGCCGTCCTCGGGGCGCTCCAGCGACGCGCGGCCGGCGCGGGCGCTGGCGTAGACGATCGGGAACTCGATCTGGTCCTCGGTGGCGTCGAGGTCCATGAAGAGCTCGTAGGTCTCGTCGACGACCTCGGCGATCCGGGCGTCCGGGCGGTCGACCTTGTTCACGACCAGGATGACCGGGAGCCGAGCGGCGAGCGCCTTGCGCAGCACGAACCGGGTCTGCGGGAGGGGGCCCTCGCTGGCGTCGATGAGCAGGCAGACGGCGTCGACCATCGACAGCCCGCGCTCCACCTCGCCGCCGAAGTCGGCGTGACCCGGGGTGTCGATGATGTTGATGACCACGCCGTCGGGCTGGCCGGCGTCCGCCGCCGCCGGGCCGGTGTACCGGACCCCGGTGTTCTTGGCGAGGATCGTGATGCCCTTCTCGCGCTCCAGGTCGCCGGAGTCCATCGCGCGCTCGTCCACGTGCTGGTGGGCGCCGAACGCCCCGGACTGCCAGAGCATGGCGTCCACGAGGGTGGTCTTGCCGTGGTCGACGTGGGCGACGATGGCCACGTTGCGGATGTCGTCGCGGGTGCGCGTGGGCATGCTGGGATCTGCTCGGTTCTCTCGGGGAGCGCCGGGCAGGTGTGCCCGTGGCGCCCGAGCAGTCTACGACCTCCGGTCGAGCGCCCGGCGCTCCGCGGCTGCGAGGTCGACCACGGCCGTCGGCCCCGTGGGCGCGGGCGTGGCGGGACCGGAGCCCTCGGCCAGCGACGCGGTGCGCTCGGCCTCCCGCAGCACGTCGGTGATCTCGTGGCCGATCAGCTCGTGCCGCTCGAGCAGGGCGTCCCGCAGGGCCTCGACGAGGTGCCGGTTGGCCTCCATCAGGTGCGAGACGTGCTTCTTCTGCGCCTGCAGCAGCGTCTCCATCTCCTCGCGGGTGCGGGAGTCGCCCAGCACGCGCCCGACCAGGTTCTCGGACGAGAACGCCGAGCCCTGGACGGCGCCGAAGGAGATCAGGGTGTCGCCCATGCCCGCGGCGCCGATCATCTGGGCGGCGACCGTGGTGGCGTACTGCAGGTCGCTGGACGGCCCCGTCGACACGTCCCCGAAGAACTGCTCCTCCGCGACCTGGCCGCCGAAGGCGATCCGGATCAGCGCCGTGAGCTCGGTGCGCGAGCGGGTGTAGACGTCCTCGGCGTCGCCGTGCGCGAGCAGGCCCAGGGCGCTGGCCCGCTTGACGATGGACAGGATCTCGAGCCGACGGTGCGGCGCCTCGAGGTACGCGGTGACGGCGTGACCCGCCTCGTGGGTGGCGATGAGGCGCTGCTCGTGCACCGTGTAGCCGACCGGCTGCCCGAGACCCACCTCGACCACCAGCCGCGCCTGCTCCAGGTCGACCCACGACATCGCGTTCCCCCCGCGCCGCAGCGCGTTGATGAGCGCCTCGTCCATGAGGTGCTCGATCATCACCGGGCTGTAGCCCTGGGTGACGCCGGCGAGCGCGTCGCGGCGCTCGGTGTCGTCGAGCTCGGCCTCGTGCGACTTGCGGCCGAGGAAGTGGTCGACGATCTCGCGGCGGCCGGCCTTGTCGGGCAGGTCGAAGGTGAGGCGGCGGTCGAACCGGCCCGGGCGCAGCAGCGCAGGGTCGAGGTTGTCGGCGCGGTTGGTGGCGGCGATCAGCAGCACGTCGACCGGCTCCTGGCGCGGTCGCGGGATCTGCCGGCCGGCCGGCATCAGCAGGTTGACCGCGTCGATCCCCTTGCCCAGCAGCTTGTTCCAGCCCGTCGGGTCGTCGAACGACTGCATCTGGACCAGCAGCTCGTTGACGACGCCGCCCACGCCCTCGCTGGTGACGTTGTGGTTCACCACGGTGCCCCCCGCCGAGCGCACCGCGGCGTGGATCCCCGCGAACGAGGTGGAGGAGGTGGCACCAGGCAGGCCGTCCAGCCCGCCGCAGCAGGTCATCGACGACCCCGCGGACGAGGGCAGCGGCGGCGCGGCCGACGAGCTCATCCCGCCGCGGACGGTGGCGATCGCGTCGATCTCCTCGATGAAGCCGATGGCGCCGCCCTCCTTGCGGGCGGCCTTGCGCAGGGCCTTGAAGTAGGAACGGATCTTGCGCGCGGTGGCGCCGTAGTACATCGACTGGAACGAGGTGCCGGAGACGAACAGGAACGGCACCCCTGCCTCGGCGGCCATCGCCTTGGCCATGTGCGTCTTGCCGGTGCCAGGGGCACCCTCGAACAGCAGGCCCCGCCGCGGCGTGCCGCCCATCTCGCGGCGGAAGGTGCGGCCGGCGAGGAACAGGTCGAGCGACCTGATCACGTCCTCCTTGACCGGCGCCAGGCCCTTGACGTCGTCGAGCCGGACGTCGATCTGCTCCGGCCGCACCATCGTGTGCGGCGAGCGGCCGGCCACGACCGAGGTGCCGAGCAGGACCCCGATCAGGACGAGGAAGAAGATGCCCACGATGACGTACATCGGGTCGACGGCGGGCAGGGCCGGCAGCGTCACCGGTTCGCCCACGAGGTACCGGGTCCACCACCAGGCCAGCACCGGTCCCACGACCGCGACGAAGACCAGCAGGCGCCGCTGCCGCATCCGCTCGCGCTTCCGGCCGACGTCGGCGGGGTCGCGGCGCAGGCGCACCGCGGTCGCGGGTCGCTTCAGCGGGCTCGATGCAGTCACGTGGACCTCCCGGTCGGGTTCGACAAGTGGATACCCGTCGCCGTCGAGGCGCAAACAGGGTGTCCCTCGTCCGGGGGCAGGGCCCGATCGCGGTCCCGGCCGGTCACCCGGACGCGCCCCCCGGTCGGGTCAGCGCTCCACCCAGCCCTCACCCGCCTCCGCGGCGGCCTCCAGCTCGGCGTCGTCCACGGCGAGCGCGGACGGGCCCGCCTCGACCGCCACCACCCACTGGGCGTCCTCCAGGTCGTCCTCGCCCGCGAGCAGCTCTCGGTGCACGCCCACCTCGACGCCGCGTGAGCGGAGCCCGGCGGCGACGTCCTCGGCGGCGTCGCGGTCGGGCAGCACCAGCAGCCGGGTCGTGGCCGTCCGCGCCCGCAGGGCCCGGACCGGCGGCAGGTCGGCCCCCAGCCAGGCCGGGTCGTCCTCGGCGTGGCCGAGCGGCAGCCACCGCAGCTCGTCGTGGTCCGGCCCGGCCACCGGCTCGGCCTCGGCGCGGGCGAGGAAGACCTCGAGCCGCCCGTCCTGGCCGAGCGGCCAGGCGCCGTGCTCGGGTCCTGCCACCACCGGCCCGAGCCGCACCCGGACGCCGAGCTCCTCGTCCAGCTCGCGCCGCAGCGCCTGCTGCGGCGTCTCGCCCGGCTCGACCTTGCCGCCGGGCAGCTCCCAGCCGCCGGCCAGCGCGCCGCGCGAGCGGCGGGCGGCCAACAACCGGGTGGGTGCGTCGAGGTCGTCGACCAGGGCCGCGGCCACCACGTGCAGCCGCAGCCGGTGCCGTCCTGGTGCACCCGTCACGATCGCCGAGCCTAGAGTCCCGGTCATGACCCACCAGCACGCGGGCGAGCGGCACGACGCGAGCCTCGGGGCCCGGCTGAACCGGCTGCGCGCCGGGGTGCTCGGCGCCAACGACGGGATCGTGTCGACGGCCGGCCTGGTCGTCGGCGTGGCGGGCGCCTCGGCCGACCGCGGCCCGGTGCTCGTGGCCGGTCTCGCCGGGCTGGTCGCCGGTGCGCTGTCGATGGCGGGCGGCGAGTACGTCTCGGTGAGCACCCAGCGCGACACCGAGAGCGCCGCGCTGCGCACGGAACGGTGGGAGCTCGAGCACATGCCGGCCGCCGAGCTCGAGGAGCTGGCCGGGATCTACCGCGACAAGGGCCTGGCCCACGACCTGGCGCACGAGGTGGCCGAGCAGCTCACCGCCCACGACGCGCTGGGGGCGCACGCCGAGGCCGAGCTGGGCATCGACCCGGACGAGCGCACCAGCCCGTGGCAGGCGGCGGTGGCCTCGATGCTCGCCTTCACCGTCGGGTCGCTGCTCCCGCTGCTGGCGATCGCGCTGCCGCCGCTGACCGCACGGGTGCCCGTGACGGTGGCGGCCGTGACGCTGGCCCTGGCCCTCACCGGCTGGGTGGCGGCGCGCCTCGGCCGGGCGCGGGTGCGCCCGGCCGTGGTCCGCAACGTGGTGGTGGGTCTGTTGGCGATGGGCGTCACCTTCGCCGTCGGCTCGCTGATCGGCGGCTAGTGGCGCGTGTCGAAGGTTCCTTGACAGCTGGCGTCGTCCAGGTGGATGCGTCGCAAGGCGGACGACGAGTCCGATACCGGTGTCGTATCGGCGAGGAGGACAACGCCGCGAGGCGCCGCCTGGACGACGTCCAGCGTCAAGAGACCTCCGACACGGGTCACTAGACCCTGCCCGCAGGGGGAGCGACCGCCTTGATCTCGGCGAAGTGGCACGCCGCCGTGTGCCCGGGGCCGGCGCCCTCGTGCACGACCAGCGGCGGCTCCTGCGTGGCGCAGATGTCCTGCGCCTTCCAGCAGCGGGTGCGGAACCGGCAGCCCGACGGCGGGTTGAGGGGGCTCGGCACGTCGCCGGTGAGGATGACGCGCTCGCGCTTGCGCTCCACCGCGGGGTCGGCCGAGGGGGCCGCCGACATCAGCGCCTGCGTGTACGGGTGCATCGGACGGTCGTAGAGCTCGTCCTTGTCGGCGATCTCGACGATCTTGCCGAGGTACATCACCGCCACCCGGGTGCTGATGTGGCGCACGACGGACAGGTCGTGGGCGATGAACATGTAGGCCAGCCCGAGCCGCTCCTGCAGGTCCTCGAGCAGGTTCACGACCCCGGCCTGCACCGAGACGTCGAGCGCGGAGACCGGCTCGTCGAGCACCAGCATCCTCGGCTCGAGCGCGAGCGCGCGGGCGATGCCGACGCGCTGGCGCTGGCCGCCGGAGAACTCGTGCGGGTACCGGTTGCCGTGCTCGGGGTTGAGCCCGACGAGCTGGAGCAGCTCGGCCACGCGCGCCTTGCCCTGCTTGTCGTTCTTCCACAGCCCGTGCACCTTCAGCGGCTCGCCGATGATGTCGTTGACCGGCATCTTCGGGTTCAGCGAGGCGTAGGGGTCCTGGAAGACGATCTGCAGCTCGCGGCGCACCGGCCGCATCTCCGACACCGACAACCCGGTCAGCTCGCGCCCCTCGAACCGCACCGAGCCGGAGGTCGGCTTGTGCAGCTGGAGCACGGCGCGGCCGGTGGTCGACTTCCCGCAGCCGGACTCCCCCACCACGCCGAGGGTCTCCCCGGCGTCGATGTGGAAGCTCACGCCGGACACCGCCTGGACGTGGCCGACGACGCTGCGCAGCAGCCCGCCGCCCTTGACCGGGAAGTTCATCACCAGGTCACGGACCTCCAGGAGGCGGTCCGTACCGGTCTCGCCGACGGGACCGGCCGCGGGCGCGGTCCCGGTCTCCTCGTGCATCGACGTCACAGGACGACCTCGCTCTGGGTGCGGAAGAACGCCGTCGGGTCCTCGGTCTCGGCCATCTGCTGCCAGTGGTGGCACGCAGCGTAGTGGTCGTGGTCGTCGGTGAGCGTCAGCCTGGGCTCGACCTCGCGGCACTTGTCGGTGGCCAGCGGGCAGCGCGGGTTGAACGGGCACCCCGGCGGCATGCTGATCAGCGACGGCGGGGCTCCCTTGATCGGGCGCAGCCGGGTGTCGCTGCCCACCATCGACGGCATCGAGCCGAGAAGGCCCGCGGTGTACGGCATCCGGGGCCGGTAGAACACGTCGTCGGTGGAGCCGAGCTCCACCGGCCGGCCTGCGTACATGACCAGCACGCGGTGGGCCATGCCGGCGACCACGCCGAGGTCGTGGGTGATGAGGATGATCGACGCGTTGACGGCGTCCTTGACCTCGATCAGCTTCTCGAGGATCTGCGCCTGCACCGTCACGTCCAGGGCCGTGGTGGGCTCGTCGGCGATGATGATGTCGGGGTTGTTGATGACCGCCATCGCGATCATCGCCCGCTGGCGCATGCCGCCGGAGAACTCGTGCGGGTAGTTGCGCAGCCGCGCCTTGGGCTGGGGGATGCCGACCAGGTCGAGCATCTCCTCCGCCCGCTTGAGCGCCACGCTCTTCGGCACCGCCGCGTGCGAGCGCACGGCCTCGGCCAGCTGGTCGCCGATCGAGTAGACCGGGTTCAGGGCCGTCATCGGGTCCTGGAAGATCATCGCGATCTTGCGGCCCCGCAGGGTGCGCTGCTCCTTGACCGACATGGACAGCACGTCGTTGCCGCGGTAGATGGCCTTGCCCGTGATCTGGGCCGACTTCGGCAGCAGGCCCATCAGGGCCATCGACGACACCGACTTGCCGGAGCCTGACTCACCCACGATGCCGAGCACCTCGCGCTCGTGCAGCGTGTACGAGACCCCGCGCACGGCCTTGACCATGCCGTCCTCGGTGGGGAAGCCGACGGTGAGGTCCTCGACGCGCAGGACCTCCTCGCCCGCGGGCGGGGTGTCGGTGCCGCTGCCCCACCCGGAGGTGATGTGGGTGTTGGCGGCGGACTCCACCAGCGGGTCGGACGTGATGTCCGGACCGGCGGCGGGATGGTCGGGAGCGAACTCGGTCATCAGGCACGCACCCTCTGCTGTCGCGGGTCGTAGGCGTCGCGCAGGCCGTCGCCGATGAAGTTGACCGCCAGCGCGATGGCGATGATGAACATACCCGGCCACCAGAACAACCACGGTCTGGTGAGGAACGCCGCCTCGTACTCCGAGATCAGCGCCCCCAGCGAGGTGTCCGGCGGCTTGACGCCGAAGCCCAGGTAGCTGATCGCCGTCTCCAGCAGGATCGCCCCCGCGATCGCGAGCGTGGCCGACACGATGATGACGCCGAGGACGTTGGGCAGGATGTGGCGGAAGATGATCCGGCCGCTGCCGGCGCCCATCGCGCGGGCTGCCTCGACGAACTCCTTCTCGCGCAACGACAGGAACTCGCCTCGCACCAGCCGGGCCAGGCCGGTCCAGGTGACCAGGCCCAGGACCAGGGCCAGGACGACGATGCCGGTGGAACCGAACTTCTTGCCCAGCACGGCGGCGATGACCAGCGTCGGGATGGTGATCATGACGTCGGTGAAGCGCATCAGGATCGACTCGACCCAGCCGCGGAAGTAGCCCGCGACCGCGCCGATCAGCGTGCCCACCGCGGTGGACGTGAGGCCCACGACGAAGGCGATGATCAGCGAGCGCTGCGCGCCACGCATCGTGAGGGCGAAGTAGTCCTTGCCCACGTTGTCCTGGCCGAACGGGTTGGCCCCGACGCCGAAGCCGTCGCCGTCGAGCCACGGGATGAGGTCCAGGGTCGGGGCGCCGCGGTTCACCACGCTGGCGGTGGACAGGTAGTCCTTGCCCCACCAGCCGGGGATCGGACCGATCCCGATCGAGGTGAAGGCCAGCAGCAGCACGACGGCGAGGACGATCATCCCGCCGAGCGCGCCGCGGTGCCGGAAGAACCGACGGCGGACCAGCTCGCCCTGGCTGCGGGCCTTGATCTCCATGCCCTGCGCGTGGACGTTGGCCACGTCGGTGGCCGGTTCGCCGCCGGCGGCGACCTTGCCCTCCTGCTCCGGGGAGGTCCCAGGTACCTGTTGTGTCATCAGTCCCGTCCTTGGTGGGTCACGGCTGGGTGTGCCGGACCGGGGAGCAGGTGGGCGCCCCGGTCCTCCGAGCGTCCTGGATCAGGACAGTCGGATCCGCGGGTCGAGGTAGGCGTACAGGATGTCCGCGACCATGTTGAAGACCACGATGGCGGTACCGGTGACGATGAAGAACGCCATCACCGGGTTCGGGTCGACCATGCCGAGCCCGGTGTTGAACATTGTGCCCATCCCCTTCCACCCGAACACCTTCTCGGTGATGATCGCGCCGCCGACGATGCCGGCGAAGTCGAAGGCCATCAGCGTGGTGACGGGGATCAGGGCGTTGCGGAAGGCGTGCCGCATGATCACGGTGCGCTCGGTGAGGCCCTTGGACCGGGCGGTGCGCACGTAGTCCTGGTTCATCACCTCGAGCATGCTCGCCCGGGTGAACCGGGTGTAGGTGGCGAAGGAGATCAGGATCAGCGCGATCGTCGGCAGCAGCAGGTGGGTCTGGGTGTCGAGGTAGACCTGCCAGAAGTCGCCGGTGAAGTTCGGGGTGTTCGACCCGATCGTCGACACCACGCGACCGCTGACCCGCCCGCTGTAGGTGGGGACCGCGAGGAGCACGTGGTCCCAGAAGATCAGGCCGCCGGTGAGCAGGCCGGTCAGAACCGCCGCGCGCATCGCCTGCGGCTTGTCGAGCCCTCCGAGGAGGTACCCGATGCCGATGCCGACGGCGACGGTGATCACGCCGAGCACCACCAGGTGCCACCAGCCCGGGTTGATCAGCACCGGCTGGGTGGCGAAGAACGAGATGATGCCGACGCCGGCGGAGGCCAGGGCCGCGTAGAGGACCTTGCGCTTGGCCAGGCCGGACACCAGGGCGGTGACCAGGAAGGCGATGCCGATCGCGGACACCGCGATGAGCACGATGCCGAGCGAGGGGGTCTTGAACCAGCGCGTGGCCGACAGGTAGAAGAGCACGGCTGCCGTCGCCGCCGCGGCCGAGCCGAAGGTGATCAGCCGACGCTGCAGGGTGCCGGCCAGGACGGCCATCCAGATCACGCCGCTGACGACCGCGACCGCGAGGATCACCGGCAGCGGGATCACGGGGTCGCGCAGCCAGTCGTTGAAGGTGATCGCGCCGTACTGCTTGAGCAGCACCGCGACCCAGAACGACGGGAGCGAGAAGAAGACGAAGGCGGCGAAGGTGATCGAGTAGTCGAAGCCGCTGTACTGCCGCAGTGCCGAGACGATGCCGACCGCGATGCCGATGACGATGGCGACCAGGGCGGCGGTGAGCACCAGCCGCAGGGTCGAGCTCATCGCGAGGGACAGGATCGACGAGACGTCCTGGCCGAAGCGGTTCTTGCCGAGGTCGCAGTCGACGAAGGGCAGGACGCACCCGCTCACCCCGCGCAGCCAGTACAGGTAGCGCAGCGGTGGTGGCACCTCCAGCTGCATGATCTCGACGCGCTGGGCGATCTTCTGGTCGCGGTTGGGCGACTGGTCCTCGCGCAGGTCGGCGAGCGGGTCGCCGGCGTTCGCGGTGAGGAGGTACACGATCGCCGTGGCCGCGAGCAGCACGAAGAACGAGACGATCAACCTGCGGATGATGAAGACGAGCACGTCTGTCACCTCTCGGGTCCGTGTCACCGGGGGTGGGCCCGGTGGTCAGTCTTCGACGCGGTTCGTGGCGAGGTCGTCGCCACGTCGTCGTGGGCGGCTCAGGACCTGACGACAATAGGCCCTCGCGAGCGCGCCCGGACAGCGGGAGCGGCGATCGTGGCATCGGGGGTCACGATCACGTGCCGGTCGGGCCCCCGGTCGTCGGACGTCCGCCCGTGACGAGGGGCCGGGAGCGTGTGGCTCCCGGCCCCCCGTCAAGGGTGTGACTCAGCCGATCAGGACGCGAGGTCCCACTTCTGCATGTTCCAGGTGACCTGGGACTGCGAGGGCTGGAACGTCACGTTCTGCACGGTGTTGTCGTACGCCACGACGCCCGGGAAGTAGAAGACCGGGATGGTCGCGAGGTCGTCCCACAGGAGCGTCTCGATCTGCTTGATCAGCTCGATCTGCTCGTCCGGGTCCGGGGTCACGTCGAGCTCCGGGAGGAGCTTGTCGACCTCGGCGTTGGAGTACTTGCCGTTGTTCTGGCCACCGCCCGTGGTGAAGATCGAGCTGTTGCCGGAGATGAGCGGCGAGCCCGACCAGGCGAACAGCGCCACGTCGAAGTTGCCGCCCGACAGACCGGCCTCGAAGAAGTCCTCCTGGCCGGCGTCCTGGACGTCGAAACCGGCCTGGGCGCAGGACGCGCGGATCAGGTCGACCTCGTTGGTACGACGCTGGTTGGGCGTCTGGTAGCCGATCCGGACCACGGTGCCGGCGGCGCCGGCCGCGTCGACCAGGGCCTTGGAGGCCGCGACGTCAGCGGTGTCGTAGCTGCCGTCCTGGATCGTGGAGGCGACGTCGTCGTACGCGGGCTGGAAGCCGTAGACGAAGCGCGACTGGGCGACCTCGGCGTTGGCGTTGACCGGCTTGACGAGGTTCTCGACGATCTGGTCACGCGGCACGCACAGGGCGAACGCCTTGCGCAGGTTCGCGTCGGCCATCGCACCGGCGAAGTTGAAGTCGAGGTGCTCGTAGGTGAACTCGTCGCCCTGGTTGACGGTGATCTGGTCACCGACGGCCTCGAGCTGCTGGATCACGTCCGGGTTCGGCTGCGGCTCGGCGATCTGGATGTCGCCGTTCTGCAGGGCCTGCGCCTGCGACTCCTGGTCGATGAAGCGGACCACGATCGTCTTGGCGACGGCCGGGGTGCCCCAGTACTCCTCGTTCGCCTCGAGGGTGATCGACTGACCCGGCTCCCACGCGCCGAGCTTGTACGGCCCGGAGGACGGGGTGATCTCGGCGTCGATCTCGCCCGGGTTGAAGCGCCACCCGGAGTTCCAGAAGTCGGCGACCTTCTGCAGCGAGGCGGTGTCGTCGGCCTCGACGGCGGCGACGATGTCCTCGACGCCCGACTTCTGCTCGGCGATGTGCGCCGGGAGGATGCCGGAGACGCCGGCGATCCAGTCGGAGTAGCTGTCGGTGTAGACGATCGTGAAGTCCTTGTCGCCGTCGGCGCAGGTCGGCTTCTCCATCAGGTCGAAGCCCGCCGTGCTGGCAGCGTCGAACATGATGGTCGCGGCGTCGCCTTCGCCCACGTCGTAGTTGCCCGAGTACGAGGCCCACATCAGCATGATGTCGTCGCAGTCGATGGCCTCGCCGTCGGACCACGCGGCGTCCGGGTTGATCTTGTAGTCAACGGTCAGCGGGTCGTCGCTGGTCTTCTCGTACGTGCCGAACTCCTCGGTCGGGACGACGGTGCCGTCCTCGCCGTACTCCCAGAAGCCGGTCTGCACCTGGTTCAGCACCACGGTGTTCTTCACCGCGTTGTCCGTGCTGGTGTTGTTGTTGTAGGCGTTGAACTCCTGCTCGTGCGCCACCGTGATGGTGATGTCCTTGGTCTGCGCCTCCGGCGCCGACGACGTGGGGTCGTCTCCGCCTTCTCCGCCGGTGCTGCAGGCGGCCAGGGCGATCGAGCCGCCGGCCAGCAGCGCCAGGATCTTGGCGCCCTTGTGGGTGGTGCTCAAGGTGGGGTTCCTCCTCGGGTGGGGGCAAGGTGCCCGGTCCGGTGTGTACCGGTGCGGACGTCGTCCCGTCCCCGATCGGGACGGCACGCGAGACCTGCCTAGGTCGGGTGTCACCGAACACCAGTGGTGGCAGGGGTCGCAAGGACGACCGACCGCCTGTTATCGAGATGAGACCGACAGGTGTCCCACTGGTGTCCGGGCGTTCTTGCGGCGTGACCTCGCCGTGACCGGAAGACCTCTCGCGCCGCCCCCGGCCGCAGGTATCTTGACGTCGAGACATCTCCCCCCTCCGGAGGGCCGCGTGCCGCACACCTGGGACCCCGACCGCTACCTGACCTGGGCCGACGAGCGCGGCCGTCCGTTCCTCGACCTCGTGGCGCGGGTCGACGCCTCCTCCCCCGGCCTCGTGGTCGACCTGGGCTGCGGACCGGGCAACCTCACCGACCTGCTGGCGCACCGGTGGCCGGCGGCGCAGGTACTCGGGGTCGACTCGAGCCCCGAGATGGTGGCGCGGGCCGCCGCAGGCGGCTCGCGGGTGCGGTACGAGGTGGGCGACCTGCGCGACTGGGCGGGCTCCGCGGCCGCCGGGTCGGTCGACGTGCTGGTGTCGAACGCGACGCTGCAGTGGGTGCCGGAGCACCTGGCGCTGCTGCCTGCGCTCGTCGGCACCGTGCGCCCGGGTGGGTGGTTCGGGTTCCAGGTCCCCGGCAACTTCGGTGAGCCGAGCCACGTGCTCACCCGCGCCCTGGCGGCCGAGGAGCCGTACGCGGTGCACACCGTCGGCGCCGCCCAGCCGGACGCGCACGACGCGAGGACCTACCTGGGGGCCCTCACCGCACTCGGGTGCGAGGTCGACGCGTGGGAGACCACCTACCTGCACGTCCTCACCGGGCCCGACCCGGTGCTGACCTGGATCTCCGGCACCGGCGCCCGGCCGGTGATCGAGTCGCTGCCCGACGGTCGCGGCAGCCTGCGCGAGCGGTTCGCTGCCGAGCTCGGCGCGCGCCTTCGCGGGGCCTACCCCGAGCGCGACGGCCGCGTCGTCCTGCCGTTCCGCCGGGTGTTCGTGGTCGCCCGGGTTCCGGCGTGACGGGGCCGGAGGAGCTGTTCACGACCGCGACCTCGCTGGCCGTGTTCGAGGCGGTGCGAGAGCTGGTGGACCGCACCGGGTTGCCCTACGAGGTGCGGACGTCCCGGAGCCAGGTGGCCTTCCGCCGTCGGCGCGGGTTCGCGTCCCTGTGGCTGCCGGGCCGCTACCTCTCCCGCCCCGGCGCGGAGGTCGTGCTGTCGATCGCGCTGGACCGCCCGCTCGGCAGCGAGCGCTTCAAGGAGGTCGCGCACCCCGCGGCGTCGGTGTGGATGCACCACCTCGAGGTGCACGCGCCCGAGGACCTCGACGACGAGGTGCAGGGCTGGCTTCGTGACGCGGCGCTGGCGGCCGGCTGACCGGGGTCAGGCCGTCGGGCGGGCCGCCCGGGCGAGGACCCGCCGCACCGCCGTCACGACGGCGTCCGGGTGCGTCAGCGGGACCATGTGGCCGGCCCCGAGGACCTCGGTGACGTACTCGCCGGCCAGCGTGGCGCACCAGTCGGCCGGCGAGATCCGGTCGCGCTCGCCGCGCACGACCTCGACCGGGACGTCCAGCCCGCGCAGCGCGTGGTCGGTGCGGTGGTGCCGCACCGCGTCCATGCCGCGGAGCATGCTGCCCACACCGGTCCGGGCGTACTGGGGCGCCAGGACCGTCGCCTCGCGTGCCCGCTCGTGCGTCGCCGTCCGGACCCACTGGCCCAGCATCCGCGGCCAGGTGGCGGCCCGGGGGTCGGTGACGGGCCCCACCAGGACCAGGCCGGTCACCGCGGTGCGCCGGGCGACCTCGACCACGACCGGGCAGCCGGCGGAGTGCGCGACCAGCACGGGCCGACGGCCGGGAGGCAGCACCGCGAGCACCCGTTCCGCGTGCGCCTGGACGCTCAGGTCGGCCCCGCGCGGGGCTCCGAGGCCCATCGACGGCAGCGGCACGACGAGGCCGGGCCCGTCGAGGCCCGGCCCGTCGAGGCCGGAGCGCACTGCCCGGAACTCCCGGTGGTCGAGCCCGAGCCCGGGCACGAGGACGACGACCGGCACCACCGCAGCGTAGGCAGGTGACGCGGTCGCGGCCTGCCAGGCTCGTGGGGTCGACGGGCCGCAGGGCTCACGGGGTGGGGACGCCGTCGAGCGCGCGCTGGACGACTTCGTCCCGGTGTGGATCGAGCTGGACCGGCCGCCGCGGGCGCCCGGTTCAGACGTTGAAGCGGAACTCCACGACGTCGCCGTCGGCCATGACGTAGTCCTTGCCCTCGATCCGGACCTTGCCCTTCGCCTTCGCCTCGGCCATCGAGCCGGCCTCGACCAGGTCGTCGAACGAGATCACCTCGGCCTTGATGAAACCGCGCTGGAAGTCGGTGTGGATGACGCCGGCGGCCATCGGGGCGGTCCAGCCCTTGCCGATCGTCCAGGCCCGCGACTCCTTGGGCCCGGCGGTCAGGTAGGTCTGCAGGCCCAGGGTGTCGAAGCCGACGCGTGCGAGCTGGTCGAGGCCGGACTCGGTGGCGCCGAAGGAGGCGAGCAGCTCGGCGGCGTCGTCGGGCTCGAGCCCGGTGAGGTCCGCCTCGATCTTGGCGTCGAGGAAGATCGCCTCGGCCGGCGCGACGAGCGCGCGCAACCGGTCCTTGAGGGCGTCGTCGGTGAGGCCCTCCTCGTCGACGTTGAAGACGTAGATGAACGGCTTGCCGGTCATCAGACCGAGCTCGCGCAGCGCCGGTGCGTCGATCCCGGCCCTCGCCGCGCCGGCGAACAGGGTGGTGCCCTGCTCGAGCAGCGCCTGGGCGGCGACGGCGGCGTCGAGCACGGCCTTGTCCGCCTTCTTGCCCCTGACCTCCTTCTCCAGCCGCGGGATCGCGCGCTCGAGGGTCTGCAGGTCGGCGAGGATCAGCTCGGTGTTGACCGTCTCGATGTCGGAGGCCGGGTCGACCCGCCCGTCCACGTGCACGACGTCGGGGTCCGCGAAGGCGCGGATCACCTGGCAGATGGCGTCGGCCTCGCGGATGTTGGCGAGGAACTTGTTGCCGAGCCCCTCCCCCTCGCTCGCGCCCTTGACGATGCCGGCGATGTCGACGAACGACACCGGCGCGGGCAGGATCCTGGCGCTGCCGTGGATCTTCGCGAGCACGTCCAGGCGGGGATCGGGCAGCGGGACCACGCCGACGTTGGGCTCGATGGTGGCGAACGGGTAGTTCGCCGCGAGCACGTCGTTGCGGGTCAGGGCGTTGAAGAGGGTGGACTTGCCGACGTTGGGCAGTCCGGCGATGCCGATGGTGAGGGCCACGGGGACAGGAGCCTACCGGCGGTCGCCACCCTGCCTGTACCGACCGGCCCGCCCCGACCCGCCGTTGCGCGCGAGCGCCGCCCGACGCACCAGGTGGTCGCGCTCGGCGGTGCTGGTCGACACCTCCGCCGCCGCCGCGTACAGCCTCGCTGCCTCCGGCAGGGAGCCGTCGAGCTCGTGCAGGTAGGCCTGCACGGCCAGCACCCGGTACCGCTCGCCCAGGACCGGGACGAGCCGGTCGACCTCGACCAGCCCGGCTGCCGGACCGTGGACGTGCCCCACCGCCACCGCACGGCTCAGGGCCGCAACCGGGTCCTCGCGCAGGGCGAGCAGCTCGTCGTACCACTCCAGCACCTGCGCCCAGTCGGTCTCCTCGGAGGTGGCGGCGTCGTCGTGCAGGGCGGCGATCGCCGCCTGCAGCTGGTAAGGGCCGCGCCGGTCCTCGGCCAGCACGCCCTGCAGCACCACCACGCCCTCGGCGATCTCGCCCCGGTCCCAGCGGGTGCGGTCCTGCTCGTCGAGCGGCACGAGCCGGCCGGAGGCATCGGTGCGGGCGGGCAACCGGGCGTGGTGCAGCAGCATCAGCGCGAGCAGTCCGCGCACCTCCGGCTCGCGGCTCTCCACCGCGAGCTGCCGGGTCAGCCGGATCGCCTCGGCGGCGAGGTCGACGCGTCCGGAGTGACCGGCCGTGTAGATCAGGTAGAGCACGCGCAGGACGACCGCCATGTCGGCCGGCCCGTCGAAACGACTGTCCTGCAACGTCTTCTTGGCCCTGCTGATCCGCTGGGCCATCGTCGCCTCGGGCACCATGAAGGCGTCCGCGATCTCGCGGGTGGTGAGACCGCCGACGGCGCGCAGGGTCAGCGCGACGGCCGACGCCGGCGTGAGACGAGGGTGCGCGCAGAGGAAGAGCAGCAGCAGGGTGTCGTCGGACTGCTCGGTCGGGCCGGGTGCGGGCTCGTCGTGCACGGCCTCCTCGCGTCGCCGCCGCGCGGACTCGCTGCGACGCGCGTCGACGAGGCGACGCCGTGCGACGGCGAGCAGCCAGCCGCGCGGGTTGGCGGGCGGGCTGTCGGGCCACACCCGCAGCGCCTCGATCAGCGCCTCCTGCAAGGCGTCCTCGGCCGCGGCGAACTCCTCGCCGCGCCGCACGAGGGTGGCCAGGACCTGGGGGACGAGGGCCCGCAGCAGGCCCTCGTCCACCCCTGTCGTGCTCGGGGTCACGCCGTCGGTCACCAGCCCTCGGGCAGGGTGCCGTCGTCCTCCATCACCTGGCGGACGTCGATCCACTCGTAGAGCGGCTTCCCGCCCGGGCCGGGCTCGGACGAGACGTGCGCCGCGATCTCGATCGCGCGCTCCCTCGACACGACGTCGACCATGTACCAGCCGGCGACGAGGTCGGCGGTCTCCGGGTGCGGGCCGTCGGACAGCACCGGGTCGGCGCCCGGGCCGCCGTAGCGGACCCACACGCGGTCGAACGTCAGGGCCTGCGCGTCGACGAGCTCGCCGGACTCCTCGAGCATCGTGTTCACCTCGCCCAGGAAGGCCATGTGCGCCTCGATGTCCTTCGGGTCCCACTGCGGCATCGGCGGGACGGGCGTGGGCAGCTCGGGGCCGCCGCGGTAGTGCTTGAGGAGCAGGAACTTCGGCATCACGGTCTCCTTCGTCGGTGGTTCTCGGTGGTGGCACCCGTGGAGCGGAGCCACCGACGCGTTCTCGACATCGGCCTCAGCGCTTCTTCCGGTGGACGCTGACGAGGTACTCCGGGTCGTCTCCCGCGCCGAGCGGTGCGCCGTCCCAGCCGGCGTGGCTCGCGACGTGCTCGAGGCCTGCGGCCTCGCACCAGCCGTCCCAGTCCTGCGCACTCACGTGCCGGTCCGCGGCGAAGCCGGCGACGAGCAGCCCGCCCGGGGCGAGCCAGCCTTCGAGGTGCGGTGCGAGCCGCGGTTCGGTGCCGGGGGTCAGGTACACCACGACGTTGCCGGCCAGGACGACGAGATCCACCGGTGCGCCCACCTGATCGGCGGTGACGTCGAGCAGGTCGGCCTCGATCCAGGTGGCGCCCGGCGCTGCCCTGCGCGCCTCGGCGAGCATCGAGGCGTCGACGTCGACACCCACCACGTGGTGCCCCCTGCGGGCCAGCTCGATGCCCACACGCCCTGTGCCGCAACCGCCGTCGACCACACGGGATCCTGGCGCGAGGAGTCCGTCGCAGAAGTCCGCCTCCCCGTGGACGTCCTTGCCGCTCGCGGCCAGCTGAGCGAACCGCGCCGCGTACTCCGGCCCTCTGGATCCGCCCGTCTCCGCCAGCCACCTGTTCCGCGTCGGCTCCGTCACAGCCCCGATCCTGCCCCCTCCCGGCCCCGCCTTGCTCGTCCAGCCCACACCGGAACTGTTCGGCGGTGTGGGCTGGACGAGCAACGGGCCCGTGGAGGACGAGCAAGCCTGCTTGCGCGGTTCTGTCGGTACCGGCTGCGACAGTGGAAGACATGGAGACACCGCTGGTCGCCGTGCTCGTCGGCGTGCTGCTCGGCCTCGTCGTGGGGGCCGTCGTCGGCGCGCTGCTGCACCGCGCCGCGGCGGCGGGCCGCTCGGCGGTCGTCACCGCGGAGCGCGACCTGCTCGCGTCGCGGCTCGAGCGGCTCGAGGAGGACCTCGACGAGGGCACCGACCTCGCGATGGCGCTGGCGCCGCTGAGCTCCAGCCTCGCTCGGGTCGAGCGCCAGGTCGGCCAGCTGGAGCGCGAGCGCGCCGAGCAGTGGGGCCGGCTCGACGCGCAGCTCACGGCGGTCCGCACCGACGGCGCCGCGCTGCGCTCCCAGACGGCGGCGCTGGCCGGCGCGCTGCGCTCCCCGACCGTCCGCGGCGCGTGGGGCGAGGTGCAGCTGCGGCGCGTCGTCGAGCACGCGGGCATGCTGCAACGGGTCGACTTCGACCTGCAGGTGGTGGCCACCGACCCCGACGGCCGCACCGTCCGTCCCGACGCCGTGGTGCTGCTGCCCGGCGGCAAGCAGGTCGTCATCGACGCCAAGGCGCCGCTGGCGGCGTTCCTCGAGGCCGCGCAGGACGCCCACCCCGACGAGCCGCCGGCCAGGTCGGCCGAGCGCCGCGCCCGCGCCGCGGTCGAGCACGCCCGGGCACTGCGCGGGCACGTCGACGCCCTGGCGGCCAAGCGCTACTGGGCGGCCTTCGAGCCCACCCCGGAGATGGTGGTCTGCTTCGTGCCGGGCGAGGCGTTCCTGCAGGCCGCCTGCGAGGCCGACCCCGCGCTGCTGGAGCACGCCATGTCGCGGCACGTCGTGCTCGCCACCCCCACCACCCTCCTCGCTCTGCTGCGCACGGTGGCGATGACCTGGCAGCAGGAGGCGCTGTCCGGCAGCGCCCGCGAGGTGTTCGAGCTCGGACGCGAGCTGCACCAGCGCCTGGCCGGCCTCGGCTCCTCGGTCGGGCGGCTCGGCCGCAGCCTGCACCGCGCCGTGGAGGACTACAACGGCATGGTCGGCACGCTCGAGCGCCGCGTGATGGTCTCCGCCCGGCGGCTGCACGAGCTCGACATCACCGACGACCCGCTGCCAGAGGTGGTCGAGCTGCGCTCCAGCGTCCGCCCGCTGCTGCGCGCCGCGGGCGACGAGAACGGTTGATTCTCAGGCAGTGTCGGCGAGCCCACGACCACGCCGCCGATCAGGCCTTGGCGCGCGCCTTGAGGTCGCGGTGCAGCTCGCGGGGCAGCGAGAAGAGCAGGTCCTCCTCAGCGGTGCGCACCTCCTGCACGTCGCCGTAGCCGCGGTCGGCCAGCCAGCGCAGCACGTCCTGCACGAGGATCTCCGGCACCGACGCACCCGAGGTGACACCGACGCTCGTCACGCCGTCCAGCCACGCCTCGTCGATCTCGGTGGCCCGGTCGACCCGGTACGACGCCCGCGCGCCGTGCTCGAGGGCGACCTCCACCAGCCGCACCGAGTTCGAGGAGTTCGCCGAGCCCACGACGATGACCAGGTCGGCCTGCGGTGCGATCTTCTTCACCGCCACCTGGCGGTTCTGGGTGGCGTAGCAGATGTCGTCGCTGGGCGGGTCCTGCAGCGACGGGAACCGCTCGCGCAGCCGGCGCACCGTCTCCATCGTCTCGTCGACGCTGAGCGTGGTCTGCGACAACCAGACCACCTTGTCGGGGTCGCGCACCGTCACGGCGTCCACGGCGTCCGGGCCGTCGACGAGCTGCACGTGGTCGGGCGCCTCGCCAGCGGTGCCCTCGACCTCCTCGTGCCCCGCGTGGCCGATCAGCAGGATGTCGTAGTCGGACGAGGCGAACCGGACGGCCTCCTTGTGCACCTTGGTGACCAGCGGGCAGGTGGCGTCGATCGTCTTCAGCTGCCGCGCCGCCGCCTGGGCGTGCACGGCGGGCGACACCCCGTGCGCGGAGAAGATCACCAGCTGGCCCTCGGGCACGTCGTCGGTCTCGTCGACGAACACCGCGCCACGCTCCTGCAGCGTCGCCACCACGTGCTTGTTGTGGACGATCTCCTTGCGCACGTAGACCGGCGCCCCGTAGTGCTCCAGCGCCTTCTCGACGGCGATCACCGCGCGGTCGACGCCGGCGCAGTAGCCGCGCGGCGCTGCGAGCAGGACCTTCTTGGCGGGTTCGGTCACCCCCCCATCGTAAGGTCGCGCGGGTGAGCACCTCACCGCCGGCCGGTCCGGACGCGCGGCGCCGTCCGCCCCCCACCGCGGGCGAGACCACGCCGGAGCAGCCCTGGCCCGTGCGGCTGCTGTCGTCGAAGGTGGCCGGCTACATCTCGAAGATGCCTTCGGTGTGGGTCGAGGGCCAGGTGGTGGAGATCACCCGCCGCGGCGGGTCCAGCGTCTGCTTCCTCACCCTGCGCGACACCGCGGTCGACATGTCGCTGTCGATGACGGTCTCCGCCCGCGTGCTCGACGCCGCGGTGTCCCCCGTCGTCGAGGGCGCCCGCGTCGTCGTGCGCGCGACACCCGACTACTGGGAGAAGCGTGGACGCCTCTCGTTCCAGGTGCACGACGTCCGGCCGGTCGGGGTGGGGGAGCTGCTGGCGCAGGTCGAGCACCTGCGGCGCCTGCTGGCGTCCGAGGGCGTGTTCGCGCTCGACCGCAAGAAGCCGCTGCCGTTCGCGCCCGCCGTCGTGGGCCTGGTCTGCGGCCGCGACAGCGCCGCCGAGCACGACGTCGTCGTCAACAGCCGGACCCGCTGGCCTGCCACGCGGTTCGAGATCCGGCGCGTGGCCGTGCAGGGCGGGTCCGCGGTCACGCAGGTGATCGAGGCCCTCGCCGAGCTCGACGCCCGTCCCGAGGTCGAGGTCGTGGTCGTCGCCCGCGGCGGCGGCTCCCTGGAGGACCTGCTGCCGTTCAGCAACGAGGCCCTCGTCCGCGCCGTGGCCGCGTGCCGCACGCCGGTGGTCAGCGCCATCGGCCACGAGGAGGACTCCCCGCTGCTCGACCTCGTCGCCGACGTCCGGGCCTCCACCCCCACCGACGCCGCACGCCGGATCGTCCCGGACGTGCGCCACGAGCTCGCCGCTGTCGACTCCGCGCGAGAACGCCTGTGGCGCATCGTCTCCGGGCGCCTCGACGTCGAGCAGCACCGACTCGACACGCTGCGCGACCGCCCCGTCCTGGCCGACCCCGAGGGCCTCGTCGACGCGCTCGGTCGCCAGCTCGACGACGCCCGCGGCCGCTCGCACCGGGCGGTCGCCGGGCACCTCGACCGCGCCGCCGACCAGGTGGCGCACCTGCGCACCCAGGTGCGCGGGCTGTCCCCGCTCGCGACGCTCGAGCGCGGCTACGCCGTGGTGCAGGACGCCGAGGGGCACGTGCTGCGCGACCCGTCCGAGGTCACGGCCGGCGACGCCCTGCGGGTGCGCCTGGCCCAGGGTGAGGTCGGCGCGGTGGTCACGCGCACCCGTGTCGGCGACGACGCCTAGTCTCGCTGTCGTGACGACCGACGCCGACCCCGCCTCGCTCGGGTACGAGCAGGCCCGCGACGAGCTGCTGCAGGTGGTGCAGCGGCTGGAGTCCGGCGGCGTGCCGCTGGAGGAGTCCCTCGCCCTCTGGGAGCGCGGTGAGGCGCTGGCCGACCGCTGCCAGCAGTGGCTCGACGGCGCCCGCGAGCGCCTCGCGGCCGCCCGTGCCACCGACCATGCCGACGAGGAGGACGACGACCTCGACGAGGACGCCGAGCCGGACGAGGAGTGAGGCTCAGGCGAACCGCGTGCGCCAGGCCTGCACGTCGTCGAGGGTGACGTTGCCGCCGCACAGCACCAGGGCGATCCGGGCCCGCGGGTCCAGCCGGGACGCGATCCGGCGGGCGGCCACCAGCGTGCACGCGGCGGCCGGCTCGGTCACCAGGTGCAGGGTGTCGGCCAGCTCGCCGATGGCGGCGACCGCCTCGGCGTCCGGGACGAGCAGCACCTCCTCGCAGTAGCGGCGCGCGCCGTCGAGGGTGAGCCGGCTGACCCGCGGGGCGCCGAGGGTCGAGGCGATCGAGGTGATCGCGACGTCGACCGGCTCGCCGGCGGCCAGGGCCCGCGTCATCGCCTCGGCGCCGACGGTCTCGACACCCCACAGCCGGGTGCCCGGGCGCAGCGCGTCGAGCACCACGCCGGTGCCGGTGAGCAGCCCGCCACCACCGACGGAGACCACCACGTCGGTGACGTCGGCCGACTGCTCGTCGAGCTGCTCGAGCAGCTCCAGCGCCACCGTCCCCTGGCCGGCCACCACCTCGGCGTCGTCGAACGGGTGCACGAAGGTGACCCCCAGCGCCGCCCGGCGCTCGGCCTCGGCGAAGCCGTCGCCGATCGTGGCCACCTCCACCACCTCGGCGCCGTCGGCGCGGCAACGGGCGAAGGTCGCCCGCGGGGCGGCGGTGGGCAGCACCACCGTGGCGTGGACGCCGAGCGCCTTGGCGGCGTGCGCCACCGCGAGCGCGTGGTTGCCGCCCGACACCGCGACCACGCCGGCCGCCCGCGCCTCGGCGTCGAGCGACAGCATCCGGGCGAAGGCGCCGCGGGCCTTGAACGAGCCGCTGTGCTGGAGCACCTCGAGCTTGACCGCCGTCGGGCGGCCGACCGACGCCGCGAGCGCCTCCGGGTGCAGCACCGGGGTCCGCAGCACGTGCGGGGCGATCCGGTCCCGGACGCGGCGGACGTCGTCGACCGTCACGCTGTCGCCGACCGTCGCGCTCACGGGGCGGTCCCCGTGGCAGCAACGGTCCCGGCCAGCTCCACCAGCTCGTCGAGCACCGCCGAGCCCGTGACCACGGTGGTCCGCGAGCCGTCCTCCAGCACCAGGCTGGTGCGCCGCGGGTCGGCGGACTCGTAGACGGTCCAGGGGATGCCGTCGACGTCCTGCACGCCGGCCTCGGTGCCGTCGCTGGTCACCCGGGTCAGCCACGTGGCGGTGGCGTCGTCGGCCACCTCCAGGCCCGCGTACCCACCGGCGGGAGTGAGGTAGCCCAGGTGCCAGGTCGCCGGCTCGGCGTCGCTCGGGCGGTCGCGGCGGGCGCTGGTGACCTCCCACCCGTCGCCGAGGTCGGGCACCACGACGGGCACGTCGCCGGCCGCCTGCGCCACCTCCACCGCGCCGGTCAGGTCGACCGGCGGCGGCTCCACGTCGTCGGGACGCGGCACGAGCAGGTAGATCACCGCCACCATCGCGCCGATCACGGCGAGCGAGCGCACCATGTCCAGCCCGGTCTTCCGGCCGCGCGAGCGCGCGGGCGGGGCGGGCGCCTCGGGGCTGCGTCCGACGGTCTCCTGGCTCACCCCCTCATCCTCGCAGGCCCGCGTCGATACCCTGCCGCTGTGAGCCAGTTCCCCGACGGCCTCGCCGGCCACCCGTGAGCCCGTCCGCAGGCACGATCACCGTGGTCGGCGAGGCGCTGGTCGACGTCGTGGTCGCCCGCGACGGCAGCGTCGCCGAGCACCCCGGCGGCAGCCCGGCGAACGTCGCGCTCGCGCTGGGACGGCTGGGCCACGACGCCCGCCTGCTCACCCGGCTCGGGCAGGACGAGCGCGGGCGCGCCGTCGCCGACCACCTGGCCGCCTCGCACGTCGTCGTGGAGCCCGCCTCGTTCGGCCAGGGCCCGACCACCACCGCCGTGGCCACCATCGGCGCCGACGGCGCGGCCACCTACGAGTTCGAGCTCAACTGCGCTCTGCCGTCGCCCGCGCCGGAGCCCGCACCCGGCAGCCTCGCCGTGCACACCGGCTCGTTCGCCGCGGTGCTCGGGGAGAACGCAGCCACCGTGCTCGACCTGGTGACCCGCGCCCGCACGACCGCGACGGTGTCCTACGACCCCAACGTGCGTCCCGCCGTGCTGGGCACGGCCGGGGCCGTGCGACCGCTGATCGAGGCGCTGGTGGACCGGGCCGACGTCGTCAAGCTCAGCGACGAGGACGCGCACTGGTTGGCGCCGGGGACCCCGCCGGTCGAGCTCGCGCGTCGCTGGCAGTCCCGCGGCCCGGCGCTCGTGGTGGTGACCCAGGGGGCCGAGGGCGCGCTGGCGGTCACCGCCGCCGGCACCGTCGAGGTGGCCTCGCGCACCACCGAGGTGGCCGACACCGTCGGCGCGGGCGACTCCTTCAGCGCCGCCCTGCTGCACGCGCTCGCCGGGCTCGGCCTGCTCGGCGCCGACCAGCGCGACCGGCTGCGGGCGATCGACCTGGCCACCACCAACGACGTGCTCGAGCTGGCCGCCGCCGTCGCAGCGGTCACCGTCTCGCGCGCGGGCGCCGACCCGCCGTGGCTGGCCGAGCTCGACGCGGCGCTGGGCCGCTAGGACCGGTCAGGCGGTCTCGCGCAACCGTGCACCGGGCCCCGGCCGACCGCCTACCTCACGCGGTGGCACGAGATGGCCTGCTGCGCATCGCATCTCGACCTCCAACGGCTCGTCGCACCCGCGGTGCACGAACACCGCCGACGGCCCGTCCGGGTCGACGGCGTGGGTGTCGCCCCAGCGACGTAGCGCCACCAGCACCGGGTACAGGTCGAGGCCCTTGTCGGTGAGCCGGTACTCGTGCCGCACGCGCGCACCCGGCTCGCGGTACGGCTCGCGACGCAGCAGGCCCTCCTCCACCATCCGCGCCAGCCGCTCGCTCAGCACCTGCCGCGGGATCGCCGTCCGCACGCGCAGGTCGTCGAACCGGCGCACGCCGAGGAACAGCTCGCGCAGCACGAGGAACGACCACTTCTCCCCCACCACGTCGAGCGCGCGACCGATCGAGCAGTTCTCCGTCGACCAGCGCAGCACCTCGGGACCGACCTGACCGCGACTCATCCCCTCAGGCTAGGTCTGTTTGACAGACCCAGGCAAGCACCGGCAGGCTGGGTCCGTGACCGAGACCCAGATCCGTCCCGACGCCGTCCGCGAACGCGCCTACACCTGGGAGGACCCGGCGGCGAGCGCGGCGTCGCTCGGCCGGATGTCCGGGCTGGAGATGCTCCGGGCGATCGGCGACGGGACGCTGCCACCGCCCCCGATCATGCGCACCCTCGAGGTCCGCCCGATCGAGGTGGAGGTCGGCCGCGTGGTGTTCGCGCTGCGCCCGATGGAGTTCCACCTCAACCCGCTCGGCACCGTGCACGGCGGCGTCATCTCGACGCTGCTCGACACCGCCGCGGCGTGCGCGGTGCACTCCACCCTGCCCGCGGGAACCGGCTACACGACGGTCGACCTCACCAGCACGTTCCTGCGCGCCGTGCGGGCCGGGCAGGAGGAGCTGCGCGTGGTCGGGACCGTGCTGTCGCGCGGGCGGCGCACGGCGCTGGGGCAGGCGCAGCTGTTCGACCACCGCGAGCGGCTGGTGGCGCACGCGACGTCCACCTGCCTGCTGATGCCGGTCGGCGCACCGCCGACCGGGGACTGAGCGGGCCGGGTCCTACGCTGGGAGGGTCCCGCCCCGACGCCCGTGGAGACCGCCGTGCCCGACCCCGCCTCGCCCGCCTTCGAGTACACCGACATGCTGCCGACCGGCGAGGACGGCACCCGGTACCGCCTGCTCACCACCGAGGGCGTCCGCACGGTGGAGGGTCCGGACGGGCGCACCTTCCTCGAGGTGTCCGGCGAGGCCCTGCGGCTGCTGGCCGACGAGGCGATGCACGACATCGCGCACTACCTGCGTCCGGCGCACCTGGCCCAGCTGCGCCGGATCGTCGACGACCCGGAGGCCTCGGCCAACGACAAGTTCGTCGCGCTCGACCTGCTGAAGAACGCCAACATCGCCGCGGCCGGGGTGCTGCCGATGTGCCAGGACACCGGGACGGCGATCGTCATGGGCAAGCGCGGCGGCCAGGTGCTGCGCCCGCTCGAGGACCCCTACGGCACCGACGAGGAGGCGTTGTCCCGCGGGGTGTTCGACGCCTACACCCGGCTCAACCTGCGGTACTCCCAGCTCGCGCCGCTGACGATGTGGGAGGAGAGGAACACCGGGTCCAACCTGCCGGCCCAGCTCGAGCTGTACGCCGACACCAAGCCCGGCCACGAGGCGCGGTACGAGCTGCTGTTCATGGCCAAGGGCGGCGGCTCGGCGAACAAGTCGTTCCTCTACCAGGAGACCAAGGCGGTGCTGAACCCGCAGCGGATGATGACCTTCCTGGACGAGAAGCTGCGCTCGCTCGGCACGTCGGCCTGCCCGCCGTACCACCTGGCGGTCGTCGTCGGCGGCACCAGCGCCGAGTTCGCGCTCAAGACGGCGAAGTACGCCTCGGCGAAGTACCTCGACACCCTGCCCACCGAGGGCTCGCCGTCCGGGCACGCGTTCCGCGACCTCGACCTCGAGCTGGAGGTGCTGCAGCTGACCCGCGACCTGGGCATCGGCGCCCAGTTCGGTGGCAAGTACTTCTGCCACGACGTCCGCGTCGTCCGGCTCCCCCGCCACGGCGCGTCGTGCCCCGTCGCGATCGCCGTGTCGTGCTCGGCCGACCGCCAGGCCCGGGCCGTGATCACCGCGGAGGGGGTGTTCCTGGAGGAGCTCGAGCGCGACCCCGCGCAGTTCCTGCCCGACACCACCGACGAGCACCTCGACGCGGCCGACGACGACGTCGTCCGGATCGACCTCAACCGCCCGATGGACGAGATCCGCGCCGAGCTGTCGCGGCACCCCGTCCGCACCCGGCTGTCGTTGTCCGGTCCGCTCGTCGTCGCCCGCGACATCGCGCACGCGAAGATCAAGGAGCGGCTGGACGCCGGCGAGCAGATGCCGCAGTACCTCAAGGACCACGCCGTCTACTACGCCGGTCCGGCCAAGACGCCCGAGGGCTACGCGTCCGGGTCGTTCGGCCCGACCACCGCCGGGCGGATGGACTCCTACGTCGACCAGTTCCAGGCCGCGGGCGGCTCGCTGGTGATGCTGGCCAAGGGCAACCGCTCCCAGCAGGTCACCGACGCCTGCCGCACCCACGGCGGCTTCTACCTCGGGTCGATCGGCGGACCGGCCGCACGGCTGGCGCAGGACTGCATCAAGAAGGTCGAGGTGCTGGAGTACCCCGAGCTCGGTATGGAGGCGGTCTGGCGGATCGAGGTCGAGGACTTCCCCGCGTTCGTCGTGGTCGACGACAAGGGCGAGGACTTCTTCGCCGCCACCTCCAAGCCGGTGGCCATGACGATCCAGCGCAGGGTCGACGTCGACGCCTGAGCGGCTACCCAGGGTGACGGGGGGCTCCGAACTCGCGGCGCGCCTTCTCGCCCACCCGTCGCGTGATCGCGAGGTCGACGGCGCCGCCCACGACGGCGCCGACGACCGGGATCGCCTTGCCCGCGGAGGCGCCGGCGACCCGGGTGGCGATCCGTCCGCCCGCCTTGCCCGTCGCGGCCCGCGCGGCCACCCGCGAAGCCGCCTTCGCCTGCACCCGCGGGACCAGCACCTTCGCGGCCCGCTCCCCCGCCTCGCGTCCGGCCTTCTGGACGCCGGTGGACACCGAGGAGCCCGTCACCAGCCGGCCGATCCGGTCGCGGACCAGCGGGTCGTCGAGGTCGTGCCCGTGCGCGTGCGCGATCGCCGCCGAGAGCCGTGCCTGGACGAACATCGACGCCGCCGTGGCCGGGGCCAGGCCGGCGAGCATCGTCACGAGGCCGCCGAGACCGGACACGGCTCCCTGGGCCGCGGCCTGGGTCACCTGGGTGCGGACCACCCGGTCGATCACCGCGGACGTGGACAGCCCGCGCCGCCGGTGCGGGTCGACCAGCTCGCGGGCGCCCTTGAACGGGCCGATGCCCTCGACGGCCGCGCGCACGACCTGGGTGACGAACGAGTCGAACATCCCGTCGTCGCGCCGCTCCAGCGTGCTCATCGGTCCACCAGGCTCATCCGGCAACCCTGCCACGCCACGGGTCGCGGTGCGCTGGCAGGATCGCGGGCGTGACCGAGACCGAGCGCCGGCCGTCCACGCCCGCCGAGGCGTGGCAGGAGATGCTGGCAGGCAACGACCGGTTCGTCCGCGAGGACCTGCTGCACCCCGGCCAGAGCGCCGAGCGGCGCACCGAGCTCACCGACGCCCAGCGCCCGTTCGCCCTGGTGTTCGGTTGCGGCGACTCGCGGGTGGCCGCCGAGATCGTCTTCGACCGCGGGCTGGGCGACCTGTTCGTGGTGCGCACCGCCGGGCACGTCGTCGACACCAGCGTGCTGGGGTCGGTCGAGTTCGCGCTCGCCCAGCTCGAGGTGCCGCTGGTGGTCGTGCTCGGCCACGACGGGTGCGGCGCGGTGCGCGCGTCGTTGCAGGCGATGGACGCCGGACGGATGCCGGGCGGGTACCTGCGCGACATCGTCGAGAAGGTCACGCCGTCGATCATCGCGGCCCGTGCGCAGGGTGCGACGGACGCGCACGCGGTGCTCGTCGAGCACGTCCGGCAGACCGCGCGGCTCCTGCACGACCGCTCGACCCTGGTGTCCGACGCCGTCCGCGGCGGCCGCCTCGCGATCGTCGGGACGGTCTACGACCTCGCTGACGGCAGGGTCGCGCCCGTCGACGTCATCGGCGAGATCGACTCGCCGTCGATCTGAGGGTCCGTAGCCTGCTGGTATGGGCGACGAACAGTTCCGGGTCGAGCACGACACGATGGGCGAGGTGCGGGTGCCGGCCGGCGCGCTGTACGGCGCGCAGACCCAGCGCGCGGTGGAGAACTTCCCGATCAGCGGCCGACCGCTGCCGCCGGCGCTGCTGCGGGCGATCGGCCAGGTCAAGGCGGCGGCGGCGAGGGTGAACGCCGAGCTCGGCGTGCTCGACGACGACGTGGCCGGGGCGATCGAGGCCGCCGCCCAGGAGGTCGCCGCGGGTGAGCACCTCGACCAGTTCCCCGTCGACGTCTTCCAGACCGGGTCGGGCACGTCGTCGAACATGAACGCCAACGAGGTCCTCGCCCGCCTCGCCGGCCGCCGGCTCGGCCGCGAGGTGCACCCCAACGACGAGGTGAACGCCTCGCAGTCGAGCAACGACACGTTCCCGACCGCGGTCCACCTCGCCGCCGCGCAGGAGGTCGTGGGCACGTTGCTCCCGGCGCTGCGCCACCTCGCGGAGACCCTCGAGGCCAGGGCCGCGCAGACCGCCGGGTTGGTCAAGGCCGGCCGCACCCACCTGATGGACGCCACGCCCGTCACGCTCGGGCAGGAGCTGGGCGGCTACGCCTCCCAGGTGCGACGCGGCACCGAGCGGCTCGAGGCGGCGCTGCCGCGCCTGGCCGAGGTGCCCCTCGGCGGCACGGCGGTGGGGACGGGCATCAACACCCCGGACGGGTTCGCCGCCCGCGTCGTCGAGCTGCTGGCCGAGCGCACCGGGCTGCCGGTCACCGAGGCCCGCGACCACTTCGAGGCGCAGGGCGCGCGCGACGCCCTGGTCGAGACCTCGGGCGCCGTGCGGACGGTCGCCGTGTCGCTCACCAAGATCTGCAACGACCTGCGGTGGATGGGGTCCGGCCCGACCGCCGGGCTGGCCGAGGTGCGGCTGCCGGACCTGCAGCCGGGCTCGTCGATCATGCCGGGCAAGGTGAACCCGGTGGTGCCCGAGGCCGTGCTGCAGGTCTGCAGCCAGGTCGTGGGCAACGACGCCGCCGTGGCGTGGGCCGGGGCGTCAGGAGCGTTCGAGCTCAACGTGCAGGTCCCGGTGATGGCGCGCAACCTGCTGGAGTCGGTGTCGCTGCTGGCCAACGCCTCGCGGCTGCTGGCCGACCGGTGCGTGGCCGGCCTCGAGCCCGACGCCGAGCGGATGCGGCGCTACGCCGGCTCGTCGCCCTCCGTGGTCACCCCGCTGAACCGTCTGATCGGCTACGAGGCGGCCGCCAAGATCGCCAAGCACGCCGTCGCTGAGGGGGTGACCGTGCGGGAGGCGACGATCGCGCTCGGCCACGTGGAACGGGGCGACCTCACGCAGGAGCAGCTCGACGCCGCGCTCGACGTCGACGCGATGACCGGACGCGACTGAGGCGCCGCCCGACCGGCGACGCCTCAGCGGGAGCGGGTGCTGCTCAGTACCAGTTGTGGCTGCGGCTGTGCGCCCAGGCGGAGCACGGGGTGCCGTAGCGGTCGTCGATGTAGTTCAGGCCCCACTTGATCTGGGTGACCGGGTTCGTCTCCCAGTCGTCGCCGAACGAGGACATCTTCGAGCCGGGCAGCGCCTGCGGGATGCCGTACGCGCTCGAGGACGGGTTGTCGGCGTCCACCCGCCAGTTGCTCTCCTTGGTCCACAGCCTGTCCAGGCAGGAGAACTGCTCCGAGCTCCAGCCCTTGTCGGCCACGAGCACCTTCGCGGCGCCGCGCGGGTCGCGCCGGGCGTCACGGGAGGCCTGCTCGATGGCGGCCTGGCGGCGGCGCTCGGCCCGGGCCGCGGCGGCGGCCTGCTCGGCGGCGAGCGCCTGGGCGGCGTCGGCGGCGGCGGCGCGCTCCTCGAGGGCCTCGACGGCGGCGGCGTCGGCCGCGTCGGCGGAGGTCTGCGCGTCGGCCGAGGCGACCTGCTCGGAGGTGAGGGGCTGCACGGGGACCGAGTACGCGGCCTGCGCCACGTCCGGACCGGTCTGGTCCGCGGTGGCCAGGTACGCGGCACCGGTGGCACCGAGGACGGCGAGAGTGGCACCTGCTGAGAACAGCGGGCGCCGGACGAGCTTGTGGAGCACGAACGACCTTCCATCTGCCCGTGCGGCACACACGACGGGCGCGACCACCCCGCCACGGACCTGCGACGGGTGGGTCGCGGAGGTGCAGTGTGCTGGTCCACGCGGGCCCCGGTTCGGGCCCGCTCAGGGGTGCTGACTGCTCACCACGATGACCTGACGCCCCCGGCCGTGTCCAATCCGTGACCTTCCGTCGGCCCGGCGGCGTGCGCGCGCCCTGCTCGGGGTGCGCTCAGCGGGTGGCGGGCGTCACAGCGTGATGCTCTCCAGCATCTCGGTGACGAGGGCGGCCACCGGGGAGCGCTCGGAGCGGGTCAGGGTGACGTGCGCGAACAGCGGGTGGCCCTTGAGCGCCTCGATCACGGCGGCGACGCCGTCGTGGCGGCCGACCCGCAGGTTGTCGCGCTGGGCGACGTCGTGGGTGAGCACGACCCGGGAGTTCTGCCCGATCCGCGAGAGCACGGTGAGCAGCACGTTGCGCTCCAGCGACTGCGCCTCGTCGACGACGACGAAGGCGTCGTGCAGGCTGCGGCCGCGGATGTGGGTGAGCGGCAGGACCTCGAGCATGCCGCGGTCCATCACCTCCTCGACCACCTCCTGGCTGACCAGCGCCCCGAGGGTGTCGAAGACGGCCTGCGCCCACGGGCCCATCTTCTCGTTCTCCGAACCGGGCAGGTACCCGAGGTCCTGGCCACCGACGGCGTACAGCGGCCGGAACACCACCACCTTGCGGTGCAGCCGGCGCTCCATCACGGCCTCGAGGCCGGCGCACAGCGCGAGGGCCGACTTGCCCGTCCCGGCCCGCCCGCCGAGGGAGAGGATCCCGACCTCGTTGTCGAGCAGCAGGTCGACCGCGATCCGCTGCTCGGCGCTGCGCCCGTGGACGCCGAAGACGTCGCGGTCGCCCCGCACCAGCCGCACCTGCTTGTCGGCGCCGACCCGGCCGAGGGCCGAGCCGCGCGAGGACAGCAGCACCAGGCCGGTGTGGCAGGGCAGCTCGGCCGCCTCCGGGATCTCGAGCTGCTCGTGCTCGTACAGCTGGGCCATCACCTGCTCGTCGACGTCGAGCTCGGCCATGCCCGTCCAGCCGGAGTCGACGCTGAGCTCGGCGCGGTACTCCTCGGCGTCCAGCCCCACCGCCGACGCCTTGACCCGCATCGGCAGGTCCTTGCTGACCACGGTGACGAGCAGGCCCTCGTCCGAGAGGTTCTTGGCGACGGCGAGGATCCGGGTGTCGTTGTCCCCCAGGCGGAAGCCGGCGGGGAGCGCGTTCGGGTCGGTGTGGTTGAGCTCCACCCGCAGGGTCCCGCCGTCCGGCGTGGGCAGCGGTGCGTCGAGCCGGCCGTGCTCGACCCTCAGGTCGTCCAGCAGCCGCAGCGCCTGCCGGGCGAAGTACCCCAGCTCGCTGTGGTGCCGCTTGCCCTCGAGCTCGGTGATGACCACCACGGGGAGCACGACCTCGTGCTCGGCGAAGCGGAGCATCGCCCGCGGGTCGGAGAGCAGGACGGAGGTGTCGAGGACGAAGGTGCGACGGGACGTGCTGGTGGTGAGGTCAGCGGCCACGGAGACTCCCTGCCGGGCGCGTGCGCGCCCGGATCACTCGCGGGCGAGGGGCCGGGACGCCGTTCCGGAACGGGACGACGGACCGGGCCGCCCTCCCCGCGACGTGGTCCCGACCCGCAGGGTCGAGGCGCAGCCGCAGCATCCGTCGGGCCTCCCGAGCGGACCGGCACCTGACCGTCCCGCAGGACCGACGCTACGGGCCGGACGAGGCGCTGCTGCCGCAACACGCCGGGTGTCACCCGGGTGTCACACCGGAGCGACCCGGCCGTCACTCAGGTGCCGAAGCGGCGCTCGCGACCGGAGTACGCGCGCAGGGCCCGCAGGAAGTCGACCCGGCGGAAGTCGGGCCAGAACGCCTCGCAGAAGTAGAACTCGGAGTGGGCGCTCTGCCAGAGCAGGAACCCGGACAGCCGTTGCTCGCCGGAGGTGCGGATCACCAGGTCGGGGTCGGGCTGGCCCTTGGTGTACAGGTGCCGGGCGATGTTCTCGACGTCGACGAGCTCGGCCACCTCCTCCAGCGTGCTGCCGCTCGCGGCGTGCTCGAGCAGCAGCCCCCGCACGGCGTCGCTGATCTCCTGCCGGCCGCCGTAGCCGACCGCGACGTTGACGTGCAGGCCAGGCACCTCGCGGGTGGCCTCCTCGGCCTCCTTGAGCCGCTGCGCCATCTCGACCGGCAGCAGGTCGAGGGCACCCACCGGGTGCACCTTCCAGCGGCCGGCGCTCACGAGCCGGCGGACGGCGTCCTCGATGATGCCGAGCAGGGGGTCGAGCTCGGCGCGGGGGCGGTTGAGGTTGTCCGGCGACAGCATCCACAGCGTCACGACCTCGATCCCGACCTCCTCGCACCAGCCGAGGAACTCGAAGATCTTGTCCGCGCCCGCCTGGTGGCCGTGGGAGGCGTCGCCGCCGGCCGCCCGGGCCCACCGGCGGTTGCCGTCGAGCATGATCCCCACGTGGCGCGGCATCGCGGTCGGGTCGAGCCGTCCGGCCAGCCGGCGCTCGTAGGCGCGGTAGAGCGGGTGCGGCAGCCTCACCGTGCGCACGCTACCGGTCCTGGCACGGCGCGCACGGGACCCGCACGGGACCTCCCGTGATCTCCCTCACGACCTCGACCTACGGAGTCGTAGGTTACTGCTTCGTAGGTTACGCTCGCGTCCATGACCGAGACCCCGGAGCCCGCCGGCATCGTCGAGCGTGCCGGCGAGGCCGTCGAGCGTGCCGGCGAGGCCGTGCGCGACGCCGCCGACGCCGTGAAGCCGCGGTTGCGCGGCTGGATCCACGCCGGCTCGTTCCCCCTCGTGGTGGCCGCCTCGATCGTCCTGGTGGCGCTCGCGCCCGACACCCGCACCCGGATCGCCTGCGCGGTCTTCGGTGTCGCCGCCGCACTGCTGTTCGGCACCAGCGCGGTCTACCACCGCGGCAACTGGTCCCCGAAGGTGGCGGTGCTGCTCAAGCGGTTCGACCACTCGAACATCTTCCTGATCATCGCGGGCAGCTACACGCCGCTGACGCTGCTCCTGCTGCCCGAGGGCAAGGCGCGGGTCCTGCTGCTGCTGGTCTGGGGCGGGGCCCTGGCCGGCATCGCGTTCCGGGTGTTCTGGGTGGGGGCGCCGCGCTGGCTCTACACCCCGATCTACATCGCGCTCGGCTGGGCCGCGGTGTTCTACCTGCCGGACTTCCTGCGTGAGGGCGGCGTCGCCGTGCTGACGCTCGTGGTCGTCGGCGGCGTGCTGTACACGGCGGGCGGCGTCATCTACGCGCTGAAGCGACCCAACCCGTCACCGCGATGGTTCGGCTTCCACGAGGTGTTCCACGCCTTCACGGTGGCGGCGTTCGTCGCGCACTACATCGCCATCTCGCACGCGGTCTACTCCTCCGGCACCTCGGTCGCGCTGGGCTGAGTCGCCCCCAGCGACCGGGCGAGCTCGGCCGCGTCGGTGGTGGGTCGCTCGCAGACGAAGCCCCGGCACACGTAGGCGGCGGCCACGCCGTCCACGAGCGGACGGTGCTCCAGCAGCGGAAGACCGTCGTCCTGCCCCGGCCCGCCCCGCGCGACCACGCGTCCCGGTGACGGGGAGGCGAGCGCCGCCGCGTGCAGCGCGTCGGCCGCGGGGTCGTCCCGCTCCCCCACGACGGCCACCTCGAGCGGGCCGGCGAGCAGCGCCTCGGCCACCGCGAGTCCCCAGCCACCGAAGCGTGGCGCCGCCTTCCCGACGGCACCTGCGACGCCCGCGGCCCGCTCGGCCGCTGCGCGCCAACGGGTCTCGCCCGTGAGCGCCGCTGCCGTCACGAGCGCACCGGCGGCTGCGGACGTCCCGCTCGGGTAGGCGTTGTCGGTCGGGTCGGCCGGACGTCCGACCGGGCCGAGCCGGGGATCGACCGCGGCCCGCGAGGTGTCGAGGAGGAGGCCCGCGTCGTCGGCGAACTCGTCGAGCACCTGGTCGAGGACCCCCAGAGCGACCGTGGCCCAGGAGGTCTCGCCCGTGACGCCGGCCAGGACGAAGAGCCCTTCCGCGAGGTCGCCGAGGTCCTCGAGCACCGCACCGGCGGAGCCGCAGGTGCCGTCGCGGGAGACCCGGTGCCAGCGACCGTGGTCGTCGAGGTGCACCGCGACCAGCAGGTCGGCGCAGCGCTGCGCCGCCTCGACCAGATCGGGACGGCCGAGCAGCGCACCGGTCTCTGCCAGTGCGGCCACCGCCAGCCCGTTCCAGGCGAGCACCACCTTGTCGTCGCGACCGGGCTGCGGCCGTCCCGCCCGCGCGGCGAGGAGCCGGGCGCGCAGGGCCTCCCACCGGTCGCCGTCGCCGTCCGCCTCTCCGTCCGACCAGGGGTCGCGCAGGAGGCGCAGGGTCGAGGTGCCGTGCTCGAAGGTGCCGCCGGGCACCACGCCGAGCAGGTCGGCCGCCCAGCGGCCGTCGTCCTCCCCCAGCACGTCGACGAGCTGCTCGGGTGTCCAGACGTAGGTCGACCCCTCGACGCCCTCGGTGTCCGCGTCGAGCGCCGAGGCGAAGCCGCCCTCCGGCGTGCCGAGTCCCGCCACCATCCAGTCGCAGGTCTCGAGCGCGATGCGCCGTCCCGTCGCCGAGCCGGTGAGCCGCCACCAGTGCAGGTACACGCGGGCCAGCTGGGCGTTGTCGTAGAGCATCTTCTCGAAGTGCGGCACCACCCAGCCGGCGTCGACGGCGTACCGGGCGAAGCCACCGGTCAGCTGGTCGTACGTGCCGGAGCGGGCCATCGCCTCCAGGGTGCGCGCCGCGAGACCCGTTGCCTGCGACGCCGTCTCGGCGTCGGTGGCGCCGTGCCGCAACAGCCAGCCCAGGGCCGCGGAAGGCGGGAACTTCGGCGCCCCACCGAAGCCGCCGTGCTCGCGGTCCTCCTGCGCCGCGAGGGCGCGGACGGCGCGCGACAGGTCGTCGCCATCAGGAGGCGGGGACCCCTGGGGCAGGTTCCTGCCGGCGAGCGCCTCCGCGATGCTGCCGGCCGCGCGCACCGCCTCGTCGCGCCGGTCGCGCCACGCCTCCCCGACGGCGACGAGCACCTGCCGGAACGAGGGGCGGCCGTGCAGCGGCTGCGGCGGGAAGTAGGTGCCGGCGTAGAAGGGGCGTCCGTCCGGGGTGAGGAACACCGTCATCGGCCAGCCGCCCTGCCCGGTGAGCGCCTGGGTGGCGTCCATGTAGACGGCGTCGACGTCCGGCCGCTCCTCGCGGTCGACCTTGACGCAGACGAAGCCCTCGTTCATCTCCCGCGCGGTGGTGGCGTCCTCGAACGACTCGTGCGCCATCACGTGGCACCAGTGGCACGCGGCGTAGCCCACCGACAGCAGCACCGGGACGTCGCGCCGCGCGGCGTCGGCGAACGCGTCGTCGCCCCACTCCCACCAGTCCACCGGGTTGTCGCGGTGCTGCTGGAGGTACGGGCTCAGGGCGTGCTGGAGGCGGTTCGCCATGGGTCCACGCTAGGTGGGGTCCGGTGGCACCGCGCGACGCGCTCCCGCAGGCTGGTGGCATGGCAGCAGACGACAAGGACCTGGACCCCGCGGCCGAGACGCTGCAGGCGGTCGTCGACCGCGTGGTGTCGTGGCAGGACGGCGCGCCCGAGGAGACGGTGCGCGAGGAGCTGGCGAAGGGCGTGCGCGAGGCCGGCGTCGAGGTGCCCGGCCCCGTGCTCGACGAGCTGGCCCGGCGGATCCACGACGACGCCGACCACGTGGAGTCGGCGCAGGTGGTGGCCGCCCACGCCGACGAGGTCGACGGCGCCTAGTCGGGCGGCTGCTCAGTCGGCCAGGACGTCGGCGACCACGCGCAGCTGGTCGGGGTCGGGCGGGCCGCCGTCCCGCACCGGCTGGGCCGCGGTGATCAGCGCCTTCCACAGCGCCCACGCGCGCGCCCGCGCCCAGGCGCCGTCGTCCGCCTCCATCGCCGCGCGGAAGACCTCAGCCGACGGACCAGGGCGGCGTCGATCCCGGCCCGGCCGTCCGGCCCGTGCTCCGGGGTGCGCTCGCGGACGTGCTGGGCGCTCAGGGCAGCGGGTCCTCGTCCGGACCGGCTGCCTCGCGCTCCCGGCGAGCGAGCTCCTGCTGCTCGCGGTACCGCAGCCGGCGGATCCGCCGCACCATGTCGAGCACCAGCAGCACGGTGGCCACCGCGATCGCGAACGTCACGAGGAAGCCGATCAGCCCGGGGCTGACCGTCGTCGGGTCGAGGTCCTCGGGCGTCGTCGGCGTGGGCAGCGGGGTGGCGGCGAGAACGCCTGCCAGAGAGGTGATCACGACGCGTCGTCCGTCGTGCGCAGACCGGCGAACAGGTCGTCCTCGACGTCGGCGGGCCAGTCGAGGTGGGTGCGCCCGAGCTCGTACTCCTCCCACGGCCAGACCCGGCTCTGCATCTCGTGATCGAGCGCGAAGAACGAGCCGTCGGGGTCGATCTGGGTGGCGTGCGCGATCAGCGCCTGGTCGCGCACCGGGAAGTACTCCGCGCACTCGATCCGCGCGTGCACCGGACGCGGCTCGCGGTCGTCCCAGTTCTTCAGCCACTCGGTGTAGGGCGACTCCTTGCCCGCCTCGAGCAGCGCCTCGTGGTACGCGCTCACCCGCGTCCGGCTGAAGGTCTGGTTGTAGTACAGCTTGGTGGGCCGCCACGGCTCGCCCGCCGCCGGGTACCGCCCGGGGTCGCCCGCGGCCTCGAACGCGGCCAGCGACACCTTGTGGCACATGATGTGGTCGGGGTGGGGGTAGCCGCCGTTCTCGTCGTACGTGGTCATCACGTGCGGACGGAACTCGCGCACGAGGCGCACCAGGGGCTCGGTGGCCACGCCCAGCGGCTCGAGCGCGAAGCATCCCTCCGGGAGCGGCGGCAGCGGATCGCCCTCGGGCAGGCCGGAGTCGACGAAGCCGAGCCAGCGGTGCTGGACGCCGAGCACCTCGATCGCGGCGGCCATCTCGCGGCGGCGCACCTCGCTGATGTCGCGCAGCACCTCGGGGTCGTCCTTGAGCCGCGGGTTGAGGATGTCGCCGCGCTCGCCGCCCGTGCAGGTGACCACCATGACCTCGACGCCCTCGGCCAGGTACCTCACCATCGCCGGCGCGCCCTTGGAGGACTCGTCGTCCGGGTGGGCGTGCACGCACATGAGGCGCAGGGTGTCGCCGTGCTGGGGCGAGGACTCGCTCACGGTGGTGTGTCTCCCGTCGGTCATCATGGTGACGCCATGGTCGTCACGTCCCATTCTGACCCCCCGCGAGGAGCCCGGTGACCCACGCCCCCGTCGGCCGCCCGCCCGAGCGGTACGGCGACCTGCGGCCAGGCTGGCACCGCACTCTCGCCCGCGTGCTCACCGGCGTGCTCGCGGTGGTGGCGCTCGGCTGGCTGGTGTGGGTGGGCTTCGGCGCGGCGGACCGCGACGTGCGCTGGAGCGACGTCGGCTTCCGGCTCGACGCCGGAACCGACGACCCGCAGGACGCCGTGGAGGTGACCTTCGACGTCACCGTCTACGAGGGCACCACCGCCACCTGCACCGTGCGGGCCCTGAGCGCCACCTACGCCGTGGTCGGCCAGGTCGACGTCGCCGTCGAGGTGGACCCGCAGGAGCGCACGGTCCGGCGGGCCGCCACCGTGCGCGTGTCCGAGCCCGCCGTCAGCGGCGGCGTGGAGTCCTGCTCCGTCCCGTAGCGGAGGGCGAGCCCGTAGCGGGGGTGCGAGCCGCGCTGACGAAGTGACGGCAGGGCGGCACCTTGTTACCCTGGATGCTTCCGAACGGCGCCCCGGGTCCCTCCGTGGGACACCGACGAGCACGCCGGCACGACCCGACGCCTCGCCCGGTCATCCTCTGTGGTGACGGCACCGGCACGGGTCCACCCAGCACAGGAGACACCATGAGCGAGACCACCAACGCCAACTGGCTGACGCAGGAGGCCTTCGACCGGCTCAGCGCCGAGCTCGAGGACCTGCGTGGGCCGCGGCGCGCGGACATCTCCCGCCGCATCGAGGCCGCCCGCGAGGAGGGCGACCTGAAGGAGAACGGCGGCTACCACGCCGCCAAGGAGGAGCAGGGCAAGATGGAGGGCCGCGTGCGCCAGCTCGAGGAGCTGCTGCGCAACGCCGTCGTCGGTGCCGCTCCCCCGGACGACGGCGTGGTCGAACCGGGCATGGTGGTCGTGGCCGAGGTCGGCGGCGACGAGATGACGTTCCTGCTCGGCAACCGCGAGATCGGCGACGGCACCGACCTGCAGGTCTTCAGCGAGAAGTCGCCTCTGGGTGCCGCGATCCTCGGCAAGCGCGAGGGCGACACCGCCGAGTACACCGCCCCCACCGGCACGCAGGTCCCCGTGAAGGTCGTGAGCGCCAAGCCGTTCAGCGGCTGAACCGCCTGGCACCCGTCCTTGCGGCGTTACCACGCAGGCCCCACCCGCCCGGGTAGGGGCCTGCGGCGCGTCCGGAGCAGTGCGCCCACCATCACCCGAACGGTCGATGCGTCGATCGGGCGAGCAGCCCACGTATGCCGAACGATCTGCCCTTACCGGATCTACGGCGCGCGCGGACTCTTGCAGGTAGCGGCAGGCGGACAAGTCGACCTGCCCCGACCGGCGAAGGAACTGACCATGGTCAAGACCGCTGCGTACCTGCGAACCCACGCCTTCCGGGTGAGCGAGCACTTCCGCCAGAACCGCGACGAGGGTGCGACCGCCACCGAGTACGGCCTGCTCGTCACGTTCATCGCGTTCGGGATCGTGCTCGCCGTGACGCTGTTCGGCGACGCCCTCGGAGCCTTCTTCGGGCGGCTCACCGCTGCCGTCGCCGCTTGGGACCCGGCAGGCTGAGCCGGCGCGGCCGGCCGGAAGGTCGGGAGGGCGGACAGCCATGGCCCTACGCACCCGCGGCGAGCACGGAGCCGTGGCGGTCGAGTTCGCCCTGGTGTTCCCGTTGCTGGCCGCGCTGCTGCTGGGGATGGTCGATCTCGGCTTCGCCCTCAACGCGAAGATCGCGATGACCAGCGCGGCGCGCGAGGGCGTACGCGCGGTCGCCCTCGGCGGTGACGCCGCGGCCGCCGAGAGCCGCGTGGCCGACGCGCTCTCGACCAACGGCCAGATCCTCGGCACCGCGGTCGACGTCACGCCCTGCGCCACGGGGGACCCGGGGTCGAAGGCCACCGTCGTGCTGACCGGATCGGTCGGCACCGTGCTCCCGGTGGACGACATCGCGCTGACGGCACGGGCGGTGATGCAGTGCGGCGGGTGAGGGACGACGGAGGGGCGGTGACGATGATGGTGGCGATCCTGCTCGGCTCGGGCGTGCTGCTGGGCCTCGCCGCGGTCGTCGTCGACCACGGGGTCCAGCTGTCGGGCCGCCGGCAGGTGCAGAACGGGGCCGACGCCGCGGCGCTCGCCCTGGTCCGCGCCTGCGCGACCGACGGGATCTGCGCCCCGTCGTCGGCCGCCGCCGCGGGCCTCGTGGCCGACAACGACGCCGACGCCGACCTCACCGGCTCCTCCGAGGTCTACGGGGTCTGCGTCGCCGGTCCGGGCGCGACGTGCGCCGCGCCCCCGGGTGGCGGGGTGCTGACCGCGTGCCTCCCCCTGGATCCGGCGCTGCAGGGACTGGTGCAGGAGTCGGTGGAGGTGCGCGTCACCACCCAGGTCCCGGCGCAGCTGAGCCGGGTGTGGGGGGCCGACGGCAGCAGCGCGGCCGCTTGCGCGCGGGCGTCGTGGGGCCCGGTCGGCGCGGTGGACGACGCGTTCGTCCTCGCGGTGCCCGAGTGCGCGCTCGGGTCGTGGCCCGACGCCGACCTGGTCGTGCCGCACCCGGAGGCCTCGGGCGGTCCGGAGTGCGCCTCCTTCGCGGTGGCGGACCCCAACGGCGACTGCCGGTCCGACATCACGGTGGGCGACGTGCTCGAGGTCGTCGAGCCGGAGGACCTCCTGTCGTGCCTGGATGCGCTCGCCGCGGGAACGACCGTGTGGCTCGCGGTCCTGGACCCCTCGTCCGGCCCGTCGGCGCCGGTCGCCGGCTTCACCGGTCTTCAGGTCACCGACTCGGCCGAGTGCGAGACCGCACCTCCGCCTCCGCCCCCTCCGCCGCCCACCGACCCGCCCACCGACCCGCCCACCGACCCGCCCACCGACCCGCCCACCGACCCGCCCACCGACCCGCCCACCGAGCCGGAGCCCGCGGGCGCGTGCATCACCGGGCAGTTCGTGCTGGGGACGCCCGCCGGCGGTCGGATCGGCACCGGAGCCGACTACGGCGCTCGCGCCGTCCAACTCACGGGATGACCCCACGATGAAGAGAATCCTCGCTGTCGTCGCCGCCCTGGTCCTGGCCGGGTTGGGCGCGGTCGCCGTACTGGCCTACACCACGGCGGCGGACCGTCGCGCGGTCGCGGGCCAGGAGGCCGCGACGGTCTACGTGACCACCCGTACCGTGCCTGCCGGCACCACCCTCGGTGACGCGGTCGGGGAGGACATGGTCGAGAAGACCGTGTTCCCCGTCCGGAGCGTCCCCGCCGGCGCCCTCACCCGGGTCGAGCTGGCGATGGAGTCCCTGGTCGCCACCTCGGAGATCGCGCCGGGTGAGGTCGTGCTGCAGCGCAGGTTCGGCGACCAGCAGGCGGGAAGCACCGCGCTGGTCGTGCCCGAGGGGCAGCTGGCCGTCACCATCGAGCTCACCGACCCCGGCCGCGTGGGGTCGTTCCTGCGCCCGGGCTCGGAGATCGCCGTGTACGACACCTACCGGACCCGCGACCCGGGGTCCGGCGACATGTCGCCGGAGGGCACAGAGCTCGGCGACGAGAACTCGGTCAACGCCACCCGGGTGGTGGTGTCGGGGGTGACCGTCCTGGCCGTCGGCGACGTGACCCTGGGCGGTCGTGCCGACGCCGCGGCGCCCGCGGGCGTCCTCGACCGGACCGAGGAGGTGCCCACCGCGCTGGTCACCCTGGCGGTCGACGCGCAGGACGCGCCACGTGTCGTGCACGCCGCCCAGACCGGGAACCTCTACGCCGCGCTGCTCGGCAGCGGCGCGGAGGCCGGCGACGAGGTCGTCGAGGACCGCACCGTGTTCAGGGGAACCCCGTGACCGTCCTGCTGGAGCCGGACCCCGACGCCGCCGAGCTGCTCCTGGTCGCCCTCCCGGACGACGTCGTGGTCGTCGAGTCGATCCCCTCGGCGACCCGCGCGGTCACGACCGGCCGCGAGGTGCTCGTCGTCGTCGGTGCCGACGTCGACCTGACCCAGGCGCTGGAGTTCGCCGAGAGGCAGCGGGTCGAGAACCCCGCTCTGGGCGTCGTGCTCGTGAGGCGCCGCGTGGACGTCACCGTCCTCGGCCTGGCGCTGCGAGCCGGTGTCCGGGAGGTGGTCCCGGTGGACGACCTCGCGGCCGTCACCGACGCGTGCCGGCGCTCCCTCGTGGTGAGCGGCAAGCTCGGCGGCGGTGCGTCGGGAGACGACTCCTCCCCCGCGCTGGTCACGGTCGTCTTCTCCGCCAAGGGCGGGTGCGGGAAGACCACGGTCGCGACGAACATGGCCGTGGCGCTGTCGGACTCGGGTCGCTCCCGGGTCTGCCTCCTCGACCTCGACCTCGCCTTCGGCGACGTCGCCATCGCGCTGCAGCTCATGCCGCAACGCACCATCATCGACGCCATCGCGATGGCGGGTCACCTGGACGAGAAGGGCGTCGCGAGCATCGTCACGCGCTACGGCCCCAGCCTGGACACCATCTGCGCACCGTTGGAACCCGGCGAGGCCGAGCGGATCCCGGTCTCCGTCGTCATCGAGCTCATCGGCGTGCTGCGGACCATGTACGACCACGTCGTCATCGACACGCCCCCGGCGTTCACCGAGCACGTGCTCGCCGCGTTCGACCTGTCGGACCGCTACGTGCTCCTGGCGACCCTCGACATCCCCGCCCTGAAGAACCTGCGGCTCACCCTCGACATGCTCGACCTGCTCGGGTACCCGCGCGAGGGCAGCCAGGTCGTGCTCAACCGATCCGACTCCAAGGTCGGACTCACCGTCGCCGACGTCGAGCAGACCCTGAAGACGCGGATCAGCGCGCTCATCCCGAGCAGTCGCGCCGTCCCGGCGTCGATCAACAAGGGCGTCCCGCTGGTGGTGGAGGACCCGGCGCACCCGGTGAGCGTCGCCCTGCGGGGGCTGGCGGTCCGGGTGGGACCGCCTGCCCAGAGCGCTGCCCGTGGCGCCGGTGCGGCCGGCCGCTCGCGGCTGCGGATGTTCGCGCTGCGGCGCGGGAAGGAGTGACCGGTGGGCCTCGCAGATCGCATCAACGCCGTGCGCACGCCGCTTGTCTCGAACGGGACGGCGGTGGACCCCGGCCACCGCCGCGGGCCGTCCCACCGCGTCGCCGACCCGTTCGCCGACGTCAAGGCCAGCGTCCACGAGGCCCTGCTGGAGAACCTGGGTCCTCGTCTGTACGACCCGCGCATGGACCAGGCCGAGCTCGAGCAGCAGGTCCGGATGCAGCTGCAGACCGTGCTGGAGCTGGAGGAGACGCCGCTGTCCTCCACGGACCGCAGCCAGATCACCCAGGACATCGCGGACGACATCCTCGGCCACGGACCGCTCGAGCCGCTGCTGCGCGACCCCGACATCACCGAGATCATGGTCAACGGCCCGGACTCGATCTACGTCGAGCGCGCGGGCCAGATCCACCCCGTCGCGGCCAGGTTCACCAGCGACGCGCACCTGCGGCGCACGATCGACAAGATCGTCGGCCGGGTGGGTCGGCGCGTCGACGAGGCCAGTCCCATGGTCGACGCCCGGCTCCCTGACGGCTCGCGCGTGAACGCGGTGGTGCACCCGATCGCGCTCGACGGCAGCCTGCTCACCATCCGCAAGTTCGCCCGCGACCCGTTCACCGTCGACGACCTGGTCGGCTTCGGCACCTTCCCGCGCGGCGTCGCCGAGCTGATCGAGGTCTGCGTGCAGGGCCGGCTCAACATGGTCATCTGCGGCGGCACGGGCTCGGGCAAGACGACCACGCTCAACGTGGTGAGCGGGTTCATCCCCTCCGACGAGCGCATCGTCACGATCGAGGACGCCGCCGAGCTCCAGCTCGACCAGGACCACGTGCTGCGGCTGGAGAGCCGACCCGCCAACATCGAGGGCCGGGGTGCGATCTCGATCCGGGACCTGGTCCGCAACGCGCTGCGGATGCGGCCCGACCGGATCGTCGTCGGCGAGGTCCGCGACGGCGCAGCGCTGGACATGCTCCAGGCGATGAACACCGGCCACGACGGCTCGATCACCACCGTCCACGCCAACAGCCCGCGGGACAGCCTCTCCCGGCTGGAGACGATGGTGCTGATGGCCGGGGTCGAGCTCCCGGTGCGGGCCATCCGCGAGCAGGTCTCGAGCGCGGTGGACATCGTCATCCACCAGCAGCGCCTCAAGGACGGAACGCGCCGGGTGGTCCAGATCAGCGAGGTCACCGGCATGGAGGGCGACACCATCACGCTGCAGGACCTCTTCACCTTCGACTTCCGCGCCGGGACCGACGAGAACGGACGGATGCTGGGCAGCCTGCACCCCACCGGCCTGCGACCCGCCTTCGCCGGCAAGCTGATGGACGCCGGGCTCGAGGTGCCCGCGGTGCTCACCTCCCCCGACCGGTACCGGGTGGTCTGATGCGACGACCGCGTCGGCCCGCCGACCTGCCGCCGACCACGGTCGCGCTGGCCGCCCTCCTCGCGGCCGCGGTGCTCCTCCTCGGGTCCCCTGCCCGTGCCGCGACGACCCCGGACCGTGCGACCGTCGACGGCGCGCAGGTCCGTGGCAGCACCCTGGAGTTCCTGCTGACCACGACGGCGACGTCGTCCGACGGCGCGATCGACCCGGCGTCGGTGGAGGTGACCGTGGCCGGCCGCACTGCCGAGGCCGAAGCCACGGCCGCCACCGGCGACCTGGTCCAGCGGCGGCTGGTCCTGCTCATCGACACCAGCGGCTCGATGCAGGACAAGGGGATCGCCGCGGCGAAGTCGGCCGCCGCCACGCTGGTCGAGGCGGTGGCCGACGACGTCCTCGTCGGCCTGGTCGCCTTCGACGACGACGCGCGCGTGCTGGTGCGTCCCACGACCGACCGGGCCGCCGTGCTCGGCGCGGTCTCCGGCCTGACGGCCCAGGACCAGACCGCCCTCTACGACGGGATCGCGGCGGCCCTCGGGACGCTGGGCCAGGCCGGTGACCGGACCCTGGTGGTCCTCAGCGACGGCGGCGACACCGTGAGCGCCGGGACCCTCGAGTCGGCGACGGCGCAGCTCGTCGCGTCCGGCGTTCGGGCCGAGGTCGTCGGCTTCCGCACCGACGAGAGCCAGGACGCCACCCTCCAGGGCCTGGCCGCCGCGGGGCACGGCCACGTCACGACCGCGCAGGACGAGGCGGGCCTGACCCGTGCCTTCGCCACCGTGGCGACGGCGCTGTCGACCCAGGTGCAGGTCACCGTGACCCTGCCGGAGGGGACCACCGGAGGGGACCAGACCGTCCACGTCAGCGCCATGGCTGGTGGGCGCGCGATCAGCGCGTCGACCGTCATCGCGCTGCCCGCGGTGCTGCCCGACGCGCCGGGCCCGGAGCCGGAGCCGCAGCCGGCGCCGAGGGCGGGGTCCGTCGTCGTCGCGCCGGACGTCCCGACCGCGCTCGCGACCCCGTGGCCGGCCGTCGCCAGCGTGGCGCTGCTCGGCGCCACCCTGGCCCTGCTCGTCGCCTGGGGACCGCGGCGGCGCCGGCCTGAGACCCGCCTGGAGCAGATCTCCTTCTACGCGATGACCGGGAACCGGCTCCGGCGGTCGGCGGCGGCCAAGGACCGCGATCACCAGCGCGGGCAGCCCCTGCTCGACCTCGCCGAGCGGTTCCTGCGGCGGCGGGGCCTGAACGAGGGGTTGTCCCTGCTGCTGGACCGGGCCGACCTGCCGTGGAAGCCGAACGAGTACCTGGTCCTGCGCATCGCCGGTGCGTCGACCGCGCTGGCCGCCGCGATGCTGATCACCAGCAGCTGGCCCATGCGACTGCTGGCGCCCGTCGTCGGGTGGCTCGCCCTCGCCTCGTACGTGCGGTGGAGGGCCCGCACGAGGGTCTCGAGGTTCGCCGCCCAGCTGCCGGACGCCCTGGCCCTGGTGGCCTCGAGCCTGCAGACCGGGTTCAGCCTCAGCCAGGCCCTCGACGCGATCTCGCGGGACACGGCCGAACCGCTGCGCGGGCAGTTCGCGCGCGCGATGGCCGAGCACCGCCTGGGTGCCGAGCTGGAGGACGCCCTGGAGCGGGTGGCCACCCGGATGGAGTGCGAGGACCTGAGCTGGACGGTGATGGCCATCCGGATCCAGCGGCAGGTCGGGGGGAACCTCGCCCAGACCCTGCGCACCACCGTCGCCACCCTGCGGGAGCGGGCCTCGCTGCGTCGGCAGGTCCAGGCCCTGTCGGCGGACGGCCGCCTGTCGGCCTACGTCCTGATCGCCCTGCCGCCGATCGTCGTCGTCGGCGTCTCGGTCGTCTCGCCGGGCTACATGGAGCAGCTGTGGGCCGAGCCGGCCGGTGTCGTCAGCCTGGCCGCCGGCACCGTCGGGATGCTGGTCGGCACGATCTGGATCCGTCGACTCGTGAAGGTGGACCTGTGATGGACCCGCGCCTGCTCCTCCTGGTGGGGATGGTGTCGTTGTCGGCCAGCGTGCTGCTGCTGGGCCTGGTGATCGCCCTGCGACCGCGTCCGGTGAGCGGTGTGGCCCGCAGCCTGCAGGTGATCGAGCGGTCCAGGATCGACAGGGGGCTGGCCCGCCAGCAGCTGCCGGTCGAAGAGCGCCTGGTCGTGCCGTTCCGGGACGGGCTGGAGCGCCTGGGGCGCCGGCTGTCCCCCCAGCAGTCCCCGGTCCGGATCCACCGCCTGCTCGACTTCGCCGGCAACCCCGCCGGGTGGACCCTGGAGACGGTGCTGGCCGCGAAGGGCGCCGGCGTGGTCGTGGGGGGGATCGCCGGAGCCCTGCTCGGCGGGTTCGGTCCGCTGAGCCTGCTGCTCGCGCCCGGCCTGGCGGCCGCCGGTGTCTGGGTCCCCGACCTGGTCCTGCGCAACATCGGGCAGCGGAGGCAGGACGGCATCCGCCGGTCCCTGGCGGACGCCTTGGACATGCTCACCGTCTGCGTGGAGGCCGGCCTCGGGTTCGACGCGGCGATGCTGCAGGTGGCGCGCAAGACCGACGGGCCGTTCGCCGGAGAGCTGTCGCGCTCGCTGCAGGAGGTCCAGCTCGGTCGCTCGCGCTCGGACGCCCTGCAGCAGATGGCGGACCGGATCGACGTCCACGAGCTGCACACCTTCGTCACCGCGATGACCCAGGCCGACAGGCTCGGCATCCCGGTGGCGCACGTGCTGCGCGAGCAGGCGCACCAGATGCGGCTGGTGCGGCGTCAGGACGCCGAGGAGAAGGCCCAGAAGGTGACCGTGAAGATCCTCTTCCCGCTCATCTTCTGCATCTTCCCGGCCCTCCTGGTCGTCGTGATGGGTCCGGCCGTGACGACCATGATCGCCACCTTCTCGACCTCACCGGGGGTGCCCTGATGCGCACGACCTACGTCCACCCGCACCGCCCGCCCCGGATCGCCGGGCTCGGCCGCGGCCGGCAGCACCAGACCGAGGAGACGCAGGACTGGGGCGTCGACGACACCGGTGACGTGGACGAGACCGGGTACGTCCTCGACGAGACCGGGTACGACGACGTCGAGGTGCGTGCGGACTGGGAGACCGACGACGACGGCTACCAGGACGACCAGGACGACCAGGACGACCAGGGCACCTCCGCCGACACCGAGGACGGCTGGGACGCCGAGGACCGGTGGGACGCTGTCACGCCGGAGGAGGAGCTCACCGAGGACGAGGCCGTCGACCTGCTCCACCAGGCCCATGACCGGCTTCGCCGCTCGCCGTCGTTGCGGCTCGTCATCGACGCGGTCGTCGACCGGTTGGCCGGCGGGTGCGGCAGCGACGTCGCGCTGATGCGTCGCGACGACGAGGGCAGCTGGCACGTCGTCGCGGGGTCGGGTCTGCGGACGCTGGAGGTGCGCCCCCTGGCGACCACCCCGCCGGTGCTCGCGCGGCTGGACGCCGACAGCCCCGTGCTGACGATCGCCCAGACGGACACCATCCGGGGTGAGCTGGCGGGGTTGCCGCTGTCGCGGCACCGCAGCCTGCTCGTCCTGCGGTACCCCGAGGAGCTGGTGACGGTGCTCGGGCGGCCCGACCCCTTCGAGCAGCCGGACGTGGAGCTGGTCACCTCGCTGCTGTCCGCCGCGCTGCCGCACCTGGAGCGCGGGTGGCGCACAGAGGGGCTGCTGCTCAGCCTGGTGGACTGGTTCGAGGCCGAGGCCCCCGACTGGGGCTGAGCGTCGGTCCGCGGGGCCGACGGGACCCCTACTCGGTGAAGACGCGCTCGTCCACGAGGTCCTCGCTGACCATCCGCCCGGCCGGGTCCACGTGCCCGTGGCTGAACCGCTTGCGGAACTCCATCTCGAGCCGCTCGCGGCCCCGTCGGTTCTTCTCGACGGTGCAGACCAGCCAGCGCCGGTGCTCCTCGCTGGAGGTGAGGTCGAAGACGAGGTGCTGGCGGGCGACGACGTCGTACTTGTCCTGCAGGACCAGGATGACGTCGGCCTCGTAGGCGAGGCTGGAGGATCCCTTCAGGTGGCGGGCACGCACCCGCCGCGCGGACAGCCCGACGGCGTCCACGGCGGACACCGCGAGCACGGGGCACCCGAGCTCGAGAGCGAGGTCCTTCAGCGCCGCGGCGGCCCGGTCGGCCGCGTCGTCGTCGAGCTGGGCTCCCGCCGTCCCCGAGGGCCTCAGCTGCTGGAGCAGGTCGACCACGACGAGCGGGGGCTCGGGGGAGGCCATCGCCAGCCGGCGCACCCGGCCGATGTCGGTGGCGTCACCGCGTGCACCGACCAGCTGCAGACGGTGCCCGTAGGACCGCAGCTGCCTGAGCGCCGCAGGGCCGCCGGCGACACCCTCCATCACCGCGTCGAGCCCGTGCACGGACGCGGGCTCGAGCAGGTGGCGCATGAGCTCGTCCTGGGACGGGGCGTCGGCGTCGCGGCCGAGCCCGACCTCCATCACCAGCAGCCGCTCGGTGAGCTGGTCCCGGGTGTGCTCGAAGCACACGTACATCGCGTGGCGGCCGGCGGCAGCGGCGTTGCGCGCCACCTGGAGCGCCACGGTGGTCTTGCCGGTACCGGGAGGGCCGCTGAGCAGGACGAGGTCGCCCGCGTGCAGACCGCCACCGAGGTGGCCGTCCATGGGCGCCAGGCCCGTCGACCAGACCGGCCGCCGCCGCGATCCGGCCCGCAGGTCGTCGTCGACGTCGTGCAGCGCCGCCGACAGGCTGGTCAGGAGTGCCTGGTGACCGGTCCTCGCCTCGTCCGCCATCCGTCGTGCACCCCGCTACTGGTTGAACAAGCCGACGAGGGACACCAGCAACGAGGCAGCGAACAACCCGGAGGCCACCACCAGCAGCCCGGCCCAGGGACGTCGCGCCACCGGACGGAACCCGCCGCCCGCGCCCCGACGGCGTCCACGTCCCATGGCTCCAGTGTGCGCCGAGGACGCGGCCCCGCGCCTCGGCCGGACCTGCGCACCGCAGTCGGCCGAACGGCCGATGCGGGGCGCGTTCCGGACCGGTCCGCTGGTCTGCGTCCTCACCGGGTGTCCAGCAGTCCCTTGCGCACCGCGATCATGATCGCCTGGGCGCGGTTCGTCGCACCGAGCTTGTCGTAGACCTTGGCGACGTGCGTCTTCACCGTCGAGTCGGACAGGAACAACCGGCGTGACACCTCGTGCACCGACAGTCCCTCCTTGAGCAGGTTGAGCACCTCGCTCTCGCGCCGGGTCAGGAGCGGTCCGGGCGACTGCGCGCGTCGTCGCATCGCCGCCGCCAGACCGGCGCCGGAGAAGACCTCGGGCGAGACCGCGGCGCGGCGGACCGCCGAGATCAGCTCGTCGAGGTCGGCGCTCTTGAGGACCAGGGCGGAGGCGCCCGCGTCCAGCGCCGCGAACAGGGTGTCGTCGTCGTGGTGCATCGTCAGCACCACCAGGCCCACCGTCGCGGACCTGTCCCGGCAGGCGCGCACCAGATCGAGCCCGTTGCCGTCCCCGAGCGCCACGTCGCAGACCACGACGTCCGGCAGGCCCTGCGCGAGCACCCGGCGGCCGCTGGCCAGCGACTCGGCCTCGCCCACGACGACCAGGTCGGGCTCGCTCTCGAGCGCGACCTTGAGCCCGCCCCGCACCACCCGGTGGTCGTCGACGAGCACGATGTCGGTCACGGCACCGCCTCCTCGCCGAGCAGCCGGGCGTCCGACCGGCCCCGGCGCGCGCTCCCTTCGAGGCCCGCGACGTCGATCGTCCCGCGGTCCTCGATGATGGCGTGCGGCGCGAACGGGCGCCCGCCGACCTCGACCCGCATCACCAGGCGCGTCGCCTCCTCGACGACCACCAGGTCACCACCGAGCGACCGCAGCGCGCGGACGAGGGTGTCGTCCGGCACCCAGCTGCCACCCCCGGTCCGCTCCATCCGCAGGGAGGCCCGCGGAGGGTGCGTGGCGAGCTCGGTCACCAGAGCCGTCGCCGTCCCGTCGGTGCGGGTGTGCGACACCAGGTCGAGCGCGAGACGCAGGAGGACCGACTCGACGTGCGCCGCGAGCCGGAACGGCGACTCGCGCAGCGACGTGGTGACCGACAGCGCCCCGGTCGAGCCCAGCGCCTGCAGGTGGCTCGACAGGGCGGCTCCGAGCCCGCGCTCGGGTCTCGGGGACGACCGCAGGTCCGCGATCGAGGACCGGATGTCACCGATGGTGCGGCTGAGGTCGGCCCGCACGTCACGCAGGACCTGCGCCGCCTCGTCGTCCCGCTCGCGCACGTGCTTGATCGCCACGTCGACCGCGAAGCCGAGGGCGGACAGGTCCTGCGCCACGCCGTCGTGCATCTCACGGGCGAGTCGCTCGCGCTCTGCGACCTCGGACACGTGCCGGAGCTCGGTGAAGGCCAGGGCGGCGTGCAGCTGCGGCGCCATCCGCCGGCACACCGACAGGACGTGCTCGATCTCGGACGGGGACATCGGCTGCGGCACCAGTCGCTCCAGCACCAGCAGCCCGAGGAGCTCGTCGTCACGGTCCGCGAGGGGGATCGCCAGCATGGCCGAACCCTGACGTCGCCCGTCGCGGTCCGGGTCGCGGACCGAGTGGACGGGCTCGCCGCGTCGCCACGCGTCGTGCGGGGTCCCCGGAGCAGTCACCGGGTCCCTCCAGGGCAGGCGGTCGACCCCGTGGAGGGCGACCGGGGTGACGGAGTGCTCGTCGACCCGCACGAGGACGGCGGCCCGGTCGATGCGCGGACCTGCGCCTGCTCGGCTCGCCTCCTCGATCAAGGAGGCCGACACCGCCTGCACGTCGAACCCGGCCGGGAGCGTCCTGGCGAGGTCCTGGAGGCGCCCGAGCAGCTGGCCCGCCTCGCGGGCCGCCAGCACACCGGACCACCGCTGCTCGCGCTCCACGCGGGCGCCCCAGGCGCCGAGCTGCCCCAGCAGCACCGCCAGGACCCACCACTGCACGGCGAACCCGAACGGGCCCCCCGTGAGCGTCGAGGAGACGAGCGGCCCGACACCGACCGCCAGCGACAGGAGCAGCGCGACCCGTCCGCCGTGCTGCTCCCCCGCACGGTAGGCGGGCACGAGGAGGAGCGGCAGCACCATCGGGGTCCAGGGCACCACGACGACGCACACGACCGCCACCACGACTGCCGACACCAGCAGGGACGCCAGCCGCTCGGCGGCGAACCGGTCGGCCACCAGCTCGAGGACGACGACGAGGAGGACGGCCGGCGCCACCACGGGCCACTGGTCGGCCAGCGCGGCCCCGACGAGGCTGAGCACAGCGATGCTGCACCGCAGCCGGGTCGACAGGCTGGGACGCCACCGGTGCACTTCCCGAGCACGGACGACGAGCACGGGCGTCACTATGGGCCATCGAGGGTGGTGACGTCCTGCGATTCGGAGCAGTCGATGTCACACGCGGTCGCGGTCCGCCACCGGAGGTCACCCGGTCGGACGTATCGTTCCTCTGCCCCTGGTCAGCGCAACCGTGCGGGGAAGCCCGCCCTGCGCAGGTGCTCGATCACCTCGGCCGCGTGGTCCGGTCCCTTGGTCTCGAGCTGGACGGCGATCTCCACCTCGTCGACCCCGAGCTGCTGCCCGGTGCGGTTGTGCGCCACCTCGAGCACGTTCGCCCCCGTCTCGGCCAGGACGGCCACCAGCCCGGCGAGCGAACCGGGGCGGTCGGCCACCCGGACCCGGAACTGCAGGTACCGGCCGGCGGCGAGCATGCCGTGGCGCAGCACCTGCATCATCAGCAGCGGGTCGATGTTGCCGCCGGACACCACCGCGACCACCGGCGGCTCGTAGTCGTGCGGGTTGTCGAGCAGGGCGGCGACGCCTGCGGCACCCGCCGGCTCGGCCACCTGCTTGGCGCGCTCGAGCAGGAACAGCATCGCCCGCGCGAGCAGGTCCTCGTCGACCGTGACGACGTCGTCGACCAGCGCCCGGACGAGCTCGAACGGGACCTCGCCGGGGCAGCCCACGGCGATGCCGTCGGCCATCGTGCGCATCTCCTCCAGCGGCACCGGCCGCCCGACGGCGAGCGAGGGCGGGAACGCAGCAGCCGCCGCGGCCTGGACGCCGACCACCCGCACGTGCGGGTGCGTGGCCTTGATCGCGGTGGCGATGCCGGCCAGCAGGCCGCCGCCGCCGGTGCAGACCAGCACCGTGCGCACGTCCGGGCACTGCTCGAGGATCTCGAGCCCGCAGGTGCCCTGCCCGGCCACGACGTCGACGTGGTCGAACGGGTGGATCAGCACCGCGCCGGTGCGTCCGGCATGGGCGCGGGCCGCCACCAGGCACTCGTCGACGGTGTGGCCGTGGAACACCACCTCGGCCCCGTACCCGCGCGTGGCCAGCACCTTGGGGATCGGGGCGCCGGTGGGCATGTAGACGGTGGCGTGGATCCCCAGCAGCTGGGCGGCCAGGGCGACACCCTGCGCGTGGTTGCCCGCGCTCGCGGCCACCACGCCGCGGGCGCGCTCCTCCTGCGACAGCCGCGAGATCCGCGTGTAGGCGCCGCGGATCTTGAACGACCCCGCACGCTGCAGGTTCTCCAGCTTGAGGTGCACCTCGCCGCCCACCCGCTGCGACAGCGCACGGCTGAACTCCAGCGGCGTGGGGCGGATGACGTCGGCGAGCAGCTCGCGGGCGGCCTCGATGTCGGCGAGGGTCACGGGCAGCGATGGGGTCACCATGCGAGCGATCCTGGCAGAGCCGCGCTCACCGCTGCTTGGGTGTGCGGCGGCGCAGGTCGACCTTGAACTCGGGGCGCTGCAGCATGGCCACCATCGGGTCGTCGCGGCCGCGCAGCGAGTGGATCGCGGTGTTGAGGAAGGCGACCAGCGGGACCGAGAACAGGGCGCCGACGATACCCGCCACGAGCAGGCCGGCACCGATGGCCAGCACCACCGCGAGCGGGTGGACGGAGACCGCGCGACCCAGCAGGAACGGTTGCAGCACGTGGGCTTCCAGCTGCTGCACCGCGATCACGATGCCGAGCATGATCAGGGCCTGCACCGGCCCCAGTGCCACCAGCGCGACCAGGACGGCCACGCCGCCGCTGAGGAACGCGCCGACGATCGGCACGAAGGCGCCGAGGAACACGAGCACCGCCAGCGGGATCGCGAGCGGGACCCCGAGCAGGGCGGCGCCCACGCCGATGCCGACCGCGTCCGCCGTCGCCACCACGACCGTTGCCCGGACGTACGAGGTGAGGGTCTGCCACCCGGCCCGGCCGGCGGTGTCGACCCGGTCGTGCGTCGGAGCGGGCAGCAGGTGCACCAGCCAGCGCCAGATCCGGTCGCCCTCGAGCAGCAGGAAGATCATCGAGAACAGGACGAGGAACGTGCCGGTGACGATCTCGCCCGCCGTCGCGGTGATCGTCAGCGCCTGGCTCGCGATCTGCTCGCTGTTCGCCGTGAGCTGGTCCCGCACCTGCTGCAGGTAGGCGTCGACCTGTTCCGAGCTGAGGCGCAGAGGGCCGTCGGCCAGCCAGCTCTGCACCTCGAAGA
>CAWGTL010000011.1:0-38527 GCA_963825505.1 uncultured Actinomycetota bacterium | reverse complement strand
ACCCACACGTGAGCGGCCTCGCGGGCCGCGTGCCCCGCCTCGGCACCACGGCGATCGTCTACCTGGCGCTCCTGGCCATCCTGGTCGTCTCGGCGGTGCTGGTGGGTGCGCGCGGCGGGAACCTGCTCTCGCAGGCCAACACCGTCGACATGCTCACCCGTTCGAGCCTGCTGGGCTTCGTGGCGATCGGGCAGACGCTGGTGATCCTGTGCCGTTCGCTCGACCTGTCGGTCGGCTACGTGATGGCGTTGTCCAGCCTGGTGGCTGCCACGACGATGGACGGCGACCCGAACAAGATCGTCCTCGGTGCGGTCGCTGCGCTCGGCGTCTCCGCCGTGATCGGCCTGGTCAACGGCCTGATCATCTCCGGGCTCAAGGTCAACGCGTTCATCGCGACCCTCGGTACCGGCCTGCTCCTGAAGGCCTACCTGGACACCAGGTACAAGGGTCCCGCCGGCTCGGTGCCGGAGGCGTTCCAGCTCTTCGGCTACATGCGGATCGCGATCGTGCCCCTGTCGACCGCGGTGATGCTCGTGCTGGCCGTCCTCGCCTGGGTGGTGCTGCAGCGCACCCGCACCGGCTACCACATGTTCGCGGTGGGCGGGAACGACGAGGTGGCGCGCCTGTCCGGCGTCCGCACCGGCCGCACCGTGCTCACCGCGCACGTGCTGTGCTCGGTGATGGCCGGTGTCGCAGGCCTTCTCGTCGCCGCGCGGTTCGGCACCGGCAGCGCGCAGGTGTACACGCTCGGCTACGACCTCGACTCCATCGCGGCCGTGGTGCTGGGCGGCACGCTGCTGATGGGCGGCCGCGGCTCCGTCGCCGGCACGGTCGGCGGCGTGCTGATCCTGGCGCTGCTCGACACCGTCTTCAACGTGCTGCAGGTCGACCCGTTCTTCAAGGACGTGCTGCGCGGCGCGATCATCATCGCCGCCGTGGCGCTGTACGCCCGCCGCCAGATCGACCCGACCACGTCCCGGGCCCGGTTCCGCGGCGGCGGGGAGCCCGCGCCACCACCGGACGAGACCGGCGACGCCCCGACCGGGAGCAGGACCGCAGAGGTGAGCTCATGAACCGCAACCCGCTCCGCGCCGTGCTGTCCGGCGGGACCGCCACGGCCGCAGCCCTGCTCGTCCTGATCTTCGCCGTGGTGTTCGCGATCAACCCCTCGTTCGCCGAGCCGTCGTCGATGCTCGCCTTCATCAAGAAGGCGGCGCCGCTGGTGATCCTGGCCGCCGGGCAGTACTTCGTGATCGCGTCCGGCGAGTTCGACCTGTCGGTCGGGTCGCTCGTGGGTGCGCAGGTCGTCATCGCCGCCAAGCTGCTCGACGGTGAGGACTCGCGCACCGTCCCGGTCCTGCTGGTGATGCTGGTCTTCGGACTGCTCGTCGGCGTCGTCAACGGTCTGGTCACCACGGTGCTCAAGGTGCCGTCGTTCATCACGACGCTCGGGATGATGCTGGTGCTGTTCGGCGCCATCCGGCTGTGGACGGGCGGCGCCCCCACCGGCGCGCTCACCGAGGCGTTCCGCCAGCCGGGGCGCGGCGGCATCGACGCCGGCGCCGCGGGCCTGGTGCCGTGGGCGCTGTTCGTCATGCTGGTGGTCGGCGCGCTGGCGGTGCTGCTGATGCGCTCGCCGTTCGGGCGCACGCTCCTCGCCGTCGGCGACAACCCGGTGGCCGCGTCGTTCAGCGGCATCCGCGTCGGTCTCGTGCGCACCAGCGCGTTCGTGCTGTCCAGCCTGCTCGCCACGCTGGCGGCGGTGCTCATCGGCGGCTACGCCGGCGTCACGGCGCAGGTCGGCACCGGGCTGGAGTTCGTCGCCATCACCGCCGTGGTGCTGGGCGGCGTCGCCCTCGGCGGGGGCAAGGGCTTCGTCACCGCGGCGATGGGTGGCGCCCTCGTCCTCGAGGCGCTGTTCACGCTGTTCAACCAGCTCGGCCTGCCGTCCACGGCGCGCCCCGCGGTGCAGGGCGTGATCATCATCGCCGCCGTCGCCCTGGCGGCACGGCAGCTCAGCGGCGGCCGCAGACCCTCCCGACGGGCCACGGCACCCGCCCCGACCTCACCCGCCCCGGAGCCCACCGGGTAGCCCACCTGCGCCGCGCGGCGCCCGACCCCCTGTCCCCCACGAAGCGACTGATCGACGAGATCCCCTGTACGAGCGAAGATCGACCACCACGAGAGGTAGCACGATGCGACGAGGACGAGTTCTGGTCACGGCCGCGGCCGCGGGGCTGCTGGCCCTGGCCGGCTGCACGACCGACACACCCACCGACAACGCCAGCGTCACCGAGAGCGAGGGCGGCGGTGAGGCCGGAGGCGAGGGCAACGAGGTCGACGCGGACTTCTTCGTCCAGGCCGACTTCGACCGCCAGCTGGCCCAGCGCGACGTGGAGCCCGACGGCGACTCCGCCACGCCGTGGCTCCAGGCGATCGAGCCGGAGATGACCGACACCAGCGCGTTCGCGAAGACGGGCGCGCAGACCCTCTGCTTCTCCAACGCCTCTGTCTCGAACCCCTGGCGCGTCACGGGTTTCATCACCATGCAGCAGCAGGTCGAGGTGCTGAAGTCCGAGGGCGTCATCAGCGAGTTCCGCGTCTCCGACGCCGCTGACGACGACAACAAGCAGATCTCCGACATCCAGGCGTTCGTCGACGCCGGCGACTGCGGGGCGATCATCATCTCCCCGTCGACCACCGCCACCCTGACCCCGGCGGTCGAGGCCGCCTGCGCCAGCGGCGTCCCGGTGATCGTGTTCGACCGCGGCGTCAACAGCGACTGCATGGCCACCTTCATCCACCCGATCGGTGGCTACGCGTACGGCGCCGACGGCGCCGAGTTCCTCGTGGAGAACCTCGAGGCCGGCGACAAGGTGCTGGCGCTGCGCATCCTCCCGGGCGTCGACGTCCTGGAGAACCGCTGGGCCGCCGCGTCGAAGATCTTCGACGAGTCCGACCTCGAGGTCGTGGGTGCCGAGTTCACCGGTGGTGACGGCGCCAAGATCAAGGACCTGGTCACGCAGTACCTGCAGCGTGACGACGTCAACGGCATCTGGATGGACGCCGGCGACGGCGCCGTCGCCGCGATCGAGGCCTTCGAGGACGCGGGCAAGGACTACCCGGTCATGGTCGGGGAGGACGAGCTCAGCTTCATGCGCAAGTGGCAGGAGACCGACATGACGGCGATCGCGCCGGTCTACTCCAACTTCCAGTGGCGCACACCGGTCCTGGCCGCGCAGCAGATCTGGGCCGGCCAGGAGGTCCCGAAGGAGTGGGTGCTGCCGCAGGAGCCCATCACGGCCGACGACCGTGACGAGTTCCTCGACCGGAACAAGGACATGCCGAGCCTGCACTACGCGAAGTTCGGCGGCGAGGACCTGCCCGGCTTCCCGGACGTGTGGAAGGACCGCTGACCCTGGTCGGCGCGAACCACTGAGGCAGACGGTGGTCGGCGCGCTCACCGGGCGCGCCGGCCACCGTCCCCCGTCCGACCGATCGTCTCTCTCCGGAGGTGGACACCCGTGCAGCACCCGCTCGGCGTCAGCACCTGGGTCTGGGCCTCGCCCCTGGACGACCTCACCCTGGCCGACCTCGCCCAGCGCGTGGCGGGCTGGGGCTTCGACGTCCTCGAGCTCCCGGTCGAGAACCCCGGCGACTGGGACCCCGTCGCCGCGCGCACCGTCCTGGACGACCTGGGGCTGGGCTCGACGACCTGCCTGGTGACCTCGCCGGGCCGCGAGCTGGTGGCCGCTGACGCCGCCACCGTGCGCAGCACCCAGGACTACCTGCGGCACTGCGTCGACGTCGCCGCGGCGGTGGGAGCGCGGGTCGTCGGCGGACCCGCGTACGCCTCCGTGGGCCGCACCTGGCGGATGACCGACGGCGAGCGGGCGGCGGTGTACGACGAGCTGCGGGAGAACCTCGCCCCTGTCGTCGAGCACGCCGTGGCGGCCGACGTGACGATCGCCGTCGAGCCGCTGAACCGGTACGAGACCAGTGTCCTCAACACCGTCGAGCAGGCGCTCGAGGCGCTCGGACCGCTGCTCGGCCCCGGCTGCGGCATCCTGCTCGACACCTACCACCAGAACATCGAGGAGCGCTCGGTCCCCGAGGCCGTCGCCCTCGCGGGTGCGCACGTCGCCGGGGTCCAGGTCTGCGCGAACGACCGCGGCGCGCCCGGCAGCGACCACCTCGACTGGCCCGCGATCCTGCACGCGCTCGACGGCACCGGCTACGCCGGGCCGCTGTGCATCGAGTCCTTCACCGCCCACAACGACTCGATCGCGACCGCGGCGTCGATCTGGCGCCCGCTGGCGGCCAGCCAGGACGACCTCGCTCGCGACGGGCTGCGCTTCCTGCGCGACGTCCGGCGCACCACCTGACACGATTCGAGAACCGCACCGACCGAGGAGGACCGATGCCGCGTCCCGTCACGCTGTTCACCGGGCAGTGGGCAGACCTGCCGTTCGAGGAGGTCTGCCGGCTCGCGGCCTCCTGGGGTTACGACGGAGTCGAGATCGCTTGCAGCGCGGACCACTTCGAGGTCGACAAGGCGGTGTCCGACGACTCGTACGTCGAGGGCAGGCGGGAGATCCTGGACCGGCACGGCCTGCAGGTGTTCGCCATCTCGAACCACCTCGTCGGTCAGGCGATGTGCGACGACCCGATCGACTTCCGGCACCAGGACATCCTCCCGGCGCGGATCTGGGGCGACGGCGACCCCGAGGGCGTCCGGCAGCGGGCGGCGACCGACATGGCCGACACGGCCCGGGCGGCGGCGAGGCTGGGCGTGAAGACCGTCGTCGGGTTCACCGGGTCGTCGATCTGGCAGTACGTGGCGATGTTCCCGCCGGTGCCGGCCGAGCGGATCGAGGCGGGGTACCAGGACTTCGCCGACCGCTGGAACCCCGTCCTCGACGTCTTCGACGAGGTCGGCGTGCGGTTCGCCCACGAGGTGCACCCCGGCGAGATCGCCTACGACTACTGGACCACCGTGCGCACGCTCGAGGCGATCGGGCACCGCGAGGCGTTCGGTCTGAACTGGGACCCGAGCCACATGGTGTGGCAGCAGCTCGACCCGCTGGCGTTCCTGTGGGACTTCCGCGACCGGATCTACCACGTGGACTGCAAGGACACCCGGATGAAGGTCGGCAACGGCCGGGCCGGTCGGCTCTCGTCGCACCTGCCGTGGGGCGACCCGCGCCGGGGCTGGGACTTCGTGTCCACGGGACGCGGCGACGTGGACTGGGACGAGTGCTTCCGCACCCTCAACGCGATCGGCTACGACGGCCCGATCTCGATCGAGTGGGAGGACGCCGGGATGGATCGTCTCGCCGGCGCCGCCGAGGCGGTGGAGTTCGTCCGCCGGACCCAGGTGGACCAGCCCGAGACCTCCTTCGACGCCGCCTTCAGCACCAAGGACCGCTGACGGCCGGCTGTCAGAACCAAGCTCGGACCGGCACCGGCGTGGTTCTGACAGGTCGGCGGATCAGCGCAGGTACGACGCGCCGTTGAGGTCGAGCACCGCCCCGGAGGCCCACTGCGACAACGGGTCTGCGAGGAACACCACGGCGGCGGCGACCTCCTCCGGCTCCGCCACCCGGCCGAACGGCGACTGCGCGAGGACGGCGTCGCCACCCGGGCCGTCGAGCACCGAGCCGGCCATGTCGGTGGCGACGAAGCCGGGCGCCACGGTGGCGACCGCGATGCCGTGCTCGCCGAGGGCCAGCGCCATCGACTGGCCGAACGCGTGGACGGCCGCCTTCGACGCGCCGTACGCCGGCACGTCCGGCTCGCCGCGGTACGCGCCGCGCGAGCCGACGTTGACCACCCGGCCGGTGGGCACGCCAGGCGCTGCCGGGACGTCGAGCATCTGGCGCACCACGCACCAGGTGACGTTGGCGGTGCCCAGCAGGTTGACCTCGACGGTACGGCGCCAGGCCGCGACCCAGTCGTCGTAGCCGACCTCGTGCACCCGGTGGTCGACCCGGCGGCTGCCGCCGTCGGCGAGGTGACCGGGGTCGTCGGTGAAGAGCGCGGCGTTGTTCACGAGCACGTCGACCCGTCCGAGCCCGCGGGCCGCCGCCTGCACGAAGTCCTGCACGGCGGCCGGGTCGGCCAGGTCGCCCTGCACCAGGAGGTGCCCTTCGCCGGGCAGGCGGTCGAGCACCTGCTCCGCCCTGTCGCGGGCGCCGCGGTAGTGGACGGCCACCCGGTCGCCGCGCTCGGCGAACGCCTGGGCCACGGCAGCACCGATGCCCCGGGAGGCGCCCGTGACCAGGACGCCGCGGGAGGCGTCCGGCGCGGTCACGGCGCCTCGGCAGGGACGGGCACGGCCTCCTCGACCGGCGAGGGCGTGGCGACGGCCTTGTGCCGCGAGAACCGCTCGTGCAGCGCCAGGGCGGTGACGGCTGCGGCGACGACGACGCCGCCGATCCACTGGGTGCCGGTGAGGGTGCTGCCGAGGAAGGCCACGCCGACGACGGCGGCCGTCAGCGGGAAGGCCAGCTCGGCGAGGGTCGCGCGGCTGGCGGGCGTGCTGCGCAGACCGCGGTAGTACAGGGCGATCGCGAGCAGGCCGGGGATGAGGCCGAGGGCCACGACCACCGGGGTGTCCTGCAGCTCGACGGTCAGCGGGTCGCCGAGCGCGAGCACCAGCACGAGCGAGGCGGGCAGGCCGAACAGGAAGCGCAGGACGGTGAGGTCTCGCAGCCCGATCTCGGCGCCGACCATCCGACCGAGGACGGTGCCGGTGGCCCACAGGGCGGCCGCGCCGACCGCGAGCCCCGCGGCCAGGCCTGCAGCGACGGACACCTCGAGCGGGTTCGGGAAGGCCAGCAGCCAGGCGCCCGCGAGCGCGGGGACGAGGAAGAGCGGGTAGCGCAGCGTGATCCGTTCCTTGAGCAGCCACCACGCCACCATCACGGCGATCACCGGCTGGAGCTTCTGCAGCACCACCGGCGTGATCGCGGCGCTGTCCTGCGGCGCGTAGACGAACGCCTGGGTGAACAGCACGGTCGCGAGCGCCGACGCGCCGGCGCCGATCACCAGGACGGCGGCCTTCGTCCGGGCCGAGGACCCGCTGAACGCGCGCAGCGCGGGCAGCACCCACGGCAGCGTCACCAGGACGATGACCACGTGCTCGAGGAAGACGATGGTGGACGCCGGGTACGACCGGTCGACGAGCGGCAGCCGCAGCAGCGCGTCGCTGCCCCACAGGGCGGCGCCGAGGGCGACCAGCCACGTCGCGTCGCGGCGTCGGCGGGGGGTGGTGCCGTTCGTCATCAGTGCTCCTCCGGCGGCGGCCGCGTCCAGCGGTCCAGGGTCCGCAACCTACAAGCAACCCGGGCACGGCATGATTCCGGGACATGAGCACCCTCGTGCGCGCTGCCCGTGCCGCCGACGTCCGCGCCATCCGCTCGCTCGTGGCGCCGTTGGTCGACCGCCGCATCCTGCTGGCCAAGGAGGCCGTCTCCTACTACGAGGCGCTGCAGGAGTTCGTGGTGGTCGAGCGCGACGGCCGGCTGGTCGGCTGCGGCGCCCTGCACGTGATGTGGGAGGACCTCGCCGAGGTGCGCACCCTCGCGGTGGCGCCCGAGGTGCGCGGCCAGGGGGTGGGTCACGAGGTGCTCGACGCGCTGATGTCGCGCGCCCGCACCCTGGGCATCACCCGGCTGTTCACCCTCACCTTCGAGGTGGACTTCTTCGGCCGGCACGGCTTCGAGATCATCGAGGGAACCCCCGTGCCGCCCGACGTCTTCGCCGAGCTGCTGCGCTCGCACGACGACGGCGTGGCCGAGTTCCTCGACCTGGCCCGGGTCAAGCCCAACACCCTCGGCAACACCCGGATGCTGCGGCGCCTCTGACCAGGGCGTCCTGTCACCACCAGAACCGCCTCCGACCTGACCTGGTGGTGACAGGTCGGCGGCGGCGAGGGCTCAGGCCGGGCGGCGGGACGCGCGGACCAGGCCCCGGCGCAGCACGTGCAGCACCAGGACGAGCTGGCTGAGCAGGGCCATCGCCAGCACCGCGGAGAAGGCGGACGTGCTGCGCGGGGTGAGCGCCACGATGCTGCCGACACCCAGCACGGCTCCCACCACCGCGCCGACCAGGACCGCCCGCCCGACCGTCCGGGACGCACCGCTGGCGTGCCCGGGTCCGGTGCCCGGCGCGGCGCCCACGGCCCGCAGCCGGGTGGCCGCGGACGCCGCGACGACGAGCCCGACGACCTGGCCGGTGCCGAGCACCAGCAGCTGCGGCAGGCTCGTCGCGTCCAGCCGGCCGTCCGCGAGCAGGACGAAGGCGAGCGCGAGGACGCCGAGCGCGCAGCCCGCCGTCGCCCCACCCGCCGCCGCCCGGCCCAGCGCCCGGGCCGCGAGCGCGTCGGCCAGAGCGACCCCGTCGTCCTGCGCGTCCACCGCGTCGGTCCTGCCGTCGGTCACGAGGCCACCTCGCCGGGCAGCCCGAAGCCGTCGGCCACGGGGACCACCAGGCCGTCGTCGAGCAGCGAGTCGAGGCAGCGCTCGCGCTGGTCCGTATCCGGCCAGGCACCGGCCAGGACCTCGGCCGGGACGGGACCGACCGCCTCGCGCAGGACGGCCACCAGCCGTCCACGGACCTGCCGGTCGGTGCCCTCCCACCGCTGGACGCGACGGGCCGGCCCGGTGGCCGCCGGGCTGCCGGCGGCCACCCAGGCACACCGGCGCCGCACCGGGCACGCCTGGCACCGCGGGCTGCGGGCGGTGCACACCAGGGCGCCGAGCTCCATCACGGCCACCGACCAGCGCGCGGCCGCCCCGTCGTCGTCCGGGAGCAGGTCCTCGGCCCGCCGGAGCTCGGCCGCGGTGAGGGCCGCCGCGGGCTGCGCGGCGCCGCCGACCAGCCGCACGTGCACCCGGCGCACGTTGGTGTCGACGACGGCCGCCCGGCGTCCGAACGCGAACGCGCGCACCGCGGCGGCGGTGTAGCCGCCGACGCCGGGGAGCGCCAGCAGCGCGTCGTGGTCGTCGGGCACCTCGCCGTCGTGCCGCTCGACCAGCGCGACCGCCGCGGCGTGCAGCCGCAGGGCGCGACGCGGGTAGCCGAGCCGGTCCCAGGCCCGCACGGCGTCGCCGGCGGTCGCCGCCGCCAGGTCCGCCGGACGCGGCCAGCGGGCCGTCCACGCGGTCCAGGCCGGGACGACGCGGACGACTGGGGTCTGCTGCAGCATCACCTCGCTGACCAGCACGCCCCACGGCGAGACCTCGGGCGCCCGCCAGGGCAGGTCGCGCGCCTCGGCGTCGTACCAGGCGAGCACCTCGCGGTGCAGCACGCGCAGCCGCCGCGGGGGCACGGCGGCGACCGGTGGCGGGGCAGCAGGAGCGGAGACGTTCACGGTGCCGCGATGGTGCCACGGCGTGGCACCACCCCGGCGCCCGCCCCGGTGCCTACCGTGGAGCCCGATGAGCACGGTCATGCACCCCGTGGGACACCGGCCGCCGAACGTCTACTGGCGCCGCCGGGTCGTGGCGCTCGTCGCCCTCGTCGTCGTGGTGGCCCTGGTGGTCTGGGGGGCCACCGCCCTCGTCGGCGCGCTCGGCGGTGACGAGGCGGGGGCCGCCGGTGCCACGACGGACCGGACCGCCGACACCGGCGCCGCGGAGCAGGGCGCGTCGCAGGACCCGGCCGCGGGGGTCACCGAGACCACGGCGGCCGCCGAGGGCGAGGGCGAGGTGCCGGCCTGCGCCGCCGAGACCACCCTCGTGGTCGCCACCGCCGACGCGGCCTCGTACGCCCTCGGCGCGACCGCCAAGATCGGCATGACGATCACCAACTCCGGCACCGCCGCCTGCACCCTCGACGCCGGCTCGGCCGCGCTGGAGCTGCTGGTGGTCTCGGGCGAGGACCGGATCTGGTCGTCCGACGACTGCCAGGAGAACGCCGAGAGCCGGCCCACCACGGTGGAGCCCGGCGAGGCGGGGATGCTCGCCTCCACCGTGGAGTGGACGTTGGCGCGCTCGGGCGAGGGCTGCGCGAAGGACCTGCCCGCGCTCAAGGCCGGCACCTACCAGCTGACCGCCCGGGCGGGGGAGATCACCAGCGCGCCGCTGGTCCTGCAGCTCACCGGCTGACCCGCGTCGGGGCCCTCCCGAGTCGCCGCGTGGTCAGACGTAGCGCTCGAGGATGCTCGACTCGGCGAGGCGGGACAGGCCCTCCCGCACCGCGCGGGCGCGCTGCTCGCCGACGCCGTCGACCGTCATCAGGTCCTCGATGCCCGCCGCGAGCAGCTTCTGCAGGCCGTCGAAGTGCTCGACCAGCCGCTCGACGATGGCGCCGGGCAGGCGCGGGATCTTGTGCAGCAGCCGCAGGCCGCGTGGGCTGACGGCGCCGTCGAGCGACTCGCCGGCGGCGGTGAGTCCGAGGACCCGCGCCACCTGGGCGAGGTCGACCAGCTCGGCGGGGGCGAGCTCGCCGAGGTCGTCGAGCACCTGCTGGACGGTGCGGTCGTGGCGGGTCTGCTCGAGGTAGTCGGAGATGACCAGCTCTCGGTCGGGGCCGACGCCTCCGATCAGCTCGTCGAGCTGGAGCGACAGCAGCCGGCCGTCGGCGCCGAGCTCGATCACGTAGCTCGCGATCTCGTCGCTGATCCGGCGCACCATCTCCAGCCGCTGCACCACCGCGGCGACGTCGCGCACCGTGACGAGGTCCTCGATCTCCAGGGCCGACAGCGTGCCGGTGACCTCGTCGAGGCGGGCCTTGTAGCGCTCGAGGGTGGCCAGTGCCTGGTTGGCGCGGCCGAGGATCGCCTCGGAGCCCTCCAGCACGTAGCGGCGGTCGCCCACGTACAGCGCGACGATGTGCATCGACTGGCTCACCGAGATCACGGGCAGCCCGGTCTGCTTCGCCACCCGCTCGGCGGTGCGGTGCCGGGTGCCGGACTCGGTGGTCTCGATCGTCGGGTCGGGCACCAGCTGCACCGCGGCGCGCAGGATCTTGGTGGCCTCGCGGTCGAGGACGATCGCGCCGTCCATCTTCGCCAGCTCGCGCAGCCGGGTGGAGGAGAAGTCGACGTCGAGGACGAAGCCGCCGGTGCTGATCTGCTCGACGCTGCGGTCGGCGCCGAGCACGATCAGGGCTCCGGTGCGGCCGCGCAGGATGCGCTCGAGGCCGTCGCGCAGCTCGGTGCCCGGCGCGGCTGCGGCGAGGGTCGCGCGCAGCAGCTCGTCCTCGTTGCGCTCGCTCACCACGGCCGCATGCTAACGGGCGGCAGCGGCCTGGCAGGGCCCTGGCAGGTCACACCCCGGTCACGGTCGGGATCAGTCCCGCCCGCGCCCGCCGCGCAGCACGCCGAGCCGCACGGCCTCGACCACCTGGCCGATCTCGATCACCTTCAGCCCGTCCGGGACCGGGACCGAGACGGTGCCGCCGAGCGGGACCGCCGCGGTGGTGAACCCGAGCCGGGCCGCCTCGGCGAGCCGGCGTCCGAGGCCGGGCACGGGACGCACCTCGCCGGACAGCCCGACCTCGCCGAAGGCCACCATCCGCGGCGGGAGCGGGGTCTCGAGCGCCGCGGAGGCGAGCGCCAGCGTGATCGCGAGGTCGGCGGCGGGCTCGCCGATCCTCACGCCGCCGACGGTGGACACGAAGACGTCCTGGCCCATCAGGGCGATCCGCATCCGGGCGCTGATCACGGCCTGCACCATCGAGACCCGGGACGAGTCGAGCCCGCTGGTGGCCCGGCGCGGGTTCTTCGCCTCGGTGGGGGCGACCAGCGCCTGCACCTCCGCGACCAGCGGGCGGCGTCCCTCGAGGGTGACGGTGACGCACGAGCCCGGGGCGTGCAGGTCGGTGCGGGACAGGAACAGCCCGCTGGGGTCGGTGAGCCCGACGATGCCGTCCTCGGACAGGTCGAAGCAGCCGACCTCGTCGGTGGGGCCGTACCGGTTCTTCACCGCGCGGACCAGGCGCAACCGGGAGTGCCGCTCGCCCTCGAACTGGCAGACGACGTCGACCAGGTGCTCCAGCGTGCGCGGGCCGGCGATCGAGCCGTCCTTGGTGACGTGGCCGACCAGCAGGGTCGCCAGGTCGCGCTGCTTGGCCACCCGGATCAGCGCCGCCGCCACCTCGCGCACCTGCGAGACGTTGCCCGCCTGGCCCTCGACCTCGCCCGAGCTGATGGTCTGCACCGAGTCGACCACGAGCAGGTCGGGCTGGACCTGGTCGATGTGGCCGAGGACGGTGGCGAGGTCGGTCTCGGCCGCCAGGAACAGCTTCGGCCGCATCGCCCCGATCCGCTCGGCCCGCAGCCGCACCTGCGACGCGGACTCCTCGCCGGTGACGTACAGGACGGTGCGTCCGGAGGCGGCGGTCTGGCCCGCGACGTCGAGCAGCAGGGTGGACTTGCCGACCCCGGGCTCGCCGGCGACCAGGACCACCGCGCCCGGCACGAGCCCGCCGCCGAGGACGCGGTCGAGCTCGTCGACCCGGGTGGGGACGGCCCGCGCCGTCTCGACGTCGACCTGGTCGATCGGCCGCGCCGGGGTGGTGACGTGCGCGGCCCGGGTGGTGCGCACGGTGGGCGCCCCGACCTCCTCGACGCTGCCCCACGCCTGGCACTCGCCGCAGCGCCCGACCCACTTGCCCGTGACCCAGCCGCACTCGACGCACCGGTAGCCCGGACGCGTCGGGCGGGCGGGCCGCGCGGCCTTGCCGCTCACCTGGTGGACCTCACGGAGCAGACCCTAGGGTCGGGTGCCGACATCGCGCTGCTGCCGGCCGCGCGCCGGACGAGTCGTCACCACCGCGCCAGGCCCCCGGCCGCTGTGGTGGTGACAGGTGGGTGGCGGCGTCGCCCGGACGGCCGAGCGGGCGACCCCGGCCTTGACCTGTTCGAACAGGTGTTCGACGATGAGGCGGTGCCCGCACCCGTCCTCGACCCCGCCCGTCCGGTGGTCGACCAGCTGCGCGAGCGGGTGTCGGCGATGCAGGGCGGCCCGAACAGGCTGCCGGTCCCGACCCCGGCCGCGGTGGCCGACCTGCTCCGGCTGCGCACCGGCGCCACGTACGGCGTCGACTCCGCCTCGCTCGCCCTGGCGCTGGCGGCCGGTGCGTCCGCGGCAGGGGAGTGGGTGGGCTTCGCCGGGTGGCCGGACTTCGGCGCCGAGGCGGCGGCCGGGCTCGGCGTCGACCTGACGCGCACCGTGCTGGTGCCCGACCCCGGCGAGCACTGGCTGGAGGTCACCGCGGCCCTGGTCGACGTCCTGCGGGTGGTGGTGCTGCGCCCGGGCTCTCCGGTCGACGCGCGCTCGGCGGCCGTGATCGACGCGCGGCTGCGGTCCCGCTCGTGCGCGCTGGTGGTCTGGGGTCCGTGGCCGCGCTGCGAGGCCCGGCTGACGCTCGAGGAGGCGCGCTGGACCGGGCCGGACGCCGGGCGGGGGCGGCTGCGGTCGAGGTCGGCGCGGCTGGCGGTCCGGCGCGGCGCCGCGCCGCCGACCAGGGCCGAGATCCTCCTGCCGGGCGAGGACGGCGCCCTCGCGGCCGCCGGTGGCACCGCGCTCGCCGAACCCGTGCGGCTGAGGTCGTCCGGATGAGGGTGCTCGTGGTGTGGTGCCCGGACTGGTCGGTGGTCGCGGCGCTCGACGAGGAGGGACTGGCGGGCTCCACCCCGGCGGCGGTCCTCACCGCCGGGGTGGTCGAGGTCTGCAACGCCCCGGCCCGCGAGGAGGGCGTCCGCCGCGGCCAGCGCCGCCGCGACGCGCAGGCCCGCTGCCCCGATCTCGTGCTGCTGCCGTCGGTGCCGGAGCGCGACGCGCGGGCCTTCGAGCCCGTGCTCGAGGCGGTGGAGGCGCTGCGTCCCGGGGCGGCCTCGTTGCGTCCCGGGCTGCTCGCCGTCCGGGCGCCCGGTCGCTGGTACGGCAGCGAGGAGAACGCGGCCGCCACCGTCGCGCAGACCCTGGTGGAGGCCGGGGTCTGGGACTGCCGGCTCGGGGTCGCCGACGACCTGTTCACCGCCGAGCAGGCCGCCCGGCGGGCCGGCGTGCAGGGCTGGGAGGTCGTGCCGCCCGGCGGCGCGGCCGCCTACCTCGGGCCGCTGCCGGTCGAGGTGCTCGAGGCCGACGGACCCGAGGGGCGCGAGGCGGTCAGCCTGCTGCGCCGGCTCGGGCTGCGCACCCTGGGCGACCTCGCCGCGCTGCCCGCCGACGCGGTGCTGCAGCGCTTCGGCCGGTACGGCGAGCGGGTGCGGCGCCGCTCCCGCGGCGAGGACCCCACCCCGTTCGGGCCGCGCACGCCGCCGCCCGACCTCGCCGCCGAGATCGCCTTCGAGCCGCCGCTGGACTCGGTGGAGGCGGTCTGCTTCAGCGTCCGCACCACGGCCGAGCGGTTCGTCGCCGAGCTGGCCGACCGCCAGCTGGTGGCCACCGGCGTCCGGGTCGAGGCCGTGTGCGACGGCGAGGTGGCCTCGGCCCGCACCTGGCTGCACCCGCGGTACTTCGGCTCCCGCGACCTGGTCGACCGCGTGCACTGGCAGCTGCAGGCCGCCGGCGGTGCGTCGCTTCGCTCCCGCCGCGCGGGCGCCGACGTGCGGGCGCCGGTGGAGCGGGTGCGGTTCCTGCCCGACACCGTGGAGGCGGCCGCCGCCCACGCGGACGGGCTCTGGGGCGGCGGTGGCGACGAGCTCGTGCAGCGCGGCGTCGCCCGGGTGCAGGCGGTCGTGGGCTTCGACGCCGTCGTCCGACCGGTGCTGCAGGGCGGGCGCTCGCCGGCGGCGCGGCAGGCGTTCGTCCCGTGGGGCGAGCGCGCGGTCGGCCTGCGGCCGCTCGACCGGCCGTGGCCCGGACGGCTGCCCGGCCCCGCGCCGGTGCGGGTGTTCGCGCCCGCCCTGCCCGCGCAGGTGCTCGACGACCGGGGCCGCGACGTGGGCGTCACCGCCCGCGGTGCCGTCACGGCCCCGCCGGCGCGACTGCTGGTCGAGGGCGCCGACGCCGTCCCGGGGTGGTCGCCGGTGCAGGCCTGGGCCGGGCCCTGGCCGGTCGACGAGTCCTGGTGGTCCGAGGGGCGCGGACCCCGGGCCCGGTTCCAGCTGGTCGGGGTCGACGGCCGCGCGTGGCTGGTGGTCTGCGGCGACGACGGCTGGCAGGTCGAGGCGGGCTACGACTGATGGGCGGCGGCTGATGGGCTGGAACAACCCGGCCATGCCGTGGAAGGAGCTGGAGCGCAGGCTCTCCGGCCTCCCCGGCGCCGACGACGCCCCGATCTCGCGGCGCAAGCGCGCGCGGGCGGCGGTCCGCGACATCGAGCGGCCGGAGCAGGTGACGCCGTACGCGGAGCTGCACTGCCACAGCCACTTCAGCTTCCTCGACGGCGCCAGCTCGCCGTCCGAGCTGGTCGAGGAAGCGGTCCGCCTGGGTCTGCACGCGCTCGCCGTCACCGACCACGACGGCTTCTACGGCGCTCCCGCGCTCGCCGAGGCGGCGGCGTCCTACGACCTGCTCACCGTCTACGGCGCCGAGCTCTCGCTCGGGCTGGGCGGACCGCAGAACGGCGTGCCCGACCCGGAGGGCGACCACCTGCTCGTCCTGGCCCGCGGGGTGGAGGGGTACCACCGGCTCGCCGCGGCGATGACCGAGGCGCACCTGCGCGGTGACGAGAAGGGCCGCCCCGTCTACGACCTCGACGAGCTGGCCGAGCGCGGACGCGACCACTGGGTGGTGCTCACCGGGTGCCGCAAGGGGGCGGTGCGCCGGGCGCTGGCGCAGGAGGGACCGGCCGCCGCGGCCGAGGAGCTCGACCGGCTGACGGCGCGGTTCGGCCTCGACCACGTGGTGGTCGAGCTGTCGCCGCACCGGCTGCCCGACGTCGACGCCACCAACGAGGCGCTGGCCGACCTGGCGCGCGTGCACGGGCTGCCGGTCGTCGCGGCGGGCAACGTGCACCACGCCACCCCGGCGGGCGGACGCCTCTCGGCGACGATGGCCGCGGTGCGCGCGCGGCGCAGCCTGGCCGAGATGGACGGCTGGCTCGACCTGTCGGCGGTGGCGCACCTGCGCTCCGGCGCGGAGGTGGCCGCCGCGCTCGAGCGGTACCCGGACGCCGTCCCGCGCAGCGTGGCCATGGCCGACGAGCTCGCGTTCGACCTGCGCAAGGCCTCGCCCCGGCTGCCGAAGCACCGCATCCCCGCCGGCCGCACCGCCGACGAGTGGCTGCGCGAGCTCGCGGACCGCGGGTTCGCGGAGCGGTACGCCGGCACCCCGCACGCCGACGAGGCCCGCGCACGGATCGACCACGAGCTGCGGGTGATCGCCGAGAAGGACTTCGCCGGCTACTTCGTCATCGTCCACGACATCGTCGACTTCGCCCGCAGCCGCGGGATCCTCTGCCAGGGAAGGGGTTCGGCGGCGAGCTCGGCCGTTTGCTACGCCCTGGGGATCACGGCGGTCGACGCCGTCTTCTACCGGCTCCCGTTCGAGCGCTTCATCTCGGCGCACCGCGACGAGGAGCCGGACATCGACGTCGACTTCGACTCCGACCGGCGGGAGGAGGTCATCCAGTGGGTGTACGACACCTACGGCCGGCACAACGCCGCGCAGGTGGCCAACGTGATCAGCTACCGGCCGCGGATGGCCGTCCGCGACGCCGCCAAGGCGCTGGGTCACTCCCAGGGCCAGCAGGACGCCTGGTCCAAGCAGGTCGACGGCTGGCAGCCGGTCGTCACCGGCGACGCAGGTGACGCCGCCGCCCACGACATCCCCTCCGCGGTGGTCGATCTCGCCGGGAAGCTGCTGGGTGCACCCCGACACCTCGGCATCCACTCCGGCGGCATGGTGCTCACCGAACGACCCATCGGCGAGGTGTGCCCGATCGAGCGCGCGCGGATGGACCGTCGCACGGTGCTGCAGTGGGACAAGGACGCCTGCGAGTCGATGGGGCTGGTCAAGTTCGACCTGCTCGGGCTGGGGATGCTCGGCGCGCTCGACCACATGATCCGGCTGGTCGACGAGCACCTCGCGGAGCGGTGGACCCTGGCGACGCTGCCCAAGGAGGAGCCCGCGGTCTACGACATGCTCTGCCGCGCCGACTCCGTGGGCGTGTTCCAGGTGGAGAGCCGGGCCCAGATCGGCACCCTGCCCCGGCTGCGGCCGCGCGAGTTCTACGACCTGGCGATCGAGATCGCCCTGATCCGGCCCGGCCCGATCCAGGGCGGTGCCGTGCACCCGTACGTCCGGCGGGCCACCGGCCAGGAGGCGGTCACCTACGACCACCCCGACCTCGTGCCGGTGCTCGAGCGCACCCGCGGCGTCCCGCTGTTCCAGGAGCAGCTGATGGCGATGGCCGTGGCGCTGGGCGACTGCAGCCGCGACGACGCCGACCTGCTGCGCCGCGCGATGGGCTCCAAGCGCGGGGTCGAGCGGATCGAGAGCATCCGCGAGAAGCTCTACGCCGGCATGGCGCGACGCGGCCTGGAGGGGGCGACCGCCGACGCGATCTACGGGAAGATCCTGTCGTTCGCCAACTTCGGCTTCGCGGAGTCGCACGCGCTGAGCTTCGCCCTGCTCGTGTACGCGTCGTCGTGGTTCAAGCTGCACCACCCCGCGGCCTTCCTGGCGGGGCTGCTGCGCAACCAGCCGATGGGGTTCTACTCGCCGCAGTCGCTGGTGGGCGACGCACGCCGGCACGGTGTCGAGGTGCGGCGTCCGGACCTGCTCCGGTCCGGGGCCCAGGCCGGGCTCGAGCCGGTGCACGGCTCGTCCGGACGGGTCGCTCCCACCGGTCTCGACGGCTGCGGCGAGCCCCGGTACCTGCGCACCGAGTTCAGCCACGACACACCGGATCCCACCCTCACGCACCGGCGCGACGGCGGTCTCGCCGTGCGGATGGGGCTCGACGCCGTCCGCGGCATCGGGCTGGAGGTGGCCCGGCGGATCGTCGTGGCGCGCGAGGAGGCGCCCTTCACCGACGCCACCGACCTGTCCCGGCGCGCCCGGCTCACGGTGGCGCAGCTGGAGGCGCTGGCCACGGCGGGCGCGTTCGAGTCGTTCGGCCTCGACCGCCGGCAGGCGCTGTGGGGCGCCGGAGCCGCGGAGAGCGCCGACCAGGTGGCCGGCACCACCCCGGCCGCGCCCGCCCCCGAGCTGCCGCCGATGACCGACGTCGAGATCACCCTCGCCGACCTGTGGGCCACCCGGGTCTCGCCCGAACGCCACCCGGTGGAGCACCTGCGCGAGCGGCTGCGCGGGTTCGGCATCCGGTCCGTGGACGATCTCGCCACCACCGAGCCAGGACGACGGGTGCACGTCGCCGGCCTGATCACCCACCGGCAGCGGCCCGGCACGGCGCGCGGCACCACCTTCCTCAACCTCGAGGACGAGACGGGCATGCTCAACGTGGTGTGCTCGGTCGGCGTGATGAAGGCCCACCGGCGGGCGGCGCGCAACCGCGTGGCCGTGGTGGTGCGAGGCATCCTCGAGCGGAACGAGGGCGCCACGAACCTGATCGCGGACCGCGTCAGCAGTCTCGACGACGCCATCCCGGGCGCCGGCTCGGTGCTGCAGGCACGGCAGTCGTCACGCGACTTCCGTTGACCCCGAGCACTTCTCAGTACCGGCGCCAGCGCAGGGCGACCGCGTAGTCGACCGTCGTCCCCGGGTGCTCGGCCAGGATCGTGTCCGCCATCGCCGCGCTGAACTCGATCTTCACCACCCGCGCGAAGGTGGGCCGGTCCGGCAGCTCCCACCGGATGTCGAGCGGCACCTGGGTGAAGCCCTGCCGGCGCCAGAACCGGTCGACCGCCGGCGGGTCGTACGAGGGGAGCGCGCGGCGGAACCACGAGCCGAACGTCGACCGGGTCGCGTCGTTGTCGACCACGAACGCGGTGCCGCCCGGACGCAGCACCCGCCGCAGCTCGGCCAGCCCGGGCTCGCAGCCCGGCCCGAAGAAGTACGCCCACCGCGCGTGGACGACGTCGACGCAGGAGTCGGGCAGCGGTAGCCGCTCGGCGGAACCGGGCAGGACGGTGACCCGCTCGCGCAGCGCCGGTGCCAGCCCCTCCACCCGGCGGCGCGCCGCGTCGAGCAGCGGCGGGTGCGGCTCGACCCCCGTGACCTGCGTGGCGTCGACGGCGAACCGCGGCAGGTGGAACCCCGAGCCGCACCCGACGTCGAGCAGGTGCGCGCCGCTCCAGTCATGCACCTCCCGCATCGCCTGCTCGATCACGCCGTCCGGGTCGACGCCGCGGTTCTCCAGCTCGTAGACGTCCGGCCACTGCCAGATGTTGGGGCTGGGGATCACACCGGGCAGCTCGTCGGGCAGCTCGTCGGGGGACGCGTCGGGCACCCGCGAACGGTAGCCGTCGGGACAGAACGGACACGGCGGCGCCCCGAGCGCGCAGGTGGCTCCCGGATAACCGGTTCACAGCCGCGCGCGGGCGTCCTACCGTGACCGTGCGGGGACGCAGAGCGAACGAGAGCGACGAGACGTGACCGACAGCCCGGTCCTGGTGGTGGCGAGCCCGGACGCCGCCAGCCGCACCGCCCTGGAGCGAGAGCTGCGGGTGCGGTACGGCGCGGAGTACACGGTGCTGGCCCGGTCCGACTACGGCTCGGCCGAGCTGCTGCTGTCCGAGCTCGCCCGCCAGCAGCAGCCCGTGGCGCTGGTCATCGGCACCTACAGCAGCGACGACACCGACGGCATCGCCTTCCTCGGGCGCGCCCGCGGCCTGCAGCCCACGGCCAAGCGGGCCGTCTGCGTCACCTGGGGCGACTTCGCCTCGGCGGCGACGGTGTTCGCCGCGATGGCGGCGGGGCAGGCCGACCTCACGCTGGTGCGCCCCGAGCACGTGCGCGACGAGGAGTTCCACAGCGCGGTCAGCGACGCCCTCGTCGACTGGCACATGGCGCAGGGCACCGGCTTCGAGGCGGTGCGCATCGTCGGCGAGCTGGCCGACGCGGAGACCCAGACCCTGCGGGACCTGTTCAGCCGCAACCACATCCCGGTCGGGTTCTACGCCACCGACGACGACGCCGCCGGTGCGGCCGCTGCCGCCCTCGCCGACCTCGGGCTCGCGGACCCGGCCCTGCCGGTCATCGTCCTGCGCTTCACCAACCCACCAACGGTGCTCGTGGCACCCACCCTGATCGAGATCGCCGACGCCTTCGGCCTCACTCGCCAGCCCGACCCCGAGCGGCTGCTCGACGTCGTGGTGGTCGGCGCCGGACCCGCCGGCCTGGCGGCGGCGGTGTACGCCTCGTCCGAGGGCCTGTCGACCCTGCTGGTCGAGCAGGCTGCGGTCGGCGGGCAGGCGGGCACGAGCTCGCTGATCCGCAACTACCCGGGCTTCTCCCGCGGCGTCAGCGGCAACCAGCTCGCGTTCCGCTCGTTCCAGCAGGCCTGGACCTTCGGCACCGAGTTCCTGTTCATGCGCAACGCGGTCGGGCTCGCCACCGAGGCCACCGAGGAGGACCTGCGGGTCGTCACCCTCTCGGACGGCAGCACCGTGCGCGCCCGCTGCGTGGTCGTCGCCACCGGCGTCGACTACCGCCGCCTCGACGTCCCGTTGCTGGAGGACCTCGTGGGGCGCGGGGTCTTCTACGGCGCCGCCGTGACGCAGGCGCCGAGCACCCGCGGGCACGCGGTGGCGGTGATCGGGGGCGGGAACTCGGCCGGCCAGGCAGCCCTCTACCTGTCGCGCTACGCCGACCGCGTGAGCGTCCTGGTGCGCTCGCACTCGTTGGCGCAGAGCATGTCCGAGTACCTCATCGAGCAGCTCGACGCGACGCCGAACGTCGACGTCCGGCACCGCGTCGAGGTCGTCGACGGCACCTCCGAGCACGGCTGCCTGTCGTCGGTCTCGTTGCGCGACCTCGATTCCGGGGAGGTCACGCAGGAGCCGTACACCTCGCTGTTCGTCCTGATCGGCTCGGTGCCGCGCACGGAGTGGATGGGCGACTGCGTGCAGCGCGACCGCTGGGGCTTCGTGCTGTGCGGGCACGACGTCGACGAGCCGGCCGTGACGCCTCCGCTCGAGCGGCCGCGGTTCGTGCTGGAGACCAGCACGCCCGGGGTGTTCGCGGCAGGCGACGTGCGCAGCGGCTCGGTGAAGCGCGTGGCCACCGCGGTCGGTGACGGCGCGATCGCGGTCCAGCTCGTCCACCGGTACCTCGCCCTGGCGCGGGGGGAGCAGGGGTGACCCGGTCGGTGCGCTCGCTGCTCCTCGTGGCCGCGGGCCTGGTGCTGCTGGCCGGGATCCCGCTGTTCGTCTTCCCGCTGCGGACGGCGGACTGGTTCGCGTGGACCGTGGCGTCCCCGATGACGGCGGTGTTCCTCGGCGCCTCGTACTGGGCCAGCGCCGTGCTCGAGGTCGGCGGCGCCCGCGCGCGGACCTGGCCGGAGGGGCGGATCAGCGTCCCCGCGGTGATGGTGTTCACCACCCTGACGCTCGTGGCGACCCTGCTGCACCTGCCGCTGTTCCACCTCGGCGCCGACCAGGCGGCGCAGACCCGGGCGGTCGCCTGGGGGTGGCTCGTCGTGTACGCCGTGGTGCCGGTCGTGATGCTGGCTCTCCTGGTGCGGCAGAGGCGGACCGGTGCCCACAACCGGGCCCGGACCGGGCGCCTGCCGGCCTGGGTGCGGGCGCTGCTGGTGGTGCTCGCGGCTCTGCTCGGGGCCGGTGGCGCCGCGCTCTGGCTGGCGCCCGGCAGCGCCGGGTGGTGGGGCTGGGAGCTCACGCCGCTGACGGCGCACGCCGTCGGCGCGTGGCTCATCGGGCTGGCCGTCGCCGCCGTGCACGCCAGGGTGGAGGACGACGTCGTGCGGGTGCGTCCGCTCGGGGCGACCGCGTTGGTGTTCGTCGCGCTGCACGCGCTCGCCCTCGCCCGGTACGGCCAGGAGGTGGCGTGGGCCACCCCGGGCGCGGTGGGCTACGTGGTGGTCCTGGCCTGCTTGCTGCTGCTCGGACTCTGGGTGGTGCGCGCTCCTGTCGCCGCTCCGGCGCGGGCGGCCGCCGTGGCCGGGTGAACGAACAGGGGCAGCCGCTTGTGGACGCCGAGGGCCTGGTCGCACACCCGTGAGATCGCCTCGTAGGCAGGCAGTCCCACCAGCTCGACCAGCTCGTCGCGGTTGCTGAGGTAGACCGGCTGGGTGCCCACGTGCGCCTCGGGGTTGCCGGTGCAGTACCAGTCGAGGTCGTGCCCGCCCTCGCCCCAACCGCGACGGTCGTACTCGCCGATGCTGACCTCGAGGTAGCTGGTGCCGTCAGGGCGCTCGACGGTGCGGTAGGTGCGCCGCAGGGGGAGCTGCCAGCAGACGTCCGGCTTGGTCTGCACGAACGAGACGCCCTCGTCCTCGGCCAGGTGGTGCAGCGCGCAGCCGGCCCGCTCGCGCCCGGAGGAGTCGGCGAAGCCGGGGTCGTTGAGGAAGATGCAGGCGCCGTCCAGCACCCGGGTCTTGCGTGCGCCGTCCGGGTCGAGCTCGACCCACCCGCCGTCCTTCTTGCGCGCCCGCGGGGCGCGCTGCCAGGTGTCGGCGCTGAGCTTCTTGACGTGCCCGCGCACCCGCTTCTCGTCGTCGGCGTCGGCGAAGTGCGCGCCGAGGGTGCAGCAGCCGTCGAGGGGGCGGTCGGCGTAGATGCCGTGGCACCCGCGGCCGAAGATGCAGGTCCACGACGAGGTGAGCCAGGTGACGTCGACCCGGAAGACCTGGGTGGCGACCTCGCCCTCCGGCGTCTCGGGGTCGGCCAGCTCGACCCAGACGCGGGTCGCGTCGAGGGAGGTCTCGGAAGGCGTCGGCACGGGTGAACCCTATGTCGCGCAGGCGAGCGGCGTCCCGGCGACCGCGCGAGGACCACCTGACCCGCCGGCGGCGCGGTAGCGTCGCGGCATGCGGCTGGGCGTGCTGGACGTCGGCTCGAACACGGTGCACCTGCTCGTGGTCGACGCCCACCCCGGCGCGCGGCCGTGGCCCGCGACCTCGCACAAGGAGGAGCTGCGGCTGGCCGAGCACCTGCGCGACGACGGCACCATCGGCCCGTCCGGCGCGGACCGGCTGGTGCGGTTCGTCGGCGAGGCGCTGCGGGTGGCCGAGGACACCGGCTGCGAGGACATCCTCCCGTTCGCCACCTCGGCCGTCCGCGAGGCGCCCAACGGGCAGGAGGTGCTCGAGCGGGTGCGCGCCGAGACCGGCGTCGACCTGCAGGTGCTCACCGGTGACGCCGAGGCGCGGCTGACCTTCCTCGCCGTCCGCCGCTGGTTCGGCTGGTCGGCCGGGCGGCTGCTGGTGGTCGACATCGGCGGCGGGTCGTTGGAGCTGGCCGTCGGTGCCGACGAGGACCCCGAGGCCGCGCTGAGCCTCCCGCTCGGGGCGGGACGCCTGACCCGCGAGCACCTCCGGCACGACCCGCCGCGCGACGGCGAGGTGAAGGCGCTGCGCAAGCTGGTGCGGGTCGAGGTCGCCAAGGCGGTGCGCGGGTTGTCGCGTGGCGGTGTCCCGGACCTGGTGGTGGGGTCGAGCAAGACGATGCGCTCGCTCGCCCGGGTGGCGGGCGCCGCGCCGAGCAGCGAGGGCGCCTACGTGCCCCGGGTGCTGCGTCGCGACGACCTGGCCGAGTGGGTCCCGCGGCTGGCCAGGACGAGCGCGGCCGAGCGGGCGGGGCTGCCGGGGGTCTCGCCCGGCCGCGCCCACCAGCTCCTCGCCGGCGCGCTCGTGGCCCACGCGGTGATGGAGCTGCTCGACGTCGCCGAGCTGCAGGTCTGCCCCTGGGCGCTGCGCGAGGGCATCATCCTGCGGCGGCTGGACTGGATCAGCGCCGGCTGAGGGTCCTGGTCGCCCGCGCTCACCCGTGGCAGGCCGCCGACGGGCACGCGGCGGCCACCCGCCTACTGTGGAGGCGTGGTCCAGCCGCTGCCGCGCCCCGAGGGGATCGACGTCGCGCTCTCGACGTCGTCCACCTACCCGGTGGGCATCCCGGTGGCGTTCGAGACCGCTGCGCGCCTCGGCTACGACGGCCTCGAGGTGATGGTCTGGACCGACCCCCTCAGCCAGGACGCCGACGCGCTGGCCTCGCTCAGCCGCCACTACGGCGTCCCGGTGGTGGCGGTCCACGCGCCGACGCTGCTCATCACGCAGCGGGTGTGGGGCAAGGAGGCCTGGGCCAAGATCACCGGCGCGGTCGACCTCGCGCAGAAGCTGGGGGCCGACACCGTCGTGGCCCACCCCCCGTTCCGCTGGCAGCGCGAGTACGCCGAGGGCTTCGTCGAGGGCGTGCGCCGGATCAGCCAGGAGACCGGCGTCGTGGTGTCGGTCGAGAACATGTACCCGTGGCGGGTGCGCCAGCGCGAGATCCCGGCCTACCTGCCGGACTGGGACCCCACCGACGAGGACTACGACCACGTCACCGTCGACCTGTCGCACTCGGCCACCGCCGGCTCCGACCCCCTCGACATGGTGCGCCGGCTCGGACCGCGGCTGCGGCACCTGCACCTCGCGGACGGCACCGGCTCGCCCAAGGACGAGCACCTCGTCCCCGGACGCGGCGGCCAGCCCTGCGCCGAGGTGCTGCAGCACCTCACCACCTCGGGCTGGAAGGGCGTCGTCGTCCTCGAGGTGAACACCCGCCGGTGCCGCACCGCCGCCGACCGCGACCGCGACCTGCTCGAGTCGCTGTCGTTCGCCCGCACGCACCTGGCCGTGGGGGCGCCGACCCGGCCCGCACCGTGAGCGGAGAACGGCGGTGACCCGGGCCCGCCGCGGTCCGCGCCCGGAGGTCGACACCCGCTCCGCCATCGTGGCCGCGGCGCGGGAGGAGTTCTCCGCCAACGGGTTCGAGGGTGCCTCGGTTCGTGCGGTCGCCCGTCGCGCCGACGTCGACCCCGCTCTGGTGCGGCACTACTTCGGCGGCAAGGAGGCGCTGTTCGCGGCGTCGCTCGAGCTGCCCTTCGATCCCACGAGCATCCTCGAGCAGGTCGTCGAGGGCGGGCCGGACGGCATCGGCGAGCGGCTGGTGCGCGCCTTCTGCGGCCTGTGGGACCCGCCCGAGCACCGCGAGCGGCTGGTGGCCGTCCTGCGCACGATCGTCGCGGGTGGGGGCGTCGCCACCAGCGTCCCGGGTTTCGTGGCCGGCCACCTGGTGCGGCAGATGGCCACCGCCGGGGGAGCGACGGACCCGGCGCGCGCGGCGTCGCTGGTGGTCAGCCAGGTCGCCGGGATGGCGCTGCTGCGCTACGTCGTGGAGCTCGAGCCGGTGGCCTCGGCCGACATCGACGAGCTCGTCGCCTGGTACGGCCCGACCCTGCAGCGGTACCTCACCACCTGACGCGGACGTGTCACCACCACGCCGGGTCCGAGCCTGGTGGGGTGGTGACAACTCGCGACGGGCGGCGTACATTTCCCCGCATGGGGAAACACGGTGCGGCGATCGAGGTGCGCGGCCTGCGGGTGGTGCGCGGCGGACGCGAGGTGATCGGCGGGCTCGACCTGGTGGTGCCCACCGGCCAGGTGGTCGGCCTGCTCGGTCCGAGCGGGTCGGGCAAGACCACCCTGATGCGCGCGGTGGTGGGCGTGCAGAAGGTCGCCGGCGGCACCGTCGAGGTGCTCGGGCAGCCGGCCGGGCACCCCTCGCTGCGGCTCCGGGTCGGTTACGTCACCCAGAGCCCGAGCGTCTACGCCGACCTCACCGTCGAGCAGAACCTGCGCTACTTCGCCACCCTGGTCGGTGCCGGACGCGACGACGTCGAGCGGGTGCTGGGCGAGGTCGACCTCGCGGACCGCCGCGACTCGGTCGTCGACCGGCTGTCGGGCGGGCAGCGCTCGCGGGTCTCGCTGGCCGCTGCGATGGTCGGGTCCCCGAGCCTGCTCGTGCTGGACGAGCCGACCGTCGGCCTCGACCCGGTGCTGCGCCGCGACCTGTGGGAGCTGTTCGCGCGGCTCGCGGCCGCGGGCACCTCGCTGCTGGTGTCGAGCCACGTCATGGACGAGGCGACCCGCTGCGACCGGCTGGTGCTGATGCGGTCCGGCGACGTGCTGGCCGACGACACCCTGCAGAACCTGCTGGCGCGCACCGGCGCCGCCGACGCCGAGGGCGCCTTCCTCGCCCTGGTCGACGACGCCGCGACGGGGGAGGTGGCATGAACCCGCGCCTGACCCTGGCCTGCGCCGGGCGCGTGCTGGCCCAGCTGCGGCACGACCACCGCACCGTCGCGCTCGTCGTGGTGCTGCCGTGCGTGCTGATCGGGCTGCTGGCGTGGGTGTTCGACGGCACGCCGGTCTTCGACCGGATCGGTGCCCAGCTGCTCGGCGTCTTCCCGTTCGTCGTGATGTTCCTCGTGACGAGCGTCGCCACGTTGCGCGAGCGCCAGTCCGGGACGCTGGAGCGGCTGATGACGCTGCCGGTGCACCGCGCCGACGTCGTCCTCGGCTACGCCCTGGCCATCGGCCTCGCCGCCGTCGTCCAGGCGGTCGTGGCGTCGCTGTTCGCGCACTACGTCTGCGGGCTCGACGTGCAGGGCCCCTTGTGGTGGCTGGTCGTCATCGCGGTGTCGGTCGCGCTGCTCGGCACCACCACGGGGCTCGCGGCGAGCTCGTTCGCGCGCACCGAGTTCCAGGCCGTGCAGCTGATGCCGGCGATCGTCCTGCCCCAGTTCCTGCTCTGCGGCCTGCTGGTGCCGCGCGACGACCTGCCCACCGTCCTGGAGCGGGTCTCCGACGTCCTCCCGCTCTCCTACGCCGTCGACGCGCTCACCGAGGTGGCGCAGACCGCGGAGCCGTGGCCGGGCATCGGCGGCGAGCTCGCCGTCATCGCCGGGTTCGTGGTCGCCGCGCTCGTGCTCGGTGCCGCCACGCTGCCGCGCCGGACGCCCTGAGCGGCGGGTCCGGCAGGGGTCCGGACGGCGTCCGCGCGCCGCGTAGGCTGCGGCCATGCTGAGCTCACTGCTGCGGGCGCCGATCCTGCAGGCCGCCAAGAGCCACCGGCTGCGCGACCTGGTGGAGACGGCGCCCGTCTCCCGCGACGTCGTGGCCAGGTTCGTCTCCGGCGCGCACACCGACGACGCCGTCCGCGACACGACCGCGCTCGTCGAGGACGGACTCACCGTCACCATCGACCACCTCGGCGAGGACACCACCGAGCCGTCCCAGGCCGAGCAGGTGCGCGACGCCTACCTCACCCTGCTGACCCGGCTGTCGGACGCCGGGCTGACCCAGGGCGGGCGGGCCGAGGTGTCGGTGAAGCTGTCGGCGATCGGCCAGGCGCTCGGGCCCGACGGTCCGAAGGTCAGCACCGAGCACGCCCGGACGATCTGCGAGGCCGCAGCCGCAGCAGGCACCACGGTCACGGTCGACATGGAGGACCACACCACGACGGACGCGACGCTGGAGTCGGTCGTCGCGCTGCGCGAGGACTTCCCCTGGGTCGGCGCGGTGCTGCAGTCGTACCTGCGCCGCACCGAGGGCGACTGCCGCGACCTCGCCGGCGAAGGGTCGCGGGTGCGGCTGTGCAAGGGCGCGTACGACGAGCCGTCGTCGGTCGCGTACGTCGACAAGTCCGAGGTCGACCGCAGCTACGTGCGCTGCACCAAGGTGCTGATGAACGGCGAGGGCTACCCGATGCTCGCCACCCACGACCCCCGGCTGGTCGACATCGGCGGGGCGCTCGCGGTCAAGGCCGAGCGCGAGGCCGGCACCTACGAGTTCCAGATGCTCTACGGCATCCGCCCGGACGAGCAGAAGCGCCTGGCCGAGCTCGGCGAGACCGTGCGCGTCTACCTCCCCTACGGCGAGGAGTGGTACGGCTACCTGATGCGCCGGATGGCCGAGAAGCCCGCCAACGTGGCGTTCTTCCTGCGGGCCCTGGCGACGAGGGGCTGAGCCGTGACCGAGCAGGCCGGACGCCGCGAGCGGGTCGCCGTCCTCGGCGCCGGCGTGATGGGCGAGACCCTGCTGTCCGGCCTGCTGCGGGCCGGCTGGGAGCCGGGCGACCTGGTGGTCACCGAGCGCCGTCCGGAGCGCGCGGCCGAGCTGGCGGAGAAGTACGGCGTGGAGGTCACCGGCAACGCCGAGGCCACCGGGTCGGCCGACACCGTCGTGCTGGTGGTCAAGCCGCAGGACATGGACGGGCTGCTGCGCGAGGTCGCCGAGACGCTGCGTCCCGGCGCGCTCGTGGTGTGCATCGCGGCGGGGATCAGCACCGAGTACGTCGAGAAGCGGCTGCCCGACGGCGTCGCCGTGGTGCGGGTCATGCCGAACACCCCGGCCCTGGTCGACGAGGGGATGGCCGCCATCTCGGCCGGCTCGCACTGCGACCCGGACCACCTCGAGCGCGCCCGCGCGCTGCTGGCGGCCACCGGCAAGGTGCTCACCGTCCCCGAGAGCTACCAGGACGCCGTGACGGCCATCTCGGGCTCCGGGCCGGCGTACATCTTCTACGTGGTCGAGGCGATGATCGAGGCCGGCGTGCTCCTGGGGCTGCCCCGCGCCACCTCCACCGAGCTGGTGGTGCAGACCCTGTACGGCGCGGCCACCATGCTGCGCGAGACGGGCGAGCACCCCACGGTGCTGCGCGAGCAGGTCTCCAGCCCGGCCGGCACGACCATGGCCGCCCTGCGCCAGCTCGACGACCACAAGGTGCGCGCCGCATTCCTCACCGCGATGGAGGCCGCCCGCGACCGCTCCCGCGAGCTCTCGTCCGGGCAGGCGTGAGGTGACCCAGGTCGGGACGCTCGACGAGCTGTGGCGCTACCCGGTGAAGTCCATGCTGGGAGAACGGATCTCGCGTTCCGACATCGACGTCCGGGGCCTGGCCGGCGACCGGCTGTGGGCGGTCGTCGACGACGACGGGAAGCTCGGGAGCGGCAAGAGCTCGAAGCGGTTCCGGCGGCTGGAGGGTCTGCTCGACCTGTCGGCCTCGCTCCCGGACGGGGCGTCGGCGCCCGAGGTGACCTGGAGCGACGGCCGGGTGCTTCCGGTGGGCGCCGACCTCGACGCCGCGCTGAGCGACCTGGCCGGCCGCCGCGCGTCCGTGCGCCGCGAGGGCGAGGTCGACCACCACGACGACGGCCCCGTGCACCTGCTCACGACGGCGTCGCTGGACTGGCTCGCCGGGCTGCTCGGCCACCCCGCACCCCCGGCGCGCTTCCGCCCGAACCTCGTGGTCGGCACCGGTGACCTGCGTGGACCCGTGGAGCAGGACTGGGTCGGCCGCGAGGTACGGGTCGGCGAGGTCGTGCTCGAGGTGGTGATGCCGATGCCGCGCTGCGTGATGACGACGATGGCGCAGGCGCACCTGCCGGAGGACAAGGCGGTCCTGCGCGGCCTCACCGAGCACGCGGGTGCGGACTTCGGCGTGCTCGCCGAGGTGGTACGGCCGGGTGTGGTCGCCGTGGGCGACCCGGTGCACGTCGCCTGATGGCGGTACGGGTCGAACGGCTCGTCCCCGGCGACGAGGCGCGCCTGCGCGAGCTGAGACTGACTGCGCTGCAGGCGGACCCGGACGCGTTCTACCGCACGTACGCCGAGGAGGTCGACCAGCCCGCGGAGTTCTGGAGCGCCTGGATCGCGCGTCCGCGGACGGTGCTGTTGGTGGCCGTGGACGGGGGACGCGACGTCGGCATCGGCGGTCTGGTGCCCGACCGCCGCGTGCCGGGGGAGCTCGCCGTGATCACCTTCTGGGTCGATCCGTCGGCGCGGGGGCGGGGCGTCGCCCGCGCGCTGCTCGACGCGCTGGTGCGCTCCGCGCGCGAGGTCGGGGCCGCCGCACTGACCCTCGAGGTCGCGGACGCGAACGAGACCGCCGTGAGGCTCTACGCCACAGCCGGTTTCGAGCCCACCGGGCGCACCGGGGCGTTCGCGCCGCCGCGCGAGCACGTCGCCGAGCACGAGCGCCGGCTCGTCCTGCACCGGCCCGCCTGACCGCTCAGAAGAACGGGATCGCGCCCTGGACCCGGAACAGCGACACCGCGAGGACGAGCACGACGCCGGCTGCCGCCGTCCACCGCCACCCGCCGCGCGCCGCGCCGTAGTAGTTGAGCAGCAGCCCCGGCACGACGTGGGCCAGCGTGACCGCGGCCAGGACCTCCGGTGGCGCCCTCGGGCAGGATCGTGGTCATGCCCTGACGGTGGCAGCCGGTGGTCACCTGCGTCCTCGGTTCCGGCCCGGTCCGGTACCCGTACCTACCCCTTCCGGCCCAACGACTCTCAGGGCACCAGCGAGAGCCCCGCCCGGGTGAGCCCGTCGCGGAGCCGATCGAGCGCGATCGGGCCGAACCCGTGCAGCGCCCGCAGCGCGGACTCGCTGGCGCCGTCGAGGCTCTCCAGCGTGGTGTAGCCGGCCGCGCGCAGCGCCCGGGTGGCCGGTGCGCCGATCCGCGGCCACGAGGTGCCCTCGGGAGCCGGCTCGCGGGTTCGGGTCACGCCGTCGGCGTCGAGCACCGCGATCCCGCGCGGCGAGAGGCGGTAGCCGATGTCGAGCGACTCGGTGAGACCGAGCTCCTTGAGCTTGCGCACGTCCTTCTTGAAGTCCGGGGTGTCGCGGCCGAGCTCGGCGGCCAGGTCGGGCGCCCGCACGGTCGGCCGCCGGTCGATGATCTCCAGGGTCTGCCGGGTCCACGGGCCGATCGGCGAGGCGGCGTCGAGCCGCGCGAGCCGGGCGGTCAGCCCGGCGACCTCCTCCTCGGTCGGGACGGCCGACCGCAGCGCCACCCGCGGGTCGGGCCCGGCGAACCGCAGCCCGACCCGGAACACCGGCCGGTCCGCCTTCGCCGCCAGCAGGCTCCTCAGCGCCGTGAGCGACGGCGCACCGGCCCGGCGCGCCTCGGCGGCGGTGATCCGCGACGGCGCCACCTGGTCGACCGAGGTCACCTCGATCAGCCCGACCATCGTCCGCATCCGGGTGCCCACGACCACCCGCGGCCGGTCCCACCGCCGGAACGCGAGGTCGATCGTCCCGGCCTCGATCGCCTTCAGCTCGACCGGCCGGATCATCATGCGGCCCAGGCTAGGCGAGGGGCGCGTGCCGGAGCGACGGAACCGCGGCGCGAGAGGAGCCACCTCCCGCCGTCCACAGCCTCGGTTCCGTCGGTCCGGTCCACAGGTGAGCCAGGTACCGCGACGGCCGTGACGGCGGACGGGCCAGGTTCGCCGCATGGACGTCGAACCCGTGCTGCGCACCGCCCAGAGGTCCCAGGGTGTGGTGACCTGGGGCCAGCTGCTCTCCGAGCACCCGCGTCGACGGATCGAGGCGGCGGTCGACGCCGGCCTGCTGGTCCGGGTCGGGCGCGGCAAGCTGTCGCTGCCGAGCACCCCCGACCCGCTGCGGCAGGCGCTGGTCCACCGCGGGGTGGTGTCGCACGCCGCCGCGGCTCGGTTGTGGTTCCTCGAGACGCTGCACGACCCGGTGACGACCGACGTGACCGTGCCCCGCGGTGCCACCTCGCGACCGGTGGCCACCGGGACCCGGCTGCACTGGACCGACCTCGGGGCGCACGAGGTCCGGGGTCGGGTGACCAGCCCGCTGCGCACCGTGCTCGACTGCGCCCGCACGATGCCGTTCGCCGACGCCTTGACCGTCGCCGACTCCGCCCTCCGACGCCGCGCCGTCGAGAAGGACGAGCTGGTGCACGCGGCCGGGGCGGTGCGCGGGCCGGGCGCGGCGCCTGCGCGGCGGGTCGCGGACGCGGCCGACCACCGGTCCATGAGCCCGCTCGAGTCCGGCCTGCGGGGCATCGTCCTGGCACGGGGAATGACGGAGTTCGACCTGCAGGTGCCGTTCCGCACCGCCCGGCTGAGCGGGTTCGTCGACCTCGGGGATCCGGTGCGCCGGATCGCCCTGGAGGCGGAGGGCTACGAGTTCCACGGATCGCGCAAGGGGTTCGACCGCGACTGCCGGCGCTACGACGAGCTCGTCCGAGCCGGGTGGCTGGTGCTGCGCTTCTCCTGGGAGCAGGTGATGTACGACCAGAGCTGGGTGGGTGACACCGTCGAGGACGTGCTGCGCTTGCGCGGCGGCGTACCGGGACGACGGAAGCGGCGGCCGGCAGCGGCCGCCACGGCTGGATGAGGACGTCGGTTCCGTCGTCCCGGCACGTGCGCCCTACGGCCGGGCGGCGAAGCGCTCCAGCAGCTGGGAGTTGCCGGCGACGATGAGCATGTCGTGCCGGGTCACCATGGTGTCGGGGACGGCGTAGGTGAAGTCCTCGCCGGGGGACTTCAGGCCGACCACGGTGACGCCGTACTTCTTGCGCACGCCCGACTGCGCCAGCGTGAAGCCCTGGGTCTCCAGCGGCGGCCGCATCTTGACGATGGCGAAGCCGTCCTCGAACTCGATGTAGTCCAGCAGCTTCCCCGACACCAGGTGCGCCACCTTGTCGCCGGCGTCGGCCTCGGGGTAGACGACGCGGTGCGCGCCGATCCGCTGCAGGATCCGTCCGTGCGAGGGCGTGATCGCCTTGGCCCAGACCTGCTTGTTGCCGAGGTCGACCAGGTTGGCGGTGGCCAGCACGCTGGCCTCGATCGAGGTCCCGATGCCGACCACGGCGATCTTGAACTCCTGCACCCCGAGCTGCTTGAGGGCGTCGATGTTCGTGCCGTCGGCCTCGACCACGTGCGTCAGCCGCCCCGCCCACTCCTGGACGATCTTGGGGTTGTTCTCGATCGCCAGGACGTCGTGCCCGAGGCGGTTGAGGGCGTCGGCGATCGCGGCGCCGAAGCGTCCGAGGCCGATGACCAGGACGGCGTCCTCGTGCAGGTTCTTGTCACCCAACGATGGGCCTCTCTTCCGCGAGCCGGAACTGCTTGGGGCGCTCGCGCAGCGCGAGCGCGGCCGCCAGGGACATGGTGCCCGTCCTGCCCAGGAACATCAGCGCGGAGAGCAGGTGCTTGCCCGCGTCGGGCAGGTCCGGGGTCAGGCCCTGCGACAGGCCGCAGGTGGCGAACGCCGAGAGCACCTCGAACAGGACGACGTCCAGGCTCTCGCCGGTGACCGCCTGCAGCGCCATGGTGGAGATGGCGACCAGGGTCGAGCCGACCAGCAGGACGGTGACCGACAGCCGCACGGTCGAGGTCGGGATCCGGCGCCCGAACGCCTCGACGTCCTGGTCGCCGCGGGCCTCGGCGACGACCGCCAGGAACAGCACCGCCAGCGTGGTCACCTTGATCCCGCCCGCGGTGGAGGCGCTGCCGCCGCCGATGAACATCAGCATGTCGGTGGCGAGCCAGGTCTCCCCGCGCATCGACGACACGTCCAGGGTGGCGAACCCCCCGGACCGGGGCATCACCGCCATGAACAGCGTGGCGAGGACCTTCTCGTCCCCGGACAGCGCACCGAGCGTGCGGGGGTTCGTCCACTCGAACCACCCGAGGACCACGATCGACACCACCAGCAGCAGCAAGGTGGTGGTGACGGTGAGCTGGGCGTGCAGACCCCAGCGCCGCGGGCTGCGCCACGCCCGCCCGACCGCCACCAGCACAGGGAAACCCACGCTGCCGATCAGCACGCCGACCGCCAGCGGCACGCACAGCCACCAGTCGCCGACCGACCCGGGGGGCAGGCCGCCGGGGTGCGAGGCGAACCCGGCGTTGTTGAAGGCGCTGATGGCGTAGAACACCGCGTGCCAGGCCGCCTCGCCCACGGACTCCTGCAGGACCAGGAAGCGGGGGAAGAGCACCAGGGTGAGGACCGCCTCGATCGCGAGCGAGGTGCCGATCACCACCCGGAGCAGGGTGCCGACCTCGCCGAGCCGCTCCGCCTTGGTCTCGCGCTGGGCGAGCAGCTTGCCGGTGAGCCCGAGCCGGCGCGAGACGGCCAGGCCCAGCAGCGCCGCCAGCGTGATGACGCCGAGTCCGCCGACCTTGATCGCCACCAGGATCACGACCTGACCGAAGCCGGACCAGTACGCGGCGGTGTCGACCGTGACCAGGCCCGTGACGCAGACGGCGGACGTGGCGGTGAACAGCGCGTCGGCGAACGGTGCGCGCTGGCCGCTCTGGGTGGCCAGCGGCAGGGACAGCAGTCCGGTGACCAGCACGATGACGGTGGCGAAGACCGAGATGGCGAGCCGGGCGGGGGAGTTGCGGCCGACCGCGTCGACCCGGGCCCGGGTGCGGGCGAAGGCGCCGGCGCCGGAGGGCAGGTAGTAGCCGCGGGGCACGCCGGTCTGCGCCATCGACCCTCCCCGTCCGACCCGTCCGACCCGTCCGACCCGCGCGAACCGGCCGGGGCGGCCGCCGCGGTGCTCCTGACCAGCGCTGACGCTAGCGTCAGGGGATGGCTTCCGGCACCCGGGTCGTGTGGGACCCCGACTTCAACCGCTACGACTTCGGGTCCAGCCACCCCATGGCGCCGGTGCGTCTCGACCTCACCGCCCGCCTCGCCGACCAGCTCGGGCTGTTCGACCTGCCGGGGATGCAGGTGGCCGGCGCCGGCGTCGCGTCGGACGACCTGCTCGGCACCGTCCACGACCTCGGCTACGTGCGCGCCGTGCAGCATGCGTCCGAGCACCCCGACGACGCCGACGAGGCACGTGGTCTGGGCACCACGGACGACCCGGCCTTCGCCGGCATGCACGACGCCAGCGCCCGGGTGCTGCAGGCCAGCGTGGACTGCGCCGACCAGGTGTGGTCCGGCGAGGTGCGGCACGCGGTGAACTTCTGCGGCGGGCTGCACCACGCCTTCCGCGACCGGGCGGCCGGGTTCTGCGTCTACAACGACGTCGCCGCGGCCGTGCAGCGGCTGCTGGACGCCGGCGCCACGAAGGTGGCCTACGTCGACGTCGACGTGCACCACGGCGACGGCACGCAGGCCCTGTTCTGGGACGACCCGCGGGTCCTCACCGTCTCCGTGCACGAGACCGGTCGGGTGCTGTTCCCCGGCACCGGCTTCCCGGACGAGACCGGCGGCCCCGGCGCCGAGGGGTCCGCCGTCAACGTGGCGCTGCCGCCCGGCACCGGCGACCGCGACTGGCTGCGCGCCGTGCACGCCGTCGTCCCGGCACTGGTGCGGGCGTTCGCGCCGGACGCGCTGGTGACCCAGCACGGCTGCGACACCCACGCCCTCGACCCGCTGGCGCACCTCGCCGTCTCCCTCGACGCCCAGCGGCTGGTCGCCGAGATGCTGCACGACCTGTCGCACGAGGTCTGCGACGGCCGCTGGGTGGCCACCGGCGGCGGCGGGTACGAGATCGTCGACGTCGTCCCGCGGTCCTGGTCGCACCTCGTCGCGATCGCGGCCCACGCCCCGGTGGCTCCGTCGACCGCCGTCCCCGAGGCCTGGCGCGACCACGTGCGCTCCACCCTCGGCCGCACCGGCCCGCTGCGGATGACCGACGGCGCCGACACCTGGTGGCGCTCCTGGGAGGTCGGCTACGACCCCGCCGACGCCCTCGACCGCGCCGTGATGGCGACCCGGAAGGCCGTCTTCCCGCTCCACGGGTTGGACCCGTACTTCGACTAGACCAGCGGCGTGGTCGCCCTGGGGCGAACGACACCAGCGTGATTACTCCGCTCAGGAGTCACCACTTCCCCACGAGCCACACCAGCCCCTACCCTGACCGCAATCACGCGGACATCGCGGCCGGCCGGGGGGCCTGTCCCGCACCCGCACGGCTGAGGCAGGGTGCAGATGGCAGCAGAGCGGGACCTGAGCGAGGTGCGGTTCCTCACCGTCGCCGAGGTGGCCTCGATCATGCGCGTGTCCAAGATGACGGTGTACCGCCTGGTGCACTCCGGCGAGATGCCGGCCGTGCGCGTGGGTCGGTCGTTCCGCGTGCCTGAGGACGCCGTCGACGCCTACCTGCGCGGCTCGTTCGTCGACACCGCCTGAGCGGCCCTGGATCGACGGGCGCAGGCTGGGTGGTCGCTCCCGCCCGGACCCGGCTACCCTGGGGGCAGTAGGGCGCACGTGCGCTCGACCACGACCGCGCCTGACCACCCCGATCGAATGAGGCCTCATGGGTTCTGTCATCAAGAAGCGCCGCAAGCGGATGGCCAAGAAGAAGCACCGCAAGCTGCTGCGCAAGACGCGCCACCAGCGTCGCAACAAGAAGTGAGTCGCGCCGTCGCCACCGGCGACGGCTGCACCAGGACCCGCCCCTCCCCCCGGGAGCAGGGCGGGTCCTTCGCGTCCAGCGACCTCGTTCGGCCGTCCGGCCCGTCCGCGCGCGGTCGAGCCGGTTAGGCTCGGGCGCATGGCCGAGGTGGTGCTGGTGACGGGTGTGTCCCGGTACCTCGGCGGACGGTTCGCGCGGATGCTCTCGACCAGCGGCGAGGTGCGCCAGGTGATCGGCGTCGACGTCGTCCCGCCCACCCACGACATCGGCGGCACCGAGTTCGTCCGGGCCGACATCCGCAACCCCGTGATCGCCAAGGTGATCGAGCGGGCCGGCGTCGACACCGTCGTGCACATGAACGTCATCGCCACCCCCGTGCACGCCGGCGGGCGGGTGTCGATGAAGGAGATCAACGTCATCGGGACGATGCAGCTGCTGGCCGCCTGCCAGAAGTCGGCGGGCGTGCAGCGGCTGGTGGTGAAGTCGACGTCGTCGGTCTACGGCGCGAGCCCCAAGGACCCGGCCAGGTTCACCGAGGACACCCCGGCCAAGGTGCTGCCGCGCGCCGGGTGGGGCAAGGACTCGGTCGAGGTCGAGGGGTACGTGCGCGGCTTCTCCCGGCGCCGCCCGGACGTCGACGTCGCCGTGCTCCGGTTCGCCAACGCGGTCGGCCCCGGCACCCGCACGGCGCTCACGGACTACTTCGAGCTGCCCGTCGCCCCCACCGTCCTCGGCTTCGACCCGCGGCTGCAGTTCGTGCACGAGGACGACCTGGTCGAGGCGATGCGGCTGGCCACCGTCGGCGACGTCACGGGGCAGGTCAACGTGGCCGGCGACGGCGTGCTGACCCTGAGCCAGGCGCTCGGCATGATCGGCCGGCCCGTCCTGCCGGTGCCCGGTCCCGCCACCGACGCCGTCTCGCAGGCCGTGAGCCGGCTGTACCGCGTCGACCTCGGCCCGGACGTCACCTCGCTGCTCACCTACGGCCGCGGCCTCGACACCACCCGGATGCGGACGGCGCTCGGTCTCGAGCCCGCGTACACGACCCGGTCGGCGTTCGCCTCGTACGTGCGCGCGCGGCGGCTCTCCGGCCCCGTGCAGGCCTCGGTGCTGGACGCCGCCACCGAGCACGTCGTCGCGCTCGCGGGCGGGATCGACCGCCTCCTGCACGGCGCCGGGGCCGGCCTCGCCGCGCTCACCCGGAGGGCGAGCTGATGGCCGACGCACGGATCATCCCGATCGACGGCCAGCGCCCGCCCCGGCGTCCCTCCACCCGGGCCCAGGCCGCCCTCGACGCCGGCGCGGCCCGCGCGGGCGGCGAGCGCGAGCGGCGCCGTCGCCGCACCACGCCGCTGCTGGAGCAGGCCGAGGCCGACCAGCAGCCGGGCGCCAGCGCTCCCTCGCGCGGCGCACGCCCGGCGGGCTCCGACGCGGTCCCGGCCTCCGGCGCGGACGCCCCCGCGGCACCCCGACCCGCCCGCGGGCGGACCGCCAGGACCGCGGCGACCCGCAAGGCCGCGGCACCCGCCGCGGCGCGCACGTCCGCCCGTCCGGACCGGACGCCTCTCGGCGCCGAGGACCACCGGGCCGCGCAGAGCGAGGCCGACGAGGTCGGGCGCCGGCTGGTCGAGCAGCTGCCCGCCGACGCCTCGCCGAGCGAGCTCGAGCGCCGTGTCGCCGAGGCCCTGGCGTTCCTGCGCCGCCGCCTCACCGGCGACTACGAGGTCGACGAGTACGGCTTCGATCCCGAGCTCACCGACACGGTCCTGCTCGCCGTGCTGCGCCCGCTGTACCGGCACTGGTTCCGGGTGCAGGTGCGCGGCATCGAGAACATCCCGTCGCAGGGCGGCGCGCTCGTGGTCGCGAACCACTCCGGCACAGTCGCTTTCGACGCGCTGATGACCCAGGTGGCGGTGCGCGACGAGCACCCAGCCGGCCGACACCTGCGGATGCTCGGCGCCGACCTGGTCTTCTCCACCCCGGTGGTGGGCGACATCGCGCGCAAGTCCGGCTCCACCCTCGCCGCCAACACCGACGCCGAGCGGCTGCTGGCCGACGGTCACCTCGTGGGCGTGTGGCCGGAGAGTTTCAAGGGCATCGGCAAGCCGTTCAGCGAGCGCTACAAGCTGCAGCGCTTCGGACGTGGTGGGTTCGTCTCGGCCGCCCTGCGCACCGGCGTGCCGATCGTGCCGTGCGCGATCGTGGGCGCCGAGGAGATCTACCCGATCCTGGCCAGCTCCAAGACCGTCGCCCGCCTGCTCGGCATTCCCTACGCGCCGATCACGCCGACCTGGCCGCTGCTCGGACCCCTCGGGCTGGTGCCGCTGCCGTCGAAGTGGTTGATCGAGTTCGGCGAGCCCATCCCCACCGACGAGGCCGGTGAGGGCGCTGCCGACGACCCGATGATGATCTTCGACGTCACCGACCAGGTGCGCGAGACCATCCAGCAGACCCTGTACTCGCTGCTGATGCAGCGGCGATCTGTGTTCTTCTGAGCGTTCGCTGGAGCGCGTAGCGCCAGGGCT
>CAWGTL010000010.1:0-230488 GCA_963825505.1 uncultured Actinomycetota bacterium | reverse complement strand
CTTCGTGGGCGTGGCCTTCTTGGCCGTGGCCTTCTTCGCGGCGCCCGCAGCCGTCTTGGTGGCCGCGGCCACGCGCGAGGTGACGGCGGAGGCGGCGGCGGCCGGCAGGCTGCGCGGCGACGCCACGTAGCCCTTGAAGGCCGTGCCGGGCTTGAACTTCGGCACCGAGGTCTTCTTGATCCGCACCGTCTCACCGGTGCGCGGGTTGCGGCCGGTACGGGCTGCGCGGGCAGCGCGCTCGAAGGTGCCGAAGCCGCTGATGGCGACGCGCTCGCCCTTGGCCACGGAGCGGACGATGGTGTCGATCACGGCCTCCACGGCGTCGCTCGCGAGCTTGCGGCTGCCGAGTCGGGCCTCGAGTGCGTCGACGAGCTGTCCCTTGTTCACTGCGTGCTCCTCCAGTGCCTCTGGTGCCGGGCGGTCGCCCGGCTCGTGCACGACGGTATTCCTGCGGAGCACGGGAGTCCACCACCTGGACACCTGGAATCGTTGTGTCGCACCGCAACTGTCAGCCGAGCAGTCCACCGGGCCGACCGGCGTCCTGGCACCGGTGACCGGCTCTGGGGACACCAGGCGCGGTGCCCGGCCGTTCAGATCCGTTGCAGCGCAGGGCCCACGGGCCTCAGCGGGCCGGCAGCGTGGTGGGGAGGTAGGACGGCCGGGTCTTCTCGAAGGCGCCGACGGCGTCCTCGTGCTGGAGGGTGAGACCGATGTCGTCCAGACCCTCCATCAGCCGCCACCGGGTGTAGTCGTCGACCTCGAGAGGTGCCACGACGGTGTCGCAGACCACCTGGCGGTTCTCCAGGTCGACCGTCACCTCGGTGCCCGGGGCGTTCTCCAGGACCTTCCAGATCAGCTCGACGTCGTCCTGCGAGAGCCGTCCGGCGACCAGTCCCTGCTTGCCCGCGTTGCCCCGGAAGATGTCCGCGAAGCGCGAGGACAGGACGGCGCGGAAGCCGTAGTCCTTCAACGCCCAGACGGCGTGCTCGCGCGAGGAGCCGGTGCCGAAGTCGGGACCGGCCACCAGGACCGAGCCGGACGAGAACGCCTCGTGGTTGAGGACGAACGAGGGGTCCCCGCGCCAGGCTGCGAACAGGCCGTCCTCGAAACCCGTTCGCGTCACGCGCTTGAGGTAGACGGCCGGGATGATCTGGTCGGTGTCGACGTTGCTGCGGCGCAGCGGGACACCGGTGCCGGTGTGGGTGACGAACTTCTCCATCGGGTGCTCCTCAGGCCGGGTCGAGGTCGGACGGCGCGGACAGGGTGCCGCGGACGGCGGTCGCCGCGGCCACCACCGGGCTCACCAGGTGCGTGCGCCCGCCCTTGCCCTGGCGTCCCTCGAAGTTGCGGTTGGACGTGGACGCGCTGCGCTCCCCGGGCGCGAGCTGGTCCGGGTTCATGCCCAGGCACATCGAGCAGCCGGCGTTGCGCCACTCCGCGCCGAACGCGGTGAAGACGGCGTCGAGCCCCTCCTCCTCGGCCTGCAGCCGGACGCGCGCCGAGCCGGGTACCACGAGCACCCGCACGCTCTGGGCCTTGTGGCGCCCCTTGACCACTCCTGCTGCCGCGCGCAGGTCCTCGATCCGGCCGTTGGTGCACGAACCGATGAAGACCGTGTCGACGGCGATGTCGCGCAGCGGCGTCCCGGGCGCGAGGTCCATGTACTCCAGGGCGCGCTCGGCCGCGTGCCGCGCGTCCTCGTCGACGATCCGCTCGGGGTCCGGCACGGCGGCCGACAGCGGGAGCCCCTGGCCCGGGTTCGTGCCCCAGGTGACGAAGGGCTCGAGGGCGTCCGCGTCGAGGGTGATCTCGTGGTCGAACACCGCGTCGTCGTCGCTGCGCAGGTGAGTCCAGGCCTCGACCGCGTCGTCCCAGTCCTGTCCCTGCGGGGCGTGCGGACGCCCGCGCAGGTACTCGAACGTGGTCTCGTCCGGCGCGATCAGTCCGGCGCGGGCACCCGCTTCGATCGACATGTTGCAGATCGTCATCCGCGCCTCCATCGACAGCTTCTCGACGGCGTCGCCGCGGTACTCCAGCACGTAGCCCTGCCCGCCGCCGGTACCGATCTGGGCGATCACCGCGAGGATCACGTCCTTCGCGCCGACGCCCTCCCTCAGCGTCCCGGTGACGTTCACCGCCATCGTCCGGAACGGCTGCAGCGGGAGGGTCTGCGTGGCGAGCACGTGCTCGACCTCGGACGTGCCGATGCCGAACGCCAGCGCGCCGAAGGCGCCGTGCGTCGAGGTGTGCGAGTCACCGCAGACGACCGTCATCCCGGGCTGGGTCAGGCCCAGCTGCGGACCGACGACGTGGACGATGCCCTGCTCGACGTCGCCGAGGGAGTGCAGCCGCACGCCGAACTCGGCGCAGTTCGCGCGCAGGGTGTCGACCTGCGTGCGGCTGACGGGGTCGGCGATCGGGAGGTGGATGTTCTGCGTCGGGGTGTTGTGGTCCTCGGTCGCGATCGTGAGGTCGGGCCGGCGCACCCCCCGGCCGGCGAGCCGCAGCCCGTCGAACGCCTGCGGGCTGGTGACCTCGTGGAGCAGGTGCAGGTCGATGTACAGCAGGTCGGGCTCACCACCCTGACCGGCACGCACCAGGTGCGCGTCCCAGACCTTCTCGGCCATCGTGCGAGGCATCGTCCGTCTCCATGTCGTCGTCGTCGGCCAGGTACTTGCGTCTCATCAGATAAGACGGCAATATCGACCTATGGACAAGAGTAGCGGAGTCGGCGTCCTCGACAAGGCCGCCGTCGTGCTGTCGGCCCTCGAGGCGGGGCCGGCCACCCTCGCGCAGCTGGTGCAGGCCACCAGCCTGGCCCGCCCCACCGCGCACCGCCTCGCGGTCGCCCTCGAGCACCACCGCCTGGTGGCCCGCGACATGCAGGGCCGGTTCGTCCTCGGCCCGCGGATGGCCGAGCTCGCGGCCGCAGCCGGCGAGGACCGCCTGCTCGCTGCCGCCGGGCCGGTCCTGGTGCAGCTGCGCGACGCCACCGGCGAGAGCGCCCAGCTCTACCGGCGGCAGGGCAACGCCCGGATCTGCGTCGCCGCCGCCGAGCGTCCCGTCGGCCTGCGCGACTCCATCCCGGTCGGGTCCACCCTGACGATGCTGGCCGGCTCGGCCGCGCAGGTCCTGCTGGCGTGGGAGGAGCCGGACCGGCTGCACCGCGGTCTGCAGGGGGCGCGGTTCACCGCGACGATCCTGTCCGGCGTGCGGCGCCGCGGCTGGGCGCAGAGCGTCGGCGAGCGCGAGCAGGGTGTCGCCTCGGTCTCCGCGCCGGTCCGGGGTCCGTCCGGCCGCGTGGTCGCGGCGGTGTCCGTCTCCGGTCCGCTGCAGCGGCTCTCGCGCCAGCCCGGCCGACTGCACGCCCAGGCCGTGACGCAGGCCGCCGCCCGCCTCACCGAGGTGCTGCGCCGCGCCAGCTAGCTCCCCGGTCGTCCCGCGGACAGGCGCTGCGCGGCGCGGTCGGTGCGCCGGGTCACCGGGACCGCCGAGGTGGCGGCGGCCAGACCGGTGAGCGGCATGTCGCTGTAGACCGACTCGTGCGCACCCGCCGGCACCACGTACGTCTCGTGCCAGATGCCCACCGCGCCCGGCGAGCGACGGGCCGCGGCGTTGAACGCGCGCCAGGCCGGACGGTGCTCGCCGTCGCCGTCGTGGGCGTACGCGAGCAGGTCGGGCAGGCTGCGCCAGTACGTCGTCACCTCGGGACCGTGGCGTCCGAGGGCGGTGCTCTGCCGGAGCAGGCCGCGCTCCTGCTCTCGCGAGAGCTCGGCGAGCATCCGCGGCATCGCTCGGAAGGTCGCGGCCCACGAACGCACCGAGCGCCACCGGTTGACCCGCATCCCGAGGACGAAGACCACCACCTCCGCCGTCGTGCCCGTGCGTCCACCGGCCCTGCTGCACCGCTCCCATGTCGACCTCCACTGGATAGTTTCGCTCTCCAATATTGGATAGTGTTAGTGTCCGATGTCAAGGAGGTGTCCGTGCGGATCTCGGAGCTGGCGCGCGAGGCGGGGGTGGCGCTGCCGACGGTGAAGTTCTACCTGCGCGAGGGGCTGCTCCCTCCCGGCCGGCGGACGTCGGCCACCCAGGCGGTCTACGACGCCGAGCACCTCGCCCGGCTGCGGCTCGTCCGCGCCCTCACCGAGACCGGCGGCCTCAGCCTGGCCCGGGTCCGCGCGGTGATCGACGGGCTCGACGCGCCGAGCCTGTTCGAGGCGGTCGGGTGCGCGCACGGCGCCCTGTCCGGCGACCCCGGCGAGGTCGACACCGCCGCCGCCGCCGAGGCGGTGCAGGGCCTGGGCTGGCAGGTGCACGACGGCTCGCCGGCGATGGCCGCTCTGGCCCGCGCCCTGCAGGCGCTCGCCGACGTCGGGCTCTCCCTGTCCGAGGACCAGCTCGAGGTGTACGGGCGGGCGGCCGAGCAGGTGGCCGCGGCCGACGTCGCCGGCGTGCCCCGCGACACCACCACCGCGGCCGTGACGACCGTGGTGCTCGGCACCGTGCTGCGCGAGCCGGTGCTGCTCGCGCTGCGCAGGCTCGCGCAGGAGTCGCAGGCGAGGCGGCAGTGGGGCGGGTGACAGCCGGGCGTCCGTGACCGGCCCCGGACGCAGGAGAGCCCGGTCACCACGAAGGTGACCGGGCTCTGCTCCGCGTAGCCCCGACGGGATTCGAACCCGCGCTACCGCCTTGAGAGGGCGGCGTGCTAGGCCGCTACACAACGGGGCCGTGCTGACTCCGGAGGACCGGAGGCGCTGGAGAACCTTAACCGCTGCCGCGGCCGGCTGACCAATCGCGCTGGGGTACCAGGACTCGAACCTAGACTAACTGAACCAGAATCAGTCGTGCTGCCAATTACACCATACCCCATGGGGGTATGACCCGAGCTCCCGTCGCCAGGACGGCCCGCGTCGTACCGAGGGATGATGCTAGCGGTACCCGACGGGGCCGACCAAAACGGGTTGGCCCGGCTGGCGCGCCGGATCGTGCACGCGCTGGACGCGACCGCGGCGGGCGAGCCAGGTGACCACGGCCGCGACGACGAGCATGATGGCGACGTCGAGGACCACCAGCTCCCACGGCGCCTCGGACGACAGCATGCTGGCGCCCAGCGAGCCGGTGAGGACGGCCGGGACGAAGACCACGACGTTGTTGGCCGTGTGCGCCGCGATGGCCGCCTCCAGCCCGCCCGTGCGCCAGGTGAGGTACGACGCGAGCAGCCCGAAGGCCAAGCGGTCGAGGAAGAGCAGCAGCCCCTGGTCGTCACCGACGCCGTGCATGAACGCGAAGACCAGGGCGGTCACGACCGCCGGCACGACCGCGCCGAGCACGGCGTGGCGGATCCACGACCCGATGGCCTGGGTCATCCAGCCCCGCGCCAGGTACTCCTCGCCCGCGCACTGCAGCGGCGTGGTCAGCAGCACCACCACCAGCAGGGCCACCGCCTGCTCCTCGGCGCGTCCGGACGGGACCCCGTCGACGAGGACCAGGCCCCCCATGGCCAGGACCTGGATCACGAGCGTGGCACCCAGGCACGTGAGCATCCAGCGCCAGCGCACCCGGCCCGCCACCGACGCGACGAAGCCCGGCCGCCAGCCGTGACCTGCGAGGACCGCCAGCACCGACAGCGGGATGAACGCCGCCAGCGTGAGGTTGTTGAGCGCGAAGAACCACGGCTGCACCATCAGCCGGGCGAAGCCCTCGTCGGTGTCCATGGCCTCGATGCCGGCCCCGGAGACCACCATCCCGATGCCGGACGCGATCACGATGACGACGAAGAGGACCAGGCCGGCGCCGGCGGCCACCGCCAGACCGACGAACGGGCGCCACCACCGGTGGCGCGGCCCGCGCAGCAGCTGAGGGTACGAGCGCGGTTCGCCGGCGTCGGGCGGACCCTGCGGCACCGACGGAGCGGGCGCCTGCCACGCCTGCGTCTGCTCATACCGCTGGGCGTACGGCTGGGCGTACGGCTGGGCGTACGCCTGGGGCTGCGGCGCGGACGGCTGCGGGACCGGTGGGGCGGAGGGCGCGGGCGCGCCGGGAGGCACCCAGCCGTCGGACGGGCCGGTGGGCCCGGCCGTCACCGAACGCCCCGGACCTGGCTGAGGTCGCTCAGGCTGCGCTGCTCGCCCTCAGGGCGGCCACGGAGCCCGGCGCCGCCTCGTCGGGCCAGGAGCACCGCCACCGCGCCCGCGACCAGCGCGACGGCGACGTCGACCCACGACGCCGCGCGCGGGGCCTGGGCGACGTCGAGCCCCTCGGAGACGGCGTACGGCACGAGCAGCGCCAGCGCCAGGCCGGCCGAGACCGTGAACGGGGCCTCGAGCCCGCCGGTGAGCGTGGCGACCGCGAACAGCACCAGCCCGACGAGGACCACGCAGGCCACCTCGACCGGTGTCGACGGGTCGCGCCACCACACGTAGCCGGCGACGGACGCGACGGCGGCGAGCGCGACGCCCGCGCGCTCCCCGCCCAGCAGGGCACCGAAGGACTGCCCGAGCCAGCCGCGGAAGACGACCTCGTCCATCAGGGCGCCGACCAGCGCGACCAGGACGCCGACGACGGCCCACCCGAGCGGGCTCTCGACCGCGTGCGTCAGGGCGGGGTCCGCGGGGGCGAGCACGCTGCCGTCGACGGCCGCGCCGAGCAGCTGCAGGGCGCCGGCCACGACGAGGGCCGGCAGCGACCAGAGCAGCACCCGCCAGCGGATCCGCTCGGCGACCGAGGCCACCCACCCGGGGCGGACGGTGAAGGCCCAGGTGACTGCCGCGACGGCGAAGAAGGCGTAGAGCAGACGCAGGGCGACGCCGTACAGCACCGGGGCCGGCCCCCCGTAGGAACCGTCGTCCTGCACACCCATCATCGGTCCGAAGCCTGCGAACAGGACGATCTCGAACAGCGACAGGAAGACCTGCACGACGAGCACGAACAGCGCGAACAGGAACACCGACATGGCGCACTGCCAGGAGCGAAGGCCCGGCTTGCGCAGCAGGTGCGGGTACAGCCGTCCGGTGCCGGTGGACGTGGTGGAGCTCATCCCCATCTCCCTCGCAACGACCTCAGCCGGGCGAGGCTCTCGTCACGGCCGAGGATCTCCATGCTCTCGAACAGCGGCGGCGACACCCGCCGTCCGGTGACGGCGACGCGCAGCGGCCCGAAGGCGAACTTGGGCTTGATGCCGAGGCCCTCGACGATCGCGGACCGCAGCACCGCCTCGAGATCGGCGGCGCGCCAGTCGGTCACGGGTTCCAGTGCGGCGAGTGCGGCGTCGAGCACCTGGGGTGCGTCGTCCTTGAGCGAGGCGACGGACTCGTCCTCGACGACGAGGGCGTCGTGCCCCACGAGCAGGAACCCGAGCATCGGCTCGGCCTCGGCGAGGGTGACCATCCGGGTCTGCACCAGCGGGGTCGCCTGCTCGATCGCGCGACGCTGCTGGTCGGTCGGCTCCCCCTCGAGCGCGCCGGCGCGCTGCAGGTGGGCGACGATCCGGGCCGTGAGATCGGCGTGGTCCAGCTCGCGCAGGTACTCGCCGTTGAGCCAGTTCAGCTTGTCGACGTCGAACACGCCGCCGGTCTCGCTGACGCGGTCCCAGCTGAACGAGGCGACCATCTCCTCGAAGGTGAACTTCTCCCGCAGGTCCGGCATCGAGTAGCCGGTGAGGGCGAGGAAGTTGCGCAGGGCCTCGGGCAGGTAGCCGTTCTCGACGAACCAGGTGAGACGGGCCGCCGGGTTCTTGCGCTTGCTGATCTTCGAGCGCTGCTTGTCGGCGTTGCGCAGCAACGGCATGTGCGCGAAGTGCGGGACGGGCAGGTCGAGCCAGCGGTGCAGCAGCAGGTGCTTGGGCGTGGAGCTGATCCACTCCTCGCCACGCACCACGTGCGTGATGCCCATCTCGTGGTCGTCGACCACCACGGCCAGGTGGTACGTGGGGAAGCCGTCGGCCTTGAGGATCACCTGGTCGTCGGGACGGGGGGCACGCACCTCGCCGCGGACGAGGTCGGTGAAGACCAGCGGGACGTCGTCGGGGACGAGCATCCGCACGACGGGCTGCTCGCTGAAGCCCGGCAGGGCGGCGCGCTCCTCGGCGGTCCTGCCGTGGCACAGCCGGTCGTAACCGGTGGCCTGCTTGCGCGCCTGCTGGTCCGCCCGCATCTGGGCGAGACGCTCGGTGGTGCACCAGCACAGGTAGGCGTGGCCCTGCTCGAGCAGCCGGTCGACGTACGGCCGGTAGGTGTCCAGCCGCTCGGACTGCCGGTACGGCGCGAACGGACCGCCCTTGTCCGGCCCCTCGTCCCAGTCCAGGCCGAGCCAGTGCAGGGTGTCGTACACCTGCTGCTCGCTGTCCTCCTGGAACCGCGCGCGGTCGGTGTCCTCGATCCGCAGCACGAACTGCCCGCCCTGCTGGCGGACGAACGCGAGGTTGAACAGGGACATGTACGCCGTCCCGACGTGCGGGTCGCCGGTGGGTGACGGCGCGACGCGCAGGCGGACGGGACGGGTGGGGGTCTCGGTCATGGTGGGTACCAGGGTAGGTGCTGGTCAGCGGCGGACGACCGGGTTCGACAGCGTGCCCAGGCCCTCGATCTCGACCTCGACCCGCTGCCCCTCGCGCACCGGGCCGACACCGGCCGGCGTGCCGGTGAGGATGACGTCGCCCGGCAGCAGGGTGAAGGCGCTGCTGACGTAGGCCACGAGGTCGGCGACGTCGAACACCATCTGCGAGGTGCGCCCGTCCTGCACCGTGACGCCGTCCAGCCGGGTGGTGATCCGCACGTCCTCGTGGTCGAGGTCGGTCTCGATCCACGGTCCGAGCGGGCACGAGCCGTCGAAGCCCTTGGCGCGTGCCCACTGCCCGTCGCTCTGCTGCACGTCGCGGGCGGTGACGTCGTTGGCGCAGGTGTAGCCGAGCACCACCTGGTCGACCCGGTCGCGCGGCACGTCCTTGCACAGCCGGGAGATGACGACCGCGAGCTCGCCCTCGTAGTGCACGTCCTCGGACCACGACGGCAGCGGGATCGGGTCGCCCGGGCCGATCACGGCCGTGTTCGGGGTGAGGAACACCAGCGGCCGGGCGGGGACGTCGTGCCCGAGCTCGGCGGCGTGGTCGGCGTAGTTGCGGCCGATGCCCACCACCTTGCTGCGCGGGATGACCGGGGCGAGCAGCCGCACCTCCTCGAGGGCGACTCGCCGGCCCGTGGGCTGCACCGGCGTGTAGAGCGGGTCGCCCTGCAGCACCACCAGCTCCTCGCTGCCCGCCTCACCCTCGACCAGGCCGTAGGTGGGGTCGTCGTCCAGGGAGAACCTCGCGATGCGCACCCGCCCAGGCTAGTGCTGTGGACGAGGCGTCTCCTGCGGGCGGTCACCGGCCTACCGTGGCGCGAGCGTGCGGCGACGGGACCGCACCGTCCGGAGGGGGAGACATGACCACGACCACGAGGCGCAGACTGAACGGCCTGCTCGGCGCCGCCGTCCTCGGCACCGCGCTGCTGGCGATGCCCGCCGGGCCCGCGAGCGCGGCGATCACGTGCATCGACGCCGGGACCGACGACGACACGGCGACCCCGTACTACAGCGCGCGCTTCGACCCCAGCCACAAGCTCAGCCAGGCGACGCTCGACGCCTACGTGCCGCAGGGTCTGACCACCTGGCGCAGCTACTACGGGCCTGGCCACGACCTGCTGCTCATGTCGGCCTACAACGGCGCCGGCGACGACCGGCGCGCGATCCTGCAGGGCATCGACCAGCGCGACGGATCGCTCACGCACCGCGTCGTCATCAACACCGGTCACGCCGGCGGCGTGGCGGTGCACGACGGGTACGTGTACGTGTCCGGCGCGAACGGCGGGGTCGTGCGCAAGTACGACGCCCAGGCGGTGGCGAGCCGGCTGCGGACCGGCACCGGCGGTGCGCTCGACGGCACGGTGGCCGGCGACGTGTACGGCTCGTCGTTCCTCGCCGTCCACGACGGCACGCTGTTCGCGGGGAAGTTCAACCCCGACGCCCGGGACAAGATGGGCAAGTACCCGATCCGCGCCGACGGCAACCTCGGTGACCGCACCGGCGGGTGGGTCGCGGTCCCCACCAAGACCCAGGGCCTGGCCGTCAGCGACACCCACTTCGTGTTCAGCACAAGCGAGGGTCGCAACTACCGCAGCAACCTCTACGTGGTCGCCCGGGGCTACGGGGACCTCGACGACGCCCAGGCCGACGGGAAGTTGCGGTGCTTCCGCGCACCGACGATGGCGGAGGGCATCACGTTCAGCCAGGGCAAGGCCTACCTGGTGTACGAGTCCGGGGCGGCCAAGTACGCCGAGGCAGGCGACAAGCCTGACCGGATCATCAAGCGCCTGCACGTGGCGAGCAGGGACGACCTGCCGTTCAGCCCCTGACCCCTACCCTGGGCCGGGTGCACGTGCTCCCGGCCCAGGCGTGGCTCGCGGCCGCCCGCGGCCACGAGACGGCGGTCGACGAGCGCGTCGCCGGGCACCTCTCCCGCCGGCAGCGCGGCGAGGCGCACCCGGTCGAGGACTTCCTGTTCACGTACTACCGGCTGCGTCCCGGCGCGCTGCGGCGCTGGTCTCCTGGCGTCGGGGTCGGGCTCGAGGTCGTCGGCGCTCCCGCCGTGGAGCTGGCCGAACGGGCCGCCCGCCGCTGGCACCACGTGGTCGACGACGTCCTGCACCTCGACCTCACCGCCTACCTCGCCGACCGCGCCGGTGCGGTGCGCTTCGTGCGGGACCTGCTCAGCGCCACCGCGTCCCGTCCCGCTCAGCTCGGCTGCTTCGGGCTGCACGAGTGGGCGATGGTCTACCGGCTCCCCGAGGGTGCCCAGCGGCACGAGGACCACCCGCTCCGGCTCGGCCCGGCGGGCACCGACCGAGTCGTCGAGGACCACCGGATCCGCTGCTCCCACCACGACGCCTTCCGGTTCTTCACCCCGGACGCCGTACCGCTGAACCCGTTGCAGCCGACCAGGTCCGGGGTCGTCGAGCAGGAGCAGCCCGGCTGCTTGCACGCGACGATGGATCTCTACAAGTGGGCGGGGCAGCTCGGCCCGGTCGTGCCGTCCTCCCTGCTGCTCGACTGCTTCGACCTCGCGCGTGACGTGCGAGAGCTCGACATGCGGGCCTCCCCGTACGACCTGGCCGACCTCGGGTACCTGCCGGTCCGCATCGAGACACCGGACGGGAAGGCCGAGTACGCCCGCCGGCAGCGGGGTTTCGCGGAGCGAGCCGCGCCGCTGCGCCAGGCGCTGGTGGAGGTCTGCGAGGCCGTGCTGGCTCAGGACGGGTCGAGCGGACGCGACATCGCCACGCGCGGCCAGCGGTCCAGCCCGCGGGCGGTCTCGGCCGCGCGCACCTCCCGCAGACCCGGGGTCAGCGCCGCGGTCGGCACCACCACGAACCCGAGCCGCGCGTAGTACGGCCCGTTCCACGGGACCTCGGCGAAGGTGGTCAGCGTCTGCGCCGCGAGGCCGTGCTCGCTGCCCCACCGCGCGACGTGGTCGAGCAGGGCCCTGCCGATCCCGAGGCCGGCGTGATCGGCGTGCACGCTGACCTGCTCGACGTGCGCCGCGTCGTCGACCACCTCGGCCAGCGCGTACGCCACCAGCCCGCAGCCGGGGCAGGTCGCCCTCGTACGCCGGGCGGATCACGGCGCGACCTCGTCGAGCCAGCGGCCGACCTCCTGCAGCGACCGGAGGCGCACCCACCGCACCCCGTGGGCACCGTCCCGGTGCCGCTCCCACCGGGGCGTGTTGCGCCGCCGCACCACCGCGTGGCGCGTCCACGTCCAGAGCAGGATGTTCTCGGCGGGATCGCGGCGCAGCAGGTTGCGCCAGTCCTCGCGGTTGCCGTTCCAGAGCTCGCGGCGGGTCAGCAGCCGCACGGTCGTGCGGCGCACGACGCGCGACACCACCGTCCGGCGCGGCAGGTCGAGCCAGACCACGGTGTCGACCGCCGCGAGCGCGTCCTGGGGCCTCGAGGAATAGCTCCCGTCGACCACCCAGCCGTGGGGCGAGCGGGCGACGAAGGCCGCGAGCGCCTCGCCCCACTGCTCGTCCGAGGAGGGTCGCCACCCCGCCAGGTGGTGCACGGAGTCGAGCTCGAGGTGCGGCACGCCGAGCCGTGCGGCCAGCGTCCGCGCGAGGGTGGTCTTCCCCGATCCGCTGACACCGACGACACGGACCCGCGCAGGCACGGGGGCCAGCCTAGGCAACCGCGCGCATCTTGACAGGTGACCATATGGTCACCTAACGTCGCGGCGTGGCCGACGTCTTCTCCGCCCTCGCGGACCCGACCCGCAGGGCCCTGCTGGACAGCCTGTTCGAGTCCGACGGGCAGACCCTCGGCGAGCTCTGCGCGCAGTTCCCGCAGATGTCGAGGTTCGGCGTGAGCAAGCACCTCGGCGTCCTCGAGGAGGTCGACCTGGTCGTCGTGGTCCGCGACGGCCGCAGCAAGCGCCACTTCCTCAACCCCGTCCCCATCGAGCAGGTGGCCGGACGCTGGATCAGCCGGTACGCAGCGCGTTTCACCGCCGCGCTGGTCGACCTCGAGCGGGTCGCCACCGCGGCGACCACGAAGGAGAAGCCGTGACCATCACCGCGCACGTCTACCAGGTCTACGTCGCCGCGACGCCGCAGCAGGTCTGGGCAGCCGTCACCGACTCGGAGTGGACCTCGCGCTGGTTCCACGGCACGTCGTTCGTCGAGCCGCCCGGGCCGGACCGGCCGTACCGGACCGTGCGCCCGGACGGCACCGACGCCGTCGACGGCACGATCGAGGAGATGGTGCCGCCCACCGACCGCGCGCCGGGACGGTTCGTGCAGACCTGGCACGTGCTCTACGACGCCGCCATGGCGCAGGAGCCACCCAGCCGGGTCGAGTGGACGATCGAGGCGGCCGGCGACGGGCTCACCCGGGTCCGGCTCGTGCACGGGGACCTCGCGTCCAGCCCCCTCACCTGGGCGAGCACCAAGGACGGCTGGGTCTGGCTGCTCGACAACCTCAAGACGCTGCTCGAGACCGGGCGACCGCTCCCCCGCGCCACCGCCGGTGCCGACCCCGCGCCGCCCACGTCCGGCGACTTCCACCGCCGCCAGGCGGTCGAGGCCAACAACAGCGTCTGGGACCTCGTCGACCGCGAACCGCGGTCCGCCGACGACGACGAGGAGATGCTGCGTCGCGCCTACGCCGCGGCGTACCACTGGCAGCGCGCCACCGGCGCCGGGCCGCAGAACGAGGCGCGCGCCTGCTGGCTGGTGGCCAAGGCGCTGCTGCTCACCGGTCAGCCGGAGGCGTCGCTGCGCAGCGCCGACCGCTGCCTCGCGGCGTGCGAGCAGCACGGCCTCGCCGACTTCGACCTCGCGTACGCGCACGAGGGCCGGGCGCGGGCGCTCGCGGCGCTGGGCCGGACGGACGAGGCGGCCGCTGCCTGGACCCTCGCCGCGTCCGTCCCCGTGGCCGACGCCGAGGACCGCGCGGTGCTGCGAGCGGGACCTCGCCGTCGTGCCGACCGGGATCGTCGGCGCCCGCAGCGCCGTCGGCTGAGCCGTCTGGCCGAAGGTCGACACGGGCCAGCCCGCCGGCCGGTGCCGAGCCGGCGCGCCTGGGCGTGGTGGTGGGCGACCGCGACCGCCGTCAGCACGTGCGGTCGACGCCGCCCGCCCCCCGAGCGCGCTCAGCGCACCGGCACACCCGCCCGGAGCAGGCCGTAGACGAGGCCGTCGACCAGCGCCTCCCAGGAGGCCTCGAGGATGTTCGGGGCGACGCCGACCGTCTCCCAGGAGGTCGAGCTGTCCGCGGTCTCGATCAGCACCCGGGTGACGGCGTCGGTGCCGTGGGCGGCGTCGAGGATCCGCACCCGGAAGTCGATGAGCTCCAGGTCGTCGAGCTCGGGGTAGGCGCCGCGCAGCGCCTGGCGCAGGGCGTGGTCGAGCGCGTTGACCGGACCGTTCCCCTCGCCGGTGGCCACCGTGCGCACGCCGCCGGCGACCAGCTTCACGGTGGCCTCCGAGACCGCTCCGCCGGGGCGGGAGTCGGTGATGACGCGCCAGCTCTCGGCCTCGAAGAACGCCGGACGGCGGCCGTCGACCTCCTCGCGCAGCAGCAGCTCGAAGGACGCGTCGGCGGCGTCGAAGGTGTAGCCGTCCTGCTCCATCTGCTTGACCCGCGACACCAGCCGGGCCACGACCTCGGGCCGCTCGCCGAGGTCGTACCCGAGCTCGCGGCCCTTCAGCTCCACCGAGGCCCGCCCCGCCATGTCCGAGACGAGCAGCCGCATGTCGTTGCCGACCCGCACCGGGTCGGTGTGCTGGTAGAGGTTCGGGTCGACCTTGATCGCGCTCGCGTGCAGGCCGGCCTTGTGGGCGAAGGCGCTCGCGCCGACGTAGGGCTGGCGCGAGTACGCCGGGACGTTGGTGACCTCGCTGATCGCGTGCGCCACCCGGGTGCCCTCGCGCAGCCGACCCTCGGGCAGCACCGTGCGCCCGCGCTTGAGCTCGAGGTTGGCCACCACCGTGAGCAGGTCGGCGTTGCCGGTGCGCTCGCCGTACCCGTTGAGGGTGCCCTGGACGTGCAGGGCACCGGCGTCGAGCGCGGCCAGGGAGTTGGCCACCGCGCACCCGGTGTCGTTGTGGCAGTGGATGCCGAGGCGCGCCCCGCTCGACCCGGCCACCGCCACGCCGGTGCCGCCGAGGACCTCGTGCACGACGTCGGCCACCTGGTCCGGGAGCATCCCGCCGTTGGTGTCGCACAGCGCGAGCACCTCGGCCCCGGCCTCCGCCGCCGTCCGCAGCACCTCGAGGGCGTAGTCGCGGTCGAACCGGTAGCCGTCGAAGAAGTGCTCGGCGTCGAGGAAGACCCGGCGGCCCTCACCGCGGAGGAAGCCGACCGTGTCGGCGACCATCGCGAGGTTCTCCTCCAGGGTGGTGCGCAGCGCCAGCTCGACGTGCCGCGCGTGCGACTTGGCCACGAGGGTCACGACCGGGGCCTGGGAGTCCAGCAGCGCCCGGACCAGCGGGTCGTCGGCGGCCGTGCCTCCCGCCCGCCGGGTGGCACCGAAGGCCGCCAGCTCGGCGTGCTGGAGGTCGAGCTCGGTGGCGGCCCGGCGGAAGAAGGCGGTGTCCTTCGGGTTCGCGCCGGGCCAGCCCCCTTCGATGTACCCCACGCCCAGCGAGTCGAGCGCCGTGGCGATCGCCAGCTTGTCCGCCACCGACAGGCTCAGGCCCTCCTGCTGCGCGCCGTCGCGCAGGGTGGTGTCGTAGACGTGCAGGTCCGTCGGCTGGCTCGTCATCGCTCGCTCGCTGTCGTGGCCGTGGGGTGCGCTACGTGGTGCTGATCGGTGGTGCCTGATCGGTGGTGCTGATCATGGTGCCGCCCGTCCGATTCTCCTGGAGGGTTCTCCCCCAACGAAAAAGACCCCCCGTGGGCACGGGAGGTCTGCGCGGCTCCGGGGTCGTGCCCCGGGTCCGCGCTCAGGTAATGATCGACGTGGTGGTCATCGCCACCCATCGTGGCACGACCACGGCCCGTGGTGTCCACCGAACGAGCACGACGTCCCAGCATCCGGGACGCCCCTGTGGCGTGCAGGTCGGCTCACGCCAGGCGGTGGAGCCAGCCGTGGGTGTCCTCCGCGCGGCCGTACTGCACGTCGAGCAGCGACCTACGGATCCGGGTGGTGACCTCGCCGGTCTCCCCCGTCCCCGTGACGTGCTCCGCGCCCGGCTCGACCAGGCGCCCGACCGGCGTGACCACGGCGGCGGTGCCGCACGCGAACACCTCGGTGATGCGACCGGACGCGACGCCCTCTCGCCACTCGGCGATGTCGACCTTCGCCTCGACGACCTCGTGGCCCTGCTCGCGCAGCAGCGTGATGATCGAGTCGCGGGTGACGCCCTCGAGGATCGTGCCGGACAGCTCCGGCGTGACGACCGAGCCGTCGTCGCGGACGAAGAACAGGTTCATCCCGCCGAGCTCCTCGACCCAGCGGTGCTCCACGGCGTCGAGGAACACCACCTGGTCGCAGGAGGCCTCCGAGGCCTCGGCCTGCGAGCACAGGCTCGCCGCGTAGTTGCCGCCGCACTTGGCCGCGCCGGTACCACCGGGAGCCGCGCGGGTGTACTCCTGCGACAGCCAGATGGAGACCGGGCGGACGCCGCCCGGGAAGTACGCCCCCGCGGGCGAGGCGATCACCATGTAGGTGACCTCCGCGGCCGGCCGCACCCCGAGGAACGCCTCGGACGCGAACATGAACGGCCGCAGGTACAGGCTCGACTCGCCACCCGTCGGGACCCAGTCGACGTCGGTGGTCACCAGCGCCTCGAGCGAGCCCAGGAAGACCTCCGGGGGCAGCTGGGGCAGGGCGAGCCGGGTGGCCGAGCGCGCGAACCGGGCGGCGTTGACCTCCGGGCGGAAGGTCCAGACCGAGCCGTCGGCGTGCCGGTAGGCCTTCATCCCCTCGAAGATCTCCTGCGCGTAGTGCAGGACGGCCGCGGACGGGTCGAGCGCGATCGGTCCGTAGGCCTCGACCCGCCGGTCGTGCCAGCCGCCGTCGCGGGTCCACGTGGCGCGCGCGAGGTGGTCGGTGAAGTACTTGCCGAAACCGGGTGCGGCCAGGATCTCGGCGCGGCGCGCCTCGCTGACGGGGTCGGGTCGGCGGACGACCTCGAAGTCGGCGGAGGAGTCCGCGGAGGTGGACGGGGCGGTGCCGGCGGTGGTCGTGCTCATGACCGCACGCTACCTCCTTGACGTGGACGTCAGGCCAGGGGTGGGGTGCCGTGCAGGGCGTCAGGCGAGGCGCGCGAGGAGGCGGTCGCCGACCTCCCGGGTGGACGGGCGCGAGGTGCCTGCGGCCCGCTCGGCGAGGTCGTCGGCGACGGCCTGCTCGACCCGGGCGGCGGCCTGCGGGAGGCCCACGTGCTCGAGCAGCATCGCGACCGAGAGCACGGTCGCCGTCGGGTCGGCGACGCCCTGCCCGGCGATGTCGGGGGCCGAACCGTGGACCGGCTCGAACATCGACGGGGAGACCCGCTCGGGGTTGACGTTGCCCGACGCCGCGAGCCCGATGCCGCCGGTGACGGCGGCGGCGAGGTCGGTGACGATGTCGCCGAACAGGTTGTCGGTGACGATCACGTCGAAGCGGGACGGGTCGGTGACCAGGAAGATCATCGCGGCGTCGACGTGCAGGTAGTCGACCCGGACGCCGGGGTGCTCGGCGCCGACGGCGTCGACGGTGCGACGCCAGAGGTGGCCGGCGTGGGTGAGCACGTTGTGCTTGTGCACGAGCGTCAGCTTCTTGCGCGGCCGGTTCTCGGCCCGGGAGAACGCATCTCGCACCACCCGCTCGACGCCGAACGCGGTGTTGACGCTGACCTCGGTGGCGATCTCGTGCGGCGTGCCGACCCGCAGCGCGCCGCCGTTGCCGGTGTACGGCCCCTCGGTGCCCTCGCGGACGACGACGAAGTCGATCTCGCCCGGCTCGGCCAGCGGGCTGCGCACGCCGGGGAACAGCCGGGACGGGCGCAGGTTCACGTACTGGTCGAGCTCGAACCGCAGCCGCAGGAGAAGTCCCCGCTCGAGGACACCGCTCGGCACGCCCGGGTCGCCGATGGCGCCGAGCAGGATCGCGTCGTGGGCGCGGATCTCCTCCAGGACGCCGTCGGGAAGGCACTCGCCGGTGGCGTGCCAGCGACGCGCACCGAGGTCGTACTCGGTCGGCTCGACCTTGACGCCCTCGGCGCCGGCCACCTGCTCGAGGACGCGCAGGCCCTGCGCGACGACCTCGGGTCCGATGCCGTCGCCGGGCACGACCGCGAGCCGGACGGAGGTCGGCGGGTCGGCGCTCACTCGCCGTGCAGCTCCATCGACTCCTGGACGGCCTGAGAGAACGTGACGTGCTCGCTGCTCTGGTCGGCGGTGTCGGACAACGGGATCACCTCGCTGGGACGGGTCTGACGGACCCCACGAGATTACGTCGGACGTCCAACTAACGGTACGGCAGTCTCGTCATCCGGACAGGTCGACGAACACGACGGACTCGGCGCGGACCGCCTCGCGCACCTCGGCGGCGAGCTCGTGCGGGACGGCGCCGTCGAGGGCCAGCACGCCGACCGCGCGACCGCCCGCCTCGTCGCGTCCGACCTGCATCGACGCGATGTTGACCTCGGCCTCCCCGAGCAGGCTGCCGAGCGTGCCGACCACGCCGGGGCGGTCGGTGTAGCGCAGCACGAGCAGCCGGTCGGCGAAGGCGATCTCGAGGGCGAAGCCGTCGATGCCCACGAGCTTGGCCACCTGCTGCGGACCGGTGAGGGTGGCCTCCACCTCGACGGTGGCGCCGTCCTCGAGCACCGCGCGCAACGAGACCAGGTTGCGGAACCGGGGGCTGTCCGGCTCGGTCAGCAGCCGCACCTCGATCCCCCGCTGCTCGGCGAGCACCGGCGCGTTGACGAACGTCACCGGCTCGGCCACCTGGTCGGTGAGCACCCCGGTGAGGGCCGCGAGCCGCAGCACCGAGACGTCCTCCCCCGTGATCTCCCCGCTGACCTGCACGTCGAGCCGGGTGATGGCCGAGCCCGCGAGCGCGGTGAGCAGCCGCCCGAGCCGCTCGGTGAGCGCGATGCCCGGCCGCACGGTCTCGGCGATCACGCCGCCCGCCACGTTGACGGCATCGGGCACCAGCTCGCCGTCGAGCGCCTGCCGGACGGAGCGGGCGACGGCGACCCCGGCCTTCTCCTGCGCCTCGTGGGTGGAGGCCCCGAGGTGCGGCGTGGCCACCACCTGCTCGAACCCGAACAGCGGGGAGTCGGTGCAGGGTTCCTTCTCGAACACGTCGAGGCCCGCCGCGCCGACCCGGCCGTCGGCGATCGCCGAGGCCAGCGCGCGCTCGTCGACGATGCCGCCGCGGGCGGCGTTGACGACGATGACGCCGCGCCGCACCCGCCGCAGAGCGTCCTCACCGAGCAGGCCGATCGTCTCGTGCGTGCGAGGCAGGTGCACCGTGATGACGTCGGCCTCCTGGAGGAGCTCGTCCAGCCCGACCAGGCGGACGCCGAGCTGCGCCGCGCGCGACGCGGAGACGTAGGGGTCGTAGGCCACGACGTCCATCTCGAAGGCCTGCAGCCGCTGCGACACCAGCACGCCGATCTTCCCCAGCCCCACCACGCCGAGGGTCTTGCCGGCGAGCTCGACGCCGGTGAACCGCGAGCGGTCCCAGCGGCCCGCGCGCAGCGACGCGTCGGCCGCGGCGACCCGCCGGGCCGCGGCCAGCACCAGGCCGACCGCGTGCTCGGCGGCCGACGTGATGTTCGAGGTGGGGGCGTTGACGACCATCACCCCGGCAGCGGTGGCGGCCGGCACGTCGACGTTGTCCAGGCCGACGCCCGCACGGGCCACGACCCGCAGGGCGGGCGCGGCGGCGAGCACCTCGGCGTCGACCTGCGTGGCCGACCGCACCAGCAGCGCGGCGGCGCCGGCCACCTCGCGCAGGAGCGCCGCGCGGTCGGTGCCGTCGACGGTGCGCACGTGGACGCCGCTGCCGAGCGCGGCCACGGTGGCGGGCGAGAGCTCCTCCGCGATCAGGACGACGGGGAGGTCGTCGGGTGCGGTCGCGCCGTGCCTGCTGCTCTGCTGCGTCACGCGCCGAGCCTAGGCCCGCGCTGCGGCAGGCGGTGCAGCTCGACGTCGGTGAGGCGGCCGTCCGCCGCCGTCAGGGTCAGGTAGGTGCAGTACGGCTGCCGCCGTCGGTCGGTGGGCGACCCGGGGTTGAGCAGCCGCAGGCCGTTCGGCGTGGTGGTGTCCCACGGGATGTGGCTGTGCCCGAAGACGAGCACGTCGACGTCCGGATACGCCTGCTCGCAACGCTTCTCGCGATCGGTGGCCTGCCCGGTCTCGTGGACGACGGCGAACCGGAGGCCGCCGAGCTCGGCCCTGGCCACCTCGGGCAGGCGCCGACGCAGACCCGGTCCGTCGTTGTTCCCCCAGCACGCCAGCAGCCTGCGCGCCCTCGCCTCGAGCGCGTCGAGCGCCGCCTCGTCGACCCAGTCGCCCGCGTGGACGACGACATCGGCGGCGTCGACGGCGTCCCACACCTGCGCGGGCAGGTCGCGCGCCCGCTTCGGCAGGTGCGTGTCGGCCAGCAGCAGCAGCCGGGTCACTCCGCACCGGCGGGCGGCGAGTCCTCGATCCGCCACTGCCCGACGGGGGCGTAGGTCGAGTCGCTGAGGGTCTCGCTCGTGCCCGGGACGAGCTCGTAGTGCTTGAGGTTGCCGGCCCAGTACCGCAGGATCCTGCCCACCTCGCCGAGGGTGTCCGCGGGGACGGCCCCGGCCTCCAGGTCGATCTCCACCACCAGCTTCATGCCCGCGATCCTAGGTCGACCTCGGCTGCGTCGGGCGAACCTGGTCGAGCTGTACGCCCCGCTCGGGTGATCTCGCGCGCGTAAATGCGTCGTCGTCCGCCACGCAGGGCGCGTACGGTCACCGGCGTGGACGAGCTGGGCGCGCGTGCCGACGCCGCGGCCGAGGACCGGGGCTTCTCCGGCGTGGTGCGGGTCGACCGCCCGGGAGAGCCGGTGTGGGAGCGCACGTACGGGCTGGCGCACCGCGGGTACGGCGTGCCGAACACCGTCGACACCCGGTTCGCCGTCGCCAGCGGCGGCAAGGGGTTCACCGCCCTGGCCGTGCTGAGCCTCGTGGACGAGGGCCTGCTGCGGCTGGACGGCTCCGCCCGCGAGCACCTGGGCGACGACCTCCCGCTGGTCCCCGACGACGTCACGGTCGAGCAGCTGCTGGCGCACCGCTCCGGCATCGGCGACTACCTCGACGAGGACGACGACCTCGCGCCGGATGCGTACGTGTTGAAGCGCCCGGTGCACGAGTACACCGACGTCGAGGTGTTCGTCCCCGAGCTCGACGGCTTCGCACCGAAGTTCGCACCCGGAGAGCGGTTCTCGTACTGCAACGGCGGCTACGTGGTGCTCGCGCTGGTGGCGCAGCGCGCCAGCGGCCGGTCGTACCACGACCTCGTGCGCGAACGCGTGATCGCACCCGCCGGCCTGGTCGACACCGAGTTCCTGCGCTCGGACGAGCCGGGCCCCCGCACCGCCACGCACTACCTGGACGAGACCGGGCCACGCACCAGCGTGCTCCACCTGCCCGTGCTGGGGAGCGGGGACGGCGGCATCTACACCACCGCGGCCGACCTGCGCACGTTCTGGACGGCCCTGCTCTCCGGCCGGATCGTGCCGCGCGAGCGGGTCGCCGAGATGGTCCGGCCGCACAGCGAGGTCCCCGAGGAGGGGATGCGCTACGGCCTCGGCGTCTGGCTCGCCCCGGAGGGCGACGTCGTGCACCTGATCGGCGGCGACGCCGGCGTCTCGTTCCGCTCGGCGCACGACCCCGGCACCGACGTCACGTGGAGCGTCCTCGGCAACAGCAGCAACGGCGCCTGGCCCGTGGCCCGCGCCGTGATGGAGGTCCTGGCCGGAGAGTAGGCCCGCCTCACAGGTGAGCGCGCAACCGCTCGACGGCGCGCAGCAGGGCCGGCAGGTCGTCTGCCACCGTGGCGGCGACGACCTGGCGGCTGGTGTCGAAGTAGCGGTGCGCCAGGTGGTCACGCATCTGCGCGACCTGCCGCCAGGGGATCTCAGGTGCGTGCGCGAGCAACGGCGAGGGGAGGTCCTTCACCGCCTCGCCGATCTCGATCAACCTGGCACGCACTGCGTCGAACACCAACGGGTCGTCGATCGGACCGCGGCGCAGGTGCGCTCGGATGGCGGCGACTGCCCGGTCGACGGCATCCAGCCGTTGCTCTGGCGGCCTGCTCACAGGGCGACGGCGTCGAGCTCGACCTGCGTCCGCACGTCCGGTTTCAGCGAGTCGACGGGTACGACGTCGACCGGGGCGCGCAGCAGTCGCTCGAGGTCGTCCTGCAGCCGCCCGAGTGCAAACAGGCCCACACCGCTCGGCACGTCGACCAGCACATCCACGTCACTGTCCGGCCGTTCCTGCCCGCGGGCCACGCTGCCGAACACCCGCACGTTCTCCACCCCGTGCGCGGTCGCGAGATCTCGGATCCGTCGTGCGTGTCGGCGGACCCGGCGCCCGAGCACACCGTGCATCGGAGCGTGATCGCCGTGGCGCCGTTCGGCCAGGTTGATCTCGACCGTGAAGCCCGCCGCGTGCACCAGGTCGACGAGCATCGGGACCGACGGCTCCCGAGATCCCGACTCGTAGGCGCTCACCACACTCTGCGCCAGACCCGCACGCCGCCCGAGCTCGGCCTGGGTCAGACCGGCACGGCGCCGTGCCTCTCGGACCACGTCCCCCGCACTTCTCGGCATCGGCCCATCATAGCGGATCGTCGATGGACTGCGAATGAACGCAGAAGTGGCCCCTTCCGCCGTCGGGAAGGGGCCACTTCTGCGTTCGGAGGCAGGTCAGCGCTGGGCGGTGCCCTCGGTGTAGTCGTCGTCGGACGAGCGGACCCAGGCCATCAGCTTGCGCAGGTCGCGGCCGGTGGCCTCGATCGGGTGCTGCTCGCCCTCGGCGCGCAGCCGCTTGAACTCCGGCGCGCCGGCGTCCTGGTCGGCGATGAAGCCGGCCGCCCAGGAGCCGTCCTTGATCGCGGCGAGCACCTCGCCCATCCGCACCTTGACCGAGTCGTCGACCACCTTCGGGCCGGAGGTGTAGTCGCCGTACTCGGCGGTGTCGGAGACGCTCCAGCGCTGCTTGGCGATGCCGCCCTCGTACATGAGGTCGACGATGAGCTTGAGCTCGTGCAGGCACTCGAAGTAGGCGACCTCGGGCTGGTAGCCGGCTTCGGTGAGGGTCTCGAAGCCCTGCTGGACGAGGCGGGAGACGCCGCCGCACAGCACGGCCTGCTCGCCGAACAGGTCGGTCTCGGTCTCCTCGGTGAAGGTGGTGCGGATGCCGCCGGCGCGCAGGCCGCCGATCCCCTTGGCGTAGGACAGCGCGAGGTCCCAGGCCTTGCCGGTCGCGTCGTTCTCCACCGCCACGAGCACCGGGACGCCGCGGCCGTCGACGTACTCGCGGCGCACCAGGTGGCCGGGACCCTTGGGGGCGACCATCCCGACGTCGACACCCGCCGGGGGCTTGATGTAGTCGAACCGGATGTTGAAGCCGTGACCGAAGAACAGCGCGTCGCCGTCGACCAGGTTCGGGGCGATCGCCTCGGTGTAGACGTGCCGCTGCACGTGGTCGGGCGTCAGCAGCATCACCAGGTCGGCCTCCTCGGCCGCCTCGAACGGGGTGACGACGCGGAGACCCTCGGCCTCGGCCCGGGCCCGGCTGCCCGAGGACTCGGGCAGTCCGACGCGGACGTCGACGCCGGAGTCGCGCAGGCTCAGGGCGTGGGCGTGGCCCTGGCTGCCGTAGCCGATCACCGCGACGTTGCGCTGCTGGATGATCGACAGGTCGGCGTCGTCGTCGTAGAACATCTGGGCCACGGGGGCTCTCCTTCAGTGGTTTCCGTTGAGGGACAGGCAGTTCAGGACCGGCTGGACCGGTCGGTCATCGACCGGGACCCGCGCCCGAGGGCGACGAGCCCGGACTGGACGAGCTCGCGGATGCCGAACGGCTCCAGCACCCGCAGCAGCGCGGCGATCTTGTCGGCGTGGCCCGTGGCCTCGATCGTCAGGGCGTCGGTGGCGACGTCGACGACCTTGGCACGGAACAGCTCCACGACCTCGAGCACCGCCGTTCGCTGGGCGCCCTCGGCGCGCACCTTCACCAGGATCAGCTCGCGCTGCACGGAGGCACCCGAGTCCAGCTCGGCCACCTTCAGCACGTTGATGAGCTTGTTGAGCTGCTTGGTGACCTGCTCGAGCGGGAGGTCCTCGACGTCGACCACGACCGTCATCCGCGAGACGTCCGGGTGCTCGGTGGGGCCGACCGCGAGCGAGTGGATGTTGAACCCCCGGCGGGCGAACAGCCCGGCCGCGCGGGTGAGGACACCCGGGCGGTCCTCGACCAGCACCGACAGCGTGTGGCGGCTCATGAGGTGGCCTCCTCCTCGCGGTCCCAGACCGGCGTGGAGTCGCGGGCCACCTGGATGGCGTCGTTGCTGACGCCGGCGGGCACCATCGGCCACACCATCGCGTCGCGGTGCACGACGAAGTCGACCACGACCGGGCGGTCGGTGACCGCCATCGCCTGGGCGATCACGTCGTCGAGGTCCTCGGGACGCTCGCAGCGAAGACCCACGCAGCCGTAGGCCTCGGCGAGCTTGACGAAGTCCGGGATCCGCTGGTGCGCCTCGACACCGGTGCCGGTGTTGAGGTCGGTGTTGGAGTAACGACCCTCGTAGAACAGGGTCTGCCACTGCCGCACCATGCCGAGGCTGGAGTTGTTGATGACGGCGACCTTGATGGGGATGTCGTTGATGGCGCAGGTGGCGAGCTCCTGGTTGGTCATCTGGAAGCAGCCGTCACCGTCCACGGCCCAGACCACCCGGTCCGGCGCACCCACCTTGGCGCCCATCGCCGCCGGGACGGCGTAGCCCATCGTCCCGAGGCCGCCCGAGTTGATCCAGGAGGCGGGCCGTTCGTAGCGGATGAACTGGGCCGCCCACATCTGGTGCTGCCCCACCCCGGCCACGTAGATCGCGTCCGGGCCGGCCACGGCGCCCAGCCGCTCGATCACCTGCTGCGGCGCGAGCGAGCCGTCGTCCGGGGCGGCGTAGCCGAGCGGGTAGGTCTCGCGGATCCGGTCGAGCTGGGTCCACCAGGCCTCCAGGTGCGGTCCGCGGCCGGCGTCGATCTCGGCCTGGACGGCGGTCACCAGCTCGGTGATGACCTCCTTGGCGTCACCGACGATCGGCACGTCGGCCGCGCGGTTCTTGGAGATCTCGGCCGGGTCGATGTCGGCGTGCACGATCGTGGCGTCCGGCGCGAAGGACGACAGCTGGCCGGTGACGCGGTCGTCGAACCGGGCGCCGAGGCTGACGATGAGGTCGGCCTTCTGCAGCGCCGTCACCGCCGCGACGGTGCCGTGCATGCCCGGCATGCCGAGGTGGTGCGGGTGCGAGTCGGGCAGCGCGCCGCGCGCCATCAGGGTGGTGACGACCGGCGCGTCGGTGAGGTCGACCAGCCGGGCGAGCTCCTCGCTCGCGTGCGCCTTGATCACGCCGCCGCCGACGTAGAGCACCGGCCGGCGCGAGCTGGTGAGCAGCCGCGCGGCCTCGCGCACCTGCTTGTTGTGCGGGCGCGTCACCGGCCGGTAGCCGGGCAGGTCGATCCGGGTGGGCCAGACGAACTCGGTCTTGGCCTGGAGCACGTCCTTGGGGATGTCGACCAGCACCGGGCCGGGGCGGCCGGTGCCGGCGATGTGGAACGCCTCCGCGATCGCGCGCGGGATCTCGGCGGGGTCGGTGACCAGGTAGCTGTGCTTGGTGATCGGCATCGTGATGCCGACGATGTCGGCCTCCTGGAACGCGTCCGTGCCGATCGAGGCGGACACGACCTGCCCCGTGATGGCGACGATCGGCACCGAGTCCATGTACGCGTCGGCGATCGCCGTCACCAGGTTGGTGGCGCCGGGGCCGGAGGTCGCCATGCAGACCCCGACCCGTCCGGTCGCCTGGGCGTAGCCCTGCGCCGCGTGGCCCGCGCCCTGCTCGTGCCGGACCAGGATGTGCCGGACCTTCTCCGAGTCCAGCAGCGGGTCGTACGCCGGGAGGATCGTGCCGCCGGGGATGCCGAAGACGACCTCGACGCCGACCAGCTCCAGCGCGCGGACGAGCGACTGCGCTCCCGTCATGACCTCGGCGGGCTCCGGCAGGTCGGCCGGCGCCTGGTGGCCGGTCGGGCGCGGGCCCGGGACGGCGGCGCGCGGGGGGTGCGGGCGCGGGGCTGCCTCTCCGGTGCTGGCCATGTGGGGCTCCTGGTGCTCTGTGGGTGGGTTCAGAACTGGTGCCGGGCAACGAAAGACCCCTCGGGCCGTAGCCGTCGAGGGGTCGCGCGCGCAGCGGTGGTCGTCCGGCTACGCGCGCCGGCCGAGTACGAGGACGAGGGAGAGTGCTGCGGACATGGGTCCACCGTGCTGGCCGCCACGGGCCGTGTCAATCCGTGGACGCGCGCGTCCCGGCATCCGGACGGGTTCACCGGCGCCATCAGTCGCAGACGGCGCCGCGGGAGGCCGAACCCACCAACCGCGCGTACTTGGCCAGGACGCCGCGGGTGTACCGGGGCGGGGGCTGCACGAGCTCGCCGCGGCGGCGCTCCAGCTCGCCGTCGTCGACCAGCAGGTCGAGCGTGCCGGCGCCGACGTCGAGCCGGATCGGGTCGCCGTCGCGGACCAGCGCGATCGGGCCGCCGTCGACCGCCTCGGGCGCCACGTGGCCCACGCACAGGCCCGTGGTGCCGCCGGAGAACCGGCCGTCGGTGAGCAGCAGGACGTCCTTGCCGAGGCCGGCGCCCTTGATCGCACCGGTGATCGCGAGCATCTCGCGCATGCCGGGTCCGCCCTTGGGCCCCTCGTAGCGGATCACCACGACGTCCCCGGCGCTGATCGTGCCGTCCTGCAGGGCGTCCATCGCCGGGCGCTCGGTGTCGAAGACCCGCGCGGTGCCGTCGAAGACGTCCGAGTCGAAGCCCGCCGACTTGACCACGGCGCCCTCGGGCGCGAGCGACCCGTGCAGCACGGTGATGCCGCCGGTGGCGTGGATCGGGTTCGCCAGCTTGCGCAGGACGTCGCCGTCGAGCTCGGGCGGGTCGAGCTCGGCGAGGTTCTCGGCCATCGTGCGGCCGGTGACGGTGAGGGCGTCGCCGTGCAGCAGCCCGGCGTCGAGCAGCGCCTTCATCACGACCGGCACGCCGCCGATCCGGTCGACGTCGACCATGACGTGGCGGCCGAACGGCTTGACGTCGGCCAGGTGCGGGACCTTGCCGCCGATCCGGGCGAAGTCGTCGAGGGTCAGGTCGACCTCGGCCTCGTGCGCGATGGCCAGCAGGTGCAGGACCGCGTTGGTGGAGCCGCCGAACGCCATCACCACGGCGATGGCGTTCTCGAACGCCTCGCGGGTCATCACCTGGCGCGCGGTGATGCCGCGCTCGAGCAGGGCGACGGCGGCCTGGCCGCTGCGCCGCGCGAACCCGTCGCGACGTCGGTCGGTGGCCGGAGGGGCGGCCGACCCGGGCAGCGACATCCCGAGCGCCTCGGCCGCGCTCGCCATCGTGTTCGCGGTGTACATGCCACCGCACGCGCCCTCACCGGGGCAGATCGCGCGCTCGATCGCGTCGACGTCCTCGCGGCTCATCAACCCGCGCGAGCAGGCGCCGACCGCCTCGAAGGCGTCGATGATCGTGACGTCGCGCTCGGAGCCGTCCGACATCTTCGCCACACCAGGCAGGATCGAGCCGGCGTAGAGGAAGACCGAGGCGAGGTCGAGCCGTGCGGCCGCCATCAGCATGCCCGGCAGCGACTTGTCGCAGCCGGCGAGAAGCACTGTGCCGTCGAGCCTCTCGGCCTGCACGACGGTCTCGACGGAGTCGGCGATCACCTCGCGCGACACGAGCGAGAAGTGCATCCCCTCGTGGCCCATCGAGATGCCGTCGGAGACCGAGATGGTCCCGAACTCCAGCGGGTAGCCGCCGGCGGCGTGGACGCCGTCCTTGACCGCCTTGGCCAGCCGGTCGAGCGAGAGGTTGCACGGCGTGATCTCGTTCCACGACGACGCGACCCCGACCTGCGGCTTGGCGAAGTCCTCGTCGCCGAGCCCGACCGCGCGCAGCATCCCGCGCGACGCCGTCGCCTCGAGACCGTCGGTGACCTGACGGCTGCGCGGCTTGATGTCGGGACGCGGTGCCGAGTGCGAGGGCATGCGCCGGAGTCTACGACCTCGCCCTCCGCGCCAGGCGTCCGACCCGTGAGCAGCGCGTCTCAGTGCATGGACACGTCGGAGGTGGTCGCGATCGGTCGGGCGCCCCTGTGCCGACCGCGAGGGGCCGAACCCCTGTGTCGCCCGGACGACCCCGACGTCCCGCGCTCGCGCGGGTCACGGCGCCCGACGGGTCGGGACCCTCCTCGGATGACCGCTTCGTCCCCCTACACTCACGCGCGGGGCGACCGGGGCCGCCCCGCCGGAGGCGAGGGGGAGCGTGGACGGGACGAGGAAGCCGCCCGGCGGCGACCCTGCGGCGGCACCGACTCGGTGTGGGCGCCGCCTGCCGCTCCCGCGCGCGCACCCGTCTCCGACGACCTGCTGCCCGGCTACGACCAGGTCGAGCTGATCGCGCGCGGCGGCGACAGCGTCGTCTACCGGGCCCGCCAGGTGGCGGTGGGGCGGGCCGTCGCGATCAAGGTGCTCGACCTGGACGCCAGCGGCCTGGACGAGCGCGCCCGCGAGCGCTTCGCCCGCGAGCTCGAGGTCACCGTGCGGCTCGGCCGCCAGCACCCGCACATCGTCACCGTGCTCGACACCGGCGAGACCGCCGCGGGGAACCCGGCGATCGTGATGGAGCTGTACGACCTCGGCTCGCTGCACGACCGGCTGGCGGCCGTGGGTCCGCTGCCGGTGACCGACGTCGTGGCCGCCGGGACGGTGGTGGCCGACGCCCTCGCCTTCGCGCACCAGCACGGGGTGCTGCACCGCGACGTCAAGCCGCAGAACGTGCTGCTGCTGCCGACGTCGTACGTGCTGGCCGACTTCGGCATCGCGCGCCAGGTCGACTCCGAGCGGACGGCGTCGGTGGAGCGGTTCAGCTACCGGCACGCCTCGCCGCAGGTGCTCGACGGCAACCCGCCCACCGCGGCCGACGACGTGTGGTCGCTGGGATCGACCCTGTTCACCCTGCTCGACGGCAGGCCGCCGTTCGCCGCGGACGACCGCTCGCAGGACTCGGCGCTGCAGTACCTGCGCCGGGTGCGCACGGGGCAGCGACGCGTGCTGCACCGCGACGACGTGCCGGCTGCGCTGCTGGCCGTGGTCGACCGGTGCCTGGCCGACGACCCCGCGCGGCGGTTCTGCTCCGCCGCCGAGGTCCGCGAGGCGCTGGAGTCGGTGGCGGCCGACCTGCGTGCCTACCTGCCCGAGGGCGGCGGCGGCGACCGGGTCGACGTCGCGCCGGCCGCGGCGGTGGCCGCCGCAGCGCCCTTCGCCGGGTCCGCGGCCGAGCACGCCGTGGTCGCCGACCCCGGCCCCCCTCCCCCGCGCGAGCAGGAGCCCGCGCCGGAGCCGGAACCCGCACCCGAGCCCGCAGCCGCGCCGGTCGCGCCGGTCGCGCCGTCCGGTCCCGGGCACGTGGCGGTCTCGCCGTCGGCCCTGACCCACGCCGGTGGCGGGGCCGCGCTGCACCCGGAGGGTCCCGACCCGGACGCGACCGGTGCCGGGCCGCGCCCGGCCGCAGCCGACCCACCGGCCGCGATCGGGGCGGTGGGCGCCCCCGCGCCCGACACCTCCGCGCGACGGCGCCGGCTGGTGCTCGCGGGGATCGCGGCGGCGCTGCTCGTCGGTGTCGCCGTCGGGTTCCTGGTCACGCAGGCCAACCGGGGCGGCGGCCAGGCCGGGCCCACGACGCCCGTGACCTCGGCGACGAGCGTCCCGGTGATCCCGTCGACCGAGCCGGTACCGAGCCCCACCGCCCCGGACTTCTCCGATCCCGAGCTGGACCCGCAGGCCTCGTTCGTCGACGACGGCGCCCAGGTGCAGGTGTCGTGGACCGACCCCACCGAGGGCGAGGCGCTGTTCCTGGTGCTGCTCAAGCAGCCCACCGGTGAGTGGGTGCCGGTGGCCCAGCTGGACCCCGGGTCGACCTCCTACGTGTTCACCGACTTCGACCCGGCGGTCGAGGACCTGTGCATGACGGTGACCGCGATCCTGGTCGAGGACCCCTCGGTCAACGGCGCGACGCCGGAGTTCGGTGTCCGCGGCTCCTGCCCGCCCGACCCCCAGGACTGAGGCGCGCCCGCCGGCGTCCGGGCCGCGCGGTGCCGCCGCGCAGCGGTGACGGGTCGACCCACCAGGTGATCCGACGCACCAGCGGCTGCCGTCGCCGCTGCGCGCGCACCAGCCGGGTCGCCAGACCCCACGCGTCGGCCCGGTGGCCGGGGCCGTCGCCGGAACCGTCCGGGGCGAACGCCTCCCGCTGCGCCCGCACCAGCAGGGCACCGGCGTCGCCGGCACCTTCGCCGTCGCCGACGCGGTCGGCCACCCGCCGCGCCAGCACCTCGTCGTCCTCCCCCACCAGCGGGCGATCGCCGCAGAGCACGCCGGCGTCGACCACCTCGGCCCAGGCGCCGGCGGCTCCCGAGCGGCGGTGCCGCCGCGAGCGACGCAGCCGCGAGACCACCAGCACCACCACGGCCAGCAGGACGGCGCCGAGCAGGCCCGCCCCGGCGGCCACCAGCACGGGCAGCACCGCGGACGCCGGGTCCCGGGGCTCGGGCCGGGTGCCGATCGGCTGGTCGCTCACGTCGTTCGCGATCGCCTCCTGCTCGGCCAGCCGGTCGAGCACGTTCTGGCGCACGGGCGAGGTGGTGGTGCTCTGCTCGTCCGGCGTGGGGTCGAAGACCGCCCAGCCGTGGTCCTCGAAGTACACCTCGGCCCACACCCGGGCGTCGCCGCTGGTGACCAGCACCGGCGCGGTCGCGTCGCCCGCCGAGCCCGCGGGCACCTCGGCGTCCGGGACGTCGAACCCGACGACGACCCGCGTCGGCAGACCGACCACCCGCGCGAGCACCGCGAACGAGGTGGCGAACTGCTCGCTGGTGCCCCGTTGCCCGCCGGAGCTGGCCGGGCCGAGCAGGAACTCCCGCACCCGCAGGTACGAGCTGCCGCTGGCGGCGGCCGGGTCGAGCTCGCGGCCGGAGACGGCCAGCTCGATCGCCGAGGCCTGCTCCATCCGCGAGCGCGCGGTCGCCGTCACCTCCTGGGCGTAGGCGACCAGGTCCTGCGGCACGCGCGGCACCGCGAGGTAGGGCTCGACCAGCGGGCCGGACGGCACCGTCGCCTGCGCGAGGTCGGCGTCGACCGGGGTGTCGAGCTCGGAGACCACCGAGTAGGTGGCTCCGGGCTCCAGGCCGTCGGGCACGAGCACCGAACCGTTGGAGGGGTCCTGCACGGCGTCGCGCAGGCTGGAGGACACCAGCCGCCCGGCGCTCGGCGCCCACGGCCCGGTGAGGTCGACCACCTGCACGTCGACGTCGACCTCGCCGCGCACCACGCCCGCGGGCAGGTCGGGCTCGGCCGGCACGCCCACCTCGGTGAGCTCGCCGCTGGAGCCCCAGCTGACGCCGTCGAACCACGGCAGCACGGCCAGGTGCATCCGCTGCGGGACCCGGCCGGAGACCTCGAACAGCGCGATGTCGGTCTCCTCGGCCCAGCGCGTGACGTCCGGCATCGGGCTGGTGGCCTGCAGCGGGCGCTGCGGGGTGACGACCAGGTCGCGCGGGTCGAACGAGGTGCCGGACGGCAGCGAGGCGCCGACGACCGCCACCAGCGCCATCGCGGCCGTCGCGGCCGCGAGAGGCAGCGTGCCGCGGCCCGGGCGGAGCCGCTGCACAGCGGTGGTGCCGGGCGCGTGCGTGCGACCGAGCAGGGCCCACCCGGCGACGGCCGTGAGGACGAGCACGGCGGCCAGCACGCCGGACCGGTCGACGGCGCCGGCCCCGAGCGCCAGCCCGGCCGCGTAGAGCGCGGCGGCGCCCGCCACCGGCGCGAGCAGCCAGGACGACGGCCGCAGCACCAGGGCGGTGACGGCGAGCGTGACCAGCGCGACGAGCAGGACGACCGGCGTGAGCAGCAGCGGCTCGGGCGGCGCGGGCACCGGTGCGGTGAGCAGCAGCGGGACGGCGTCGACCAGCGGGCTCAGCACGCCCATGCCGATCGTGCGTCGCCAGGAGGGCAGCTCCGACCCCGGCAGCGTCGGCTCGCCGGTGCGCAGGAGCAGCAGCGCGGCCACCACGAGCAGCAGGGCGACGACGGCGGTGCCGGTGAGCGGTCGCAGCCTGGCCACCCGTGCCAGCACCAGGAGGCCGACGGTTCCGGCGACGGCCAGGACCAGCACGAGCAGCGCCACCGGCAGACCGAGGAGACGCCCGGAGAAGGCCGGGGCCAGGGCCGCGCACGACATCGCGAGCAGCACCGACGACCAGACCACTACTCCCGCACGGCTTCTCATCCCGCCACCGCACGGTCCCAGGTGTGCAGGAGGTCCTCGGCCCGTGGGCCGCGCAGCACCACGGTGGAACCGACGGCCGAGACGGTGCGGTCGGGGCGCGGGTCGACCAGCACCAGGACGCCGAGCTGGGCGTCGGCCACCACCTGCTGCTGCTCTCCCACGGCGGCCCGGGTCCCGGAGACCACGACCAGCACGTCCGGGTCGTGGCGACCGAGCGCCACCGCGGACGCGAGAGCGCCCTCCCCCACCGGCTCGCCGAGCTCGGCGAGCAGCTGCCCGACGCGGTCGGCCAGGTCGCCGCCGCCGCCCGTCACCAGGCTCGGCTCGGCCTCGGCCTCGAGCACCCCGGACGCGCTGACCACCCGCACCGGGTGGCCCTCGGCCCGCGCGGCGCGCACGAGCGAGACCACGACGTCGCAGGCCTCCTCGAAGTCGTCCGCCACGCGGTAGGACGCCGGCCGGTCGTCGAGCAGGACGGTGAGGTGCGGGCGGCCGGGGTCGGCGTCCTCGCGGACCATCAGCACGCCGGTGCGGGCGCTGGTGGCGGCGTGCAGCCGGCGCAGGTCGTCGCCGGGCACGTACTCGCGCAGCCCGACCAGGTCGGTGCCGCCCTGGAGCACCCGCTCGTCGGCACCCACCTGCCCGCGCCGCACGCCCGGCGGCAGGCCACGGCAGCGCAGCACCCGCGGCAGCACGGTCACCTGCGCGGCCGAGCCGTGCACGGCGGTCACCCGGAACAGGTCGGCCAGGCCCTGGCGGTGCAGCCGCACCGGGCCGGTGGCCACCACGCCGCGGCGCTGCACGGGCATCGGGAGCTCGCTGCGGGTGGGCTCGCCGGGCACCAGCCGCGGGACGTCGACGACGACGTGCTCGTCCCCGACCCGGTCGCGCACCCGCACGGTCACGGGGAACCGGCCGCGGTTGGTGAGGTCGAGGACGACCGCGCAGCGGGAGAGCCGGCGCACCCGCGCGGGCTCGAGCCGGCGGCTGACCTCGACCGGCGCGGGCACGAGCACCCCGCCGAGCGAGACCAGCACGACGGCGAGCAGCGCCACCCCGAGTCCGACCAGGCCCGGGTAACCCGCGACCAGCCCCAGGGCGAGGGCGGCGTCGGCGAGCAGGAACGTCCCGACCCCCCGGGCGGTCGGGCGCACGGCGGTGCGCACCCTGCTGTCCTCAGGCCTGGCCGGGCCGCGGCACCGGCACCCCGGCCAGCAGGTCGGCGAGCACCTCGGCGGCCGTCGTGCCGTCGAGCGCGGCGTCGCGCTGGAGCACCAGACGGTGCGACAGCACCGGCGGCACCAGCCGCTGGATGTCGCTGGGCACCACGTAGTGCCGGCCCTGGGCCGCGGCGAACACCTGGCTGCACCGCACCAGCGCCCGAAGCCCGCGGGTGCTGGCGCCCATCCGCAGCCGGGCGTCGGACCGGGTGGCCTCGCCGACCTGGCGCACGTAGCGCAGGATCTCGTCAGCCACGTGCAGGCGGGTCAGCGCCTCCGAGGTCGCCGCCACCTCCTCGGGCGAGGTGACCGACGGCACCAGGTCGGTGGCGCCGGCCGCGCTGCCGGGCCGGAGCACGTCGAGCTCGTGCTCCGCGTCGGGGTACCCGATCGCGGTGCGCAGCAGGAACCGGTCGAGCTGCGCCTCGGGCAGCCGGTAGGTGCCGTCGAGGTCGATCGGGTTCTGCGTCGCCACCACCAGGAACGGCGCGGGGACCGGGTGCGGCACGCCGTCGACGGTGACGGTGCGCTCCTCCATCACCTCGAGCAGCGCCGACTGCGTCTTGGCCGCGGCCCGGTTGATCTCGTCGGCCAGCAGCACGTGGCAGAAGACCGGGCCGGGCCGGAACGCGATCGTCCCCGACCCCGGCTCGTACACCGTGGTGCCGGTGACGTCCGAGGGCAGCAGGTCGGGCGTGAACTGGATCCGGCGCGAGGACCCGCCGAGCGCCTGGGCCAGCGCCCGCGCGACGGTCGTCTTGCCGGTGCCGGGGACGTCCTCCAGCAGCACGTGCCCGGACGAGAACATCGCGACGGTGATGAGCTCGAGCACGCCGCGCTTGCCCTTGACCGCGTGCTCCAGGGCGTCGACGACCCGGCCGTGCAGCAGCCGGAAGCTGCCGACCTCGGTCTCGGTGAGCGCCTGGACGGCGGCCTGGGTCACCGCGTGGTCCCCGCCCGGTGGAACCGGATCCGGCCGGTACGCACGCCGCGCATCGCCAGCGCGGCACCGATCAGTCCGAACGCCAGGACGAACCGGCCGCCGGTGTCCTCGCCCGCGGGGGCGCTCGGCAGCGCGGTGCACGGGTACGGCGGGCACGGGTTCGGGTTGCACGGCGGCAGCTGCGGCACCGGGCCGCGCGAGACGTCGCGGTAGGTGCTGCCGCTGCAGGTGCCCCCGCCCATCTCGGTGCGGACGAACCAGCTGTACGGGGCCGAGGTGGCGGTGCCACCGGCGCCGGACGCCACCACGCTCGCCGTGACGTTGCCGCCGCCGGTGTAGCCGAGGTCGACCCAGCCGGTCTGGCTGCACGGGACGATGACCTGCCCGGAGGTGCCGTAGTAGTCGGCCGACCACTGCACGGTGCAGGTGCCGTCGTACGCGGCCCAGTCGGCGGGCGGCGAGAGCAGCGCCTGGGTGGAGATGCCGGTGTACTCGTTGCCCTGCCCGTCGGTGATGACCGCGGCGCCCTGGCTGGGGGCCGGCGGCGGGGGCGGCGGGGGCGGGGGCGTCGTGGTGCTCGGCGGCGGGGGCGGCGGCGCGGTCGTCGTCGACGGGGGCGGTGGCGGGGGTGCGGTCGTCGTGGACGGCGGCGGCGGGGGCGGCCCGGTCGTCGGGCCCGGTGCGGTCACGACGATCGGGGCGCTCGGCGCGCTGCGGACGGTGCGGCCGTCACGGGTGGTGTCGACCACCCAGGACAGGGCCGCGCCCGGTGCGACGTTGGTGAGGGTCAGCGAGGTGGCGCTCGCCGCGGCGCTGGTGGCGCCGCCGACGCCGTCGGCGCGGGTGACCACGTACCGGTCGGCACCGGACTCGCTGGCCGTCCAGGTGATCCGCACCGTGCCCGGCGCGGTCTGCGTGGCGACGACCCGCGTGGCCGGGGCCACCCAGGTGCCGCCGCCGGGCGAACCGGTGCCCGTCCCCGTGCCCGGGCCGCCGCCGCCGGGCCCGGTGACGTCGACGGTGGCGCTCGTGGACGGCGAACCGGTGGTGACCGACTGCGTGGTCGTGGGCGGCCGGGTCGTGCTCGTCGGCGGCCGGGACGTGGGCGGGGGCGGCGGCGGGGTGGAGGTCAGCTGCGGCGGCAGCGGCGGCGGGGCGCTGAACGTGGGGGCGACCGTGGCGTTGCTGACCGGGACGGCGTCGTCGCGGACGGTGATCGTGGTGCGGCGCCCGCGGCTGTCGACCAGGATCGCGGTGGAGCCGCTGCGGGTGGAGACCAGCAGCCGCCCGTCGTCGACGACCATCCGCGGGTCCTGGCCGTCCGGGGTGCGGATCTCGTCGACCTTGCGGCCGTCCTGGTCGAAGACCACGACCTTGCCGGCGCCGGCGCACGGGACGTAGACGCGCTTGCCCAGCACGGCCGGACGGCCCGGGTCGGAGCAGCCCGTGGCGGCCAGGGAGATCTGCTGCACCCGGCGGTGCCGGGTGATGACCACCAGGGTGGCGTTGTCGCGGTCGACCACCGGTGCGACGTCGGCGGGCGACCGGTCGGCGGGGAGCACGGTGCCGGTCATCCCGACCACCAGCTCGGACACCTCCCCGCTGCCGCCGACCTGGGCGACCAGGCCGCTGCTGGGGCTGAACACGCTGACGCCCTGCTCGTGCGGGACCAGCGCGGTGCCCTGTCCGATGCCGTCGTAGCTGCGGCGCTCGTGCACGATGAAGCGGCGGGCCTGCGAGGACCAGGTGGCGCTGCTGAGGACGCCGTCGTTGCCGGCCGTCCACACGGTGCCGCGGTCGTCGACGACGGCGTCGGCCAGCGCGGCGGAGCGCAGCGGCTGGCCCAGGTCCTCCAGGGTGAGCGGGTCGACGGCGCGGACCTCGCCGCGCTCCAGCTCGACCAGGTAGACCCCACCGCCCTCGACCAGGACCTTGGTCCGACCCGGCCCGCCGGCGTCGCGCGAGCCGCTCGCGACCAGCGTGGACAGGTCGATGGCGGTGCTGAGCCCCTTGTCGTCGGTGAGCACGAGCACGCCGTCGCGCTGGCCCAGCGTGAGACCCGTGCCGGGCCGGGTCACCTGGACGGCGCGCTGCGGGCGTCCGGTGCTGGGGTTGATCTCGACGACCTGACCGCTGTCCTCGTCGCTGACCCAGGTGACGCCGTCCGCGACGTCGACGACGGTGCTGGCGGCGCCGGTGCCGACCACGGTGCCGAGCAGCAGCGCCGCGGCCACGCCGACGACTCCGACCTCCACCGCGCCGCGCTCCCACAGCTCGCGCGGGGTGCGCAGCAACCTGCCGGCGCTCCACCTCATCGTCGTCCCGCCCCTTCGCACCGCCCGCTGACCGCGGGTCCGCCCCCAGCCACGCCCCCAGGGTGTACCCCCGGCGGGAGCAGGGTAAACCGGAACGTTCCGCCCATCACCCCTCCCGACCGCACCGTCACCGCACCGTCACCGCCTGCTCACCCCGCGGCCCACCAGCCGTCTCACCCCAGGGCGGCGCCCTCGCGGCCGGGAGCGGGCGGCAGGTCCTCCTCGAGCGAGGGGCAGACGGCCTGGACGACCCGGGCCTGCCCGCCCGCGCAGAGCAGGCCGCGGCCGGTGCCGACCAGCGGCTCGAGCGTGGCCATCGGCACCGTGACGCCGGCCAGTCCGCCGTCGCCGCCGTCGGGCTGGAGCAGCAGGGTGCGCCGCTGCCGCCGCACCACCTGCACCGGGCCGGCGACGTGCCCGCGGCTGCGGGCCTCGTCGGGGTCGCTGGCCAGCACCACGCCCCAACCGGCGGCCATCGCCTGCTCGAGCACGGCGGCCGCGGCCACCAGGTCGTCGCGGGCGGGGCCGCCGGAGTCCCACGCCCGCTCCCAGGTGTGCACGTCGTCGAGCAGGAGCAGCGACCAGCCGTCGGGGTCGGCCGGGTCGGCGCCGGCGCCCGCGTGCAGCCCGTCCGGGCCCTGGGCCCAGTCGACGAAGGTGTCGAGGCCGTCGAGGACGAGATCGGCGGTCCCACCGGGAGCAGCGGCGGCGCGAGGCCCCACCAGGACGACCCGCCGCGGCGGTCGCAGGGAGGTGGCGGCCGCCTGGGCCAGGCCGAGCAGGGTGCTGGTGCGGCCCGACCCGCCGCGGCCGGCGACGAACAGGCCCTGACCGGCCAGGGGCAGCACCACCGGCCCGGCGAACTCGGCCTCGACCCCGAGGCACACCTCGTCGCGGTGCCCCGCCGGCACCAGGTGGGCGGGCAGGCGGGTCGGCATCACCGGCACCGGGAGCGCCGGCGAGGCCTCGGCGCCGGTCGCGGCCACCCAGTCCGCCCAGCGCGAGGCCCCCGGCGCGAGTGCGGCCACCTGCACCTCGCCGGCGTCGGTCAGCCCGCGCCCGGGGCACGACTGCGGATCGAGGACCCCGACGGGGACGCCGAGCATCGCGTAGTCGTCGTCGACCGTCATCCTCAGCACCAGCCGGGAGCCGAAGGCAGCCGCGTGCGAGGACGGGATGCCCACGCGCCGTGGCGAGGTGGCGGTCACGTGCACGCCGACCCGGCGGCCCTCCTGCAGGATCCCCAGGAGCAGGTCGACGTGGCTGCGGCGCAGCGAGCCGCCGCCCTCGAACGCGTCGAGCAGGCCCGGCAGGTTGTCGACCAGCACGTGCAGCCGCGGGACGGGCGTGCCCGCCCGGTGCAACGCCGCCAGGTCGGCGACACCGGCCGCGGCCAGCGCCTGGTTGCGCTCGCGGACGGTGGCACTCAGCATCCGGACGAGTCGCATCACCCGCTCGAGCTGCGCCTCGACGACCACCGACCCCACGCCCGGGAGCGCCTCGATGTCGACCAGACCGCCTCCCCCGCAGTCGATCCCGTAGACGATCGCGGTGGGCGCCGCGACCCCGTCGCTCGTCGACGGCGCCGAGGACGGTGTGGTGGCGGCAGCCGCCAGGGTGCGCAGGAGCTCGGTCTTGCCCGAGCCGGAGGTGCCGTAGACCAGCAGGTGCCCGACCCGGAGGTAGTCGACGACGTAGGCCGACTGGGTCTGCTGCTCCGGCCGGTCGACGAGCCCCACCGGCAGCCGGGCGCCGCCGGTCGAGACCGCCGCGACCTCCTCGGGCCGAAGCCGCAGGTCCTGGCCGAGCGCCGGAAGCCAGGGCCGGCGCGGCTGGGGCAGGCCCGACCGCACGAAGGCGGCCGTGGTCGTCCCGACGAGGCGGTCGAGGTCCGAGCGCGGGTGCACGCGCTCGCCGGCCACCTGGCCGTCGCCGCCGAGGTCGCGCGCCGAGAACGGTGCCACCCGCACGGTGGCGGCGGCGTCGTGCAGGGGCTCGCGCCCGCCGACCCACGCCACCTGGACCAGCTCGGTGGTGCCGTGACCCGTGCGCCGCACCCAGGCGCGTCCGGGCGTGCGGCGGGAGAGCTGGGCCGCGTCGGGCGCGTCGATGACGTCGGTGCTGTCGTCGCCGGAGGCCACCCGCAGGGCGATGCGCAGGTCGGTGTTCGCCTTGATCTGGGGCGTCACGACGCCGGCCGGGCGCTGCGTGGCGAGCAGCATGTGCATCCCGAGCGAGCGGCCCCGCTGGGCGATCGACACCATCCCGTCGACGAAGTCCGGCACCTCGGCGGTGAGCGCGGCGAACTCGTCCACGCAGATGAGCAGGCTGGGTGGAGCCACCTCCGGGTGGTCGCGCTCGAGCGCGACCAGGTCCTTGGCGCCGTGCTCGGCGAGCAGGCCCTCGCGGTGGGTCAGCTCGGCGTGCAGCGACACCAGCGCCCGTTGCACCAGTGCCGGCGTGAGGTCGGTGATGTACCCGACCGTGTGGGGCAGGTCGGCGCACTCGCGGAACGCCGCGCCGCCCTTGTAGTCGACCAGCAGGAAGGTGATCCGCGTCGGCGGGTTGTTCACCGCGAGCGAGCTGATCAGGGTCTGCAGGAGCTCGGACTTGCCCGAGCCGGTCGTCCCCGCGACCAGACCGTGCGGGCCGTCCTCGCGCAGGTCGAGCGTGACGACACCGTCGACGCCGGAACCGATCTGGGCCCGCAGGCCGCGCGCCGCGGTCCAGCGGCCGAGCACGGTGTCGACGTCGTCGCAGCTGCGCAGGTCGGTGCCGAGGTCCGGCAGGCGCACCTGCTCGGGCAGGGCCGAGTCGGGCTGCACGAGCGCGACGGCGTCCTGGTAGCCGGTCATGCCGCGCGCGGCGTGCCAGGCGGGGACGAGCCCGACCGCGTCGGTGCTGTCGAGCTCCACCCGTCCGCGTCGACCGGCCTGCTCGACCCGCTTCGCCCGGAGGTCGACGTGCACGGCTGTGCGGGAGGGGATCTCGTCGGCCGCCGTCCCGAACCAGATCAGGTGCAGGCCCTGCTCGGGCCCTGCGGCCGCTGCGGCCTCGACCACGCGCCGCGGCAGACCGCAGCCGGCGTCGACCAGGCAGACCGTCCGCCCGCGTCCGGCGCCCTCCGCCGCGAGCACCTCGAGCAGAGGCGTGGCCTCGACGGGACCCACCGCCACCGGCGCGACCCCGCCGCTGCGCGGTGCGCAGTGCGGCAGCCAGCGCAGCCAGCTCTCCAGGTGCTCGCGGCCGCGGCCGAGCAGCGCGACGAGCTGCACCTCGGCCGGTGAGTGGCCTCCGGCGAGCCGCAGCACCATCGCGCGGACGGCGGCGTCGAGCTCGTCCGGGTCGCCGGTCACCGCGACCACGCCGTGCTCGAGCACCGGCACGGTCACCGGCATCTGCTCCAGGACGGTGCGCGACGACAGCAGCTCGCGGGCCTCGAGCAGCACCTCGCGGTCCCCGCTGGAGGACCGCTTGCCGGTGACCTTGGCGGGCACCCCGCCGCGGCCCACGCGGACCAGGCCGAAGTCGTCGTCGTCGGGACCGCGCACCCAGAGCCGGCGGTCGCGCGAGACCACCCGGGACCGCACGACGTCGACGTCGGGGTCGTCGTCCTCGGCGTGCTCGCGCTGGACGGTCGCAGCGTGGTCGAGCTGGTCGAGCACGGCCTGCATGTCCTCCCGCCAGGCCGCGAGCTCGCGCTCGAACTCCTTGCGCTGCTGGCGCCGGGCGGTCAGCCAGGTGATGAGCATGATCACCGGCCAGCCGACGACGAACACCAGCGCGTAGGTGCTGCGGCCGGAGAGGAACAGCGCGCCGCCGAGCACCACCGGCATGGCGAGCATCGCCCACGGGGGCGGCTGCGGCTTCGGGCGGCTGGGTGGGGTCGGGGTGTCGAGCTCGAGCTCGTCGACCGCCTCGCCGAAGCGCGGCGGGCGCAGGACGGCGACGCCGTCGTCGGCCCGGGCCGCGCCGCCGTCGGGCGGCTCGACCACGAAGGCGCTGCCGCCGAGGTCGACGCGCTCCCCCCACCCGACCGCCTGCGGGCGCACCACCTCGTGGCCACCGACCCGGGTGCCGTGGGCAGAGCCCTCGTCGCTGACCACCGGCCCGCCGCTGAGCAGGACGCGGGTGTGCACCCGGCTGACGAGCGGGTCCGACAGCCGCACCGTGCACTCGCGGCTGCGTCCGACGGTGAGGCTGTCGCCGTCGACCCGGACGCTCTTCCCGGCGTCGGGTCCGGCCACGACCCGCACGGTGGCGGTGGTGCGCCGGGTACGCGCCGGCGTCGTGCGCCACGAGGCCGGCACGGAGGTCACCTCGAGCACGTCCCCCTGGCGCAGGCCGCAGTCGAACAGCCGCCGGTCGGCCGGCCACACCCCGCCGTCCACGAGCGGGACCAGGAGCGGCGGGGCGGCGGCGGCCCCTCCGCCGAGGTGCTCGGCCAGCACACCCGCCAGGTCGACCACGCGGGCGCCCGGCTCGGCGTGCACGACGACGTCGGCGCCGGTCAGGCCCGTGCCCTCGGTGGGCACGATGCTCAGTCGCCACACGGCGGACCTCCTGGACGAGTGCGTGAGAGACGGGGCCGGACGTGCCGGCCGGCGGCGGCCGCCGCGAGGGCGGGTCCGCCGCCGGTCGGCGGGTTCAGCGGCCGATCAGGACGACGCGCGCTCCTGGTCGTCCGCCTGGGCCGACAGCGCCTGGGAGTTCTCCTGCAGGGCCTGGACGATCCGCTGCAGGGCGGGCACGTACTCGCCCTGCCAGGCCGACCGGAAGGCGTTGGCGTCCGGGCCGAACCAGGTGGTCTGCTCCAGCTGGTTGGTCAGCCGGCCGGAGAGCTGGGTGATCGTGTCGGCGTCGGAGCTCATCACGCGGACGAGGTCGCGTGCGGCGTTGATGTCCATCCCGAGGACGGTGCTCATGGTGGTTCTCCTTCTGTGCGTGGGTGTCTGGTGGAACCGGATGTGGAAACGGGCGTCGAGCTACTGCGCGTGCGTCATGCGGTCGTGCTGCCGTCGTCCTGGACGCTCCCTCCGTCGGACTCCGGGGTCTGGGTCGCCGTGCGGGCCGCGTGGGCGGACAGCGCCGCCGCTCCGAGGCCGAGCACGCCGAGGGGTGCCGCCAGGACCGCGGCGCCGGGGCCGTCTCCCTGGTCGGACGGGGTCGCGGGCAGGGTCCGGTCGAACGAGCCCGACGCGCCCGAGCCGGCGGTGAACAGGCCGGACGAGGTGCCGTTCCCACCACCGGTCCCGCCGCCGAGGGCGGTGTCGGCGACGCCGTCGCCGCTGCCCGTGAGGGCGCCCGCGCCGGAGGGGGTCCGGTAGCCGAGGCCGGAGCCCGACCCGCCGCCGGAGGACAGGCCGCCGGTGGTCTCGCGGGCGAGCGCCGCACCCGTGAGTGCGCCGCCGGCCAGCCCCCCACGAGCCAGCCCCCCGCCTGTCAGCGCACCTGTCAGCGCGGCGGCCGGGACGGTGACGGTGGCGCCCGCCCCGGTGCTCCCGACCACCTGGCCGGGGACGACCGGGCCGGTGCCGGTGAGCGAGGGTGGGGTCACCTGGACGCCGGTGGACCCAGCGCTCGCGCCCGGCGAGCCGAAGGTGATCGTGATCGCCGCGACCTGCGGGGCGTCGCCCGTGCTCACGGTCGGGAGCCTGGGCACCTGGTAGCCCGGAGTGCTGCCGGTGGACACCTGCGGGGTGTCGCCACTGGCGTCCTTCTGCTTGCCGCTCATCAGCGCCAGGAACTGCGAGGCAGAGCTGAGCATCTTCGCCGCCGACCTGACCCACGGGATCACGACGGTGCGCAGGTACCTGGCGAAGGCGGCGGCCCAGCCGGTCCACGAGAACGCCTCGAGAGCGGTGGCGACCGCCTCCAGGACGCCGGCCACGAGCGTGGCGAAGTCCGCGGCCTTCTTGGTCCAGCCCGCGATCTGGTCGAGTGCGTCGACGTCGGATCCCTGGAAGCCGCTCATCGTCCCACCTCCCCTCGCCCGGCGTACCGAGCCTCGAAACTGCCTGTGCCGCAGACGCTGACAGGTCGGGGCGGTCCCGCGCCAGAGCGGGAGGGGTGGAAGGTTCCGGTCTGTCCCGGATCGGCGCCCGACCCGGTGCCAGAGCAAGAACCGTTGCAGCACAGCAGCAGCCGCCGTCCCGGTCGGGACGGCGGCTGAAGGGGAGAGCGGTGGAGGCGCGTCAGGCGCTGGCCTCCTCCTGCATCTGCGCGCGCCGGTTCAGCTCGGAGGCGTTGCTGCGCAGGTTCTCGACGGCGCGCTGCAGCTGGGGGTTGACCTCGCCGGTCCAGGTCTGGTCCCACTGAGCGAAGCCGGGGCCGGCAGCGCCGTACGGCGAGCTGCGCAGCGCCTGGATCGCCTGGTTGGCGAGATCGAGCATGCCCTGCACCTCGGTCGCGCCGGAGTCGAGCTGCCGGGCTCCCTCGCGCGAGCTCTCGGTGTCCATCCCGTAGAACTGGCTCCTGTCGACCATGGCCCCTCCCGGTGTCGTCTCTGCTGGCGTCCGCCGACCCTCGCACGGCGCGAGGGCGGCGCGACAGGGCGAGCGCGCCGGAACGTTCCTCCCTGTCGCCGAACCGGATCTCGTCAGTGGCGGACCGGACGGGCGGCCGCCTCGGCCTCGACCTGCTCGAGCTGGTCGACCGTGACCAGCCGCACCTCCGCCGCGCGGCGGCCGACCGCGAACCGCACGTTCTGGACCCGGCCGGCGGTGGAGGTGAACGGGTCGTCCTGCGGCCCGAACGCCATCCGGGCCACGACCCGGATGGCGTCGTCGACCCGCTGGGCGCGGTCGAGGTTCCAGGCGTAGCCGTGCCAGCGTCGGACCCGTTCGTACACCTCGCGGTTCGAGGGCGGGCGGGGGTAGTCGTCGGCCCCCGTGAGCCACGGCTCCGCCAGCGCCAGCGCGACGAACCACTCCCGCGACCGGGGTTCCAGCCGGGGGGCGGGGGCCGTGGGAGCGGCGTCGAGGTCGGCCGAGGGCTCCTCGCCGGGCTCGGTCGCCTGCTCCTGCTCCACGTCGTCGACGACGACCACCAGGACGAGGTCGGTGTACCGGCCCTGCGCGGTCTCCCGGCCGCGCAGCAGCAGCAGGTGGTTCTCGCCCTCGTCGAGGAAGGCCGACATCCCCTGCGCCAGAGCGACCCTGCGCGCGCCGCCTGGGGCGTCGAACAGGCTCGACAGCTGGGCCTCGGTCGACCCGTGCCAGCGCAGCCGCACCATCTCCTCGCCCACGACGACCTCGCCGACCACCCGCGAGACGTGCGGCGCGGTGCGGGGCAGCGCGAGCGTGGTGAGCCTCAGCTGGGAGTCGGGGTCGAGCCCGTCGAGGCGCTCACCCGGTGCCCGGCCGAACAGCAGCCGGTCCCCCGTGCCCAGCACGGCGGCCGGCACCCCCGCCCCCCGCAGCGTCACCCTCAGCATGGCGTGAGTGTGTCAGCCCTCCGGCCGGTCCAGGTGCACCACGTGCTCCGGGTCCTCACCGGCGAGCAGCAGCGCGAGCTGGTGGTGCACCAGGCGCCGCGCCCGAGGCACCATCGCCGTGGTCGCGCCGCCGACGTGGGGCGTCAGCACCAGGTTCGGGGCGCCCCACAGCGGGTGGTCGTCCGGCAGCGGCTCGGGGTCGACGACGTCGAGCGCGGCGCGCAGCCGGCCCGAGCGCAGCTCGGCGAGCAGCGCACCGGTGTCGACGACGGGACCGCGGGCCACGTTCACCAGCAGGGCGCCGTCGGGCATCGCGCCGAGCAGCTCGCGGCCCATGAGGCCCTGCGTGGCCGGCGTGAGCGGGACGGCCAGGACCACGACGTCGTGCCGCGGCAGCAGGGTGGGCAGCTCGTCCACCCCGTGCACCGTCCCGAACCGGCCGGACAGGTGGTCCAACCGCGCCGACGACGCCACCCGCGTGATCGCCACCTCGAACGGCTCCAGCCGCCGAGCGATCGCCGTGCCGACGCCGCCCGTGCCCACCACCAGCACCCTGCGGTCGGCCAGCGAGGTGTGCACCGAGGGCGCCCAGCGTCCTCGCTCCTGGTCGTGCACCGCGGCGTCGATGCCGCGCAGCGAGGCGATCGTCAGCCCGAGGGCGAGCTCGGCGGTGCTGGCGTCGTGCACGCCGACCGCGTTGGCCAGCGGCACACCGGGAGGCATCTGGTCGGCGAGCCCGTCGTACCCGGCGGTCAGCGCCTGCACCAGGCGCAGCGACGGGACGCCCGCCAGCGCGGGCAGCACGGTGGCCGGGCGCTGGTAGGGCAGCACCACCATGAGCAGCCGGTCGAGCGCCGGCCCCAGGGCAGCCGCCGGGTCCGAGCGCACGTCCCACTCCACCGCCTCCACCGCGTCGGGCCACGGCCCGAGCCGCTCGGCCCAGTCCGCGTCCGGCACGGTCACCACGTGCTGCGTCATCCGCACATCGTGCCTCAGACTGGCCGGGTGCCCCCGCCCCGCGTCCGACCCGCCGCGGTGCTGCTCCTCGCTGCGGGCACGGCCGCCGGCCTGGTCGCCGGCTGCACGTCGGCCGGCCCGGACCGGGTGGGGACGGGCGTGACCCCCACGGCCACCGCCACGACGACGCAGCCCTCCGCCTCGACGAGCACCACGACCGGCGCCACGCCGCTGCCCAGCGGCGTGCCCGGTACCCCGGAGGCGCTGACCACCGGCCTGCCGCTGCCGTGGAGCCTGGTGCCGCTCCCGCCGGCCGAGGACGGTGCCGGCCGGGGCTGGCTGCTCTCGCTGCGCGACCAGGCGACCGTGCTGCACCTCGCGGTCGACGGCACGGCCTCGCCCGTCGCCACCTCCGACGGCGGACGGCAGGGTCCCCGGCACCACGCCGCTCGGCGAGGGCGGGCTGCTCGGCCTGGCGCTGCGCGAGGACGCCGGGAGCACGTGGGTGTACGCGTACCAGACCGTCGGCGGCCAGGGCTCGCCCTCGAACCAGGTCGTGCGGATGCTCCTCACCGGCTCGCCGCCGTCCTCGCTCGCGCTCGGGACGCCCGAGCCGCTGCTCACCGCGATCCCGGCGTCGACCCGGCACAACGGCGGGCGGCTCGCCTTCGGGCCGGACGACATGCTCTACGTCACCACCGGAGACGCCGGCGACACCGACCTGTCGCAGGACCTCGCGAGCGTCGGCGGCAAGATCCTGCGCCTGACGCCCGAGGGCGACCCGGCCCCGGGCAACCCGGTCGAGGGCTCGCCCGTCTGGTCCTCCGGGCACCGCAACGTGCAGGGCGTGGGCTGGGACGCCCAGGGGCGGATGTTCGCCAGCGAGTTCGGCCAGAACACCTTCGACGAGGTGAACCTGATCGAGCCCGGGGCGAACTACGGGTGGCCCGTCGTCGAGGGCGCGGGCGGTGACCCCGACTACGTCGACCCGCTCGTCACCTGGGGCACCGACGAGGCGTCCCCGTCCGGGCTGGCGGTGACGGCCGACGCGGTCTACGTGGCGGCGCTGCGCGGCGAACGGCTCTGGCGCCTGCCGCTGATCGACGGCCCCGCGGTGCTCGGCGCGCCGCAGGCCTACGCCACCGGCGAGCTCGGCCGCCTGCGCGACGTCCTGGTCGACCTCACCGCCGACGAGCCGTCGCTGCTGGTGCTGACCAACAACGTGGGCCGCGCGCCGCGCGACGGCGACGACCGGGTGGTGCGGTTCCCGCTGGGGTGAGCGCTCAGCCGGCGCTGGCCCAGCGCTGGCCGTCGGCCGGGCGCCGGGGGCGCGGAGCGGCGGGCAGCGCGGTGGTCCCGCCGGGCAGAGGGGCGCAGCTGCGGTCCATCTCGGCGACGAGCTCCTCGACGGGCATCGCCCGGGCGTACAACCAGCCCTGCACGTACTGGGCGCCGAGGCCGCGCACGAGGGCCTCCTGCTGCGGGGTGGCGACGCCCTCGAAGACGACGTCGAGGCCGAGACCCGCCGCCAGCTGGACGATGGTCCGCCCGATCGCGAGCGTCCGCGGCTCGTGCAGCTGCCGCGTCAGCGACATGTCGGCCTTGAGGATCTTCACGGGCAGCCGGCTGAGGTACCCGAGCGAGGAGTAGCCCGAGCCGAAGTCGTCCATGGCGACGGTGCACCCGTGCTCGGCCAGACGCGTGATCGACTGCACGGCCGGGTCGTCCGGGCGGACGAAGACCGACTCGGTCACCTCGAGCACGAGCGTGGCCGGCTCGACGCCGACCTCCACGAGCGCCTGCTTGACGAAGCCGACGAAGGACGGGTCGCGCAGCTGGATCGTCGAGACGTTGACCGCGACCCGGACGCCGCGGCCCACGCCGCCGCAGCCCACCATCAGCCGCAGCGCCTTGCGCATGATCTGCTGGCCCATCTCGCCGATGAGGCCCGACTCCTCCGCGACCTCGATGAACTCGCCCGGGCTGACGTCGCCGAGGACGGGGTCGTTCCAGCGGGCCAGCGCCTCGACGCCGGTGAGGTAGCCCGTCCACACGTCGTAGACCGGCTGGAAGTGCACGTCGACGCCTCCTGCCGCGATGGTGTCGCGCAGCTGGCGCTCCATCAGCTGGCGGCGGCGGCTGCGGGCGGCGAGCGGCTCGCTGAACACGACGACGCGGCCGCGCCCGTCCCGCTTGGCCTGGCGCATCGCCTGTCCGGAGGCCGCGATGCCCACCTGGGTGGCGCGGGTGCCGGTGCCGAGCCGGAGCCGGTCGGCGCCGATGCTCACCGAGACGTCGAGGCGCGCGACGCCCGGGGCGCCGCGCACGCTGCGCGAGACCGCCACGAGCAGCGACTCGGCCAGCTCCCGCACCTCGGTCTCGGTGCCGGAGGCCAGGACCCCGAACTCGTCGCCACCGAGGCGGAAGACGTCGGCACCGTCGTTGCCCACGTGGTCCTCGAGCGCCTTGGCGACCAGCTGGAGCACCAGGTCGCCGGTCTCGTGGCCGAGCATGTCGTTGACGTCCTTGAACCCGTCCAGGTCGAGGGTGAGGAACCACCAGCCGCTGTCGCTCGACCGCGACGACGGCCGCCCCCCGGCGAGCTCGTCCAGGCGCTCGGACAGCGCACGTCGGTTGCGCACGCCGGTGAGCGGGTCGCGACCGGCGAGTCCCGCGAGCCGCTCGAGCAGGCGACGGTTCTGCTGCGCGCGCACGAGCTCGCACGCGCCGAAGGCGACGACGAAGACGATCGAGAGCACCAGGCCGGTGGTGTCGAGCCCCGGCGAGTCGACGAACGAGACCAGCGCCACCAGGAGCATCAGCGTGGACGCGCCGCCCACGACGACCTGCCGCCGGGTCTCCGCACCGGGGAGCCGGCGCTCGGGCATCTCGCGCGGTCTGGCGCTGATCGTGCTCAGACCCGCGATGATGAAGGGCCAGACCACGCAGCCGGCCAGGGCGCTCACGAACGGCCACGGCCGGCCCTGCAGGACCGCGTGGACCGCGACCACGTCGAAGACGGTGTAGAGGGAGAAGCCGCCGGCCAGCAGCACCAGCCCGCGGTCGAGCTCGCGGACGGCGGCGATGACGGCGATCGAGGCGACGACGATCTCGAGCACGAGCATCGCGAGCGAGCTGAGCTCGACGTCGGGCGTGTCGACCACGTCCATCAGCACCGTGCGCCACAGCAGCAGCCCGGCGGCGCTGCCCATCATCAGGCCCTCGAGCACCAGGCGCAGCGCGCGGCCGGCCTCGCGGGTCCGGCGCGGGACCAGCGCGATGCCGAGCACGGCCGGGACCACCGCGAACCCGGAGACCAGGTCGCCCCACGTCGGGTACCCCGGGTGGCCGCCCTGGACCTGCCAGGCGACCAGCAGCTGGCCGGTGCCGAAGACGATCGCGGCCGCCCCGAGCAGGATGCGGAACCACTGCAGACCGCTGGACCGGATGCCCAGCGCGGCCACGGCGGCCCCACCGAGCACGGCGATGCAGCCTGCCAGCGCCAGGGCCGAGGTCAGGGCGTACGGCTCGCCCTCCACGGCGCCGCGGAGCACCAGGGCGGCGGCGGCCAGAGGCACACCCGCGAGCGGGACGAGGTGACCTCGTCGCGCGGCGAGGAACGCCCTGTCGCCGACCATGCCTGCTGTATCGGCCGGTCGGGCCCCCGGCTGATTGAGCGGATCGGGTGACCCGTCTCACCCTTTCGCACCACCGCGCTCACCCGCCGAGCCGCTCCAGCACCATCTCCCGGACACGGGCGGCGTCGGCCTGACCACGCATCTGCTTCATCACGGCCCCGATCAGGGCACCGGCCGCGGCGTGCTTGCCGGCGCGGATCTTGTCCGCGATGTCCGGGTTGGCGGCGATCGCGTCGTCGACCGCCTCGCCGAGGGCGCCGTCGTCGCTGACGACCTCGAGCCCGCGGGTGGTGGCGACCTGCTCCGGCGACCCCTCCCCCTCCAGGACGCCGTCGAGCACCTGGCGGGCCAGGCTGTCGTTGAGCCGTCCGGAGGCGACGAGGCCGGCCAGCCCGGCCACCTGGTCCGGGGTCACCGGCAGGGCCGCGAGCTCGGTGCCGGTGGCGTTGGCGCGACGGGCCAGGTCGCCCATCCACCACTTGCGGGCCGCGGCCGGCGTGGCCCCTGCGGCCACCGTCGCCTCGATCAGCTCGCCCGCGCCGGCGTTGACGACGTCGCGCAGCTCGAGGTCGGTGAGGCCCCAGTCGGCGGCCCAGCGGGCCCGGCGCACCGTCGGTGCCTCCGGCAGCCGCGAGCGCAGGGCGTCGACCCACTCGGGGGTGCACTCGATCGGCACGAGGTCCGGCTCGGGGAAGTAGCGGTAGTCCTCGGCCTGCTCCTTGGACCGGCCCGACGTCGTGACGCCGGTGTCCTCGTGCCAGTGCCGGGTCTCCTGCACGACCCGCTGCCCGGCGTCGAGCCGCGCGGCGTGCCGGGTCATCTCGTACCGGACCGCCCGCTCGACGCTGCGCAGCGAGTTGACGTTCTTGGTCTCCGAGCGGGTGCCGAGGGGGACCGCGTGCTGCTCGGCGCTCGTGGGCTCGCCGACCTTCGCGCGCAACGAGACGTTGGCGTCGCAGCGCAGCGAGCCCTGCTCCATCCGCACGTCGGAGACGCCGAGCCCGCGCAGGATGTCGCGCAGGGCCCCGACGAACGCCTTGGCGACCTCGGGCGCGCGGTGGCCCGTCCCCTCGATCGGCTTGGTGACGATCTCGATCAGGGGGATGCCGGCGCGGTTGTAGTCGACCAGCGAGTACTCGGCGCCGTGGATGCGGCCGGTGGCGCCGCCGACGTGCAGCGACTTGCCGGTGTCCTCCTCCATGTGGGCCCGCTCGATCGGGACCCGGAAGGTGAACGCCTCGCCGTGCTCGGACGCCGGCACCTCGATCTCGAGCTCGCCGTCGTGGGCGATCGGCTCGTCGTACTGCGAGGTCTGGAAGTTCTTCGGCATGTCCGGGTAGAAGTAGTTCTTCCGCGCGAACCGGCAGGTCGGGGCGATCTGGCACCCCAGTGCCAGGCCGATGAGCGCCGCCGACTCGACCGCGGTGCGGTTGAGCGCCGGGAGGGCACCGGGCAGCGCCAGGCAGACCGGGCAGACCTGGGAGTTCGGCGCGCCCCCGAAGCCGGTGGCGCAGCCGCAGAACATCTTCGACGCCGTGCTCAGCTCGACGTGCACCTCCAGGCCGAGGACGGGGTCGTAGCGGTCGACGACGTCGTCGTACAGGACGGTCGGCTCGCTCATCGTGCAACCTCCACGAGGTCGGGGCTGCGGTCGAGCAGCGGGCCGCCCCACCTCGCCGTCAGCAGCGACTCCAGCGCGGCGCCGACCCGGTAGAGCCGGGCGTCGCCGCGGGCCGGTGCCAGCAGCTGGATCCCGGCGGGGAGACCGTCCTCGTCGGCCAGGCCGCTCGGCAGGCTGAGCCCGGGGACGCCGGCCAGGTTGGCCGGGATCGTGGCGACGTCGTTGAGGTACATCGCCATCGGGTCGTCGAGCTTGTCGCCGAACCGGAACGCCGTGGTGGGCGCGGTGGGCGACACGAGCACGTCGACCTGGTCGAAGGCGCTCTGGAAGTCGCGCTGCACCAGCGTGCGCACCTTCTGCGCGCTGCCGTAGTAGGCGTCGTAGTACCCGGACGACAGGGCGTAGGTGCCGAGGATGATCCGGCGCTTCACCTCGTCGCCGAAACCCGCTGCGCGAGTAGCGGACATGACCCGCTCGGCGTTGACGTCGCCGTCGGTGGGCTCGACCCGCAGGCCGTACCGCATGGCATCGAACCTGGCCAGGTTGGACGACGCCTCGCTGGGCAGGATCAGGTAGTAGGCCGCGAGCGCGTGCTCGAAGTTCGGGCAGGACACCTCGACCACCTCGGCACCGGCGCCGGTGAGCAGGTCGACCGCCTCGGAGAACCGGGCCCGGACGCCGGGCTGGTAGCCCTCGCCGCCGAGCTCGCGGACCACGCCGACGCGGACGCCGGACAGGTCGGCCCGGGCGCCCTCGCGGGCGGCCGTCACCAGCGCCCCGAGCGAGATGGGTGCGCCGTCGGCGTCGGTGCCGAGCGGGTCGAGCAGCGAGGTGGAGTCCATCGGGTCGTGCCCGCCGACGACCTGGTGCAGCAACGCGGCGTCGAGCACCGTCCGCGTGCACGGCCCGGCCTGGTCGAGGCTGGAGGCGAGGGCGACCAGCCCGTAGCGCGAGACCCCGCCGTAGGTGGGCTTGACGCCGACGGTGCCGGTGACGGCCGCCGGCTGCCGGATCGAGCCGCCGGTGTCGGTGCCGATCGCGAGCGGCGCCTCGAACGCGGCGACGGCCGCGGCCGACCCGCCGCCGGACCCGCCCGGGATCCGGCCGAGGTCCCACGGGTTGCGGGTGGGACCGTAGGCGGAGTGCTCGGTGGACGAGCCCATCGCGAACTCGTCCATGTTGGTCTTGCCGAGGACGACGAGGCCGGCCTCCTTCAGCCGCGCGACCAGGGTGGCGTCGTACGGCGGCACCCAGCCCTCGAGGATGCGCGAGCCGACCGTGGTCGGCAGACCCCGGGTGGCGACGACGTCCTTGACCGCGACGGGCACGCCGGCGAGCGGGCCGATCCGCTCCCCGGCCGCGATCCGCTCGTCGATCGCCCGGGCGCGCTCGACCGCCTCCTCCCGGGCGACGTGCAGGAAGGCGTGCACGCCGGAGTCGACGGTGCCGTCGACCGCAGCGATCCGGTCGAGGTGGGCGGTGGTGACCTCCTCGCTGGTGGTCTGCCCCGCGGCGATCGCCTCGCCCAGCTCCGCGGCGGTGCGCCGGGTCCAGTCGGTCACTGCTCCTCCTCCAGGATCCGCGGGACGCGGAACCGGTCCTGCTCGGACGCCGGGGCGCCGGACAGAGCGGCCTCGGCGCCGAGCGACGGGCGGACCTCGTCGTCGCGGAAGACGTTGGTGAGCGGCAGCGGGTGCGACGTGGCGGGCACGTCGGCCCCGGCGGCCTGCTCGACCCGGGCCACGGCGTCGAGGATCTGGTCGAGCTGCCCGGCGAGGCGCTCCAGCTCGGCCTGCGTGAGGTCGATCCGGGCCAGCCGGGCCAGGTGCGCGACCTGGTCGGTGGAGAGGGCGGACATGGCGGCGAGTCTAGTGAGGGCCGTCGACCCGGTTCGTCCCGCGTAGGTTTGCCCGGTGACCGAGCCGAGCCCGACCGCCGCCACCGGGATCGGGTCGTGGCCGGCCGAGCCGGGCGACCACCCGCTCGAGGTGGCCAGGGCCGTGATCGGCGAGCTCGGGGCACCACCGGGGATGCCCTACCTGCCCGAGCTGCCCGGACGCGGGCCCGGCGCCGACCTCACCGGGCGCGGGGCGGCCCTCCTCGTCGAGATGCCGGTCGACCTGCAGCCCAGCGGCTGGCGGTTCGTGGACCGGCCGGGACGCGACCTCGAGCGGGCCCGGTCGTTCCTGCACGCCGACCTCGACTCGCTCGCCGAGGCGGCGGACGGCTGGTCCGGTCCGCTCAAGGTGCAGGCCTGCGGGCCGTGGACGCTCGCCGCCACCGTGTCGCTCACCCGCGGCGAGCGGGTGGTCACCGACCCCGGCGCCGTCCGCGACCTGGTCGACTCGCTGGCCGAGGGACTGGCGCAGCACGTGGGCGACGTGCGGCGGCTGGTGCCGGGCGCCGAGGTCGTGGTGCAGCTCGACGAGCCGTCGCTGCCGGCGGTGCTGAGGGGCGGCCTGCCCACGGTGAGCGGGTTCGGGAAGCTGTCCGCGGTGGAGGCCGTCGTGGTCGAGGCGGCGCTCACCCGCGTGGTCGAGCGGCTGCGGGCCGCCGACGTCGCCACGGTGGTGGCGCACTGCTGCGCGCCGGACGTGCCGGTCGGGCTGCTGCGGGCCGCGGGCGTCGACGCCGTCGCCCTCGACACCTCCCTGCTCGGGTCGCGCGGCTGGGAGTCGGTGGCCGTCGCGGTCGAGGCGGGCACCCGGCTGTGGGCGGGTCTGGTGCCCACGTCCGGCGAGCTGCCCGCCACGACCGAGCTGGTCGACCGGCTGCACCGTCCGTGGCGCGACGTCGGGCTCGGCGCCGACCTGCTCGCCGACGTGGTCGTCACCCCCGCCTGCGGGCTGGCCGGCTGCACGCCGCGCCAGGCACGTGCCCTCACGGTGCGCACCGTCGAGCTCGCGGGCGCGCTCGCCGAGGTGGCCGCGGCCTAGTCGCTCCGTCCGGGCTCTGGTCCGGGCCGCCTCCGCAGGCGTAGCATCGATCGGCTCTCCGCCCTCTTCCCGACCCGGACCCGAGGGAGGCGTCGTGCAGCAGTACCGGATCAAGGTGACGCTCGAGGACGTCTACTGCCGCGACACCGAGTCGGTGCACTCCGCCGACAAGCTCGCGGTGGCCGGTGCGGTCTGGGTCGACGGTGCCCCGAGGGGCATCGTGATGCCGATGATGCGCATCAACGACTACGAGAGACGGCGGTTCCCCGACGACCTCGCCGTCGTCTTCGACGGCGGGGCCGACACCGGCGAGGTCGTCCTTCTCCTGCAGGCCTGGGACCTCGACGAGAACGACAGCTGGATCGAGAACCGCGAGGAGATCGACAAGGCGATCCTCGCCATCGCCGTCGGCGTCGGCGCCCTCAACCCCGTCGCCGGAGCCGTCGTCCTGACCGTCGCCGACGTGGTGACCTCCGTGGTCGACCGGTTCGTCCGGTGGGACAAGAAGGACGAGCTGCTGCGCACCCGGCAGGTCGTGGCGTGCCCGGCGATCCCGCTCGAGACGCAGTACCAGACGGTCGAGGTGCCCTTCGTCGAGAAGCAGGACCCCGACTACTCCGGCTACGACTACGTGCTCACCTTCAGCGTCGAGTCGACCTGGCAGGCCTCGTTCGGCGACGCACCCGCGCAGCCGCTGCGGTACGAGCCATACGCCGGGGCGCCCCTCGAGGCGTGGTTGGGCGACTGGGTCGGCACCGACCTCGAGGTGTCCGTCGAGCGCTCGTCCGGCGTCGCCGACCAGCGGCTCGGCGGTGCCGCGCTCGACGTCACGCTCACGCGGAAGGTGGGGGGCGAGGCGACACCGACCACGACCCGCGGGCTCGTGCCGCAGCAGGCCTCCGGCGCCTCCGCGGGCTCGCGGCTGCGCGAGGCCCTGAGCCCGGGTCGACGTGCCCGTCGCACCCTCGGCGACGAGGCCGACCTCGGCGCACCCACGGGCCTCGAGGCGCTCGGCGGTGGAGGTGGCGGCGGCGGTGGGCCCGGCGGCGTGCACGAGGGGATCGGCTCGGCGACGGCCGGCGGGGCGCTGCGGAACCGCGAGGACGGGACCCGGGTGGAGACGCCGGGGGTGCTCGACCGCGAGCGCGTCGGCGACGTCGTGCGGCTGCCGGACGACGCCGGGCTGGAGCTGCTGCGCACCACCGGCGCCGCCCCCGCCGTCGAGCTGCTCCGGTACGCCCGGCCGTTCGCGCCGCTGGTGAACGAGCTCACCGGCGGGCGTGACGTGGTGCTCCACCGGCGCGCCAACCTCTGAGCCGCCCGCTGTCGCACGGCTGCGGCAGGATGTCGCGGGTGACCGAGGAGACCGTGCAGGAGCCCGACGAGCAGGTCCGCCACCGCTGGGAGGAGCTCGCCGGCCGGGTCCGCGACGCGCAGTTCGCCTACTACGTGCGCGACGCGCCGACGATGAGCGACGCCGACTTCGACGTCCTGCTGCGCGAGCTCGAGGGCCTGGAGGAGCAGCACCCGTCGCTGCGCACCCCGGACTCCCCCACCCAGCTGGTCGGCGGCACGTTCTCCACCGAGTTCAGCACGCACGACCACGTGGAGCGGATGCTCAGCCTCGACAACGCCTTCACCGACGAGGAGCTCGACGCGTGGGCGCAGCGGGTGGAGCGCGACGCCGGCGGCGCCGGCGTGCACTACCTCTGCGAGCTCAAGGTCGACGGCCTCGCGGTCAACCTGCTCTACGAGAACGGGCGGCTGGTCAGGGGTCTCACCCGCGGCGACGGCCGCACCGGCGAGGACGTCACCCTCAACATCCGCACCATCGAGGGCGTCCCGCACGTCCTCACGCCCACCGACGACGCGCCGGTGCCCGAGCGGGTCGAGGTGCGCGGTGAGGTGTTCCTGCCCGTCGAGGCGTTCGCCGACCTCAACGCGTCGCTGGTCGAGGCGGGCAAGCCGCCGTACGCGAACCCGCGCAACACCGCGGCGGGGTCGTTGCGGCAGAAGGACCCCAAGGTCACCGCGAGCCGACCGCTGAGGATGGTCGTGCACGGCACCGGGGCGCGGAAGGGGTTCGACCTCGTGCGCCAGTCGCAGGCCTACGAGCTGCTGCGCGCCTGGGGTCTGCCCACCTCCGAGCACGCCGTCGTGGTGGGAACGATGGCCGAGGTCCGCGAGCGCATCGCGTACGTCGGGGAGCACCGGCACGAGGTGGCCGAGCACGAGATCGACGGCCTGGTGGTCAAGGTCGACGAGGTCTCGGTGCAGCGCCGTCTCGGCAGCACCAGCCGCGCGCCGCGGTGGGCGATCGCCTTCAAGTACCCGCCCGAGGAGGTCACCACCACCCTGCTCGACGTCCGGGTGAACATCGGGCGCACCGGCCGGGTCACGCCGTACGGCGTGATGGAGCCGGTCAAGGTCGCCGGGTCCACGGTCGAGCGGGCCACCCTGCACAACGCCGACGAGGTGCGGCGCAAGGGCGTCTGGATCGGCGACACGGTCGTCCTGCGCAAGGCCGGCGACGTCATCCCCGAGATCCTGGGTCCGGTCCTGGTCGACGGCGAGCACCCCCGGGGTGCCCGCCCGTTCGAGATGCCGACGCACTGCCCGCCCGAGTACGGCGGCTGCGGCACCGAGCTGCGCCCGGCGAAGGAGGGTGACGTCGACCTGCGCTGCCCCAACACCCGGACCTGCCCGGCCCAGGTGCGCGAGCGGCTGTACCACCTGGCCTCCCGCGGCGCGTTCGACATCGAGGCCCTCGGCGGCGAGGGCGTGGTCGCGCTCGTCGAGGCCGGCGTCGTGACGAACGAGGCCGACGTCTTCGACCTCACCGAGGCCGACCTGCTGCGCACGACGCTGTTCACCCGGGCGGCGAAGAAGGGCGAGGACGCCGACCAGCGCGGACGCGTCGTCAGCGCCAACGGGCAGAAGCTGGTCGAGAACCTGCGCTCGGCCCGGCAGCAGCCGTTCTGGCGGGTGCTGGTCGCGCTGTCGGTGCGGCACGTCGGGCCGACGGCGGCCCGCGCGCTGGCCACCGAGCTGGTGTCGATGGAGGCGCTGCGGGCCGTCGTCGAGGGCGACCCGCAGGAGGCGGTCGAGCGCCTCGCCGGCGTCGAGGGCGTCGGGCGGGTCATCGCCCAGTCCCTCGTCGAGTGGTTCGGCGAGCCGTGGCACCGCGACATCGTCGACCGCTGGCAGGCAGCCGGCGTCGTCATGCGCGACCAGCGCGACGAGTCGGTCACCCGCCACCTCGAGGGCCGCACGATCGTGGTCACCGGCTCGCTCACCGGCTTCAGCCGCGACGAGGCCAAGGAGGCGATCCTGGCCCGCGGCGGGAAGGCGTCGGGCAGCGTGTCCAAGAAGACCGATTACGTGGTGGTCGGCGACTCCCCCGGCAGCAAGGCCGACAAGGCGGTCGAGCTCGGCGTCCCCGTGCTCGACGAGGACGCCTTCCGCGTGCTGCTGGAGCAGGGCCCCGCGGCGGTCGCCGAGGGCGGCTGAGGCTCAAGTCGGGGTCCGTTTCGTCCGACAGGAGGACGTGCCGACCGACCGGTCGCACCCGCGCGAGCCGGAGAGGTTGATGTCGACCGCCACCACGGACGAGCTGGTCGCCGCCAGCCGTGCCCGGAACCGGCCGCAGCCCCCCGACCCCATCGCCTTCTGGGCGACGGTGTGGGGCGCGCCGGCGCTGGCGGCCGCCCTCGTGGCCTGGAAGCTCGTCACCGACCCGCTGCCCTCGTTCGGCCTGGTCTCCGGCACGACCTGGGTCGCCCTCGCCTCCGCCGTCGTCCTGATCCTGGGCGGCGAGCTGCTGCCGGTGATCGGCACCCGGTTCAAGGACCCCACCGGCGTGTCCTGGTCGACCCCCTTCGCCTTCGCCCTGCTCATCGCGTTCGACGCCCTCCCGGCCGTCATCCTGCTGACGATCGCCACGCTGCTGTCCGGCCTGCTCGACCGGCACGCGCCGTTCCGGCTCGCGTTCAACGCCGGCCAGTACGGCCTGTCGATCTTCGCCGCCGACGCCGTGCTGCACCTGTTCGGCGTCCACGCCTCGCTCGACCAGCCGTGGCACCCGTCGTCGCCGTTCGAGCTCCTGGTCTGCCTGCTCGCGGCCGTCGCGTACTTCCTGGTCAACGAGGTGGTCGTCAGCTTCGTCATCGGCCAGATGACGGCCACCCGGTTCTGGAACGAGTTCCGCTCGACCCTGCTGTTCGAGATCTCCGTCAACGGCTCGCAGCTGGCGATGGGGCCGATGGTCGCCGCGATGATGGTCGTCTCGCCGCTGATGACGATCCTCGCCGTGATCCCGGTCGCCGCCATCCACCTGTCCGCCGCCGGCCAGATGAAGAACGAGTGGGCCGCGCTGCACGACGACCTCACCGGCCTGGCCAACCGGTCGCAGTTCAACGGCACCACCCGCAAGGCCCTGCGGACCCTCGCCGAGGGCGACGTCCCCCAGCTCGCGATCCTGCTGCTCGACCTCGACCGGTTCAAGGAGGTCAACGACGTCCTCGGCCACGCCACCGGCGACCGGGTGCTCCAGGAGGTGGCGGCCCGGCTCACCGAGGCCCTGCCCGCGGCCGAGCTCGTCGCCCGCCTCGGCGGCGACGAGTTCACCGTCCTGCTCGAGGTACCGGACGCGGCCGCCGCCGTGGCCGCCGGCGAGGCGATCGGCGAGGTGCTGCGAAAGCCGTACACCCACGACGGCGGCCAGCTGATCGACATCGACGCCAGCGTCGGCATCGCGATGGCGCCGGAGCACGGCCTCGACCTCGAGACGCTGCTGTCCCGCGCCGACGTCGCGATGTACACCGCCAAGCGCGAGCAGCTCGGCTGCGCCGTGTTCGACCCCACCGCCGCCGCCGTCTCGATGACCCGGCTCGGCATCCTCGGGTCGCTGCGTCGCGCGCTCGAGCTCGAGGAGCTCTACCTGGAGTACCAGCCCAAGATCGACCTCGCCGGGCGGCAGCTGGTCGGCGTCGAGGCGCTGGTGCGCTGGCGGCACCCCTCCGGTGTCACCGTCCCGCCGGACGAGTTCATCCCCGCCGCCGAGCAGTCCGGGCTGATGCCGCAGGTCACCGACGCCGTCCTGGAGATGGCGCTCACCCAGTGCGCCGCCTGGCGGCGGCAGGGGCTGGAGGCGCCGGTCGCCGTCAACGTGTCGCTGCGCGACCTGCTCGAGCCCGACTTCGTCGACGGCGTCGCCGCCCGCCTGCGCCGGCACGCGATCCCGCCGTCCATGCTGACCCTCGAGGTCACCGAGCGGGTCCTGGCCCACGACCTCGCCGGCGCCCGCCGCTCGATGGTGCAGCTCAAGAACCTCGGCGTCGTGCTGTCGATGGACGACTTCGGCACCGGCTGGTCCTCGCTGCTGATGCTGCGCAGCCTGCCCGTCGACGAGGTCAAGCTCGACCGCTCCTTCGTCAGCCGCGCCGTCGACTCCGACATGGACCAGGCGATCGTCGCCAAGGTCGCCGAGCTCGCGCACGCTCTCGGCCTCACCGTGGTCGCCGAGGGCGTCGAGACCGGCCAGGTGCTCGACCGCCTGACCACCCTGGGCTGCGACCAGGCGCAGGGCTGGCACGTCGCCCGTCCGATGGCCGCCGACGCGGTGGTCGCGTGGAGCGAGCAGTGGCTGTCGTCCCTGCAGCGGCTGCGCGTCGACGACGCCGTGCCCGCGCAGCTGCCGCGTTCCTGACCCTCGGCCCGCTGCACCTGCGACGCGGCCTACTGCCCGAGCATCCCCAGCGCGTCGCGCTCCTCGTTGCGGAACCGGTTGACCACACCCCGCCTGACGGCCGCGCTGCTGCCGGAGAAGTACGCCATCCCGTTGTCGCGCCCGCGCTCTGCGTAGACGGACCGGATGATCTCGGCGTCGGTCAACGTCGCCGGGTCGCGGCCGGCCAGCGCCCGCTCGAAGATGTCGTCGGTCATCCGCCGGTGCTGCACCGACGTCGACCACAGCACGTCGCGCAGTGCCGGCGAGCGCTGCTCGAAGTCCAGGCCCGGGATCCGCTGCTCGGTCGCCGTGAGCTGCGGCGTGTAGTGGGTGCGCTCGATCGCCTCGTGCTGCGCGGCGGCGAAGCCCGTCGGGTCGGTGCGCGCGAGCTCGCGCCAGGCCGCGTTGAACTCGGGGGTGTCGGGGCGCAACCCGTTCAGGGCCGCGTAGTACTCCGGGTGCGTGTCGCGCAGCCCGCGGACGAACTCCTGCACCGAGCCCTGGGTGGACGAGAACTGGTACATCCCGTAGGAGACGCCGCCGCGGTCGCCGCGTCCGGTGGAGACCGTGCCGGGGTCGCCGTTGGACTCGTACTGCCGGCTCAGCGCGCCGAGGTCCGGGTCGGTGCGGGCGCCGAGGGTCGTGCCCGTCGTGCCGCCGGTCCCACCGGTGCCGTTGTCGGCGCTGGCCCGCTCCTGGTCGGCCGCGTTGGCCTCCACCTGGTCGGCGGCGCGGGTGACGGCGTCGGACACCGACTGCATCACCGGACGGAACCACTCGGTCCACGCCGTGCGGAACGACGACTGGTCGTTGCCGGCCCACGCCAGCGCGTCCAGCGCCGACGACGTCGTGGCGGCCGAGCGCTGCAGCTCGGCCACGACGCCCTGCATCGTCGTCCGCAGCGCGCGCAGCGCCTGGACGTCCGCCCCCTGGAAGGTCTCTGTGCTCATGAGCACACGGTGCAGCGAGGTGCGCACCGCGACAAGCCCACAGGCTCAGGAAGTTTCCGTCCTGTCGCGCTGCCGCTCCGGACGCAGGCCCTCAGGCGGGGACGGCGGCCGCCGCGGTGGCGGTGATGGTCGCGCTCCCGACCACGCGGTCGCCGTCGTAGAGGACCACGGTCTGACCCGCGCTCACGCCGGTGAGCGCGCCCCCGACCTCGACCAGCAGGCCGGCGTCGTCGGCCCTCGCCACCGTGCACGGGACCGCGGTGCCGTGCGCCCGCACCTGGGCGTGCAGCGCGCTGCCGGGCGCCGGCGGTGCGTCGAGCCAGACCACGGCCTCCTCGGCCGTCACCGTCCCGACCGCGAGCGCCTCGGCGGGGCCGACGGTGAGCGTGTTGTCGGCGACCGACACCTCGAGCACGTACCGGGGACGGCCGTCGCCTGCGGGGTCCCCCAGCCGCAACCCGCGGCGCTGGCCCACCGTGTACCCCTGGGCGCCGTCGTGGGTGCCGACGGTTCGGCCGTCGCGGTCGAGCACGGCGCCGGGCCGCCGCGGGATGCGGGCGTCGAGGAAGCCGCGGGTGTCGCCGTCGGGGATGAAGCAGATGTCGTGGCTGTCGGGCTTGGCCGACACCGACAGGCCGCGTCGGGCCGCCTCGGCCCGCACCTCGTCCTTCGAGGCAGCCGTGCCGAGCGGGAAGAGCGACCGGGCCAGCCGCTGCGGCGGCAGCACGGCCAGGACGTAGGACTGGTCCTTCGCGGCGTCGGCGGCGCGCAGCAGCCGCGGCGGGTCGCCCGGCTCGACCCGCGCGTAGTGCCCGGTGGCCACGGCGTCGAAGCCGAGCGCGACCGCCTTGTCGAGCAGCGCGGCGAACTTGATCCGCTCGTTGCAGCGCACGCACGGGTTGGGGGTGCGCCCGGCGGCGTACTGCTCGACGAAGTCGTCGACGACGGCCTCGGTGAACTGCTCCGCGAGGTCCCAGACGTAGAACGGGATCCCGATCACGTCGGCCGCGCGACGTGCGTCGCCGGCGTCCTCGATCGTGCAGCAGCCGCGGGCGCCGGTGCGGCCGGTGGCCGGGTTGCGGGCCAGCGCCATGTGCACGCCGACGACGTCGTGGCCGGCGTCGGCCGCACGTGCTGCAGCCACCGCGGAGTCGACGCCGCCGCTCATCGCGGCCAGCACCTTCATCGCAGGCGGGCGGCCAGACCTGCACCGCGGGCGCGCTCGACGACCGCGCCGATCTCGGTGACCACGGCCTTGACGTCGACCTCGGTGGTGGTGCGGCCGAGGCTGAACCGCAGGGCACCGCGCGCCTCGGGGTCGGGGATTCCCATCGCGCTGAGCACGTGGCTGGGCTGCGGCACGCCGGCCTGGCACGCCGAGCCGGTGGAGCACTCGATGCCGCGGGCGTCGAGCAGGTAGAGCAGCGAGTCTCCCTCGCAGCCGGGGAAGGTCAGGTGCGCGTTGCCCGGCAGGCGGTCCGGACCCGGGGCCGCGCCGCGCAGCACGGCGTCGGGAACGGCCTCGAGCACGCCCTCGACCAGCCGTCGCGCAGCCGGCCGACCCGCAGCGCCTCGTCCTCGCGGTCACGCACGGCCAGCTCCGCGGCGACCGCGAGCGCGACGACCGACGGGGAGTCGAGGGTGCCCGACCGGATGCCGCGCTCCTGGCCACCGCCGTGCAGCACCGGCACGAGGTCGAGCCCGCTGCGCAGCACCAGCGCGCCGACGCCGATCGGACCGCCCATCTTGTGGCCGGACAGGGTGAGCGCGTCGAGCCCGCTGGCCGCGAAGTCGACGGGCAGGTGGCCCACCGCCTGGACGGCGTCGGCGTGCACGGGGATGCCGTGCTCGGCGCACAGCGCGACGACCTCCGCCACCGGCTGCACCGTGCCGACCTCGTTGTTCGCCCACATCACCGACACCAGCGCGACGGCGTCCGGGTCCTTGGCGATCTCGGTGCGCAGGACGTCGACGTCGACGCGACCCTCGGCGTCGACCGGCAGCCAGACCAGCTCGGCGTCCTCGTGCTCGCCGAGCCAGACCGCGGGGTCGACGACGGCGTGGTGCTCGATCGCGCTGAGCAGCACCTTGCGGCGCCGGGGGTCCTCGGCGCGGCGCTGCCAGTACAGGCCCTTGGTGGCGAGGTTGTCGGCCTCGGTGCCGCCGGAGGTGAGCACCACCTCGTTCGGGGCGGCACCGACCGCGGCCGCGAGCCGCTCCCGCGACTCCTCCACCACGCGGCGCGCGCGGCGTCCCGAGGTGTGCAGCGACGAGGCGTTGCCGCCCACCGCGAGCTCCTCGGTGAGGGCGTGCAGAGCGAGCGGGTGGATCGGGGTGGTCGCCGCGTGGTCGAGGTAGACCGACGTCGGACCGAGGGGCGGTGTCACGACCTGAGTCTAGATCCCGTGGCCCCGGCCCTCTCGTCGAGTGCCGTGCGGGTCAGCCCTTGGACTTCTCGACGGCCTCGGTGGCCTGCGGCAGCACCGTGAACAGGTCGCCGACGACGCCGAAGTCGACCAGCTCGAAGATCGGCGCCTCCTCGTCCTTGTTGACCGCGACGATCGTCTTGGACGTCTGCATGCCGGCCCGGTGCTGGATCGCACCGGAGATGCCCGCGGCCACGTACAGCTGCGGCGAGACCTGCTTGCCGGTCTGGCCGACCTGGTTGGCGTGCGGGTACCAGCCGGCGTCGACGGCCGCGCGGCTCGCGCCGACCGCGGCGCCCAGCGAGTCGGCGAAGGCCTCGACGGCGGCGAAGTCGCCGTTGGTGCCACGACCGCCCGGAGACCACGATCGCGGCCTCGTTCAGGTCGGGACGGCCGGTGCGCTCGCGCGGCTTGCGGTCGGTGACCTCGGCCGCTGGTGGCGGCCTCGGAGAGGCTGACGCTGACGGCCTCGGTGGCCGGCGTGCTGTTCGACGGCCTCGGGCGTGGCCGAGTTCGGCTTCACCGTGATGATCGGCGTGCCCTGGGTGACCCTGGCCTGCACCGTGTACGAGCCGGCGAACACCGACTGGGTGGTCACCGGGCCGCCGTCGCCCGCCTGCACGTCGACGGCGTCGGTGATCAGGCCGGAGGAGGTCTTGATCGACAGCCGCGCCGCGATCTCCTTGCCCTCGGCGCTGGAGGCGATGAGGACCGCCGCCGGCGAGGTCTGCTCGACCAGCTGGGCGAGCACCTCGGCCTTCGGGGCCACGAGGTACCTCGTGACCTGCTCGTCGTCGACGGTGTAGATCTTCTCGGCGCCGAACTCGGCCAGGGCCGCGGCGGCCTGGTCGGCGCCCTGACCGACGAACACCGCCGACGGCTCGCCGAGACGACGGGCGATGGTCAGCAGCTCGGACGTGGTCTTGCGGACGGCGCCGTCGACGTGGTCGACGAGGACGAGGACCTCAGCCATGGGGGTACTGCTCCTTCGCTACGGGTGTACGCAGATGGGTTGTCGCTCAGACGAACTTCTTGGACACGAGGAACTCGGCGAGCTTCGCGCCGCCGTCGCCCTCGTCCTGGACGACCTGCCCGGCCTCGCGCGGCGGACGCGCCGCGAACGACTCGACGGTCGTCCACGCGGCACCCTGGCCCACCTCGCCCGCGTCGACCCCGAGGTCGGCGAGCGACCAGGTCTCCAGCGGCTTCTTCTTCGCGGCCATGATCCCCTTGAACGAGGGGTAGCGCGGCTCGTTGATCTGGTCGGTGACGCTCACGAGCGCGGGCAGCTGCGCGGTGATGGTCTCGGTCGACGCGTCGCCGTCGCGGCGGATGGTGACGGTGCCGCCCTCGACGCCGAGCTCGGAGGCCATCGTCACCTGCGGCAGGCCGAGACGCTCCGCGATCATCGCGGGGACGACGCTCATCGTGCCGTCCGTGGACGCCATGCCGGTGAGGACGAGGTCGGCCCCACCGATCTTCTCGACCGCCTTGGCCAGGACCAGGGAGGTGGCGGGGGCGTCCGAGCCGGCGATCGCGTCGTCGAGCACGTGGACGCCGGAGTGGGCGCCCATCTGCAGCGCCTTGCGGACGGCGTCGGTGGCCTGCTCCGGACCCATGGTCAGCGCCACGACCTCGCCGTCGGCGGCCTCCACGAGCTTGAGCGCCTCCTCGACCGCGTACTCGTCGAGCTCGGACAGCAGGCCGTCGACGTTCGTGCGGTCGGTGGTGTTGTCGGCGGTGAAGGTGCGCTCGGCCTGGGCGTCCGGGACGTACTTGACGCAGACGACGATCTTCATGGCGGGACGGGTCCTCCCTGCTGGCGGGCTGGCACGCACGGTCGGTGCGGCTCTCGGCGTCCACCCTGCCACCCCGCAAGGACCGGCTGCGGCTCGGGTGAGCGAACGCACAGCCACGTTACCCGCGGGTAACCTCCGGCTCCACCGGAGGCGACGTGACGCCCGGCACACGGGACGGCTTGTGCCACAGTCTCGTCCGTGCTCGCGCCCGTACCCGTGCGACCGCCACCGTCCGGGGGTGGGACGGTCGGCACCCTCGCCGTGGTCCTGCACTCGCACCTGCCGTGGCTGCTCGGCCACGGGCGCTGGCCGGTCGGCGAGGAGTGGCTGCACCAGGCGTGGACGGGGTGCTACCTGCCCGTCGTCGACGTGCTGCGCCGGCTGGCCGACGAGGGACGCCGCGACCTGCTGACCCTCGGGGTGACCCCGGTGCTCGCCGCCCAGCTCGACTCCCCCGCCGGGCTGCGCGCCGTGCGGGAGTGGACGGCCGACTGGTCGCTGCGGGCGCAGGAGGCGGCGCTGCGCCCCGAGCCCGGGATGCGCGCCCACGCTGCCGAGCAGTTCCGTGCCGCCGCCGCCGCGCAGGAGGCGCTGGCGGGTCCGTGGCGGGCGGGGGGCAGCCCCGTGCTGCGCGACCTCACCGACCGCGGCGTGGTGGAGCTCCTCGGCGGCCCGGCGACCCACCCCTTCCTCCCGCTGCTCGACGACGCCGTGGCCGGGCTCGCCCTGCAGGCGGGCCTCGACGACGCGCGGTGGCGCACCGGCCGCACACCGGTCGGGGTCTGGTCGCCCGAGTGCGGCCACCGCGCCGGGCTGGAGCGGGTGCTCGCCGGGCTGGGGGTGCGCCACGCGGTGCACGACCAGGCGACGCTGCTCGCGTCCGGACGGTCGGTCGGTGCCGGGTGGCGGATGGCGGGGACGCCGGTCGTCGTCCGCGGCGCGCGACCTGTCGGTGACCGACCTGGTCTGGTCCTCGCGGTCGGGCTACCCGACCCATCCCCTGTACCGCGACTTCCACGCCGTCGACGACGGGTCCGGGCTGCGGCCCTACGCCGTCACCGGGCTCGATGTCGATGAGAAGCGCTGGTACCGAGCAAGATCTCGCCGCGCAGCAGGTGCGACGTGACGCGCGGGCCTTCGTCGCGGCGGTGCGAGAGCGGTTGCTGGCGCTGCGGGACGAGCGCGGCTCCCCGGCGCTGGTCGTCGTGGCGTGGGACACCGAGCTGTTCGGCCACTGGTGGCACGAGGGCCCGGCGTTCCTCGAGGCCGTGCTGCGGGCGCTCCCGGCGGCCGGGGTGCGCACCGCGTCGTTGCGCACGGCTCTGCACGGGCCGGACGCCGTGGTCGACGGCGAGGTCGACCTCGCCGACGGGTCGTGGGGTGCGGGCAAGGACTTCTCGGTCTGGTCGGGCCCGGCCGTGCGCGACCTCGCCGACGAGGGCTGCTGGGTGCAGCGACGCCTGCTCGACGTGCTGGCGCGCGAGCGGGCCGGTGGCGGGCTCGCCGACGGGCGGCGTCCGGACCTCGACCAGCTCGTGCGGCAGGCTCTCCTCGTGCTCTCCAGCGACTGGGCGTTCATGGTGACCCGCGACCAGGCGGCCGCGTACGCGCGCGACCGCGAGGCCGGCCACCGTGCGCGCTTCCACCGGCTCGCCGCGCTGGTCGAGGGCGGCCCGTCCGCCCAGGCGGCCCAGGAGGCGCGGCGCCAGCGCAGCACCGACGACCCGTTCCCGTGGCTCGACGCCCGGCCGCTCGCCGCCCGGTGGGCCGGATGAGGGTGCTGCACGTCGCGTGGGAGCACCCGCCGGTGGTCTACGGCGGTCTCGGCCACCTGGTCGCCGACCTGGCCGCCGCGCAGGCCGCAGCCGGTCACCAGGTCGGGGTGCTGGCCCTCGGCCACGACGTCACCGGTGCCGACCGGCTGCGCGACGTACCCGCGATGGAGGTGCGCGACGGCGTGCGGGTGCAGCGCGTGCCGCTGCCCGGAGCGCCGGACGGCCCGTGGGGCGCGACCGACCTCGTGGACGCCGCCGCCGCGCTGGCAGGCCCCGTCGCCGCCACGGCGGCCGCGGTTGCCCGCCACCGAGGACGCCGTCGTCGTCCACTCGCACGACTGGATGACCGCCGCCGCGGGTGCCGCCGCCGCGCAGGCGCTGGGTGCGCCGTGGGTCCACAGCGTGCACGCCACCGAGTTCGGCCGGCGGTCGGGCCGCCTCGACGGCGACCTGCCCCGGCTCGTCCACCGCGCCGAACGTGCTGCGGTGCAGGCCTTCTCGTCACAACGTCGTCCGGACGTGGTGCTGGTGTGCTCGGAGGCGATGCGCACCGAGGTGGTCGGGGTGCTGGGCGCCGACCCGTCCCGCGTGCACGTCGTCCCCGCCGCCGTCGATGCCGCCGCGTGGGTCGCGCCGCCTGCGGACGCCGACCGCGCCCGCGAGCTGTGGGTGCCGGCTGACGGACCGCTGCTGGTGGCGGCCGGACGGCTGGAGTGGGAGAAGGGCTTGTCCACCGTGGTGCGCGCGCTGCCGGCCGTGGCACGCCGTCACCCGGGCGTGCGGCTCGTCGTCGCCGGCGACGGCTCGTACCGTCCTGAGCTCGAGGCGCTGGCGGCCGAGGTCGGCGTGGCCGACCGGGTGACCTGGACGGGCTGGCTCGAGCACGCACCGCTGCGCGCGCTGCTGTCGGTGGCGGGTGCCGTGCTCGTCACGAGCCGCTACGAGCCGTTCGGGCTGGTGGCGCGGCAGGCGCAGGCCGCCGGTGCGCCCGTCGTCGTCACCGAGGTCGGCGGTCTCGCCGAGGCCGTCGAGCCCGGCGTCACCGGCCTGCGGATCGCCTCCGGCGACGTCGACGACCTCGCCGCGCAGGTGTCGGCGCTGCTCGCCGAGCCCCGGCGCGCCACCTCCCTCGGCGAGGCCGGTCGCGCGGCGGTGCAGGCGTGGACCCCCGCGGCCATGGCCGAGGCCACCACCGCCCTCTACCCGGCCTGACCGCCTCTGCTCGTGGCGCCACGCGCTGTGCTCACCCAGCCCACACGCTGCGGCCGCTGACGTGTGGGTGGGACGAGCAGAGGCCTGCCCGTCCACAGCCGCCGGGCCGTCCACAGATCACGCCGGACGTCTCGCCGTCGGCCCCGGCGCCGTCGAGGCTCGGCCCGGTGAGGGATCTCCCGTTCGCCGTCTCGCGTCGCGACGAGCTGCTCGCGGCGGGGTGGACCGCGCGCCAGGTCGACCACGCCCTGCGCACCGGAGCGCTGCACCGGCTCCGACGTGGCGTGTACACCGACGGCGGGCGCTGGCGTGCTGCCGGCCCCGCCGGGCGGCACCGGGTGGCGGCCACCGGCCTGGGACTGGCCCTGGCACCGGTGGGAGGCGCGGTGAGCCACGCCAGTGCGGCCGCCCTGCTCGGTCTGCCGCAGCCGTTCGCGCCGACGCCGGTGTGGGGCACGGTGCCGCGCGGGCTCCCCACGCGGTACGGAACCGGGACCGCCGTGATGGCGGCCTCGCTCCCGGACGGCCACGTCCGGACCGCCGGTCGCATCCGCCGCACCTCTGCCGCCCGGACCGTCGCGGACTGCATGCGCCACCTCACGACCGTCGATGCCGTCGCGGTCTCGGACGCCGCGCTGCGCGCGTCCCCGGCCGTGTGGGGCCAGGTGCAGGAGGTGCTCGATTTCTGCGCGGGCTGGCCGTACTCACGGCGCGGCCTCGACGCGTGGACCCTGGTCGACGGTCGCCGCGAGTCCCCACTGGAGTCGTGGTCGTGGGTGGCTGCGATCCGACAGGGGCTACCGGTGCCCGAGCCGCAGACCGACGTCTACGACGAGGACGGCGTGTTCCTCGGGCGGGTCGACGCGTGGTGGCCCGAGCACGGCGTGGTGGGCGAGGTCGACGGCCTCACGAAGTACGGGCTCGGCGCCGCGGCGTCCGACGCCGCCGACGTCCGGCGTGCCGTGCAGGCGGTCGTGGCCGAGAAGCAGCGCGAGGACCTGCTGCGCCGCACCGGCCTGCACGTCGTCCGCTGGGGGTCGTCCGACCTGCGCCAGGAACCGCGCTGGGCGCAGACCATCCGTACCGAGCTCGGACGCGGCGACCCGGCGCGGGTGCGGGCGCACCTGGTACCGGCGCCGGCGACGCATCCCCTCCACCCCCGCCTCTGCTCGTCCCACCCACACGTCGGCGGCCGCACCGTGTGGGTGGGAGGAGCACAGCGTGCGGTGGGTTGAGCCAAGAGCTCAGGAGCGGGCGGCGCGGCGGACGGCCTCGCGGTGCTTGCGATCCATGTCGGCGAGGGCGGCTCTGCGGTCGGCGTCGGCGGCGGCCAGCGCGGCCCGGTCGCGCACCACCACGCCGGGGACGCCGGCGACCACGGCGCCGGGCGGGTACGTGCCGCGGGCGACGGCGTGGGCGGCGACCACCGACCCCGGGCCGATCACCGTGCCCCGCAGGACGCTGACCCGCACGCCCAGCCACGACCCCGCGCCGACGACGACCGGCGCCTTGCTGATGCCCTGGTCCTTGATCGGCACGTCGAGGTCGGTGTGCACGTGGTCGAAGTCGGTGACGTAGACCCAGTCGGCCAGCAGGCAGGCCTCGCCGAGGTCGACGTCGAGGTAGCAGTTCACGGTGCAGTCCCGGCCCAGCACGGTCTTGTCGCCGACCCGCAGCGTGCCCTCGTGCGCGCGCAGCCGGGTGAGGTCGCCGACGTGCACCCAGCGACCGAGCAGCACCCGCCCGTACCCCGGCCTCGCCTCGACCCGGACCCCGCGCCCGAGGAGGACCAGGCCGGTGGTGACCACGTGCGGGCTGGTGAGGCGCAACCGGGCGAGCCGTGCGTACCGCACCAGGTACCAGGGGGTCAGCGCCCGGTGCCGCAGCACCCACCGCAGCGACTCCGCGGTCAGGTACCGCACCTGGCGGGGGTCGCGGCCGGTCCGCACCCGCACGGCCCAGGCCCGCGCGACGTCGGCGAGCGGCACGTCAGCCCCGGACCCCGGTGATCCCCACGTTGTAGAACAGCCCCTCCGGCAGCGCCCGGTGCAGCACCCGGTCCACGGCCGACAGCCGCTTCCAGGCGCCGAACGCGAACGAGGCCCAGCCCCACCCCAGGCGCTCCGGCGCCACGGCTGCCTCGAAGGTGCGCACCGGCCAGCCGAGCAGCGCGGCGGTCAGCTCCTGGGTCGACGTGGTGACGTCGACGGCCCCGGCCCGCAGGGCGGTGCGCGCGAGCTCGGACGGCACGAAGGTGTGCAGGTCGACGACGCCCTCGAGCGCCGCGGCGCGCGAGGACCCGTCCAGCTCGGCCTGGGGACGGGCCCACTGGCGCAGCGGGCCGAGCCGGGTGGCCCGGGTGGTGACCGCCCAGGTGAGACGACCGAGCCGGCGGGCGTACCAGTCGCCCACCCGCGTGGGCTCTCCCGCGATGACGAACCGGCCGCCGGGTCTCAGCACCCGCAGCACCTCGCGCAGCGACGCCTCGACGTCGGGCAGGTGGTGGAGCACGGCGTGGCCGATGACGAGGTCGAAGCTCTCGTCGGGGAACGGCAGCGCCTCGACGTCGGCGACCGCGCCGTCGACCTCGAAACCGAGCCGGCGGGCGTTCTCCTGCGCGGCCTCGACCATGCCCGGCGAGAGGTCGGTGACGGTCACGTGGTCCAGAGCGCCGGCCTGCCGCAGGTTGAGCGCGAAGAAGCCCGTGCCGGCGCCGATCTCGAGCGTGCGGCCGTACGGCCACTGCTCGGTCGACCGCACCGGACCGAGCACGTCGAGGAAGACGTCGCGGGCGTAGTCGATGCAGCGCTGGTCGAACGAGATCGACCACTTCTCGTCGTAGCTGCCCGCCTCCCAGTCGTGGTAGAGCACCTGGGCGAGCTTGTTGTCCTCGTACGCCTTCGCCACCTGGTCGGCGGTGGCGGGCTGCTGCTGGTCCACGTCAGCGACCGGTGAACTTCGCCTTGCCGGGACCGTCCTGCACGAACGACTCCATCCCGATCGCGCGGTCCTGGGTCGCGAACAGCGCGGCGAACGCGGCGCGCTCGATCTCCAGACCGGTCGCGAGGTCGACCTCCAACCCGCTGTCGATCGCCTCCTTCGCGGCGCGCAGGGCGTAGGCGGGTCCGCCCACGTAGCGCGAGACCAGCTCTCGCGCAGCCGAGTACACGTCGTCCGGTGCCACCACCTTGTCGACGAGCCCGATCGCGAGCGCCTCCTCGGCGGCCACGAAGCGTCCGGAGAAGATGATGTCCTTGGCCCTCGACGGCCCGACGAGGCGCGGCAGCCGCTGGGTGCCGCCGGCCCCCGGGATGATGCCGAGCAGGATCTCGGGCTGGCCCAGCTTCGCGTTGTCGCCGCACACCCGGAAGTCGCAGCAGAGCGCGAGCTCGCAACCGCCGCCGAGCGCGTACCCGGTGATCGCGGCGACGGTGGGCTTGGGGATGGACGCGATCGCCGTGAACGACGACTGGAGCGCGCGGCCCCGGTCGACCATGTCCGTGTAGGCCAGGCCCTGCATCTCCTTGATGTCGGCACCCGCGGCGAACACCTTCTCGCCGCCGTAGACGACCACCGCGGACACGTCGCGCCGTTCGGTGGCCTCGGCCGCCGCCGCGGCCAGCCCGGCCTGGATCGTGGAGTCGAGCGCGTTCATCGGCGGCCGGTCGATCCTGATCGTGCCGATCCCGCCCTCGACCTCGAGCCGCACGTGCTGCGACGCCACCATCCGCTCGCCCCTCTCGCCCGGCCCGGGTACCCGGGCTCGCTGGGAGGCGAGCCTATCCGCGCGGCACGAGCCGGTCAGGAGGCAGTGCCCTCGACCTGCTCGTGCCAGCCGCCGACCGCGGCCAGGACCGCCTGCACGCTCGTGCGGACCAGCACCGGGAGGTCGGCCCCCTCGGTCACCACCGAGTCGACCGCCACCACGAGCACCCCGCCGTGCACGCTGAGCTTGGCCAGGTTGTGGGTGGCGCTCACCACGCTGGCGGCCCGCAGCCAGTCGACCTCGTCGTGCTCCGCGGGCGCGGTGATGCGCCACTGGCCGAACACGCGCATCAGGGCCGGGTCGGCGTCGACGCAGCGGACGAAGAGCTTCTGCTCGGCGGTGAGGAACGCGACGTCGCCGTCGTCGTCCAGGCTCGGGGCGAGGCCGTCGTCGACCAGGACGTCGAGCACCCGTCCGCGCAGGGGGTGCTCGTCGGCGGGCGGCGGGAAGCTGGGAACGGACGTCGGGTCGCTCACCGGTCCACGGTAACCGTCGGCCACACTGCTCCCGTGACAGCACCGAGCGGCGCGTCCGCCGCCGTGAGCACCCGGCCGTACCCGCTGGGCGTGCACCTGCGCGCGGACGGGGACGGCGCCGACGCGGCGGTCTTCGCCGCCCACGCCGAGCAGGTCGAGGTGTGCCTGCTCGACGACGACGGCGCCGAGTCCCGGACGACCCTGCCCCGGTGCACCGACGGCGTCTGGCACGGGCACGTGCCGGGTGCGCGCCCCGGCCAGCGGTACGGGCTGCGCGTGCACGGTCCGTGGGACCCCACGGCAGGTCATCGGCACAACCCCGCCAAGCTGCTGATCGACCCGTACGCCCGCGCGGTCAGTGGTGAGATCCGTTGGGGGCAGCCGGTCTTCGGGCACGTCGTCGACGACCAGTGGCGTCCGCAGGACGGTCCGGCGGCGCACGGCGGTGCTCGCTGGCAGGACTCCACCGACAGCCTCGGCCACGCCCCCACGGGCATCCTGCTCGCTCCGACCGACCCGCCCCGGAGCGCCCGTCCGGACGTGCCGTGGGACCGCACCGTGGTCTACGAGGCCCACCTGCGGGGACTGACGATGCGCCACCCGGACGTCCCGGAGGAGCTGCGCGGCACCTGGGCGGGGCTCGCGCACCCGGCCGTGGTGGAGCACGTCGTGGGTCTCGGCGTCACCGCGGTCGAGCTGCTCCCGGTGTTCGCGGTGGGCGACGAGCCGGCGCTGGTGCAGCGCGGGATGCGCAACTACTGGGGTTACAACCACCTGTCCTTCTTCGCACCCGAGCCGCGGTACGCCACCGCGGCCTCGCGCTCGGCCGGGGCGGCAGCGGTGGCCGCGGAGATCGTCGGTGCCGTCGACGCCCTGCACGAGGCCGGGCTCGAGGTCTGGCTCGACGTCGTCTACAACCACACCTGCGAGGCGGGGGCCGACGGGCCGACGCTGTCCTTCCGCGGGATCGACAACGCCTCGTACTACCGGATGGACGAGCACGGTCGGGACCTCGACGTCACCGGCTGCGGCAACACCGTCGACTTCTCGCACCCGCGGGTGGTGGCGCTGGCCCTGGACTCGCTGCGGCACTGGGTGCAGACGTACGGGGTCGACGGCTTCCGGTTCGACCTCGCCCCCGCGCTGGCTCGCGGCGACTCGCGCCGTGGCGCCGACTCGTTCAAGCCCGACCACCCGTTCCTCGTGGCGGCCCGCGCCGACCCGGTGCTGCAGGGCGTCAAGCTCGTCGCGGAGCCGTGGGACGTCGGTACGCACGGGTGGCGCACCGGTCAGTTCCCGCCGCCGTTCGCCGAGTGGAACGACCGGTTCCGGGACGCCGTCCGGTCGTTCTGGCTGGCCGACGCCGCCCACGCCCTCGGCGCCTCGGACGGCCACCCGCGCTCGGACCTGCGCGACCTCGCCACCCGGCTCGCGGGGTCGTCGGACCACTTCGCGACCGCAGCCTCGGCGGACCGGGTGGCCCGGTCGGCCTGGGCGAGCGTCAACTTCGTGTCGGCGCACGACGGCTTCACCCTCGCCGACACCACCGCCTACGCGCACAAGCACAACGGCGCCAACGGCGAGGGCAACCGCGACGGCCACAACGACAACCGCTCGTGGAACCACGGCGTGGAGGGCCCGACCGGCGACGAGGCCGTGCTGCGGTCGCGGCACGCGTCCGGGCTGGCGCTGCTGTCGACGCTGCTGCTGTCGACCGGCACGCCGATGCTGCTCGCCGGCGACGAGATCGCCCGCAGCCAGGGCGGCAACAACAACGCCTACTGCCTCGACGACGAGACCACCTGGGTCGACTGGGACCTCACCGCCACCGGCCGCTCGACGCGCGAGGCCGTGCGCCGCCTGACCGCGCTGCGGCGTGAGCTCGCCCCGCTGCGCCAGGCCACCCGCCCCAACGGACGGACCGTGCACGAGGACGGGACCACCGACCTCGCCTGGTTCGGCCCCGACGGCCGTCCGATGGACCACGACCGCTGGCACGACCCGGTGCTGCGGACGCTGCAGATGTTCCTGCACGGCCACCCGCTCGGCGGGCCCGCGGTGCTGCTCGTCGTCCAGGGCCACCACGACCCGGTCGAGGTGACGCTGCCCGGCGAGCCGTGGGGCTCGGCGTGGGAACCGCTGTGGGACAGCGCCGCCCATGCCGCCGGCGATCCGCTCCCGGAGCGGGCCGACGGCGGCACGACGGTGGCGCTGCCCGGTCGGACGGTGCGGCTCTACCGCACCTGACCTGTGCCCGGTCCCGAGCTCCCGCCCTCAGGCGTTGACGACCAGGCCGGTCTCGGCGGTGCTCGCGAGGCCTGCGTGGCGCGGGAGGATCCGCACGGTGTAGCCGAACGCGCCGGTGCGGCGCAGGGTGAGGTCGCCGGCGAACCGGTGCCGGCCGTCCTCGTAGGTGTCGGTGTGCTCGAGCACCTGCGAGGCCGTCCCGGTGAGCTCGTCGGAGTCGTTCACCCGGCCGTGCAGGACCTCGACGCTGACGTCGGACGGGTCGAGGTCGCCGAGCGAGACGAACGCGCTGACGTGCAGCACCTCGCCGATCTGCGGGGAGTCGCCGATGCCTGAGGACTCCACGTGGTCGACCCGCACCGAGGACCAGCCCTGGCGCACCTTCGCCAGCCACGTGGCGAGCTCCTTCGCGCCGGGGTAGCCCGGACCGTTCATGGCGGTGCCGCTCTCGAACGCCGGCAGGTACAGCCTCTGCACGTAGTCGCCGACCATCCGCGAGGCCAGCACCTTCGGACCGAGGGTGCCGAGGGTGTGTCGAACCATCTCCAGCCAGCGGCCCGGCAGGCCCTCGGCGTCGCGGTCGTAGAACATCGGCGCGACCTGCTTGGCGACCAGGTCGTACAGGCCGGCCGCCTCCAGGTCGTCGCGCTTGTCGGCGTCCTCGACGCCGTCGGCGGTCGGGATCGCCCAGCCGTTCTCGCCGTCGAACCACTCGTCCCACCAGCCGTCCAGGATGGACAGGTTGAGGCAGCCGTTGAGCGCCGCCTTCATGCCGGACGTGCCGCAGGCCTCGAGCGGGCGCAGCGGGTTGTTCAGCCAGACGTCGCAGCCCGGGTAGAGGATCTGGGCCATCTTGATGTCGTAGTTGGGCAGGAAGACGATGCGGTGCCGCACCTCGGGGTCGTCGGCGAACTGCACGAGCTGCTGGATCAGCCGCTTGCCCTGGTCGTCGGCGGGGTGCGACTTGCCGGCGATCACCAGCTGCACCGGGCGCTCCGGGTCGAGCAGCAGCGCCTTCAGCCGGGCCGGGTCGCGCAGCATCAGCGTGAGCCGCTTGTAGGTGGGCACGCGGCGGGCGAAGCCGATGGTCAGCACGTCCGGGTCGAGCACGTCGTCGACCCAGCCCAGCTCGGCCGGGCTCGCGCCCCGCTTCAACCAGGACGAGCGCACCCGCGCGCGGGCGTCGGCGACCAGCTGCGCGCGCAGCTCGCGGCGCACCGCCCAGATCTCGGCGGGCGGCACCTCGCCGACCTGCTCCCAGCCCCGGGCGCCCTCGGTGAGCCGGGTGCCGACGTGCTTCTCGGCGACCTCGAACACGCGCCGGTCGACCCAGGTGGGGGCGTGCACGCCGTTGGTGATCGAGGTGATCGGGACCTCTGTGTCGTCGAAGCCCGGCCACAGGCCGTCGAACATGCCGCGGCTGACCTCGCCGTGCAGCCGGGAGACGCCGTTGGCGCGCTGCGCGAGCCGCAGGCCCATCACGGCCATGTTGAACACACCGGCCTCGCCGCCGGGGTAGTCCTCGGCGCCGAGCGCCTGGACGCGGTCCATCGGCAGCCCCTCGAGCGCGCCGGAGCCGCCGAGGTACTGGTCGATCTGGTCGTCGCCGAACCGGTCGATGCCGGCCGGGACGGGGGTGTGCGTGGTGAAGACGGTGGCGGCGCGGCCGGCGGCCAGCGCCTCGTCCCAGGTCAGGCCCTCCCCCATCAGCTCGCGGATGCGCTCCAGCCCGAGGAAGCCGGCGTGGCCCTCGTTGGTGTGGAACACCGCGGGGGCCGGGGCGCCGGACAGCCGGGACCAGATCCGCAGCGCGCGCACGCCGCCGATGCCGAGCAGCATCTCCTGCTGGAGCCGGTGCTCGCCGCCGCCGCCGTAGAGGCGGTCGGTGATGGTGCGGGCGAGCTCGTCGTTCTCCTGCACGTCGGAGTCGAGCAGCAGGAGGGGGACGCGGCCGACGTCGGCCTTCCAGACGTGGGCGTGCAGCGCGCGGCCGCCAGGGAGCTCGACGGTCACCAGCGCCGGCGTGCCGTCCTCCTCGCGCAGGAGGGTCAGCGGGAGGCCGTCGGGGTCGAGCACCGGGTAGGTCTCGGTCTGCCAGCCGTCGGCCGACAGGGCCTGCTTGAAGTAGCCGCTCTTGTACATGAGGCCGACGCCGGTGATCGGCACCCCGAGGTCGGAGGCGCTCTTGAGGTGGTCGCCCGCGAGGATGCCGAGGCCGCCGGAGTACTGCGGCAGCACCGAGGTGATGCCGTACTCCGGGCTGAAGTAGGCGATCGAGGCCGGCTTCGGCTCGGGCAGGTCCTGGTACCAGCGCGGCTCGCTGAGGTACTCGCGCAGGTCGGCGGCGGCCTGCTCCACCTTCGCGACGAAGACGGGGTCGTCCGACAGCTCGGCGAGGCGCTCCGGCGCCAGGTCGCCGAGCAGGCGGATCGGGTCGTGCCCGAGCTCGGCCCAGCGCTTCGGATCGATCTGCTCGAACAGGTCGCGGGTGGCGGGGTGCCACGACCAGCGCAGGTTGATCGCCAGCTGGCCCAGGGCCGAGATGGTGCCGGGCAGGACGGTGCGGACGGTGAACCGCCGGATCGCTCTCACGACGGGGCAGCGTACGGGAGCCCGGAGGCCGACACGCCGGGGCCCGGCAAGACGTTGCGCGTGGTGCAAGAAGTTGCTCCGGATCGCGCCCCCGGCGTCGCCCTCGGTAGCGTGGCCGAGGTGAGCCGCGACAAGCGCAGCAGGCGCCCCACGTCCGCAGCACCCCCTCCCCAGACCCCTGCCGCGCCGCCGGCAGGCGCCGCACCGCCGGCAGCGCCAGCAGCGGCCCCACCGGCGGCCGCCGCCATCGACCGGTCCGGCCTCACCGGCCGGTTCCCGGTGCTCGAGGTCGGTCCCGTCGTCGACGGCGGCCGCTGGCCGGCGCGCGCGTCCGAGGGCGAGGTCGTGCCGATCACGGCCACCGTGTTCCGGGAGGGCCACGACGCCGTCGGTGCCACCGCGGTGCTGCACCGGCCGGACGGTTCGGAGCACAGCCGGGTCCGGCTGACCGAGACCGACCACGGCCTGGGCCGCTGGCTCGGCCACGTGGTGCCGGACGCCCCGGGCGAGTGGACCTTCACGGTCGAGGCGTGGGACGACCCCTACGGCACCTGGGAGCACGACGCCGTCATCAAGGTGGCCGCCGACGTCGACACCGAGCTGATGCTCACCGAGGGCGCCCTGCTGCTCGAGGACGCCGCCCACGACGCCGCGCACGACGCGACGCACCGCGCGCACCTGCTCGACGCCGTGACGGGCCTGCGCGACACCGAGCGCCCGCCGCAGGCGCGGCTCGCCGCCGGCACCTCGGCGCACGTGCACCAGGCGCTGGAGCGCGTGCCCGTCCGCCGGGGCGTCACCGTGGCCGGCCCGTTCCCGCTGCGGGTGCAGCGCCGGCGCGCGCTCTACGGCGCGTGGTACTCCTTCGTCCCCCGCTCGGAAGGCGCGGTCCGCGACCCCGCCACGGGTGCCTGGACGTCCGGCACCCTGCGCACCGCGGCGGAGCGGCTGCCGGCGATCGCCGAGATGGGCTTCGACGTCGCGTACGTGCTGCCGCTGCACCCGATCGGCGAGACGAACCGCAAGGGGCGCAACAACACGCTCACGATCGAGCCGGGCGATCCGGGCTCGCCGTACGCGATCGGGTCGGCCGACGGCGGGCACGACGCGATCCACCCCGACCTCGGGACCTTCGAGGACTTCGACGCGTTCGTCGCGCGGGCCAAGGGCCTCGGGCTCGAGGTGGCGATCGACCTCGCGCTGAACTGCTCGCCGGACCACCCGTGGGTGACCGCGCACCCGGAGTGGTTCACCACCCGCGCCGACGGGTCGATCGCCTACGCCGAGAACCCGCCGAAGAAGTACCAGGACATCTACCCGCTGAACTTCGACAACGACCCCGACGGCATCTACCGCGAGGTGCTGCGCGTGGTGATGGTCTGGGTGGAGCGCGGCGTCACGCTCATCCGGGTCGACAACCCGCACACCAAGCCGGTCCAGTTCTGGGAGTGGATCATCGCGGAGGTCGAGAAGACCCATCCCGGCGTGGTGTGGCTCGCCGAGGCGTTCACGCGGCCACCGATGATGCGGACCCTGGCGAAGGTCGGCTTCCAGCAGTCGTACACCTACTACGCCTGGCGCAACACCAAGGCCGAGCTCACCGACTACCTCACCGAGCTCACCACCGGCAGCCACGTGGTGAGCCCGACGGGGAAGACCGGCACGGCGGACTACATGGTGCCGAGCTTCTGGCCCACCACCCACGACATCCTCACCCCCTACATGCAGTACGGCGGGCGGACGGCGTTCGCGCTGCGGGCGGTCATCGCGGCGACGGCAGTCCCCACCTGGGGCATCTACACCGGTTACGAGCTGGTCGAGAACGTCGCCCGGCCGGGCGCGGAGGAGCAGATCGACAACGAGAAGTACGAGTACAAGCCGCGCGACTTCGCCGGCGCGCTCGAGCGCGGGGAGTCGTTGCAGCCGCTGCTGACCCGTCTCAACGAGATCCGGCGCGACCACCCGGCGCTGCAGCAGCTGCGCGACCTCGTGTTCCACCCCACCGACGACGACGCGGTGCTCGCCTACTCGCGCCGGATCGCGGCCGAGCACTCCCCCACCGGCCGCGAGGACACCGTCATCACCGTGGTCAACCTCGACCCGCACTCGCAGCGGGAGACCACGGTGCACCTCGACATGCCCGGGCTCGGGATGACGTGGGACGACTCGTTCGTCGCCCACGACCTGCTCTCCGGCCAGTCCTGGAACTGGGGCGAGAACGTCTTCGTCCGACTGGGTTTCGAGACCCCGGCGCACGTGGTGCACGTCAGGAGGGTCTGAGCGTGGACGCTCCCGGGGAGGCCACGCTCGACCCGCCGCTGCCGCACCTGCTCCACGGCTGGATGCCGGCGCAGCGCTGGTACCCGGCCAAGGGCCGCGGCGTCTCGCTGCGCGAGGTCGGCGCGTACCGGCTCGCGGACCCCGACGGCGAGGTGGGCCTGGAGGTGCACCTCGTGGGGCTCGACTCCGGCGACCGGCTCGATGTCGTGCAGGTGCCGCTCACCTTCCGCGGCGCACCGCTGGAGGGGCACGAGCACGCGCTGATCGGCACGGCGACCCACTCCACCCTCGGCGAGCGCTGGGTCTACGACGGCGTGCACGACCCCGTCTTCGTCCGCGCCTGGCTCCGGCTGGTTGCCGACCAGGCCGAGGTGCCCGGCGCCGCCGGGACGCTCTCCGACGCACCGGACGCTCCGCGGGTCGACCCGGGAGCCGCCGCCACGGTGCTCTCCGGCGAGCAGTCGAACACGTCGGTCGTCGTCGGTGCGGGGGCACCGGACCCGTTGATCGTCAAGCTCTTCCGCGTCCTCAGCGACGGACCGAACCCCGACGTCGAGGTCACCTCGGCGCTGTCCCGCGCCGGTGTGCGGGCCGTGCCGCGCGTGGCCGGCTGGGTCTCGGGCGAGTGGGTCGTCGACGAGCAGCCCTGCCGCGGCCACCTCGCCGTCGCCACCGAGTTCCTCGCCGGCAGCCAGGACGCCTGGCGCGAGGCCCTGGCCGCCGCCGTCGCCGGGCGCCCGTTCACCACCGAGGCCGACGAGCTCGGCGCCGCCACCGCCTCGGTGCACACCGCGCTGCGCGAGCAGTTCGGGACGCAGGAGGCCACCGACGCCGTCCGCCACGACCTCGTGACCGCCCTGCAGGGGCGGGTCGACTGGGCGGTGGGCAGCTCGGACGCGCTGACGACGCTGCGCGAGCCGCTGGCCCGTCACCGTGAGCGCCTGGCCGACCTCGCGGGCGGAGGCGTCCCGCCCCTGCAGCGCGTGCACGGCGACTACCACCTCGGTCAGGTGCTGCACGCCCCCGGCCGCGGCTGGGTGCTGCTCGACTTCGAGGGTGAGCCGCTGCGTCCGCTGCGCGAGCGCACCCGCCCCGACGTCGCCCTGCGCGACGTCGTCGGCATGCTCCGCTCGTTCGACTACGCCGCCGGCCACGTCGCGCTGCACACCGAGGAGCCGGCGGTCGCCGAGCGGGCCCGGCACTGGGCGCAGGAGGCGCGGACGGCGTTCCTGGCGGGGTACGAGGAGGCGTCCGGCACCGACCTGGACGACCTCGGTCTGCTCGTCGAGGCGCTCTGGCTCGACAAGGCGCTCTACGAGGTCGTCTACGAGACCCGGAACCGCCCCGACTGGCTCGACGTCCCGCTGTCGGCGGTCAGGTCGGCGCTGGCCTGACCGCTGCCCCCGGCGTCGGCGCGACGGCGGGTGGTGGCCCAGATCAGCCACCAGGCGCCGGCGACGATCAGCACGTCGCCGACGCTGAAGACGTTCGCGAACGGCACGCCCGACGGGACGGCGAAGACGTCGCCGAGCCACGGCAGAACGGGGTCGTGGACGACGCCGGAGTTGACGAAGCCCTCGCCGACCTCGATGCCGGCCGTGCGCAGCGCCGACGCGGACGCGGGCAGGGTGCCGCCGTTGAGGGCGATGGTCACGCCGTTGCACGCGGCCCCGGCTGCGACGACCAGCAGCCCGGGGACCCGGCGGTTCGCCGCCACGAAGACGCCGGCCGCGCCGTAGGTGAGCACGTGCAGCACCGGACCGACGGGGTCGAGGACGGCCGGGCCCTGGAGCACCAGGAACTGCAGCGCGAAGGCGATCAGCACCAGCCATCGCAGCCGCAGCCGCAGGTCGACCAGCCCGCGGTAGGTGCCGCCTGTCAGCGGCACCAGGACCAGGCCGAGGACGAACAGCGCGACGATCAGCACAGGTCCTCCCGGGCCGGCCGTCCGCCGACGACCCGCAGGGCCGGGACCGGCTCGGCCCGTCCGGGGCCGACCTGGGGCGCGGGGACGGTGTAGCCGAGCCCGCGCGGCCCGCGGACGTGCTGGGCGGCGAGCAGCGCGGTGACCGCCTCGTGGTGCATCGGGCGTCCGAGCAGGAAGCCCTGCAGGCGGTCGCACCCGAGCATCCGCAGGTGCTCGGCCACCTCCTCGGTCTCCACGCCCTCGGCCACCACCTGCAGTCCGAGGTTGTGGGCGAGCTCGACGATCGAGCGGACGAGGATCTCGTCGTTCCCGCCGCGTAGCAGCCCGCCGACGAAGCTCTTGTCGATCTTCAGCTCGTCGACGTCGAGGCGCTGCAGCCGCACGAGCGAGCTGTAGCCGGTGCCGAAGTCGTCGATGGACAACCGGATCCCGATGTCCCGCAGGGCGCGCAGCACCGAGCTCGCCTGGTGCACGTCCATCAGGCTGCTCTCGGTCACCTCGACGACGAGGCGCGACGGCGGCAGCCGCCAGTGCTCGAGCCGGTCGGCGAGGTGCGTCGGGAGCGAGTGGTCGGTGAGCTGGCGCGCGGACAGGTTGACGGCGACGCCCACGTCCCAGCCCTGGCGGCGCCAGCCGCTCGCCGCCTCGAGCGCGAGCTCGAGGACGTGCAGCGTCAGCGGTCGGATGAGGCCGGCGCTCTCTGCGAGGCCGATGAACTGGTCCGGTCCGAGCAGGCCGTGCCTCGGGTGCTGCCAGCGGACCAGCGCCTCGACGGTGAGGTACCGCTCGGTGGCGACGTCGAGCTGCGGCTGGAACTGCACCTGCAGGTCGCCGTCGGCGATGGCCTCGCGCAGCCCGGGCAGCAGGGCGAGGCGCTCGGCCGAGCCCGTCACGGTCCCCGGCGTGAAGACCCACCAGCGGGCGCGCTCGCGCTTGGCCTCGTACAGCGCGATGTCGGCCTCGGACAGCAGCGTGTGCACGTCGACCTCCCGCCCGCGGGGTGCGGTGATGCCGATGCTGCAGTGCACCGACAGCACCTGCCCGTGCACGTCGACGGGCCGGGCCAGCACCGCGAGGACCTGCTCGGCGAGCTCCTCGGCGTCGGCGATGGGCGACTCGCTGCGCAGCAGGACGGCGAACTCGTCGCCGCCGAGCCGGGCGACCGTGGTGACGGGGTCCTCGGTGTCGGAGGTCGCGGCGGCGCGCACGGTGCGGTCGATGCGCTCGGCCACCCGCCGCAGCAGCTCGTCGCCGACGTGGTGGCCGAGGGTGTCGTTGACGTCCTTGAAGTGGTCCATGTCGACCATCAGCACGGCCAGGTTCTGAGCGGCCGCGCCCGGCGAGTCGAGCACCCGCTCCACCCGGCGCCGGAACAGCTCGCGGTTGGCCAGGCCGGTCAGCGGGTCGTGCAGCGACTGGCGCTCGCGCAGCACGGCGAGGTAGGTGGTGCGCCGCACGGCGACCACCGGGACCACCAGCAGCGGCAGCAGCAGCACCGAGACGTCGACCACGAGGGCAGCGAGCGGGCCGAGGGCCACCAGCACGCCGGAGGTCTCGAGCTTGAACCGGACGTCCTCGCGCATCATCGCGCCGACGCGCTGACCGGAGGCGAGGGCCACCACGACGGCGACCAGGGAGTCGTTGACCAGGGCGAAGACCGCGCCGGCCACGAGGGCGGGCAGCAGGTCGGCGACCTGGAAGTGCTGGTACCCGCCGAAGTACGGGTCCCCGCTCAGCAGGCTGAACGCGCCGCGGGCGAGCAGCACGCTGATCGCGTACTGGCCCGCGTTGAAGAGCACCTGGATCGGGCGGCGGCCGCTGCGGGCGTCGTCCAGGGCCACGGCCACGGTGTGCACGAGCAGGAGCCACGACAGCGGCCCGAGGAGCACCAGGGCGACCGCGAAGGTGGTCGAGATCGTGACGGGCGAGATGGTGTCGTCGCCGCGCGAGACCGGGATGGGCCAGACCTCTCCGAGGGCCAGCCCGAGCGCGAGCGCCACCAGGGGCAGGGGGAAGGCCGACAGCGAGTCCCACGGCGGGGCCAGGACCACGACGAGGGCGACCAGCGCCAGTCCCACCAGGCCCGTGACGCCGGCGTACAGCGGCAGGGCGAGCGCTCGCGGACGTGCGACGGCACCCGGCGAGACCACGTGGTGGTCGGTCGCGCCGGGTGCCGTGTCACGGGTGCTGGGCATCGGTCCCCTCAGACTCCGCTCAGACCCACTTGTAGCCGGGCAGGTCGTGCTCGACGACCTGCTCGACGCCGGAACCCTGCCGCTCCGGCTGCCCTGCTGCGCACATCGCGCTCACCACCACTTCGAGCCGGCGCCGACCATCGACACCAGGACCGCCACGGTGGTCACCGACGCCGATGCGGCGAGGGTCCGTTGCATCCACTGAGCCATCTCTTGACCTCCCCTTGATCTTCCCCCGCCGGACCCCTCGTCCGGCACGTGTTCTATGACACCGGTCCATCGGCACGTCCGGCGGTCCGGCTGCGGACTTCCGCCCGCCCGGCTCACGAGCTCCTCGGTCGCCGGCCCGCCGACCCCTTTCAGTCCGTCGCGCTCAGTCACGGCAACGGCCTTCGGATGTCCGGTTCGTTCCGTGAGAGCGCCGATCTCCTTCCCGCACTCGGTCACTCACAGTGATCGGAGTTCGCCCCAGGAACCGGGTCACGCAACGTCACCGGAACGGGGTGACAACCCTCCGACCGGCCTATCAAGTTCTCCGGTTGCCACGTCGGCGCCCGCGGACCTGCACGAAGCGTCCGGGCGGGGGGCTCGCTCGCGCGCGGGGACCGGCCGCGACAGACTGGCGGGATGAGGTCCACCGACGCCGCGACGCCGCCCGCCGTCCTTCCTGCCGACCCCGACGACCTCGCCCGCCTCGGTGCGGGCGCGCACGCCACACCCCACGCCGTCCTGGGTGCCCACCCGCACGACGGCGGGGTGACCGTCCGCACGCTGCGGCCGCTGGCCGAGGCGGTCGCGGCCGTGCTCCCGGACGGGAGCCGGCACGCCCTCGCGCACGAGGCGCACGGGGTGTGGGCAGGGGCGCTGCCCGTCGCCGAGGTCACCGACTACCGGATCGAGGTCGCCTACGCCGGCCACGCCGCCGTGCTGGTCGACGACCCGTACCGCTTCCTGCCCACGCTCGGCGAGGTCGACCGGCACCTGATCGCCGAGGGCCGGCACGAGCAGCTGTGGACCGTGCTGGGCGCCCACGTCCGCCGGTACCCGGGCCAGATGGGCGAGGTGCACGGCACCTCGTTCGCGGTCTGGGCGCCGCGCGCGCAGGCCGTCCGGCTGGTCTGCGACGCCAACCACTGGGACGGCCGGCAGCACCAGCTGCGCTCGCTCGGAGCGTCCGGGGTGTGGGAGCTGTTCGTCCCCGGCATCGGCGCCGGCACGCACTACCGCTACGAGATCCTGGGCCGCGACGGCGAGTGGCGCACCCGCTCCGACCCGATGGCTCAGGGCACCGACGTCCCGCCGGCCAACGCCTCGCGCGTGGTCGAGAGCAGCTACACCTGGGGCGACGACGCGTACATGACCGCCCGTGCGCAGCGCGACCCGCACTCGGGGCCGATGAGCGTGTACGAGGTGCACCTCGGGTCGTGGCGGCAGGGGCTGTCGTACCGGGAGATCGCCGACCAGCTCGTCGGCCACGTCCTGCACACCGGGTTCACCCACGTCGAGCTGATGCCGGTGATGGAGCACCCCTTCGGCGGCTCGTGGGGGTACCACGTCACCGGGTACTTCGCGCCGACCTCGCGGTTCGGGCACCCCGACGACTTCCGCTACCTCGTCGACCGACTCCACCAGGCCGGCATCGGCGTCATCCTCGACTGGGTCCCCGGTCACTTCGCCACCGACGCCTGGGCGCTGGCGAAGTTCGACGGCGAGGCGCTCTACGAGCACGCCGACCCGCGCAAGGGCTGGCACGCCGAGTGGGGTTCGTACGTCTTCGACTTCGGCCGCAAGGAGGTGCGCAACTTCCTGGTCGCCAACGCGGTCTACTGGCTCGAGGAGTTCCACGCCGACGGTCTGCGCGTCGACGGCGTGGCCTCGATGCTCTACCTCGACTACTCCCGCAAGGAGGGCGAGTGGGAGCCCAACCGCTACGGCGGACGGGAGAACCTCGAGGCGGTCGAGCTGCTGCAGGAGGTCAACGCCACCGCCTACAAGCGGGTGCCCGGCATCGTCATGGTGGCCGAGGAGTCCACGTCGTGGCCCGGCGTCACCCAGGCGACGCACGTCGGCGGCCTCGGCTTCGGGCTGAAGTGGAACATGGGCTGGATGAACGACAGCCTCGGCTACCTGCGCGAGGACCCCGTCCACCGGCAGTACCACCACCACCGGATGACGTTCTCCCTCATGTACGCGTACTCCGAGGCCTTCATGCTGCCGATCAGCCACGACGAGGTCGTGCACGGCAAGGGCTCGCTGCTGCGCAAGATGCCGGGCGACCGGTGGCAGCAGCTCGCCAACCTTCGCGCCTTCCTCGCGTACATGTGGGCGCACCCCGGCAAGCAGCTGCTCTTCATGGGCTGCGAGTTCGGCCAGGAGTCGGAGTGGGCCGAGAGCCGCAGCCTCGACTGGTGGCTGCTCGACCAGCCGGTGCACGCCGGCCTGCAGCACATGGTGACCGACCTCAACCGGGTCTACCGCGAGACCCCCGCTCTGTGGGAGCACGACCACGACCCGTCCGGGTTCGAGTGGATCGACGCCAACGACACGCTGCACAACACGTTCTCGTTCGAGCGCAAGGACGGCGCGGGCGAGCCCCTGGTGTGCGTCGTCAACTTCGCCGGCACCCCGCACCACGGCTACCGGATCGGCCTGCCGCGCGCCGGGCGCTGGGACGAGGTGCTCAACTCCGACGCCGAGGTCTACGGCGGCTCGGGCGTGGGGAACCTCGGCGGCGTCGATGCCGAGGAGACCTCCTGGCACGGACGCCCCGCGTCCGTGACGATCAGCGTCCCGCCGCTCGGTGCGGTCTGGCTGCGGCCGGCAGAGCCGTTGGCGCAGAAGCAGATCGAGGACGTGCTGGACGAGGCCGCACCGTCGGCCGCGCCCGCGTCGGCACCGGCCGTCGAGCCGGTGACGACGGCGCCGACGGGCGCCGAGAAGGCCTAGAAGAGGGCGCTGGCGAGGGCCCGGCGGGCGGCGAGCACCCGCGGGTCGTCGCCGCCGACGACGTCGAACAGCTCCACCAGCCGGACCCGCACCCGCTCGCGCTCGTCGCCCGAGGTGCGGCGCACGGCCTCGACCAGTCGGACGAAGGCGTCCTCGACGTGGCCGCCGAGGACGTCGAGGTCGGCCACGAGGAGGGCGGCGTCGACGTCGTCGGGGTCGGACGCGGCGGCCTCCCGGGCGGCGGCGAGGTCTGCGTCCTTGGTGCGGCGCATCAGCCCGACCTGTGCCAGGCCGGCCGTCGCCTCGGCGTCGCGGGGGTTCTCCGCGAGCGCGCGACGGTAGGCCGACTCGGCACCGTCGAGGTCGTCGCGCTCGATCGCGTCGAACGCCTCCTGGTGCAGCGGCGGGAGCGGCGGCTCCTCGGACTCGTCGTCGGCGGGCGCATCGGCGCCGTCACCGGTGATCGTGAGCCGGCCCGTCACGCCCTGCTGGGCGGCCAGCGCGAGCAGCTGGTCGAACACCTGGCGCACCTGCGCGTCGGTGGCGGCGCCCTCGAACAGCGGCACCGGCTGGCCCGCGATGACGGCCATCACGGCCGGCACCTGCTGCACACCGAACGCCTGCGCGATCTGCGGCTCGGCGTCGACGTCGACACGCGCAAGCAGCAGGCGCCCGTCGAGCTCGACGGCGATGCCAGCCATCGAGGCCGAGAACTGCTGGCTGGCAGGCGATCTCGGCGTCCAGAGGTCGACGACCACCGGGACGGTGGTGGACAGCTGGACGACCCGCTCGAACGTGGAGACCGTGACGTCGAGCACCGGGGTCGGCAGCGACGGACCGCCACCGGCGGGAGGGGCGCCTGGCGCCCCGGCCGGCGACCCGGGCTGCGTCTGCTGCGGCCGGCGCAGGGCGGACAGGTCGACCGCGCCTCGCACGTTCAGACCGCTGGTCGCGGCGGGGTGCGCACCGGGCTGCTGGGACATCGGGGCTCGCTCTCGTGTCAGTGGTCGGAGGGGTTCAGCACGTGGGATCAGGACACCGTGCCGGAGGTGGGCACGCGGTCGACCGCGAGCACCTGCACGGTGTCGCCGCCGCCCTCCGGCGGGACGTACAGCGCGACCACCTCGATGTGCGTGAACACACCGGCCTTGGTGATCTGGCTCTTCCCCGAGACCGCCTTGAACTCGGCCTGCAGGTTCATCTTGTAGCCCTTGTTGGCCTTGATGCTCATGGTCGCCGTCATCACGCCGACGACCAGTGCTCCGCCGTCCTCGGTCCCGTACGACCAGATCTGGCCGTCCTGCGGCAGGTGCGAGGCGCCGTAGGTGAAACATCGGGCGCAGTCGACACTGAGCGCCTTGCGGGTGGTGTCCTGCACCGCGAGCACGTCAGTCGTGAAGGCGTTCTCCTCGAACAGCGTCGCACTGGCGCTGGCTGTTCCCTTCGTGAGCACGTCGGCGTAGGCGGCCAACGCGGTCGCCGGTTCGCGCAGCAGGCCGCCAGCCGTCGGGTCGAGCGCCGGGACACCCTGGTCCGTGCCCCCGGTGAGCGGCAACGTGGCGCCGCCCGCCATCTCCGTGTAGGCCACCAGCTGGTACGGGTCGCGAGCCGTGGCCTGAGTGAGCACGAGCAGGTCCGGTGCCTGGTCGTCCTCCGACTGCCGCGTGACGGTGACGACGGAGCGCGGCCACTCCTGCTCGGCCGGGACGACGTCCTGGAGACGCTCGGTGCCGAGGGGTACGGCGAGGTCGAGCGACGCGTCACGGCGCTCGACGACGTACGCGCCCGTGCGCTGGGCCAACGCCGCACCGGTGACCGACGGAGCGAGCAGGCGCTGGTCCGCTGCTGCGTCGCCTGCCGCGAGGGCCTCACCGATCGCCGTGAGCGAGGCGTCGAGCTGGGCGTCGGTGGCGACGGGCACCACCTCGTCGCTCGGATGCGGCAGGGGCTCTGGCAGCGGGTCGGCCGCGCAGGCCGCCACGAGAGCGAGCGCGGTCAGTCCGAGCGCGCCGACCTTGAGCCGGGCGGGTCGGATGGTTGCGGTGCGCCGCGTCATGGCCGTGCCTCCTCGGAGCGCGTGCTGGGTCCTGTCGCCGCCGTCGCGGGGTCGCCGCCACCCGCGCGGGCGGCTGCCGCGTCGCGCTTGGTCCGGCGGCCGTGGCGCGACGGCCGCCGCAGCAGCACCAGGGCGAGACCCACGGCGGCCAGCAGGAGCAGGATCCCGAGGGCGATCAGCGGAGTGCTCCACGGCGTGGTGACCTCGACCGGCCAGGTCAGGGTGAGCTGCTGCGGGACCTTGGTGCCGTCCCCCGCGGCCACGAGCAGGAACCGTCCGGGCCGGTCCTCCCAGGTGAAGGTGACCTCGTCCTCGCCGGACTCGCTGTCCAGCCACATGACCGAGCCGGCCGGGTCGGGCACGGTGGGCTCGCCCTCGGCGACGTCGGTGCTGAGCGTGTCGGCGTCGGACAGACCGGTGATCGTGGTGTGGCCCGCGGCGCCGACCCAGGCCTGCGCATCGGCTTCGCGCATCCGCGCCAGGTGCAGGGTGCCGTCGCCGGTGAGGGTCGCGGTGACCGGTCCGGCGCGCATCTCCATCACCCCCGGGGCGGTGAGGGCCACCGGCCCGTCGGACAGGTCGGTCGTCGCCGTGGCGGTGTCCGCCGGCAGCCACACCGTGCGCATCCCGATGCCCACCACGAGCGCGGCGACGCCGAGCAACGCGACCAGGGCCACGAGGGCACGTCGAACCAGCACGAATCGGTCTCCTTCAGCTCCACCCCCGGCGTACAGCAGCCGTTCCACCATAGGCGCGACCCCGGGCAGACCCCAATCGGTGCGGACCCGTGACGTGGAGGGAACCAGGACGACGTGGGCGGCGTCACACCCGCACGAACCGACCGGCGCGACCGGTCCGAGCAGCGAGGCGCAGCCATGGACGTCACTCCCGCCCCCGTCCCCCCGACCCCTCCGGGTGCCGGTTCCCCCGGCACGCGCAGGCCCACCGGGCGCCGGCGCGGGGCCGTCCGGGTCGCCGCGGTGGCGGTCCTGACCGCGGCGACGGCCGCCGTCGCCACCGGTGCGTTCGGACCGACCACTGCCCCCGCGGCGGCCGACGGGCTGCGCTCCTTCGACGGCTGCGACGACCTGCGCACGTGGTACGTCGACGCGCTCCGGCCCCTCGTCGGGCCGTACGGGCTGGGCGGCTTCGGGTACGCCATGGACTCCGCGGGCGGCGCCGAGCGCGCCGCGAGCGAGGACGCCGCTCCGCAGTCGTCGGACGGTGCGGTGGGCAACGGCGCCACGGGCACCAACCTGCAGGAGGCGGGCGTCGACGAGCCCGACGTGATGAAGACGTCCGACGGACGCGTGTACACGACCGTCGGCGACCGGCTCGTCGTCCTCGACGTCACGGGCGAGGAGCCGCGCGAGCTCGGTTCGCTGGAGGTCCCGGCCCTCGCGGCTGCGTCCCGCGGGTGGGGCGGCGAGCCGGTGCAGGACCAGGGTCCCGCGCAGCCCGGCGGTGCCGAGCTGCTCCTCGACGGCGACCGCGTCCTGCTGCTGTCCTCGGCGTGGCTCGAGGAGACGGGGCAGGGCCAGGGCCGGTCGGGCGCGACCGAGGACCTGTCGATCTGGCCGGGTCCGATCGGCTCGCCGACCACGACGACGACGGTGGTCGACGTCAGCGACCCCGGGTCGCCCCGGCTGGTGTCGCAGCAGGAGGTGGAGGGGACTCTGGTCGGCGCCCGCCTGAGCGGTGGCGTCGTGCGCGTGGTGACGACCTCGACCCCGACGCTGGACCGGCCCGCCGACCTGCCGGTGCTGCCGGGCGGCGGCTTCGACTCCGGCTGGGAGGCGGAGGCGACCGAGGCGAACCTGCTCGCACTGGTGCGGATGAACGGCGAGCAGTTCCTGCCCGAGCAGATCACCCGGGACGCCGACGGTGCGGTCGTCGGCCGCGCGCCGGCCGTGGCCTGCTCCGAGGTCGCCCACCCGACGACGGACGCCGGCGCGGGGATGCTCACCGTCCGCTCGCTCGACCTGGCCTCCGGCTCGGACCCGGTCGTGGACCGCACGTCCGTCGCGACCGACGGGGAGCTCGTCTACGCCAGCGCAGACCGGCTGTACGTGGCGACCACCCGTGGCGGCTGGTCGTTCTGGACCGGCCTGCGCGGTGACGCCCCGCAGGTCGAGGACCCGACCACCGAGCTCCACGGCTTCGCGATCGACGACGGCTCGGACACCACCTACCTGGCCTCGGGCGAGGTCGACGGTGTGCTGCTCGGACGCTGGGCGATGTCGGCGCGCGACGGCCGGCTGCGGGTGGCGACGACCGTCGGGCAGATGTGGGGGGTGGACGGCCAGCAGCCGCCGTCCGAGAGCTTCGTGACCGTGCTCGAGGAGCGGGACGGCGACCTGGTGCAGGAGGGTCGGGTCGGCGGCCTCGGCAAGGGCGAGACGATCCGCGCGGTGCGCTGGTTCGACGACGTCGCGATCGTGGTGACCTTCCGGCAGACCGACCCGCTGTACGTCGTGGACCTGTCCGACCCGGCCGCGCCCACCGTGACCGGCGAGCTCAAGGTGCCCGGGTACTCGGCCTACCTGCACCCGGTCGGCGACGGTCGACTGGTCGGGGTGGGCCAGGACGCCACGGACTCGGGGATGCTCACCGGCGTGCTGGTGCAGACCTTCGACGTCTCCGACCCTGCCGCACCCACCCAGGTGGACACCTGGACCGAGGCGAACACGTGGACCGCCGTCGAGGGCGACTCCCGCCAGTTCTCGTACCTCCCCGAGCAGCGCACCGTGCTGATGCCGATGGACACGATGGGAACCGCTGTGGTGCAGGCGTTCCGGGTGGGCGACGACGGCACGCTCGCCGACGCCGGCCGGTTCGACCTCTCCGGCCAGGGCTACCGGTGGCTCGTGCGGGCGATGCCCGTCGGCGACTCGGTGGCCGTGCTGTCGGGCGGCGAGCAGGGCACCGAGCTCACCCTCCTCGACGTCGCGTCCCTCGAGCAGACCGGCTCGACCACGCTGGACTGAGCCGGGCGTCCGCGGGCGTCAGGGCGGAGTCGGGATCGTCCTCGGCAGCGGGCGTGCGCCAGCGCAGGCCGGTGGCGCGGGTGGCCTGGACGGTCTGGTGGAAGGTGTTGCGCCGCAACCGGCGGTCGGGGTCGAGCCGGTCGGGTGGTCGGAACCACGGGACGCCGTCGCGCATCACCATCACCCAGCCGTCGCCCGTCGGTCGTGTCGTCGGGTTGGGCGTGGATCTGGCTGTGGTGGCGGTGGCAGAGCAGCGCGAGGTTGTCGAGGGTGGTGGGGCCGCCGCGGGACCACCAGGTCACGTGGTGGGCCTCGCACAGCGAGGGCGGGGTGGTGCAGCCCGGCCAGACGCAGCCGCGGTCGCGGGCGGCCAGGGCGGTCTGCTGGGCGGCGGTGGCGAGCCGGCCGAGGGTGTCCATCGCCAGCACCCGACCGGCCGTGTCCAGGACGACGCGGTCGATGACGGCGTCGCACGCGATCCGCGTCAGTGCGCCGCGGTCGACCAGGTCGCCGTCGGTGGTCGTGGCGGCGCCTGCACCTTCGGCGCCGGCGAGCTGGTCCGGGGTGGTGACGACCACGACCCGCGGGACACCGCCCGGGCCGGCACGAGCCGATGCCGTCGTGCTCGGCCGCGGCGCGGGCCATCTGGACCAGGGCGTCGGCTCGGCGCTGACCCCGGGTCCGCACGTCCGCCGCAGGATCAGCGCGCCGTCCGCGCGGTCGGCGGCGGCTGGGTCGGTGTCGGTCGCGGCGGCGCGGTCCTTCTCGACGAAGTGGTCCAGCACGGTCGCGCACGGTCAGCCCGCCGGCCTGGTCGAGCTGGCCGCTGAGCAGGACCATCCCGGTCTGGTCGGTCGCGATACCGACGGTGGCGCCGGTCCAGGGCGTTCTCGTCGTACCGGTCCGCCCGGTCCGGGGTGATCACCGACAGCAGGTGCCGGGCAGGTGGTCCGCACCGCCGGGGTCGAAGGTCCGGGCGTGCTCGGTCAGCAGGTGGTCGACCTCGCCCCGCCGCTCCCGCACCACCCGCACCGGCAGCCGCTTCAACGTGCACCGGGCGACGTCGAGGTGCTCGCGTGACACCGCACCGGCCGCCAGCGCCGCACCCAGCTCGCGCAGGGCCCCGGTGTCGGGGCAGGTCAGCTTCGCGTTCTCCACGTCCGCCGACGCCCGGCTTGCGCGGAGACCCGGCACCGGGCCTTGAGCAGGTTCACCGTCCGCGCACCCTGCTCACCCCGGGCGTCCGGGACCTCCCGGCAGATCGACTCGCGCAGCGCCGCACCGCGGGCCGCCTCGGTGCGCGCGCCGCCCTGGGTGAGCCCGACGATCAGCGCGGCGACCTGGCGGCCGACAGCGACCAGGTCGCGGCCTGCAGGACCTGGGCGAGATCTTGCTCGATCAGCGCCAGACGCGGCGAAGGCCGGGTGCCCCGACCCCGTCGCCCACCGCCTCCGCCGCCATACCCGAAGACTAGGTGCGACCACCGACAACCGCTGTCCCGCAACGGATCCTGTGGATGGCGCGGGAGGGCTTGCCAGCCTGTGGGCACACGCCGTGCCCCAGGTGGACGGAGGTCACGGACGCACGAGCCGGACGACGGCCATGTCCTCGAAGCTCGGGCTCGGTGCGCTGCAGGCCGTCCCAGCGGAAGCCGTTGCGGGAGTAGAACGCGCGGGCGCGCGGGTTGTCCTCGGCGACCCACAGGAATGCAGGGCCGTCGCCGACCGCGGCGTCGAGCAGCCGCTGCCCGAGCCCGCTGCCGTGGTGCGACTCGAGCAGGTAGAGCATCGCGAGCTCGAGACCGGCCGGCTGGTCGTCGGCCAGGTGGGAGTCCAGACGCTCCTGACCCGGTGCGTCCGGGTCCACGGCGAGCGCCAGACCCACCACCTCGCCGTCCGACTCGGCGAGCCACGGCTCGTTGCCGCGGGCGATGCCGTCGCGCCACACCTGGCCGCGCCGCTCCACCTCGGCCTCGCGACTGGCCAGGAACTGCTCGCTCAGCAGGTGGCCGTACGCCTGCCGCCAGCAGGTCAGGTGCACGCGGACGAGGGCGGGGACGTCGGCAGGGCGCGCCCGCCGGACCGCGCCGCTCACCTGCTCGCTGCCCACGGCCTCATCCCTCGCCGGCCTCGATCGCCGCCTCGAGCCGGTCGAGCTTGGCCTGCATCTCCCCCGAGCGCCCTGGACGGATGTCGGCCTTGAGCACCAGCGACACGCGGTCGCCGTGCTGCCCTACCGCCTCGCACGCCCGGCGGACGACGTCCAGGCACTCGTCCCACTCCCCCTCGATGGTGGTGAACATCGAGTCGGTGCGGTGCGGCAGCCCGGAGTCGCGGACGACGCGCACGGCGTCGGCGACGGCGGACGCGACCGAGTCACCGGTACCGGACGGGGCGACGGAGAAGGCGATCAGCATGCGGTCATCCTGCCACCGGTTGGAGGTCGACCAGGAAACCGTTGAGCTGCAGCGGTTCCGGTGCCTCGTACCAGGCGTCGGCATCCTGGACGTCCGTCACGACCGACGTGCTTGCGACCGGCGCGAACACCCTGGGGTCCGTGCTGGCCGGGTCGGACGCGTAGGCGCAGCAGGCGGTCCTGATCCTGGTCACCACGCCCGTCGTCGACGGTCCCGTCGCAGGGCGCAGCACCCAGGTCACGCGCGAGCCCACCGAGAACGGCTCGCCGCAGCACTGCTGCTGCCAGTCGTCGACCCAGACGAGCGGGGGCACGCTCAGCCGGAGGCGGGGGGCGCCGGCGGGGAGCTGCGCAGCTGGGCGGCCAGCCGGGTGATGTCGTCCTCGGAGGCCGTGGCGGCAGCGGCGTTGGCCTCGCCGACGGCGCGGTAGACCTCCTCGCGGTGCACCCGCACCTCGCGCGGCGCCTCGATACCCAGCCGCACGACGTCACCGCGCACCTCGACGACGGTGACCACGACCTGGTCACCGATCATCACGCTCTCGCCGCTGCGGCGGGTCAGCACCAGCACCCGCCGAGCATATGGCCCCGCCGGGGTCCGGTCGCTCAGGCGGTGGGCGGGTCGCCCTCGCGGCGGGCCAGAGCCGGCTGCTCGGAGGGACGGCGGACCGCGTCGACGAAGCGGCGCAGCACGATCTCGGCGACGACGGCGACGGCCACCGCCATCAGGACGCGCAGACCGACCTCGTCGGGGTCGATGCTGCCGCCGGCCAGGCCGAGGACGGCCGGTACCGCGAGCAGCAGCGCCAGCACCCCGACCGTCGCGACGTTCACCGGACGCCTCCCCCACCGAGCAGGCGGCCGACCAGCAGGGCGGCCCAGGTGGCGGCGTCGGCGCGGGCGCCGTCGAGAGCGACCACCGGCACGCCGAGGTCGAGGACGGCGGCCGGGTCGCCGGTCGAGCCGACGTGGTGGACGTCGAGCGCGCCGACCGGCAGGCCGACCCGCTCCAGGCCACCGAGCCAGCGCGCCAGGTCGGAGACCTTGCGGGTGGCGTCGACGCAGGCGACGACCTGGTCGGCGCCGAGGCTGCGCGCCACGGACGCGAGCCACGGGTCGCCGGCGGGATCGGCCACGGCGTCGGTGCCGACGACCACGACGGCGGCGGTGCTGCCGCCCCGCAGGCGGGCGAGCTCGCGGCGGACGTGGTCGGCAGTGGGTGCGGCGCCGGCGGCGCCGAGATCGACCACGGCGTCGGCCGGGAGCCGGTGCCGGGCAGCCAGCGCCGCGGCGGCGGCGGTCGCCTGCGCGGTCTCCCCCACGACGAGCACGACGGCGCCCGGACGGGTCAGGTCGGTGGTCGGGACGGGCAGGTCGGCCAGCACGAGGTGCAGGCGGGAGACCACGGCTCCGAGCTCGCCGTCCGTGCCCTCGAGCACGAGGTCGAGCAGCTCGGCGGGGAGCCCCAGCGCGGCCAGCCGGCCGGCCAGGTCGTCCGGCGCGCTGCGGGCGGCACGACGTCCGCGACGCGGGGCAGGCACCACGGGCGGGAACGCCTCGTCCACCTGAGCGTGCTCGAGCTCGACCTCGGCGGCCTCGACATCGGCCCCCTCGGGTTCGGGTCCCACCGGCTCGTCGCCGCGGTCCGCGGGCAGCGGGATCGGGTGGGCGTTCTCCTGCTGCAGCCGGTCGAGCAGGTCGGCGAACGCGACCGACTCGGTCGACATCGGCCGGTGCGGGCCGGGGACGGGTCCGGTGACCGTCTCGGCGGCCGGCGCCGTGCGCTGCTCGGGCACGACCGCGACCGGCGCCGGTGCGACGGCGGGCGCCACGACGGGCTCCGGGTCCGGCTCGACCAGCAGCGTCGAGGTCGCGGGGGCGAAGGCGTCCAGGCCGGCGGCGCGGGCGGGCGTCGCCTGCGGGAAGACCCAGGGGGTGGCGGCGGGGGCGGGGGCGTGGGCGGGCATGGCGGAGGGCTCCGGGGAGAGTCGGGCGGCAGGGGCGGCCAGGACGGGGGCGGCCAGGACGGGGGCGGCCAGGACGGGGGCGTCGGAGTCGTGACCCTCGGCGGCGTCGGCCGCTGCGAGCAGCGCGTCGAGCCCGACGGGCCCCGGGACGACCGAGGCGGTGGGACGGGCGGCGGGAGCGGCTGGCGGGCGAGCCCGAGGTCGGGCGCGTCCACCTCGACGGTGACCTCGAAGTGCTCGCGGGTGAAGAACCCGCCGACGCCGCCGGTGCGCACGCGCTCGGCGTGCACGATCCGGGCCTGCGGGCCGTGCTCGGTCCGCACCCGCTCCAGCAGCGGCTCGATGGCCGGTCCCTCAAGCAGCAAGCGCATCGGTCAGCGTCACCGTCCCCACGGTCTCGATCCGCAGGCCGGACGCTCCGACCTCGGAGTACGACAGGACAGGCAGCCGCGGGACGCCCAGCGTCACGAGCCGCCGGGTGGCCGGGCGCAGTCCCGGCGAGACGGCCAGGACCGGGCTCAGGCCCCGCTCCTCCGCCGCCTCGGCGAGACGGGCCAGCTGGTCGACCACGAGCTCGGCCCGGTGCGGGTCGAGCGACAGCACGGCGCCGTTCTCGGTGGGGCGCACGGCGTCGACGAAGGACTGCTCCAGCAGCGGGTCCAGCGTGATGACGACGAGCGCACCCTCCTGGGCGTACGGCGCCGCCACCGCCGGGCCGAGCGACGCGCGCGCCGCCTCGACCAGGCCGTCGGCCTCGGTGGAGACCCGGGCCCGGGTGGACAGGCCCTCGAAGATGCGGGGCAGGTCGCGGATGCCGACCTGCTCCTCGAGCAGGTTCTGCAGCACCCGCTGCACGTCGCCGAGCGAGAGGGCGCCGGGCACGAGCTCGTCGACGACCGCGGGGTGCTCGGCCTTGACGCCGTCGACCAGGGCGCGGACGTCCTCGCGGCTGAGCAGGCGGGCGGCGTTGGTGGTGATCACCTGCGACAGGTGCGTGACCAGCACCGAGGCGCGGTCGACCACGGTGGCGCCGGCCAGCTCGGCCTGGTGCCGCAGCTCGACCGGCACCCAGCGGCCAGGGAGGCCGAAGACCGGCTCGGTGGTGGGCGTGCCGGGCAGGGCCTCGAGGCCGTCGCCGAGGGCGAGCACGCGGCCGGAGGGCGCCTGGCCGCGGGTGACCTCCACCCCGGAGATCCGGATCGCGTAGGTGGAGACGGGCAGGTCGACGCTGTCGCGGGTGCGCACCGGCGGCACGACCACGCCGAGGTCGAGCGCGACCTTGCGGCGCAGGGCGCGGACGCGGTCGAGCAGGTCGCCGCCGGCGGCGGTGTCGACGAGGTCGACCAGGTCGGGGGCGAGCACCACCTCGAGCGGGTCGACCCGCATCTGCGCGCGCAGCGCCTCGGGGGTGTCCGGGTTGACGGCGGGGACCACCGCCTTCTCCATCGAGAGCGCGTCCTGCTCGGCGTCCCTCGTCCCCACCCGCTGGCCGAGCAGCAGCACGCCCGCGCCGACCAGGATGAACGGCAGCTTCGGCATGCCGGGGACGAGCGCGAGGGCGATGGCCGCGGTACCGGCGATCATCAGCGCCGGCTTGCTGCGGCCGAGCTGCTCGGCGGCGTCGGAGCCCATGTCGCCCTGGGTGGTGGCGCGGGTGACGATGAGGCCGGTGGAGACCGACATCAGCAGCGCCGGGATCTGGGTGACCAGGCCGTCGCCGATCGTCAGCAGGCTGTAGGTCTCCAGCGCCTCGGCCGGCGCCATCCCCTTCTGCAGCATGCCGATCGCGAAGCCGCCGACCAGGTTGATGACGGTGATGACGATGCCGGCGATCGCGTCGCCCTTGACGAACTTCGAGCCACCGTCCATCGCGCCGTAGAAGTCCGCCTCGGCGCCGACGTCCGCACGCCGTTGGCGCGCCTCGTCCTCGTCGATGAGGCCGGCGTTGAGGTCGGCGTCGATCGCCATCTGCTTGCCCGGCATCGCGTCGAGGGTGAACCGCGCGCCGACCTCGGCGACCCTGCCCGCGCCGTTGGTGATGACGACGAACTGGATCACCACCAGGATCAGGAAGATCACCAGGCCGATGACGAGCGAGCCGCCGACGACGAAGTGGCCGAACGCGTCGATCACCTTGCCGGCGAACCCGTCCGAGAGCACGAGCCGCGTCGACGCGACGTTCAGGCCCAGCCGGAACAGGGTGAAGACCAGCAGCAGCGAGGGGAAGATCGCGAAGTCGAGCGGACGCCGCACGTACATGGACGTCAGCAGGATGACCAGGGCGCTGACGATGTTGAGCGCGATCAGCAGGTCGAGCAGCGCGGCGGGGATCGGGACGACGAGGAGCAGGACGATGCCCACGACGCCGACGGGGACGGCGAGCGCGGCGACGCCGGGGCGGCGGCGGGCGGCAGCCGTCGGTGCGGTGCCAGGGGTCACCAGGGCCATGCGGGCTCGAGGTCCTTCCGGGTCGTCCGACCGGGAGCCCACCTCGGTCGAGGTGCTCCGGTCGTGCGGTGGCCCGTCCCTGGCCCGCTTGTGTGCGCCGTCCTGGCTCTTGGTGCTTCGGCCGTGCGGCAGGGCACCTGTAGCAGTTGCCGAGGTTTTCGGAGCGCGTCCTGCCTCGTCAGGCGGCGAGCTTGTGGATCCCCGACGCGCCGCCGCGCGAGCGCAACCGCATCACGAACGCGAGCACCTGCGCGATCGCCGCGTAGAGGTCGGACGGCACCTCCTGGCCGATGTCGCAGGCGGCGTGGATCGCCCGTGCCAGCGGCACGTCCTCGACCATCGGGACGCGGTGCTCGGTGGCCTTCTCGCGGATCTTCGCGGCGATCGCGCCGGCGCCCTTGGCGACCACCCTGGGCGCGCCCCTGGCCGGGTCGTAGCGCAGCGCCACGGCGACGTGCGTGGGGTTGACGAGCACGACGTCGGCCTTGGCGATGTCGCTCATCATCCGGTTGCGGCTCATCGCGAGCTGGCGCGAGCGGATGGCGCCCTTGAGCAGCGGGTCGCCCTCGCTCTGCTTGTGCTCGTCGGTGATCTCCTTCTTGCTCATCCGCAGCTGCTTGTTGATCCGCCGCTTCTGCACGACGAAGTCCGCCGCGGCGAGCACGAGGCCGGCCAGCACGGCGGTGCGGATGAGGTCCGACGTCCCGCCACCGACGGCCTGCAGCGTCGCGGCGAGCGGCATCGAGCCGGAGCCGAGCAGGAACGGGGTGAGGCCGGTGACCACCTGGTAGAGGACGAGTCCGAGCACGACGGTCTTGAGCAGCGACTTCAGCGCCTCCCACCACGCCTGCGGGCCGAAGATCCGCTTGAACCCCTTGGCGGGGTTCAGCCGCGAGAACTGCGGCTTGGCCGCCTTGGTCGCGAGGTGGATGCCACCCTGGGCGGCGGCGGCCGCGACCGCCACCACCACCGTCACGGCGAGCAGCGGTGCGAGGGCGAGGGCGCACTGCCCCAGCGCCTGCGTGAAGGCGGCCAGGGCCTTGGCCGGGTCGGGGTCGGCGGCGACGGCGTCGAGGCTGACGAGCAGCTCGACCACCGCGCCCTGCGTGCCGCGCGCGACCAGGGGCAGCACGAGGGCCGCAGCGCCGACACCGAGCCACGCCCCGAGGTCGGACGAGCGGGCCACCTGGCCCTGCTCGCGCCCCTCCTTGAGCTTCTTCGGTGTGGGGGCCTCTGTCTTCTCGCCGCCACCGGCGCCGTCAGCCATCCCCGCTCACCCCCTGGCCGTCCCGACGACGGCACGGGTCGCGTCGTCGACCAGGCCCTCGACGACAGCCGGCAGCGCCACGAAGGACAGCCCGACGACGACGAGGGTGATGAGGATCTTGAGCGGGAAGCCGAGCGCGAACGCGTTGAGCGCCGGGGCGACCCGCGTCAGCAGGCCGAGCCCGACGTCGGCGAGGAACAGCACCGCGATCATCGGCCCGGCGATCTGCAGCGCGGCGACGAACATCCCGGTGACGGACGCGCTCGCGCTGGCGGCGAGGCTCTGCAGGTCGAGCAGCTGCCCGACCGGCAGCACCTCGAACGTGCGCAGCAGCCCGGCCAGGACCAGCGCGTAGCCGTTGGTGGCGAACAGCAGGGCGAGGGCGGTCCACTGGAAGGTGCGGCCGAGGACGGCGGAGCCGCTCTGGGTCAACGGGTCGAACGCGAACGCCAGGCTGAACCCGCCGAACAGGTCGAGCAGGTCACCGGCGGCGCGCACGGCGGCGAAGACCACCATGACCAGGAAGCCCAGCCCGCTGCCGACCACGACCTCCTGGGCGGCGCTGACCGCCAGGGCGCCGGTGTCGAGCCCGTCGGCGACGAGCGAGTCGGGCACGTCCGGCAGGACGGCGAGCGCGAGGCCCAGCGCCAGCATCGCCTTGACCTGCGCGGGGATCGCGCGGTGCGAGAACGGCGGGGCGAGCAGCAGGAACGAGGCGCACCGGACGGTGGCGAGCAGCAGGGCCACCAGCTGCTCCAGCGGCACGTCGAAGCCCACCGGTCACCCCCCGGACAGCAGGTCGGGGATCCGCTCGTACAGGCCGGTGGTGAACGAGGTGACCTCGGCCAGCATCCAGTTGCCGCACACCAGCAGGGCGATCCCCACGGCGACGGCCTTGGGCACGAAGCTGAGCGTGACCTCCTGGATCTGGGTCACGGACTGGAACAGCGAGATGGCGAAGCCGACGATGAGCGCGGTGAGCAGGATCGGCGCGCAGAGCTTGGCTGCGATGGTGAGCGCGGCCATGGCGATCTCGAGGACTGAGGCGTCGTTCACGCTAAGTGGCTCCTGATCCGTAGGAGCCGATGACGGCCGTGATGACCAGCCCCCAGCCGTCGACCAGGACGAACAGCAGCAGCTTGAACGGCAGCGACACCGTCACCGGCGGGAGCATCATCATGCCCATCGACATCAGCGCCGCGGACACGACGAGGTCGATCACGAGGAACGGCACGAACACGACGAAGCCGATGATGAACGCGGCCCGCAGCTCCGACAGCACGAACGCCGGGATCAGGGTGAGCAGTGGTGTGTCGCCGCGGTTCTCGGGGTTGGGCCGGTCGGCGGCGCGGGTGACGAGCGCGAGGTCCTCGGCGCGGGTGTGGTCGAGCATGAACTCCCGCAGCGGCTCGACGCCGTCCTCGAACGCCTGCTGCTGGGTCACCTCGCCCGCGAGGTAGGGCTGGACGCCGAGGTCGTTGACCTCGCTCAGCACCGGACCCATCACGAACAGGCTGAGGAAGAGCGCGAGACCGGCGATCACCTGGTTCGGCGGGACGGCGGTGAGCCCCAGCGCGTTCCGGGTGATCGAGAGCACCACGAAGATCTTGGTGAACGACGTCGTCATCAGCAGCAGGGCCGGCGCCACGGACAGCGCGGTGATCGCGAGGATCACGACGATCGAGCTGCTCGGCTTGCCGTCGACGCCGTTGATGTCGATCGAGACGGTCGGCTGGTCGCCCGTGAGCGGGTCGCTGGTGGGAGCGCCCGAGGGCGCGACCGGCGGGGTCGGCGCGACCGGAGACGTCGGTCCGGCGTGCACGGCCTGCGTCACCGCGGTCGGCGGGCCGACGGCCGACGCGGGGGCGGCGGCGAGCAGCCCGGCGAGCGTGGCGAGGGCGGCGAGCGCGAGCACCAGGACGACGGTCCTGGCTCGCAGCGGGGCGCTCATCGGCGGGTGGTCCGCTCGCGCAGGACGTCGAGCGCCTGGGTCCAGGTGGCCGGCGAGAGCGCCGAGCCGGCGAGCGCACCGTCCGTGCGGGGTCCCTGGGCGGCTGCGGCTGCGGCGCGGCGCCGACGCTGGCGCGGCACCAGCGCGTCGGCGACGTCGTCCGCGGGAGCCGTCGCCGGCGGCGGGGTGAGGTCGTCCGGGAGGTCGATCTTCTCGGTGCGACGCGGGGCCGCGGCGTCGTCCTCGGCGGGCAGGTCGGTCTCGCCGAGCACGTTCACCTGCTGCTCGGTGACGCCGAGCACGAGCGCCTTGTCCCCCACCCGCACGACGACGACGCTGGCGGCGCGCGAGAGCACCTGGCGCGAGAGCACCTCGGTCATTCCCGGGACGAGGCGCCGACCACGGCCACGGGTCATGCCTCGGGAGAACAGCCAGACCAGACCGAGCACGCTGACGAGCGCGACGACGACGCGCAGCAGCAGGCCGGCGGTCTCCATCGGTGGCGTCTCCCTCGGGTGTCGTGCGGTGCGGGCGTGGGTCCGGCGTGGGGCAGGGCGTGGGGCAGGGCGTGGGGCAGGGACGCGACGGCGTCGTCGGCGCGGGCGGTGCGGTGCGGTGCGAGCAGGTCAGGCGGGCGGACCGCCGGGCTCGACCAGCTCGGTGATGCGCAGGCCGAAGTCCTCGTCGACCACGACCACCTCGCCCCGGGCGATCACCCGGCCGTTGACCAGCAGGTCGGCGGGTGCGCCGGCGGCACGGTCGAGCTCGACGACCGAGCCCGGCGTGAGCTCGAGCAGCTCGCGGACGGTCATCCGGGCCCGCCCGACCTCCACCGACAGCGTCATCTCGACGTCGCGGAGCAGGTTCAGGCCGAGGCCGCCGAGCGCCTGCGCGGCTGGCGCGCCGCTGTCTGCGTGCACCGTGCCCTGTCGCGGCACCGGCGGGGCACCTTCGGCGCGGACGGTGAGACCGACCCACCCCAGCGGCGCGCCGTCGCCGAGCAGCGCCACGAACGATCCCTTCGGGAAGTCGTCGACGAGAGCGGGCCGCACGGTGCTCAGCACCGACGGACCGAGGGAGGCGGCGGCCGCCTCGAGGGCGGGACGCACGACGTCGGCCACCTCGAGGCCCGGGGCCCCGGCGGTGAGGGCCTCGACGAGCGCGCCGTCCAGGGCGACCACCACCTCGCCGCTGCGGCTGCCGGTGAAGCTCGCGACGTGCACGACGGCGGTGGCGACGGGGTCGGCGCCGGCGCCCGGAGCGGGCACGAGCGGGTGCGGTGCCGGCAGCAGCGGGGCCGCGGCCCGGGCGGCGGTGGCCACCATCGCGTCGGACCCGGGCGTCCCGGTGCCGTGCGGGGTGGTGGTGGTGGCGGTCATCGGGGGTCCTCCTGGTGGGCGACGATCAGGCAGGCGCGGCGGGGGCCGCGGGTGGTCGTGACGCCGCGCGCCACCGGCACGCCGGCGACGGCGACCTGCAGCGGGCGGTCGGCGGGGTGGGGCAGGCGGAGCACGTCGCCGACCGCGAGGGTCAGCAGCTGCTCGGGCGGGAGCTGGAGGCCGGTCATGCTGACGCCGACCTCGACCGGCACCTCGGGCAGGGTCGAGCGCAGGGTGCGGGCGGCCAGGGCGGCCCGCTCCACCTCCTGCGGGGTGCGCACCTCCTGCGGGGTCAGCGCGGACAGCCGGGCCAGCAGCGGTGCCAGCGGCAGCATCAGCGTGGCGGTGTCGGTGTGCTCGCCGACCTGCACCGAGAACTCGGCGACGGCCACCACGTCGGTGGCGCGGCCGGCGCCGAGGAGCTGGGCGTCCTGCTGCAGGCCGTCGACGGTCGCCGCCGGCGAGCCGAGCGCGGCGAAGGCGTACCCGAGGGTGCCGAGCACCCGGGTGCACATGCCGAGGGTGAGGGAGGTCTCGATCTCGGTGAGCAGGCGGGACGGCTGCTCGCCGTCCCGGCCGCCGGGGCCGCCGAGGGCGTGGTCGAGGTGGGCCAGCGCGCTGCCGGTGGTCAGCTGCAGGACGCCGGTCGCGGGCTCGTCGAGGTCGAGCTGGAACAGCACCATCGCCGGGTGCGCCGGGATCGACTCGACGTAGGCGTCGTAGGTCGACTGGGTCACGCCGGTGAAGGTGATCGAGACGGCGCAGCGCAGCCGGGTGCCGAGCTGGGTGGTCCACTGCCGCGCGAAGGTGTCGTTGGCCACCTCGAGCAGCCGGGCGTGCTCGCGAGAGAGCCGGGCGGGGGCGGCGAAGTCGTACTCCGTGACGGTCCCCCGGCCGCGCGGACGCGTGCCGGAACGCGCAGTCGGCCTGGTGGTCGTCTCGCTCACCCCGGGTCTATCGGACGGCGTGCACCCGATGTTGAGCCGTACGGGTCGACAGATCCCGTCCGGTTCGCGCCACCGGCGCAGCAGCGGTCCTCCCCTCCGGGACCGCTGCCGCGCCGGCCGTCCTCCGGTGGCGGCCTCCTGGGTGACGAGCTCGGTCGACGGAAGAGCGTCCAGGACGTGCCCTCCTACTGGGTGACGAACTCGGTGAAGTACACGTCCATCACCTCGTGGTGGTAGGCCTCCTCGACCTGGTGGGCGAGCTCCTCCTGCAGCGCGGCGCGGGTCTCGGTGGTGGCGAGCTCCTCGACCGTGCGGCCGGTGAAGGTGTCGATCAGCAGGTTGAGCGCGTGGCTGCCCTCGGGGGCGTGCGCGGCGTCGGCGGTGGCCTGCAGCGCGATCCCGACCCGCAGGTAGTGCCCGTCCGCGAGGTTGACGCTGATCGCCTCGAGCGCGACGACGTCGCCCGGCACCGGCTCCGGCGCGGCCTCCTCCTCACCGCCGGACGGCTTGAGCAGGAACCACCACGCGCCGGCGGCCACGAGCGCGACGACGAGGACCGCCACGAGGACGAGCTTCTTCCTGCCGCCCTTGGTGGTCGCCTCCTCCGCCTCGCCGGCGGTGGTGGGGCCCGCTCCGGGGCGGACGGCGGTGGCTGTGGCCATGACTCTCTCCAGGGTCTGTCGGGTCGTGCCGGCGGGGGTGGTCTGCTGGGTGGTGGTGGGTGACGGGGGCACGGTTCAGCCCTCGCCGGTGACGGGGTCCAGGTCGGTGGCCAGGCCGCGGGCGGCGGCGATCTGCGGGATCAGGGCGCGGACGGTGGCCGGCTGCTGGTCGAGCACCACGAGGTCGACCCGGCGGTTCCCGGTCACGGCCTGCGGGTCACCCACCGGGAACAGGGGACGGGTGTCGCCGAACCCGGTGGCCGACAGCCGGGTCGGCTCCAGCCCGTCGGCGTCGATGAGGTGCCGCACCACCGCGGTGGCGCGCGCGCCGGACAGCTCCCAGTTGCTCGGGTACTGCCCGCCGGTGATCCGCAGGTGGTTGGCGTGGCCCTCGACCGCGACGTCCTCCGGCAGCTCGTCGAGCACCGGGGCCATCACGTCGAGCACGTCGAGCCCGCGGGGCTCGATGGTGGCGCTGGCGCTGGCGAAGAACACGTCGTCGGCCACCACCGCGGCGACCAGGCCGCGCTCGGTGATCCGGAACCGCACCCGGTCGCCGAGGCCCTCGGCGTCCAGCGCCGCCTCGAGGGCGGCCTGGATCTGCTGCAGCCGGTCGAGCTCGGCCTCGGCGGCCGCGAGCCGCGTCTCCGCCTCGGCGGTTCCGTCGTCGGTCCGGCCCTCGCCGGTGCTGGCGAGATCGACCGGCGCGGGCGCCGCGTCGACCTCGAGCCGGGCCGGGTTGGGCGGGCCGTCGGGGCTGGACAGCAGACCCGCTCCCCCGTCCACCGGGATCGCCGAGCTGGCGCCGAAGCCGTCCGCGAGACCGCTCTTGAGCTCGAGGAACTTCTGCTGGTCGACCTGGCTGATCGCGAACAGCACGATGAACAGCGCCATCAGCACGGTGATCATGTCGGCGTAGCTGACCAGCCACCGCTCGTGGTTCTCGTGCTCCTCCTCGTGCCCGCCGCGACGACCGCGGCGGGCCGCGCCCGAGCTCACGCCGCCTTCTTCGCCGTCGCCGCCGCCGCCTCGGCGTCCGCGGGGGGCAGGAGGCTGGACAGCCGCTGCTGCACCAGGCGCGGGTTGGCGCCGGCCTGGATCGCGACGACGCCCTCGACCACGAGGTGCATCTGCGCCACCTCGGTCTCGGTGAGCCGCTTGAGCCTGTTGGCGATCGGCAGCCACATCACGTTGGCCGACAGCACGCCCCACAGCGTCGCGACGAACGCCGCCGCGATCATGTGACCGAGGTCGTCGGGGTTGCCGAGGTTCTCCAGGACGTGCACGAGGCTGATGACGGTGCCGATGATGCCGATCGTCGGGGCGAAGCCGCCGAGGTCGGTGAAGAACTTCGAGGCCACCTTGTCGCTGGCGGTCTTCGCGTCGATCCGGTCGAGCATGATCGTGCGCAGGTCCTCGGGGTCGGTGCCGTCCACGGCCGACTGCAGGCTGTCCTTGAGGAACTCGTCCTCGACCGAGCTGATCGCCTCCTCCAGCGCGAGAAGTCCCTCGCGGCGCGCGCGCTCGGCGAGCGAGACGATCTCGGCGATGGTGTCGGTCGGGGGCTTGGAGCCGCCGAGCAGCGCCTTCTTCACCCCGGCCACGATGGTCTTGAGGTCGCGCAGCAGCCCGCCGGCGATCCCGACGCCGAGCGTCCCGCCGAAGACGAGCACCATCGGGGCGGGGAGCAGGATCGAGGCCGGGTTCCCGCCCTCGAGGATCATCGCGGTGATGATCGCGCCGAAGCCGACGGCCAGGCCGATGAGGGTCGCGGGATCCATCAGGACCGCCGGCGCGGACGCAGCGGCACGGCGCCGGCGACGCCGGTGACGTCGTCGTCCTGCTCGTGGAGGTCCGGCACGAGGCCGAGCGGCACGTGGCTGGCGCTGATGACGCCGGCGCGGAAGTCGCGGACCCGCTCGATGACGAGCTCCATCGACTCGCTGACGACGTACTTGGTGCCGCCCAGCAGCGTCAGCACGGTGTCGGGCGTGCTGTCGACCCGTTCGAGCAGGTCGGGGTTCAGTGCGAACCGCTCGCCGTTCAGGCGCGTGAGGATGATCATGACGTCCGTCCTTGGATGGTGCGTGGCAGCCCGTCCGTGGGCCTTCACGACTCCCATCGGCCGGGACCCCGACCACCTGAGGAGTTCGGCACGCGCAGCTGCCTGCGCGGGCCGTCGCCTCAGCGACCCGCTGGGACCCGTTCCGGCACAGGCGGAGCCGGGGCCGCCGCCGGCAGCCGGCGTCGCGCCGGCCACTGCACGAGCAGGACGGTGCCGAGGACGAGCACGCCGCCGACCGCCTGCTGGAGCGTGAGCACCTCGCCGAAGACCAGCGCCGCACCGACGACGGTGACGACGGGCTCGACGGTCGACAGCAGCGCGGCGGCGGTCGGGCCCACGCGCGCCAGCCCCGCGAAGAACAGCACGATCGCCGCGACGGTGCTCACCAGCGCGATGAGAGCGAGCCAGAGCCAGCCGCCGGCACCGAAGCCGAGGCCGGGCGCGCCGTGCACGAGCGACCACAGGCCGAAGGTGCAGGCCGCGCCCCCGCACACCAGGGCCGCGAACGCCAGCGGGTCGGGCGCGCCGATGCGGTCGCCGACCAGGATGTAGCCGGTGTAGACCACGGCGGACCCGATCGCGCAGGCTGCGCCGAGCAGGTCGACCTCGCCCGCGGAGGCGCCGCCCAGCACCAGCGCGACGCCGAGCAGCGCCAGGACCAGCGCCGCGCCCCGGCGGCGCGACGGCGGCTCGCGGCGGGTCAGCACGGCACCGACCATCACCAGGAGCGGGTAGCCGCAGAACAGCAGCGCCGTCTGGGACGCCTCGACCCGTCCGAGCGCAGCGAGGTAGAGCCCGGACTGGGCGGCGTAACCGACGGCGCCCATCGCGAGACCGCCCACCACGACCCGCGGGTGCAGCCCGCGCAGCCGCCCGGTGCAGGCCGCGACGGCCAGCAGCAGCGCCCCGGCGGCACCGAAGCGCAGGAGCAGCAGGGCGTCGAGGTCGACGCCCTCGCCGTAGGCCAGCTTGGCGAACACCGCCAGCAGCCCGAAGGCGACGGCGGACGCGACACAGGCGAGGGCTCCCACCCGGCCAGCGTGAGGCCGGACGATCGTTCACGTCCAGCGCGACCTGCTTCACCGAACCGTGCAGATATCCTGAACGGATGATCGGATCGTCCTGGTGATCGACCTGCGCCGGCTGCGCGTCCTGCGGGAGGTGCACGTCCGCGGGACGCTGCACGCCGCCGCGCGCGCTCTCGGGTACACCCCCAGCGCGATCTCCCAGCAGCTCGCCGCGCTCGAGCGCGAGGCCGGCACGGCGCTGCTGGAGCGCGTCGGGCGCGGTGTGCGTCTCACCGAGGCCGGCGCGGTGCTGGTGCGGCACGCCGACGGGCTGCTCGACGGGCATGGACGCGGCGCAGGCGGAGGTCGCCGCCGTCGCGGCCGGCCGGCTCGCGGGCACGGTGCGGGTGGCGGCCTTCCAGTCCGCGTTCCTGCGGATGGTGGCGCCGACGATCCGCACCCTGTCGCGCACCCACCCCGGCATCCGGGTCGAGGCCACCGAGTCCGAGGTCGAGCAGGCCGTGCCCGCCCTGCGCCTGCACCAGCTCGACGTCCTCGTCGGCGACGAGTACGTGGGCCAGCCGCGGGTGCTGCACCCGGAGCTCGAGCGCGAGACGGTCCTGCGCGAGGGCATCGACCTGGTGCTGCCCGCCGACCACCCGGAGGCGACGGTGGACCGGCTGCCGCTGTCGCGCCTGGCCGAGATGCCGTGGACCACCAGCCAGCCCGGGACCGGGCACCACGACATGCACGTGCGGGCGTGCCGTGAGATCGGCGGCTTCGAGCCGGACGTGCGGTACACCTCCGACGACTTCCTCATCCAGCTCGAGCTCGTCCGCACCACCGGCGCCGGCGCGCTGCTGCCCGACCTCGTCCTCGGGTTCGACCCGCCCGGGGTGGTGGTCCGCCCGCTGCGGTCCGCCGCGGTGGGTCGCGAGGTCTTCCTGCTCACCCGTCGCAGCCGCACCCCCTCGGTGCGCGAGGTGGCCGAGGTGCTGCGCCGCACGGGCGCCGCAGCGGGAGGCGCCGCCGGCAGCGCGGCGGCCCCGCCCCCGCAGGGGTCGGGGCCGCCGGGCGCCGCGTGAGGGGATGCGTCAGCGCTTGAGGTTGACCAGGTCCTGGAGCAGCTCGTCCGAGGAGGTGATGACGCGCGAGTTCGCCTGGAAACCGCGCTGGGCGATGATCAGGTTGGTGAACTCGGCGGCGAGGTCGACGTTCGACATCTCGAGCATGCCGCTGGAGAGGGCGCCGCGGTCGTCCAGACCGGGGGCGCCGACACGGGCCGAGCCGGAGTTGACCGTGGTGCGGTAGGTCGAGCCGCCGGCCTTCTCCAGGCCCGCCACGTTGGCGAACGTCGCGGTGGCGATCTGCGCGACGGGCTGCTTCAGGCCGTTGCTGAAGATGCCGGTGAGGACGCCGTCCGGGCCGATGGTGAAGGCGGTGAGGCTGCCGACCTGGTAGCCGTCCTGGCCGCTGGTCTTGATCGACGTCGTGCCGGAGAAGCCGGTGACGGTCGACAGGTCCAGGTCGATGCCGGACGCGGAGGTCAGCGTGGCCGGGGTCGTGGTGTGGGCGCCGCCGCCGCCGGTGAAGTCGACCGTGCCGAGGACGGTGGCACCCTCGAGCACCGACCAGGTGTCGGCGTCGTCCTTGCGGAAGGTCACCGACAGCGTGGAGCGGGTGCCCTGCGCGTCGTAGACGTCGATCGAGGCCGGGAGCGTGGTGCCGGTCGCGGCGTCGGCGGGCAGGTTGCCCTCGAACGTCGTGGTGCCTGTGGAGCGCGGCTGCATCAGCGTGCTGATCGGCAGCTTGATGTCGCCGACGCCGCCGGTGGTGCTGATCGCGCCGGTCGAGGCGTCGGCCTGCCAGCCCTGGACCTTGTAGCCCTCGCTGGTGATCAGGGTGCCGTTGACGTCGAAGGTCAGCGCGCCGGCGCGGGTGTAGAGCGTCTCGTTGACCGACTGGGTGACGAAGAAGCCGTCGCCGTTGATCATCAGGTCGAGGCTGCGGCCGGTCTGCTGCGCCGAGCCCTGGCCGAAGTTCGTGGTGACGCCCGCGACCCGCACGCCGAGCCCGACCTGCGAGGGGTTGGAGCCGGCCGTGGTGCCCTGCGGTGCACCGGCGGCGCGCAGCAGCTGGCTGAGGGTGTCCTGGAACTGGGTGCTGGACGACTTGAAGCCGTTGGTGTTGACGTTGGCGATGTTGTTGCCGGTGACGTCCATCATCGTCTGGTGCGAGCGCAGCCCGCTGATGCCGGAGAACAGGGAACGGAGCATGGGGGGTCCCTCCTCGAAGGGTGTCTTCGCGGCGCCTCGGGCGCCCGGTGCGTGGTGGTGGATATCGGTTGTCTGGCTGAGCCGTCAGGCAGGGTCGTCAGGCGGAGCCGGTGCCCGCGACGACCGCGGTCACCTTGTCGAGGGCGACATCCGTGTCACCGACGCGCAGGAGAGGGGTGGTGCCCAGCAGCGTCACCGCGGAGACCGTGCCGCTGGAGGTCGAGCCGTCCTCGGCGGTCCAGGAGACCTGGCGGCCGACGAGGGACGCCGCGCCGAGACGTTGCTGGACGTCGAAGGACGCCCGCGTCGTCTCGGCCAGCTCGCTGAGCTTCTCCACGCTCGTGAGCTGCGACGTCTGCGCCATGAACGCCGAGGTGTCCATGGGGGCGGTGGGGTCCTGGTAGCGCAGCTGCGCCACGAGGAGCTTGAGGAAGGCGTCCTTGTCGAGCTCGTTCTTCGGGCCGGACGTGCCGTTCACGTTCTGCCCGAGGACCTGGCTGATGGGAGTGCCTGTGATCACGCCGTCGACCGGCACGCCGTCCTCCTTCGTCGCGGGTGACCACCTCGGTCGCCCTGGGGTGTTGTCGGCACGCACGCCTTCCGACTCAAGCCAGAAGTGCGACCAGTTCGGTTGGTACGCATCACGTCACGACGTCCAGACGCCCAGTGCCCGCGCGCGGCAGCACGAGCTGCACCGGTGCGGGCACGCCGTCCGGGCCGGGTGGCTCGCCGGATGTCCCCGGACGGCCGCGGTCGCGTCCCGGCTGGCGCCCGGCGGAGCCCAGGTCGAGCTCCGCGCGCGTGCCCGGCGGGTCCGTGCCGAGCAGGTCGCGCCGCAGGTCGGGCAGGGCCGCTCGGAGTGCCTCCCGGGCCTGCTCGGTGCCGCCGTGGAGCTCGATCCGCACTCTGTCCGAGGTGATCTCGGCGACAACGCGGACCGAACCGATCTCCTCCGGCTGCACCCGCATCACCAGCCGGTGCACACCCTCACCGAGGGCGCGCAGGCTGCTGACGCGCGGTGCCAGCTGCGTCGCGAGCGGCACCACCACAGGTGTGTGCGGGACGGCCGGGGCAGCCGGAGCCTGGCCGGTGTCGAGCGTGCGCACGGCGGCTGCGGCGGCTGGAGCAGCGGGACCGGTGGTCGGGGCCGGCAGCGAAACGGGCTGCGGCTCGGGCAGACTCGTCGACGCACCGATGGTGGCCGTCGCCTCCGGGGCCGGCGCGGGGAACGGCGTCGCGCCCGCGGCTGGTCCCGGCTGCGCGCCCCGCCCGTCCTGGGGGGCGGCGCCGCCCGCCGCACGCTCCTCGGACGGCGGCGAGGAGGTTGCGGTGGACGGGACGGCCTGCGCGGCAACGGGTCCGGCGGCCACAGCTGGTGCGACGAACTCGGCGGCAGCGGGGCTGCTGTCCGGGGTCGGGGCCACGTCCGGCAGGGTGGCCGGCGCCGGGGTCACGAGCTCGGGGCCGGACGACGCGAGCGCCTCGTCGGCCGGCACGGGCGCCGGCGGCACGGGCACCGGCGGCACGGGCACCGGCGGCACGACGACCGGCACGACCGGGCTGCCGAGCACGGCGCCGGTGGGAGCCACGGCCCCGGTGGTCGTCTCGGTGTCGCCCGTCGACCCCTCGGTGACGGTCACGTCCTCGGCGGAGGCGATCGAGCTGGTTGCCTCGAGCACGGCAGCGAAATCGCCTGCGACGCCTGCGTCCTGACCGGAGTGGTCACGACGCGCGCCGGACGGCGCTGCCGTCCCGCGTGCGGGCGCGGAGGTGGGCAGAGAGGCCAGCGTGGGCACGCTCATCGCACACCGCCGAGAAGTGCGCCGACCTTGCGCACGTACGACTGCGTCTCGGCGTAGGGCGGCACGCCGTCGTAGCGGCGCACCGCACCCGGGCCGGCGTTGTACGCCGCGAGCGCCAGCTCGAGCGAGCCGAACGAGCCGAGGTGGCCCTTCAGCAACCGGGCCGCACCGTCCACCGCCTGCGCCGGGTCGAGCGCGTTCACGCCGAGCCCTTTCGCCGTGGCGGGCATCAGCTGCATCAGGCCCTGCGCGCCGGCGTGGCTGACGGCGGAGGGGTTGCCGGCCGACTCCACCTGGGCGACCGCCGCGAGCAGGCCCGGTGGCAGGCCGTACGTGGCCGTCGCCTGCGCGAACAGCGGCTCGTAGCGCCGCACCGCCGCGGAGATGCCGGCACCGGAACCGGAAGCGACGCTCGCCGCCGAGGGCCACGACGCGGACGAGACGGACGGCGCCGAGGACTGCGGGAGCACCCGCCGGATCGAGGTGGGGGTCTCGTAGACCGAGCCGATCCGCACGACGTCACCGGTCTTCGGCGCGTGCAGCATCTTGCCGTCGCCCACGTAGATCCCGATGTGCCTGCTCCCGCCGAGGACGACGAGGTCGCCGGGGCGCGCCTGGGCCAGGCTGGGCACCTCGGTGCCCAGATGGCGCTGGTCGGCCACGACGCGCGGGACGTCGACGCCGAGGTCCTTCATCGCGCGCTGCACCAGTGCGGAGCAGTCCAGGCCCGTGGCCGGGTCGGTGCCTCCCCACTGGTAGGGCACGCCGAGGTACTTCCTGGCCGACTCCACCAGCGCCTCGCCGGTCGCACCGCCGGAGGCCGTCGTGCCCGGCGTGGAGCCCACGCCGTCGGGGCCCGTGCTGCCGAGCGCCGAAGTGAGCGCACCCGCGAACTGCAGGCTCGACACCGAGGTCGCGCTGGTCGTGCGCGCGGGGTTGAGCTGCTCGATCCGTCCCTGCAGCTCGGCGATGCGGGACTGCACTGCGAGCAGGCCGTTCACGGCGCCTCACCGCCCGGGCGCGGTCTGCGGCTGCTGTGCTCGTCGAGTCGCCGTTGCTCCGCGTCACGGCCGGCCCGCACGACGCCCTCGACGAAGCGCTCCTCGAGGTGCTCCAGGGCGCGACTCCGGGCGCGGGCCACGTTCCACGCGTCGGTGGCCTGGCCGGCCTCCTGCGCAGCGGTCGCAGCGTGCTCGGCGGACTCGATGCCCGCGGTGCTGAGTGCGGCACGCGCTGCTGCGGCCGCGGTGAACGCCAGGGCACCGGTCTCGTCCGGCATCCGGTGGGCCGCCAGCGCCTCCCGCCGACGGACGGCCAGCTCGGCCGCGGTCCGGCTCGCGGCGTTGGCCCGGGCGAGGTCGGCGGCGGCGTGGTCCTGCTGCAGCTTGCGCAGCCGGAGCAGGCCGGCGAGCCGGAACCCGTTCACCGGGCACCCCCGAGGACCGACGCGAGGTGGTGCAGCCGGGCCCACGACTCGTCGGAGCCTGCGACGCGCTCCACCGGCTGCTGCAGGAAGTCCTCGACCGCGGGCCAGGCGGCCAGCGCGGCGTCGACGGTCGGGTTGGTGCCGGTGACGTACGCCCCGACGTCGAGCAGGTCCTGCACGTCGCGACGCGCCGCCATCGCCCGGCGCACGACGGTCGCCGCGTCGCGCTGCTCGGCGGTGGTGACGCGGGTCGCGACGCGCGACACCGAGCCGAGGACGTCGATGCTCGGGAAGTGCCCGGCCGTGGCGAGCCTGCGGTCCAGGACGACGTGGCCGTCGAGGATCGAGCGGGCGGCGTCAGCGACGGGTTCGTCGTGGTCGTCGCCGTCGACCAGGACGGTGTAGATGCCGGTGATCGAGCCGACGACCCCCGGGCCCGCGCGCTCGAGCAGGCGCGGGAGCATCGCGAAGGTCGACGGTGGGTAGCCCCGGGTGGCCGGCGGCTCCCCCGCCGACAGCCCGATCTCCCTCTGCGCCATGCAGAACCGGGTGAGCGAGTCCATCATCAGCACGACGTCGAGCCCCTGGTCGCGGTAGTGCTCGGCGATCCGGGTGGCGGTCATCGCGGCGCGAAGGCGGACCAGGGCCGGCTCGTCCGAGGTGGCGACCACGACGACGCTGCGGGCCAGGCCCTCGGCCCCCAGGTCGTCCTCGAGGAACTCGCGCACCTCGCGACCGCGCTCCCCGATGAGGGCGAGCACGACGACGTCGGCGGTGGTGCCGCGGGCGACCATCGACAGCAGGCTCGACTTGCCGACGCCGGAGCCGGCGAACAGCCCGAAGCGCTGGCCGCGGCCGGCGGGAACGAGGGTGTCGAGCGCGCGCACGCCGAGAGGCAGCGGCTGGGAGACGCGCCCACGCAGCAGCGGGTTCGGCGGGGTGCCGTGCACCTCGACCATCTGCGCGCCCACGACCGGGCCGCGGCCGTCGACCGGACGGCCCAGTCCGTCGAGCACGCGGCCGAGCAGCGCGCCGCCGACCGGCACCCGCAGCGGGGCGCCGGTGAGCCGCACGGGGAGCCCCGCGCGCAGACCCACCGGGTGCGCGAGCGGCATGCAGCGGACGCCGTCGGGCTGCACCGCCACGACCTCGGCCGCCACGTCGCCGTCCGGGCCGGACACGGTGACGAGGTCGCCGACGGCGGCCTCGACGCCCGCGACGTCGAGCGAGAGCCCGACGGCCGAGCGCACGACGCCTACACGCTCGGGACGGCACGCGCGCTCGGCCAGCTCGAGGCGCGACGCGAAGTTCACGGTCATCCGCGCAGCTCCGCCCGGGCCCGCTCGACGGCCGCCTGGAGCATGACCTCGACCGTGCCGTGCGCGTGCTGGAGGACCGAGTCACCCTGCGCCACAGCCGGGTCCGCGACGACGGTGACTCCTGCCGGGACGTCGGCCGCGGCGAGCGTGGCGGCGTCGGCAGGGTGCAGCCGCACGCTGGCGGTGGTGACGGAGGGAGTCGTCAGGAGGGCGCGGCGCAGCGCGTCGCGGCCCGGTTCGGCGGAGGCGAGCGTTTCGTGACCGAGCACCGCCGCCGCCAGTCGCAGTGCGGCGTCCAGCACCGCGTCCGCGACCGCCTCGACGGCGGGGACGGCGGCCACCGCCGCCTGCGCGACGGCACGCTCGAGCGCGGAGCGCGCCGCGGCCAGCCGGGCGAGCTCGTCCTCGCGAGCCTGCTCGAGCAGGGCGACCTGCTCGTCGAGCCGGGTGCGGGCGGTGGCGTGCGCCGCCTGCGCCCCGCTGGCCCAGCCGGCGGCGTAGCCGCTCGCGCGGGCGGCGGCGCGCTCACGCTCGGCGGTGCCGGTCGTGCCGTGCACCGTGGTGGCTGCGCTCATCCGACGTACTCGTCGTCGTCGTCGCCACCCCGGCGCAGGACGATCTCGCCGGTCGCCTCGAGGGTGCGGATGGCCGCCACGACCGACGCCCGTGCCTCCTCGACCTCGCTGAGGCGCACGCGGCCGAGCAGGTCGATCTCCTCGAGCAACGTCTCGCGGGCGCGCTCGGACACGTTCGACGTGACCTTGTCGTGCACGACCTGCTGGGCGCCCTTGAGCGCCTTCGCCAGCACGCTGGTCTCCACGGCGCGCAGCACCAGCTGCACCGCCCGGTCCTCGAGCCCGATGATGTCGTCGAAGACGAACATGCGGCTGCGGACCTGCTCGGCGATCACCTGGTCGCGCTCGTCGAGGCCCTCGAGGATGAGCTTCTCGGTGCTCGGGTCCGCGCGGTTGATGATGTCGACGAGCGGCTGCAGACCGCCGACCACGCTCTCCTGCACCGGTGCCAGCACCGACGACGTCCGACGGTGCAGGACCTCGGCCACCACGCGGACCATCTCCGGCGTCGTGCGGTCCATCACGGCGATCCGGTGCGCCACGTCGGCGCCGGTCTCGGCGTCGAGCGCACCCAGCACCGTCGAGGCCTGGTCCGGACGCAGGTGCACCAGCACCAGCGCGATCGTCTGCGGGTGCTCGGTCGCCAGGAAGTTCTGCAGCTGGCGCGGGTCGGCCTCGCGCAGGAAGGCGAACGGCTGGGGGCTCGGCGCCTTGGCGATCCGCTCCATGACGGTCTCCGCGCGGCGCGCACCGAGCGAGCCCTCGAGCAGCTCGCGGGCCACGAGGACCCCGCCCCGGCCGGCGCCGTTCGCGCCGGTACCCATCTGGACCGCGACCTCCTCGAGGACGTGGGCGACCAGGAGCGGGTCGACGGTGCCGAGCTTGACGATCTCGGCCGAGATCTCCTCGACCTCGGTCTCGGACATCGAGGCCAGCACCCGGGACGCGTTCTCGCGCCCCAGGTTCACCAGCAGGATCGCGGCACGCTGGCTGCCGGTGAGAGTCTGCTCGTGCAGCTCGAGGGTCATCAGGCCCTCCGGTCGGCGAGCCAGCCGCGGAGCAGCTCGGCGACGTCGTCGGGCTGGCGCTCGACGAGCTCGATCACCTCGTTGCGGCGGTCCGCGGCCTCGCCGGTCCGCTGGCGCGGCAGCATCGAGCGTGGGTCGGCGCCCTCGTCGATCCAGTCCAGCTCGCGCTGGCCGTCCCGCCCCAGGACGCGCATCTCGCCGAGGTCCACCGGCTGCGGGTTGCGACGACGACGCTTGCGCGACACCAGGAACGCGACCACCGCGAGGAGCAGGACAGCCGCGGCGATGGCGCCGGTGCGGACCAGCTCGCTGCGCTGCTCCGCCGCCGCCTCCGCCTTCGCGGCGCCGAGAGCCTCCGTGGCCGCCTCGGCCGTGGTGGTGTCGAACGGCATCCGCGCCACCGACAGCACGTCCCCGCGCTCCTCGTCGACGCCGGCGGCGGCCGTCACGGCCTCGCGCAGCGCCGTGATGTCGAGGTCGCCGACGGCCCGGCTGTTGACGACCACCGAGACCGACTGGCGCGTCAGCGATCCCGGCGCCTGCGTGGTGCGCTCGGTCACCTTGTTCACCGAGTTGTTCTCGGTCGTGGCCGTCTTGGTGTAGCTGGAGTCCGAGCCCGCGGCGGTGCCGGACGGCACCTGGATGTTGTCGGGGCCGAGCACGCCACCCGCCGCCGCGCCGCCGCCGGTGTACTCCTCCGAGGTGGTGCTGGACGACAGGGGCGGGGTGTCCTCGGGGGCCGAGAACGTCTCGGACGTGCGGTCCACCGCGTCGAAGTCGAGGTCGGCCGTCACCGTCGCGAAGCCGTTGCCGGCACCCACGACCCGGTCGAGCACACCCTGCAGGGCGGCCGACACGCGGCTCTCGTAGTCGCTGGTCTGCTGGTCGCGCAGGCCGCCGGCCGCGCCACCGCCGGAACCGGCCGCCGACAGGAGGCGGCCCTCACCGTCGACCACGGTCACGTCGTCGGGAGAGAGGTTCTCGACGCTCGAGGCGACGAGGTGGACGATCGACTGCACCTGCTGAGCCGGCAGGTCGGCACCCGGGCTCGTCTCGACCAGCACCGAGCCCGTCGGCGCCGCGGTCTCGTCCAGGAACACGTCCTTGGCCGGGATGGCGAGGTTGACCGTCGCGGCCTCCACGCCGTCGATCGAGCTGATCGTGCGGGCGAGCTCCCCCTGCAGGGCGCGCTGCCAGGTCACCTGCTGCTGGAACTGCGAGGCGGTCACGCCCTGCTCGTCGAGCAGCGAGTAGCCGGAGTCGGTGCTCGACGGCAGGCCGGCCGACGACATCGCCAGCCGCATCCGGTACACGTCCTCGCGGGGGACCAGGACGCTGCTGCCCCCGTCGGCGAGCTCGTACCGCACGCCCTGGGAGTCGAGCTGGTCGACGATCGCGCTGGCGTCGCTGGCCGCGAGGTTGGTGAACAGCGGCTGCAGCGTCGGCGTGCTGGCCCACCGCATGAACGCGGCGCCGCCGAGCACCAGGACGCCGATGCCGATGGCGGCGATCAGCTTCTGGGGGGTGCTGAACTGGGAGAACGTCGAACCGGCGCCACGGAGCGCCCCGACGAGTCGCTGCTGCATCAGGCCTGCATCCTCATGATCTCGTTGAAGGCGTCGACGGCCTTGTTGCGCACGGCGACGGTGAGCTCGGTGGCCACCTGCGCCTGCGTGGCCGCGATCATGTAGTCGTGCACGTCGGTGAGGTCACCGGTCGCGGCCTGGACGGCCAGCGAGTCGGCGGTGCCCTGGAGCTGCTGCACGCCGTCGAGGTGACGGGTGAGCGTGGCGGCGAACGAGCCGGCCTGGGTGGCGCCCTCGCTCGCACCGGTGGACTGCGCCCCGAGCACGCGGGTCGCGGCGGTGACGGCGCTCATCGCCGACGAACCGCCCACGCCCGAGACGCCGGAGACCCCCGCGACCGGGCTCACGCCCCGCGTCCGATCCCGAGGGCGGCCTGGTAGGAGTCCTTGGCCCGGTCGATCACGGTGAGGTTCGCCTGGTAGCCGCGCTGGGCCATGATCAGCTGCGTCATCTGGCTGGCCAGATCGATGTCGGGGTAGCGCACGTAGCCGCCCTCGTCGGCCAGCGGGTTCTGCGGGTCGTAGACCAGCCGGCCCTCGGCCGACCCGAGCTGGATGCCGCCGACCTGCACGCCGCCGGTGCCGGAGCCGTCGACCGCCTGCGCCACGACGTACTTGGCGCGGAACGCCTCCTCGTCGGTCGACCGGACGGTGTTGATGTTGGCGATGTTGTCGCTGACCGCGTCGAGCCACTTGCGGTAGACGGTGACGCCGGTGCCGGCGACGCCGATCGCGTTGAAGATGGTCATGGTCGCCCGCTCACTGCGTCCGCAGGGAGGCCCGCAGCAGCGAGAACCTGTCGTCGACGGCGCGGGTCACCAGCTGGTACCGCAGGCCGGTGTCGATGTTGGAGATGACCTCGTGGTCCAGGTTGACGTTGTTGCCGTCCTCGCGGGTCGGCTCGAGGGAGCGCGCGGTGGTCGGCGCGACGGCCCCGGTGCCGCCGGAGACCGCGCTGCGCAGGGCGTCCTCGAACTGCACCCGGCCGGCGAGGAAGCCGGGGGTCTGGATGTTGGCGACGTTGTCGGCGATGGTGCGCTGACGGGTCGCGAGGCCGGTGAGGGCGCTGTGGAGCGCCGCGCCGGTGACGTCGTTGAACACGGACCTACCCCGTTCTCGTCCTGATGACGAAGAGACAGTCGGCCGGTCCGTGGCCATCACGAGCGATCCGTCGCTCCTGTAGTCCATCGGTGGACGGGAGGACTACTTGAGCGCTGAGAGGGCGGAAACTCACCCGCCGTCCGGGCGGTGCCGGCGATCCACACAGCGCCGCCGGTGCGCCCGGACGGAGCAGCGGCGCAACGGTTCTGGTGGTCCGGGCGGACTACCCCCTGGCCATCGCCGTGACGGTGGCCTGCGCGGTGGCCCAGGCCTCGAGGCACAGGCTCGACAGCACCAGGGGCGACAGGCTGCTTCCTTGCGCCGCGTCCGGGAGACCGAGCTCGTGGGCCCGCACCACCCGGAGCACCTCGCCGAGCGGGCCCTCCCCCTCGGCGAGCGCCCGGCGCACGTCGTCGCTGACGCCGGCGTCGCGCGCGACCTCGGCGCCCGGGGTGCGCAGCACCTGCGCCACGCCCGACAGCAGGCCGGTGGTGTACGCCGCGGCGGGGTCGACCCCGGTGGCGGCGGCCACGGCCTCGCAGGCCTCCGCCCGCGCGAGCACCGTCACCAGGTCGTCGAGGCGTCCGGCGGCCATCCCGCCGAGGAGCGTGAGCAGCACCCACGACCGCAGGGGGCGCGGCCCCAGCAGCACCACGGCCTGGCGCAGCGAGGAGATCTCGCGACGGCTCCCGGTGCTGGCCGAGTTGGCGGTGCGCAGCACCCGCACCGCCAGGCCCGGGTCGGCCGCGACGATCCCCTCGAGGTCGTCGGCGTCCGACGCCGGGTCGCCGAGCGCCTGCAGCAGGCGCATGCAGATCACCTGGGACGGCGAGATGCTGGCCGACTCCATCACGTCGGGGTGCGAGAGGTGGAAGCCCTGGAACAGCTCGTACCCGGCGTCGTGGCAGGCGCGCAGCACCTCGGCCGACTCGACCCGCTCGGCCAGCAGCTGGACGCCGGGCCGGCGGGCCCGGACGGCGGCGGCCACCGCCGCGGTGTCGATGCCCGGGGCGAGGACGTCGACCTTGACGACGTCGACGAGGTCGACGAGCGGGGCGCGGTGCTCCTCGCCGACGTAGTCGTCGAGCGCGAACCGGAAGCCGCGCTCGCGCAGCGCCGCGACGCCGTCCAGCACCTCCTGGTCGACCTGGACGTTCTCCAGGATCTCGAGCACGACGCCCTCGGGCCCGAACGGCAGCGGGTAGTCCCCGGCGAGGAACGAGCGGGTCACGTTGATGAACAGCGGTCGTCCGCCACCGAGCCGCTCGACGCCGAAGTCGCCGAACGTGGTGACGATGACGTGAGAGGTGGCCTGGTCGGCCGCCGCCTCGGCGGCGATCGCCGCCAGCGAGTCGTCGTGCACGGCGTCCCAGGTGGAGGGGAGTCCGGCCTGGTCGGCGTGGTGGCCGCGGAAGAGCAGCTCGCCGGCGACGAGCCGGCCGTCGCGGTCGTAGATCCCCTGCCGGGCGATGCGGGTGGCGGGCGCCACCTCGGGCACCTGCTCCAACAGCTTCCAGACGCTGCTCACGTGGTCCCCCCGGGTGTCGAGGACTCGACGGTACCCCGGCGCCCACGGGACCTCTCGGCCGTGCCCCGGCGCTCGGCGGTGCCGCGGCGCTCGCCCGCGATCGGGATGTGCATGGTGCCCCTCGTCCGTGATGGTGGTGCGCCGCATCCGTGCGACGCCCGCGTGGCGGTGCCGGACCTGCCGGAACGCGCCCCGCACCAGTCCCATCGGCCGTTCGGGGTCGAACCTGAGGACGCCGGTCGGGTGGTGCTCACCACCGGCTCGGGTCAGGACCGGTCGTCGGGCGCCGAGCCGTGGACGCGGCGCCAGCACCGCAGCAGGACGTGCGCGCTGGCAGCGGGCAGCAGGTCGCCGGACACCACGGCCTGGATGCTCCCGCTCACCGCGTTCCAGACGCCGTAGGCGGCGTCCTGGGTGCTGAAGCCGGCCGCGAGGAAGGCCTCGGCGGCGGCGAGCTGGGCGTCGGCCGCCAGGTGCAGGCGGTCGACCACGCCGAGGGCGCCGGTGGCCTCGTGCATGGCAGGGGCCCAGGCCGTGGTCGCGGCCCGCTGGTGGTCGACCGCGCGCCGCCAGCGTTCGCGACCGTCCGCGTCCAGGCCGCGCAGCACCCGCACGGCGTGGTCGACGCCGGGGTGGCCGGTGCGGTCGGGCAGGGGGAGCAGCGCCGCCGCGGAACGGCGCAGCCATCGACCGCCGCGTCGCCGGGTCGAGCCGCTCGGAGCAGTACGCGGACGCGGCGGCGTCGGCCAGCACGTCGCACGCCTCGGACGCCTCGGGGTCCTGGACCGCCAGACCGCCCGGGCGGCGGTCGCCGAGCCAGGTCCAGTCCAGGACGTCGTGGCGCAGCATCCGGTCCAGGGCCGCGACGTCGCCGAGCGTCGCCCGCTCGAGCCGGCGCACGAGCGCGGTGCTGCCGGCGACGTCGCCGGCCAGGGCGAGGTCGGCCGCGGCGCCGGCGGACGCGACCGCGCGCCGGGCCGGCTCGCGGGCACCCACCTGCTGCACCGCGGCCCACCGTCCGGCGCGGTGCGGGCCGGGGTGCCGGGCGGCCAGGGCGGCGAGCTCCTCGCTGCCGCAGGCCAGGGCGGTGCGCAGCACGGCGAGGACCTGCGCTCCGTGCGGGCAGACGCACCAGGTCGTAGGCGAGGGCGGGCGCGTTGGCGAGCGAGTAGGTCATCGCGCACCTCCCGCCCGCGCGTCCCGCTGCCGACGAGGGGACCTCCCGCACCCCCAGGGTCCTCCCACCGCGGCGACGACGTCCACACCGGCGACGGCGGTGGGGCTGCGCGGGTGAACGACCCGGTCGGCGCCGGGCCGGCCGTCACCGGTCCGGGTGCGACCCGCACCGGCCGCTGCTCCCACCCGGGTCAGCGGCCGTCCGGGTCCAGCGGCCGTCCGCTCAGAGCGCGACGTCGACGTAGACGGGTGCGCTGGACCCGGTCTCGGCGACCTGGTTCGCCACGCGCGCGTGCGCCCGGTTGCTCCGTGCGGCGACGACGAGCCGCTCGGCCACCTCGTGCTGGCGCTGCAGCAACGTGCGGGCCCGCTCGACGAGCGGCCGCGGGATCGGGCCGAGGGTGCCGGGCGGCGGCGTCCAGCGCGACCGCATCACCTCGGCGCCGTCCGGCAGGTCGGTCTGCGCGTGCAGCGCGCGGAGCAGGTCCTCGGCGGCCGAGACGTCGAGCTCGAGCGACTCCAGCGCGAGCTCCCACTCGCGCTGCCAGGGCGCTGGGGGCGCGACGGTCGTCGGCACGGGGCTCAGAGCGCCTGGCCGACGCCGACGACCGAGCCGCCGGTGACGGCGCCGCGGGCCGCCTCGTGCCACGCGTCGCGCAGGGGCTCGACCAGCGCGCGGCACGAGGCCGTGCGCTCCGGGTCGCAGGTCACGTTCGCGCCGACCAGCTCGGTGAGCAGGAACCCGTAGAGCGCGGCCAACCCGGGGCCGCCCGCCCAGGCGGCGGTGTCCAGGCTGGAGAGCAGCTCGGCGACGATGTCCTGGGCGTGCAGCAGCTGCGAGCTGGCAGCGAGGCGGGCACCGTCCCGCTGGGCCGTCTCCGCGCGCACCAGGTCGAGCACCAGCCGGTCGTACAACCGGGTGAGCAGGACGGCGGGGCTCGCCGTGGCGAGGGCGTCGTCGACGAACCGTGCCCGGGCTGCGGCGGTGTAGGTCGGTGCGTGCACGGGTGTCCTCCTCCTCGGTCTGTCTGTCGGTCTGGTCGGTCTGTCGGTCTGGTCTGTCGGTCTGTCTACAGGTCGGTGGGTCGGTCTGCGGGTCGGGTCAGCTGCTCCAGCTCGGCAGGCCGCCGAGCTGTCCGGCGAGCCAGCTGGACTGGCTCTGCAAGGAGCCCAGTGCGGTCTCCAGCGCCGAGTACTGCCGCTCCAGGGTCGCCCGCCGCATCTCGAGCCGGGTGTCCCAGGCGGCCACCTGCTCGTTCAGGCCGCGGATGCTGTCCTGGCGGCGCCGCGCGGCGACGGTCACCGTGCCGTCGCTCGCGGACGACGCGGCGCGAGCGACCTCGGCGACACGGGAGGCGATGCCCTCCACCAGGGTCCGGGCCCTGGTCGGGTCGGACGCCAGGAGCGAGGTGAAGCGCTCGGTGTCGAAGGCGACCTCACCGGTGCGCGTGGTCTGCACCCCGGCCGCGACCGCGGAGGTCGTGCCACCGGAGACGGTCGAGACCAGCTGCTGCGTCAGCGACCTGAGCAGGCTGTCGCCCGAGAGCGCGCCGGTGCCGGACCGCGACGCCGTGCCGATCTCCTTGAGCGCGGCGTTGAGGGCGTCCACCACGGCCTTGACCGAGGCGGTGACGGCGAGGTCGTCCTTGCGCACCGTGAGCTGGACGTCGGCGACGACCGCACCCACGGTGAAGGTGGTGCCGGGCAGCACGTCGGTGAACCGGCCGTCGGCCGACTGCACCGGGAGCGTGCCACCCACGAGGATCCGGGCGTCCTGACCCTGGACGGTGACCGCGTCGTCGACGGTGAGCCCCTGCACGGAGAACGCGCCGGCCTCGCCCGTCGCGAGGGAGGTGACCTGGAGGCGGTAGACGCCGTTGGCGACCGGCAGCGCGACGGCCCGGACCTCGGCACCGGAGGCGTTGATGGCCTTGGCGACCGAGACCGGGTCGTTGCCCTCGAGCGGCACGGTCGTGGCCACCCCGCCCTGGAGGAGGGTGAGCTCGGTCAGGCCGTCCTCGACGACCGAGCCGCCGGCCGCCACGGTCGGGCTGGCCACCATGTGGGCGGTGGCCAGCCGGTCGACCGAGAACCGCAGGCTGCCGGTGACGGCGCCCGGAGCGCTCGTCACGGTGACGGACGAGACGGAGGAGCTGGCGGTTGCCGCCCCCCACGTCACGTCCTTCGTGAGCTTGTCGGCGGCCGCGAGCGCGGCGGTGAGCCGGGTGTTGACGGCCTGGTAGGCCGTCACCTGGCTGCCGGCTCGGGTGACCTTGGCCTTGAGGGCGTTCTGAGGTGCCGCCTCCAGCTGCATCAGCTGGTTGACGATGGTGGCGGTGTCCAGACCGCTCACCAGTCCGCTGACCTGCATCCCGGCCATCGGGTCACCTCCTCGGGGTGGGGGTCACGGAGCCGGCCCCCGCTGGTGGGGCGGGGGCCGGCGCCGTGCTCGGTCAGCGCAGGAGCTGGAGCACGCCCTGCGAGGACTGGTTGGCCTGCGCCAGCATCGCGGTGCCGGCCTGCTGCAGGATCTGGCTCTTGGTGAAGTTGACCATCTCCGCGGCCATGTCGGTGTCGCGGATCCGGCTCTCCGACGCGGACAGGTTCTCGATCGCGACGTTGAGCGAGTTGATGTTGTGCTCGAGCCGGTTCTGCGAAGCACCCAGGCCGGCGCGGGCGGTGGAGATCGCGGTGATCTCGGTGTCGACGGCGCCCGGGTCGGCGGTGCCGGCCGCGAGAGCGGCGACGGTGGTCTGCAGCGCAGCCAGGTCCACGCCGCTCAGGTCGACGTCGAGGGTGTCGCCGCTGTTGGCGCCGACCTGGAAGGTCAGCGTGTCGCCGAACAGGTCGACCCCGTTGAACTGGGTGCGGGCCCCGATCGCGCCGATCTCCTCGGCCATGGCGTCGATCTCGGCGTCGATGGCGGCCAGCGACTCGGCGCTGTTGGAGCCGTTGAGCCCCTGGACCGTCAGGTCGCGGACCCGCTGCAGGATCGAGTGGACCTCGGTGAGCGCGCCCTCAGCCGTCTGGGCGACGGAGATGCCGTCCTGGGCGTTGCGGACGGCGACCTTGAGGCCACCGACCTGGGAGCGCAGGCCCTCGGAGATGGCGAGGCCGGCGGCGTCGTCGGCAGCGCGGTTGATGCGCAGGCCGCTGGAGAGCTTCTCCAGGGACTTGGACATCGCGCCCTCGGTGACCGACAGGTTCCGGTAGGCGTTCATCGCCGCGACGTTGGTGTTGATGCGCATGGACATGGTGTTCCTCCGTGAGAGTTGTGTCGTAGCCCTTCCGTGGGCTGCACCCGACCCATCGGCCCGGCCGATCCGGACCTGAGGGAAAGCCTCTGAACTTTTCTCCTACGCCGTCCAGGAGACGGCGTCGTGCTCGGGACGGCGCTGGGCCGGCACCAGGTCCCGCACCGGGTCGGAGGCGCGCGAGCGCGCGACGACGCCGGCGGCGAGGGCGTTCGCGGCGACCTGGGCGTACAGCGCCTCGCGCCGGCGGGTGACCGTCGGTCCGAGCGCGCCGGCGGCCGGCAGCCGCTCCGGGGCGAGCTGGCTGTTCATCGCGTCGCGCAGCAGCACCAGGGCCTCGGCGCGCAGCTGGCTGACCCGCGACTCCGAGACGCCGAGCTCGGCGGCGATCTCGGCCATCGGCCGCTGCTCGAGGAAGACGCCGACCACGACGTCGCGCAGCCGCTCCGGCAGGGCGTCGACCGACGCGCGCAGGTAACCCATCCGCTCCACGGCCAGGGCGTGCTGCTCGGGGTCCGGCGCGCTGGCGGGCAGGACGTCGGCGACGGCGCCGTCGAAGGCGTCCAGGGACAGCAGGGCACGTTCGCGCTCGGCGCGGCGGCGGTCGAGCTCGCCGACCTCCACCTTCGAGCTCGGCGGCGAGCTCCTCGCGTCGTGGCGGCGCGGCCGAGCCGCGAGGTGAGGGAGTCCTCCGCCTGCGACGAGCTCGCGCGAGCGGCGGCGCGCGCCCCTGCTGCTCCAGTCCATGCCGCGCAGCTCGTCGAGGATCGCACCGCGGATCCGGGTGTTGGCGTACCGCGAGAAGGGGACGCCGGTCGAGGCGTCGAACGCCTGTGCCGCGCGGACCAGGCCGGCCATACCGGCCGACACCAGCTCGTCGCGGTCGACGTGCCCGGGGAGCCGGGCGGCGACCTCGTGCACCACGTAGCCGACGACCGGCAGGTGGGTGCGGACGAGGTCGTCCAGCTCGCGCGCGGTCGGCGCGGCGTCACGGGCGACGGGCCCGGTGCTGGTGGTGGTCACGCCCAGAGCCTTCGTCCCGATCGATCCGATCCTTGAGCGCTCACCCGCAACCCGCGCGGGGGCGTCGCGCGCCGGAGCGCCTTGATCGGTGAGAAGTCCTCAGGTGGCCCACTCCCCTGCCGATGGGAGGGGGAAGAGGTCACACCCCGTGACCTCGCCGAGAGGACGCCATGGGCCTTCCCGAGGTCTCCACCGTGCTGTGGCACGCACGCGAGCTGCTGGAGCAGCTCCTCTTCAAGCTCGAGGAGGAGCAGCTGCTCCTCACCGCCGGCCGCACCCGCTGGCTGCCGCACGCCACCCGCGAGGTCGAGCTGGTGCTCGAGCAGATCCGCAGCGCCGAGGTGCTGCGCGCCGCCGAGGTCGACGCCGCCGCGGCCGAGCTCGGCCTGCGTCCCGGCCCGAGCCTGCGCGAGCTGGCCGACGCCGCCGGCGAGCCGTGGGGCGAGCTGCTGCACGGCCACCGCGAGGCCTTCCTCGCCCTGACCCAGGAGATCTCCCAGCTGGCCCAGGCCAACCGGGACGTCCTCAGCGCCGGCCAGCGCGCCACCCAGGAGGCCCTGCGCACCCTGACCGAGGACCCCCGCGCCGGCGCCGGCACCACCTACGACCCGCACGGCCGTCCGGCCGCCGCCACCGCCGGCCGCGCCCACCTCGTCGACGAGGCGCTCTGATGAGCAGCTTCGGCGGCCTGTCGATCGCGCTGTCGTCGCTGCTGTCCCAGCGGCGGGCGATGGACGTGACCGGGCCAGAACGTCTCCAACGCCAGCACCGTCGGCTACACCCGCCAGCGCGCGGACCTGCAGGCGCTCGGCCCGGTCTCGCTGCACTCGCTGCAGGGCGCGACGCTCCCCTACGGGTCGGGCGTCACCGTCGCGGGCGTCGTCCGGCTGTCCGACGAGCTCGCCGCCGCCCGGGTGCGCTCGTCCACCGCCGACCACGGCTTCCTCACCACCCGCGCCGACCTGCTCGCGCAGGTGGAGAACCGCTTCGCCGAGCCCGGTGACGACGGCCTGCAGGCCGCGCTCGGCGAGCTGTGGCAGGCGTTCGGCGACCTGTCGAACTCCCCCGCCGACCCGGCCGCCCGCGTCGCCGTGCTCCAGCAGGCCAGCCACGTGGCCGACCTGCTGCACGCCGGCAGCCGGGGCGTGCAGGGCCAGTGGCAGGAGACCCGCTCGCAGGCCACCGCGCTGCAGACCGAGGTCACCACCCTGGCCGGCTCGATCGCCCAGCTGAACAAGCACATCCGCGAGTCCGACGGCCAGGCCCACGAGCTCACCGACCAGCGCGACCAGCTCGTCCTGCGGCTGTCCGAGCTCACCGGCGCCACCGCGCAGCTGCGGCCGGACGGCACCGCCCGCGTCCTGGTCGGCGGCATCCCGCTGGTCGACGGCGACCGCGCCACCGCGATCACGCTGCAGGCGCCGCTGCAGATGCAGGACGTCAGCGCGTCCTCGCCCGTGCGCTTCACCTGGCCGGACGGCAGCACGGTCTCCGGCGGAGGCGTGCTCGGCGCGCTCACCGAGGGCCTGCAGACCACGCTTCCCGGCGTCGCCGCCGGCTACGACGAGGTCGCGACCGCCCTGGTCACCCGGCTCAACGCGCTGCACACCCCCGGCCAGGCGCCGGACGGCTCCTCCGGGCGCGCGTTCTTCGTCCTCGGCACCGGGTCCTCGGCCGCGACGATCGCGGTGAACCCGGACCTGATGGCGAACCCGATGCTGCTGGCGGCGGCCGAGGCCGGCGCCGGCGCCAAGGACGGCTCGCTCGCCGACCGGATCGCCGCACTCGCCTCCGCGGCCGGCGGGCCGGACGAGCTGTGGGGCCGGTTCGTGGTCCGCACCGGCGTCGAGGTCAACGCCCTCGACGGCCGGGCCGCGGTGGCCGCGAGGGTGGCGGCGAGCGCGCAGGACGCGCTGCTGTCGGCCACCGGGGTCGACCTGGACGAGGAGATGACCAACCTGGTGATGTTCCAGCGCGCGTACGAGGGGGCGGCCCGCGTGATGACGGCCGTCGACCAGGCGCTGGACACCCTGATCAACCGCACGGGGGTGGTGGGCCGATGACTCGCGTCACGCACCGGATGATGGCCGACAGCGCGCTGCGCAACCTGCAGTCGCGGATGTCCGACCGTCAGCGACCTGAACGCCCGGATGACCAGCGGTCGCGCCATCGCCAAGGCGTCCGACGACCCGGCCGGCACGGTCACCGCCCTCGGGCTGCGCTCGGACCTCAAGGCGCAGGCCCAGCACGCGCGCAACGCCGAGGACGGTCTGGCCTGGCTGACCGCCGGCGAGGACGCGCTGCGCTCCGGCACCGACCTGCTGCGCCGTGCCCGCGATCTCACCCTGCAGGGCCTCAGCACGGGCTCGGCCTCCGCCGAGTCGCGTCAGGCGATCGCCGTGGAGATAGGCCGGCCTGCGCGAGGACCTCCTCGCCGTGGCGAACACGACGCTACCTCGGTCGTCCCGTGTTCGGCGGGACCACCGCGGGCGAGGTCGCGTTCGCGCCGGACGGCACCTACGTCGGCGACGGCGGGACGGTGAACCGCCGGCTCGACGCGACGACGACCGTGCGGGTCGACACGGCCGGCGCCGCGGTGTTCGGCGGCGACCCGACGACGTCGGTGCTGGCGGTGCTGGACCGGATCGCCGCGAGCGTGGTCTCCGACCCCCAGGCGCTGGGCGCCGAGCTGGACGCGTTGGACGCGGCGTTCGCGCGGTTCACCGGCGCCGTCGCCGACACTCGGCACCCGCTACGCCCGCACCGAGCGGATGGCGCAGGGCGTCAGGGACGCCTCGCTCGCCGCCACCGGCCGGCTCGCGCAGGTGGAGGAGATCGACCTGCCGAGGACGGTGCTCGAGCTGCAGACCCAGCAGGTGGCCTACCAGGCCTCGCTCGCCGCCACGGCCAAGGTCATCCAGCCGACGCTGATGGACTTCCTGCGGTGACGCGCGCCTCCCTCTCCGGGCACCGGGGCGACCTACGATGAGCGTGATGACCGCGCCGCCGCAGACGGGCACCGACCTGCCCGAGCTCACCTTCCCGACCGGGCTGCCCGGCCTGGACGGCCTGCACCGCTTCGCCCTCGTCCGGCTCGACGAGGTGGGTGGCCTGTTCGCGCTGCGCAGCCTCGAGGACACCTCGGTGCGGCTCCTGCTCGGCGCCCCGTGGGTGTGCGCGCCCGGCTACGAGGCCGAGGTCGACGACGACGTGGCCGGCGAGCTCGGCATCACCGCGCCCGAGGACGCCCTGGTGCTGCTGGTGCTCAACCCGGCCGACACCCTGGCGGACACCACGGTCAACCAGATGGCCCCGGTCGTGGTCAACGCCGGCACCGGCCGCGGCGCCCAGGTGGTCCAGACCCGCCGCGACCTCCCGCTGCGCGCCCCCTTCGGCGGCTGACGCTCACCGCGTGAGGTGCTCGCGCAGCAGGTCGGCGGCGGCGTAGGGGTCGGTGCGTCCGGCGAGCACCTCGCTCGCGAGGTCGTCCAGGCTCGCTCCCCCGCCGCCGCGCAGGTCGCCGATCCGCGTCGCGCAGCGCCTCCAGCGCGATCTCCTCGATCTCGCCGGCGGCCCGGGCCCGGCGCCGGCGCTCGAGCTCGCCCGAGCCCCGCGCCCACGTCCGGTGCTTCTCCAGCGCCTCCACCAGGTCGTCCACGCCCTCGGACCGCGCCGCCACCAGCCGGACGACCGGTGGCCGCCAGTCGCCGGCCTGCCGGCGCTCGGCCAGCGAGACCGTGCCGCGCAGGTCGCGGACGGTGGCGTCGGCGCCGTCGCGGTCCGCCTTGTTGACGGCCAGGACGTCGGCCACCTCGAGGATCCCGGCCTTGGCCGCCTGGATCCCGTCGCCCATCCCGGGAGCCAGCAGCACCAGCGTGGTGTCGGCGGCGCCGGCGACCTCGACCTCGCTCTGGCCCACGCCGACCGTCTCCACCAGCACGACGTCGCACCCGGCGGCGTCGAGCACGCGCAGCGCCTGCGGCGTGGCCCGGCTCAGGCCGCCGAGGTGGCCGCGGCTGGCCATCGAGCGGATGTAGACGTGGGGATCGAGGGCGTGCTCGCCCATCCGCACCCGGTCGCCGAGCAGCGCGCCGCCCGAGAACGGTGAGGTCGGATCGACGGCGAGCACGCCGACCCGCAGGTCCCTGGCGCGCCAGGCGGTGACGAGCGCGGTCGTGGTCGTCGACTTGCCGACGCCCGGCGCCCCGGTGACGCCGACCACCCACGCCGAACCCGGCGTGCGGCGCGAGGGCGGCCATCACCTCGCGCAGCAACGGCGAGGCGTCCTCGACCAGCGAGATCAGCCGGGCGACCGCACGAGGCGAACCCTCGCGGGCCTCCGCGACCAGCGAGGCCACGTCAGGACCAGGCGCCCGGCGGTCAGCCACGCGCGAGATCCGTTGCGCCGCAGCCCGCCTGGCCCGTCTGCTGCTCAGGCCGAGGCGGGGACGCGGACGATGAGCGCGTCGCCCTGGCCGCCTCCGCCGCACAGCGCCGCCACGCCGGTGCCGCCACCGCGGCGCCCGAGCTCGAGGGCGAGGTGCAGGACGATCCGCGCGCCGGACATGCCGATCGGGTGCCCCATCGCGATGGCCCCGCCGTTGACGTTGACCCTCTCCGGGTCGAGCCCGAGCTCCTTGGTGGACGCCAGGCCGACGGCCGCGAACGCCTCGTTGATCTCGACCAGGTCGAGGTCCTTGGGGTCGATACCCTCTCGGGCACAGGCCTTCTCGATCGCACGGGCCGGCTGGCTCTGCAGCGCGGAGTCGGGACCGGCGACCACGCCGTGGGCGCCGATCTCCGCGATCCACGAGCAGCCCGAGCTCCTCCGCCTTCTCCCGGCTCATCACGACGACCGCGCAGGCGCCGTCGGAGATCTGGGACGCCGACCCGGCGGTGATGGTGCCGTCCTTGCGGAACGCCGGACGCAGCCGCGACAGCGACTCGGTGGTGGTGTCGGCCCGCACGCCCTCGTCGTCCTTGAACACGACCGGATCGCCCTTGCGCTGCGGGATCTCGACGGCGACCACCTCGTCGTCGAACAGGCCGTCCTTCCAGGCGCGGGCGGCGAGCTGGTGGCTGCGCGCGGCGAACGCGTCCTGCTCCTCGCGCGTGAACTCCTGCGAGCCGGTGTTGGCGGCCTCGGTGAGCCCGCCCATCGCCTGGTCGGTGAAGGCGTCCCACAGGCCGTCGTGGGCCATGTGGTCGCGCACCGTGACGTCGCCGTACTTGTACCCGGACCGCGAGCGCTCGAGCAGGTGCGGCGCCTGCGTCATCGACTCCATGCCGCCCGCCACCACGACGTCGAACTCCCCGGCGCGGATGAGCTGGTCGGCCAGGGCGATGGCGTCGATGCCGGACAGGCAGACCTTGTTGATCCCCGAGCGACGGGACGTCCATCGGGATGCCCGCGGCGGCCGCGGCCTGCCGGTACGGGGCCTGCCCGGCGCCCGCGGGGAGCACCTGGCCGAGGATCACGTACTCGACCTGCTCCGGCGCCACGCCGGCCTTCTCGAGCGCCCCGCGGATGGCCACCGCGCCGAGGTCGGCGGCGGAGAAGTCCTTGAGCGAGCCGAGCATCCGGCCCATCGGGGTGCGGGCTCCGGCGACGATGACGGACGAGCGGCTGGGCACGGTTTCCTCCTGCGGCGACGCGACGGGCCGTCCGTCCGGGTGCGGCTGACGGCCTCCCGGCAGCGTACCCACGACCCGTCCGCGACGACCTCGCGGTGAGCCACCTCACGCGGCGCCCGGGTGTGCCGCGCGCCTACCCTGCCGGGCATGACCACCTCACCCGCCGGCGCGGCCGAGCCGCTGTTCACCCAGATCGACCACGTGGGCGTGGCCGTCCCCGACCTCGACGTCGCGATCGCGTTCTACCGCGACACCTACGGGATGGCGCTGCTGCACGAGGAGGTGAACGAGGAGCAGGGCGTGCGCGAGGCGATGATGGGCGTGGGCGACGCCGCCGTGCAGCTGCTCGCGCCGCTCTCGCCGGAGTCGACGATCGCGAGGTTCCTCGACCGCAGCGGGCCGGGCGTGCAGCAGGTGGCGTACCGCGTCACCGACGTCGAGGCGGTCTCCGCGACCCTGCGCGAGCGGGGTCTGCGGCTGCTCTACGACGCCCCGCGACGCGGGACCGCAGGCAGCAGAGTCAACTTCGTGCACCCGAAGGACGCCGGCGGTGTCCTGGTGGAGCTGGTGGAGCCCGCTGCCGGTGGCGTCGATCACACCGCACCCCACGGGACCTGACTCGTCAGTAACCTCCGGCGGCATGGACCAGATCCGCGACGCGATCCTCGCCGGCGAGCTCGACCAGGTCGGCCACCTCGACATCCCGGACCACTACCGCGCGGTCACGGTGCACAAGGACGAGGTCGCGCATGTTCGACGGCGTCGACAGCCGCGACAAGGACCCGCGGCGCTCGCTCCACCTCGAGGACGTCGCCACCCCCGAGCTCGGACCGGGCGAGGCGCTGGTCGCCGTGATGGCCAGCGCGATCAACTACAACACCGTCTGGACCTCGATCTTCGAGCCGGTCTCGACCTTCGGCTTCCTCGAGCGGTACGGCCGCACGTCCCCCCTGGCCGCCCGCCACGACCTGCCGTACCACGTGGTCGGCTCCGACCTCGCCGGCGTCGTCCTGCGCACCGGGGTGGGCGTGCACACGTGGAAGCCCGGCGACCAGGTCGTGGCGCACTGCCTGTCGGTGGAGCTCGAGCACCCGGACGGCCACAACGACACGATGCTCGACCCCGAGCAGCGGATCTGGGGCTTCGAGACCAACTTCGGCGGCCTGGCCCACCTCGCGCTGGTGAAGTCGAACCAGCTGATGCCCAAGCCCGCCCACCTCAGCTGGGAGGAGGCCGCCGCCCCCGGCCTGGTGAACTCCACCGCCTACCGGCAGCTGATCTCTCGCAACGGCGCCGGTCTCAAGCTCGGTGACCGCGTGCTGATCTGGGGCGCCTCGGGCGGCCTCGGCTCGTACGCCACGCAGATGGCGCTGGCCGCGGGCGCGACGCCGGTGTGCGTGGTCTCCAGCGAGGACAAGGCCGAGATCTGCCGCCGGATGGGCGCCGACCTGATCATCGACCGGCGCGCCGAGGACTACCGGTTCTGGAAGGACGAGACCACCCAGGACCCGGCCGAGTGGCGCCGCTTCGGCAAGCGCGTGCGCGAGCTGACCGGCGGCTACGACGTCGACGTCGTGTTCGAGCACCCGGGCCGGGAGACGTTCGGCGCCAGCGTCTACGCAGCCCGCAAGGGCGGCACGATCGTCACCTGCGCCTCCACGTCCGGGTACATGCACGAGTACGACAACCGCTACCTCTGGATGAGCCTGAAGCGGATCGTCGGGTCGCACTTCGCCAACTACCGCGAGGCGTGGGAGGCCAACGACCTGATCGCCCGCGGCATCGTCCACCCCACGCTCTCGCGCACCTACTCCCTCGACGACGTCGGGCAGGCCGCGCACGACGTCCACCGCAACGTGCACCAGGGCAAGGTCGGCGTGCTGGCGCTGTCGCCGCAGGAGGGTCTCGGCATCACCGACACCGAGACCCGCGCGCGGTTCGAGACGCAGATCAACCGCTTCCGCGACGTCTGAGCGCGCGGTCACGGACCTCGCGCGTCCCGGCCTGTCCCGACGGGCGTCGTCGGTCGCCGCACGGCTAGGCTCGCCGCGACCTGCTCGGGCGTGCGGAAGGACGTGGCGTGACGGCTGACGGGACCGGCGGGTCCACCGGGAAGGACTCCTCCGAGCACCTCGGGGAGCACGACGGACTCGCCCAGGAGGGCACCCCGCCCGCCGCGCGAACCGCGGTTCCCCGCGCGGCCGGGGGCGATCCGCCGCTTGCGCTCGCTGCTCGGCTCCGCCGACGGTCGCCGCGAGGTGCGCGCCGCGCTGGCCCAGCGCCGCGAGCTGGGCCGCAGCCACACCGGCTTCCCCACGCTCGACCAGATGCTCGCCGAGCGGGCGGCCGCCCGTGCGACGCACTGCCACCGCCGCAGGAGCTGACGTCACCGCCGCCGTCCCGCCGAGGACCCGTCGGACCGCCCCGCCGCCGACGCGCCTCCGTCCACCATCGCCTCCGCTGCCACGGGCGGTTCGGGCGACCCGGGCCGCGACTTCGACCGCGCGCACCCCTTCTACGTCGGCTTCGTCGGCGCGATCGGCGTGCTGGTGGCGGTCGGCCTGGTCGAGGCGCTCGGCCGCATCTCGCACGTCATCACCCTGCTCGTCGTCGCCCTGTTCCTGGCCCTCGGCCTCGAGCCGGTCGTGGAGTGGCTCCGATCGCCGTGGGCTGCACCGTGGCTGGGCCATCGCTGTCGTGTTCCTCGCCGTCGATCGGCGTCTTCGTCGGCTTCGGCTTCATGGTCGCGCCGATCATCGTCGAGCAGGGCACCGAGCTCGCCACCCAGCTGCCGCAGTACGTCCAGGACGTGCAGAAGGCGCCGTGGTTCGTCGACCTCGACAACCGGTACGACATCGTCGGGCGGGTCACGCAGGAGGTGCAGCAGCGCCTCGGCAACGGCGAGACGTTCGCCGCCCTCTTCGGCGGCGTGCTCGGTGCCGGCCAGGCGCTCCTCGGCGGGGTGTTCAGCACCCTGACCGTGCTGATCCTCACCCTGTACTTCCTCGCCTCGATGCGCACCCTGCGCAGCACCGGTTACGCCCTCGTGCCGGCCACTCGCCGCCAGCGGGTCACCCTGATCGGCGACGAGATCAGCAAGCGCATCGGCGGCTACGTGGGCGGCCAGATCGCCATCGCGGCCCTGAACGGCCTCTGCTCGTACGTGATGATGCTGATCCTGGGCATCCCGTACCCCGCGGTGCTCGCGATCGTGGTCGGCGTCTTCGGCCTGATCCCGCTCGTCGGCGCGACCCTCGGCGCGGTCGTGGTCGTGGTGGTCGCGCTGTTCGTCAGCCTGCCCACGGCGCTGATCGTGCTCGTCTACTACATCGTCTACCAGCAGGTCGAGAACTACCTGATCGCACCGAAGATCATGGCCCGCACCGTCTCGGTGCCCGGCGCGGTCGCGCTCGTGGCGGCCCTCGTCGGCGGCACCCTGCTCGGCGCGCTCGGTGCCCTGATCGCGATCCCCATCGCCGCCGGCGTCCTGCTGGTCGTGCAGGAGGTCCTGATGCCGCGGCAGGACCGGCTCTAGCGACTCGTTCGTCACTGAAGACCCTTGTCATCAGGGACGTGCTCAGGTAGAATCGAACACGTGTTCGACACCCTGCCGTCGGCGCTCGCCGAGATCGTCGCGGACGTGCGCGCTCTCGAGCCGGCGGTGACGACGCGGGTCGGGTCGAGCAGATCCGGGAGCTGGAGGAGCTGAAACGGGCGGCGTCGGCGACCCAGGCGCGGATCACCGCAGACCTGGTCGCCTCGCAGCGGGCCGTGCAGGTCGCGGCGGGGGTACCGAACCAGCGGGCACACCGTGGCGTGGTCGAGCAGGTCGCGCTGGCGCGCGGGGAGTCGCCGCACCAGGGCGGCAAGCTCGTCGGGATGGCCACCGCGCTGGTGCACGAGATGCCGAACTGCACTGGCCGCCCTCAGCAGCGGCCGGATCACCGAGTGGACCGCGACCTGCCTGGTCCGTGAGACCGCGGTCCTGCAGGCCGACGACCGCACCGAGGTCGATGCCCGGCTCGCCGACATGCTCGAGCAGCCCGGCACCTCCACCGGCCGGCTCACCCGCGCCGCCAAGGGCCTGGCCCAGAGGCTCGACCCCGAGTCGGCGGTGAAGCGGGCGGCGAAGGCAGAGGCCGACCGCACGGTCACGATCCGGCCGGCGCCGGACACGATGGTCTACCTCAGCGCGCTGGTGCCGGTGGCCGAGGGCGTGGCGTGCTTCGCCGCCCTGCGGCAGGACGCCGCCCGGGCCGCCGCCACCGGCGACCCCCGCTCGCGCGGGCAGGTGATGGCCGACGCGTTCGTCGCCAGGGTCACCGGCCGCGACCCGCTCACCGAGCCCGTGCCCGTGCACGTCGACCTGGTGATGACCGACACCACCCTGCTCGGCCACGGCGGCGCCTCGGCCACGGTCCACGCCCGCGGCCAGGTCCCCGTCCCGATCCCCGGCCTGATCGCCCGCACCCTGGTCGCCCGCGCCGGTGCGGCCGGGCGGGCCTGGCTCCGCCGGCTCTACACCACCCCCGACCGCACCGCCCTGGTCGCGATGGACTCCCGCTCCCGCCGCTTCCCCGACGGACTGGCCCACCTGGTCCGGCTCTCCGACCAGTCCTGCCGCACCCCGTGGTGCGACGCCCCGATCGCCGAGACCGACCACGTCGAGGACTACGCCGACGACGGCCCCACCGCACGCGAGAACGCCCAAGGCCTCTGCCGCCGCTGCAACCTCGCCAAACAAGCACCGGGCTGGTCGGCGCAACGAGATCCCGACGGCACCGTCACCACCACCACCCCGACCGGCCACACCTACAGCTCACACCCACCACCGGTCCTCGGCCACCCATCGACGACCAGCAGTACCGAACCGGTCGTCCAGCTCAACCACGCGATGCTCGCGTGGCACCGCCGCACGGCCTGACGAGCCGTGGTCAGGCCCTGTGGACAGCAGGGCGTGCGTCGCCTGTGGACGACGCCCGCGCCGTCCGCGGCGAGGGTCGGGTCATGAGCGAGACGACGAACCGGTCCGACGCCGAGCTGCGCCGCGGTGGCAGGAGGTCGTCGCCTCGGAGCCCTTCGACGAGCGGACCCTGTGGTGATCTGGTTCGACGCCGGCGGATGCTCCCCGTCGTGATGCCGGTCGAGCTGCCCCGGCACCCGCACGGGCAGGTGCTCGACGGGCTCGGCCACGTCGCGGGGAGCGTGCTGGAGGAGCAGGCCCCAGGGGGCTCGGTGGCGATGCTGCTCAGCCGGCCCGGCCCCTCGGCGGTCGACGCGTGCGACCGGGCGTGGGCGCAGGCGCTCGGCTCGCTCGCCGCCACCGGCGTGAGCATGCGGCCGCTGCACCTGGCGACGGCCGGTCGGTCCGCGCCCTGGACCCGCGACGGTGCGCGGTGAGAGGCGCTCAGCGCCGCAGGTCGTCGTGGGTCTCGGACGGACCGTCCCAGGTGGTCGGGAGCGGGACGGGCACGCCGGGCGCCACCTGGGCCACGACCTCGTCGAGCACGCGGCGCACCGCGGCCTCGCCCACCCACAGGTGCTTGGCACCCTCGACGCCCACGACCCGCGCCTGCGGGATGGCGGCGAACCGCTCGCGGGCCTCGTCGGGCTGCAGGTAGTCGTCCAGCTCGGGGACGAGCGCGAGCACCGGGTGGCCGGACTCGGCCCAGGCGTGCAGGTGCGGCGGCGCGGAGAACCGCAGCGGCGGCGAGAGCAGGATCGCGCCCTCCACCGAGGGGTCGTTGCCGTGCATGAGGGCCAGGTCGGTGCCGAACGACCAGCCCACCAGCCAGCGGTTCGGCAGGTCGCGGAACTCGGCCAGCTCGATCGCCGCCGCCACGTCGTAGCGCTCGGCGTCGCCGGAGTCGAAGGCACCCTCGCTGGTGCCGCGCGGGCTGCTGACGCCGCGCAGGTTGAACCGGAGCACCGCGATGCCGGCCAGGGCGGGCAGCCGCCACGACGCCTTGCGGAACACGTGGCTGTCCATGAACCCGCCGTGCGTGGGCAGCGGGTGCAGCGTCACCAGCGTGGCCACGGGGTCGCGGTCGAGCGGCAGGGCGAGCTCGCCGACCAGCGTGAGACCGTCCGCGGTGTGCAGCTCGACGTCCTCGCGACGGGCGGGCAGGACGGTGCCGGAGCGGATCGGGGTCGTCACGGCCATCGACCCTAGCCAGCACGGCCGGCCGGGTGGGACCGGGCATCTGCGTGGCGCGGTGGGCCCGTCTCGTCGCACACTGGACCAGGGAGTGATGACGCTGCTCGTGGTCTTGGTGTTCACGGTGTCGCTGGCGCTCGCGACGGGGCTCGCCGGCCGGCTCTGGTGCGCCCTGCGACGACGGCCGTGGCCACGGTTGCGGCGGGTGGCGCGGAGCCGTCCTCCAGGGGGTCGGCGTCCGGCCCCGTGCGGAGCCCGCGCCGGAGGAGCCGGTGGAGCTGCTGATCTGCACCCTCGAGCTGCAGCGGCTCTCGCGCCTGGTGCAGCGTGCGCACGCGTGCGACGAGCCCGGGAAGTACGAGCGCGTGCGCGCGTCCGAGGGCGCCTACGACGACGTGCTGCTGCGCACCTGCCGGGTGATCGGGGTCGACCACGACGCCGACCGCACGCCCCTGACCACGATGCAGCGCTTCGACGCCGAGACCGCCCTGATGGCCGGCGGAGTGCACTGGTGAGCGTTCGCGGTCGGTGATCGGTCGGCCGTTCCGCTGCGTGCCGTGCGGTGCCAGAGTGGGTGGATGACCGGTACCGGGACCGCTGACGACCCCTGGCAGCTCACCACCGCGCCCGGGTCGTCGACCTACACGATGCACCGCGACACCGACGCCGACCCGCCCGCGCTGGTGTGCCAGGTCGGCAGCACCACCCTTCGGTACCACCTGTCGGCCGTGGACGACCTGCACGCGTGGCTGCGCGAGCAGGGCGGCTGGGTCCCGCTCGGCGCCGCCGACGAGAAGAAGGACGCCGCCGACGGGACCGTCGAGGCGTGGGGACGCTCGGACACCAACCCGGTGGGCGGCTGGTACGGCCTGCGCAAGGGCTACCGCGGCCGCTTCGGCATGTACCTGCCGCCGCTGCTGGAGGCGCTGGGGCTGGCCGAGCTCACCCACGACGCCAGGAACAACCAGGTGCGCGCGCTCTGATGGAACAGGGCGTCCGAGAACCGATCTGGCACCTGGCCCTGCTGCGGGACTGGGAGGACGCCGTGGCGCTCGGACGCTACGAGTGGTCGACCCTCGGGATCACGCTCGCCGAGGAGGGCTACATCCACGCGAGCACGCCCGCACAGCTCGACGGTGTCGCGCGGCGGTACTACGTCGACGTCCAGGACCCCCTGGTGCTGCTCGAGATCGACGTCGCGGCCCTCGAGGCGTCGGGGTCACCCGTGCGCTGGGAGCAGGTGCCCGGCCAGGACGACCCCTACCCGCACGTGTACGGACCGGTGCCCGTCGCCGCCGTCCGGGCCGTCACCCCGTGGGTTCTCGGCGACCCGGTGCCTCCGCCGGCGTGAGCGTCAGGGGGTGATGCCCTCCCACACCGCCGTCGACCCGCTGTGGCCGGTGAGCACGGTCCAGGTGACCGCAGCCGCGCCGGCGACGACGGCCAGGACGATCCCCAGCCAGCGCAGCCGGGCGCTGGAGCGCAGCAGGGCCGCGACCAGCGACGCGACCAGGAGGCCGAGCGCGAACAGCGGCAGCACGTCGCCGAGCTCGGCGTGGCGGTCGATGGCGTCGCTCTCGACCGGCAGCGCGTCCTTGAGGCGCTCGCCGCTCTCCTTGGCCACCAGCGCCATCACGGTGACCCCGGCGTTGGCGACGACGACGAGCCAGGCGGCGCCGCGCCACCGGCTGACGAACGTCACGAGCACCGTGACGACGGCCATGAGAGGCAGCAGCACCACGACGCCGTGCACGACGAGCGGGTGGAGCGGCAGGCCGGCGATCGAGCCGAAGAGGTCGTCCATGCAGGAAGTATGGGCAGAGCCGACCTCAAGCGGACGTCAAGACGTGGTCGCGGTCACTCCACCGTGCCGCCGATCCGCCAGTAGACGCCGTCGGCGCGGGCCAGGAACGCCTCGTCGACCAGGGCCCGCCGCAGCATCGCGACGTCGTCGTGGAACGAGCGGCACAGCGCGTTGACCTCGCTCTCGTCGTAGCGCACGCCGGGGTCGAACACGCGGCTGACGTGGTCGAGCACCACCAGCTTCTTGCGGTTCTTGCGCGGCATCTGCGTGATCCGGCCGTCGTCGTCGAGGTACACCGCCAGGACCTTGTCGCGGTCGGCGAGGGCGAGGTGCAGGGGCATCCGTTCCACCCCGCCATCCTCACCCCTGCTGCCGACGGGTGTCGTCCGACATCCCGGTGACCCCGGTCGGCGCCCGGTACGGTCCCCTCGTGAGCGAGGAGAGCCAGCGCCGGGTCGCGTCGTACGACGACGACCTGCGGCTCGCGCACGTCATCTGCGACCAGGTCGACGCCCTCACCACCTCGCGGTTCAAGGCCCTCGACCTCGCCGTCGAGAGCAAGCCCGACCTCACGCCGGTCACCGACGCCGATCGCGGCGCCGAGGAGCTGGTGCGCACGCAGCTGCGCCGGACCCGTCCGCGAGACGCCGTGGTCGGCGAGGAGTACGAGGACACCGGGCACGGCCCGCGGCAGTGGGTGGTCGACCCGATCGACGGCACCAAGAGCTTCGTCCGCGGCGTGCCCGTGTGGGCGACCCTGCTGGCGCTTCTGGACGCCGGACGCCCCGTGCTCGGCGTGGTCTCGGCCCCGGCCCTGAACCGCCGCTGGTGGGCCGCCACCGGCTCCGGCGCCTGGACCGGGCGCTCGCTGTCGTCCGCGACCCGGCTGCACGTGTCGTCGGTGTCGCGGATGGAGGACGCCTCGTTGTCGTACTCGAGCCTGCACGGGTGGGAGGAGCGCGGGCGGCTGGACGACTTCCTCGACCTCACCCGCAGCTGCTGGCGCACCCGCGCCTACGGCGACTTCTACTCGTACGTGCTCGTGGCGGAGGGAGCGGTCGACGTCGCCGTGGAACCCGAGCTCGAGCTGCACGACATGGCGGCCCTGGTGCCGATCGTCACCGAGGCCGGAGGCCGGTTCACCTCGGTCGACGGGGTGGACGGTCCCTTCGGGGGCAACGCGCTCGCCACCAACGGCCACCTGCACGAGGCGGCGCTGGCCGCGCTCGCGCGGTCGGACCCGCCGGCGACGTGAAGGCCGTCGTCCGGGATCGCTACGGGGGCCCGGACGTGCTGCGGCTGGAGGACGTCCCGGTCCCGGTGCCCGGACCGCGGCAGGTGCTGGTGCGGGTGGCGGCGACGTCGGTCAACCTCAGCGACTGGGAGTGCCTCGTCGGTTCGCCGGCCTACGCCCGGATCGGCGGTCTGCGCACCCCTGCCCGCCGGGTGCTGGGATCCGACCTGGCGGGGACGGTCGAGGCGGTCGGCGACGAGGTCACCCGGTTCCGGCCCGGCGACCCCGTCTACGGCGACAACCTCGAGCTGATGGGCGGTTTCGCCGAGCTGGCCGTCGCGCCCGAGCGGGCGCTCGCTCCTCTGCCGGCGGGTCTGGACTTTGTCCATGCCGCGGCCCTCCCTCAGTGCGGCGCGATCGCCCTGCAGGGCACCGCCGGGCTCGCGCCCGGCGTCCGGTGGCTCGTCAACGGCGGCGGGGGCGGCACCGGGTCGTTCGCGATCCAGCTCGCCCGGCGCAGCGGGGCCCACGTCACGGCGGTCGACAACGCGGGCAAGCTCGCGCACATGCGGTCCCTCGGCGCCGACGAGGTGCTCGACCACCGCGCGACCGACTGGACGCGCACAGGTCCCTACGACCGCGTCCTCGACCTGGTCGCCCGCCGCTCGGTGATCGCGTACCGGCGCGCGCTCGCGCCCGGTGGCCGGTACCGGTGCGTCGGCGGGCCCGTCCGCACGATGCTGTCGGTCGCGACGCTCGGCAGGCTGCTCGGTGCCGTGGGCCGTCGCGACATCGGGGTCCTCGTGGTACGGCAGGGACCGTCTCACGTCGAACCGCTCGCCCGGCTCTGCGCCGACGGGGAGGTGCGCATCCACGTCGACCGCACCTACCGGCTCGACCAGGTCGGCCGAGGCGCTCGCGCACGTGGGCGAGGGTCGCGCGCTCGGCAAGGTCGTCGTCGAGATCGCCTGAGGGACAGGCGGTCCGGAGCGGATCAGGCCGCGGACCGCACCTGCTGCACCGCAGCGCGCACAGCGTGGACCCGGCCGAGCACCCAGGGCGCGAGCAGGATCGCCCAGAGGTCGAACCAGCCGTAGCCGCCGGCGGCGCCCGACGGCGGGTTGCCCTGGCTCACCACGCCGAGCACGGGGTCGTGCGTCGCCCAGGCCCAGTTGCCCCACGCCGTGCCGAGCAGCTCCAGCCAGGAGACCACGAGGAACGCGCCCACGTAGAGCAGCTGCGAGCGACCCCACAGCAGGAACCCCACGAGGCAGCAGAACCAGAACGCCCCCAGGGCGTCCGGCCGCTCGGCCAGCAGCAGGCCGTGGGCCGCCCACGCCCCGCCCACGACGACGGTGCCGACCACGAGGGGTCGGCGGAGGGCGACGAACAGCGCGGTGCGCCCGAGCGCGAGCGCAGCGAGGTACACCAGGCCGTGCCCCGGCGGGACGAACGCGGGCACGGTGTCGAGCCGGTAGGTGTACGCCTCGAGCAGCGGCGAGAAGGTGTACTCCACCAGCGTGGCGAGCACCACGACGATGCCGGTCTGCGTGCGCACCTGCGGCGTCTCGCGCCGCAGCGCCAGCAGCAGCACGCCCCACGTCAGCGCGCCGAGGACGACCTGCTCGGCCATCGGGCCGGACCGGTCGCACCACAGCACCCCGCCGATCCAGGCCATCACACCGATCGCCAGGGCGAGGTCGCGCCGGCTCTCCCGCAGGAGGTCGCTCACGCCTGCGCCTTCTCGACGACCGGTTGGTCGTCGGTCTCGTCCGGCTCGCGCTCCTTGAGCCGCAGCAGCCACGCGGTGAACCCCAGGGCCAGGACGAGCCCTCCGAGCAGGCCGATCTCCCACGCGGCGTCCGCGAACTCGGGCTCGCCCACCAGGTCGGCCGCCTTCACCGACAGCACGACGATCTCCTTGATCGAGGCGATGACGCCCACGAGCAGGAACGGCTCGGCGACCAGCTGCCGCTCGGCGATCGTGGCGCGCACCGCGTACAGCAGCTCGACGACGATGAACACCAGCAGCAGCGAGTCGAGCAGCTCCAGCGCGGCCGACTGGGTGCCGTCGAAGTCGGTGCCGACCATCGACGGCACGTTGACGGCGGTGACGCCGATCACGGTGATGGCGATGACCACCAGGAGGGCGGCGATCCCGACGTAGACGACGGTCTCGGCCACCTCGAGGAGCTTGTTGCCGGCCCGCACGTGAGCGGGCACGTCGCGGTCGGTCGTGGGGTCGGCAGCCATCAGCGCATCATGCCGGACCGGTGCCGGTACCGCGCCGCGGCCACGCCCCCTCCGGTCCGGTCCCGGAGTGTCGAGTCGCGCACGGGCGCCGGAGCGACCACCATGTGGGGCGCGGTGCCGGGCGCGAGACCCCCTCGTGTGCTCAGTGGTGCACCGCCCGACCTGGAGGTCACCTGCATGATCGTCCTCGGCGTCATCCTCCTGATCCTGGGTTTGCTGGTAGACAGCCTCAGCATCCTCGTCACGATCGGGGCCATCCTGATCGTGATCGGACTGGTCCTCGCCGTCCTCGGCGGCACCGGACGCGCCATCGGGGGACGCAAGCACTGGTTCTGACGAGCGGCACGGCACGAGGGCCCCGGACGGTGGATGTCCGGGGCCCTCGGTGCGTGCTGGGTCGTGCTGGGTCGTGCTGGTCGCTCTACCGCTCGCGGCGGGAGTCGCGACCCTGGTAGCGGCTGCCGGACGGTCGGCCCGACCCCTGGCTCGGGCGGCCCGGGCCCTGGCGGCGGGGACGGCCCTTCCAGGTGCGCTCCTGCCGCGGCATCTCGGTGACCACGACCGGCTCGCCGGAGGTCGCGATCTCGCGCACCTCGGCGTGGCCGGGCTGCACGGCGGTGGTGCGGGCGGTGACGCCGGCGTCGGAGTGCAGCCGGGCCATCGTCCGCAGCTGGCTGGGGCTGACCAGCGAGACGACGGTGCCGGAGCTGCCGGCGCGCGCGGTCCGGCCCGAGCGGTGCAGGTAGTCCTTGTGGTCGTTCGGCGGGTCGAAGTGCACGACCAGGTCGACGTCGTCGACGTGGATCCCGCGGGCGGCGACGTCGGTGGCGACCAGCACCCGGCGGTGGCCGGAGGTGAACTGGGCCAGCGAGCGCTGCCGCGCGCTCTGGTTGAGGTTGCCGTGGATCGTGGTCGCCGGCACGCCCGCGACGGTGAGCTGCTGGGTCAGTCGGTCGGCGCCGTTCTTGGTGCGGACGAAGAACAGCGTCCGGCCAGGACGACCCGCGACCTCGGTGGCGACGGCGACCTTGTGCTCGGTGCGGACGCTGAGCACGCGGTGGTCCATCAGGTCGACCTGCGCCGCGGTCGCCGCGACGGCGTGGACCTTCGGGTCGACGAGGTAGGCCTGCACCAGTGTGCCGACGCCGCGGTCGAGGGTGGCGGAGAACAGCATCCGCTGCCCGCCGTCCGGCGTGGCGTCCATGATCTGCTTCACGGCCGGCATGAAGCCGAGGTCGGCCATGTAGTCGGCCTCGTCGATCACGGCGACCTCGACCCGGTCGAGCACCACGCTGCGGCGCTCCATCAGGTCGATCAGCCGGCCCGGGGTGGCCACCACGAGGTCGACACCGCGCTCGAGATCGGCGATCTGGCGGCCGATCGGCGCGCCACCGTAGACGGTGGTGACGCGCAGGCCGAGGCTGCCGGCCAGCGGCGTCAGCGCGCCGGCCACCTGCTGGGCCAGCTCGCGGGTGGGGACGAGCACGAGGCCGCGCGGCGACTTGGTCGTGCGGCGCGCGCCCTCGAGCCGGGTCAGCACCGGCAGGCCGAACCCGAGCGTCTTGCCGGACCCGGTCTGGGCGCGGCCCAGGACGTCGTGGCCGGCGAGCGCGTCGGGCAGGGTGCGCCGCTGGATGGCGAACGGGGTGTGCACACCCGCCTGCGCCAGGGCCGCCACCAGGGCGGACGGCAGGCCGAGGTCGGAGAACGAGCGCTCCGCGGGCTCGGGGGCCTTGGCGGCGGCGTCGAGCGCCGCCTCCATCGCCAGGGTCGCGGTGTCGGTGCGCGGACGGCGGGAGGCCCCGGAGGAGCCGTACGCCGGCCGGCCGCGCTGGGGGCGCTGGCCCCGGGAGCGGCCCCGGAGGAGCGCTGGCCGTAGCCGCGGGCAGAGGAGGACGAGGACGTGGTGGTGCCAGGCATGCGAGAACAGCTCCGTCGCGATCGAAGGCCGCAACGTGGTGATTCGTGGAGGGACGTCGGGTGGTGCGGACGTCTCACGGGGAGCGACCCGGGCGGACATCTCGTCCGCGGGAGGTCCGGTCACGTCAGTGGACCGGTACGCAGGAGTCTACCGGCCGCGCGGGTCGTCCCCGACCACCCGCGCGCTCGCCGGCGCCGACGGCACCGCCGTCGGGGGGCCGGTGGCGGCCAGCACCTCGGCCAGGACCTGCCGCACCTCGCCCTCCGGACGGCCGAGCCGCTCGAGGAACCGGGCGTTGACGTCCTCGAACAGGCGGTTGGTCTCCCGGTGAGCACGCACGCCGGCGGCGGTGAGGACCAGCTCGTAGGACCGCCCGTCGGTGCGGCTGCGCCGGCGGCGGACGTGCCCGCGGCCGGACATCGTCCGGACCCAGTCCGAGACCGTGGTCGCCGGTGCCCTCAGCTCGCGGGAGACCTGCGTGGGCGTGCACGCACCGGTCTCCAGCAGGTGGCTGTACACGGCGTACTCCTCCGCCGTCAGCGGCCCCTCCGCGAGCGCCTCGCCGAGCATCTCCCCCACGCCCTGGGCCAGCACGAAGACGTCGAACAGCAGGGAGGTGCCCTTGACCCGTCGAGGTGCGGCGACGGTCACGTCCTCACCCGCCCTTCCGGTCCGGCGACCTCGGCCCGCGTCACGATCCGGTGTCGCCGGACGCCGGGCCCTTCCGAGATACTACGGCGCCGTACTACTTTCGCGGACGTGGCGGAGATCACCCGGCGTGGCGCCCTGGCGGGCGCGGTCGCGCTGCTGGCGGGGTGCGGACCCGGCGCGGCGCGCCCGCCGGCCACGACGGGCGCCGGGTCCCCGACCGGGAGCAGCACCGCGTCCGGGAGCGCGGCGCAGGCGGTCGCCGACCTGGACGAGCTGCTGCGCCGGCTCGAGGTGATCCACCCCGAGCCGTTCCACGGGGTGCCGCGGGAGGAGTTCGTCGGCGCGCTGCGCGACCTGCAGGACCGGCTCGCCACGCTCTCGGCGGACGAGACCACGGTCGCGGTGATGCGGCTGGTGGCGATGCTCAGCCGGGAGGGTCGCGACGGCCACCAGTTCGCCCTGCCCCGGCCGGGGCACGAGGGGGACCTGCTCCCCCTCGGGCTGTGGGAGCTGGACGGCCGGCTGCTGGTGACCGCGACGCCGGACGGGGACGACCGGCTCGCCGGCTCCTGGCTGGTGCGGATCGGGGACCACCCGGCCGAGGACGTGCTGGCCGCGGTCGAGCCGCTCGTGCCGCGCGACGGGCCGGCGACGGTGCCGACCTTCCGTCCGCTCCTGCTGCGACGGCTGCAGGTGCTGCGCGGCCTCGGCCTGGTCGGGGACGGTCCGGTCCGGCTCGGCCTGGAGCGGGACGGAACGCCGTGGGAGACAGACGTCGATCCGCTGCCGCACGCCGAGTTCGTCTCGTGGGCAGGCGATTTCGCCGAGCTCCGGCTCCCCCAGGACGACCGGACGCGCTACCGCCGCTACGACGAGACGATGTGGTCCGAGCGGCTGCCCGGCACCTCGGCCGTCTACTGGCGGCTGACCCAGATCCGTCCGCCCGGGCCCGAGGCCCGGCAGGCCGTCGACGCCCTGGTGGCCGCCCCCGAGATCGATCGCGTGCTGCTCGACCTGCGGCAGAACCCGGGGGGCGACAACACCAACAACGGCGCGACCCTCGCCACCCTGCAGCGGTTGGTCTCGACCCGCGCCGGCGCGCGGGTGGTGCTGCTCACCGACAGGGTCACGTTCTCCGCCGCCAGCAACCTCGCCACCGACGTCGAGCGGGCGCTGGAGCCGGTGGTCGTGGGCGAGCCGATGGGCGGCGGGCTGAACTTCTGGGACGACGTGACCCAGGTCGGGCTCGACCACCTCCCGGTGCCGCTGCAGGTGGGCGTGAGCACGCGCTACTGGGAGCGCAGCACCCCGGACGACCCGCGCCTGACGATCGAGCCGCACCTGCCGGTGGCGCCGACGGCGCAGGACGTCATGGCCGGTCGCGACCCGGCCCTGGACGTGGCGCTCGGCCCGCTGCCCTGATCAGACCGGACCGCTCGAGATGCCCGCCCCACACCAGCCGGGTGAGCGGGCGCACGAGCTCGTGGGCGGCCAGGACGGCGAGCAGGGCCCGTCAGAGCAGCCTGCGGTCCCCCGGCCGGGTGAGCCGCAGCCACCGGTACCCGTAGCCGTCGAGCGCGAGCTCGGCGCGACCGCGGCCGTCGAGGGCTGTGCGCCCGTCCTGCAGCAGGTCGACCAGCTCGCACCCTCCCCAGGCACCCTCCGGCCGCAGCTCCGCGGGCAGCTGCAGCGGCACCACGAGCGCGTCGTCGCCGACGTTGTGCAGACCCACCATCACGCCGTCGTCCCAGCGCGCCAGGTGCGCGAGCACCGGGCGGTGCGGCTGGTCCAGCACCTCGACGTCGGACCACCCGAGCTCGGGGCACTCGCGGTAGCGGCGGGCCAGCAGGGTGATGAACGCGAGCAGCGAGTCGTCGTCGCGCCGCTGGTCGGCGACGTTGACGAACCTCGGCCCGTACGCCCCCTCGACCACCGGGTTGGGCAGCCGCGACGGCGCGGCGTCGGAGAAGCCGCCGTTGCGCTGGTCGCCCGACCACTGCATCGGCGTGCGGACCGCCTGCCGTCCGCCGGCGGCGAGGTTCTCCCCCATCCCGATCTCCTCGCCGTAGAACAGCACCGGGGTCCCCGGCAGGGAGAACATCAGGCTGTACGCCATCCGGAGCCGGCGCGGGTCGCCGTCGAGCATGGGCGGCAGCCGGCGCACCAGACCCCGTCCGTAGACCTGCATCTCGGGCTCCGGCCCGAAGGCGTCGAACACCTCCTGGCGCTCGGCGTCGGTGAGCTTGTCGAGGGTGAGCTCGTCGTGGTTGCGCAGGAACGACGCCCACTGCGTGTCGCGCAGGGCAGGTCGCTTGCGCAGCGTGCGCGCCAGCGGCCGCGCGTCCCGCCGGGCGAGCGAGAGGTAGGTCTGCTGCATGCCGATGAAGTCGAACTGCATCGTCAGCTCGTCGCCGTCGGCCCCTCCGAAGAACTTCACCTGGTCCTTGTAGGGCACGTTGACCTCCCCCAGCAGGATCGCCTCGCCGTTGCGGCGGCCCAGGAACGCGCGCAGGTCCTTGAGCAGCTGGTGCCCGTCCCCGAGGTCCTTCGCCCCCGCGGCCGAGGCGCCCCTGCTCTCGATCAGGAACGGCACGGCGTCGACCCGGAACCCGTCGATGCCCAGTGCCAGCCAGAAGCCGACGATCTTGGCGATCTCGTCGCGGACCGCCGGGTTGGTCACGTCGAGGTCGGGCTGGTGCCGGTAGAAGCGGTGCAGGTAGTACTCGCCGGTCCGCTCGTCCAGCGTCCAGATCGCGTCCTGCTCGCCCGGGAAGACGACCTCGTCGCCGGTGTCCGGCGGCGGGTCGGACCGCCAGACGTAGTAGTCGCGGTACGGGGAGCTCTTGCTGCGCCGCGCCGACCGGAACCACGGGTGCTGGTCGGAGGTGTGGTTGACCACCAGGTCGACGATGACCCGGATGCCGCGGTCGTGGGCGGTGCGCACCACCTCGACCAGGTCGCCGAGGGTGCCGAGGCGCGGGTCGACGGCGTAGAAGTCGGTGATGTCGTACCCGTCGTCCTTCTCCGCCGTGGGGTAGAAGGGCATCAGCCACAGGCAGGTGACCCCGAGGTCGGCGAGGTGCTCGATCCGCTGGGCGAGTCCGGCGAGGTCGCCGACGCCGTCGCCGTCGGAGTCGAAGTAGGTCTCGACGTCGAGGCAGTACACGACGGCGGTCTTCCACCACAGGTCGCCGGTGAGGGTGAGGTCCATCAGGCGGCCTTCAGCCCGGGCAGGACGTGCTCGCCGAAGGCGTCGAGGAACGGCAGCTGCTCCTGGCCCACGTGGTGCACGTACACCCGGTCGAAGCCGATCGCGACGAGCTCGCGCAGCCGCTCGGTGAGCCGGCCGAGGTCGTGCTCGACGACCACCGCGTCCTTCACCGCGTCCACGGTGACGTGCGCGCTGACCTGGTCGAACACCGCGGCCGAGTCGATGTCCCAGCTCGCGGGCGGCCCGAGCACGTTCGAGCGCCACTGGTCGTGCGCGATCTGCTCGGCGCGCGCCTGGTCCGGGTCCCAGCAGACGTGCACCTGCAGCGTGGCGTCGCCGCGGCCGCCGGCGTCGCGGTAGGCGGCGACGACCTCGCGCAGGACGTCGGCCGGCTGGTTGACGGTGGCCAGACCGTCGGCCCAGTCGGCGTGCGCCGCAGCGGTCTTCGGCGAGACGGCCGCGCCGATCAGCAGCGGCTGCTCGTCCGGCAGGGTCCAGATCCGCGCCCGGTCGACGTGCACGAGCCCGTCGTGGCTGACCTCCTCGCCGCGCAGCAGCGCGCGGATCACCTCGACGCACTCGCGCAGGCGGCGGTCGCGCAGCTCCTTGCGCGGCCAGACCGCGCCGGTGATGTGCTCGTTCGACAGCTCCCCCGACCCGAGCGCCACCCACAGCCGCCCGTCGAACATCGCGTTCAGCGTCGCGATCGCCTGCGCGATCACCGCCGGGTGGTAGCGCTGCCCCGGTGCGTTCACCACCCCGAAGGTGAGGTCGGTGGTGGCGAGGGCGGCGCCGAGCCAGGACCACGCGAAGCCGGAGTGGCCCTGCCGCTCGCTCCACGGCGAGAAGTGGTCGGAGCACATCGCCGCGTCGAACCCCACCTCCTCGGCGCGGCGGACGGCGCGCAGCAGCTCGCGGGGGTGCACCTGCTCGTGGGAGGCGTGGAAGCCGACGACGGTCACCGGTCGTGTCTACCGGTCCTCGCGGCACGCCGCGAGGCGACCCGGGGGTCCCGCACCGGCCGTCCTGCTGCGATGCTGCCGCGGTCGTGAGCACCGCACCCGCCACCGCAGCCGGCGTCGTCGTCGAGGCCGGCGACCTCGCCCTGCCCGCGGCCCTGGTCGCGTTCATCGGCGTGACGCTGGGTGAGGCGGTCGCCACCCAGCCGCTGTCCGGCGGGTTCTCCGGGATGCAGGTCGTGCGCGTCCACCTGGCCGACGGGCACGAGGTGGTGGTGAAGTGGGCCACCGACGGGCCCGGCTCCAAGGCCGGGCAGGCGGTGGTGCGCGAGGGCGAGGCGCTGTCGCACCTGCGCGCGCACCGGTTCGACCAGGTGGCGGCCTCGATCGCCACCGACCCGACGGTGCCCGCCCTGGTGATGCAGGCCGTGCCCGGCGGACCGGCGTCGGCCTGGGACTCCACGACGCTGGCCGCGGCGGCCCGGGTGCTCGACGACCTCGCCCAGGTGCCCGCCCACGGGCTGCGGCCGCTGCCCGCCACCGACGTCGCCAAGCCGCGTCCGCAGCTGGCCTCCCGGGTGCGCGCCGCGCTCCCCGACGCCCCCGACCTCGCCGAGGACCTGCTGACGGCCTACTGGGCCGTCAGCGCGGGCCCGGTCGTGGACGACGACGGCACCGCGCTGTGGTGGGAGCTGCCGGCCGTGGCGACCCACGCCGACCCGCACCCGGGCAACTGGCTGCTCGACGGCGACGCCAGGCTGCGCCTGATCGACCTCGAGCACCTGTGCGCCGGCCCGCCCGGCTGGGACCTGGCGTACCTGTGCGCGCACCTGCCCGGCCCGGCGGACGAGCGCGCCCAGGTGCTCGCCGACTCCGGGCTCGACGCGGCGTCGGCGCTGCTCCTGGTGCGTGCGGTCACGGCCCTGCTGGTGGCCGGCACCGCCTCGCCCGACGCCGTGTGGGCGGCCCGGCAGCAGGCGCTGGCCCCGGCGGCGCTCGACCTCGTCCACGCCCTCGGCTGAGCCGGTGTGCTGGGATGAGGCGATGGGGACACCGATCACGGGGATCGCCGCCGTCGCGTTCGACTGCCACGACCCGCTGGCGCTCGCGCGGTTCTGGCAGCGGCTGCTCGGGGGCGAGGTCGAGGCCGACGAGGAGGGTTTCGTCGAGCTGCGGAACGCCTCGGTGCGGCTCGACTTCGGGCTGGTGCCGGAGGGCAAGCAGGTCAAGAACCGGCTGCACCTGGACCTGCGCACCGACGACTTCGAGGCGGCCGTCCGGCACGCGCTCGAGGTCGGCGCGTCCACCGCGGACGACGTCTACGACGGCGACCGGTGGAAGGTGCTGCGCGACCCCGAGGGCAACGAGTTCTGCCTGCTGCGCCCGGCGGACGACCCGGCCCGTGAGGCTCGAGGGTGACCCGACGGCGCTGCGCGCCGCAGGTCGCGGTGACGGCGTGCCTGCTGCTGGCGGCGTGCACGACGGGACCGTCCGGCGACCTGGCTGACCGGTCGGGCCCGGCGCCCTCCACGACGAGCTCCGCCGCGACGTCCTCGCCCGCACCGACGACACCGCCCGCACCGACGACACCGCCCGCGCCCGTCGAGCTGACCGCGATCACCCGGCTGGAGACCGAGCTGGACGTGCGGATCGGGCTGCTGGCCGTCGACACCGGCACCGGCGCGACGGTGCAGCACCGCGCCGACGAGCGGTTCGCCCACGCCTCGACGTTCAAGGCGCTGCTCGCGGCGGTGGTGCTCGACCGCGCGAGCGCCACCGACCTCGACGCCGTGGCGCTGCCGGTCGAGCAGCGCGACCTGGTGCAGCACTCCCCCGTGGCGCAGACCCGGCTCGGCACCACCATGACGCTGCGCGAGCTGTGCGACGCCGCCGTGCGGGTGAGCGACAACGCCGCCACCAACCTGCTGCTCGAGCACGTCGGCGGGCCGGTCGGGCTGCAGGCGGCGTTGCGCGACCTCGGCGACACCACGACGCGCACCGACCGGGTCGAGCCGCAGATGAGCTCGGCCGTGCCCGGCGACGAGCGCGACACCTCGACGCCGCGCGCGCTGGCCGCGGACCTGCGCCTGCTGGTGGTCGACGACGGCCTGGCACAGGACGACCGCGCCCTCCTGGACGGCTGGCTGCGGGCGAGCGAGACCGGCGACGGCCTGGTCCGCGCAGCCGCCCCGGCTGGTTGGGTGGTGGGCAGCAAGTCGGGCACCGGCGACTTCGGCAACCGCAACGACCTCGCGGTGCTGCATCCGCCCGGTCGGGCGCCGCTGGTCGTGGCCGTCCTGACCAGCCGGGACGAGGACGCCGACGAGCCGTCGGACGAGGCCGTGGCCCGCGCGACCGCGCTCGCCCTGGAGGCGCTCGGCGGCTGAGCCCGGCACTACGGTCGGGGGATGTCACCGCGGATCGAGGAGCTGGCCTGGGCCGAGACCCCCATGGGGGAGATCGCGCTGCGCCGGCGGATCGAGCCGTCGCTCGGCGTCGAGGTGTACGAGGTGCGGCTGGGCGAGGAGTACCTCATGACCAGCCTCTTCACCGCGTCCGAGGTGGCGCTCGCCACGCTGGGGCTCGCGATGCTCCCTGCTGGTTCCGACCACCTCGACGTCGTGGTCGGTGGGCTGGGCCTCGGGTGGACGGCCCGCACCGTGCTCGCGGACGATCGGGTCGGCCAGGTGCTCGTGATCGACGCGCTGGACGAGGTGATCCGTTGGCACCGTGAGGATCTGGTGCCCGGCGGCGCCGAGCTGGCCGAGGACCCGCGCACCCGGCTCGTGCACGGCGACTTCTTCGCGATGGCAGCCGGCGACGGGTTCGACCCGGACGCGCCGGGTCGGGTGGTCGACGCCGTGCTCGTCGACATCGACCACACGCCGGACCACACGCTGCACCCCGGCCACGGGGCCTTCTACACGTCCGACGGCTTGCGCCGGCTGGTGCGCTACCTGCGTCCCGGTGGGGTGTTCGGGCTGTGGTCCGACGACCCGCCGACCGCCGTGTACCTCGACGTGATGCGCGAGGTGCTCGACGACGTCCACGGCGAGGTCGTCGACTTCCCGAACCCGGTGACCGGCGGCAGGTCGGCGTGCAGCGTCTACCTGGGTCGTGCCCGGAAGGGCAACTCCGACGCCTGACGGGAAGGGCACACCGGGCCAAACCGTCACACTACGTGAAATCCGCACGGGGACAGGGCATTGTCACGCGCTACGGGTGGTGGTTCACTGAGCCCGCGCACCAGCCTCACCCCTTCGAGGGGTCATCGACCGCCCGTCGATCGGGCAACTCCTGCTCGTCGAACCCGGAGGCTGGCATGTCCGGTCGCACCACGTCCCGAGTCCTCGTCGGTGGTCTGGCCGCCCTGCTGCTGGCCGCGGCCGGGGTGGTGGCACCGGCCCAGGCGGCGCCCGGCACCCCCACCGGCGCGGACCGGTTCACCGCGACCGGTCTGACGGCCGCCGCCACGGTGTCCGGCGCCAAGTCGGCGGCGAGCAGGCTCGCCCGCACCGACCCCGCCCTCCTGGCGCGCACCGACTCCGCACCGGTCACGGTGATGATCAAGCTCGACCACGACGGCTCGGCGTCCTACGCCGGAGGCGTCGCCGGGCTCGCCGCGACCAGCCCGGGCGTGACCGGCAAGGCCCTCACGGGTGCGACGACGGCCGAGACGGCCTACCAGCGCTACCAGCAGGGCCGCGAGGCATCCGTGGTCGCCGCCCTGCGCGCCGCGGTGCCGTCGGCGCAGGTGGGCCAGCGGCTGCGGACGGTGTACGGCGGCATCGCCGCGACCATCCCGGCCAGCAGCGTCGAGGCCGTGCTCGCGATCGACGGCGTCACCGCCGTCCAGGCCGACACCCCGCGCCAGCTGCTCACCGACTCCAGCGCGGCTTTCCTCAACACCCAGCCTGTCTACACCGCCCTCGGCAGCACGGCGGACGCCGGCCAGGGCGTCATCTACGGCAACCTCGACTCCGGCGTGTGGCCCGAGCACCCCTCCCTCGCCGACCAGGGCAACCTCGCCGCCCCGCCCGGACCGGCGCGCGTGTGCGACTTCGGCGACAACCCGTTGACGCCGGCGACCGACCCGTTCGTCTGCCAGAAGAAGCTCATCGGCGGCCGTCCGTTCCTCGCCACGTACCTGTCGAGCCCCGCTCGGGCGGCGGCCGAGCCGTTCCACACCGCCCGCGACTCCAACGGCCACGGCACCCACACCACGACGACGTCGGCCGGCAACGTGGTGGACGGGGTGTCGGTCCTGGGGTCGCCGAAGCCCCCGATCCACGGCATGGCGCCCGGAGCCTGGGTGATGTCGTACAAGGTGTGCGGCATCGAGGGCTGCTTCTCGTCCGACTCGGCCGCCGCCGTGGCGCAGGCGGTCCTCGACGGCGTCACCGTCATCAACTTCTCCATCTCCGGGGGCACCGACCCGTTCACCGACCCGGTCGAGCTGGCCTTCCTCGACGCGTACGCGGCCGGCGTCCTGGTCTCCACCTCGGCGGGCAACAACGGTCCCGGCGCGGGCACCGCGAACCACCTGTCGCCGTGGACGATGACCGTCGCCGCCTCGACCCAGACCCGTGAGTTCGCCTCGACCCTGACCGTCGCCTCCAGCGACGGCGCGAGCCTGGTGGTGGACGGCGCCTCGATCACCGGCGGCGCCGGACCGCTCCCGCTGGTCTTCTCCTCGGCCGCGCCCTACAGCCGGCCGCTGTGCGACGTCCCGGCCCCGCCCGGGATCTTCGCGGGCAAGATCGTCGCCTGCCAGCGCGGCGTGAACGCCCGCGTGGACAAGGGCTTCAACGTCCTGCAGGGCGGCGCGGCCGGCATGGTGCTCTACAACCCGACGCTCGCCGACATCGAGACCGACACGCACTGGCTGCCGACGGTGCACCTCGCCGACGGCACCTCGCTGGTGGCGTTCGCCGCCGCCCACCCCGGCCTGACCGCCACCTTCACCGCGGGCACCGCGCGCGACGGCCAGGGCGACGTGATGGCCGCCTTCTCGTCCCGCGGCCCCGCCGGGCTCTTCCTCAAGCCCGACGTCACCGCCCCCGGCGTGCAGATCCTCGCCGGCGACACCCCGATCACCGAGGCCACCGAGTCCGGCCCGCCGGGTGAGTACTACCAGGCGATCGCCGGCACCTCGATGTCGTCGCCGCACGTCGCCGGCGCCGCGATCCTCCTGCGCGCGACGCACCCCACCTGGTCGCCGGGGCAGATCAAGTCGGCCCTGATGACGTCCGCACTCACCAGCGTGGTCAAGGAGGACCTCACCACCCCGGCCGACCCGTTCGACATGGGCGCGGGCCGGATCGACCTCGGGTCCTCGGACCGGGTGCCGTTCACGATGGACGAGACCGCGGCCCGGTTCGCGGCGCTCGGCAACGACGCGCTGACCGCCGTGCACCTCAACCTGCCGTCGGTCAACGCCCCCGTCGTGCCGGGGATCCTCGAGACCACGCGCGTGATCACGAGCACGAGCAGCAGGGCCGTGAGGATCGCGACCAGCGCGCAGTCGCCCGCCGGGTCGAAGATCACGGTCAAGCCGGCGAAGCTGACCCTGCGACCGGGGAGGTCGGCGACGCTGAAGATCACGATCACCACCGACGCACCGCTCGGCGCGCAGCAGTTCGGCACGATCGAACTCAAGCCGGTCGGCAGCCCGCAGCTGCACCTGCCGGTCGCCTTCGTCCACGAGCAGGGCGAGGTCTCGCTGGCGCAGTCCTGCACGCCGTCCTCGATCGCGCTGCGGGCCACCGCGACGTGCAGCGTGACGGCGACCAACGCCTCGTTCGACCCGGCCGTGGTCGACCTCGACACCGCGCTGGACACCGAGCTCGTCGCCGTCAGCGCCACCGGGGCCACCATCACCCGCCCACGCGCCCTCGAGGTGCGTGGCGCCACCCTCGACGGTGCCGAGCTCGGGGTGCCGTCGGTCGACCCGGGCGCCGGCCCGGCGGGGTACCTGCCGCTCGATCTGTTCGGGATCGCGCCGATCGCGATCGGGGACGAGGAGTTCATCAACTTCAACGTCCCGGCGTACGAGTACAACGGGCGGACCTACACCTCGATCGGCGTGAACTCCAACGGCTACCTGGTGGTCGGCGGCGGGACCTCCGAGGACAACAACTGCTGCAACCTGCCCGCCGGCCCTGACCCGAGCCCGCCCAACGACGTGCTCGCCCCGTTCTGGACCGACCTGGACGGCACCGGCGCAGCAGGCATCCTCGCCGGCACCCTCAATGACGGCGTGAGCACCTGGCTCGTCGTCGAGCACCGGGTGAACGTGTTCGGCACCACCGACACCCGCGCGTTCCAGACCTGGATCGGCGTGAACGGCGTGCAGGACATCAGCTACGCCTACGACCCCGCCGACATGCCGAGCGACCCTGCTGGACAGGACTTCCTGGTCGGCGCCGAGAACGCCGCCGGTGAGGGCGACATGGTGGCGACCCTGCCCACCGGCGACCTGGTGGTCACCTCGACCGACCCGACCCCCGGCGCCTCCCTGCAGTACACGTTCACCGTCAGGGGCGTGAAGACCGGGAACGGCACGGTGACGACGCAGATGCGCACGCCGGCGGTGCCGGGCGTCACCGTGGTGAGCTCGGCGGTGCAGGTCACGCGCCGCTAGCGCGACACCGCCAGGTTCCGTGAGAACCCCTGCTCAGCGCGGGTTCTCGCGGAACCACGCCATCCGGTCGAGCGGATCCGGGCCGATCCGCGGCCGCGGCAGGCGCATCCGCTGCGTCGGGTGCACGGGCTCGACGACGGCCTCCAGCGTCGCGGGCGGGAACCGGTGCACGGGACGGGGACCCGCCGGGCCCGAAGCGGTCATCGGTTCTCCAGGGGTGTCGGTGGTGGCGTACGTGCCCACGCTGGGCACGACGACGCCACGCGCCCGACGAGTTCGGGTCGGACGCGTGGCGTCGGTGGCGGCCCGTCCGGGCCGCGGCGATCAGCGCAGGTCGAACCGGTCGGCGGTCATGACCTTGGCCCAGGCCCTGGCGAAGTCGCGCACGAGCTTGTCCGCGCCGTCGTCCTGGCCGTAGACCTCGGCCAGGGCACGCAGCTGGGAGTTCGCACCGAACACCAGGTCGACCGCCGTCGCGGTCCACCGGACGTCTCCGGACGCGCGGTCGCGACCGTCGAACACGTTCTCCTCCGTCTCGGACGTGCGCCAGACGGTGTCCATGCTGAGCAGGTTGGCGAAGAAGTCGTTCGTCAGCTGCCCCGGCCGGTCGGTGAGCACCCCGAGCGGGGAGTCGCCGACGTTGGCACCCAGCACGCGCAGTCCGCCGACCAGGACGGTCATCTCGGGTGCGGTGAGGCCCAGGAGGTTGGCGCGGTCGAGCAGCAGCACCTCCGGGGGGAGCTTCTCTCCGGACCGCAGGTAGCTGCGGAACCCGTCGGCCTTGGGCTCGAGCACCGCGAACGAGCTGACGTCGGTCTGCTCCTGGGTGGCGTCGGTGCGCCCGGGGGCGAACGGGACGGCGACCTCGTGACCGGCGTCGCGAGCAGCCTTCTCGACCGCCGCCGAGCCCGCCAGCACGATCAGGTCGGCCAGCGAGATGCGGGTGCTGCCGGACTGCGCGCCGTTGAAGTCCTGGCGCACCTGCTCGAGGGTGTCGAGCACCTGCGCCAGCTGCTCCGGCTCGTTGACCTCCCAGTCCTTCTGGGGCTCCAGCCGGATCCGCGCACCGTTGGCGCCACCGCGCTTGTCGGTGTCGCGGTAGGTCGCGGCGGAGGCCCACGCGGTGCGCACGAGCTGGGAGACGGTCAGGCCGGTCTCGAGCACCTTCTGCTTGAGCGCGGCGACGTCGGCCTCGCTCACGAGGTCGTGGTCGACGGCCGGCACCGGGTCCTGCCACAGCTGCGGCTCGGCGACCCAGGGGCCGAGGAAGCGCGTCACCGGGCCCATGTCGCGGTGCAGGAGCTTGTACCAGGCGCGGATGAAGGCCTCGCCGAGCTGGTCGGGGTTCTCGTGGAAGCGGCGGGAGATCTTCTCGTAGGCGGGGTCCGCGATCAGGGCGAGGTCGGAGGTCGCCATCATCGGCGCGTGCCGCACGGCGGGGTCGTGCGCGTCCGGTACGGCGTCCGCGCCCGCCCCGGCCTTGGGCTTCCACTGCTTGGCACCCGCGGGGCTCTCGGCGAGCTCCCACTCGTAGCCGAACAGGGTGTCGAAGTAGCTGCTGTCCCAGGTGATCGGCGTGGGCGTCCACGCCCCCTCGAGACCGCTGGTGACGGTGTCGACGCCGTGGCCCGTGCCGTAGCCGTTCTTCCAGCCGAGGCCTTGCTCCTCCAGCGGCGCACCCTCGGGCTCCGGGCCGATGTGGTCGGCCGAGCGGGCGCCGTGGGTCTTGCCGAAGGTGTGGCCGCCGGCGATCAGGGCGACGGTCTCCTCGTCGTCCATCGCCATCCGGCGGAAGGTCTCGCGGATGTCGCGGGCCGAGGCGACCGGGTCCGGGCGCCCGTTCGGGCCCTCGGGGTTCACGTAGATCAGGCCCATCTGCACGGCACCCAGCGGGCCGCTGAGCTCGCGGTCGCCCCCGTAGCGCTCGTCACCGAGCCAGGTGTCCTCGGGCCCCCAGAAGATCTCCTCGGGCTCCCACACGTCCTCGCGGCCGAACCCGAACCCGAACGTCTGCAGCCCCATCGACTCGATCGCGCAGTTGCCGGCGAGGACCAGCAGGTCGGCCCACGAGATCGCGTTGCCGTACTTCTGCTTCACCGGCCACAGCAGCCGGCGCGCCTTGTCGAGGTTCGCGTTGTCGGGCCAGCTGTTGAGCGGGGCGAACCGCTGCGAGCCGTCGCCCGCGCCGCCGCGGCCGTCCTCGATCCGGTACGTGCCGGCGGCGTGCCAGCTGAGCCGGATGAACAGCGGGCCGTAGTGGCCGTAGTCGGCCGGCCACCAGTCCTGCGAGGTGGTCATCACCTCGAACACGTCGCGCTTGAGGGCCTCGACGTCGACGCCGGCGAACGCGCTGGCGTAGTCGAAGTCGGGGTCGAGGGGGTTCGACTGCTGCGGGTGCTGGTGCAGCACCTTCAGGTCGAGCTGGTTCGGCCACCAGTCCTGGTTGGTGCTCGGCCGTCCACCCTTCTTCGGGGTGGGCGGGTCGATGACGGGGTTCTCGCTCTCGCTGCCCTGCTCGGGCGCGTGCTCGGACACGGGGTGCCTCTCCTGTCGGTCGGGTTCTCTTCGGTCAGGTCTGGCGGTCAGGTCTGGAGGGGGCGGCTCGGGTCGACGCACCGGGGGCACAGCCCGAGGTAGGTGATGTCGGCCTCGTCGACGACGAAGCCGTGGTCGTCGGACGCGGTGAGGCAAGGGGCTGCCCCCACCGCGCAGTCGACGTCGACCACCGTGCCGCAGGAACGGCAGACCAGGTGGTGGTGGTTGTCGCCGACCCGCGCCTCGTAGCGGGCCAGGGAGCCGGGCGGCTGGATCCGGCGCACGAGCCCGGCCTCGGTGAGCGCCCGCAGCACGTCGTAGACGGCCTGGTGCGACAACCCGCCCAGGGCGGTGCGTGCGGCGGTGGTGATCGACTCGGTGTCGGCGTGCGGGTGCTCGTGCACGGCGGCCAGGACGGCGAGCCTCGGCCGGGTCACGCGCAGGTGCGCGCCGCGCAGCACCGGCTCGAGCTCGGTCGTGGTGGGCACGTCCCCACCCTGGCCGAGGAACTTGATCGGGTCAAGATCAGGTCGGGACCGAGGACCTGTTGCGTCGGGGGACGCGCACCCCGAAGGCTGGGCCGATGGTGAACGAGCGCGAGGCGCAGCTGGCACGGGTCGACGCCTGGTGGCGGGCGGCCAACTACCTGTCCGTCGGTCAGATCTACCTCCTGGACAACCCGCTGCTGCGCGAACGGCTCGTCGCCGACCACGTGAAGCCACGGCTCCTCGGGCACTGGGGCACCACGCCGGGGCTGAACTTCGTGTGGTCGCACCTCAACCGCGCGATCGTCGAGCGCGACCAGGAGGTCCTGTTCGTCACGGGTCCGGGCCACGGCGGTCCGGCCGTGGTGGCCCAGGCGTGGATGGAGGGCACCTACTCCGAGGTCTACCCCGGCGTCGGGCGCGACGCCGCCGGGCTGCAGGCGCTGATGCGGCAGTTCTCGTTCCCCGGCGGCATCCCGAGCCACGCGGCCCCGGAGACGCCGGGCTCGATGAACGAGGGCGGCGAGCTCGGGTACTGCCTGGCTCACGCCTACGGCGCCGCCTTCGACAACCCGGACCTGCTGGTGACCTGCGTGGTCGGCGACGGCGAGGCCGAGACCGGTGCCCTGGCCGCGAGCTGGCACTCCACGAAGTTCCTCAACCCGCGCACCGACGGCGCCGTGCTGCCGGTGCTCCACCTCAACGGCTGGAAGATCGCCAACCCGACGGTGCTGGCCCGGATCCCGGAGCCCGAGCTCGTGGCGCTGCTCACCGGGTACGGCTTCCGGCCGTACCTGTTCACCGCCGACGCGGACGAGGACCACGCCTCGGTGCACGCCCGGATGGCCGACCTGCTCGACGACGTGCTCGACGAGATCCGGCGGATCCAGCACGACGCCCGCTCCCACGACGGGCCCGTGGTGCGGCCGGCGTGGCCCGTGATCGTGCTGCGCACGCCGAAGGGCTGGACCGGGCCGGCCGTCGTCGACGGCCTGCGGGTGGAGGGCACCTACCGCTCGCACCAGGTGCCGCTCGCCGAGACCCGCACCGACGACGCGCACCGCGCCCAGCTCGAGGAGTGGATGCGCTCGTACCGGCCCGAGGAGCTGTTCGGCGACGACGGGCGGCTGGTCGCGGACCTCGACCCGCTGCGACCCGAGGGCGACCGCCGGATGAGCGCGGTCCCGCACGCGAACGGAGGGCGCATCCGCCGCGCGCTCGACCTCCCCCCGATCGCCGACCACGCCGTGGCGGTCCACGCACCGGGCGCGGAGGACCACTCCCCCACCGGCGTTCTCGGCGAGTGGGTGCGCGAGGTCTTCCGGGCGAACCCGCGGACGTTCCTGATGACCAGCCCGGACGAGACGGCGTCGAACCGGTTGCAGGCGGTGTTCGAGGTGACCTCGCGCCGCTGGCTCGGCGAGGTCTCCGACGACGACGTGTCGCTCGCCCAGGACGGCAGGGTGCTGGAGATCCTGTCCGAGCACCTGTGCCAGGGGTGGCTCGAGGGGTACACCCTCACCGGCCGGCACGGGATCTTCAACTGCTACGAGGCGTTCGTCCACATCGTCGACTCGATGGTGAACCAGCACGCCAAGTGGCTGCAGACCAGCAAGCGGCTCGACTGGCGCCCACCCGTCGCGTCGCTGAACTACCTTCTCTCGAGCCACGTCTGGCGTCAGGACCACAACGGTTTCTCGCACCAGGACCCGGGCTTCATCGACCACGTGGTCAACAAGTCGGCCGACGTCGTGCGGGTGTACCTGCCGCCGGACGCCAACACCCTGCTGTCGACGATGGACCACTGCCTGCGCACCACCGACACCGTCAACGTGGTCGTCGCGGGGAAGAACCCGATGCCCGCGTGGCTGGGCCCGCAGGAGGCGGCCGAGCACTGCCGCAGGGGGCTCGGCGTGTGGGAGTGGGCCGGGCACCTCGACGACGGGGAGCCCGACGTCGTGCTGGCGTGCGCCGGCGACGTCCCCACGTTCGAGGTGCTGGCGGCCGCCCAGCTGCTCCGCGACCACCTCCCGGCGCTGAAGGTGCGCGTGGTCAACGTGGTCGACCTGATGCGGTTGCAGGACGAGCGCGAGCACCCGCACGGCCTGTCCGACGCGGACTTCGACGCGGCCTTCACCACCAGTGCCCCGGTGATCTTCGCCTACCACGGGTACCCGGCCCTCATCCACCGGCTGACGTACCGCCGCACGAACCACGACAACATCCACGTGCGCGGGTACAAGGAGATGGGCACGACCACCACGCCCTTCGACATGGTGCGGCTCAACGACCTGGACCGGTTCGGTCTGGTGCGCGACGTGATCGACCGGGTGCCCGGCCTGGCAGGCGGCGCGCAGGGGGTGCGCGCCGAGATGACCCGGCTGCGCGACGCCGCCGTGCGCTGGACCCGCGACCACGGCGAGGACGCACCCGAGGTGCGGGACTGGCGGTGGCGCGGGTGAGGGTGCTCGCGGTCAACGCGGGGTCCAGCAGCCTCAAGCTCCGCGTCCTCGACGGCGAGGAGCTGGTCGGCTCGGCCGATGCGCAGCGGTCCGACCTCGCCGAGGGCGTCCGGGCGCTCCTCGACGAGCACGGCGCGGTCGACGGCGTGGGCCACCGGGTGGTGCACGGCGGCAGCCGGCACGTCGACCCCGAGCTCGTCGACGACGAGATGCTGCGCGACCTGGAGGAGCTGGTCCCGCTCGCGCCGCTGCACCAGCCCACCGCGATCGAGGGCATCCGGGTCGCCCGCGACGTGGCGCCCGACGCGCCGTCGGTGGCGTGCTTCGACACCGCGTTCCACCACCACCTGCCGGCGGCTGCGTCGACCTACGCGGTACCCGCCGCGTGGCGGGAGCGGTTCGGCCTCAGGCGGTTCGGCGCTCACGGCCTGTCGTACGCCTACGCCTCACGACGTGCGGCCGAGCTCGTGCCGGACGTGCGCCGGGTGGTGGTGGCGCACATCGGCTCCGGCGCCTCGGTCTGCGCCGTCCTGGACGGTCGGTCCGTGGACACCACGATGGGGTTCACCCCCTCCGCCGGTGTCGTCATGTCCTCGCGCGCAGGCGATCTCGACCCGGGCATGCTGCTCTGGCTCATCACCCACGGCGGGCTGGACCCGCACGAGGTGTCCGCCGGCGTCGACCGGGACGGCGGTCTCACCGCCCTGGCCGGCACCGGCGACCTGCGCGAGATCGAGGCCAGGCTCGACGAGCCGGACGTGCGGACGGCCCTCGACGTCTACCTGCACCACCTGGCCCGCGCGGTCGCCGCGATGACCGTCTCCCTCGGCGGCCTCGACCTTCTGGTGCTGACCGGTGGTGTCGGTGAGCGCTCGGCGGTGGTGCGCGCAGGACTCGCCGACCGGCTCGCGCACCTCGGTGTCGCGCTCGACGACCAGGATGACGCGGGCGACGGCGACCACGAGATCACCGCCCCGGACGCCTCGGTGCGCACCCTGGTGCTGGAGGCGCGTGAGGACCTCGAGCTGGCCAGGGGCGTGCGCGCCGTCCTCACCGGCTGAGACCGGTCGGTCGCGTCCGCCGCGGGACCTAGGTCCCCCGAGGTCGTGCCTCTGGTCCCTGATCGCGGGTGCGCCGGGCCGCTTCACTCCAGGTGTCGGCGAGACGCCGGCACGAGGATCCCGCAGGATCCCCCGACGAAGGAGAACGCCATGACCACGACCGCGACGAGGCCCGCCGTGACCCAGAAGCACACCCAGGGACCGCTGCGCCTGCTCGCGCTGCTGGTGATGGTCGGCGGCATCGTGCTCGCCCTGGGCGGCGCAGCCACGTGGGGTCTGGTGCAGACCTCGCTGTCCGCCGAGAAGATCACCGTCGCCGAGGACGCCCGCTGGTTCGCCGGCGACGCGGTCGACGGCCCGTTCACCGCGTACTCCGAGGCCGACATCATCGAGAAGCACGCGCTCGAGGCCTCCGAGGGCAAGACCTACGCCGAGCTCGACCGCGAGGACCCCGTGCGCGCCACGGTCATGAACGGCTCGTTCCTGCGGGCCTCGCTGTTCACCTCGGTGGTGTCCTTCGGGATCGCCGCGATGGCGATGGGCATGGGCGTGCTGTTCGTGCTCATCGGCTACTCGCTGCGGCGGCTCGCGGCGACGACGACCACGTTGTCGCGGTAGCTGCCCAGCGCCGGCTGGAACGGCCCGCCGCAGGTCACCACGACGGGGCCGAAGCGGGACCCCGACGCCAGCGTGTGCTGGTGCCTCAGCCACCGGCTGGACTCGAGGACCAACCGCTCGCTCGTCGGCTGCGAGCGCGGTGAGTACGTCCGCGCGCTGTGCCGTCGAGGCCGTCCCGGTCGACAACGGCGGGACGAAGGTCGACCTGACGATGGCCTCCGTGGGCACCCGCGCGCTGTTCGAGAGCGCCGGCTTCGTGAAGGTGGCGGACACGCCCTCGGTGACCGACGGCTTCCCGCGCGTCGTGATGCGGCTCGCCCTGGAGTGAGTCAGCCCGACCCGGCGGCGCCGAGCGCGGCGAGCAGCGCGTGCGGTTCGGGGGTCTCGGCGTCGGACTGGAGCACCACGACGTCGGCGCCGGCCTCGGCCACCAGCCCCACCCGCTCGGCCACGGCGTCCGGCGTGACGGCGTCCGGCCCCAGCTCGGTGTAGACGGTCACCTGCACGCGACCTGCCCGCCCTGCGGCGTCGCGGCCCTCCTGCGCCAGAGCCCGTCCCCGGCGCACCTCGTCCGGACTCGTCACCTCGGCGTCGAGGATCACGCCGTCGGACACCTCGCCGGCGAGACGCAGCGTGCGCGGCCCGCGCGCCCCGACCAGGACTGTCGGCGGCGTGGGCGGCGGCCAGTCGAGGGCGACGCCGTCCAGGTGCACGTGGTCGCCGTCGACGTCGACCCGCTCGCCGCCGAGCAGCCCGCGCACGGCCATCGTGTGCTCGCGCAGCAGCGTCATCGGCGAGGACGCCCGCGCACCGACCTGGGCCATCCAGTCGAGCACCCCGTGCCCGAGGCCGAGGACGAAGCGGCCGGGGAAGGTACGCGCCAGGACCGCGACCTCCATCGCGACGACCGCGGGGTTGCGCAGGGGCACCGGCAGCAGCCCGATGCCGACGGTGAGCCGGCTCGACCAGGCGAGGGCGAGGGCCGCGGTCGTGAGGCCGCCCTCGAGGAAGCAGTCCTCCCAGAGCCACAGCTCGTCGACGGCGGACGCGTCAGCCGCCTCCACGACCTCCCTCAGCCGCTCGGGCGGGGACTGCGGGCGGAACACCACACCGGTTCGGACCATGCCGACCATCTTCGCCCTCGAGGCGTCGTGACACCCGCCCTACTTGCCGACGCCCTCGGTCAGACCGCGCAGGAACTGCCGCTGACCGATGAGGAACAGCAGGATCATCGGCAGCGCGGCGATGGTCAGGCCGGCGAAGACGACGGGCCAGTCGGTCAGGAGCCGGCTCTGCATCGAGACCAGCCCGACCGGCAGCGTCTTCAAGGAGTCGCTGCCGATGAACACCAGGGCGAACACGAACTCGTTCCAGGCGAAGAGCGCCTGCAGCAGCGCCGCCGAGACGAGGATCGGGCGGCACATCGGCAGGATGATGCGCCAGAAGGTCTGGGTCCTCGACGCACCGTCGACGGTCGCGGCCTCGTCGACCTCCCGCGGCAGGTCGATCATGTACGCCCGGATCAGGAAGGTCGTGAACGGGATCCGGAACGCCGTGTACAGGATGATCAGCGCCAGGTGGGTGTCGAAGATCCCGAGCGTCTGCAGCAGGCGGAACAGCGGGATGAGCGCCACGGTGGGCGCGAGCATCAGGCCGCCGAGCAGGAACAGGACGACGGCGTTGCCCAGCGGGATCCTGATCCGGGTCAGGCCGTAGGCGGCCCAGGCGCTCAGCAGCGTCGTGGAGACGATGGAGACAGCCGTCACGACGAGGCTGTTCGTGAAGTACCGCACCACCCCGAGCTCCCACGCCCTGGCGTAGTTCTCCCAGCGCAGCTCCCCGGGAAGTCCCCAGGGGGTGTTGAAGACCTCCTCGTTGCTCTTGAACCCGCCCATGACCATCCACAGCAGGGGGTAGAGGATCGCGAGCAGGAGCGTGAGGAGCAGGCCCCACACCAGCAGCCGGACGGTGACCCGCGCCAGGACCTCCCACGGCGAGGCGACCGGGCGCCGCCTCTCGGGCTCGGCCACGGGCGCAGGTGCGGGCTTCAGCGCGACTGGTGAGCTCATGCCTCGAACCTCCGGCGCCGGGTGATGGTGATCTGGATCGCGGCGATCGCGAACGTGACGACGAAGATCACGGTCGCGACGGTGGACGCGTACCCCATGTCGTCCTCGAAGAAGGCCTGCCGGTAGAGCCAGGTACCGAGCACCTGGCTGGAGTTGTTCGGGCCGCCGGCGGTCATCACCATGACCTCGTTGAACACGAGGAAGGCGCCCGAGATCGTGAGGATGACCACGAGCGTGGTCATCTCGCGCACCATCGGCACGGTGATGGTGAAGAAGCTGCGCACCATGCCCGCGCCGTCGACCCGCACGGCCTCGTAGTACTCGCGGGGGATCCGCTGGATGGCCACGACGAACAGCAGCGCGGTGTAACCGATCGACTGCCACTGGCTCATCGCGATCACGCTCCAGATCGCGGTGGACTCCTCGCCCAGCCAGGTCCTGGTCAGCGAGTCGAGGCCGACCGCGGACAGCGCCTTGTTCACCAGCCCGAACTGCGGGTTGTACAGGAACGAGAAGAGGATGCCGACGACGGTGATCGACATGGCGGCGGGGATGAAGTAGATCGTGCGGAGGATCCCGCGCAGCCGCTGCCCCACGAACTCCTCGAGGACGGCGGCCAGGACGAGCGAGAACCCGACCTGGAAGACCAGCGAGGTGACCGCGTAGGCCGTGTTGTTCCAGAGCGCACGCCAGAAGATCTCGTCCTGCGCCGCCTCGCGGTAGTTCTCCAGCCCGACGAACTCCGGCGAGGGACTGAACGCGTTCCACGAGAAGAAGCTCAGTCGGACGTTCTCCAGGACGGGGTAGTAGACGAACACCAGCAGGAGCAGCACCGCGGGCAGCACCCACGCCCAGCTCCGCCAGCGGACCAGGGTCGCCGTCACGCCAGCACCTCCGTCGTCGTGCCGGGGACCACCCCGGGGCGGTACGGGCGTACCGCCCCGGGGGGCCGGGTCAGTTGACTTCCTCCTGCGCCTTCGCAGCGGCGTCCTGGACGCTCTGCATCACCTGCTCGGGCGTCAGGTTGCCGCCGAGCATGCCCTCCACACCAGCGAGGTAGGCGCTCGCGACCTCCGCGTGGGCCACGGTGTCGAGCCACACCGCGAACTGGCTCGCCTGCCCGATGTCGTCCAGCGTGGCGGTCAGCTGCGGGAAGGAGTTCTCCTGCGTCGCCGAGCCCTCGACCGGGCTCAACCAACCGAGGTCCTCGGTCATGGTCGACGCGTTCTCCTTGGACGAGAAGAACTTCAGGAAGTCCACGGCCAGGCCGGCGTTCTCGCTCTTGGCGTTGACCAGGAAGCCGTCCGGGGCCCCGGTGAGGGCGTCGGTGTCCCCCGCTGCGTCGGCAGGTGCCGGCAGCCGGAAGAAGTCCCACGAGCTCGCGAGCTCGGGCGAGGCGCCGCCCTCCTCGGTGAAGACCCCGAACTCCACCGACTCCACGTACTGCATGGCGGCGTCGCCGGCGAGGAAGTTCGCCTGGGCGGCCTCGTGGGCGAGCCCGTTGGCGTCGGCGGAGCCGCAGCGGTCGTTGATGTCCGAGAACTGCTGCAGCGCGGCGACATAGCCCGGGTCGGTGAACTCGCCCGACTCCGGCGCGTAGTCCTTGGCCAGGGTCTCGGGGTCGACGTTGTAGGCGTTGAGCTGGGTCAGGTAGTGGATCGCCGGCCAGCCGAACTGGTTGCCCAGGGCGATCGGCTGGATGCCCTCGGCCTTCAGCTGGTCGCACGCCGTGAGCAGGTCCTCGAGCGTCTCCGGCACCTCGACCCCGGCGCTGTCGAACAGCTCGGTGTTGTAGGCGAGGTACTTGGCGTCGAGGTTGATGGGCAGGCCGTAGTTCTTGCCGTCCAGCTCGAAGGTCTTGAGCGCGGCCGGCGCGATCGTGGAGCCCCACTCGGTGTCCGGCCCGAGCACCTCGGTCAGGTCGGCGGCCAGGCCCGCCCGGATGAACTTGTTGGCGAAGTCACCTGCCCACGAGAAGTAGATGTCGGGGAGGTCCTGGGAGGCGCTGAGGACACGGATCTTGTCCTTGTACGGCTGGTCGCCGACCTGCTCCAGCTGGATGTCGACCTCGGGGTTGGCCTCCTCGTACGCGGCGACCACCTGCTCGAAGTACGGCGCGTAGTTCGGGTCCGCGTACTTGGTCACCATGGTCAGGGTCCCGGACTTCTCCTCGGGGACGGACAGGTCCGCCTCTCCGGTCGAGCCGGTCCCCGTGCCGCCGCCGCAGGCGGACAGCGCGAGCATCGCCGTGGCGGCGACGGCCGTCACGGTCAGGTGGAGCGGGTTGCGCTTCATGACTCTCCTCTTGCAGGCAGGGTGCCTCGTGGGTTCGGTCCGTGCGTTGACGTGAGCGGGCGTGTCATCGGGCCGGGGCCTCGTGATCGGCGTGATCGGCGTGATCGGCGTGATCGGCGTGTCGGCGTGGTGGGCGTGGTCGGTGGGGAGGGGGGCTTCGTGGCCGTACGCGCCGTGGTCGGCGCACGCCGCCGTGGCGTACGCGGTGGAGGCCGCCAGCAGCTCGTCCGATGGCTCCGAGCGCGCGAGGCCGACGAGCAGCCGCGCGATGAACGCGTCGCCCGCGCCGAGGGTGTCGACGACGGTGCCCGCGCCTGCCGGCGCCCGGTGGATCGCGTCCCCGGCGAGGAGGGTGGCCCCGCGAGCGCCCTGGGTCACCGCCACCGTGGTCGGCCCGAGCCGTGCCACGCGGGCGGCGAGGGCTGCGGGGTCGGACCCGTCGTCCGGGGCCGAGAGCACGGCGAGGTCGACGTGCCCTGCGAAGGCCTCGACGTACTCCCAGGGCCGCTCGGAGAAGTCGAAGGACAGCAGCCGGGCCGCCTCGGCGATCCGCGGCAGGTCGTCCTCGACCATCGAGCACTCGCCGGTGTGCACGACCTCCGCCGACGCCACGGCCCGAAGGTCCTCCTCGCGCAGGGCGATCCGCGAGACACCCACCTCGCCGGTCTCGAAGTAGCGCTCGCCGTCCACGACCCGCACGACCGCGAAGGCGTTCGGCCCGTGCACGGTCCTCAGGTGCCCGGTGCCGACGCCCTCCGCCAGGAGCGAGCGCCGGACCACCTCGCCGTTCGCGTCGGTGCCGAGGACACCGAGGTACGACGAGTCGGCACCGCACCGGCGGGCGTGGACCGCGACGTTCACCGCGTTCCCGCCGGGGAACAGGATCCCGAGGTCCGGGTACAGGTCGACGACGTTGTCACCGACCGTCAGGACCTGCGGGGCTCGCTCCGCCGGCGGCGGCGTCGGCCGCTCACCCGGCACGACAGCCCCCGAGTGCCGGGACGCTGGCTGCGGGCCGACCGGTCAGGGCGGGCCCGAGCTCGGCCATGTCCTGGAACAGCACCGCTCCGAGACCCTGGAGCCGGTGCTCCGGGGTGACACCGCCGGCGTACGCGTAGCAGGCCATCCCGGCCGCGACGGCCGCCGCGACGCCGAACGGGCTGTCCTCCACGACGACGCAGCGGGACGGGGTCACGCCCATCTGCTGCGCTGCGTGCAGGTACAGGTCCGGCGCGGGCTTGCCGCGCGCGACGTCGTCGGCGCTGAAGACCCGGCCCACGAGCCGGTCCAGCTGGCCCGTCGCGCCGAGCACGCGGCGCAGGTAGGCGTGGTCGGAGTTGGAGGCGACGCAGTACGGGATCCCGGCGAGGTCGAGCTCGTCCATCAGCTCGACCACGCCGGGCACGCTCGCGAGCTCCGCCTCGAACGCCGAGCGGTACAGGTGCTGGTACGGCTCGTCCCAACCGGGCTCGAGCCGGCGGCCGAGGCCCGCCTCCGTCTCACGCAGGAAGTGCTCGCGCGAGCACCCGACGAAGAGCTCGGCGAACTCCTCCTGCGTCAGGTGCCAGCCGAGGTCGGCCATCACGGCCGCACCCACCCGGACGCTGATCCGTTCGCTGTCGACGAGGACGCCGTCGCAGTCGAACACCACCAGCGCCGGGTAGGGCGTCGCGTCGGGCACGGCCGGCCCCACCTAGTACTGCACCCGGAACATGTACCGGCGCTGGTCGAGGTGGTGACCGCGCACCGCCTCGAAGTGCTGCGCGAGCCTGCCGGCCAGCTCGCCCACGACCAGGGGCGACACGTCCCCCCGCATCTCGGCCGGCACGCCGGGCAGCGACAGGTCGCGCACGTCGATGAAGTGGCCCTTGCGGGTGTACGTCTCGAGGAACGCCTTGCCGCGCTCGGCCATCGGGCGCGAGGCGTCCTCGCCGAGGAAGAGCAGGACCGCGGTGTCCTCGGTGACCATCTCGAACGCGCCCTGGAAGAACTCCCCGGTGTTGAACCCGGCAGCGTGCTTCCACTGCATCTCCTGCAGGTAGCACATCGCCAGGCCGTAGGCCCAGCCGTAGCTGGGGCCCGAACCGAGGGTGTAGATGATCGGCTCGTCCTTGAGGGCGGCCGCGATCTGCGCGAGGTGCTGGTCGCACTCCTCCACGGCGCTGAGGGTGGCCTTGGGCAGCGCCTGGAGCGCGGCGTCGACCGACGCGCCGTCGACGGGGCCGTCGGTCGCCAGCAGCAGCGCGTAGGCCACCAGCACCTCGAACAGGTCGCTCTTGCCCTTGAACGCCACGTCGACCGCGTCGGCCAGCGGGCTGCCCTGCTTGGCGACGGCGATGACCGTCGCGCCGGCGGCCTTGGCCGTCCGGGCGGCCGCGACGGTCTCCTTGGTGGTGCCCGTGTAGGACGCGAGCACGACGAGCGAACCGGGGCCCATCCCGGCCGGGGCGCTGCAGTTCAGCTCGTCGCTCTGGACCTGGAAGCTCGGGAGCGTCGACTTCTGCTGCAGCAGGTAGTGAGCCGGGTAGCTGCAGATGAGAGAGCCGCCCGCGCCGACGAAGTAGACGTTGCGCAACCCCTTCTCGACGAGACCGCTGACCAGCGACGCGATCGCCGGTCGCTGGTCGATCGTCTCCTGGAGCTTCTCGACCACGCCGGTGTCGACGGGACGTAGGGGCAGGACCTGAGGCATTCCGTTCTCCGCTCTGGTTCGCTCATGGTTGATAACGATCTCACTGCATGATTGACAACGCTCTCACTATGGTCGACGTCCCGTCAAGACCCGCTGCTAAAGTCGCCGCCATGGCATCCGGCTCGCGGCAGCGCGGGGCCGCGACGATCCAGGACGTGGCGCAACGGGCCGGTGTCTCCCGGGCGAGCGCGGCCCGCGCACTCGGTGGTTACGGCTCGGTGAGCGACGCCGCCCGGGAGAAGGTGCTGACTGCGGCCGAGGAGCTCCGGTACCGGGCCAACGGCCTGGCCAGGTCGATGATCACCGGCCGCACGATGACTCTGGGTGCCGTCGTCGGGGACATCGAGAACGACTTCTTCGCCCGCGTGGTAAGGGGTTTCACCGATGTGGCCCGGGCTGAGGGCTTCGACACCCTCGTCGCCTCGACCGACGAGCAGGTCACCAACGAGCGCTCGGCCGTCAAGGTCTTCCTCGAGCGCCGGGTCGACGGCCTGATGGTCGCCCCCGCGTCGATGCACGCGCGCGATCACCTGGTCGCGGCGCGTGACGCCGGGGCGCGGCTCCTCCTGGTCGACCGCCGCGTCCCGCGGCTCGGTGTCGACACCGTGCTGCTCGACAACGTGCCGGCGGCGGAGCAGGCGGTGCAGCACCTCGTCGCCGCGGGGCACACCCGGATCGGGATGATCACCGGGACGGGCGCCGAGGACGGCAAGCCGGCGGAGGGCGACACGGTCGTCTCCACGAGCATCGACCGGGTGGAGGGCTACCGGCGTGCGCTGCTCGGGGCAGGCCTTCCGTACGAGCCGGGCTACGTGATGGCGGGCGACTTCCACCTCGACGCCGTCCGTGCCCGCGCGGTCGCGCTGCTGAGCCGCCCGGACCGTCCCACCGCTGTCTTCACCTCGGACGGCATCATGGCTCTCGGCGTCGTGCTGGCGCTGCGCGACGTCGGGCTCTCCTGCCCGGACGACGTGTCCGTCGTGGGGTTCGACGATCCCGCCTGGGCGTCGGTGATCAGGCCGGGGCTCAGCGTGATGGTCCAGCCGGTCTACGAGATGGGCGCCGCCGCCGCGCACCGCCTGGTGGCGCGGATCCGCGGCGAGGTCTCCCGGCCGAGGACCCAGGTCCTGACCGCCACCTGGCGGGGGCGGCAGTCGATCGCCCCACCTCCGACCACCGACCGGCCTGCGGTGACGTCGTGGTGACCCGCGGGGCCGAGCGCGTGCGCCGGGCGGAACCGGTGCAGTCGATGGCCACGCTCCCCCAGGTCGCTGACGCGGCCGGGGTGTCGACCGCGACGGCCGCGCGCGCTCTCGGCGGCTACGGCTCGGTGCGGCCGTCGACGCGTGAGCGGGTGCTGGAGGTCGCCGACCGGCTCGGCTACCGCCCCAACGGCATCGCGCGCAGCATGATCACCGGCACCACCAAGACGCTCGGCGTCGTCCTGTCCGACATCGAGAACCCGTTCTTCTCCCGCGCCCTGCGAGGGGTGTCGGACGTCGCCCACTCGAAGGGGTACGAGGTCGTCCTGGTCAACACCGACGAGGACCTGGGCGTCGAGCAGAACGCCGTCCGGGTGCTGACCGAGAAGCGGGTGGACGGCTTGGTCGTGTCGCCCAGCGAGGGCTCCGACACCTCGCACCTGGCAGCCGCGATCGCCTCCGGCACACCGGTGGTGCTGCTGGACCGCCGCATCCCCGGGCTCGCAGCCGACACCGTCGGGATCGACAACCGCGCTGCCGCCGAGGACGCGACCGGGCGCTTGCTGGCACTGGGGCACCGACGCATCGCCCTGGTGACGGGCGCGCCCCCGGCGGCAGCAGCACGTCTCACCCGCCGCGGCATGGCGGGAGTGGAGAAGTCGATCGGCAGCACCGCGGGGCTGCGGGCCGCCGGGTACCGCGACGCCCTCGTCGCCGCCGGGACGGAACCCGAGCCGCAGTACGTGAGCACCGACGGGTTCCGCCCCGAGGACGCAGCGAGGGCGACGCGCCGGCTGATGTCGCTCGAGCGACCCCCCACTGCGCTCCTGGCCCTCGACAGCCTGCTGTCGCTCGGGGTCCTGCAGGCGTTGTCCGAGCTGGGGATCCGTTGCCCGGACGAGGTCTCCGTGATCGGCTTCGACGACGCCGACTGGACAGAGGCCCTCTCACCACCGCTTACGGTCGTGAGCCAGCCGGTCTACGAGATCGGCGCCGAGGCGGGCCGGCGGCTGCTGGCCCGGATCGAGGGCGACACCCGCCGGGCGCTGCACCGCAAGCTCCCGACGACGTTCGTCGACCGCGCCTCCACGGCGCCTCCTCGTCAGTAGGCGACCTGCTTGTAGTAGCGCCGCGTCGTCAGCGGGTGGTCGCGCATGACCTCCAGGTGCGCGCTGACGCGCTCGAGCACCGTGGCCAGCAGCACGGGTGAGACGAGCTCGCGGGTGCGCCGCGAGACACCCGGCAGCGGGAGGTCCGCGGAGTCGATGACCGTCAGCTTGCTGGTGTACCGGGGCGCGAACGCCTCGACCCGCTCGCACAGCGCCCGGGTGGCGTCCTCGCCCTTGAGGACGACGACGCTGACGCCTTCCTCCACGAGCTCGAGCGTCCCGTGGAAGAAGTCGGACGCGTGCACGGGCCGGGTGCGGATCCACTGCATCTCCTCGAGGATGCACATCCCGTAGTAGAACGCCTGCGGCCAGGTCGATCCCGCGCCGGTGACGATGTGGAAGTCCTCGTCCTGCAGACGGTCGGCGAGGGCCTCGGCCCGCGTCTCGAAGCCGCGCTTGATCTCGAGCAGCCCGGCGGGGAGCAGCGCCAGCTCGGACACGACCTGTTCGCGGTCCTGGATCTCCCCGCGGTGGTCGAGGACCGACAGCGCCAGCAGGAGTGACTGCAGGTAGAACGACTCGCACGAGGTGTCGTCCTCGGCGAAGTTGACGAAGCTGTGGTCGGCGCCGTCGGACAGCGGCGTACCCGCGTGGCCGGTCAGCGAGATCACCGTGGCGCCAGCGGTTCTGGCGTGCTCCAGAGCTGCGATGCTCTCCTGGGTGGTGCCGGACAGCGACGGGATCACCACGACCGAGCGGGGACCGAGGTGGACCGATCCCGCGGTGACGAGCTCGGCCGGCATCTCGTGGAAGACCGGCAGCGTGGACCGGGTCTGCAGCAGGCGCGCAGCGGGCTGCATCAGGATGCCTGCACCTCCGGAGCCGGCGAAGATGAGGTTCTGCGCCCCGTCGTCCAGGCACTGCCCGATCGTGGAGTGGAGCCGTTCGGCCAGGGCGACCGCGCCGGACTGGATGCGCAGGAACCGGGCTTCGTCGAAGTTCAGCATGGGTGGACCTCCTGGGAGACGGGATGGATCTGCGGACGAACGCGTGGTCGTCCGGTGGTTCCGTGGTGGGGCGTCGAGGGCTGGTGGTCAGCGCCGCCGCTGGACGTTGAACGCGATGTCGCTGCCGCGGTGGTGGTCCTGCGCGAACAGCACGGGAGCGCCCGTCCGGGACACGCACGTCTCCTCGATCAGGAGCCAGGGCCCGAGGCCCTGCAGGTCGTGCCGCCCCTCGACCTCGGGGTCGAGCGCGGTCGCCGTCAGCCGGGCGGTCGAGACCTCGATCAGGTGACCGTGCAGGGCGAGGGCCGACGTGAGCGAACCCGACCAGTCGCGGTGCCGGACAGGGCCCGGAAGGCACCGGTGGGGCACGGTGTCGACGCTGTAGATCAGCGGCCGGCCGTTGCCGTACCTGATCCGGACCAGGCGGATCACCTCGTCCGTGGGCGCGAGCCGCAGGGCCGTCGCCTCGGCATCGGTGGGGGTGTCCACCTCGACGGACAGGACGGCGCTCGTGGGTTCGTGACCGAGGCCCTCGAGCATCTCGGTGACGCTCTCGAAGCGGTCGATCGGGCGCTCCACCCGGAAGGCGCCGCTGGCGGACAGGAAGCGTCCCTTCCCCCGGACGACGGTGATGACGCCCTCCTGCTCCAGCAGGCGCAGTGCTTCTCGCGAGGTGCTGCGCGAGACCCCGAACTGCTCGGACACCATCGCCTCGGTCGGCACCTGCGCGCCGGCCTCCAGCCCGTCCCTCTGGATCCACGCCAGCAGCCCGTCGCGGACCTGGACGTGCAGCGGGGTCGATGTCGACCGCTCCTCCGGCATCCGACCTCCGTTGTCTGACATCTTCGTGACGTTGTCAGACAACTATCGCGGCGTGCGCCGCTCGGCGTCAAGAGCGGAGCGCAGGCTCGTCCGATCGGGACGGGGCACGACGAAGGCCCCGGACCAGTGGTCCGGGGCCTTCGATTGGTAGCGGGGGCAGGATTTGAACCTGCGACCTCTGGGTTATGAGCCCAGCGAGCTACCGAGCTGCTCCACCCCGCGTCGCAGGTACGAGGTTACGTGCCGGTGCCCGCGAGGGCAAATCGGTGCTCAGGTGCGCACGGCCGTGAGCAGCAGGTACTCCCAAGCCATCGTGTCCCGTCCGGCGAGCTGTCGGCGGGCCAGGTCGACCAGCGCGGCGTCCAGGGCGGCCGTCTTCTCGCCGTCCTCGGCGTTGGCCCGGTAGGCCATCAGCGTGGGCCCGTAGCGGTCGCGGAAGAAGTCGCGGAACTCCTCGGCCGTCGTGAACCGGTCGACCACCAGGTCCTGGCGCACCGCCTCGACGCCCGTGACGCGGTCGCCGAGCAGCCCGCGCACGTGGTCCTCGTCGCCCCACAGCGGCGGCGGCGAGGCGCCGGGCGGCGGCGCGGCGACGAACGGCTTCATCGTGGCGAACAGCTGCCCGATGAAGCCCTGCGGCGTCCAGCTGATCAGGCCGATCCGCCCCCCGGGACGCACCACCCGCACCAGCTCGTCGGCCGCCTGCTGGTGGTGCGGCGCGAACATCACGCCGACGCACGACAGCGCGACGTCGAACTCGCCGTCGGCGAACGGCAGGCGCTCGGCGTCCGCCTCGCGCCACTCGATGGCGAGGTCGAGCCCGTCGGCCGCGGCCCTGCCCTGGTCGAGCAGGTCGGGGGTGAGGTCGGTCGCCACCACCCGCGCGCCGGCCCGGGCGGCGGGGACGGCGGCGTTGCCCGTCCCGGCGGCGACGTCGATCACGCGCTCCGCGGCCTGCACCCGGGTGGCCCGCACCAGCTCGGGCCCGAGCGACGGGATCACCTGGTCGGCGACGGCTCCGTAGTCGCCGCTCGCCCACACGGCACGGTGCTTGGACTTCAGGGCGACGTCCGCCTCGTCCGTGATCGTCATGGTCTGTCTCCTCGTTCTCCACGCCGGTCGTCCGGCTGACCACGACGCTACGAAGCCCGTTCGCGCACAGGTAGTTCCAGATCTGTACCGCCCACCACCGAACGGGTCTACCGTCGGCCGGATGGGCGCTCCGTACCGCCAGTTCTGCCCCGTCGCCAAGGCGATGGAGCTGCTCGACGAGCGCTGGACCCTGCTGCTGGTGCGCGAGCTCGTGATCGGCAGCGAGCGGTTCAACGACCTGCGGCGCGGGCTGCCGCGGATGTCACCCGCCCTGCTGTCCAAGCGGCTGCAGCTGCTCACCCGCGCGGGTGTGGTCGAGCGGGTGGTCGACGGCCAGGACGTGCGCTACCGGCTCACCGAGGCCGGCCAGGAGCTGCGGCCGGTGGTCGAGGCGCTCGGCAGGTGGGGCACGAGGTGGATCGGCGAGCTCGGCGAGCAGGACCTCGACCCGCACCTGCTGATGTGGGACATGCACCGCGGGGTCGACACCGAGGCCGTCCCCGACGGCCGCACCGTCGTGCGGTTCCGGTTCACCGACGTGCCGGCCGCGTCGGCCCACTGGTGGCTGGTCATCACCCCCGGCGACACCGACGTCTGCGACGACGACCCGGGGCACGACGTCGACGTGACGATCAGCACGACGCTCGCGACGATGACGCGCGTGTGGCGCGGCGACGTGCCGTGGACGGCGGTGCAGAAGCAGGGCGAGCTCGACGTCGCCGGGCCGAGCGCGCTGCGCCGCGACCTGCCGTCGTGGTTCCGCCTCTCGACCTTCGCCGGCGTGCCCCGCCCGCAGGACGGGGCCGTCCGGGTGTCGACCGGGGAGCAGGTCAGGGAGCCGGTTCCGCTGTCCCCGTGAGCTCCTCCTGCGCCGCCTGCGCGTCGGCGATGGCGGCGGCCAAGGCGTCCTGCGCCTCTCCGTAGGCCGCGAAGTCCTGCGCCGCGAGCGCCTCGGACGAGGCGGTGAGGGCCTCGCCCGCGGCGGTCAGCGCCTGGTCCAGCCGCTGCTGGGCGTCCTGCTCCACCGGCGGCGTACCCCCGTCGCCCTCTCCCGGCGTGCCGGCGTCGCCGGCGTTCGCCCCGGAGTCGCCCCCGAAGACCTGGTCGAGCGCCTCGTCGAGCGTCGGCGCGTACCCGACCTCCTCACCGAAGGCGACGAGCACCCGCTGCAGCAGCGGGTACGACGTCTCCACTCCCTTGGCCTTGAAGTAGACCGGCTGCACGTACAGCAGGCCGCCGCCCACGGGCAACGTCAGGAGGTTGCCGTTGATCACCTCGGAGGCGTTGCCCTGGCGCCGGATGTTGAGCTCGTTGGCGGCGTCGTCGGTGTCGAACTCGTTCTGCACCTGCCCCGGTCCTGCCACCGTGTTGTTGCGCGGCAGCTGCAGCAGCCGCAGCGTGCCGTAGCCGTCCGCCCGCTCCCCCGCCTGCGTACCGGCGTCGGCGTCGACCGCGAGGAACCCTGTCAGCACGTTGTTGCTGTCGCCCGTGGCGGCGCGCGGGATGAAGGTCGAGGTGAGCGAGAAGGCCGCCTCGTCCTGCCCCGGCATCGCCAGGGTCAGGTAGTACGGCGGCTGGTTGACCGGCGGCTCCTGGCTGGACGCGCCGCGGCGCGACGTCGGCTCCTCGGGCACCTGCCAGGCGTCCTGCCCGGAGAAGAGCTCGCCCGGGTCGGTGACGTGGTACCGCGCGAGCACCTCTCGCTGCACCTTGAACAGGTCCTCGGGGTAGCGCAGGTGCCCCATCAGCTCGCCGTCGATGGCCGACATCGGCTGCACGACACCGGGGAAGGCAGACCGCCACGCCTTGAGGATCGGGTCGTCCTCGTCCCAGGCGTACAGGTCGACCTGGCCGTCGTAGGCGTCGACGATCGCCTTCACCGAGTTGCGGATGTAGTTGACCTCGCCCTGCGCCGCGACGACGGCGCCGCCGGTGGTGCCGGTCAGCGAGTCGGCGGTGGCGTCCTCGAGCGGCTGCAGGTCGGAGTACGGGTAGGCGTTCGTCGTCGTGTAGGCGTCGACGATCCACTTCACCCGGCCGTCGACCACCGCCGGGTACGGGTCCCCGTCCAGGGTCAGGAACGGCGCGACCTTCTCGATCCGGTCGCGGGGGGTGCGGTCGTAGAGGATCTGCGACTGCGGGTTGACCGTGTCGGACAGCAGGATGTTCTGGTCGCGGTACTTGACCGCGTAGAGCAGCCGGTTCAACCCGGTGCCGACCACCGGCCCGCCGTCCCCCTCGAACGTGGTGTTCGCCTGCCCCGAGCCCTCGCCCTCGTCGGTCGGGTAGTCGAGCTCGCGCGGGGTCGCGCCGTCCGGGGCACCGACGATCGAGTACTGGGTCGACTTCTCGCCGAAGTAGATCCTCTCCTCGTAGTCGCCGAGCTCGCCGCGGGACGGGATGCCCTCCTGGAAGAAGGCCGGGTCGCCGTCAGCGGCCCGCTGGTTGCCGTACGCGGCGACCACGCCGTAGCCGTGGGTGTAGACGGTGTGGTCGTTGACCCAGTTGCGCTGGTTCGCGCGCAGCCCGGCGAGGTCGAGCTCGCGGACCGCGATGACGGTGTCGCGCACCTCCCCGTCGATCGTGTAGCGCCCGACGTCGAGCGACTCCGGGAAGTTGTAGAACGCCCGGACCCGCTGCAGCTGGCGGTAGGTGGGCGCCACGACCGCGGGGTCGAGCAGCCGGACGTTGGCGGTGGTGTCGACGTCCTCGGCCAGACCCTGGCTCTGCCCGACGGTCTCCGGCGCGTACGACTCGACCTCGACGGCGTCCAGCCCGTACGCGGCGCGGGTGGCCTCGATGCTGCGCTGCAGGTACGGCGACTCCTTGGTCTGCTCGCTCGGCCGCACCGTCGCGAACTGGATCAACGCCGGGTAGACCGCGCCGATGACGATCGCCGCCACCACCATCAGCGCGACGCCGTAGACCGGCAGCCGCCAGGTGCCGCGGACCACCGGGACGAGGAACAGCAGGGCCACGGTGATCGCGATCATCGCCAGGATCGTCTTGGCCGGCAGCACCGCGTTGACGCCGGTGTACGTGGCGCCGGTGATGAGGTCGCCGTCGACCGTCAGCAGCGAGTAGCGGTCGAGCCAGTAGGTGCCGGCCTGCACCAGCAGGAGCGCCGCAGCGAGCAGACCGATGTGGCGCCGTGCGGTCGAGGTGGTGCGAGCCCCCCTGCCCTGCAACCGGATCCCGCCGTAGAGGTAGTGCGTGGCGACGGCCGCCATGAGCGAGAGCACCAGCACGGCGGTCACGAACCCGGTGGCCAGGCGCAGCAGCGGGAGGGTGAAGACGAAGAAGCCGATGTCGAGCCCGAACTGCGGGTCGCGCTCGCCGAACGGCTCGCGGTTGAGGAACAGCAGGACGGTCTGCCACCGCTGCGCGAGCGCGGAGCCGGCGAACAGCGCGAGTCCGGCCGGGAGGGCGAGCAGCACCAGGCGCCGCAGCGGCTCGAGGCTCTCGCGGTAGCGGTCCAGACTCACCTGCTCGTCGTCGACCGGGGCGTAGACCGGGCCGCGATCGGTAGCCCACCAGCAGGCTGCTGGCCACGGCGCCCGCCATCAGCGCGGCGCCCGCCACGAACAGCACCACCTGCCAGAGCAGGATCGTGGTGAACACCTCGCGGAAGCCGAGCTGGTCGAACCAGAGCACCTCGGTCCACACGTTCGCCACCAGGGACAGCAGCAGCGCCAGCACACCCAGGATCACCAGCGTGGTGACGAGGGGCGATCGGCGGCCGCGTGGGCGGCGGGCCGGTCGGCGGGGGGCGGCGGCGGCGAAGCTCACGGCGTGGGCACCTCGGGTGTCTCGTCGGTGGGCGTGGTGGGGATCGGGTCTGCAGGGATCGGGTCTGCAGGGATCGGGTCTGCAGGGATCGGGTCCGCGGGGATCGGGGTGGACGGGTCCGGCCAGCCTCGCACGGCGTGCCAGGATCGGCGCGTGAGCACAGCGGATCGCAACGGGACAGAGACCTCGTCGGACGCACAGCCGCTGGACCGCGCGGTGCGCGAGCTGGAGCGGCACGTGGCGCGCGGCGGCTGGGACGGCCCCCTGCGCGTCTTCGCGCTGATCCGCACGGCCGAGGCGATCGCCGCCGACCCGTCGCTGCGCGAGCAGCTGCCGCCGGACCTGGTGGCCACCGCCGACGCCGACCCGGCGAGCATCACCGCCGTGGAGCAGGAGGGGCTGCCGGACGGCGACAGCATCGAGGAGGTGCTGGGCCGGATCACCTGGCCGCCGTCGGTGCACGGCGCCGCGGTGGTGGTGGAGCGGTTCGTGGTGCCGCCCGAGGCCGAGCGCGACCTGCCGGACGACCCCGACGCGGCGCTGCGGCTGCTGCTCGCCCACCCCGAGCGGCAGGACGTGCGGCTGGCGGTCGGGGTGCTGCGCGACGGCACGTCGTCGTGCGCCGTGCGCAGCCGGGCCGCCGACGAGGACTTCTCGGTGGGCACCGGGCCGGACGTCGCCCCGGGCCTGGTCGCGGCCCTGCTCGACACCCTGGCCTGAGTCGACACGGGCCGGCTGGTCACGACGTGCAGGTCGGCAGGGCGTCGATCGCGGACTCGTCGTGGCTGCCGATCGCCTCGACCGCGTCGCGGGCCTGATCCAGGGTCTCGACCCGCACCACCCGCAGGCCGTCCGGGACGTGACCGACGACCTCGTCGCAGTTGCCTGCGGGGGCCAGGAACCAGTCGGCTCCGGCGCTCTCGGCGCCCACGAGCTTCTGCTGGATGCCGCCGATCGGGCCGACCGCCCCGTCGGAGTCCACCGTCCCGGTGCCCGCGATCCGCTCGCCGCCGGTCATCTCGCCGGGCGTGAGCTTGTCGACGATGCCGAGGGCGAAGATCATCCCCGCGCTCGGGCCGCCGATGTCCTCGATCCGGATCTGCACCTGGAACGGGAACTCGTAGGTGGGGTCGATGAACACGCCCATCACCGTGCGACCGTCGGCCTCGCTGGTGGCGAAGGTCGCCTCCTGCTCCTCGCCGCCGCGGGTGAAGCCGATCGTCACGTCGTCGCCCGGCTCGACCTCCTGCAGCAGGTCGCGCAGCTCGGGCAGGTCGACCACGGTGGTGCCGTCGACGGAGGTGACGACGTCGCCGGCCGCCAGCTGCCCCTGCGCCCTGGAGCCCTCGGTGAAGCCGTCGACGGTGAGCGTCGTGGGCACCTGGACGCCGATCTCGTTCATCGCCGCCACCGTCGCCTGCTCCTGGGAGGTGACCATCTCCTGGGAGTTGCGCTCGTCGACGTCCTCCTCGGAGTCCGTGGGCGGGAACACCTCGTCGACCGGACGCACCGCGATGCTGGTGTCGGCCCAGCCGCGCAGGACGTCCCACACGGTGCTGCGCGACCCCGGGCCGCCGGTGACCCGGACGGTGAGCAGGTCGAGGGTGCCGGACGTGGCGTAGGTGTCGCGGCCCTCGATCTGGATCAGCGGGGTGCCGTCGGGGTCGGACAGCACGTCGAGCACCGGGCCCGGGCGCATCAGGGCGTACGGCAGCGGCAGGAGCGTCACCACGGCCATCAGCACGATCGCCGCGACGCCGCTGATGACCATCGTCCAGGTGCGCTGGTCCATCCTCGGCGCGGTGGTCGTCAGGGTGGGCGCGGCGAGGACGTCGGCGCCGTGCGGGTCGGTCGCGCCTGCCTTGTCCAGGTTCACCGGGCCGGTGGACGGCCCGGGCGGGTGCGGGGTGGTCACGCGTCCTCCTGGGTCCGGCGCACGGGTGGGGCGGACCCGGTAGGGCGCCGGGCGCCGGGCCCGAGCCCTCGTCCAGCCGAACGCGTCCGCGCGGCAGCCGGTTCCCTGGTCGGTCCCGGGGACGTGGGGTACCCGGCCCCGTCGCTGCGCACGCGCTCAGCCTACGTGGCGGCCTGCGGCCGCCGTCCTCGCCCTCGTGGCCGTCAGCTGCCGCGGCGGCGCGAGCGGGCCTGGCGCCAGACGGCGGCGGTGCCGACGATGGCCACCGCTGCTCCCGCGGCGCCGACGGCGGCGTCCTTGCGCTCGACCCGGCGGGCGCCGAGGGCGCGCCGGCCGCGCACCTCCGCGAGCAGGACGCCGAGGCAGGTCTCGTTGTCGTACCGGGCGCTCCAGCCCGCGGCCCGCAGGGCCGCCGACCCCACCACCCACGGGTGGACGACGTAGGCGAGGTCCTCCGCCGGCATCGGCAGCACCCCGACCCGGTGCAGCCGCTCGGCCGTGGCGAACGCGAGCGCCGCCGGCAGCTCGATCCGACGCATGCCGCTGAGCTGCTCGACGGTGCGGGTGTTCATCGCCCCCGGCGACCCGACGGTGAGCGGGCCCGCGAGCCGCTCGCGCAGGACGGTGAGGACCGCGGACGCGAGGTCCTCGACGTGGCAGAACTGCCAGGCCATCCGGTCGTCGCGCAGCACCAGCAGCCGCGGCGCCTCGAAGTGCCGGGTGATGACGGTGTCGACCCCGGGTCCGACGAGCGCGGCCGGGCGGACGCTGGTGACGAGCAGCCCGGGGTGCGAGGTCCGCGCACGGGCGGCGACCGCCTCCACCTCGAGCACGTCGCCGACCACTCCGGCGTCCGGCGTGGCCACCAGGTCGGCACCCTCGGGCACGGGGACGGGCGCGTCCGGTGCCGCGCCGTAGACCATCGCCGAGGTGACGACCACCAGGTGCCGGGCACCGGCCGCGGCGGCGGCGGTGGTGACCGCCTGCGCCGAGCGCAGCACCCACGCGCGCCGGCGCGGGCCGAGCCGGAGCGCGGCGTCGATGTCGTCGCCCGGGGCCAGGTGCACCACGGCGTCGGCCCCGCGCAGGTGCTCGACCACGCCGGGGTCCGCGGGGTCGGCGAGCCGCCAGGTCACGCCGGACGTGCGGCCCCGCCGGGTGTCGACGGCGACCACCTCGTCCACGTCGGGGTCGTCGCGCAGCAGCGCGAGCAGCACCTCGCCGGCCGGGGACGCCGCGTTGGTGACCGCGACGACGCCCGTCCGCGACGCCTCCGCCGGACGTCGGCCCCGCCCCGCGGCACGGGCCGACCGGGTCCGCCCAGGGCGAACACCGCGACGGCCGGGCTCGGGCTGGGAACCCACGACGCCTCCTCGGGTGTTTGCTGGGTGCAGGGCCCCGTCATCATCGTGCAGGCGCGACGGTGACGCACCGTGGTTGGCCGCGACCGGCCGACCGACGAGACGACGACGAGCACAGCACCGACCAGCGAGCAGGAGCGATCAGATGACCCAGCCACCGGAGCCGTCCGGCGACGGCGAGGACCGCGAGCCGATCGAGGAGCTGATGCGGCGGCTGACCTCCGGCGAGCTCGACGCGTCCGACCTCGGCCGCCTGCAGGAGGAGATCGGGTCGGCGCTGGGCGTCCACCTCGACCCCGCGCAGCTGCAGATGGCGATGGCCCAGGTGCAGCAGATGATGAACGCGCCCGACACCGGGCCGGTGAACTGGGACCTCGCGCAGGACACCGCCCGCAAGGTCGTGCAGTCCAAGGGTGACCCGTCCGTCGGCCCGAACGCCGCGCGCGACGCCGTCGAGGCGCTGCGCGTGGCGTCGCTGTGGCTCGACCCCGTCACCACGCTCCCCTCCCCCGGCGCCGTGGAGCGGGCGTGGTCGCGCTCGGAGTGGGTGGAGGCCACGCTCCCCACCTGGCACGAGCTGAGTCTGCCTGTGGCAGAACGTGTCTCGGCGGCGATGACGAAGGCGATGTCGGAGCAGGTCCCCGAGGAGATGCGCGACATGGTCGGTCAGGCCGGCGCGATGATGCGCAAGATCGGCGGCTCGGTGTTCGCGATGCAGGTGGGCCAGGCGGTCGGCACGCTCGCGGGTGAGGTGGTGAGCGGTTTCGACATCGGCCTGCCGCTCACCCCGACCGGCACCACGGCGCTGCTGCCGTCCAACGTCGCGGCGTTCGGCGAGGGTCTCGACGTCCCGGCCGAGGAGGTGCGGCTGTACCTGGCCCTGCGCGAGGCGGCCCACGCCAGGCTGTTCGGCCACGCCGGGTGGCTGCGCTCGCACCTGCTCTCCGCGGTGCAGGAGTTCGCCGGCGGCATCGAGATCGACACCGACGCGCTGCAGGACGCCGTCCGCACGGTCGACCCGAGCGACCCGGCGGCGCTGCAGCAGGCGATCGCCGGCGGGTTGTTCGAGCCGGAGCGCACGCCTGCCCAGCAGGCCGTGCTCACCCGGCTGGAGACGACGCTCGCGCTGGTGGAGGGCTGGGTCGACGAGGTCACCGACGCCGCCGCCCGCGACCAGCTGCCGGGTGCCGCGCGGCTGCGCGAGGCGGTGCGCCGCCGCCGCGCCGTCGGGGGGCCGGCCGAGCACGTGCTCGCCACGCTCGTCGGGCTCGAGCTCCGTCCGCGGCGGCTGCGGGAGGCGGCGGCGCTGTGGGGCGCGATGAAGGCCGAGCACGGCATCGAGGCCCGCGACGACGTCTGGGACCACCCGGACCTGGTGCCCGGCGCCGACGACCTGGACGACCCGATCGGCTACGCCCAGGGCTGGGCGGAGCGCACCTCGCAGGCCGACGAGATGGACGCCGCCCTGCGCGACCTGCTCGACGGCGGGTCCGAGGGTTCCGAGGGGTCCGGGGGAGCCGACGGCCCGCGCGAGACGTGACCCTGCACGCCGACGCGGTCGCGCTGCTGTCGACCTGGGTCGCCCCCGACCCGGCGCAGGACGCGCTGCGCGAGCGCTACCTCGCGCACCTGGCCGCGCACCCGGACGGCGTGTGGAAGGCCGGGCCGCCGGAGCACCTGACCGCCTCGTGCCTGGTGCTCGACCCGTCCGGGACGCGCACGCTGCTGGTGCACCACGCCAAGGGCGGGTTCTGGGTGCAGCCCGGCGGGCACCTCGAGACGACGGACGTCTCGGTGGCCGCGGCGGCAGCACGGGAGGCGCGCGAGGAGCTCGGCGTGGAGGACCTGCAGGTGCACCCGGTGCCCGTCCAGCTCGACCGGCACGAGCTGTCCTCGGCGTTCGGACGGTGCACCGCGCACCTGGACGTGCGGTTCCTCGCGGTCGCCCGCGCCGACGCCGAGCCGGTGCGCAGCCAGGAGAGCCACGCCGTCGGCTGGGCCGAGGTCGACGACCTCCCGCCGACGGCCGTCGCGGACCTGCACCGGGCGCTGCGGTACGCCCGGCTCGGTCTGTTCTCGCGCTAGCCGGCTGTCCTCGCGCCGGCTGCCCTCGCGCTGGTTGGCCTCGCGCTGGTTGGCCTCGGCGAGGCGGCTCAGGCCGGGGCGGCCTGCAGCAGCACGGCTCGGTCCAGCGCCTGCACCAGGTCAGCGAGCAGGTCCGTCGGGTCCTCCAGGCCGACCGACAGGCGCAGCAGGCCCTCGTCCGGACGGGCGTCGCCCTGCACCGGGCGGTGGGTCAGCGCCGCCGGGTGCTGCACCAGGGTGTCCACGCCGCCGAGCGACACCGCGTGGGTGATGAGCCGCAGCGACCGGGCCACCTCCGAGGCGGCCTCGAGCCCGCCGTGCAGCCGCATCGCCAGCACCGACCCGGGCCCGGCCATCTGGGCCCCGACGTGACCACCGACCAGCCCGTGCGGATCGGCCCCGGGGCGGCTCGGGTGCAGCACCTCGGCGACGGCCGGGTGCTCGGCGAGCGCGGCCGCCAGCCGGGTCGCGCCCGCCTGCTGCTCGCGCACGCGCAGCGGGAGCGTGGCCAGCCCGCGGTGCAGCAGGTAGGCACCGAGCGGGTGCAGCAGGGCACCGGTGAGCGCCCGGACGGTGCGCAGCCGCGCCAGCCAGGCGTCGAGCCCGGGACGGACGGCGACGACCCCGCCCATCGCGTCGCCGTGGCCGCCGATGAACTTGGTGGCCGAGTGCAGAACGAGGTCCGCATCCAGCGAGAGGGGTTGCTGCAGAACGGGTGTGGCGAAGGTGCTGTCGACCACGACGACCACGTCCGGCGCCACCGAGCGGGCGGCGGCCGCGACGGCGCGCACGTCGACGAGGGCGAGCGTCGGGTTCGCGGGTGTCTCCAGCAGCACCAGGCGGGTACGCGGCGTCATGGCGGCGCGGACGGCGTCCGTCACCGCGAGCGACGGGTCGGTCCAGGTGACCTGGGTGCCGAGCAGCCCGGTGGCGAGCAGGTGGTCCGAGCCGCCGTACAGCGGCCGCACGCCGACCACGTGCGCGCCGCGCGGGTCGGGGCCACCGGCGCCATCGCAGTCGGCGGCCTCGCGCTCGACCTGGCCGGCGGCGACGAGCAGGGCCGACAGCGCCGCCATGCCGGTGCCGAACGCCACCGCGCCGCCGGCGTGCTCGAGGTCGGCCACCGCCTCCTCGAACCGCGCCACGGTCGGGTTCCACAGCCGCGCGTAGACCGGCGAGGCACCCGGCCCGAGGTCGCCGCCGGTGGCCAGCCGCTCGTAGCTGTCGCCGCCCGCCTCGACGTCGGCCAGCGGGTAGGTGGTCGACAGGTCCAGCGGCGGTGCGTGCACCCCCAGCCCGGTGAGGTCGGCGCGGCCGGCGTGCACGGCGCGGGTGCTGAGGTGAGGAGTGGCGTCGTCCATGGCAGCAGGGTGAAGGACCAGCGTGTCCGGCGGGTCCGAAGACGTAAGATCTTCGGTGAAACGTATGACTACCGAAGGAGGCGCTGATGCCGGGCCGTGACGACGCCACCGCGTCGAACAGGCTGCACGCCGGCCTCGACGACGTCGACCGCGCCATCCTGCGCGAGCTGGTCCGTGACGGCCGCACCAGCAACCAGGCGCTGGCCGAGGCCGCCGGCATCGCGCCGTCGACCTGCCTGCTGCGGGTGCGCGAGCTGCGCCGCCGCGGCGTGCTGCGCGGGGTGCACGCCGAGCTCGACCTCGCCCGGGTCGGACGTCCGCTGCAGGCGATCATCGCGGTGCGGATGCGGGCGCACGTCAAGGAGCAGGTGCAGGCGTTCAGGGCGCAGGTGCCCGCGCTGCCCGGCGTGCTGGCGCTGTTCCACGTCTCCGGCAAGGACGACTACCTGCTGCACGTGGCGGTGGCGGACGCCGACGCGCTGCGGTCCTTCGTCGTGGACCACCTCACCGGCCACCCCGCCGTCGGGCACACCGAGACGAACCTGGTCTTCGAGCACCTGGACGGTCGGGCCGACCTGCTCGGCTGAGGTCCGCGCCGACGTCGCTCAGGCGGGATCTGGCTCAGGCGGGATCGGGCTCCGGCGCCTGGTCCTCCACGGTGTCGCCGGCCCCCTCGCCGTCGTCGTCGGACGGGTCGAGGTCGTCCTCCTCGCTGGCAGGCAGGTCGCGGGCCGCGGCGAGCCCCTCGAGGTACCCCCGCGCCCGCTCCGTGCGCGGATAGGCCTCCAGCAGCTTCCAGAACCGCTCGCCGTGGCCGGCCTCGAGCAGGTGGGCCAGCTCGTGCAGCAGCACGTAGTCGAGCACCCACGACGGCGTGCCCTTGACCCGGTCGGAGATCCGGATCGAGCCGTCGGCCGGGGTGCACGAGCCCCACCGGCTGTTCTGGTTCGACGCCCACCGCACGCTCGTCGGGCGGGCCAGCCCGCCCAGGTAGGCGGTCGACAGCTCGGTGGCGCGAGCCAGCAGGGCGGCGTCACTGGGCCGCCGCCGGCGCTCCTTGTCGGCCAGCCGCTGCGTCATCAGCGCCACCCACTCACGCTCCTCGGCGCGGGTGAACCGGGCCGGGATCGAGACCACGATCGTGCCGCCCTCGCGGAAGGCGGTGACGCTGCGACGGCGGCGCCGGCTGCGCCGCACCTCGACCGACGGCGCGCCCGACACGCCGTCCGGACCGGTGTGCTGCTCGGCGTGCCCCTGCATGTCGTCACGGTAGACGCAGCCGCCGACATCGGGCGGCTGCCGCACCGGTCGCCGGCCGGTTGACGCCCGCCGCGGGACGCCTCTAGGTTCTGCTCCGACGAAGCCCCCGGTCCGACCGGGCGGTCCGGAGGGGAAGCCGGTCCTGCCCGATCGCGGGGGCTTCGCTCTGTCCCGCCGACCCCTCCCCTGCAGCGCTCGCTAGCGTGGCTGCCGTGCCCGTCCCCGACTTCGTCACCGGTCTGCGCCGCCAGGTGGGCACCGACCTGCTCTGGCTGAGCGGGGTCAGCGCCGTGGTGCTGCACGAGGGCCGCGTCCTGCTGGCGCAGCGCCCGTCAGGACGCTGGAGCGTCGTCTCGGGGATCCTCGAACCGGGCGAGCAGCCGGCCCGCGCGGTGGTGCGCGAGGTGCGCGAGGAGACCGGCACCGAGGTGGAGGTCGAGCTCCTCGTCGACGTCGTCGCCCAGCTGCCGATGGCCTACGACAACGGCGACCGGGCGCAGTACCTCGACCTGACCTTCCGCTGCCGCTACCTCGGCGGCGAGGCGCACGTGGCCGACGACGAGAACCTCGACGTCGGCTGGTTCGCCCTCGACGACCTGCCCGACCTCGCCGACCGCGACCGGCAGCGGATCGAGCACGCGCTCGACCCGTCCCCTGACGGCCAACCGTGGTTCGAGCGCTAGACGGCCTGCCTTCTACGAGCCGCGCCTCGCGCGCTCAGGTCGCGTCGTCGCGACTCAGCGCCCGGTGAAGTTCGGGGCGCGGCGCTCGCGCTGGGCGGCCAGGCCCTCCTGCAGGTCGTCGCTCGCCAGCGTCACGGCCTGCGCGAGCGCCTCCCACGCCAGCGCCGAGGCGTGGTCGCGGTGGCCACCCTCGCGCAGCGCCCGGGTGGTGAGCCGGGTCGCGACCGGTGCACGGGAGGCGATGGTGGTCGCCAGCTCGAGCGCCTGCGGCAGCACCTCGGCGGCCGGGACGGCCCGCAGCGCGAGGCCGAGGCGCACGGCCTCGACGCCGTCGACCATCCGCCCGGTGAGCAGCAGCTCGCGGGCCACCTGCAGGCCGGCGACCTCCGGCAACGACCAGGTGGTGGCCATGCCGGGGTGCATGCCCAGGGCCGTGAAGGGGACTCCGAGCCGGGCGTCCTCGGCCACGACCCGCAGGTCGCAGGCGAGCGCGAGCGCCAGGCCGGCGCCGACCGCCGCGCCGTTGACGGCGGCGACGGTGGGGACGTCGAGGTCGCGCAGCGAGAGCCAGTCGCCGTAGAAGTCGCGCATCCGCCCGCGCAGCGCGTCGACGCCCGCGTCGGTACCGCTGCCGATCCACGAGGTGTCGCCTCCGGAGCAGAACGCCGTGCCCTCTCCGGTGACCACGACGGCCCGCAGCGCGTCGTCCGCGCGCAGCGCCTCGACGGCCCGGACCCACGACCGCGTCATGACCGCGTCCATCATGTTGCGGCGCTCCGGCAGCGCCAGGGTGAGGACGGCCACGCCGTCGTCGCGACGCTCCAGCCGCAGGTGCTCGAGGTCGTCCGGGAGGGCGGCGGCAGCGGTCACCGGGGCACCCTCTCACGGTCCTCGCGAGCCCCGCCGGGGCCCCGTCGACGCCCCACCGAGGCCCCTGGGGAGGGTCCCGCGACGCGCCCGGAGAGCGTCTCGACTCGTGCTCAGCTCGTGCTCGGCTAGGGTGGGTCGCGATCCTGGCCACAGGGTGAGACAGACCCCCGGTCGGCAGGGGACCCTCCGCAACCCGCGGGCGGGACCGCCGCGCCGGACCAGGACACCCGAGAAGAGACGAAGGAGAGTGCCCCATGGCTGAGACCTGGAAGGGCGATTTCTACTGCGTGAAGTGCAAGGAGAAGCGCGAGGCCGAGGGCAACGTGGTCGAGACGAACGGCCGCCGGATGGCCAAGGGCAAGTGCCCCGTCTGCGGCACGAACCTCAACCGCATCCTCGGCAAGGCCTGATCCCAGGCCGATCCTCGGCGTGCACCACGCCACGGCACGCACCACGCCCTGAGGGGTAGGTGCGCCGGTACGACCACCGGACGGCCGGTACGGGACCTCCCGTGCCGGCCGTTCGCCGTTCTCACCCTCGCGGTCTGTGGACAGCAAACGACATCAAACAGCATCCAGTGCGACAGTGACGGGATGCTGCTCCAGATCCGGCCCGGCCTCGCCCGTGCCTGGCGCGCCCCCGGCCGGCTGCAGATCGGCCTCGACCCCGCCTGCGGCGTGGTGCTCGACGGCCTGACGGCGGCGGACGAGCACGTGCTCGCGGCGCTCGGCACCGGCACCTACGACCGCGGCCGCCTGCACGCCCAGGCCTCGCGCTGGGGCCTGGACCAGGCCCGGGTCGACGACCTGGTCCGCGTGCTCGACGACGCCGGCGTGCTGCTCCCGTCCGCGGTGCCGTCCCCCGTCCTGGCCGGGCTCGACGACCTGGCCCGCAGCCGGCTCGCCCCCACGGCGCGGCGGCTGGCGGTCGCCGCACCCGAGTCCGACGGCTGGGAGGCGGTCGCCCGGCGGCTGCGCTCGCGGGTCGTGGTGCAGGGCGGCTGCCGCGTCGGCCTGCGGGTGGCGGCCACGCTGGCCGCGTCCGGGATCGGGGCGGTCCTGGTGCACGACGAGTCCCCGGTGCTCGGCTCGGACGTCGGGCCGGGCGCCTACCTGCGCGCGGACGTCGGCCGGCGGCGCGACCGCGCGGCCGCCGACCGGCTCTCCCGCATCCTGGCCCTGCCGCCGCCGGACGACGACGCGCCCGCGCTCCCCGAGGTCGTGGTGCTGGTCGGCGCCGGCGCCCTCGACCCCGGCGGCTACGACCCGTGGCTGGCGCTCGACGTCCCGCACCTGGCCGTGGTGGTGCGGGAGGCGGGCGCTGCCGTCGGACCGACCGTCCGGGCCGGTGAGGGGTGCTGCCTGCGCTGCGTGGAGCTGTACCGCACCGACCGCGACCCGCAGTGGCCGCGGGTGGCGGCCCAGCTGGCCACCGGGTGGTCCGGCCCGTGCGACCCGGCCGTGGCCGAGCACGCCGCGGCGCTGGCGGTGTGCGAGGTGCTCACGGTGGTCGACGCGCGCGACGAGCCGGTCACCGCCGGCCGCACCCTCGAGATCGGGCCCGGCCGGCCGGTCCCCGTGGTGCGCTCCTGGCCGGTCCACGCCCGGTGCGGGTGCGTGGCGCTGCCGGGCGTCGCGGCGGAGGCCGCCGACCGCGAGGCCTCCCCTGGCGCGACCGCGGGCGGGGCAGCGTCCATGATGGGTGGGTGAGCGACGTCCCCCGCACCGCGATCGGTCGAACCGCGCGGCTCGCCGCGCTGCCGGTCACCTTCGGCGCGCGTACCGCCTGGGGCATCGGCAAGCGACTCGGGGGCAAGCCCGCCGAGCTGGTCGCCGCCGAGGTGCAGGCCCGTACCGCCGAGCAGATGTTCAAGGTGCTCGGGGAGCTCAAGGGCGGGGCGATGAAGTTCGGCCAGATGCTCAGCGTCTTCGAGGCCGGGCTGCCCGAGGAGCTGATGGCGCCGTACCGGGCCACGCTCACCAAGCTGCAGGACGCCGCGCCGCCGCTGCCCGCGGCCACGGTGCACAAGGTGCTCGCCGCCGAGCTCGGCGTGCGCTGGCGCCGTCAGTTCACCGAGTTCGACGACACCCCCACCGCCGCCGCCTCGATCGGTCAGGTGCACCGGGCGACCTGGAAGGACGGCCGCGACGTCGCCGTCAAGGTCCAGTACCCCGGCGCCGGCGACGCCCTGATCTCCGACCTGAACCAGCTCTCCCGCGCGGCGCGGGTGGGCACGGCCTGGATCCCCGGTCTGGAGATCGGGCCGATCCTCACCGAGCTCAAGCAGCGGATGGTCGAGGAGCTCGACTACACCGCCGAGGCGCAGTGGCAGCAGACCTTCCACGAGGCGTTCGCCGACGTCGAGGAGTTCGCCGTCCCGGCGGTCGTGCGCTCCAGCGAGCGCGTGATCGTCTCGGAGTGGCTGGAGGGCGTGCCGCTGTCGCGGCTGATCGCCGACGGCAGCCAGGACGAGCGCGACCTCGCCGCCCGCCGGTACCTGGAGTTCCTGTTCCTCGGACCCTCGCGCGCGGGTCTGCTGCACGCCGATCCCCACCCGGGCAACTTCCGGCTCACCCCGGACGGCCGGCTCGGCGTGCTCGACTTCGGTGCGGTCAAGCAGCTGCCCCACGGCATGCCGCCCGAGATCGGCCGGCTGCTCGTGCTCGCCCTCGCCGGAGACGCCCAGGGGGTCGTCGACGGCCTGCGCGACGAGGGGTTCATCCGCTCGACCGTGCAGATCGACCCCGAGGGCCTCCTGCAGTACCTCGAGCCCTTCCTGGCGCCCGCGCAGCAGGAGACGTTCACGTTCTCGCGCACCTGGATGCAGGAGCTCTTCCAGCACATCAACGACCCGCGCCGGCCGCAGTGGTCGATGGGGATGAAGCTCAACCTCCCGCCGGAGTACCTGCTGATCCACCGGGTGTGGCTCGGCGGCATCGGCGTGCTGTGCCAGCTCGGCGGCGAGATCCCGGTGCTGGAGGTGCTCGACGAGCACCTGCCGGAGTTCTCGCGTGACGTGCTCCCTTCGGGCTGAAGGCTTCTCGCCTGCTTCCGGGCGCTACGGCTGCGCCGGGGCCCCGTCGCTCCAGGCGCTCTGGTCGATCTTCCCGATCCGCAGGTTGTTGCCGAACGGGTCGCGCAGCCCCATGTCGCGGCCGTAGCTCATGTCGGTGGGCGGCTGCGTGATCTCGACGCCCTTGGCGACGAGCTCGGCGTGCAGCGCGTCGACGTCGTCGGTGGAGAAGCCGATCCAGCCGCCGCCGGCGCCCTTGCTGACCAGGTCGCGCACCTGGTCCGACGTCGCGGGGTCGTGCGCCGGCGGACCAGGCCGCTCGAGCAGGATCTCGCGGTCGTCGCCGGGCACCTTGACGGTGAGCCAGCGCATGAAGCCGAGGTCGGCGTCGACGGCGACCTCCAGACCGAGGACGCCGACGTAGAAGTCGAGCGCCTGGTCCTGGTCCAGGACGTAGATGGACGACAGGCGGGTGCGGGTGAGTGGCATGGCACCGACGGTAGGCGGGCAGGAACCGGGGTGGCTTATCCGAAGCTGCTCGGTCTGGTCCAGGCCGTGGTGAAGCACCCAGGCGCGGCCGGCATCGCCCCGCGGCGGCGGTAGCGCGAGGGCGGTTCGCCGACCACCTGGGTGAAGGTGCGGCTGAACGTGCCGAGGCTGGTGAACCCGACCGCGAGGCAGATCTCGGTGACCGTGGCGTCGGTGTCGCGCAGCAGCACCATCGCCCGCTGCACGCGGCGGCGCTGCAGGTAGCGGTGCGGGGTCTCCCCGAACACCGCGGCGAAGGTGCGGATGAGGTGGAAGGGCGACACGTGGGCGACCTTCGCGAGCGCGGCGGTGTCGAGCTCGGTGGCGTAGTCGCGGTCGATCGCGTCGCGGACCCGCAGCATGGCGCGGTTGGTCTGCTCGCTCGCGCGCGTCACCCGGCCACCCTGCCACCCTGCCGCCCTGCCGACGCCCCCTGCCGACGAGTCCTGCCGCTGAGCCCTGCCGACGAGTCCTGCCGATGAGTCCGGTGGACCGCGCCGGTCTCCCCTGGGGACGGGTCCCACCAGGACCCCCGACGAAGGAGCGCCCGTGCACGACCTCCGCCCCACCACCGACCGCGTCGCGGCGCTGGTCGACGGCGTCGACGACGACCGGCTCGACGGACCGACCCCCAGCGACGGCACGACCGTCCAGATGCTCCTGCAGCACCTCCTCGGCCTCACCGTGGCGTTCCGCGACGCCGCGTCGAAGATCGAGGGTCCGACGACGCAGACCCCACCCGCGCCGGTCACCGACCCCCTGCCGGACGGCTGGCGCGAGCTGCTCGCCCGACGGCTGGGCGCGCTCGGCGAGGCCTGGACCGACCCGGCTGCCTGGGACGGCACGACGACCGCCGGCGGCGTCACCTTCCCCGCGCAGGCGTGCGGTCTGGTCGCGCTCGACGAGGTGCTGCTGCACGGGTGGGAGCTGGCCCGATCCACCGGCCAGCCGTACGAGCCGGCGGACGCCGAGGCCGAGGCGGTGCTGCCGATCGTGACGCCGAGCGGGGACCCGGAGGCCGACACCCGGATGCGCGAGGGGATGTTCGGGCCGGCGCTGCCGGTGCCGGACGGCGCGACCCCGTTCGAGACGACCCTGCTGTTGTCCGGCCGCGACCCGGGGTGGACGATCGGCGGGTGACCGCCCCCGCACCCGGCCCCGTCGAGGGGACGGCGGCCGACGGCCGCCCGTCGGTGCACCCCGAGACGCCCGAGCAGTGGCACGCGTGGCTGCGCGAGCACCACGCCCGCGGCTCCGGGGTCTGGGTGGTGCAGTGGAAGAGGCGCACGGGCAGACCTGCTCTGGACTACGAGGAGCAGGTGGTCGAGGCGCTGGCGTGGGGCTGGATCGACAGCACGGCCGGCACCGTCGACGCCGACCGGAGCCGGATGTGGTTCGCACCCCGACGCGCGACCAGCGGCTGGTCGCGGCCGAACAAGGTGCGCGTGGAGCGCCTGCACGCCGAGGGCCGGATGCAGCCCGCCGGCCAGCGGGCGATCGACCTCGCCCACGAGAACGGCTCGTGGACGCTGCTCGACGACGTCGAGGACCTCGTGGTGCCGGACGACCTCGCGACCGCGCTGGCGGCGCGGCCGGGCGCGCGGGAGCAGTGGGACGCGTTCCCGCCGTCCGCGCGCAAGCAGATGCTGACCAGGCTCGTGACGTCGAAGAAGGCGCAGACGCGCGCAGGCTGGGTCGAGCGGATCGCCGAGGCGGCCGCTCGCGGCGAGCGCGCGGTCTGAGACCCGCACGACCCAGGTCCACGCGAGCGGGTCAGCCGCGCAGGTCGGGGAAGTCGCTCTCCCAGAACTCCCCGTCGGGGCGCTCCTGTCCGGTCGGGTGCCGGTCGGCGTCCGAGGCCCGCAGCTCGACGCGGCGGATCTTGCCGCTGATCGTCTTGGGCAGCTCGCCGAACTCCAGCCGCCGCAGGCGCTTGTACGGGGCGAGGTGCTCGCGCGACCAGGCGAAGATCGCCCGCGCCGTCTCGGCACTCGGCTCGTGGCCGGACGTGAGCACGACGTACGCCTTGGGGACGTTGAGCCGCAACGGATCCGGTGACGGGACGACCGCGGCCTCGGCGACCGCCTCGTGCTCGATCAGCGCGCTCTCCAGCTCGAACGGGGAGATCCGGTAGTCCGACGCCTTGAACACGTCGTCGCTGCGCCCGACGTAGGTGATCGACCCCGTCTCGTCCCGGTGGCCGATGTCTCCGGTGTGGTAGAACCCGTCTCGCATCGCCTCGGCGTCGCGTTCGGGATCGCCGTGGTACCCGGCCATCAGGCCCACCGGCCGGTCGGCGAGGTCGATGCAGATCTCGCCCTCGGCCTGCGGGGTGTCGAGGCGCTCTCCGGTGGCGGGATCCACCAGCACCACCGGGTACCCCGGCAGCGGCACCCCCATCGCGCCCGGGACGACCTGGCGCCCGGGCGGGTTCGACACCATCACCGTGGTCTCGGTCTGCCCGAAGCCGTCACGGATCGTCACGCCCCAGGCCTTCTCGACCTGGGCGATCACCTCCGGGTTCAGCGGCTCCCCCGCGCCGACCACCTTCGTGGGAGGCGTCGTGAGGGAGGCCAGGTCGGACTGGATCAGCATCCGCCACACGGTCGGCGGCGCACAGAAGCTGGTGACGCCGGCCCGGCCCATCACCTCGAGGAGCGACGCGGCGTCGAACCGGGCGGTGTTGTGGATGAAGATCGTCGCCTCGGCGATCCACGGCGCGAACACGTTGGACCACGCGTGCTTGGCCCAGCCGGGTGAGGAGATGTTGAGGTGCACGTCGCCGGGCTCGAGGCCGATCCAGTACATCGTCGACAGGTGCCCCACCGGGTACGAGGTGTGCGTGTGCTCGACCAGCTTCGGCTTCGACGTCGTCCCCGAGGTGAAGTAGAGCAGCAGCGTGTCGTCCGCGCTGGTCAGGCCGTCCGGCTCGAAACCTTCTGCGGCGGAGTGCGAGTCGTCGTAGCTCGTCCAGCCGTCGGCCACCGGGGTGCCGAGGCGGCCGGGCACGGCGACGCGGGTGAGACCGTCCGCCACGCCGGCGAGCTTGTCGGTGTCGGCAGCCCCGACGACGACGTGCCGGGCGCCTCCGCGCCCGACCCGGTCACGCAGGTCGGACGTCCCGAGGAGCGGTGTGCAAGGGATCAGCACCGCGCCGAGCTTGATGCACGCCAGGATCGTCTCCCAGAGCTCCACCTGGTTGCCGAGCATGAGCACCACCCGGTCGCCGCGCACGACGCCGAGGCCGCGCAGCCAGGTGGCCACCTGGCTCGAGCGCAGCGACATCTGCGCCCACGAGACCTTCTGCTCCGAGCCGTCCTGCTCCACGATCCACAGCGCCGGCTCGTCGGCCCGCTCGCCCGCCGCCACCTGGTCGAACCAGTCGAGGCCGAAGTTGAAGTGCTCGAACCGCGGCCAGGTGAACTGCGCCCTGGCGGTCGGGTAGTCCTCCCGCCAGGCGATCAGCTGGTCGCGCGCGGCGCGGAACCTCTCCGTCGTGGTCTCCATCCCGTCATCCTGTCCCGCGACGTGGACGGCGGCCAGGGTGCGGAACGAGGCCACGCGGCCCGGTCGAGGCGAGCCCGCACCGCTCGAACCACTTCTCCTCGGCGCTCGCCCGGTGGCGCGCTGGCGCGATCGTGACGCGTTCGTGATCTACCAGAGGCCGGATGCGGCTGTTTGCAGGGTGTCGCTGTCAGTGGTCGAACGTATGTTCGTCTCATGGCGGGAACGGACGAGGTGCAGCGGCTCGCGTCGCTGGTCGCCGCCCTCGCCCACGAGGTCGGCACGGCGCCGGCGGGCGCGAGCACGCGGGACAAGGTCGAGCGGCTGCTCGCGCTCGAGACCGCCGGACGAGCGCTGGAGGCCGCGCGGCTGGCCACCCTGCGCTCCCTCGAGGGCGACGACCTGACCGAGGTCGGTGCCACCAGCCTGCACGGTCTGCTGGTGCAGCGGTGCCGCACCGGCCAGGGCAGGGCGCGGGCCGACGTGCTCGCCGCGCGCGTCACCGACCCCGCGCCGTCGGTGCTGGCGGGCGACGACCAGGGGGCGCTGCGCGGGATGGGTGCCGCGCTGGCCGAGGGGCTGGTCTCCCGCGACCACCTCGACGTCGCCGCCCGCACGCTCGACAAGGTGCCGCACCGGTTGCGGCGCGAGGCGGCCCCGGTGGTCGACGAGTTCCTCGTCACGCTGTCGCAGAAGCACCCGCCGCGCACCTGCGAGAACCTCGCGGCCGAGCTGCTCGACCACCTCGACCCGTCACGCACCGAGCGCGGCTTCGACCCCGAGGCGTTCCGCCGCCGCCGGTTCGACGTCGTCACCGACTCCACCGGGATGGTGGTGGTGCGTGGCCAGCTCGACCCGGTCACGGGTGCGCGGTTCAAGGCCGCCGTGGAGCACTTCGCCGCTCCCCTGCCGGCCACCACGGTGGAGGACGCCGACGGCGACGGTCCGGGGAGCCCGGGCGAGCAGGAGCTGCCGCTCGGGTGGGACGCACGCACCCCGACCCAGCGGCGGGCCGACGCGGTGGGCGTGCTCACCGAGCGGGCGCTGGCCGCGGCCGGCTCGCGGGGCGGCGAGCCGCCGCGCGTGGTGGTGCACACCACGGTCGACCAGCTGGCGGCCCTCGGGTCCGGGTCCACGCACGCCGAGCAGGTGGCAGCCGGGCGGGCGTGGTGCGAGCAGACCGGGTTCATCACCCCGGCCGTGCTCGACCGGCTCGGTTGCTCCGCGCTGCTCGAGAAGGTGCTGCTCGCGCCCTCCGGCGCCGTGCTCCAGCTCGGGCGGGCCGCCCGGTTCGCCTCGCCCGCCCAGCGCAGGGCGCTCGCCGCCCGCGACCGCGGCTGCGTGGTGCCCGGCTGCGGGCGTCCGGCGAACCAGTGCGATGCTCACCACGTCGACGGCTGGGCGCTCGGCGGCCGCACCGACGTCGACCGGATGGCGCTGCTGTGCGGCCCGCACCACACCGCGGTGCACGCCGGCGTCTACGAGCTGGTGGTGCGACGGGGCGTCCCGTGGGTGCGGCTGCCGGCTCAGATCGACCCCGCGCGGCCGCTCGTGCGCGACCTCGTCCACCGTGACGCCCACCACGCCCGGGCGCTCGGAGAGGGGATCCGGCGGCGTCGGCCGGTCCCCCGACAGAGGCGCTGATGCGGGAGGTTCGACGGAACGGGCCTAGGGTCGGGGTATGACGCGTCTCGACCACCAGATCCCGAACTCCGCCTACCCCTGCGTCACGCCAGGTGGGTTGTTCGACGTCGTGACGCACCAGGCGGTGACGCTGTGACCGACGCCCAGGCCCGACGGATGGCCGACCCCGCGTACCGCGAGACCGTCTGGGACCAGCGCTACGCCGATCAGGTCCGCCCGTTGAACGAGTGGATCGACCGGCAGAACACGCCGCGACGGTGGATGCCGTACGTCGCCCCGATCCACAGCACCGCTGCGCACGTGCTCAGCCTCGTCCGCGACCCCGGGCCGGCCACGGACTGGAAGGTGCACTTCGGCGACACCGAGGAGCGTCGCGGGTTCCTCAGCCTGGAGAACGACGACGACACCACGGAGGAGAGCCTGCGGCTGGTCACGGAGGTCGGCGGTCTCAGCACGGTCGACGTCTGCCCGTGGAACGCGCACCCGTTCTACCGCGACCACGAGAGCGCTTTCACCGCGAACGAGATCGGCGAGGGCAGCAAGTACCTCAAGCTGCTGCTGCGCGAGGTGCTCACCAACGTGATCGTCATCGTGCTGCAGGGCGCCGAGGCCAAGAAGGCGTGGGCGTCGGTGGCCAGCCGCGACCGCCGGTTCACCGAGGGCTACAAGGTCCTGACGACCTGGAACCCGGCCGCCCGGGCCCTGATCCGCGAGCGCGACGACAAGATCGCCCACCGCGAGGAGACCTGGCGCAAGGTGGGCGAGTACCTGGCCTGATCACCGACCGCTGACCGACGGGCCGACAGGCGTCGGTCAGCCGGTGTCGACCCTGGCCCGAGCGGTCGCGTGCAGCACGACGCCGTCGGAGAACGCCTCGAGCGCCCACCCGACCAGGGGCGGCTCGACGGTGGCGAACAGCGTCACCTCGGCGGTCCGGCCGTCCGGCGACCCGGTGCTGTCCGCGACCGTGAGGTCGTCGAAGTCGGCGGCGGCACCGCGGTCGTCCAGGTAGTCGTCGACCGCGTCGCGCACCGAGGCGTCCGACAGCGGCACGCTGCCGGGCTGGGCGCCCTCGGGGAAGTAGATGCTCTCCTCGACCTCGTCGGCGGCATCGAGCGCGGCTCCGTCGGCCACCTCGAGCAGCCGCTTGCGCTCCAGGTGCACCGCCGACGCGCTGACCACCACGAGCACGAGGCTCAGAGCCACCACGGCGTAGGCGATGACGAGCAGCAGCACCTGCCCCTCGTCACCACCGTCCCGGACGGCGGGCAGGCGCCTCACGGGGCGGCCCCGCCGAACCGCTCGACGACCGACTCACCCGTCGCACGCACCGGAACCCGCGTCGGGATCGCCGCGTCGACGAACGCCGGGACCCCTGGCAGGACGACCTCCAGCTCCACCAGGACGCTCACGCGGGTCTCCGGCGCCGTGCACGGCTGGTCCGAGCACTCGACCGTGACGACGGGCTCCGGGTCACCCGGCGCGGCGAGGCCCTGGTCGCGCAGCGCCATCGCCACGACCGCCTCGACCCGGGACGCCGCCTCGTCCTCGTCCGGGGCGGCCGCGAGCACCCGGGCCGCCGCGCGCGACGCTCCCTCCACCGCGAACGCCGCGGCCTGCAGCCGGCCGAGGCAGACCACCAGGTAGACCACCGGCACCAGCAGCAGGACGCCGAGGGTGAGGAACTCCAGCAGCGCGCTGCCGTCGTCGCCGCGTCGCACGGCCTCGAGGCGTGCCCTCACCCGCCGGAGCCCGGTCGTCATCCCTCGTCGACCCCGTGACCGGTGACGGTGATCCCGCTCGTGGGTCCGAGCAGTCCCACCACCGGGAGCGGCGCGCTCACGCGCACCTCCACCACGGGCACGCCCTGGACCACCGAGGTCGTCGCGGTGACGTCGTCGGCGTACCGCTCGGACAGCGACATCCCGATCAGCTGCCGGGTGCGGGCGGCACCGTCGGCCGGCGTGCGGTCGGCGAACGCCCCGTAGCGCGCTCCCTCGGACGCGCAGTCCACCAGGGTGTTCCGCACGTGCAGCACGAGCGCGAGCTGGACGACGCCGACGAACAGCAGCGTCAGCAGCGCGCCGACCATGACGAAGTCGACGACGGCAGAACCGCTGTCGTCGTCCACGCCGCGCCGAGCCACAGGTCAGAAGTTCAGGACGCGTGACATCGCCTCGCTGAAGACCTGCTCGAGCTGGTCACCCGCGAGAGCCCAGATGCCGATCACGAGACCGGCTGTCATCAGGGTCACCATCACCCAGCCGGGGACGTCGCCCCGCTCGGGAGCTGTCGTGACGGCACGCAGACGGCGTCGCAGTGCTCGCGCGGTGGTTCTCATCGGGTCCCCTCGTGGTCGGTCAGGTGCTCGTGCGGCGGGTGGTGGTTCATCCGAGGTCCAGGCTCAGGACGGCGAGCCCCGGGTAGACGGCGAACAGGATGGTGACCGGCAGGACGAGGAACACGACGGGCACCATCATCGCGATCTCCTTCTTGCCGCCGGTCTCCATCAGCTGGCGCCGACCGGCCTCGCGGACGTCCTGCGCCTGGGCGCGGAGCACGTCGGCGAGCGGGGTGCCGCGCTCGACGGCGACGGCCACGCCGTCGACGAACCGCGCGAGGATCGGGAGGCTGGTGCGCCCGGCGAGTCCTTCGAGCGCCTCGACGAGGCCCGCGCCCGCCCGGGCGTCGGCGAGCGTGCGACGCAGCTCGACCGCCAGCTCGCCGCTGGTGCTGCGGGAGACGCGCTCGAGCGCACCGATCGGTCCCTCTCCGGCGCCCACCGAGAGGGCGAGAAGTTCGGCGACGGTGGGGAACTCGGTGAGGATCCGCTCCTCCCGGCGGCGGACGGCGCGGGTCAGCCACTGGTCGCGGCCGAGCACGCCCGCGACGGTGCCGATCACCACGACGGCGAGCATCGGCACCGGCGCGAGGCCCTGACGCGCGCCGACGAGCACGGCGAGGGCGAGCCCGCCGCCGAGACCGAGCACGCCCCACACCACCTGCTGCGCACGGAACTGCTCCACGGTGGTGGTACCGCCGAGCTGGTCGAGCCGACGTCGGACCGTTCCGGGTCCGCCGGTGAGGCGCTCGACCCAGGTGACCGCGTCGGCCATCACCGGCCGCAGCATCCGCTCGACCACGCCGAACGGTCCCTGCACGGGGTGCTGGTGCAGCAGCGTCGACGGCATGGCCACGTCGCGCACGTACGGCGCGAGGCGGTCGTCGAGCGTCGGCCTGCGCATCACCGGCAGCCGCACGAGCACGAGCCACGCACCGAGCCCGCCGACGAGGCCGAGGAGGGCGCCGAGCCACCAGGAGGGCGTCACCGCAGGACCCTCGTCTCCTCGGGCAGCCGCCCGACCCGCACCATCACGCGGTACGCGGCCACCGACACCAGCCCGCCGAGGCCGAGCACCAGCACGCCCGACCCGCTGTTGTACGCGGTGACCGCCTCGGGCCGGGTCGCGAGCAGCGCCAGCACGATCCACGGCGCGGCCACCGCGAGCCGGGCGGCGTTCACCGTCCAGGACTGCCGGGCCTCGAGCTCGGCCCGGGTGCGCGCGTCGTCGCGCAGGAAGGTCGACAGGGTGCGCAGGAGGCGTCCGAGGTCGCTGCCGCCGACCTCGCGGGTGAGCCGCAACGCCTCGACGATGCGGTCGGCGACGGGGTCAGCCAGCCGCTCCTTGAGCCGGTCGAGGCAGTCGACGAAACGCCCTGTGGCGCGGTAGTCCTCGGCGAACGTCCGGAAGGCCGGCCGCAGCTCGGCGGGGCCGCGATCGCCCAGCTGGGCGAGGGCTTCCGGGAGCGAGAGACCCGCGCGGATGCCCGAGGTGAGGTGGTCGACGGCCTCCGGCCACAGGTCGCGCACGAGCGTGCGGCGCCGCCGCGCCCGGATGCGGACGAGCGCCACCGGGGTCCACGACGCGATCGCCGCGAAGCAGAGCGCGATCGGCGGCGACGCCGAGACCGCCAGGACGGCCAGCATCGCCACCAGCGCGACGCCGGCGCAGGTCAGCACCAGGCCTCGCGGCCCGACACCGGCCATGTCCGCCTGGCGCAGCTCGTCCTGCAGCGCGGCGCCCCAGCCGGCGCGGGACCGGGCCGCGTCCGCAGCTTTCGGGTGCGGGGTCCAGGTGGACCACCAGACGAGGAAGAGACCTGCTCCGAGCATCAGCCCGACGAGAGCGCCCACGGCTCAGACGTTCTCGTGACGCAGGATCGCGGCGAGGTCGATGCCCGCGCGCTGGAACCGGTCAGGGTGGGGCGGGAAACCGTCCGCGCGCACCAGGCGTCCGCCGCGGGTCGTGAAGACGTCCGCGGTCTCGACGACGTCCTGCTCCACCCGCCCCGGGACCGCGACCACCTCGCGGACGCGACGCACGCCGTCGGCGTCGAGCGCCACGTGGACGACGAGGTCGACGCAGCCGGCGACCGTCGGCACCACGAAGCGCGACCCGACGTTCTCGCCCGCGAGCAGCGGCAGCGTGCACATCTTGGTGATCGCCTCGCGGGCGCTGTTGGCGTGGATGCTCGCCATGCCGGGCAGACCGCTGTTGAGCGCGATGAGCAGGTCGAGGCTCTCCGCCTGCCGCACCTCACCGACCACGATCCGCGAGGGCCGCATCCGCAGGGCCTCCTTCACGAGCCGCCGCAGCGGGATCTCACCCGTGCCCTCGAGGCTGGGCTGGCGGCACTGCATCCCGACGACGTCGCGGAGCGGGATCTTGAGCTCGAACACCTCCTCGCAGGTGACGACCCGCTCGAGCGGGGGGATGGCGGCGCCCAGGCAGTTCAGCAACGTGGTCTTGCCTGCCTGCGTCCCGCCCGAGACGAGCACGTTCAGGCCGGCTGCCACGGCGGCGTCCAGGAACTCGGCGCACTGGCGCGTCATGGTCCCCAGCCCGACCAGGTCGTCGAGCCGGTCCGCCTTGACGACGAACTTGCGGATGTTGACCGCCCAGTGCCGCCGCGTGATGTCGGGGATCACGACGTGCAGCCGGCTGCCGTCGACGAGCATGGCGTCGACGAACGGCGAGCTCAGGTCGACCCGGCGGCCGGACGCCTTGAGCATCCGCTCCACGAGGTCGCGCACCTGGTCGGCCGTCAGGATCGTGGTGGTCAGCTCGGGGACGCCGTCACGGGCGACGAAGACCTTCCCGGGCTCGTTGACCCAGATCTCCTCGACCCGCGGGTCGTCGAGGTACGGCTGCAGCGGGCCGAGCCCGGCCACGACGTCCAGCACGGTCTTCACCGTCCCGGCCGGGTCGGGCAGCGGCGGTAGTCCGCCGGACAGCGAGCGCGCGTCGTAGTCGGCAACGGCCTCCTCGACGAGGCGACGGACGTCGACCACGTCGCGCGAGGGATCGACGCCGCGGCGTCGGATCAGCTCGCGTACCTCCCCCTCGACGATCGCGACCGCGTCCACCTACGCCCCCCGAGCCCGCGTTGACAGTCCGGCGCCCACACTAGAGGGTCGTCGACGCCGAATGCCACCAGTGGTCCACAAACGCACGGCTCCGCGCTCGTCGAGTGGCAGGCACCGCCACGACGCGGTGGAGTGTCCCGCGCGGGCCAGCCCAGTCGGGTGGTTCGGCACCTGACCCTCTGGACGCCAGGTCACCGCCAGAGGATCGTGCTCGGGTACCGGGGGCCTCGGGTCAGCGCTGTTGGGACCTCGGAAGGTGATGACGTCGTGAGATCTGCCGGGTCGGTGATCGTGGCTGTGCTGGCCGCACTGGGATTGACCGTTCTGGCAGTGAGCCCCGTTCGAGCGGCATCGACGGTGCACGTGCACTACGCCATGGACGACGCACCCGGCGCGACGACCGGAGCCGACGACGCAGGGAGCGACCAGCCCGCCGACCTGCTCGGGTCGGGGTTGTCGACGGGCGACGGGTCGTGGCACTTCTCGAGGATCGGGACCGGCGCACAGGCGGTCGCCAGCAACAGCACGGCGTTGAACCCCGGCGACAGCGACTTCTCCTTCCAGGTGAGCGTGCGCACCCAGACGCTGGCCGAGAACCGCACCTACAACGTGGCCCAGAAGGGACTGGCGACCGCACCGGACAACTGGAAGATGGAGGTCGACACGGCACACGGTGCCGGGCACGCGGGGACGCCGGTCCTGTCGTGCGTGTTCGACGGTGCGACGAGGAAGGTGCGGGTCGTGTCGAAGACGACCTTCGCGCCGGGCACGTGGACGACGCTGCGCTGCGGACGCAGCGGCAACGCCCTGACGGCCACCGTGAACGGAATCACGACCAGCAAGGCGGTCACCGTCGGCTCCATCAACAACTCCAGCTCCCTCGTCCTCGGCGCGAAGAAGCTGAACGACGTCGACACCTACCTCGGGGCCATGGACGAGGCCGTCTACTCGATCGGCTGACCGGAGACGACGCCGTCGTGACGGGTCGGCACGCACCGGCAGGGCGGTCGTGGTTGAGTGACGTGCGCGAACGCCGAGGAGGCCTCATGAGCACGCACCACCCCGACCCGAGCACCGGCTGGGAGGCACAGGGCTGGGACGCCACCCCGGGTCAGGAGAGCCGCGCTGCGCGCCTCGACCCGCTGCGCTCGCGCGACCAGATCGAGGACCCCGTGGTCCCGAGCGCGGTCGACACCACGGTGCCGATCGGGACGCCGGACGAGGTCGAGCAGCGCGAGCCCGGGACGGTGCTGACCGGGAGCGGGAGCAGCTCCGGCGCCGGCGCCGACGCCTGGCGCGACCTGCAGGTGCAGTTCGTCGACGACCCGACCGGAGCGGTCGAGGGTGCCGTGCGGTTGGTGCGCGAGGCGCTCGAGGGACGCGCCGGCGCCGACGGCTCCGCGGACACCGAGCACCTTCGCCGGACCTTCACCCGACTGCGCGACGTCCACGCACTCCTGACCGCCGACCCGCTGACCCGCTGACCGTCAGGGGCCGAGGCGCACCCAGCTCGCGACCGACGGGACGCCCGCAGCGTCGAGGACGAAGAGCATGTACCAGCCGGGCGTCGCCACCGAGGGGGTCGGCGGGGCGGTGGCGTCGATGCCGCCGGACCGGGACGAGAACGCCAGCTCGATGTGCCGTTGCGCCATGTCGGAGGTGTGCGTGACCGACGACGGCCGGATGAGCACCGCCCGCGCGACGTCAGACGGCGTCTCGACCGGCAGCCTGGCGCCCCAGGTGGTGCTGCTGGGGACGGACGTGATCACGGGCCGCGGACCCCGGAACAGGTACGGGGGCTGGTAGATCTCGAGCTTGCTCCCCCCGCCCGGGGCGAAGTTGTCACCTGCTGACAGCACGCGGCCGTCGGGGAGCAGCAAGGCGGTGGAGTGGTAACCGCGCTCCTCGGTCTGGGTCGCCAGCCCGGTCCAGGTGTCGGCGGCGGGGTCGTACAGCATCGTCCGCTTGGTCGCGACCGTGTCGCCGTTGGTGCCACCGACCCCCAGCATCGTGCCGTCCGGGAGGATGACGAGGTTCATGTGCGAGCGCCCTTCGGGCAGCGACGCCCGTGGGCGCCATCCCGGTGAGGCGGTGTCGTAGATCTCGGTCGTCGGGTGCGAGGACTTCTGGTGGCCACCGGTGACCAGGACGCGAGTCGAGCCGCCGGGCCCGGACGGGACGACCACGCCGGCCGCGGCCGTGCGGCGGGCGAGCATCTTGCCGGGTGAGGTCCAGGTCCAGCCGTCCGGGTCCAGCACCACGCTCTTCGCCGAGGCGTCCGCGACCAGGATCCTGCTGTCCGGCATCAGCAGCATGTGCGGGTACATCCGCAGCGTGCGCGAGGCGACCAGGTCGAGCCTGCCGTCGGCGTAGACCTCGACGTCGGGGTTCAGGGTGGCCCCGTCCTCGAGCTTGCCGCTGGTGATCACGACGCGGCCGTCGCCGAGCAGGCAGACCGTCGGGTAGTAGCGACCGCGGCGGGAGTCGGGCGTGCGGACCCACCGGCTGCCGGCGACGTCGAACACGTAGTTCCACAACGGTCCTCGCGCTCCGCGCTTGTTGACCCCACCAGAGAAGTAGACGTCGCCGTCGGCGAGCGTGGTGTGGCCGCTGCAGTACACGATGTTCGGCGGGTCGATCCGGCGGTGGTCGGTACCGACCGGGTCCCACAGGTAGGCACCGAGCTTGTCGACCATCAGCACCTTGCCGGTGTGCAGCAGGGTCGCGTGGATCGCGGTCAGCGGGAACGGTCCCTGGACCGGGGCGCCCCACACACCGCTGTCCTGCGGTGCCGCCGACGCCTCCACCAGGGCCCCGGCCCGGCCGACGTGGGGAAAGGCGCCGTGCTCGTAGGCGTGCGGGTCGCCGACCGGCTCGCCCGCGTAGGCACGAGGCCACAGGGCCAGAGCCGCGAGCGTCCCCGTCGCGGCGCCGATGCCGCCGAGAACCGTCCTGCGTGTGACATCGGTGGACCCCATGGCGATGCTCCCTCCGTCGGCGACGGCGGCCGCCCGTGTGAGGATGCCTGGAGCCGGCTCGGCGACGGAATAGTCACATCAGGCCCCACTGTGACCACATCAGGCCCCACCGTGACTAGGGGACCCGCTCGTCCAGCAGTGCGCGGCGGGGCGTCGCGACGACCAGCACGGCCCCTCCGGGTGCGACGAGCAGGCCTGAGGGTCGACCAGTGGGGGTCAGCGGAAGCCGCGCGACGAGAAGTCGGCGGCGGAGCGCTTGCGACCGCCCGACTTCGGCGGCGAGCCCGCGATCCGGGACTTCGGCGCCTGGCGCTGCACCTGACCGGTCTGCTTCGGCGAGCCCGACGACGAGCCCCTCGTCGCGGACTGCTGACCGCCGGAGCGGCCTCGGCCACGACCGCGTCCACCACCACCACCGCCGCCGCCGCCCTGCGGGGTCGTCGCCTGGACCGGAGCCGGCTCGACGAAGGCGGCCCGCTCGCCCACCAGCGTCTGCACGGTCTGGTGTCCGGGGTGCACCGCGGTGGTGGTCGGGGTGATCTTGGCGAGCCGCACGAGGTCGGCGACGTCGCGCTTCTGGTCCGGCGTCATCAGCGTGACGACGACACCCGCCGCGCCGGCGCGAGCCGTACGGCCGGAGCGGTGCAGGTAGGCCTTGTGCTCCGACGGCGGGTCGACGTGCACGACCAGCTCGATCTCGTCGACGTGGATGCCGCGGGCGGCGATGTCGGTGGCCACCAGCACCCGGGTGCTGCCGTCGGTGAACGCGGCGAGGTTCTTCTCCCGCGCGTTCTGCGACAGGTTGCCGTGCAGGTCGACCGCGGGGATGCCCGCAGCGGTGAGCTGCTTGGCCAGCTTCTTCGCCGAGTGCTTGGTGCGCATGAACAGCAGGCTGCGGCCGGTGCCCGACGCGAGCTCGCGCACCAGCGCGGGCTTGTCGGACGCCTGGACGGCGAGCACGTGGTGCGTCATCGCCGGCGGCGGCGCGGCGGCCGAGTCGACCGAGTGCGTCAGCGGGTCGGACAGGTACCGCTTCACCAGCACGTCGACGCCGTTGTCCAGCGTGGCGCTGAACAGCATCCGCTGACCCTGGCCCGGCGTGCGGTCCATGATCCGCTTCACGCCGGGCAGGAACCCGAGGTCGGCCATGTGGTCGGCCTCGTCCAGGACGGTGACCTCGACCGCGCCGAGGTCGCAGTGACCCTGGCCGATCAGGTCCTCGAGCCGGCCGGGGCAGGCGATCAGGACGTCGACGCCCTTGCGCAGCGCGGTGACCTGCGGGTTCTGGCCCACCCCGCCGAACACGACGGCGGTGCGCAGGCCGGCGGCGGCGGCCAGCGGCTCGAGCGTCGCGCGGATCTGGTTGGCCAGCTCGCGGGTCGGGGCCAGCACCAGGGCCCGCGGGCGCTTCGGCTCGGCCCGGCGACCGGACGCGGACAGCCGCGCGACGGTCGGGACGGCGAAGGCGAGGGTCTTGCCGGAGCCGGTGCGCCCGCGACCGAGGACGTCGCGGCCGCGCAGGGTGTCGGGCAGCGTCGCGACCTGGATCGGGAACGCATCGGTCAGGCCCTGGGCGGCGAGCGCCGTCACCAGCGTGGCCGGCACGCCGAGGGCGACGAAGCTGCGTGCCCCGGCGGGCACGGAGGCGGTCACAGAGGCGGGGACGGAGGCGGTCGCGACGACCGGCGCCTCGACGTCCGGCCGCTGTGCGGGGAGGTGAGGCTCGGCGGTCCGCTGCGCCGTCGACGGCGAGGTCGGCTGGCCGCCGCCCTGGCCGGAGCCGCCACGGCGGCGACGCCGACGGGCGGGACGCGGCGCGCCGTCACGACCGCCAGCAGGAAGGGGCGCAGAAGAGGTGGGAGAAGCAGAACGGGTGGCGGGCGCAGACGAGCGCTCCGCCCGGGCATCGGTGTGCACGGGTGTCCTTCCGGGACGGATCGGGTGGCCGCAGTGCCGGCTCACCGTCACCGCGCCTCGCGCATCCGTGTCGTGGATGCGGGCGCTGCCGACGGAGGGAACCGCGCCTCAGGGGCGCGAAGCAGACGACCTCGACGGGACCACCGTGGTCACGTCTGCCACCACTGTGACAGATCCGGGTCGGAACGCCCGCATCGCCACCCCGTCCGGCGCCTGCGACCTGCGTCGCGGCTCAGGGCCCGTCGACGGCGGCCACGGCGAGAGCGACGGCGTCCTCGACGCCCCGGCCCGCCCCCTGGGTGACGAGCGACTCCCACTCGCGCAGGTCGATCAGGTCGCGCACGGGCGCGAGGGCGTCGTCGAGCAGGACCTTGTCGGGTTCCGGCAGCGGGAGCTCGGCCTTCGCCCGGATCGCCTGCGCCGCCCCCAGGAGCACCACCGCGCGGCGGCCGTCGCCGCGGTGCGCGTGCAGGATGCAGAACATCTCGACGAAGGAGATGGTGAGGTCCACGTCGCCGAGCGCCACGGCGGCCGGGGTGTTGGCGAGCAGCTCCTGGAACGCCTCGTCCGCGCGTCCCGACCGGAACAGCGCGCCGGCGAGGTTCACGTGGTCGACGCTCTGCCCCCACGCGTCGCCGAGCTCGGTGTCGATGTCGAGCACCTCGCGGAACATGCCCACCGCCGCCTCGGGCGCGCCGTCGTCGATCTCGACGGTCGCCAGGTTCGACAGCGCGGTGGCGAGCCGTCCGCGGTCACCGGTCTGCCGGGCCAGGGCAGCCGCCTCACCCAGCGCCTCGCGGGCGGCGGCCCTGTCGCCCAGGTTGCGGTGCGCCACACCGAGGCTGTTCAGCTCGGTCGCCACCTTGACCGGGTCGTCCTCCGCCCGCCAGTAGGCCAGGCAGTTCTCCAGCACCGCGCGACCGGCCTCGTTCTCCCCGTGCTGGAGCATCAGCACCGCGAGGGCGTGCAACCCCCGCACGTGGTCGTCGGTCGGGTTCTCCGCGGTCACCTCGACCGCCCGATCCAGCCAGCGCCTGCCCTCGGCGTGGTAGCCGCAGGCGTACCAGAACCAGCCCAGCGCGTCGCACAGCCGCAGGCCAACGAGCCGGCCGTCCGCGGTCGCCGCGTCGTCGGAGGTGTCCGGACGGAAGCACCACTCCAGCGCCGCCCGCAGGTCGTCCATCAGCAGCTCGAACCGGTCCTTGGTGACCAGGTACCCGTTGCTGCGCAGGGCAGGAGCCTCCGCCTCGACGACCTCGAGGTGGTGGACCGCGTGCGCGCGACGCACCTGCTCGAGCTCGCCGGCCTCGACCAGGAGGTCGGTCGCGAACTCGGAGACCATCTGCAGCAACGCGATCCGCGGTTCGCCGTCCGACCCCTCGCGCACCGTCACCAGGCTCGCGTCGGCGAGCTGGGCGACCTCGCTCGAGCGGGTCGTCGGTGCCGGTGAGGGCGGACACGGCGGCCAGGTCGGCGGGGCCCTCCAGCACGCCGAGCCGGCGGAAGGTCGTGCGCAGCGGCGGGGGCAGGAGGTCGTGGCTCCAGGCGATCGTCGCCCGCAGCGTCTGCTGGCGCACCGGCCGGCCGGTCTCGCGGGCCGCGAGCTCGAGGGTGCTCCCCAGCCGGGCCAGCAGGGCGCGCGGCCCCAGCAGCTTGCTCCGCGCCGCGGCGAGCTCGATCGCCAGCGGGAGCCCGTCGAGCCGGCGGCAGATCTCCACCACGTGCGGTCTCGTCCCGTCGTCGAGGGCGAAGCCGGGACGCACGAGCCGCGCCCGCTGCACGAACAGCTGCACGGCTCCGGAGCCGGCCGCCGCGTCGTCCGGGTCCTTGGCCGGGTCGGGCAGCTCCAGGGGCGGGACGGCGTGCTCGGTCTCGCCCATCAGGTGCAACGGGCTGCGTGACGTCGCGAGCACGGTCAGCCCGGGCGCCGAGGCCAGCATGGCCTGCACCACCTCGCACGCGTCGGGCAGCTGCTCCAGGTTGTCGAGCACGAGCAGCACCTCGCGCGCCGACAGGTGCTCGAGCATCGTCGGCGGGGACCGGCCCTCGCTCGGCAACCCGAGGACCGCCGCGACCGTCGCCCACATCACGTCCGCGGTCTCGGCCGACTCCAGCGGGACGAAGTAGATCCCGTCCGCGAAGCGGCCGTCCAGGCTCGTCGCGACCTCCACCGCGAGCCGGGTCTTGCCGCTCCCACCGGCCCCGGTCAGGGTCAGCAGCCGCGTGCCGCCCTGCTGCAGCTGCGCGGTGAGCTCGGCGACCTCCCCGTCGCGTCCGACGATCGAGGTGGGCGGCACCGGCAGGCTGCTCGGGGTGCCGAGGGTGCGCAACGGCGGGAAGCCGAACGGGAGGCCGTCGATCACGAGCTGGTGCAGCTGCTCCGGCTGCGGGATGTCCTTGAGCCGGTGCAGGCCGAGTCCCCGGACCGTCACGCCGTCCGGCACCCGGCCGGCCACCCGTGCCGTCGTGTCCGACAGCACGACCTGACCTCCGTGCGCGCTGGCGGCGATCCGGGCCGCCAGGTGCACGTCCATGCCGACGTAGCCGTCCTCGTGCCGCGTGGGCTCACCGGTGTGCAGGCCCATCCGGACCCGCACGCTCTCGCCGTCCGGCCAGGAGTGCGCAGCCAGCGCGCGCTGGGCCCCGACGGCTGCGTCCAGCGCGTCGGCGACGCTCTCGAAGACGACGAAGAAGCTGTCGCCCTCGGTACCCATCTCGCGGCCACCGGTGCGCGCGAAGGCGTCCCGCAGGATCGCGCGCTGCGCCGTGAGCACCGCCGCGTACGCGTCGCCCAGCCGCGAGAGCAGCCGGGTGGAACCCTCGACGTCGCTGAAGAGGAGGGTCACGGTGCCCTGCGGGAGGTCGACCTCCACGTCGGCATCATCACAGCGACGGCCCGTCCGGCCCATCCGCCGTTCGGCTGGCCGCCTCAGCCCGGCAGCCCCCACCGCGTCCACGGCGAGGTCCGGACGCCCATCAGCGTCGTCACCATCTGCCGCTGCGCGAACGGCAGGTGCGACATCGCCGCCAGCCCCAGATCGCGCGGCGGGCCGATCGGGGTGAGGCCGGACTGGAACACCGGCGTCATCAGCATCGACCACCAGCGGTAGTAGGTGAGGTGCCGCGCCCGGTGCCGCACGTGCAGCCGCAGCGCGGCCTCGAGGTCGGCCGGGTGCTCCCCCAGCGCCCAGGCGAGCGTCCACGCGTCGGCCAGGCCCATCGAGGCGCCGATACCGAGCTGCGGGCTCATCGCGTGCGCCGCGTCGCCGATCAGCACCGCACCCTCCCGCGCCGGGTGCCGCACCACCACGTCGCGGTACCGGGCCCCGAGCACCCCGGCCTGCGGCATCGCCTCGAGCAGCGGCGCGTAGTCACCGCGCGACACCTCCAGCGACTGCCGCACCAACGCGTCCGGGCCGGCGGCGAGCGCCCGCTCGATGTCGCGCACCGCGATCGACCAGAAGACCGACACCCGCTTCTCGCCGGTGGGCATCAGCCCGAGCGTGGTGCGGGTGCCGACCCAGCGCTGCACCAGCGCGTCGCCGACCAGCCCGTCCGGGTCGGGGACGATCGACCACAGCGCGCCCCAGGGGTACTCGCGGTCCATCTGCGGCGTGAACGCCAGCCGACGCAGCTGCGACGACGCGCCGTCGGCACCCACGAGCAGGTCGTACGGACCGTGCTCGCGGCCGTCGGCGTCGACCGCCGTCCAGCGACCCGACGCGCGCCGCACCACCCGCACCTCGGCGCGCGGCACCACCTGCGCGCCCGCCTCCAGCGCGGCCTCGTGCAGCAACGCGAACAACGCGCCCCGCTCGACGCCCCAGCCCTCGACGGTGACGTCGGGGTCGGTGACGACGTCGGCGTACCGGATCTGCATCGTCGGTCGGCCCGAGCGGGTCCGTCCGTCGACCCGGCGGATCGGGCTGGACCGCTCGCGCAGCGCCTCGCCGATCCCCAGCCGGTACGCCACCTGCTGCCCGAGCCGCTGCAGCATGAACCCGGCGCCCACCGGCCCGAGGTCGTCGCTGCGCTCGAGCACCGTCACGTCCCAGCCGTCGCGGGCGAGCAGGGTCGCCAGCGCGAGCCCGCTGATCCCCGCCCCCACCACGCCGACCCCGCGTCCGCTCACGACCGGTCCCCCTCGTCCGTTTCGTCCCCCTGCGCGATCACGCGGCCACGGTCCCACGGCGGCCGTGACAACCCCAGCGACCCCCGGCAGCGTCCACACTGGTGCCATGCCGGGCAGCACCAGCACACGGGACGCCGCACGCGAGCGCGAGTTCAGCGCGTTCGTCGTCGCGCGCCGGGCCGCGCTGGTGCGCACCGCGGCGCTGCTGACGGCGGGCGACATGCACCTGGCCGAGGACCTCGTGCAGACCTCGCTCACCCGGCTCTACCTGTCCTGGACGGCGGTGCGCCGACGCGGCAACGAGGAGGCCTACGTCCGGCGGATCCTGGTGAACGCCTACGTCGACGAGACCCGCCGCGCCCGGTGGCACCGCGAGGAGCCGCACGAGGTGCTGCCGGACCGCGCTGACCTGCGGGCGGACCTGCTGGGCGACGTCGACGACGGGCCGGACGACGGGCCGGACGGGGTCGCCGTCCGTGCGGCGCTGGCGACCCTCACGCCCGGCGAGCGCACCGTGGTGGTGCTGCGGCACTGGCTCGACCTGTCGATCCAGCAGACCGCCGACCACCTCGGCTGCACGCCGGGCACGGTGAAGTCCCAGAACGCCCGCGGCCTGGCGCGGCTGCGCGCCGCGCTGGCCGTCACCCACGAGGTACCCGCATGAGCCTGGACGACCTCGGGCGGCACCACGCGGGTCCGGACGGCGAGGTGCGCCGGCTGCTGTCGGCCGCGGCCCCCGACGTCTCCGCCCCGGTGGCGGTGGACGCCGACCTGGAGCGCGGACGCGCCGCCCTCGGCCGCCGCCGCTCGCTGCTGGCCACCCTCGCGGTCGGCGCGGGCACCGCGCTCGTGGCGGCGGCCGCCGTGCTGGTGCCGCAGGGCCTCACCGGCGTGATCGGGTCCGGCGGGCAGCCCGCGTCCGGCACCACGACGGCTCCGGTCGAGGAGCGCTCGCGCGGCACGCAGGCACCGGACGCGCAGGTGGTCCCGGTCGGCGCGCGCGTGCCGCTCGTCACCGGACCGCAGCAGCACGAGCAGGACGTGGTGGCCACGCTCGTCCCGCAGGGTTGGGAGGTGGGCGCGGCCGGGCCGGAGTCGCTCACCCTCGTCGATCCGGCGACCGAGGAGCAGCTCGTCGTGGTGCCCGCCGAGCGGGTCGACGAGCCACCCGTGCTGCAGGGGGTGGGCGACTTCGAGCGGGTGCAGGGTGCGCGGGCGTCGTACTACCTGGTCGACACCTCCGACGGCACGGCGCGGCCCACGATGGTGCTCGAGCTGACCTTCGGCACCTGGGCGCAGGTGAGCGCCAGCCCCGCGCTGGGCTGGGGCATGCCGGAGCTGACCACCTTCGCCGCGGCGCTGCGTGCGCCCTTCACCTGCGCGGACCCGTGCGAGGTCCCTCTGGCACCCTGACCGGGTGCCCTCCTCCCCCACCGCGCTGCGCGCGATCGCGGCCGCGCACGCCGGTGACCCGGACGGGCTCTACGAGGCCTTCGTCGGCTGGGCCGGCGGGCAGGGCCTGACGCCGTACCCGGCGCAGGAGGAGGCGCTGCTCGAGCTCGCCACCGGTGCGAACGTCGTGCTCGCCACACCCACCGGCAGCGGCAAGTCGCTGGTGGCGCTCGGAGCGCACGTGGCCGCGCTGAGCCAGGGCGTGCGCACGTACTACACGGCGCCGATCAAGGCACTGGTCAGCGAGAAGTTCTTCAACCTGTGCGACGCGCTCGGCGCCGACCAGGTCGGCATGCTCACCGGTGACGCCGCCGTGAATCCGGACGCACCCGTGATCTGCTGCACCGCAGAGGTTCTCGCCAACCAGGCACTCCGTGAGGGGGCCGGAGCCGACATCGGCCAGGTCGTGATGGACGAGTTCCACTTCTACGGCGAGCCCGACCGCGGCTGGGCCTGGCAGGTGCCGCTGCTCGAGCTGCCGCACGTGCAGTTCCTGCTCATGTCGGCCACGCTCGGTGACACCGCCGCGCTGCGCGAGGACCTCACCCGTCGCACCGGACGCGCCACCGCACTCGTCGAGAACGCCGAGCGCCCTGTCCCGCTGCACTTCTACTACGCGACGACGCCGGTGCACGAGACCATCGCCGAGCTGCTCGACACCAAGCAGGCACCGGTCTACGTCGTGCACTTCACCCAGGCCGCCGCGCTGGAACGGGCCCAGGCGCTGATGAGCGTCAACGTGTCCAGCCGCGAGGACAAGGACGCGATCGCCGCGGCGATCGGCGACTTCCGCTTCACCACCGGGTTCGGCAAGACGCTCTCGCGGCTGGTGCGGCACGGCATCGGCGTGCACCACGCAGGCATGCTCCCGCGCTACCGACGGCTCGTGGAGCAGCTCGCCCAGGCCGGCCTGCTCAAGGTCATCTGCGGCACCGACACCCTCGGCGTCGGCATCAACGTCCCCATCCGCACGGTGATGATCACCGCGTTGAGCAAGTACGACGGGATCCGGCAGCGGCACCTGCGCGCCAGGGAGTTCCACCAGGTCGCAGGTCGCGCCGGCCGGGCCGGCTACGACACCGCCGGCACCGTCGTCGTCCAGGCGCCCGACCACGAGGTCGACAACCTCAAGGCGCTGGCCAAGGCCGGCGACGACCCGAAGAAGCGGCGCAAGGTGCAGCGCAAGGCACCGCCCGACGGCTTCGTCACCTGGAGCGAGAAGACCTTCGACCGGCTGGTCTCGTCCGAGCCCGAGCCGTTGCGTTCGCAGCTCGTCGTCTCCCACTCGATGCTGCTCAACGTCATCGCCCGCCCGGGCGACCCGTTCGTGGCGATGCGGAACCTGCTGCTGGACAACCACGAGCCGCGCGCCAACCAGGTGCGGCACGTCAAGGAGGCGATCGCCGCCTACCGCTCGCTGCTGGCCGGAGGAGTCGTCGAGCGCCTGCCCGAGCCCGACGCGACCGGCCGCACCGTCCGGCTCACCGTCGCCCTCCCGGCGAACTTCGCTCTGAATCAACCGCTCTCGACGTTCGCACTCGCCGCCATCGAGCTGCTCGACCTCGAGTCGGAGACCTACGCGCTCGACGTCGTGTCGGTCGTGGAGGCGACCCTCGACGACCCCCGCCACGTGCTGAAGGCGCAGGAGTTCCGCGCCCGCGGCGAGGCGGTGGCCGCGATGAAGGCCGAGGGCATCGAGTACGAGGAGCGGATGGAGCTGCTCCAGGAGGTCACCCACCCCAAGCCGCTCGCCGAGCTGCTCGACGCCGCGTACGAGACCTACCGCCAGGGCCACCCCTGGGTCGCCGATCACCAGCTGTCGCCCAAGTCGGTCGTGCGCTCGATGTGGGAGCAGGCGATGACGTTCGGCGAGCTGGTGTCGTCGCTCGGTCTGCAGCGCACCGAGGGCATGCTGCTGCGCTACCTCGCCGACGCCTACCGCGCGCTGCGGTCGTCGGTGCCGACCGCGGCCCGCACGCCCGAGCTCGACGACGTGACCGAGTGGCTCGGCGAGGTGGTGCGGCAGACCGACTCCAGCCTGCTCGACGAGTGGGAGGCCCTGGCCCACCCTGGCGCGGACGGCGAGCCGGTGCGTCCCACCGACCACACCGGCGAGCGTCCGGTGACGGCCAACGCCAGGGCGTTCCGGGCGATGGTCCGCAACGCGATGTTCCGCCGGGTCGAGCTCGCGGCGCTGGAGCGGGTCGACGACCTCGGCGCGCTCGACGACCGCTCCGCCGGCCGCGACGGCTGGACGGCCGACCGCTGGCGCGAGGCGCTGGACGCCTACTTCGACGAGTACGACGAGATCGGCACCGGCCCCGCCGCCCGCGGGCCGGCGCTCCACCTGGTCGACGAGCAGCCCGCGTCCGACTCCCTGCCGCACGGCGTGGACCGGGCGTGGCGCGTGCGTCAGGTCCTCGACGACCCTGCCGGCGACCGCGACTGGGCCGTCACCGCGGTGGTCGACCTCGACGCGAGCGACGAGGCAGGCGCCCCCGTGGTGCTGGTGGAGGACGTCGGCGCGGCCTGACGCCGGCGGCGCGACGCCACGGCGTCGACCGCCAGCCCGAGCAGCGTGCCGACGACCACGCCGACCACCACGGCCAGCAGCGGACGGTCGTGCAGCAGCGCTCCGGCCGCGACGCCGAGCAGCACCGACCACAGCGCCCACGCCACCGCCGCGATGGCGGCGAAGCCCACGAACCGCCGGACCGGGAACCCCACCGCACCGGCCGCCATGTTGACCGCCACCCGTCCCACCGGGACGTAGCGCGCGGCCAGCACCGCGGTGCCGCCACGGTGCTCGAGCGACCGGCGGGCCCACTCCACGCTCGCGCGTCCCCGACCGCGGCGCAGCACGGGGATCCGGTCCAGGGGCACCCGCCGCCCGATCGCGAACGCGGTGACGTCGCCGAGGAAGGCGCCCGCAGCGGCGACCACGACCACGGCCCACAGCGGTGGTCCGGGGCCTGCCACCGTCAGCGTGGCGACGGCGATGACGAGGGACTCGCTCGGCACCGGCGGGAAGAAGCCGTCGACCCAGCAGCAGACCAGCAGCACCACCAGCGCCCACGGAGAGGCGGCCAGGTCGAGCACGGTCTGCGCCAGCTGCTCCCACATGCCTCGACGCTAGGCAGCCGATCCGGTCCGGCAGATCCGGCGAAGGCCGGGTCCGACCCTGAGTCGACCCCGACTTTCGTCGGGGTCGACGTGGAGGAAGGGTGTGCGCGGGCGTGCCGTCAGCGCAGGTCGGCCACGCACTCCACGCCGCGCTCGGACGCGGCCGCGGACTCCCGCGCCGTGCCCACCTCCGCGCCGGGACCGGACGGAGCGGCCGACGCCGGCCCCGCCGTCATCGGGCCGGCCAGCGCCACGAGAGCCCCTGCCCCGAGGACGGACCGCCGGGTCGCGCCGGCCGTCGTGTCCGAGGTCTGCTCCGCCTGCTGCTCGTCGTGCGCCATCACGCCGTCCCCTCCAGCCGGGCGCGCACGTCGGCGCGCATCTGGTCCAGGTCGACCCCGGTGGGGTCGATCTTCCCGGTCGTGCTCGTCTCGCGGTGGCCGCGGGCGTAGCGGGCCGGCCGTCCCAGCCGCCGCAGCATCGCGGCCGTACCGGCGACCGCGGCGTCGTACTGGCGGGCGAGCATCCGCTGGCCCACGCCGTCGTACTCGATCTCGATGCCGATCATCATCGCGTTGCCGTCGCCGACCGGGAACGGTCCGTCGCCGTCGCAGGCGCCGGCGTGGTTCGCCCGGCCGGAGGCGATCAGGTGGAACCGTCCGCGCCGGTCGAGCAGCAGGTGGCACAGCGGCCCCGGGAGCGCGCTGCTCCCGGAGATCACGAACGCCCTGGTCGGTGCGGGGTCCTCGAGCGTCGCGTACGTGGCCGTGTGGTGCCACAGCACGCCGTACGGCTCGAACGACCCGGTCGACGGGGGCCTGCCGCGGTCGCGCCACCCGTCCGTCGGGATCACCTCGCACCCTGCCTGGCGCAGCACGTCGCCGAGCCACAGGATCTTCGCCATCAGCCGTCCCCTCGTCGCGGCCCGCCGCCTGCCGCCGCGGTGCGCGGACGACGTGCGGTCAGACCTGTTCTGCTGGTTCGGATCCCGATCACGACCGTAGATGCCCGATCTCTCCTGGTGGGGCGCGCGACAGGATCTGTGGACAACCGGGCGGGAACCGGACCGAGGGCGGGCGGCGTTGCCCATAGAGTGGCGCTGCCGTCCGCACGCCGCTCACCGGTCAGCCGCACCGCCCTGGGAGGGAACCCGATGTCCGACCCGCTGAACCTCAGCACCCCGTTGGCCCCGCCGGCGACGACCGCGAGCACCACCAGCACCGACCTGGTGCTCGCCCCGCCCGCCGCCGTCCCGGTGGTCGAGGAGAAGCAGGCCGAGGGCATGCTGCCGATCGAGCCGTCGGTGCACCAGCAGCTGCAGGCCAAGGCGAAGGCGTTCGTCGACGACCTGATGACGGTCGACCCGCGCTCGCCCGAGTTCGGTCAGAAGGTCGCCTCGATCACGACGATGGGTCAGCGCGAGATCGCCGAGTCGAGCAACGTCTCCAACCGGATGCTCGAGCGGCCCGCCGCGGCCCTGAACGGCACGCAGGGCAAGGGTCCGGGCGCGCAGGCCAAGGTCGCCGGCAGCCTCGCCGAGCTGCGCAACACCATCACCGAGCTCGACCCCGGTCACTCCGACCTGCAGGGCGCTCGCAAGATCTTCAAGTTCATCCCGGGCGGCAACAAGCTCAAGGCGTACTTCGACCGGTACCAGTCCGCGCAGTCCCAGCTCGACGCGATCATCAAGGCGCTGGCCTCCGGCCAGGACGAGCTGCGCAAGGACAACGCCGCCATCGAGGGCGAGCGCGGCAACATGTGGACCCTGATGGGCAAGCTCAGCGAGTACGCGGTGCTGGCCGGCGCGCTCGACGCCGCGGTCGAGCAGAAGATCGCCGAGCTCAACGCCGGCGGCAAGGCGCAGGACGCCCAGACGCTGTCGTCCGACGCGCTGTTCCCGATCCGCCAGCGCCGCCAGGACATCCTCACGCAGATGGCCGTCGCGGTGCAGGGCTACCTGGCGCTCGACCTGGTGAAGAAGAACAACGTCGAGCTGATCAAGGGCGTCGACCGCGCGCAGACCACCACGGTCGCCGCGCTGCGCACCGCGGTGATCGTGGCCCAGGCGCTGGCGAACCAGAAGCTGGTGCTCGACCAGATCAACGCCCTCAACACCACCACCAGCGCGATGATCGAGTCGACCTCGGTGATGCTGCAGCAGCAGGGCGCGCAGATCCAGCAGCAGGCGGCGTCGTCCACGGTGAGCATCGAGCACCTGCAGCGCGCCTTCGACAACGTGTTCGCCACGATGGACGCGATCGACACCTACAAGGCACAGGCCGTGACGAACATGGCGCAGACGGTGGCCGCCCTCGAGGGCCAGGTGGCGAAGGCGAAGCCGTACCTGGAGCGCTCGCACACCGACAGCCAGGTGATGGGCGAGCAGGGCTGAGGTGTCCGGCTTCTGGTCAGGGCTGTTCGGACGCGAGCAACCCGCTCCCGCGACGACGGGACCCTCTGCGCCGCAACAGGTCGCGGGTGCTGACCAGCCGCCACCTCCGCCCTCGCGCGACCCGGTGGAGGACCTCGAGGAGCAGCTCACCGAGCTCGTCCGCCGGGTGAACCGCGCGGGCGGGACGATGCCCGAGGGCGGCGTGCCGGCCGTCCGCGAGGTCGAGGACGTGCTGCGCCCGCTGCTGCGGTACCTGCGGTCGAACCCGCCCACGGCCGAGGAGATGATCCCGGTCCGCGCGACGGTCACCGACTACCTGCCGAGCACCGTCAACGCGTTCCTCGCGCTCCCGCCCGACTTCGCGCTGACGCACCGCAACCGGATGGGACGCACCCCCGCCGAGGAGCTGCTCGAGCAGCTGCGGCTGCTGGCCGAGGGGGCGCAGGAGTACGCCACGGCGATCTACGCCGGCGACGCCCAGGAGCTGACCAACCAGGGCCGGTTCCTCGCCACCAAGTTCACCCGCAGCGACCTCGACCTCTGACCGTCGCGTGACGGCGACGAACCTCCGCCGGCTCAGCCGTCCTCGGCGACGAGCTGCGCCAGGTGCATCGCCCAGCGCCGTACCGCGGTGTCCGGCGCGTGCTGGAGGAACAGCGACGGCTCGGTGAGCTCGACCTCGAGCAGCAGCGGTCCTTCCGGACCGGGCAGCAGGTCGATCCGCGCGTAGCTGAGCACCGGCTCGTGGTCGAAGGACGCCTTGATGCCGGCGAGCACCTGCTCGGCCACCTCGTGCTGCGCCGCGCTCGCGCCCGCGGGGCTGATCTCCTCGACGTACTCGTGGTGGTCGAAGGCGCCCCGCTCGCCGTGGGTGCGCAGCAGCGCCCCCTTGGTGATCGCGTGCGAGAACGCGCCGCCGAGGTGGATCACGCCGGTCTCGCCGATCTGCTCGACCGCCTCGAGGTAGGGCTGCACCATCACCGAGTGGCCCTCGTCCAGCAGGCGCCGCGCCAGCCGCTCGGCCGCGGGGTCGTCGGCCGCGAAGCGGCCGGTGTGACCGGCCCCGGCGCCGACCGCCGGCTTGACCACGACGTCCCCGGTCATCTCCGCGGGAAGCTCCCAGGTCGCGCCCGGCTCGACGAACGCCGTCGGCACGACCGGCACGCCGAGCGCGTCCAGGTCGGCCAGGTAGTGCTTGTCGGTGTTCCACGCGACGACCTCGGCGGGGTTCGCCGTCCGCGGGCAGCGGCGCGTCCAGGCCAGGAACTCCTCCCGACGTTCCATGTAGTCCCAGGTGGAGCGGATCAGGACGAGCGGGAACGACTCCCAGTCCACGGACGGGTCGTCCCACACCGCCACCTGCGGCTCGACGCCGGCTCCGCGCAGCGCGTCGAGCAGCAGCGCGGCGTCGTCCTCCAGGTCGGGCAGGTCGCGGAAGGTGGCCAGCGCGATCGTCGACGTCATCGCCCCAGTCTGCCGTCCCGCACGGGGTCGCCTCCGCATAGGCTGGACGTAGGGCACTGGACGCAGGGAGCAGCGGCGCGGACGGGAGGGCACGTGGTCACCAGCCTCACCAAGGGCGGCAACGTCGCGCTCACCCGCGAGCACCCGTCGCTGCGGCGGGTGCTCGTCGGCCTCGGCTGGCGGCCGGGACGTTCCGACCAGCCCTTCGACCTGGACGCCTCCGCCCTGCTGTGCGGCCCCGACGGCAAGGTGCCGGCCGACTCCTACTTCGTCTTCTACAACCAGCTCGACGCCCCTGCCGGCGCCGCGCACCACTCCGGCGACAGCACCACCGGCGGCGGCCACGTCGGGGACGACGACGAGCAGGTCGAGGTCGACCTCGACGCCGTGCCGGCCTACGTCGACAAGGTGGTGTTCGCGGTCTCGATCTACCAGGCCCGCGAGCGCCGGCAGACCTTCGGCGACGTCGAGCAGGCCTACATCCGGGTGGCCGACCTCGACACCGGTGCGGAGCTCGTCCGCTACGACCTGTCGCACGACTGCGCGGGCGAGACGGCGCTGGTCTTCGGCGAGCTGTACCGGCACGCCAGCGGTGACTGGAAGTTCCGGGCGGTCGGGCAGGGCTGGTCCGACGGGCTCGAGGGCATCGCCCGCGACTACGGCGTCCTGACCCGCTGAAGCCGACGCCGTGAGCGCTCCCGACCGTCCCGAGCTGGGCTTCCTGCGCCGACGCCCGCCGCGGCGGCGGCCCGCCCCGGCCACTCCGCCCGCCGCGTCCGCTCCGCCCGCCGCGTCCCCTCCGCCCGCCGCGTCCCCTCCACCGGCCGCGCGGCCCTCGCACGACCGGCCGTCGACCGGCTCGGCGCTGCTCGACCTCGGCGGGCCCTCCCTCGCCGCCGGCACGTCGCCCCAGACGGCCGCGCCGGCCCCGCCCCGGTCCACCCCGCCCCGGTCCGCCTCGCCTCGACCCGCTGCCGCGCCCGCGCCCCCAGGGCGCCCGGCCCCGGCCCCCGGTCCTGCCCCGCGGACGCCCGACCTGGCCTGGCTCCGACGGCGCCGGCCGGTGCGTCGCACCTCGCCCGAGCTGGTGCGCACCGGCAACACGGCGCTGGACATCTCCGCCGGCGGCGTCCGCACCGACCGCCCCGGTGGCGCCCCGGCCGCGGTGACGGCCGCGCGCAGCACCCAGGTGCAGCCGCTGCGCGGGCGCACCCTGCTGACGCCGACCTCGCCGTCGGTGCGGATCGGCGGCGACCAGGCGACCACCGGCTCGCTCCAGCTCACCCTCACCTGGAGCACGCTGCCGACCGACCAGCGCAGTGTTCAGGCGGGTCTGCGTCGCAGCACCGACGTGCACCTCGGCGCGCTGTGGGAGATGAACGACGGCCAGTCCGGCGCGGTCCAGACCCTGGGCGACGGCGCCACCGCGGCGCCGGGGTACGGCTCCACCGTGCTGCGCCTGGGTGGGCGCTCGGAGACCGAGGGCCAGACCCTGACCGTCGCGCTCAAGCAGGTCGGCGACCTCAAGCGGCTGCTCGTGTACGCCTACGCGATCAGCGGGCAGCCGGAGTGGGAGGCGCTCGCCCCGCTGCTCGCGCTGACCCTGCGCGGCGGGATCAGCGTCGAGATGCGGCTCGACCAGGCGCCGGCGGGTGCCGGGACCTGCGCGATCGCCTCGGTGCACCGGGTCGGCGGCGTGCTGGTGGTACGCCGCGAGGGCGAGTTCGTCGCGGGTCAGCAGCAGCAGGTCGCCGAGGCGTACGGGTGGGACCTGCCGTGGGCCTCGGGCCGGACCCTGCCGCCGGTCCGGGTCCGCTGACCACGCTCGGTCCGCTCGGCACCGAACGCCCTGCCGTTCACCTGCGCGTCCACACCCGGTCGGGCCGCGGACGGCTGCCGCCCGCCTCCTGGGGCACAATCGTCGGGCCGGGTGCGGGGACGCGCGCGGCAGGCATCCCGGCCGCTCGGACCCGGGAGCGCACGACCGGACGTGGAGGGGGTGGACGTGCGCCACTTCGGATTCCTGAGCGCCCGCAGCCGGGCCCGCTACTTCGAGCTCGAGCCGCAGGAGATCGACCGCGCGGGCGACCCCGGCGACCTGGCCGTCTCCCTCGGCGCCACCCTCTACACCCCCGCCACCCGCACCGACCTCGACACCGCGGTCGAGCGGCAGACCGCGCGCGGCGCCACCTCGATGGTGCTCTGCCTCGAGGACGCCGTCCCCGACGACCTGGTCGAGAAGGCCGAGCAGAACCTCGTCGAGTCGGTGACCGCGATGCACGGGGCCGGTACCGACCTGCCCCTGCTGTTCGTGCGGGTGCGTCGGCCCGACCAGCTCGTCGACGTCGTGGAGCGGATGGGCGCGGCCGCCTCGGCGCTCACCGGGTTCGTGCTCCCGAAGTTCGGTCCGGCCAACGGCGAGGAGTACTTCGCCGCCATCGCCGAGGCCGAGCGCGCCAGCGGCTCGAGGCTGTTCGGGATGCCCGTGATGGAGTCGCCCGAGATCACCCACGAGGAGACCCGCCAGGACTCGCTGTGCTGGGCGCAGCAGACCCTCGGGCGGCACCGCGACCGGGTGCTCGCGGTGCGGATCGGCGCCACCGACCTGTCCGCCGTCTACGGCCTGCGGCGCTCCCCCGACCTCACCGTCTACGACGTCCGCGTCGTGGCGCAGGTCATCACCGACGTCATCAACCGGCTCGGCCGCGCCGACGGCACCGGGTTCGTCATCACCGGGCCGGTCTGGGAGTACTTCGAGGGCGGCGAGCGCATCTTCAAGCCGCGGCTGCGCGAGACGCTCTTCGAGCGGCACCACGCCGAGGACCTGCGCCGTCAGCTGATCTCGCGCGACATGGACGGCCTGATCCGCGAGGTCGAGCTCGACAAGGCGAACGGGCTCACCGGCAAGACCGTCATCCACCCCAGCCACGTGCTGGCCGTCAACGCCCTGCAGGTGGTGACCCACGAGGAGTACGCCGACGCGATGGACGTGCTGTCCAGCCACGGCCAGGGCGGGGTCGCGGCGTCGGGATACGGCAACAAGATGAACGAGTCGAAGCCGCACACCGCCTGGGCCCGTCGCACAGCCACCCGGGCGCGGATGTTCGGGGTCTCCGCCCCGGACGTCAGCTTCGTCGAGATCCTCGCCGCGAGCCTGCTCTCGTGACCGCCACGGACCCGGGGACCAGCACGGGCTGGTCCGGCGCCTGGGTGCGCGACCGGCTCGGCGTCGACGTCCGGACGACCTCCTCCCCCGTCGGTCTCGACCTGCACGACCTGGTCGGTCTCGCGGTGCGCCGCAACCCGCGTCGCGCGCACCTGCTGGTGTCGCGGGTGCTGGGCAAGCACGTGCCCACGGACCCGCGGGTGGTCCACGGCGCCGGCCTCCTGCTCGGCCTGCTCGTGCGCCACGCCCTCGCCGGCGACACCCTCGCCCCCACCGCCCGCCACCACGGGGACCGGCTGCGTGCGGCGCTGGCCGACCACGACGCAGCCGTCGCGTTCCGCGACGCCGTCGTCGCCGAGCTCGACACCGACGTACCGCACGGTCCTCCACCCGTCGTCCTGGGATATGCGGAAACCGCTGTGGCGCTGGGGTTCTCGGTGGCAGCCGCACTCCCCGGATCGACGGCGCTGCACTCCACCCGGCGCCAGGTCGTCGGGTACGAGGCAGCCGGCGGGTTCGAGGAGGAGCACTCGCACGCCACCAGCCACCTGCTGCTGCCCGCCGACCCGGACCTCCTCACCACAGACCCGCCGCGCCCGCTGGTGCTCGTCGACGACGAGCTCAGCACCGGCACCACCGTGGCCAACACGATCGCCGCGCTGCACCGGCTGTGCCCCCGCGACCGGTACGTGGTGGCGGCGCTGGTCGACCTGCGCGGCGCCGACGACGAGGCGCGGCTGCGGACCGCGGTGGAGGGGCTCGGTGCCCGGCTCGACGTCGTCGCCCTGGCCCGTGGCGAGGTGGTCCTGCCGGCCGGCGTGCTCGAGCGCGGCGCGGCCCTCGTCGAGGAGGTCGGCGGTGCCGCTCCGGCCGCGCCCGACGCCACCTCGTGGACGACCGCACCCCGCGAGGTCCCCGTGGTCTGGCCGCACGACCAGCCGGAGGGCGCCCGGCACGGGCTCGCGTGGGAGCAGGTGACCGGTCTGGAGCAGGCCGCCGCGGCGCTCGCCACCCGGATCGCGGTGCGGGGTGGCGAGGTGCACGTGCTGGGCACCGAGGAGCAGATGGCCGCTCCCCTGCTGCTCGGCTGCGCGCTCGCGGACGCCCACCCCGACGTCGCCGTCCGGTACTCGACGACCACGCGGTCCCCGGCCCTGGCCGTCGACGACCCCGGGTGCGCGCTGCGCACCGTCCTGGCCTTCACCGGTCCCGAGGACGGCGGCGCCCGGTTCGCCTACAACACCCCCGCGGCGCAGCAGGTGGTCGTGGTCACCGACGTCCCCGCCGCCGGCCCGGCGCTGCGCGGACCGGACGGCCTGCTGGCCGCGTTGTCGGCGCAGGGGTCCGACGTCGACCTCGTGGTGCTGCCCGCCGTGGCCCCGAGCCTCCCGGCGCCGCTGCACGGACCGGCGTTCGGCTCGTACGCCGCCGACGACGTGTCGTGGCTGCTCACCGACCTGTCGCACGCGGAGCTCGAGGCCCCGACCGCCGATCGCGAGCGCGAGATCCAGTCGGGCAGAGCGCACTACGCCGAGTCGCTGCCGATCGAGTTCCAGCCGGACGACGCCTACTACGAGCTGTTCCACACCTCCGTCCGCGAGTCGTCGGCACGGATCGCGCACGCGGTCGGCGTGGTGAGCGAGATCCTCCTCGGCGAGCGCGGACCGGGGATCGTGCTCGCCTCGCTCGCCCGCGCCGGCACACCGATCGGCGTGCTCGTGCGCCGCTGGTGCCGCCGGTTCCACGACCTCGACGTGCCGCACCACGCCGTCTCGATCGTCCGCGGGCGCGGGATCGACGCGCTGGCGCTGCGGTACCTGGCCACCCACCACGACCCCGCCGACGTCGTGTTCGTCGACGGCTGGACGGGCAAGGGCGCGATCGCGCGCGAGCTCACCGCCGCGCTCGAGGTCCACCACGCCCGCACCGGCGTCCGCTTCGACGACTCGCTCGCCGTCCTCGCCGACCCCGGTGGGTGCGTGACCGTGTTCGGCACCCGCGACGACTTCCTCATCCCGTCCGCCTGCCTGAACTCGACCGTGAGCGGCCTGGTCTCGCGCACCGTGCTCAACGACGAGCTGATCGGTCCGGGCGACTTCCACGGCGCGAAGTTCTACGCCGAGCTCGCCGGCGCCGACGTCTCCGGCACCTACCTCGACGCCGTCACCGCGTGCTTCGACGACGTCCACGACGACGTCGTCCGCGACTGGCCGGCGGTCGCCGCCGGCGACCGCACCCCGACGTGGGCGGGCTGGCGGGCGGTCGAGGAGATCAGCGAGCGGTACGGGATCGGCCAGGTGAACCTGGTCAAGCCGGGGGTGGGCGAGACCACCCGGGTGCTGCTGCGCCGCGTGCCGGAACGTGTGCTGGTGCGCCCCGGCGCCGCGGCCGACCTCCCGCACGTGCTGGCGCTGGCCGCCGCCCGCGGCGTGCCCGTGGAGGAGGTCGCCGGCCTGGCGTACTCCTGCGTCGGCCTGATCGACCCGTCCGCCGGAGGAGAAGGATGAGCACCACCCCGGGTGCCAGCACGGTCACCTGCATCGACCTGGACCGCACCGTCATCTACTCGCGCCGCGCGCTGCTGCTGCCCGGTCCCGACCACGAGGCGCCGCGCCTGACCGCGGTCGAGGTGCTGCACGGCGACCCCATCTCGTTCGTCACAGAGCGCGCCGGGCACCTGCTGCCCGAGCTCGCCGCCGCCACCACGCTGGTCCCGACCACCACCCGCACCCCCAAGCAGCTCGGACGCGTCGACCTGCCGGGCATCGGCCGCTCGCCGCGGTACGCGATCGCCAGCAACGGCGGCCACCTGCTCGTCGACGGCGTCCCGGACGAGGACTGGAACCGGGTCGTCAAGCGCTCGCTCGACGGCTGCGCCGAGGTCGAGGAGGTGCGCGCGCACGTGCAGGAGCGGCGTGGCGACTTCGTCGAGAAGCTGCGTACCGCCTCCGACCTGTTCGTCTACAGCGTGGTCGACCGAGCCGAGCTGCCGGTGAACTGGGTGGCCGAGCTGACGCACTGGTGCGCCGAGCGCGGCTGGGGCGTCTCGGTGCAGGGCCGCAAGGTCTACTGCGTGCCGCGGCCGCTCACCAAGTCGTCAGCCGCCCGCGAGGTGATGCGCCGCACCGGCGCCGACCACCTGGTCGCCGCCGGCGACTCCCTGCTCGACGCCGAGCTGCTCGCCGGGGCCGACCACGCCGTGCGGCCGGCGCAGGGCGAGCTCGCCGACGAGGACTGGACCACCCCCGGGCTGCACGTCACCTCGGCCCCCGGTGTCGTGGGCGGCGAGGAGCTGGTCGGCTGGCTGCTCGACCTCACCACCGCCGGCACCGCCGGCGACGGCGCGGGGTCGTCGGTGGACGGGGGGTCCGGCGCACCCGCATCGTCCGGGTAGGCTCCGCTCCGTGCTGCTACGGACCTTCGGCTTCTCGATCTCCATCACCCTGCTGGCGCTGGTGGCGTCGTTCTTCCTCTTCGACCTCAACGGCTTCATCATCGTCGCCGTCCTGATCGTGCTCGAGGTCTCGCTCTCGTTCGACAACGCCGTGGTGAACGCCAAGGTGCTGAAGCGGATGAGCGAGTTCTGGAAGAAGATCTTCCTGACGATCGGCATCCTCATCGCCGTCTTCGGCATGCGCCTGATCTTCCCGGTGCTGCTGGTGAGCGCCACGGCCGGGCTGTCGCCCGCCGAGGCCGTGAGCCTGGCGATCGAGGGTGGTCCGATCGAGGAGGAAGGCACCTACGCCAACCTGGTCGACGCCGCGCACCCCGCCATCGCCGGCTTCGGCGGCATGTTCCTGATGATGCTGTTCCTGGACTGGCTGTTCGAGGACCGCGACATCACCTGGCTGTCCTGGCTCGAGCGCCCGCTGGCACGCATCGGCAAGCTCGACCAGCTCTCGGTGATCATCGCGCTGGCCGCCCTCACCGGCGCCGCGTCCGCGTTCGCCGACGAGGAGCACTTCGGCCAGGTGATGATCTCCGGCGTCCTCGGCGTGGTCACCTACCTGCTCGTCAACGGCCTCGGCAACCTGTTCGAGGGTGGCGGCGACGAAGAGGACGACGAGGAGGAGGTCGGCGCGCTCGAGTCCGCGAAGCCGGCGTCCGCCGCCGCCGAGGCCCCCGGGCGCTCCGGGCCCAGCACCGCGGCCCTGGCCACCGGCAAGGCCGGCCTGTTCCTGTTCCTCTACCTCGAGGTCCTCGACGCGTCGTTCTCCTTCGACGGCGTGATCGGCGCGTTCGCGATCACCCAGGACATCTTCATCATCATGATCGGCCTCGGCGTGGGTGCGTTCTGGATCCGGTCGCTCACGGTGTACCTCGTGCGGCAGGGCACCCTGGACGAGTACGCCTACCTCGAGCACGGCGCGCACTGGGCGATCGGCGCCCTGGCCGTGATCCTGCTGGTCACCATCAAGTACGAGATCAGCGAGATCGTCACCGGCCTGATCGGCGTGGTGTTCATCGCGATCTCGTTCGTGAACTCGATCCAGCGCAACCGCCGGCTCGACCGCGAGAGCCCGACGCACGAGCACCCGCACGTCAAGGTCTGACCGCGCGACCGATCGCGCGACGCACGAAGGCCCGGCCCCCGCGAGGGGGACCGGGCCTTCGTCGTGCTGGTGGATCAGGTGGTGCGGAGGGACCGGTGCTCAGACGCTGACGCCGAAGTCGCGGGCGATGCCCGCGAGGCCGGTGGCGTAGCCCTGGCCGACGGCACGGAACTTCCACTCCGCCCCGGCGCGGTACAGCTCGCCGAAGACCATCGCGGTCTCGGTCGAGGCGTCCTCGGACAGGTCGTAGCGGGCCAGCTCCTGGCCGTTGGCGTCGTTCACCACGCGGATGAACGCGTTGCGCACCTGGCCGAAGTTCTGCTGACGGTTGTCGGCGTCGTAGATCGAGACCGGGAAGACGATCTTGTCGACCTCCGCCGGCATCGAGGCGACACCCACCTTGATCTGCTCGTCGTCGCCCTCGCCCTCACCGGTGAGGTTGTCACCGGTGTGCTGGATCGAGCCGTCCGGGCTCGTCAGGTTGTTGAAGAAGATGAAGTGCTGGTCGGACACGACCTTGCCCTCGGCGTTGCAGCCGATGGCCGATGCGTCGAGGTCGAAGTCGGTCCCGGTGGTGCTCCGGACGTCCCAGCCCAGACCGACCGTCACGGCGTTCAGACCTGCCGCGCCGGCCTCCTTGGTCAGCGAGACGTTCCCACCCTTGCTCAGGCTCACACCCACGTGCTGGCTCCAGTCTGTCGAGGGGACCGCGACCGCCTCGGGTCGGAGGTCGTCCGCCAGCCCCCGGCGTGACGCCGGGACGTCGCCCCGGCACGCGCCGACTCTACCCGTCCGCTACAGCGACTTCGGGGGCTCGTCGGTACCGGTGGGCGAGGTCGGCGCGGTCGGTGCGGCCGGGGCCTCGGGCGCGGTCACCGGACCCCGGCCGTCGGGCGCGGGGTACGCCCCGCCGGGCGGCGCCCAGGCGCCCGCGGTGAAGATGCCCACCGGCCCGCGCCCGCGGACGACGGCCGAGGCGATGAACAGCAGCCCGACGAGCGACAGCAGCGTCCCGAGCACCGACAGGACGATGTACGCGGGCGAGTCGAAGTAGAACGTCGGGCCGCCGCCGCGGTAGAGCATCAGCGTCTGGCCGGTCTGCAGCAGGTGCTGCAGGACGAGCAGGCCGAACCCGATCACGCCGGGCACCCGCCACTTCGCCGTGCCCGGTCCCTTCGGGCCGGCGAGGGCGCAGACGAGCGCGCCGACGACGGTGACGACGAGGTACGGCAGCCCCCAGGCCAGGTTCATCCACATGCGCGGCACACTAGCCGCGCGGCGCGGTCCGCTTTGGGAGCATGTGCACAGCCGTTCGTGCCGGACGGGGCGGCGACACGGGGCAGGCGGACGGGGGTGGCGTGGAGATCAGGCTGAGCGTCGTCGACCCTGCTCGCAGCGCGCTCACCGTCGACGTCCGCGTCCTGGCCCCCGACGGCACCACCCTCGCCGACGTCGCCGACGACCTGCTGGCGGCGGTCGGGCGCGAGGGCCAGGAGCTGCCCCTGTTCTGCGACGGCGAGCAGCTGCCGCCCGACGCCCCGCTCGGCGCTGAGCCGCTGCTCGAGGGCGCGCTGCTCAGCGTCGGCCGCGCCGGGGGCCCGGCCGGACGTCTCGCCGGGACGGTCGGCGGCTTCCTGGAGCTGCACAGCGTGGGCGGACCCGACGCCGGGCTGGTCTACCGCCTCACGCCGGGCGGGCACCGGATCGGCCGGGCCGGCGAGGCGGTTCTCACCGTCGACGACCCGGACGTCTCCCGGGTGCACGCCGAGCTGTCGGTCACGCCGGCCGGCATCACCGTGCGCGACCTCGGGTCCACCAACGGCACCGTCGTCGACGGCCGCCGCCTCGGCGATCAACCGGTGGCCCTCACCGAGCGGTCGCGGCTGCTGGTGGGCTCCACCACCCTGAAGCTGCGCGTCCCGCGGGCGGAGCAGGCCGCGGCCGTCGTGCGCGCCGGGCTGGTCGAGGTCAACCGGTCACCGCGGATCGTCCCGCCGGTGCAGGCCGTCACGCTCCAGCGGCCGGCTCCCCCGCCGCCGCGCCGCACCGTGCGGGTCCCGGTCGTGGCGATGGTCGTCCCGCTCGTCCTGGCCGTGCCGCTCGCCCTGCTCCTGGGCTCCTGGTACTACCTGCTGTTCGGGCTGCTCTCGCCGCTGATGCTGCTCGGCAACCTCGTCGGCGACCACGTGGGCGGTGGCAAGGAGCACCGCGCCGCCACCGCCGCGTACGAGGCGGAGCGCGCCCGGGTCGACGAGCAGCTGCGCGACGCCGTGGTCGTCGAGGGCCTGCGCCGCCGGGCGGGTGCACCGGATGCCGCCGAGCTGCTGCGCATCGCCACCGGTGTGCTGCAACGGATCTGGGAGCGGCACACCACCGACCACGACTTCCTCCAGCTGCGGGTCGGCACCGCCACGCTCCCGTCGCGCATCACGGTGCTGCCCCCCGCGGGCGCGGCCCCGGCGGGCGTGCGCACCGACGGCCCCGCGCCCGACCACCCGCTCATCGACGACGTGCCGGTGATGCTCCCGCTCGCCGACCTGGGCGTCCTGGGCGTCGCCGGCCACCGGCCGCGGGTGATCGCGCTGACCCGCTCGCTGCTGGGCCAGCTCGCCACGCTGCACTCGCCGCGGCACGTGGCGCTCGTCGTGCTCGCCGCCGACCTGTCGAGCCGCCCCGGCGCCACCGGCCTGGTCACACCCGGCGCCGACTGGGCCTGGACGGCGTGGCTGCCGCACACCCGACCCACCTCCGGGGGCGCGGACGGCCTCGGCGACGGCGCCGCGGCCCTGGTCGGGGTCGACGACGACCAACGTCGCCGCCGGGTCGCCGAGCTCGTCGCCCTGCTCGACGCCCGGCTGGAGCAGGCCCGTCCGGTGGCCGGTGAGAACCGCCGGTTCACCGGACGCCACGTCGTGGTGCTCCTCGACGGCGCCCAGCGGCTGCGCACCCTCCCCGGCGTCGCGCGGCTGCTCGACCAGGGCCCGTCCGTCGGCATCACCGCCATCTGCCTCGACGCCGACCCCGCGCAGCTGCCGGTCGAGTGCCGCGGCACCGTGCTGGTGAGCGGCGAGGTCGCCACCCGGCTGCGGGTCGCCAGCGCCGGCAGCGCGCCGGTCGACGACGTCGTGGCCGACCTCGTGGCCGAGCGCTGGGCGCACCGCCTGGCGCGCGGCCTCGCCCCGCTGCGCGACGC
>CAWGTL010000009.1:0-215096 GCA_963825505.1 uncultured Actinomycetota bacterium | reverse complement strand
TCGTCACAGGTCGGCGAGCACGGCCTCCATCGTCGCGATCTCGTCGAGCTGGGTCACCGACACGTCGGCGGCCAGCTCACCGACGCGGACGTTGACCCCCTCCGCCTCGCGATCGCGGGCCATGTCGAGCGCGCCCTCGTGGTGGGCGATCATCAGGGTCAACCAGAGCCGGTCGAACTCGACGCCCTCGGCGGCCTCGAGGGCGGCCAGGTCGGACTCCGACGCCATCCCCGGCATCGAGGTCGTGTCGTGCTCCCCGTGGTCCTCGCCGTGCTCGCCGCCCGCGCGCTCGTCCGGTCGGCCGTCGGCGCCCAGGCCGTGGTCGGCCAGCCACCGCACGTACACGTCGATCTCGGCCTGCTGCACGTCGGCGATCCGTGAGGCGAGGCCGAGGACGCGCTCGTCCTGCGCCCGGTCCGGCGCCAGCCCGGCCATCGCGAGCGCCTGCTCGTGGTGGGGCACCATCCGCACCAGGAAGGCGACGTCCTGCTCGGTGTAGGGGTCCTCGCTCGGCGGCAGCGTCGTACCCGGCGGCAGCGTGGTGGCCTCCTCGCCGGGCCGTCCGGGCTGGATCACCGGGTTCTCGGTCACCCGGGGCGCCTCGTCGGCGCAGCCCGCCACGGCGAGCGACCGCCGGCCGCGGCGGCCGTCAGGAGAGCGCGCACCGGCAGGGCGCGGTGCGCAGGACGTCGGGGTGGTCGGTGCACCCGCCGATCCTCGCACCGACTCCGCCACGGCGTGAACAGGGCGATGCGCACATGTGAGCAGAAATAGCGGATTTCCGATCAGACCTTGCCAGACCGGACATCGCCCGACGAGAGTGGAGGCACCGCACCGGGCCGTCGCCGGCCGTGGGCGGGTCGGCCGCACGAACGACCAGGAGGCAGACCGATGGGATCCACCGACAGAGCACGACGACGGGTGCGCGCGCTGCTGGGCGTCGGCTGCTCCGCCGCTCTCGCGCTGGGGGCCTCACCCGCCCTCGCGGGGTCGACCATCCCGGGAGAGAACGAGATCCGCTCCAGCCCGAACATGCACCTGCTGTCCAACACGCCGAAGTCGGCGCCGCTGGACGCCACGAACTCCGACCTCGCCTTCCAGGGCGACCTGGCGTTCCAGGGCAACTACAACGGCTTCCGGGTCTGGGACATCACCAAGAACAAGCCGAAGATCGTCTCCGAGGTGCTCTGCCCGGGCTCGCAGAACGACGTGTCGGTCTCGGGGAACCTGCTGTTCCTGGCCACGGACTCGCGCCGGTCCGACGACAGCTGCGCCAGCACCGCGGCCTCGACCGAGCCGGTGAACTACTGGGAGGGCGTGAAGATCTTCGACATCTCCAACCCGGTGCGGCCCCGGTACGTCAGCGCGGTCGAGACCGACTGCGGCTCGCACACCCTGACGATCAACCCGCAGGGCAAGAACAAGGTGTGGGTGTACGTCTCGTCCTACGACGTCAGCACGGTCGCCACGAAGTGCGCCGCGCCGCACGACAAGATCTCGATCATCCAGGTCGACCGCCGCACACCGCAGGACGCCGCGGTCGTCGCCGAGCCGGTGCTGTTCCAGGACGGCGGCAACCCCGGTGACCCGGTCGGCACCCCGTACCCGGACGCCACCCGCGCCACCCGCGGCTGCCACGACATCACCGTCTTCCCGAGCAAGAAGCTCGCGGCCGGCGCGTGCATGGGCGACGGCGTGCTGTGGGACCTGTCGAACCCCGCGGTGTTCCGCGAGATCGACCGCGTGCAGGACGACGCGAACTTCGCGTTCTGGCACTCGGCGACCTTCAACAACGACGGCACCAAGCTCGTCTTCACGGACGAGCTCGGCGGCGGCGGCGCGGCCACCTGCGTCCCGGAGATCCCGAGCTCGCGCGGCGCCGACGGCATCTACGACATCGAGGGCGCGGGGCTGAACCGGGAGCTCGTGTTCAAGAGCTACTACAAGATCCCGCGGCTCAACACCGAGGACGAGAACTGCGTGGCGCACAACGGGTCGCTGATCCCCGTCCCGGGCCGCGACATCATGGTGCAGTCCTGGTACATGGGCGGGATCTCGGTGTGGGACTTCACCGACTCGGCCAACCCGGTCGAGCTCGGCTACTGGGAGCGCGGTCCGGTCGCCGAGGACGACACCACAGGCGGCGGCACCTGGTCCGCCTACTGGTACAACGGCAAGATCTACAGCTCCGACCTGGGCAAGGGCTTCGACGTCCTGAGGATCACCGGGGCGCCGTTCAACCAGGCCAACAAGGTCAGGTACGCCGAGCTGAACGTCCAGACCCAGCCGGTGTACGCCGAGCGGTAACCGCTCTCCGGCAACGCACGACGAGGGCCTCGGCGCACCAGCGCCGGGGCCCTCGTGCTGCTGCCTCCGTCGTGCGTCTCACGCCTCGCACCTGTCCCGGATGTCAAGTCTCGCCACATCCGGGAAGTTCTGGCAGTGTCCTACCAACCCGACGGAGGGTGCTCGTCGCAGCGGTCTCCGCCGGCCGTCCCCTGCGCTGGAGGAGGGTCCGATGAGGCACCGACGACCGACGACTTCTCGGCGGAGGTGGCCGGCGGCCCTCGCGGCCCTCGCCCTCGCCACTCCCCTCGCGTCGTGCGCCGGCGACGACGGCGGCGACATCGTCATCAACCTGTACGGCGGCGCCAGCGCGGTGGGTTTCGACAAGGTCATCGCGGCCTGCAACGACGAGGCCGGGGGGCGCTACCGGATCGTCGGCAACCTGCTCCCGAGCGACGCCGACGGCCAGCGCGAGCAGTTCGTCCGCCGCCTCGCGGCCAAGGACTCCGGTCTCGACCTGCTCGGGATGGACGTCACGTGGACGGCGGAGTTCGCCGAGGCGGAGTGGATCCGCGAGCTCACCCCGGAGCAGGCCGAGCAGGCCACCGCCGACACGCTCGAACCGCCCGTCGTCACCGCCACGTGGAAGGACAAGCTCTACGGCATCCCCAAGCACACCAACGTCCAGCTGCTCTGGTACCGCAAGTCGCTGGTGCCGGAGCCGCCGGAGACGTGGGACCAGCTGATGGAGCTGTCCCAGGGGCTGAAGGACGCCGGCGACCCGTACCAGATCGCGCTCACCGCGGCGCAGTACGAGGGCTACGTCGTCAACGTCAACAACATGGTCAACGCCTTCGGCGGGACGCTGGTCAACGAGGACGGGACCGAGGCGACGGTCGACGAGGGCGCCGTGCAGGGCCTCCAGCTGCTCCAGGAACTCGCCAGCTCGGGCCTCACCAGCGCCTCGCTGTCGAACTCGCAGGAGCCCGAGGTGTTCGCCGACCTCCAGGCCGGTCGCGCCGCGTTCGCCTTGAACTGGCCGTACGTCCTCAGCGCGATGCGCACGGCCGACCCCGAGGTGGCCGACGACCTGGGCTACGCGCCGTTCCCGACGGTCGAGGCGGGGGAGGACCCCGTGGTGACCCTCGGCGGTATGAACTACGCGATCAGCACCTACAGCGAGCACCCGGACGAGGCCTTCGAGGCGGCGATGTGCCTGCGCTCCCCGGAGCACCAGCTGCAGACCGCCCTCGAGGCCGGCGACCCGCCGGTCAACACCACCGTGTTCGAGGAGGCCGAGTTCCAGGAGGCCTACCCGATGTACGAGGCCATGCTGGTCGAGCTGGAGAACGCGCGTCCGCGACCGGTCACGCCTGTCTACCAGAACATCTCGACCATCGTCTCGACCGATCTGTCGCCGCCGTCGTCCATCGACCCGGAGGCCTCCGCCGATCGGCTGCGCTCGGCCATCCAGGACGCGATCGACGGAAAGGGGATCCTCCCGTGACCAGTCCCACGACACCGGCGGCCGCGGCCGTCGAGGAAGCCGTCCAGGGCGACGACCGCACCGCCGAGATCGCGCGCACGCGGCACAACGAGGCCAAGCGGGCCGAGCGCAAGCTGGGGATGCTGTTGTGCGCCCCGGCCGTGGTGCTCATGATCGCCGTCACCGGCTACCCGATCCTGTACGCCTTCTGGCTCTCGCTGAACCGGGCCGACCTGCGCACGCCGGACCAGAACGAGTTCATCTGGTTCGAGAACTACGTGACCGTGCTGTCCAGCCCGATCTGGTGGCAGGCGTTCGGGACCACCATGTTCATCACCGTGGTCAGTGCGGCGCTCGAGCTGGTGCTCGGGATGCTGCTCGCGATCGTCATGCACCGCACGATCGTCGGTCGCGGTCTCGTGCGGACCTCGGCGCTGGTGCCCTACGCCATCGTCACGGTCGTGGCTGCGTTCTCGTGGCGGTTCGCCTGGACCCAGAACCTCGGCTGGCTCGCCGGCGACAGCGCTCCGCTGACCGAGCGATGGCCCTCGATCTGGATCATCGTGCTGGCCGAGGTGTGGAAGACGGTGCCGTTCATGGCGCTGCTGCTGATGGCGGGTCTGGCGCTGGTGCCGGAGGACCTGCTCAAGGCGGCCTCGATGGACGGCGCGTCGGCGTGGAAGCGGTTCTGGGCGATCACGGTCCCGCTCATCAAGCCGTCGATCCTGGTGGCGCTGCTGTTCCGCACCCTCGACGCGTTCCGCATCTTCGACAACATCTTCGTCCTGACCGGCGGGGCGAACGAGACCAGCTCGGTGTCGATCATCGGCTACAACAACCTGATCCGCGGGCTCAACCTCGGGATCGGCTCGACCATCGCCGTCCTCATCTTCATCACGATCGCGATCATCGCGTTCCTGTTCATCAAGCTGTTCGGGGCCGCCGCGCCTGGCTCGGACGCGGAAGGAAGGCGGTAGCACGATGCAGACCGAGACCACGCAGCGAAAGCTGATCTGGACCGGCGTCAACGCGCTCGTGCTGATCTACGCCTTCGTCCCCGTCATCTGGATCATCTCGCTGTCGCTCAAGAGCGACGCCACGCTGAACGACGGCAACTTCATCGCGACCGACCCGTCGGGCGAGAACTACGTCTCGATCTTCGGCAACACCGACTTCATCCGCGCGCTGATCAACTCGATCGGCATCTGCCTGATCGCCACGGGCATCGCGATCGTCCTCGGCACCATGGCGGCGTACGCCATCGCCCGGCTCGACTTCCCGGGCAAGCGCACGATCGTCGCGATGGCCCTGTTGATCTCGATGTTCCCCCAGATCGCCCTGGTGACACCGCTGTTCAAGATCGAGACCGCGATCGGTCTGTTCGACACCTGGGCCGGTCTCATCATCCCCTACATCACCTTCGCGCTGCCGCTGGCGATCTACACGCTGTCCGCGTTCTTCCGCGAGATCCCCTGGGACCTGGAGAAGGCGGCCAAGATGGACGGCGCCACGCCGTACCAGGCGTTCCGCCAGGTGATCACGCCACTGGCCATGCCCGGTGTCTTCACCACCGCGATCCTGGTGTTCATCTCCTGCTGGAACGACTTCCTGTTCGCGATCTCCCTGACGTCGACGAACGCCTCGCGCACCGTCCCCGCGGCGATGAGCTACTTCACCGGGGCGACGACGTTCGAGAAGCCGACCGGCCCGGTGGCCGCGGCCGCCGTGGTCATCACGATCCCGATCGTGATCTTCGTCCTGCTGTTCCAGCGGCGGATCGTCGCAGGCCTCACCTCGGGTGCCGTCAAGGGCTGACCCGGGCCCCCACAACGGATCTCACAGAAGCGAAGGAGCCCCCCGTGGCCGAGATCGTCCTGGACAACGTGGTCAAGCGCTACCCCGACGGCGCGCTGGCCGTCGACAACCTCAACCTCACGATCGCCGACGGCGAGTTCATCATCCTGGTCGGCCCGTCCGGCTGCGGGAAGTCCACGACCCTGAACATGGTGGCCGGTCTCGAGGACATCACCGCCGGCGAGCTGCGCATCGACGGCCAGGTGGTCAACGACAAGGCGCCCAAGGACCGCGACATCGCCATGGTGTTCCAGTCCTACGCCCTGTACCCGCACATGACGGTCGGCGAGAACATGGGCTTCCCGCTGAAGCTCGCCGGCGTCGACAAGGGCACGATCGCCACCAAGGTCCAGGAGGCGGCCGAGATGCTCGAGCTCACCGCGCACCTCGACCGCAAGCCGGCGAACCTGTCCGGCGGCCAGCGGCAGCGGGTGGCGATGGGCCGTGCGATCGTCCGCCAGCCCAAGGCCTTCCTGATGGACGAGCCGCTGTCGAACCTCGACGCGAAGCTGCGCGTGCAGATGCGCACGCAGGTGGCGCGGATCCAGAAGACCCTCGGCACCACCACGCTCTACGTGACCCACGACCAGACCGAGGCGATGACCCTCGGCGACCGCGTCGTGGTGATGCGCGGCGGCGTCGTGCAGCAGGTGGGGTCGCCGGCGTTCCTGTACGACCACCCCGCGAACCTGTTCGTGGCCGGCTTCATCGGCAGCCCGTCGATGAACTTCCTGCCCGGCGACCTCAAGGGCGGATCGGTGCAGACGGCGATCGGCGAGATCACGCTGCCCGACCGCGTCCGCCAGGCGGTGGAGGCGTCCGGCACCGGTGACCAGGTCGTCCTGGGCGTCCGGCCCGAGCACTTCGAGGACGCCTCGCTGGTCGGCGACAAGCCCGGCACCACCTTCGACGCCGAGATCGACATCGTCGAGGCGATGGGGTCCGACGTGTACGCCTACTTCACCGTGAAGGGCGACCAGGCGCACTCCGCCGACCTCGACGACCTGGCCAAGGACACCGGCAACGACATGCACGCCGACGGCGTCTCGGTCACCGCGCGGCTCGACGCCGCGTCGAAGGTCAGGCGGGGCGACACGGCGAAGATGTGGTTCGACACCTCCAAGGTCCAGGTGTTCGACGTCAAGACCGGCGAGAACCTGGTGCCGGCGGAGAAGGAGAAGCAGCCGGCCTGAGACCGGCCGCGTTCAGGCCCGGCGGCGCAGGGTGTCGATGACCTCGGCGCTCCAGACGTGCTCGAGGAACACCGAGTAGCGCTCGCGCGCCACCCGGATGTAGGCGTCGGCGGGCGTCTCGCCGCGCCGCATCAGCGCGCCCTCCTCGATCAGGCCGCTGACCGGTGCGAACTCCTCCTCGTACCAGCGCCGGGCAGCGGTCTCGCGGGACATCGCCTCGCCCTCGGTGAACACCTGCCGGGCCGCCCAGGCCTCGACCATCTCGGCCAGCCGCGGGTACTCGCGCGGGTCGGTCAGGCGCACCGCCTTGCGGGCTCCCTTGGGCAGCGGGACCCGTTGCAGCAGGACCCGCCGCAGCTCCTTGGCGACCAGGTCGGAGCGGGAGCGGACGTCGGTGGGCTCGATGAGCGTGTGCACCAGCCGGACGTCGGCCTCGATCATGCGCAGGCCGAGCGCGCGGTACACCGACACCCGGTGGTGGCCGTCGCGGACGAAGTACATCTCGCCCACCTGGTACACGTCGATGGGCGGCAGCGGCTCGCCCCGACGGGCGGCCTCCGCGATCCGCTCCCACCGTTGCCGGCTGCGGCCGGAGCGGGGACGGAACTGCGGGTCGAACTCGCGCACCTTGTCGACCGAACCGACGATCTGGTCCACCGGGATGACGCGGGTGCCGAGGTGCTCCTCGTTCACCAGGCCGAGGGCGTCGACGACCTCCTGGAACGACAGCGCCTGGCGGTCGGCGTCCTCGCGACCGCGCACCCTGGACGCGAGGCCGGCTGCCACCTGGTGCCGCCGGGCGCGCAGGAAGTCGGCCTCGGCGTCGGCCCGCGGGAACCCGGTGTCACGAGGCATCTGCGAGATCACCCGGGACGATGTCGAACACCTTGTAGGGCACCACGTTCCGGATGGTCGTGCTGCCGAGCGACCGGTCGGGCCGCGGCTGGCCGAAGGGGTGGATGTGGCCGTGCAGGTGCCACCGCGGCTGCAGCCTGGCGATCAGGGGGTGCAGGGCGTCGATCCCGACGTGCGGGCGGTCGTCCTCGTCACCGAGGCCGCGCGGCGGCGCGTGGGTGAGCAGCAGGTCGACGCGTCCTGGCCTGCGGCGGCCGAGCCGCTCGACGTGGCGGCCGAGCCGGGCCGCTCGCCGCTCGTACTCGCGCTGGCTGTACTGGTTCGGGCCCGGCCGGTAGCGCACGCAGCCGCCGAGACCGGCGACCCGCAGCCCCGCGACGTCGACGACCGCACCGTCGACGTTGGTGCAGCCCTGCGGCCGCGGCGGGTCCACGGGTATGCCCGAGCGCAGGAACAGGCCGTTGCGTCCCGCGCGGCCGCCCTCGACCTGCGGGTCGTGGTTGCCCGGGACGAACACCACCGGGACGTCGAGGCTGGACGCCATGAACTCCAGGTAGTCCCAGGGCAGGTCGCCCGCCGACACCACCAGGTCGGGCGCGAGCGCGGCCGCCCGCGGGCCCCACAGCGGCTCGCAGACCTCGTCGGCGATCGCCAGCACGCGGACCACCCGTGGAGCCTACGCTCGGGTGGCGGCCAGGCGGGAGTCGACCTGCTCGGCGGACAGCAGGTCCTCGACCACCAGGATCGCTGCGCCGAGCACGCCGGCCATCGGGCCGGCCGTGGAGGCGATGATCCGCAGCTGGCCGGTGGCGAGCGGGAGCGACCGCGCGTAGACGACCTCGCGGACGCCGGCGAGCAGGCTCTCGCCACCTTCGACCATGAGACCGCCGATCACGATGACCGACGGGTTCAGCAGGCTCACGGCGCTGGCGAGCACCTCGCCGAGATCGCGGCCGGCCTGGCGCAGGGCCTGGGTGGCGGGCAGGCTGCCGCCGCGGACGAGGTCGACGACGTCGCGTCCGGTGGCCGCCGGGATCCCCTGGGCGGCGAGGCGTGCCGCCACGGCCGGTCCGCTGGCGATGGCCTCGAGGCAGCCGGTGTTGCCGCACCGGCACGGGGCGTCGCCGCCGTGCGGTGCCTGCACGTGGCCGAGGTCGCCGGCGGCGCCCTGGGCGCCGCGCTGCAGCCGACCCTCGCTGATGATGCCGGCACCGATGCCGGTGGCCACCTTGACGAAGACCATGTGGTCGAGCCGTGCGCCGCGGTCGCCGACCTCGCCGAGGACCCGCTCGCCCAGCGCCATCACGTTCACGTCGTTGTCGACGAGCACGGGGCAGCCGAGGCCGGCACCGACCACACCGGGGACGTCGAAGCCGTCCCAGCCGGGCATGATCGGCGGGTTGGTGGGGCGTCCCGTGGAGTGCTCGACCGGGCCGGGCAGGCCGATGCCCACCCCCAGCAGGTCCTCCGGACGCCGACCCGCCTTGCGCAGCAACGACTTGCTGCTGCGGACGAGCCACTTCAGCACGGCGTCGGGACCGTCGGAGATCTGGATGTCCTCGGTGTGCTCGGCCAGCACCTCCCCGTCGAGCGCGGTGACGGCGAGCCGGGCGTGCGTGGCCCCGATGTCGGCACCGACGACGACCCGGGAGCGGGGGTCGAACCGGAACCGGGTGGGCGGGCGGCCGCCGGTGGAGACGGACTCGGCGACGGGGACGACCAGACCGCTCTCGACCAGCGCGTCGAGCCGCAGCCCGACCGTGGACCGGGCCAGCCCGGTGGCCTCGATGATCTCGGCCCGGGTCCACGCCCGACCGTCCCGGAACAGCTGGAGCACCGCACCGGCACCCGAGCCGCTGCCCGCAGCGGTGCCGGTCGCGCTGGTCATCCGCACAGTCAAACACACCGGCCTTCACGACGGCCCGCCCCGACTTCTTCCCAGATCGTTGCGAACTTTTGCTTGACGCTCGGCAGAAGTGCACCCTACGTTCCCCCCATGGCAACGACGCCGCTCGCCCCGGCACCCACGGTCGGGCAGGGTGCGCCCGCACCCGCCGCGCAGCTGCGCGTCGGCATCGTCGGCACCGGCTTCATGGCCGGCGTGCACGCCCGGGCCGCGCTGGTCGCCGGTGCCCGCGTGCACGGCGTCGTGGGGTCGCGCCCGGAGTCGGGGGAGCGGTTCGCCGGCAGCGTCGGCGCCCGCGGGTACGCCGACCTCGACGCCCTCCTCCCCGACGTCGACGTGGTCCACGTCTGCACCCCGAACCACACCCACCGCGACCTGTCGGTGCGCGCCCTCGAGGCCGGTCGGACGGTCGTGTGCGAGAAGCCGCTCGCGACGGCGCTCGTCGACGCGCGGGCGATGGCCGCGGCCGCGGACGGGCGGGTGGCGACCGTGCCGTTCGTCTACCGCTTCCACCCGATGGTGCGCGAGGCGCGGGCTCGGGTGGCGCGCGGCGAGCTCGGCCGGCTCGGCACCGTCCACGGCACGTACCTGCAGGACTGGCTCTCCCGCGGCGACGACGACAACTGGCGCGTCGACCCCGCGCTCGGTGGCGCCTCCCGCGCGTTCGGCGACATCGGCTCGCACTGGTGCGATCTCGCCGAGTTCGTCACCGGCGACCGGCTCGAGCGGCTCAGTGCCCGCACCCGCACCGTCCGCCCGGACCGAGGCGGCAGCGCGGTCTCCACCGAGGACGCCGTCACCGTCCAGTTCGTCACCGCCGCAGGCGTCCTCGGCAACCTCGTGGTGAGCCAGGTGGCCGCCGGCCGCAAGAACCGGCTCTACCTGGAGGTCAACGGCACCGACGCCTCGGTCGGGTTCGACCAGGAGGCGCCCGAGGTGCTGTGGGTGGGCCGCCGCGAGGGGTCCCAGCAGCTCCTGCGCGATCCCGAGGTGCTGTCTCCCGACGCCGCCCGGCTCAGCCGCCTGCCCGCCGGCCACGCGCAGGGCTACCAGGACTGCTTCGACTCGTTCGTCGCCGACACCTACGCCGCCGTTCGCGGCGAGCAGCCCGAGGGGCTTCCGACCTTCGCGGACGGCGTCCGGTCGGCGGCCGTCGTCGACGCCGTGCTCGCCTCCGCGGCGGCCGACGGCGCCTGGACGGAGGTGGCGCCCGGTGACTGACCTGGTGAAGGGCACGCCCGCGCCGCCCGCTCCGGCGCCGGACGTGCTCGTGCGGATGACCGGCATCCGCAAGTCGTTCCTCGGCAACGAGGTGCTGCACGGCGTCGACCTCGAGGTGCGCGCGGGCGAGGTGCACGCGCTCGTCGGCGAGAACGGCGCCGGCAAGTCGACCCTGATGAAGATCCTCGCCGGCGTCTACCGCGCCGACGCCGGCACGGTCGAGCTCGACGGCGAGGCGGTCTCCTTCGACCACCCGCTGCAGGCCCAGGCGGCCGGCGTCTCGACGGTGTTCCAGGAGTTCAACCTGCTGCCCGAGCGCAACGTCGCCGAGAACGTGTTCCTCGGACGCGAGCCCAGCCGGCGCGGTCTCGTCGACCGCGAGCGGATGGTCCGAGAGACGACCGCCCTGATGGAGGCCCTCGGCGTCACCGGGTTCACCGCCCGCACCCGGGTGGGATCGCTGTCCGTGGCCCAGCAGCAGGTGGTCGAGATCGTCAAGGCCACCTCGCAGGACGCGCGGGTCATCTCGATGGACGAGCCGACCGCGGCGCTCTCGGACACCGAGGTCGACCTGCTCTACCGGATGGTCCGCCGGCTGAGCGAGCGCGGCGTCGCGGTGCTCTACGTCTCCCACCGCCTCAAGGAGATCTTCGACCTCTGCGACCGCATCACCGTGCTGAAGGACGGCGCGCTCGTGCGCACCTGCGACACCTCCGAGATCACCACCGACGGCCTCGTCCGGGCGATGGTCGGCCGGTCGTTCGCCGGTTTCTTCCCGGACAAGCCGGAGGGCACCACCACCGGCGACGTGCGGCTGGCGATCCACGGGGGCGGCAACCTCCAGCTCGACGGCATCGACCTGCAGGTCCGGGCCGGGGAGATCGTCGGGCTGGCCGGGCTGCAGGGCAGCGGTCGCACCGAGATCGCGCACGCGCTGTTCGGTGTCGCGCCGTTCACCCGCGGCGCGGTGGAGGTCGACGGCCGATCGGTGCGGCTGCGCTCCCCGCGGCAGGCGGTGCGGGCCGGGCTCGCGCTGGTCACCGAGGACCGCAAGGCGCAGGGGCTGTCGCTGCGGCAGTCGGTGCTCGACAACGCCCGCGTCGTCCTCGACGCCGTCCTGCCCGGGTCGTCCTCGCGCAGCACGCGACGGATCCCCGGGGTGCTGTCCTCGCTCGAGCTGAGCTCGCGCGGGCTCGACCAGGAGGTGCGCTACCTGTCCGGTGGCAACCAGCAGAAGGTCGTCCTGGCCAAGTGGCTCGTCACCGACCCGGGCGTGATCGTCCTGGACGAGCCGACCCGCGGCATCGACGTCGGCGCCAAGCGCGCGGTGTACGAGCTGATGCGCGAGCTGGCAAGGCAGGGCGTCGCGCAACTGGTCATCACCTCCGAGCTGCCCGAGCTGATCGGCATGGCCGACCGGATCGTGGTGCTGCACGACGGACGCGTCGCGGGCGAGCTGCCCGCCGGCACGTCCGAGGAGGAGATCATGACGATGGCCACCGGGACCCACACGTGAGCGGCCTCGCGGGCCGCGTGCCCCGCCTCGGCACCACGGCGATCGTCTACCTGGCGCTCCTGGCCATCCTGGTCGTCTCGGCGGTGCTGGTGGGTGCGCGCGGCGGGAACCTGCTCTCGCAGGCCAACACCGTCGACATGCTCACCCGTTCGAGCCTGCTGGGCTTCGTGGCGATCGGGCAGACGCTGGTGATCCTGTGCCGTTCGCTCGACCTGTCGGTCGGCTACGTGATGGCGTTGTCCAGCCTGGTGGCTGCCACGACGATGGACGGCGACCCGAACAAGATCGTCCTCGGTGCGGTCGCTGCGCTCGGCGTCTCCGCCGTGATCGGCCTGGTCAACGGCCTGATCATCTCCGGGCTCAAGGTCAACGCGTTCATCGCGACCCTCGGTACCGGCCTGCTCCTGAAGGCCTACCTGGACACCAGGTACAAGGGTCCCGCCGGCTCGGTGCCGGAGGCGTTCCAGCTCTTCGGCTACATGCGGATCGCGATCGTGCCCCTGTCGACCGCGGTGATGCTCGTGCTGGCCGTCCTCGCCTGGGTGGTGCTGCAGCGCACCCGCACCGGCTACCACATGTTCGCGGTGGGCGGGAACGACGAGGTGGCGCGCCTGTCCGGCGTCCGCACCGGCCGCACCGTGCTCACCGCGCACGTGCTGTGCTCGGTGATGGCCGGTGTCGCAGGCCTTCTCGTCGCCGCGCGGTTCGGCACCGGCAGCGCGCAGGTGTACACGCTCGGCTACGACCTCGACTCCATCGCGGCCGTGGTGCTGGGCGGCACGCTGCTGATGGGCGGCCGCGGCTCCGTCGCCGGCACGGTCGGCGGCGTGCTGATCCTGGCGCTGCTCGACACCGTCTTCAACGTGCTGCAGGTCGACCCGTTCTTCAAGGACGTGCTGCGCGGCGCGATCATCATCGCCGCCGTGGCGCTGTACGCCCGCCGCCAGATCGACCCGACCACGTCCCGGGCCCGGTTCCGCGGCGGCGGGGAGCCCGCGCCACCACCGGACGAGACCGGCGACGCCCCGACCGGGAGCAGGACCGCAGAGGTGAGCTCATGAACCGCAACCCGCTCCGCGCCGTGCTGTCCGGCGGGACCGCCACGGCCGCAGCCCTGCTCGTCCTGATCTTCGCCGTGGTGTTCGCGATCAACCCCTCGTTCGCCGAGCCGTCGTCGATGCTCGCCTTCATCAAGAAGGCGGCGCCGCTGGTGATCCTGGCCGCCGGGCAGTACTTCGTGATCGCGTCCGGCGAGTTCGACCTGTCGGTCGGGTCGCTCGTGGGTGCGCAGGTCGTCATCGCCGCCAAGCTGCTCGACGGTGAGGACTCGCGCACCGTCCCGGTCCTGCTGGTGATGCTGGTCTTCGGACTGCTCGTCGGCGTCGTCAACGGTCTGGTCACCACGGTGCTCAAGGTGCCGTCGTTCATCACGACGCTCGGGATGATGCTGGTGCTGTTCGGCGCCATCCGGCTGTGGACGGGCGGCGCCCCCACCGGCGCGCTCACCGAGGCGTTCCGCCAGCCGGGGCGCGGCGGCATCGACGCCGGCGCCGCGGGCCTGGTGCCGTGGGCGCTGTTCGTCATGCTGGTGGTCGGCGCGCTGGCGGTGCTGCTGATGCGCTCGCCGTTCGGGCGCACGCTCCTCGCCGTCGGCGACAACCCGGTGGCCGCGTCGTTCAGCGGCATCCGCGTCGGTCTCGTGCGCACCAGCGCGTTCGTGCTGTCCAGCCTGCTCGCCACGCTGGCGGCGGTGCTCATCGGCGGCTACGCCGGCGTCACGGCGCAGGTCGGCACCGGGCTGGAGTTCGTCGCCATCACCGCCGTGGTGCTGGGCGGCGTCGCCCTCGGCGGGGGCAAGGGCTTCGTCACCGCGGCGATGGGTGGCGCCCTCGTCCTCGAGGCGCTGTTCACGCTGTTCAACCAGCTCGGCCTGCCGTCCACGGCGCGCCCCGCGGTGCAGGGCGTGATCATCATCGCCGCCGTCGCCCTGGCGGCACGGCAGCTCAGCGGCGGCCGCAGACCCTCCCGACGGGCCACGGCACCCGCCCCGACCTCACCCGCCCCGGAGCCCACCGGGTAGCCCACCTGCGCCGCGCGGCGCCCGACCCCCTGTCCCCCACGAAGCGACTGATCGACGAGATCCCCTGTACGAGCGAAGATCGACCACCACGAGAGGTAGCACGATGCGACGAGGACGAGTTCTGGTCACGGCCGCGGCCGCGGGGCTGCTGGCCCTGGCCGGCTGCACGACCGACACACCCACCGACAACGCCAGCGTCACCGAGAGCGAGGGCGGCGGTGAGGCCGGAGGCGAGGGCAACGAGGTCGACGCGGACTTCTTCGTCCAGGCCGACTTCGACCGCCAGCTGGCCCAGCGCGACGTGGAGCCCGACGGCGACTCCGCCACGCCGTGGCTCCAGGCGATCGAGCCGGAGATGACCGACACCAGCGCGTTCGCGAAGACGGGCGCGCAGACCCTCTGCTTCTCCAACGCCTCTGTCTCGAACCCCTGGCGCGTCACGGGTTTCATCACCATGCAGCAGCAGGTCGAGGTGCTGAAGTCCGAGGGCGTCATCAGCGAGTTCCGCGTCTCCGACGCCGCTGACGACGACAACAAGCAGATCTCCGACATCCAGGCGTTCGTCGACGCCGGCGACTGCGGGGCGATCATCATCTCCCCGTCGACCACCGCCACCCTGACCCCGGCGGTCGAGGCCGCCTGCGCCAGCGGCGTCCCGGTGATCGTGTTCGACCGCGGCGTCAACAGCGACTGCATGGCCACCTTCATCCACCCGATCGGTGGCTACGCGTACGGCGCCGACGGCGCCGAGTTCCTCGTGGAGAACCTCGAGGCCGGCGACAAGGTGCTGGCGCTGCGCATCCTCCCGGGCGTCGACGTCCTGGAGAACCGCTGGGCCGCCGCGTCGAAGATCTTCGACGAGTCCGACCTCGAGGTCGTGGGTGCCGAGTTCACCGGTGGTGACGGCGCCAAGATCAAGGACCTGGTCACGCAGTACCTGCAGCGTGACGACGTCGACGGCATCTGGATGGACGCCGGCGACGGCGCCGTCGCCGCGATCGAGGCCTTCGAGGACGCGGGCAAGGACTACCCGGTCATGGTCGGGGAGGACGAGCTCAGCTTCATGCGCAAGTGGCAGGAGACCGACATGACGGCGATCGCGCCGGTCTACTCCAACTTCCAGTGGCGCACGCCGGTCCTGGCCGCGCAGCAGATCTGGGCCGGCCAGGAGGTCCCGAAGGAGTGGGTCCTGCCGCAGGAGCCCATCACCGACGACGACCGTGACGAGTTCCTCGACCGGAACAAGGACATGCCGAGCCTGCACTACGCGAAGTTCGGCGGCGAGGACCTGCCCGGCTTCCCGGACGTGTGGAAGGACCGCTGACCCTGGTCGGCGCGAACCACTGAGGCAGACGGTGGTCGGCGCGCTCACCGGGCGCGCCGGCCACCGTCCCCCGTCCCTGTCCGATCGTCCCTCTCCGGAGGTGGACACCCGTGCAGCACCCGCTCGGCGTCAGCACCTGGGTCTGGGCCTCGCCCCTGGACGACCTCACCCTGGCCGACCTCGCCCAGCGCGTGGCGGGCTGGGGCTTCGACGTCCTCGAGCTCCCGGTCGAGAACCCCGGCGACTGGGACCCCGTCGCCGCGCGCACCGTCCTGGACGACCTGGGGCTGGGCGCGACCACCTGCCTGGTCACCTCGCCGGGCCGCGAGCTGGTGGCCGCCGACGCCGCCACCGTCCGCAGCACCCAGGACTACCTGCGCCACTGCGTCGACGTCGCCGCGGCGGTGGGAGCGCGGGTCGTCGGCGGACCCGCGTACGCCTCGGTGGGCCGCACCTGGCGGATGACCGACGGCGAGCGGGCGGCGGTGTACGACGAGCTGCGCGAGAACCTCGCCCCTGTCGTCGAGCACGCCGTGGCGGCCGACGTGACGATCGCCGTCGAGCCGCTGAACCGGTACGAGACCAGCGTCCTCAACACCGTCGAGCAGGCGCTCGAGGCGCTCGGACCGCTGCTCGGTCCCGGCTGCGGGATCCTGCTCGACACCTACCACCAGAACATCGAGGAGCGCTCGGTCCCCGAGGCGGTCGCCCTCGCGGGTGCGCACGTCGCCGGCGTCCAGGTCTGCGCGAACGACCGCGGCGCGCCCGGCAGCGACCACCTCGACTGGCCCGCGATCCTGCACGCGCTCGACGGCACCGGCTACGCCGGGCCGCTGTGCATCGAGTCCTTCACCGCCCACAACGACTCGATCGCGACCGCGGCGTCGATCTGGCGCCCGCTGGCGGCCAGCCAGGACGACCTCGCCCGCGACGGGCTGCGCTTCCTGCGCGACGTCCGGCGCGCCACCTGACACGATTCGAGAACCGCACCGACCGAGGAGGACCGATGCCGCGTCCCGTCACCCTGTTCACCGGCCAGTGGGCGGACCTGCCCTTCGAGGAGGTCTGCCGGCTCGCGGCCTCCTGGGGTTACGACGGGGTCGAGATCGCCTGCAGCGCGGACCACTTCGAGGTCGACAAGGCGGTCTCCGACGACTCGTACGTCGACGGTCGCCGCGAGATCCTGGAGCGGCACGGGCTGCAGGTGTTCGCCATCTCGAACCACCTCGTCGGTCAGGCGATGTGCGACGACCCGATCGACTTCCGGCACCAGGACATCCTCCCGGCGCGGATCTGGGGCGACGGCGACCCCGAGGGCGTGCGGCAGCGGGCGGCGGCCGACATGGCCGACACCGCCCGGGCGGCGGCGAAGCTGGGCGTGAAGACCGTCGTCGGGTTCACCGGGTCGTCGATCTGGCAGTACGTCGCGATGTTCCCGCCGGTGCCGGCCGAGCGGATCGAGGCGGGCTACCAGGACTTCGCCGACCGCTGGAACCCCGTCCTCGACGTCTTCGACGAGGTCGGCGTGCGGTTCGCCCACGAGGTGCACCCCGGCGAGATCGCCTACGACTACTGGACCACCGTGCGCACGCTCGAGGCGATCGGGCACCGCGAGGCGTTCGGTCTGAACTGGGACCCGAGCCACATGGTCTGGCAGCAGCTCGACCCGCTGGCGTTCCTGTGGGACTTCCGCGACCGGATCTACCACGTGGACTGCAAGGACACCCGGATGAAGGTCGGCAACGGCCGGGCCGGGCGGCTGTCGTCGCACCTGCCGTGGGGCGACCCGCGCCGGGGCTGGGACTTCGTGTCCACCGGCCGCGGCGACGTGGACTGGGACGAGTGCTTCCGCACCCTCAACGCGATCGGCTACGACGGCCCGATCTCGATCGAGTGGGAGGACGCCGGCATGGACCGGCTCGCCGGCGCCGCCGAGGCGGTGGAGTTCGTCCGCCGCACGCAGGTGGACCAGCCCGAGACCTCGTTCGACGCCGCCTTCAGCACCAAGGACCGCTGACCCCGCCGGCTGTCAGAACCAAGCTCGGACCGGCACCGGCGTGGTTCTGACAGGTCGGCGGATCAGCGCAGGTAGGAGGCGCCGTTGAGGTCGAGGACGGCGCCGGAGGCCCACTGCGACAACGGGTCTGCGAGGAAGACGACCGCCGCGGCGACCTCCTCCGGCTCGGCCACCCGGCCGAACGGCGACTGCGCGAGGACGGCGTCGCCACCCGGGCCGTCGAGCACGGAGCCGGCCATGTCGGTGGCGACGAACCCCGGGCGCGACGCTGGCGACGGCGATGCCGTGCTGCGCCGAGGGCCAGCGCCATCGACTGGCCGAACGCGTGGACGGCGGCCTTGGACGCGCCGTACGCCGGCACGTCCGGCTCGCCGCGGTACGCGCCGCGCGAGCCCACGTTGACCACGCGTCCGGTGGGGACGCCCTCCGCGGCCGGGACGTCGAGCATCTGGCGCACCACGCACCAGGTGACGTTCGCCGTCCCCAGCAGGTTGACCTCGACCGTGCGGCGCCAGGCCGCGACCCAGTCGTCGTAGCCGACCTCGTCCACCCGGTGGTCGACCCGGCGGCTGCCGCCGTCGGCGAGGTGGCCGGGGTCGTCGGTGAACAGCGCGGCGTTGTTGACCAGGACGTCGACCCGTCCGAGCCCGCGGGCGGCCGACTGCACGAAGCCCTGCACGGCGGCCGGGTCGGCCAGGTCGCCCTGCACCAGCAGGTGGCCGTCGCCGGGCAGGCGGTCGAGCACCTGCTCCGCGCGGTCCCGGGCGCCGCGGTAGTGGACGGCGACCCGGTCGCCGCGCTCGGCGAACGCCAGCGCCACGGCGGCACCGATGCCGCGGGAGGCGCCGGTGACCAGGACGCCGCGGGAGGCCCCGGACCGCGGTCACGGCGCGTCCGCAGGGACGGGCACGGCCTCCTCGACCGGCGACGGCGTGGCGACGGCCTTGCGCCGGGAGAACCGCTCGTGCAGCGCCAGGGACGTGACGGCGGCGGCGACGACGACGGCACCGAGCCACTGGGTGCCGGTGAGGGTGCTGCCCAGGAAGGCCACGCCCGACGACAGCCGCCGTCAGCGGGAAGGCCAGCTCGGCCACGGTCGCCCGGCTGGCGGGGGTGCTGCGCAGGCCCCGGTAGTAGAGCCCGATCGCGAGCAGGCCGGGGACGAGGCCCAGCGCGACCACCACCGGCGTGTCCTGCAGCTCGACGGTCAGCGGGTCGCCGAGGGCGAGCACCAGCACCAGCGAGGCGGGCAGGCCGAACAGGAAGCGCAGGACGGTGAGGTCGCGCAGCCCGATCTCGGCGCCGACCATCCGGCCGAGCACGGTGCCGGTGGCCCACAGGGCGGCAGCGCCCACGGCCAGCCCCGCGGCGAGGCCCGCGGCCACGGACACCTCGAGCGGGTCCGGGAAGGCCAGCAGCCAGGCGCCGACGAGCGCCGGGACCAGGAACATCGGGTACCGCAGCGTGATCCGCTCCTTGAGCAGCCACCAGGCCACCATCACGGCGATCACCGGCTGGAGCTTCTGCAGCACCACCGGCGTGATCGCGGCGCTGTCCTGCGGGGCGTAGACGAACGCCTGCGTGAACAGCACGGTGGCGAGCGCCGACGCGCCGGCGCCGATGACCAGGACCGCGGCCTTGGTGCGGGCCGACGACCCGCTGAACGCGCGCAGCGCGGGCAGCACCCACGGCAGCGTCACCAGGACGATGACCACGTGCTCGAGGAACACGATGGTCGAGGCGGGGTACGAGCGGTCGACCAGCGGCAGCCGCAGCAGCGCGTCGCTGCCCCACAGGGCGGCGCCGAGGGCCACCAGCCAGGTGGCGTCGCGGCGTCGACGGGGGGTCGTGCCGTGCGTCATGGGTGCTCCTCCGGCGGCGGCCGCGTCCAGCGGTCCAGGGTCCGCAACCTACAAGTCACGCGGGCACGGCATGATTCCGGGGCATGAGCACCCTCGTGCGCGCCGCCCGTGCCGCCGACGTCCGCGCCATCCGCTCGCTCGTGGCGCCGCTGGTCGACCGCCGCATCCTGCTGGCGAAGGAGGCCGTCTCCTACTACGAGGCGCTGCAGGAGTTCGTGGTGGTCGAGCGCGACGGCCGCCTGGTCGGCTGCGGCGCCCTGCACGTCATGTGGGAGGACCTGGCCGAGGTGCGCACCCTCGCGGTGGCGCCCGAGGTGCGCGGCCAGGGCGTCGGCCACGAGGTGCTCGACGCGCTGATGTCGCGCGCCCGGACCCTCGGCATCACCCGGCTGTTCACCCTCACCTTCGAGGTCGAGTTCTTCGGCCGGCACGGCTTCGAGATCATCGAGGGCACCCCCGTCCAGCCGGAGGTCTTCGCCGAGCTGCTGCGCTCCCACGACGACGGCGTGGCCGAGTTCCTCGATCTCGCCCGGGTCAAGCCCAACACCCTCGGCAACACCCGGATGCTGCGGCGCCTCTGACCTGAGCGGCCCGTCACCACCGCACCGGGCTCGGACCTGACCTGGTGGTGACGGCTCGGTGGCGGCGAGGGGTCAGCCCGGACGGCGCGACGCGCGGACCAGCCCCCGGCGCAGCACGTGCAGCACCAGCGCGAGCTGGCTGAGCAGCGCCAGCGCGAGCACCGCCGAGAAGGCCGACGCGTTGCGCGGGGTGAGCGCGACGACGCTGCCGAGGCCCAGCACCGCACCGTCCACCGCGGCGACCAGGACCGCCCGACCGACCGTGCGGGCCGCACCGCTGGCGTGCCCGGGTCCGGTGCCGGGCGCGGCACCGACCGCGCGCAGCCGGGTGGCGGCCGCCGCCGCCACGACCAGCCCGACGACCTGGCCGGTACCGAGCACCAGCACTTGCGGCAGGCTGGTGGCGTCCAGCCGGCCGTCCGCGAGCAGGACGAAGGCGAGCGCGAGGACGCCGAGCGCGCAGCCCGCCGTGGCGGCGCCGGCGGCCGCCCGTCCCAGCGCCCGGACCGCGAGGGCGTCGGCGAGAGAGGCCGTCTCGTCGGGTGCGCCTGCCACGTCCGCACGGTCGCCGGTCACGAGGCCACCTCACCCGGCAGCGCGAAGCCGTCGGCGACGGGGACGACGAGCCCGTCGTCGAGCAGCGAGTCGAGGCAGCGCTCGCGCTGGTCCGGGTCGGGCCAGGCCGCGGCCAGCACCTCGCCCGGGACGGGACCGACCGCCTCGCGCAGGACGGCGACCAGCCGTCCGCGGACCTGCCGGTCGGTGCCCTCCCACCGCTGCGCGCGCCGAGCCGGACCGGTGGCCGCGGGGCTGCCCGCTGCCACCCAGGCGCACCGGCGCCGCACCGGGCACGCCGCGCACCGCGGGCTGCGGGCGGTGCACACCAGGGCTCCGAGCTCCATCACGGCCACCGACCAGCGCGCCGCGGTCGCGTCGTCGTCCGGCAGCAGGTCCTCCGCCCGGCGCAGCTCGGCCGCGGTCAGGGCCGGTGCGGGCTGGGCCGAGCCGCCGACCAGCCGGGCGTGCACCCGCCGCACGTTGGTGTCGACCACGGCCGCCCGGCGTCCGAACGCGAACGCCCGCACCGCGGCGGCGGTGTAGCCGCCCACGCCGGGCAGCGCCAGCAGCGCGTCGTGGTCGTCGGGCACCTCGCCGCCGTGCCGCTCGACCAGCGCGAGCGCCGCGGCGTGCAGCCGCAGGGCACGGCGCGGGTACCCGAGCCGGTCCCAGGCGCGGACGGCGTCGCCCGCCGTGGACGCCGCCAGGTCCTGCGGCCGCGGCCAGCGGGTGGTCCACACGGTCCAGGCGGGCAGGACGCGGACGACGGGCGTCTGCTGCAGCATCACCTCGCTGACCAGGACGCCCCACGGGGAGACGCCGGGCGCCCGCCAGGGCAGGTCGCGAGCCTCGGCGTCGTACCAGGCCAGGACCTCGCGGTGCAGCGCGCGGAGCCGCCGCCGGGGGCACGGCGGCGACCGGCGGAGGGACGGCAGGGGCGGAGGCGTTCACGGTGCGGCGATGGTGCCACGGCGTGGCACCACCCCGGCGCCCGCCCCGGTGCCTACCCTGGCGGTCGATGAGCACGGTCATGCACCCCGTGGGACACCGGCCGCCGAACGTCTACTGGCGTCGCCGGGTCCTGGCGCTCGTCGTCCTCGTCGTCGTGGTGGCCCTGGTGGTGTGGGGTGCCACCGCGCTCGTCGGGGCGCTGCGCGGGGACGACGCGGGCGCCGCCGGTGCCACGACGGACCAGACCGCCGACCAGACCGCTGACCAGGGCGGCTCGCAGGACCCGGCCGCGGGCGGCACCGAGACCGCGGCCGCCGCCGAGGGCGAGGGCGAGGTGCCGGCCTGCCCCGCCGAGACCACCGCCGTGGTCGCCACCGCCGACGCCACCTCGTACGCCCTGGGCGCCACCGCCACGATCGGCATGACGATCACCAACTCCGGCGCCGCCCCCTGCACCCTCGACGCCGGCTCGGCCGCGCTGGAGCTGCTGGTCGTCTCCGGCGAGGACCGGATCTGGTCGTCCGACGACTGCCAGGAGAACGCCGAGAGCCGGCCGACCACGGTGGAGCCCGGTGAGGCCGGGATGCTCGCCTCCAGCGTCGAGTGGACGCTGGTGCGCTCGGCCGAGGGCTGCGCGAAGGACCTGCCCGCGCTCAAGGCCGGCACCTACCAGCTGACCGCCCGCGCGGGCGAGATCACCAGCGCCCCGTTGGTGCTGCAGCTGACCGGCTGACGCCGCGGGGCGTCCGACAGCCGGACGGCCCAACGGCGTTCGGGATACGCCTCAGACGTAGCGCTCGAGGATGCTCGACTCGGCGAGCCGCGACAGACCCTCCCGGACCGCGCGGGCGCGCTGCTCGCCCACGCCGTCGACCGTCATCAGGTCGTCGATGCCGGCCGCGAGCAGCTTCTGCAGGCCGTCGAAGTGCTCGACCAGCCGCTCGACGATGGCGCCGGGCAGGCGCGGGATCTTGTGCAGCAGCCGCAGGCCGCGCGGGCTGGCGGCGCCGTCGAGCGACTCGCCGGAGGCGGTGAGGCCGAGCACCCGCGCCACCTGGGCGAGGTCGACCAGCTCGGTGGGGTCGAGCTCGCCGAGGTCGTCGAGCACCTGCTGCACCGTGCGGTCGTGGCGGGTCTGCTCGAGGTAGTCGGAGATGACCAGCTCGCGGTCGGGGCCGACGCCGCCGATCAGCTCGTCGAGCTGGAGCGACAGCAGCCGGCCGTCGGCGCCGAGCTCGATCACGTAGCTGGCGATCTCGTCGCTGATCCGGCGCACCATCTCGAGCCGCTGGACGACCGCCGCGACGTCGCGGACCGTCACGAGGTCCTCGATCTCCAGGGCCGACAGCGTGCCGGTGACCTCGTCGAGGCGGGCCTTGTAGCGCTCGAGGGTGGCCAGCGCCTGGTTCGCGCGGCCGAGGATCGCCTCGGAGCCCTCCAGCACGTAGCGGCGGTCGCCCACGTACAGGGCGACGATGTGCATCGACTGGCTCACCGAGATCACCGGCAGCCCGGTCTGCTTCGCGACCCGCTCGGCGGTGCGGTGCCGGGTGCCGGACTCGGTGGTCTCGATCGTGGGGTCGGGCACGAGCTGCACCGCGGCGCGCAGGATCTTGGTGGCCTCGCGGTCCAGGACGATCGCGCCGTCCATCTTCGCCAGCTCGCGCAGCCGGGTGGAGGAGAAGTCGACGTCGAGGACGAAGCCGCCGGTGCTGATCTGCTCGACGCTGCGGTCGGCGCCCAGCACGATCAGGGCCCCGGTGCGGCCGCGCAGGATGCGTTCGAGGCCGTCGCGCAGCTCGGTACCGGGTGCGGCCGCGGCGAGGGTCGCGCGCAGCAGCTCGTCCTCGTTGCGCTCGCTCACCACGGCCGAATGCTAACGGGCGGTTCCCGTCCGGCAGGGCCCTGGCAGGTCACACCCAGGTCACGGTCGAGATCACCCCCGCCCGCGCCCGCCGCGCAGCACGCCGAGCCGCACCGCCTCGACCACCTGGCCGATCTCGATCACCTTCAGCCCAGCGGGGACCGGGACCGACACCGTGCCGCCCAGCGGGACCGCGGCCGTGGTGAACCCCAGCCGGGCCGCCTCGGCCAGCCGGCGTCCGAGGCCCGGGACCGGTCGCACCTCGCCGGACAGCCCCACCTCGCCGAAGGCCACCATCCGCGGCGGCAGCGGGGTCTCGAGCGCGGCGGACGCGAGCGCCAGGGTGATCGCGAGGTCGGCCGCGGGCTCGCCGATCCGCACCCCGCCGACGGTGGACACGAAGACGTCCTGGCCCATCAGGGCGATCCGCATCCGGGCGCTGATCACGGCCTGCACCATCGACACCCGCGCCGAGTCCAGGCCGCTGGTGGCCCGGCGCGGGTTCTTCGCCTCGGTGGGCGCGACCAGCGCCTGCACCTCGGCCACGAGCGGGCGACGGCCCTCGAGCGTGACCGTGACGCACGACCCGGGGGCGTGCAGGTCGGTGCGGGACAGGAACAGCCCGCTGGGGTCGGTGAGCCCGACGATGCCGTCCTCGGACAGGTCGAAGCAGCCCACCTCGTCGGTGGGGCCGTACCGGTTCTTCACCGCGCGGACCAGGCGCAGCCGGGAGTGCCGCTCGCCCTCGAACTGGCAGACGACGTCGACCAGGTGCTCGAGCGTGCGCGGGCCGGCGATCGAGCCGTCCTTGGTGACGTGGCCGACCAGCAGGGTGGCCATGTCGCGCTGCTTGGCGACCCGGATCAGCGCCGCCGCCACCTCGCGCACCTGCGAGACGTTGCCCGCCTGGCCCTCGACCTCGCCCGAGCTGATGGTCTGCACCGAGTCGACCACCAGCAGGTCGGGCTGGACCTGGTCGATGTGCCCGAGGACGGTGGCCAGGTCGGTCTCGGCCGCCAGGAACAGCTTCGGGCGCATCGCCCCGATCCGCTCGGCCCGCAGCCGCACCTGGGAGGCGGACTCCTCGCCCGTGACGTACAGGACGGTGCGCCCCGAGGCCGCGGTCTGGCCCGCGACGTCGAGCAGCAGGGTGGACTTGCCGACCCCCGGCTCGCCGGCGACCAGGACCACCGCGCCCGGGACGAGCCCGCCGCCGAGGACGCGGTCGAGCTCGTCGACCCGGGTGGGGACGGCCCGGGCGGTCTCGACGTCGACCTGGTCGATCGGCCGCGCGGGTGTGGTGACGGCCGCGGCCCGGGTGGTGCGCACCGTGGGTGCGCCGACCTCCTCGACGCTGCCCCACGCCTGGCACTCGCCGCAGCGTCCGACCCACTTGCCCGTGACCCAGCCGCACTCGGCGCACCGGTACCCCGGACGCGTCGGACGGGTAGGCCGCGCGGCCTTGCCGCTCACCTGGTGGTCCTCACGCAGCAGACCCTAGGGTCGGGCCCCGACATCGCGCTGCTGCCGTCCCCGCGGCGGCGGGTCGTCACCACCACGCCAGGCCCCAGGTCGCCGTGGTGGTGCGGCTGGGTGGAGGTGTCGCCGGACGGGCGAGCGGGCGACCCCGGTCTTGACCCGTTCGAACAGGTGTTCGACGATGAGGCGGTGCCCGCACCCGTCCTCGACCCGGCGCGTTCGGTCGTCGAGCAGCTGCGCGAGCGAGTGGCTGCCATGGAGCGCAGCCCGCCCTGGAGCCGGTCCCGACGCTGGCCGGGATCGCCGATCTGGTGCCCCTCCGCGCGGGGGCCACCTACGCCGTCGACTCTGCCTCGCTCGCCCTCGCCCTGGTCGCCGGGCCTCGCAGGCCGGGGAATGGGTCGGCTTTGCCGGGTGGCCGGACTTCGGGGTGGAGGCGGCGGCAGAGCTGGGGATCGAGCTGTCGCGCACGGTGCTCGTGCCCGACCCGGGCGAGCACTGGCTGGAGGTGACGGCCGCGCTGGTCGACGTGCTCCGGGTGGTCGTCCTGCGCCCGCCCGCCTCGGTCGACGCGCGCGCGGCCGGGATCCTCGACTCCCGGCTGCGCACGCGCTCCTCGGTGCTGGTGGTCCACGGCCAGTGGCCACGCGTCGAGGCGAGCCTGAGCATCGAGGAGTCGACCTGGAGCGGCCCCCTGTCCGGCACCGGTCGGCTGCAGGAGCGGACGCGCCCGGGTCGTGGTGCACCGGGGCGCCCGGCGACCGCAGCATGCCGACCTGACGTGGCCGGGGGTGCTCCGCGTCGAGTCGCCCGTGCGCCGAGATCCGACCGGGTGCGGGATGACTCCGGTGAGGGTGATGGTGGTGTGGTGTCCCGACTGGTCGGTGGTGGCCGCGCTCGACGAGGCCGACGGGTCGCTGCGCTCCCCCGCCGCCGTGCTGTCCGCCAACGTCGTCGAGGTGTGCAACGGCCCCGCGCGGGAGCAGGGCGTACGCCGTGGACAGCGCCGCCGCGACGCCCAGTCCCGGTGTCCCGAGCTGGTGCTGCTGGCCGCCAGCGCCGACCGCGACGCGCGGGCCTTCGAGCCGGTCCTGGCGATCGTCGAGGCACTGCGTCCGGGCGTGGCTGCGCTGCGGCCGGGCCTGCTCGCGGTGCGGGCACCCGGCAGCTGGTACGGCACCGAGACGTGCCGCGGCAACCATCTGCCAGGCCCTGGTCGAGGACGCAGTCTGGGACGTCCGGATCGGCATCGCCGACGACCTCTTCACCGCCGAACAGGCGGCCCGCTCCGCCGGCGTGCAGTCGTGGGAGGTCGTCCCCGCCGGCGGCTCCGCCTCGTTCCTGCGCGCCCTGCCCGTGCAGGTGCTGCAGGACGACGGGCCGCGTGGACGGGAGCTGGTGGGCCTGCTGCAGCGACTCGGCCTCCGCACGCTGGGCGACCTGGCCGACCTGCCCGGTGCCGCCGTCGAGCACCGCCTGGGCACCTACGGCGCCGACGTCCGTCGCCGGGCCCGGGGCGAGGACCGTGCGCTCTTCGCCGCCCGCACCCCGCCGCCCGAGCTCGAGTCGGACGTGTTCTTCGAGCCGCCCCTCGACTCCGTCGAGGCGATCACCTTCAGTGTCCGCACCACCGCGGAGCGGTTCGTCTCCCAGCTCGCCCACCACCAGCTCGTCGTCACCGCGGTGCGGGTCGAGGCCGAGACCGACGGTGTCGTCTGCTCGTCGCGCGCCTGGCTGCACCCGCGCCACTTCAGCGCCCGCGACCTGGTCGACCGGGTGCACTGGCAGCTGCAGTCGGCCGAGGTCGGCGGCGCGCTGCGCGGCCGCAAGCGGTCCCGGCACGGTACGGGCCCCGATCGACCGCATCAGGTTCGTGCCCGAGGTGGTCGAGCCCGCCGCCGCCCACGGCGAGGCGCTGTGGGGTGGCGCGGGCGACGATCTCGTCGAGCGGGGGGTGGCGCGCGTGCAGGGCATGGTCGGCTTCGACGCCGTACGACGACCGGTGCTGCAGGGGGGCCGCAGCCCTGCAGCCAGGCAGTCGCTCGTGCCGTGGGGCGAGCGGGCCGTCGACCTGCGCCCCGTCGACCGGCCGTGGCCGGGCCGGGTCCCGGGTCCGGCACCGGTCCGGGTGTTCGCGACCCGCCGGTCGCCGAGGTCGTCGACGAGGCCGGTCGGGACGTGCACGTCACTGACCGCGGCGTCGTCACCGGCGATCCCCGGCGGTTCCGGGTGGGGGGTGGCCTCCTGCCCTGGCAACCGGTGACCGCGTGGGCCGGACCGTGGCCGGCGGACGAGGGCTGGTGGTCGGGTGGGACCGGCCCGAGCGCCAGGTTCCAGGTGGTCGGTGCCGACGGGCGTGCCTGGCTGTTGCTGCGCTCCCCCGCCGGCTGGGCGCTGGAGGCCGGCTATGACTAGAGACTCGGCGGCCTGCTGATGGGCTGGAACAACCCCGCCATGCACTGGAAGGAGCTCGAGCGCCGGCTCAGCGGCCTGCCGGGTGCCGACGACGCCCCGGTGTCACGGCGCAAGCACCCCTCCACGGAGACCCGGCCGATCGAGCGCCCGGCCGCAGTCACGCCCTACGCCGAGCTGCACTGCCACAGCCACTTCAGCTTCCTCGACGGCGCCAGCTCGCCCGCAGAGCTCGTCGAGGAGGCCGTGCGCCTCGGCCTGCACGCCCTCGCGGTCACCGACCACGACGGCTTCTACGCCGCCCCGATGCTGGCCGAGGCCGCGGCGGCGTACGACCTGCCCACCGTCTTCGGCGCCGAGCTGTCCCTCGGGCTCGGCGGCCCGCAGAACGGCGTGCCCGACCCCGAGGGCAGTCACCTGCTCGTGCTGGCGCGCGGGGTCGAGGGCTACCACCGGCTGGCCGCGGCGATGACCGACGCCCACCTGCGAGGTGACGAGAAGGGGCGTCCGGTCTACGACCTCGAGGAGCTGGGCGAGCGCGGTCGTGGCCACTGGGTGGTGCTGACGGGTTGCCGCAAGGGCGCGGTCCAGCAGGCGCTGGCGGCCGGGGGTGAACCCGCCGCGGCCGAGGCCGTCGACCGGTTGACGTCGCTCTTCGGGATCGAGCACGTCTTCGCCGAGCTGTCGCCGCGTCCCGGCGCCGACGCGACCAACGCCGCGCTCGCCCGGCTCGCCTCCGTCCACGGCCTCGACGTCGTGGCCGCCGGCAACGTGCACCACGCGACCCCGAAGCAGCACCGACTGGCGTCGGCGATGGGGGCCATACGCGCGCGCCGCAGCCTGGCCGACCTCGACGGCTGGCTCGACCTGTCGGGCTCGGCCCACCTGCGCAGCGGCGAGGAGACCGCCGCCGCGCTGGCGGCGTACGACGGCGCGGTCGCGCGCAGCGTGTCGCTCGCCGACGAGCTGGCCTTCGACCTGCGCAAGGCGTCGCCCGCGCTGCCCAAGCGGCAGATCCCCGAGGGCCACACCGCCGACTCGTGGCTGAGGGTGCTCGCGGAGCGCGGCTTCACCGAGAGGTACGCCGGTGTTCCCCACGAGCAGGAGGCCCGCGACCGCCTCGAGCACGAGCTGCGCATCGTCGCCGAGAAGGACTTCGCCGGCTACTTCGTCATCGTGCACGACATCGTCGCCTTCGCCCGCGAGCAGGGCATCCTCTGCCAGGGTCGCGGTTCGGCCGCGAGCTCTGCGGTCTGCTACGCCCTCGGCATCACCGCGGTCGACGCGGTCTTCTACAAGCTGCCCTTCGAGCGCTTCATCTCCGCCCACCGCGACGAGGAGCCCGACATCGACGTCGACTTCGACTCCGACCGCCGCGAGGAGGTCATCCAGTGGGTGTACGACACCTACGGGCGCCGCAACGCTGCGCAAGTGGCCAACGTCATCTCCTACCGGCCGCGGATGGCGGTGCGCGACGCCGCCAAGGCACTCGGCTTCTCGCCAGGACAGCAGGACGCGTGGTCCAAGCAGATCGACGGCTGGCAGTCGGTGGTCTCTGGCGACGCGGGCGACCCGACCGCCCACGACGTCCCCGCCTCGGTGGTGTCGCTCGCGGAGGAGCTGATGGGGGCGCCCCGCCACCTCGGCATCCACTCCGGCGGGATGGTCCTCACCGAGCGGCCGATCGGCGAGGTCTGCCCCATCGAACGGGGCCGGATGGACCGGCGGACGGTGCTGCAGTGGGACAAGGACGCCTGCGAGTCGATGGGGCTGGTCAAGTTCGACCTGCTCGGCCTCGGCATGCTCGGCGCGCTCGACCACATGATGCGGCTGGTCGCCGACCACCTTGGCGAGCGCTGGGACCTCACGACGATGCCCAAGGAGGAGCCGGCGGTCTACGACATGCTGTGCCGCGCCGACTCGATCGGGGTCTTCCAGGTCGAGAGCCGGGCCCAGATCGGCACGCTGCCGCGGCTGCGTCCCCGCGAGTTCTACGACCTGGCCATCGAGATCGCCCTGATCCGGCCCGGTCCCATCCAGGGCGGTGCCGTGCACCCCTACGTCCGCCGGGCCACCGGCAAGGAGGCCGTCACGTACGACCACCCCGAGCTGGTGCCCGTGCTCGAGCGCACCAAGGGCGTGCCGCTGTTCCAGGAGCAGCTGATGGCGATGGCGGTGACCCTGGGCGACTGCAGCCGTGACGACGCCGACCTGCTGCGTCGCGCGATGGGGTCCAAGCGCGGCGTCGAGCGCATCGAGTCGGTCAAGCAGAAGCTCTACGAAGGGATGGCTCGGCGCGGGATCACCGGCGAGCTGGCCGACTCGATCTACGTCAAGATCCTGTCCTTCGCCAACTTCGGCTTCGCCGAGTCCCACGCCCTGTCGTTCGCGCTGCTGGTCTATGCCTCGTCGTGGTTCAAGCTGCACTACCCGGCGGCGTTCCTGGCCGGGCTGCTGCGCAACCAGCCGATGGGGTTCTACTCACCCCAGTCGCTGGTCGGCGACGCGCGGCGCCACGGCGTCGACGTACGCCGTCCCGACGTCACGCGGTCCGCGGCGCAGGCCGACCTCGAGGCAGTCGTGCTGGGTCCCGTCGCCGCCACCGGCCCGGATGAGTGCTGCCAGCCGCGGTTCTCGCGCGTCGAGTGGATACCCGGGACCCCGGACCCCGTCCCCGCCCACCGCCGCGACGGAGCGCTCGCCGTCCGGCTCGGGCTCGACTCGGTGCGCGGCATCGGCCTCGACGTGGCGCGGCGCATCGTGGAGGCGCGCGACGAGGCAGCCTTCGCCGGGGTCACCGACCTGTCGCGCCGCGCAGGGTTGACCACAGCGCAGCTCGAGGCGCTGGCCACGGCTGGTGCCTTCGACGCGTGGGGTGTGGGTCGCCGGGAGGCGCTGTGGGCGGCCGGTTTCGCGGAGGGTGCCGACCACCTGCCCGGCAGCACGCCCGCCCCGGCCGCGCCGACACTCCCGGGGATGAGCGAGCCGGAGATCACCCTCGCCGACCTGTGGGCCACGGGCGTCTCGCCCGAGCGACACCCGGTCGAGCACCTGCGCGAAGGGCTGCGCCGCGCCGGCATCCGCTCGGTCGCGGAGCTCGCGACCGCCGAGCACGGCCAACGCGTCCACGTCGGCGGGCTCGTCACCCACCGGCAGCGCCCGGGGACCGCGATGGGCGTCACCTTCCTCAACCTCGAGGACGAGACGGGCATGCTCAACGTGGTGTGCTCGATCGGCGTGATGCGAGTCCACCGGCAGGCCGCGCGCAACCGGGTCGCCGTGGTCGTCCGCGGGCGCCTCGAGCGCAACGAGGGCGTCACCAACCTCATCGCCGACCGGGTGGAAGGCATCGACGTCGTCGTGCCGGGCGCAGGCGCGGCGCTGCAGGCGCGTGCGTCGTCGCGCGACTTCCGGTGAGGCGCAACGGAAATCAGTACCGCCGCCAGCGCAGGGCGACGGCGTAGTCGACCGTCGTGCCGGGGTGCTCGGCCAGGATGGCGTCCGCCATCGCCGCGCTGAACTCGATCTTCACCACGCGGGCGAACGTGGGCCGGTCCGGCAGCTCCCACCGGATGTCCAGCGGCACCTGCGTGAACCCCTGCCGGCGCCAGAACCGGTCGACGGCCGACGGGTCGTACGACGGCAGCGCGCGACGGAACCAGGAGCCGAACGTCGACCGGGTCGCGTCGTTGTCGACCACGAAGGCGGTCCCGCCCGGACTGAGCACGCGCTGCAGCTCGGCCAGCCCGGGCTCGCACCCGGGTCCGAAGAAGTACGCCCAGCGCGCGTGCACGACGTCGACCGAGCCGTCGGGCAGCGGCAGCCGCTCGGCCGAGCCGTGCAGCACGGTGATCCGCTCACGCAGGTCAGGGACCAGTCCGTCGAGCCGGCGACCGGCCGCGGCGACGCAGGGGCGGGTGGGGCTCCACGCCGGTGACGTGCGCGGCGTCGGCGGCGAAGAGGGGCAGGTGGAACCCGGAGCCGCAGCCGACGTCGAGCAGGTGCGCGCCGGTCCAGTCGTGCACCCCGCGCATCGCCCGCTCGATCGCACCGTCCGGGTCGACGCCGCGGTTCTCCAGCTCGTAGACGTCCGGCCACTGCCAGATGTTGGGGCTGGGGATCACGCCGGGCAGCTCGTCGGGCACCCGCGAACGGTAGCCGTCCGGGCAGAACGGACACCTGCGCACCCCGCGTCACCGCGGGGTCCGGTCAACCGGTTCACAGGGGCGCGGGGGCGTCCTACCGTGACGGGGCGGGGAACCAGCACCGACGAGAGCGACGACGACGTGACCGACAGCCCAGTCCTGGTGGTGGCGAGCCCGGACACCGGCAGCCGCACGGCCCTGGAGCGCGAGCTGCGGGTGCGGTACGGGGCGGAGTACACGGTGCTGGCGCGGTCCGACTACGCGCTCGGCCGAGCTGCTGCTGGCCGAGCTCGCCCGCCAGCAGCAGCCGGTGGCGCTGGTCATCGGCACCTACGGCGGCGACGACACCGACGGCATCGCCTTCCTCGGCCGCGCGCGCGGCCTGCAGCCCACGGCCAAGCGGGCGGTCTGCGTCATCTGGGGCGATTTCGCCAGCGCCAGTGCCGGTCTTCTCCGCGGTGGCGGACGGGCAGGTCGACCTCGCCCTGATCCGGCCGGAGCAACGCCGTGACGAGGAGTTCCACAGCTCGATCACCGACGCGGTCGAAGACTGGCACCTGGCCCGCGGCGAAGGCTTCGAGGCGGTGCGGATCATCGGCTAGCCTGGGTGCCGCGCAGCGACGAACTCCGCGACACCCTGTCCGCGCAACCACATACCGATCCGCTTCTACGAGGCCGACAGCGAAGCCGGGCAGCGCCTGATCGCCGATCTCGGTCTCACCGACCCCACGTTGCCGGTGGTCGTCCTCCTGTTCACTGCCGACGGCACGGTGCTCGAGGATCCGACCGACCTCGAGATCGCCGACGCCTTCGGGGGATGGATCCATCCCGGCCCATCCCGGCGGATCTTCTACGTGATGATCGTCGGGGGAGGGCCGGCCGGGCTCGCCGCCGCTGTCTACGCCGCTTCCGAGGGGCTCCAGACGCTCGTGGTCGAGCAACAGGCCGTCGGCGGGCAGGCGGGCACGTCGTCGATGATCCGCAACTACCCCGGCTACTCCCGCGGGGTCAGTGGGGCGAAGCTTGCCTTCCGCTCCTTTCAGCAGGCCTGGAGCTTCGGGGCCCGGTTCCAGTTCATGCGCTCGGCGGTCCGCATCGCCGAGGACGGCGATCTCCGGGTCGTGAACTTCTCGGACGGGACGACCGCCAGCGGTCGCTCCGTGATCATCGCCACGGGCGTCGCCTACCGGCTGCTCGAGATTCCCGAGCTCGACGTGCTCAGGGGTCGCGGCGTGTTCTACGGCGTGGCGGTTGCCGAGGCGCCCTCGATGGGCGGACGCTCGGTGTTCGTCGTCGGCGGCGGGAACTCGGCCGGCCAGGCCGCCATCCACCTCTCGCGCTACGCGGACCGGGTGAGCGTCCTGGTCCGCTCGCACTCGTTGGCGCAGAGCATGTCCGAGTACCTGATCGAGCAGCTCGACGCGACGCCCAACGTCGACGTCCGGCACCGGCGTCGAGGTCGTCGACGGCACGTCGCGAGCACGGCTGCCTGTCGTCGGTGTCGTTGCGCGACATCGACTCCGGCGAGGTCACGCAGGAGCCGTACACCGTCGTTGTTCGTCCTGATCGGCTCGGCGCCCCGCACCGAGTGGATGGGCGACCGCGTGCAGCGCGACCGCTGGGGCTTCGTGCTGTGCGGCCACGACGTCGACGACGCGGCTGCGGCGCCGGCGCTCGAGCGGCAGCGGTTCGTGCTGGAGACGAGCACGCCCGGGGTGTTCGCCGCCGGCGACGTCCGCAGCGGCTCGGTGAAGCGGGTGGCCACGGCCGTCGGCGACGGCGCGATCGCGGTGCAGCTCGCGCACCGGTACCTCGCCCTCGCCCGCGGGGAGGAGGGGTGACCCGATCGGTCCGCACGCTGCTGCTGGTGGCCGCGGGACTGGTGCTGCTGGCCGGGATCCCGTTGTTCGCCTTCCCGCTGCGGACGGCGGACTGGTTCGCCTGGACCGTGGCGTCCCCGATGACCGCGGTGTTCCTCGGTGCCTCGTACTGGGCCGGCGCCGTGCTCGAGGTCGGCGGTGCCCGGGCGCGGACCTGGGCGGAGGGACGGATCAGCGTCCCGGCCGTGATGGTGTTCACCACCTTGACGCTCGTGGCGACCCTGCTGCACCTGCCGCTGCTCCACCTCGGTGCCGACCAGGCGGCGCCGGACCCGGGCGGTGGCGTGGGGCTGGCTGGTCGTCTACGCCGTCGTGCCCGTCGCGATGCTGGTGCTCCTGGTGCGGCAGCGTCGTGCGAGCGCCGAGGAACGAGTGCGGACCGCCCCGCTGCCCGGCTGGGTGAGGCTGCTGCTCGTCCTGCTCGCCACCGTGCTGGGGGCCGGCGGCGCGGCGCTCTGGCTGGCGCCGGGCAGCGCCGGGTGGTGGGGCTGGGGGCTCACGCCGCTGACGGCGCACGCCGTCGGCGCGTGGCTGATCGGGCTGGCCGTCGCCGCCGGGCACGCCCGGGTGGAGGACGACGTCGCGCGGGTGCGCCCGCTGGGCGCCACCTCGCTGGTGTTCGTGGTGCTGCACGTGCTCGCGCTCGCGCGGTACGGCGAGGAGGTGGCCTGGGGCACCCCTGGCGGCGTGGGCTACCTGGTGGTCCTGGCCTGCTTGCTGCTGCTCGGCCTCTGGGCGGTGCGCGCGCCGGTGGCCGCACCGGCCCGGGCCGCCGCCAGGGTCGCCGGGTGCACGGTCAGCGGCAGCAGCTTGCGGGCGCCGACGAGCTCGGCGCAGTGCTTCGCCAGCTCGTCGTACGCCGCCTCGCCGAGCAGCTCGACCAGCTCCGGGCGCATCGACACGTACACCGGCACCCGGCCGACGTGGGCGGTCGGGTTGCCCGTGCAGTACCAGTCGAGGTCGTGCCCGCCGGCGCCCCAGCCGCGGCGGTCGTACTCGGCGACCGTCACCTCCAGGTAGCTGGTGCCGTCCGGCCGCTCCACCGTGCGGTAGCTGCGGCGGATCGGGAGCTGCCAGCAGACGTCCGGCTTGAACTCCAGCGGCTCGTGGCCCTCGTCGAGCGCGAGCTTGTGCAGCGCGCAGCCGGCGCCGCCCCTCGAAGCCGGGCCGGTTGAGGAAGATGCAGGCGCCGTCGACGACCCGCGTCGTGCGCGGTCCTCGTCGGTGGTGTCGGTCCAGTCCGCCAGCTGCACCCCGGCCGCCGCGCCGGCCGGCATGAGCTGCCAGACCTGCGGCGTCAGCCGCGCCACGTGCCCGCGACGCGCGGCTCGTCGTCCTCGTCGGAGAAGTGCGCCCCAGCGTGCAGCAGCCGTCGTCCGGGCGGTCGGCGTAGATGCCGGCGCAGCCGCTGCCGAAGACGCAGGTCCAGGACGACGTGAGCCAGGTGAGGTCGGCGCGGATCACCTGTCCGGCGCGCCGGTCTCGGCGTCCAGGTCGGCTTCCGGGTCCGGGAACTCGATCCAGCTGCGAGGTGTGTCGAGCGGCGTCTCGGCCGCAGCGGCGGCCGGCGTGGTCGCTGGATGTCTCGCATGCGGAGCGTGGCGCCGGACAGGCGGGGTGATGGTTGTTCGGACGGGATGACGGCACTCACCGCCCGGTGCCGGCAGCTGCTCCGTTCGTCACGCGATGTCTCGGGTGCGTTTCCGGCACAGTGCCGGCGGCAGCGGCTCCAGTAGCTTCGCGACCATGCGGCTGGGCGTGCTCGATGTCGGTTCCAACACCGTCCACCTGCTCGTCGTCGACGCGCACGCCGGTGCCCGGCCCATCCCGGCGACGTCGCACAAGACCGAGCTGCGGCTGTCGGAGAACATCGGCAAGGACGGCAGGATCACCGCGGCCGGCGCGGACCTGCTGGTCCGGTTCGTCGCGTCGTGCACGGAGGTGGCCGAGGACAACGGCGTCGAGGACATCATCGCGTTCGCCACCTCCGCCATCCGCGAGGCGCCGAACGGGGACGACGTGCTCGCCCGGGTGCGCGCCGAGACCGGCGTCGACCTGCAGGTCCTGGCCGGCGGCGACGAGGCGCGGCTCACCTTCCTCGCCGTCCGGCGGTGGTTCGGCTGGTCCGTAGGCGGGTTGCTGCTGCTCGACATCGGCGGCGGCTCGCTGGAGCTCGCGGCCGGCATCGACGAGGTGCCCGACGTCGCCGTCTCGTCCCGCTCGGCGCCGGCCGGATCACCCGGGACTGGCTGGCCGGCGACCCGCCGGACGCCGACCAGGTGCGCGCCGCGCGCCGGCACGTGCGCGCCGAGGTGGGCCGTGTCGTCCGCGACCTCGGCCGGGCCGGGCCGTACGACTGCGCGGTGGGGTCGAGCAAGACGTTCCGGTCGCTGGCCCGGGTGTGCGGGGCGGCGCCGTCCGGCGACGGGCCGTACGTGCCGCGAACACCGTCGACGCCGACCTGGCGGACAAATTCCCGAACTCGCCCGGATGACCGTCGCGGAACGGATGCGGCTGCCCGGCGTGTCGGCCGGCCGGGCGGCCAGCTGCTGGCCGGCGCGCTCGTCGCGGACGCCGCGATGGACCTGCTGAAGGTGGAAGAGACTGCAGATCAGCCCGTGGGCGCTGCGTGAGGGGCTGATCCTGCGGCGGCTCGACGTCCTGGACGAAGGATGGGGGAGGGGGGGCGGCGACGTCCCGGCCCCGTCGGCACCAGCCTCACGCCGGCTGCCGAGGGCCGCCCTACTGTGGTGGGCATGGCGCCCCAACGGCCGAGCGGCCGGGGGCTCCCCGTGCGGGTTCCGTCCGCGCGGGTGGCGCTGTCGACCAGCTCCGTCTACCCGGAGTCGTCCCGACGCGTTCGAGATCGCCGCCCGCCTCGGCTACGACGGCGTCGAGCTCATGGTCTGGACCGATCCGGTCAGCCAGGACCCCGCCGCCCTGGCGAAGCTCGCCGCGCACTACGCGCTGCCCGTGCTCGCCATCCACGCCCCGACGCTGCTGGTCACCCAGCGGGTCTGGGGCCGCGACCCGTGGCACAAGCTGGAACGCTCGTGCGAGATGGCGTTGCGCTCGGCGCCGGCACCGTCGTCGTCCACCCGCCGTTCCGCTGGCAGAAGGAGTACGCCGCGGTGTTCGCGGACGGCGTCGCCGGAGCTGCCGGGCGGCACGGCGTCGAGGTCGCCGTCGAGAACATGTACCCGTGGCGCACCGGCAAGCGCGAGATGCTCGCCTACCTGCCGGGCTGGGACCCGATCCTCGCAGCAGTCCAACGTCACCTCGACTTCTCGCACGTCGCCACGGCCGGCGGCGACTCGCTCGACATGGCCCGCAAGCTGGGCCGACCGGCTGCCCACATCCACCTCGCCGACGGGCTGGGCTCGTCCAAGGACGAGCACCTCATCCCCGGCCGCGGCGCGCAGCCGTGCGCGGAGGTGCTGGGGCTGCTCGCGGAGTGGGGCTGGAGCGGCACGGTCACGGTCGAGGTCAACACCCGCAAGTGCCGCACCCGCGCCGAACGCGAGGCCGAGCTGCCGGAGTGCCTGGCGTTCGCCCGGCTGCACCTCGCCGCGCCGCCGCTGACCCCGCGCGGGCCGTGAGCGCAGCCGCGATGACCCGGTCCCGCCGCGGCGCGCGCCGGGGGGCGGGGAGGACACCCGCGGCGCGATCCTCGCCGCGGCCCGCGGCGAGTTCGCCGCGCGCGGCTACGACGCGACGACGATGCGCGGCATCGCCCGCGCGGCCGGCGTCGACCCCGCGGCTGGTGCACCACTACTTCGAGGGCGGCAAGGAAGAGATCTTCGTCGCCGCGCTCGACTTCCCGACGCGCCCGCAGGACCTGGTGGCGGCGATCCTCGTCGGCGGGCCGGACGGCGTGGGGGAGCGGCTGGTGCGCTTCTTCCTCGGCCTGCCGCCGTCCCGAGGGCGGGAGGGCTGCCCGCGGTCTGCGCGCGATCCTCGGCGCCGCCGCCGTCGCGACCGGGTCGCGGGTCATCACGCGCGAGCTGCTGGGGCGGGTGGCCGCCGCCGCTGACCGTCGACCGGCCCGAGCTGCGGGCGACGCTCCGGCGGCCAATGGTCGGGATCCGCAGCTCCGGTTCGTCGTCGAGGTGGAGCCGGTGGCGTCGGCCACGCACGACGAGGTGGTCAGCTGTGGCACCGACGATCCAGCGCTACCTGACCAGCGAGAGCCGCCCTGACCACCTTCGTCCGGGCCGCCGCGAGCCGGCCTTCGTGATCACCCCGCGCCGCTCGGAGTAAATTCATCGCATGATGAAAAACGACCGCGGACGCCTCGTCGTCCGCTCGCTCCGGGTCGACCGGGGCGGCCGCACCGTCTGCCCGGCTCGACTTGGTCCTCCCGCGGACAGGTCGTCGGGCTGCTGGGGCCCAGCGGGTGCGGCAAGAGCACGTTGATGCGCGCGATCGTCGGCGTGCAGAAGATCGCCGGCGGCACCGTCGAGGTGTTCGGCGAGACGGCCGGCACCGCGCCGCTGCGGAGCCGCATCGGGTACGTCACGCAGCAGCCGAGCGTGTACGACGACCTGACCGTCACCGAGAACCTGCGCTACTTCGCCACCGTCGTCGGCGTCCGCCGCCGCGACCTCGACGTCGAGCGGGTCATCGCGCAGGTCGTCCTCGGCGACCGCCACCGCTCCGCGTCGACCAGCTCTCCGGCGGCCAGCGCTCGCGCGTCTCGCTCGCCGCGGCGCTGGTCGGGACGCCGGAGCTGCTCGTCCTCGACGAGCCCACCGTCGGCCTCGACCCGGTCCTGCGCCGGGACCTCTGGACGATCTTCCGCCGGCTCGCGGACGAGGGCGCCACGCTGCTCGTCTCCAGCCACGTCATGGACGAGGCGAGCCGCTGCGACCGGCTGCTGCTCATGCGGGCCGGCCGGATCCTCGCCGACGACACGCTGCCCGGCGTCCTCGCGGCCACCGGCCAGGACGACGTCGAGTCCGCCTTCCTCACCCTCGTCGACCGCGCCGCAGCCGGTGAAGAAGGAGGCCGGCCATGACCCCCAGGCTCACCGTCGCCACCGCCGGCCGCGTGCTGCGCCAGGTGCGGCACGACCCGCGCACGATCGCGCTGCTGCTCGTCGTCCCCGTGCGTCCTGCTCGGGCTGCTGGCCTGGATCTACGACAACACCCCGGTCTTCGACCGGCTCGGCGCGCCGCTGCTGGGGATCTTCCCGTTCATCGTCATGTTCCTTGTGACCAGCGTCGCCACCCTCCGCGAGCGGCAGAGCGGCACCCTCGAGCGGCTGCTCGCGATGCCGCTGGCAAGGGCGACCTGATCGGCGGCTACGCGCTCGCGTTCGGCGTCCTGGCGGCCGGGCAGGCCCTGGTGGCCTCGGGGTTCGCCGTCTACGTGCTCGGCCTGGACGTCGCCGGGCCCGCCCTGGCTGCTCGTCGTCGTGGCGATCGTGGACGCCGTCCTCGGCACCGCGCTCGGCCTGTTCGTCAGCGCGTTCGCGCGCAGCGAGTTCCAGGCCGTGCAGTTCCTGCCGGCGTTCATCCTTCCGCAGTTCCTGCTGTGCGGGCTGCTGACGCCGCGGGAGAACCTGACGTCCGTGCTCAACGCGGTCTCCGACGTCCTGCCCCTCTCGTACGCCGTCGACGCCACGCGGTCGGACGCTGGCCGCCGACGCGACCGGGCTCGGCGGACTGCTCTCGTGCTCGCTTCGCCGTCGGGGCCCTGGCGCTGGGTGCCGCGACCCTGCGGCGCCGCACCCCCTGACCAGGAGCTTTCCCGGCCCGCCCGGCAGTTAGGCTCGGGGGATGCTCCGCTCCTTGCTGCCGCTGCTCCGCGCCGCACAGAGTGACCGGTTGCGGTCCGTGGTCGAGACGGCGCCGGTGTCGCGCTCGGTGGTCCGCCGGTTCGTCGCCGGCGCGGACGCCGACGCGGCACTCGGCGACCGGCCGCGCTTGTCCGGGACGGGCTCCGCGTCACCCTCGACCACCTCGGCGAGGACACCCGCGACGAGACCCAGGCGCGCGCCGTCCGGGACGCGTACGTGGCGCTGCTCGGCCGGCTCTCGGAGCCGGGCTGACGCCGGCGGCCAGGTCGAGGTGTCGGTGAAGCTGTCCGCCGTCGGGCAGGCGCTCGGCGCGGACGGCGAGCGCTCGCGCTCTCGAACGCGCAGCAGATCTGCTCGCGGCCGCCGCCGCCGGGACGACGGTGACGCTCGACATGGAGGACCACACGACCACCGACTCCACGCTGGCGGTCCTGCGCGCGCTGCGCTCGGACTTCCCGTGGGTCGGCGCCGTCCTGCAGGCCTACCTGCGGCGCACCGAGACCGACTGCGGGAGCTGGCGACGCCGGCTCGCGGGTGCGGCTGTGCAAGGGCGCGTACGACGAGCCGGAGTCGGTGGCGTTCACCGACGCCGAGGTCGACCGCTCGTACGTCCGCTGCCTCTCGACCCTGGTCGCCGGCGACGGCTACCCGATGGTCGCCACGCACGACCCGAAGCTGCTCGACATCGCCGCCGCGCTCGCGGCAGGGCCGGCGCGAAGGGACGTACGAGTACCAGATGCTCTACGGCGTCCGCCCCGACGAGCAGAAGCGGCTGGCCGCGCGCGGCGAGACCGTGCGGGTCTACGTGCCCTACGGCCAGGAGTGGTACGGCTACCTGATGCGCCGGCTGGCCGAGAAGCCCGGCGAACGTCGCGTTCTTCCTGCGGTCCCTGGTGACGAGGGGCTGAGCCGTGACCGCGCAGCCCGGGGCCGCGAGCCGGTCGCCATCCTGGGTGCTGGCGTGATGGGCGAGACGCTGCTCTCCGGCCTGCTGCGGGCCGGGGCGCCCGGCGACGTGGTGGTCACCGAGCGGCGCCCCGAGCGCGCCGCCGAGCTGGCCGAGAAGTACGGCGTGGAGGTCCCGGCAACACCGAGGCCGCCGGCGGCGGCCGAGACCGTCGTCCCCGTGGTGAAGCCGCAGGACATGGACGGCCTGCTGCGCGAGATCTCCGAGACGGTGCGGCCCGGCGCGCTCGTCGTCTCGATCGCGGCCGGCATCACCACCGAGTTCGTCGAGCAGCGGCTGCCGGCCGGGTCGCCGGTGGTGCGGGTCATGCCGAACACCCCGGCGCTGGTCGACCAGGGCATGGCGGCGATCGGCCGGCTCGCACTGCGACGCCGCCCACCTCGCGCGCGCCGAGGCGCTGCTGGCGGCGACCGGCAAGGTGCTCAAGGTCCCCGAGCACCACCAGGACGCCGTGACGGCGATCAGCGGCTCCGGACCGGCGTACATCTTCTACGTGGTCGAGGCGATGATCGAGGCCGGCGTGCTGCTGGGCCTGCCGCGGACGACGTCCACCGAGCTGGTGGTGCAGACCCTGTACGGCGCGGCGACGATGCTGCGCGAGACCGGCGAGCACCCGACCGTGCTGCGCGAGCAGGTCTCCAGCCCGGCCGGCACGACGATGGCCGCCCTGCGCCAGCTCGACGACCACAAGGTCCGCGCCGCGTTCCTGACCGCGATGGAAGCCGCCCGCGACCGCTCCCGCGAGCTCTCGTCCGGGCAGGCCTGAGGTGACCCAGGTCGGGACGCTCGACGAGCTCTGGCGCTACCCGGTGAAGTCGATGCTGGGAGAACGGATCTCGCGTGCCGACGTCGATCCGCGCGGCCTGGTCGGCGACCGGCTGTGGGCGGTCGTCGACGACGACGGCAAGCTGGGGAGCGGCAAGAGCTCGAAGCGGTTCCGCCGGCTCGAGGGTCTGCTCGACCTGACGGCCGCGCTGCCGGAGGGGGCGTCGGCGCCCGAGGTCACCTGGAGCGACGGCCGGGTGCTGCGGGTGGGCGACCCCGACCTCGACGCCGCGCTGACCGACCTGGCCGGCCGCCGCGCGTCCGTGCGCCGCGAGGGCGAGGTCGACCACCACGACGACGGCCCGGTGCACCTGCTCACGACGGCGTCGCTGGACTGGCTGGCGGGCCTGCTCGGGCACCCCGCACCCCCGGCGCGCTTCCGCCCCAACCTCGTGGTCGGCACCGGTGACCTGAGGGACCCGTGGAGCAGGACTGGGTCGGCCGCGAGGTGCGGGTCGGCGAGGTCGTGCTGCGGGTGGTGATGCCGATGCCGCGCTGCGTGATGACGACGATGGCCCAGGCGCACCTGCCGGAGGACAAGGCGGTCCTGCGCGGCCTCACCGAGCACGCGGTGCCGACTTCGGCGTGCTCGCCGAGGTGGTGCGGCCGGGCGTGGTCGCCGAGGGCGACCCGGTGCACGTCGCCTGATGGCGGTGCAGGTCGAACGGCTCGGGCCGGCGACGAGGCGCGCCTGCGGGAGCTGAGACTGACTGCGCTGCAGTCGGACCCGGACGCCTTCTACCGCACGTACGCCGAGGAGGTCGACCAGCCGGCGGAGTTCTGGAGCGGCTGGCTCGCACGCCCGCGGACGGTGCTGCTCGTGGCCGTGGACGAGGGGCGCGACGTCGGGATCGGCGGGCTGGTGCCCGACCGGCACGTGCCGGAGGAGCTCGCGGTGATCACGTTCTGGGTCGACCCGTCGGCTCGGGGGCGCGGCGTCGCCCGGGCGCTGCTCGACGCCCTGGTGCGCTCGGCGCGCGACGACGGCGCCCCCGCACTGACCCTCGAGGTCGCGGACGCGAACGAGGCCGCCGTGAAGCTCTACGCCGCAGCGGGTTTCGAGCCCACCGGCCGCACCGGGGCGTTCGAGCCGCCGCGCGAGCACGTCACCGAGCACGAGCGCCGGCTCGTCCTGCACCCGCCTGGCTGAGATCAGAAGCCGGGGATCGCGCCCTGGACCCGGAAGAGGGACACCGAGGTCGCGAGCACGACGCCGGCGGCGACGCTCCAGCGCCAGCCGCCGCGGGCCGCACCGCACGCCGCCACCAGGCCCACGCAGAGCACGCCGAGGACCACCAGGACGCGGTGCGTGTTGAGGTGCAACGGCGTCAGCGCCGGACCCATGCTGAAGAGCGTGAAGTAGACGAGGAAGTAGTTCACGAACAAGCCCGGCGACGACGTGGGCGAGCCCGACGGCGGCCAGGACCTCCCACGCCAGCGCACCCGGGCGCGGCTCGGGGCGCACGGGGGTGAGCGGCAGGGCCGGCCGGGCGGGGTGCGCCCGACGGGGACGACGGTGGCGCCCTCGGGGAGGATCGTGGTCATGCCCTGACGGTGGCAGCCGGCGGCGCCCCCGTCCTCGGTTCCGGCCCGGTCGGGTACCCGTACCTACCCCTTCCGGCCCAACGGCGCTCAGGGCCCGAGCGACAGGCCCGCCCGGGCCAGCCCGTCGCGCAGCCGGTCGAGCGCGATCGGTCCGAACCCGTGCAGCGCGCGCAGCGCGGACTCGCTGGCGCCGTCGAGGCTCTCCAGCGTGGTGTAGCCCGCCGCGCGCAGCGCCCGGGTGGCCGGTGCGCCGATCCGCGGCCACGAGCTGCCCTGCGGAGCGGGCTCGCGGGTGCGGGCGACGCCGTCGGCGTCGAGCACCGCGATGCCGCGCGGGGAGATCCGGTAACCGATGTCGAGCGACTCGGTGAGACCCAGCTCCTTGAGCTTGCGCACGTCCTTCTTGAAGTCCGGGGTCTCGCGGCCGAGCTCGGCGGCCAGGTCGGGCGCCCGCACCGTCGGCCGCCGGTCGATGATCTCCAGCGTCTGCCGGGTCCACGGGCCGATCGGCGAGGCGGCGTCGAGCCGGGCGAGCCGGGCGGTCAGCTCGGCGACCTCCTGCTCGGTCGGGACGGCCGACCGCAGCGCCACCCGCGGGTCGGGCCCGGCGAACCGCAGCCCCACCCGGAACACCGGCCGGTCCGCCTTCGCCGCCAGCAGCGCCTTCAGCGCCGTGAGCGACGGCGCACCGGCGCGCCGGGCCTCGGCGGCGGTGATCCGCGACGGCGCCACCTGGTCGACCGAGGTCACCTCCATCAGCCCGACCATCGTCCGCATCCGGGTGCCGACGACCACCCGCGGCCGGTCCCACCGCCGGAACGCGAGGTCGATCGTCCCGGCCTCGATGGCCTCGAGCTCCACCGGCCGGATCATCATCCGGCCAGGCTAGGCGAGGGGCGTGTGCCGTGGCGACGGGACCGCGGTCCGCCGCCGCCCGGAACCGGTCCTCGCCGGCTGTCATCCTGGGACGCCCTCCCGTGCGAGTACCGGGTAGGGCGACGTACCCAGCCCGACGTGGTGGGTCACCGGAGGTGGTGCGGCCGTGGAGAGAGGCAGCCGTGCCGACTTCGACGACTTCTACCGGGCCGAGCTGCCCCGCCTGGTGACGCTTGCGCGGGCGCTGTGCGGCGGTGCGCTGGCCGACGACGCGGCCCAGGAGGCCATGCTGGCGGCGTACCGGCGGTGGCGGGACGTCGGCGCCCTGGAGCACCCGGAGGCGTGGGCGAGGCGCACGTGCAGCAACCTGGCCGTCTCCCAGTACCGCCGCCGGGTCGTCGAGCTGCGGGCGCTGACCCGGCTGTCGGCCCGCCCCCAGCTGCCGCCGATGAGGCCCGGCGACGACGCGTTCTGGGCGGCGGTCAGGGAGCTGCCCCGTCGGCAGGCCCAGGCCGCCGCGCTGCGGTATCTCTACGACCTCGACGTGGCGGAGATCGCCCGGACGCTCGCGATCACCGAGGGCTCGGTCAAGCAGCACCTGTCCCGGGCGCGTGCCCGGCTCGTGCTGGACCTGGGCCTCACCGACAGGTCCCGGACGACGGTGCCGGACGAGGAGGTCCAGCCGTGAGCCTGGACGCGAGAGGGCGGGAAGCCGCCGAGGGGCTGCGAGCGGCGACGCCCGTCGACGTCACCACGGGGCTGGCCAGGATCCGGAGGTCGCACCGACGCCGCACCCTCGGTCGGCTGCCAGCCGCCGCAGGCGTCCTTCTCGCCGTCGTCCTGCTGGTCGGCCCGGGTCCCTTGGGTGACCGGAGCACGACGGGACCCGACCCTGCCCAGCCGCCGACCTCGTCGGCGCCGGACCCCGCACCCTCGGGAACCGGCCCGTCGTCACCTCCGGCCGCGCCGCTCGACACCGCGGCCTGGGTCCCGTACGCATCGGCGCAGTACGAGATCGAGGTGGGGCACCCGGCTGACTGGACCGAGGTGCCAGCCACGCGCACGTGGCGCTCGACGGACGTGGTGGGACCGCTGGGTCCCGGCCAGGACTCCTTCCGGTCTCCCTCCGGCGACGTCGTGGTGGGCGTCTGGCAGATGCCCCTCGCGTCGGGGGCGCCGATCGACTCCCGGGAGGGCATCCGGACGTGGGTCTAGGACTACTGCGCGACGTCAGGCAACGAGCCCTGCGACGGCGTCGGTGGGCGTGCGGTGGATCTGTGCCTGGAGAGGTGCGACTGCCACCCCGGCCTCCTGGTGCCTTTCGGGGACGACACCCAGGCGTTCTTCACCGCCGGGTTCTACGCCCAGGACGCCATGACCGTCGTCGCCGTGTGGCACGGCGAGTCTGCGCCGAGCACGGCGGCGTACGGCGGCTCGCAGCGGCTCCTCGAGGGCTTCCTGGCGACCATGGCGGTGTGGCCGGCCTGGACACCGCTGGACGAGCGGCTCTGCTACGGCACCGACCTGGCGTGCCCGGGTGGCGGCTAGGGGCGGGCGGCGAAGCGCTCCAGCAGCTGGGAGTTGCCGGCGACGATGAGCATGTCGTGGCGGGTGACCATGGTGTCGGGGACGGCGTAGGTGAAGTCCTCGCCGGGCGACTTCAGGCCGACCACGGTGACGCCGTACTTCTTGCGCACCGCCGACTGCGCCAGCGTGAAGCCCTGGGTCTCCAGCGGCGGACGCATCTTGACGATCGCGAAGCCGTCGTCGAACTCGATGTAGTCGAGCAGCTTGCCGGACACCAGGTGCGCCACCTTCTCGCCGGCGTCGGCCTCCGGGTACACCACGCGGTGCGCGCCGATCCGCTCGCAGGATCCGGCCGTGCGAGGGCGTGATCGCCTTGGCCCACACCTGCTTGTTGCCGAGGTCGACCAGGTTGGCCGTGGCCAGCACGCTGGCCTCGATCGACGTGCCGATGCCGACCACGGCGATCTTGAACTCCTTCACGCCGAGCTGCTCGAGGGCGTCGATGTTCGTGCCGTCGGCCTCGACCACGTGGGTGAGCCGGCCGGCCCACTCCTGGACGATCTGCGGGTTCTTCTCGATGGCCAGGACGTCGTGCCCGAGCCGGTTCAGCGCGTCGGCGATCGAGGCGCCGAACCGGCCGAGACCGATGACCAGGACGGCGTCCTCGTGCAGGTTCTTGTCACCCAACGATGGGCCTCTCTTCCGCGAGCCGGAACTGCTTGGGGCGCTCGCGCAGCGCGAGCGCCGCCGCCAGGGACATGGTGCCCGTCCTGCCGAGGAACATCAGCGCGGCGAGCAGGTACTTGCCCGCGTCGGGCAGGTCGGCGGTCAGCCCCTGCGACAGGCCGCAGGTGGCGAAGGCCGACAGCACCTCGAACAGGACGATGTCGAGCGGCTGGCCGGTGATGGCCTGCAGCGCCATCGTCGACACCGCGACCAGGGTCGACCCGACCAGCAGCACCGTCACCGACAGCCGCATGGTCGAGGCGGGGATCGCGCCGGCCGAACGCCTCGACGTCGGCGTCGCCGCGGGCCTCCGCCACGACGGCGAGGAAGCAGGACGGCCAGCGTGGTCACCTTGATGCCTCCCGCGGTGGAGGCGCTGCCGCCGCCGATGAACATCAGCATGTCGGTGGCGAGCCAGGTCTCGCCGCGCATCGCGCCGACGTCGAGCGTCGCGAAGCCCCCCGAGCGCGGCATCACCGCCATGAAGAGCGTGGCGAGCACCTTGTCGCCGAGCGGGAGCGGGCCGAGGGTGGCGGGTTTCGTCCACTCGAACCAGCCCAGGACCAGCACCGACACGACGAGCAGCAGGAGCGTGGTCGTCACGGTCAGCTGGGCGTGCAGCCCCCAACGGCGCGGCGAGCGCCAGGCCCGGCCGACCGCCACCAGCACGGGGAAGCCGACGCTGCCGATCAGCACGCCGAGCGCGAGGGGGACGCACAGCCACCAGTCGCCGACCGCGTCGCCGGGCAGCCCGCCGGGGTGCGAGAGGAAGCCGGCGTTGTTGAAGGCGCTGATGGCGTAGAAGATCGCGTGCCAGGCCGCCTCGCCGACCGTCTCCTCGAGGACGAGGAAGCGGGGGAACAGCACGAGGGTGAGGACCGCCTCGATCGCCAGCGACGTGCCGATGACCACGCGCAGCAGCGTGCCGACCTCGCCGAGCCGCTGCGCCTTGGTCTCGCTCTGCGCCAACAGCTTCCGGTGAGCCCGAGCCGCCGCGAGACCGCCAGGCCGAGCAGCGCGGCGAGCGTGATGACGCCGAGCCCGCCCACCTTGATGGCGACCAGGATGACCACCTGGCCGAAGCCGGACCAGTACGTCGCGGTGTCGACCGTGACCAGCCCGGTGACGCAGACCGCCGACACCGCGGTGAACAGCGCGTCGACGAACGGGGCGCGCTGGCCGCTCGCGGTGGCGACCGGCAGCGAGAGCAGACCGGTGACCAGGACGATGACGCTGGCGAAGACGGTGATCGCGAGCCGGGCGGGGGAGTTGCGTCCGACCTCGTCGACGCGGGCGCGGGTGCGCGCGAACGCGCCGGCGCCCGCCGGGACGAAGGACCGGCGCGGCGCGCTGGTCTGCGCCATCTCGACCTCCCCGTCCGTGCGGGCCTCCCCGGCCGGCCGGGGACGGCGGCCGCGGTGCTCCTGACCTGCGCTGACGCTAGCGTCAGGGGATGGCTTCCGGCACCCGGGTCGTGTGGGACCCCGACTTCAACCGCTACGACTTCGGGCCCAGCCACCCCATGGCGCCGGTGCGTCTCGACCTCACCGCCCGCCTCGCCGACCAGCTCGGGCTGTTCGACCTGCCGGGCATGCAGGTCGGCGGTGCCGGCGTCGCGTCGGACGACCTGCTCGGCACCGTCCACGACCTCGACTACGTCCGCGCCGTGCAGCACGCCTCCGAGCACCCGGGCGACGCCGACGAGGCGCGGGGCCTGGGCACCACCGACGACCCGGCCTTCGCCGGCATGCACGACGCCAGCGCCCGGGTGCTGCAGGCGAGCGTCGACTGCGCCGACCAGGTGTGGTCCGGCGAGGTGCGGCACGCGGTGAACTTCTGCGGCGGGCTGCACCACGCCTTCCGCGACCGCGCGGCCGGCTTCTGCGTCTACAACGACGTCGCCGCCGCGGTGCAGCGGCTGCTCGACGCCGGCGCCTCGAAGGTCGCGTACGTCGACGTCGACGTGCACCACGGCGACGGGACGCAGGCGCTGTTCTGGGACGACCCGCGGGTCCTGACGGTCTCGGTGCACGAGACCGGCCGGGTGCTGTTCCCCGGGACCGGGTTCCCGGACGAGACCGGCGGTCCGGGCGCCGAGGGGTCGGCGGTCAACGTGGCGCTGCCGCCCGGCACCGGCGACCGCGACTGGCTGCGCGCCGTGCACGCGGTCGTCCCCGCCCTGGTGCGGGCGTTCGCGCCCGACGCGCTGGTGACCCAGCACGGCTGCGACACCCACGCCCTCGACCCGCTCGCCCACCTCGCCGTCTCGCTCGACGCCCAGCGGCTGGTCGCCGAGATGCTGCACGACCTCTCGCACGAGGTCTGCGACGGCCGCTGGGTGGCCACCGGCGGCGGCGGGTACGAGATCGTCGACGTCGTCCCCCGGTCCTGGGCGCACCTCGTCGGCATCGCGGCCCACGCCCCGGTCGCGCCCTCGACGGCCGTCCCCGAGGCCTGGCGCGACCACGTCCGCTCCGCGTTCGGCCGCACCGGCCCGCTGCGGATGACCGACGGCGCCGACACCTGGTGGCGCTCCTGGGAGGTCGGCTACGACCCCGCCGACGCCCTCGACCGCGCCGTGATGGCGACCCGGAAGGCCGTCTTCCCGCTGCACGGGTTGGACCCGTACTTCGACTAGACCAGCGGCGTGGTCGCCCTGGGGCGAACCACACCAGCGTGATTACTCCGCTCAGGAGTCACCACTTCCCCACGAGCCACACCAGCCCCTACCCTGACCGCAATCACGCGGACATCGCGGCCGGCCGGGGGGCCTGTCCCGCACCCGCACGGCTGAGGCAGGGTGCAGATGGCAGCAGAGCGGGACCTGAGCGAGGTGCGGTTCCTCACCGTCGCCGAGGTGGCCTCGATCATGCGCGTGTCCAAGATGACGGTGTACCGCCTGGTGCACTCCGGCGAGATGCCGGCCGTGCGCGTGGGTCGGTCGTTCCGCGTGCCTGAGGACGCCGTCGACGCCTACCTGCGCGGCTCGTTCGTCGACACCGCCTGAGCCGCCGGTCCGGCCCCCGTGCGTCGGGCCAGGCTGGGTGGTCGCCCCCGCCCGGACCCGGCTACCCTGGGGGCAGTAGGGCGCACGTGCGCTCGACCACGACCGCGCCTGACCACCCCGATCGAATGAGGCCCCATGGGTTCTGTCATCAAGAAGCGCCGCAAGCGGATGGCCAAGAAGAAGCACCGCAAGCTGCTGCGCAAGACGCGCCACCAGCGTCGCAACAAGAAGTGAGTCGCGCCGTCGCGCACGGCGACGGCTGCACCAGGACCCGCCCCTCCCCCCGGGAGCAGGGCGGGTCCTTCGCGTCCAGCGACCTCGTCGGCCGTCCGGCCCGTCCGCGCGCGGTCGAGCCGGTTAGGCTCGGGCGCATGGCCGAGGTGGTGCTGGTGACGGGTGTGTCCCGGTACCTCGGCGGGCGGTTCGCGCGGATGCTCTCGACCAGCGGCGAGGTGCGCCAGGTGATCGGCGTCGACGTCGTCCCGCCCACCCACGACATCGGCGGCACCGAGTTCGTCCGGGCCGACATCCGCAACCCCGTGATCGCCAAGGTGATCGAGCGGGCCGGCGTCGACACCGTCGTGCACATGAACGTCATCGCCACCCCCGTGCACGCCGGCGGGCGGGTGTCGATGAAGGAGATCAACGTCATCGGGACGATGCAGCTGCTGGCCGCCTGCCAGAAGTCGGCGGGCGTGCAGCGGCTGGTGGTGAAGTCGACGTCGTCGGTCTACGGCGCGAGCCCCAAGGACCCGGCCAGGTTCACCGAGGACACCCCGGCCAAGGTGCTGCCGCGCGCCGGGTGGGGCAAGGACTCGGTCGAGGTCGAGGGGTACGTGCGCGGCTTCTCCCGGCGCCGCCCGGACGTCGACGTCGCCGTGCTCCGGTTCGCCAACGCGGTCGGCCCCGGCACCCGCACGGCGCTCACGGACTACTTCGAGCTGCCCGTCGCCCCCACCGTCCTCGGCTTCGACCCGCGGCTGCAGTTCGTGCACGAGGACGACCTGGTCGAGGCGATGCGGCTGGCCACCGTCGGCGACGTCACGGGGCAGGTCAACGTGGCCGGCGACGGCGTGCTGACCCTGAGCCAGGCGCTCGGCATGATCGGCCGGCCCGTCCTGCCGGTGCCCGGTCCCGCCACCGACGCCGTCTCGCAGGCCGTGAGCCGGCTGTTCCGGGTCGACCTCGGCCCGGACGTCACCTCGCTGCTCACCTACGGCCGCGGCCTCGACACCACCCGGATGCGGACGGCGCTCGGGCTCGAGCCCGCGTACACGACCCGGTCGGCGTTCGCCTCGTACGTGCGCGCGCGGCGGCTCTCCGGCCCCGTGCAGGCCTCGGCGCTGGACGCCGCCGCCGAGCACGTCGTCGCGCTCGCGGGCGGGATCGACCGCCTCCTGCACGGCGCCGGGGCCGGCCTCGCCGCGCTCACCCGGAGGGCGGGCTGATGGCCGACGCACGGATCATCCCGATCGACGGCCAGCGCCCGCCCCGGCGTCCCTCGACCCGGGCCCAGGCCGCCCTCGACGCCGGCGCGGCCCGCGCGGGCGGCGAGCGCGAGCGGCGCCGTCGCCGCACCACGCCGCTGCTGGAGCAGGCCGAGGCCGACCAGCAGCCGGGCGCCAGCGCGCCCTCGCGCGGCGCACGCCCGGCGGGCGCCGACGCGCCCCGGCCTCCCGCGCGGACGCCCCCGCGGCACCCCGACCCGCCCGCGGGCGGACCGCCAGGACCGCGGCGACCCGCAAGGCCGCGGCACCCGCCGCGGCGCGCACGTCCGCCCGTCCGGACCGGACGCCGCTCGGCGCCGAGGACCACCGGGCCGCGCAGAGCGAGGCCGACGAGGTCGGGCGCCGGCTGGTCGAGCAGCTGCCCGCCGACGCCTCGCCGAGCGAGCTCGAGCGCCGTGTCGCCGAGGCGCTGGCGTTCCTGCGCCGCCGCCTCACCGGCGACTACGAGGTCGACGAGTACGGCTTCGACCCCGAGCTCACCGACACGGTCCTGCTCGCCGTGCTGCGCCCGCTGTACCGGCACTGGTTCCGGGTGCAGGTGCGCGGCATCGAGAACATCCCGTCGCAGGGCGGCGCGCTCGTGGTCGCGAACCACTCCGGCACAGTCGCTTTCGACGCGCTGATGACCCAGGTGGCGGTGCGCGACGAGCACCCAGCCGGCCGACACCTGCGGATGCTCGGCGCCGACCTGGTCTTCTCCACCCCGGTGGTGGGCGACATCGCGCGCAAGTCCGGCTCCACCCTCGCCGCCAACACCGACGCCGAGCGGCTGCTGGCCGACGGTCACCTCGTGGGCGTGTGGCCCGAGGGTTTCAAGGGCATCGGCAAGCCGTTCAGCGAGCGCTACAAGCTGCAGCGCTTCGGCCGTGGTGGGTTCGTCTCGGCCGCCCTGCGCACCGGCGTGCCGATCGTGCCGTGCGCGATCGTGGGCGCCGAGGAGATCTACCCGATCCTGGCCAGCTCCAAGACGCGTCGCCCGCGCTGCTCGGCATGCCCTACGCGCCGATCACGCCGACCTGGCCGCTGCTCGGACCCGCTCGGGCTGGTGCCGCTGCCGTCGAAGTGGCTGATCGAGTTCGGCGAGCCCATCCCCACCGACGAGGCCGGTGAGGGCGCCGCCGACGACCCGATGATGATCTTCGACGTCACCGACCAGGTCCGCGAGACCATCCAGCAGACCCTGTACTCGCTGCTGATGCAGCGGCGATCTGTGTTCTTCTGAGCGTTCGCTGGAGCGCGTAGCGCCAGGGCTACGGGCAGAGGATGCCGAGCAGGCAGGTGTTCGACCCGCTCGGGGTCGTGCTGGTGCTCGGCGGCAGCAGGGGCGGCAGGCTCAGCGTCGGGAGCGGCAGCAGCGGGGTGCTGGTCGGGTTGGACGACGGGGTGGGCAGCACGCCGCCGATCACGGACTCGACCGGCCCGAGCACGGGGTCGAGCGGGTCGAGCACGGGGTCGAGCGGGTCGAGCACCGGGTCGAGCGCGCTGCCGCCCGTCCCCCCGGCACCGCCCGCCACCGGCGGGACCGTGGCGGGCACGCCCGGCAGCGGCCCGGCGGTGGCGTCGGGCAGGTCCGGACCGGCGCCGGGCGGCGCCGACGGGACGGCGACGACCAGGCCGAGGTCACGGCACGAGGCGCAGCTCGCGACGGTGTCGGCCAGCTCGGCGCGATGGTCGCCGAGCCCGGCGAGCAGCTCGTCGATCACCGGGTGCAGGCTCGGCGGGGTCATCTCCCGCAGCCGCTCGAGCAGCGGCACGGTCTCGTCCAGGAACGTGTTCACCGCGGCCAGCGACGTGGCGTCGCCGGTGCGGGCGTAGTCGTCGGTGAGCGACTCGATGCCCGCGGACGCGCTGTCGCCGAAGTCGTCCAGGGTGCTGCGCAGCTGCGGGGTGTCGGTGGCCGGGACGTCGGCGCCGCCCGAGGCCAGCGCGAGGTCCTCGGCCTCGACCAGTCGCTCGCGGGCCAGCGCCAGCTCGGTGCCGCCACGGGCCGACCCGGGCGACGACAGCTGCAGGCGCAGGTCCTCGACCTGGCGCTTGAGCGGGTAGAGGACGCCGCCCGGCAGGGCGTTCTCGCTGGCCACCGCCGCGCCGGCACCGCCTGCGACGACGAGCGCGACCAGGCCGGCGACGACGCCACGGACCCGGCGCCGCTTCTCGGAGCCGTGCGGCTGGTGGGTGCGTACCCGCTCGCCTGCGCTCCGGGCCGCCACCTGGTCGGCGGCCGCCTCGCGCCGCGCGGGCGCGAGCTCGGTGGCCTCGTCGGCCAGCCGCTGCGCCAGCGCGGTGCGGAACTCCTGCCGGGGCACCACGGCCAGCAGCGGGCGTCCCGCGTCGCGCAGGTCGACCGCCACCCGCACCAGTGCCGCGAGCTCGTCGCCACCGTCCGAGCCGTCGCTGGCCGAGCCGTACCCGGTGCCGGGGGCTGGTGCGCCGGCGCCGGGGGCCAGGGCGCGCTCCAACCGCGTCCGGAACTCCTCCGACGCGCTGGTCCTCATCGCCCACACCTCCCCGTCCGAGCCCCCGGTGCGCGCAGCGAGAGTGCGCACTCACCCGACCAACGGGCGGCGGGGGTCGCGGTTACGGTGCGCGGCACCAGGTCCCGATACCGGTCGGTCACGACGGCGGCCCGGATCACGGCAGCTCTCCGAGCACGGCGGCGAGCTGGCGCACGGCCCGCAGCTGCAGCTGCTTGACCGCTCCCTCGCTGCGTCCGAGGGCCTTGGCCGTCTCGGCCACGGACAGCTCCTGGAAGAACCGCAGGACCAGGCACTCCTGCTGGTCGGGGCGCAACGTCCGCACCGCCTCGACCAGCCGGTGGTCGCGGGCCCGGGTGAGCACCTGCTGCTCGGGCGTGGGGGTGGGCGTCGAGCCGGGGACCCCGGTGCGCGAGGCGCCGACCGCCTGCTCGGCGCCGACGATCTCGTCGGTGGTCACCTCGAGCCGGAACCGGCTGGAGCGGCGCAGGTCGGTGACCAGGTTGCGGGCGATGGTGATGAACCACGCGGCGATGTCCTTGCCCTGCCAGGAGAACGAGTCGAGCCGGCGCAACGCCCGGACGAACGTCTCCGCGGTGATGTCCTCGGCCTGCTGGTGCGACCCCACCCGCACGTAGACGTAGCGGTAGACGGTGTCGACGTAGAGCTCGTAGATCTGGCCGAACGCCTCGGCGTCGCCGGCCTGCGCCAGCGTCACCAGCGCGGTGACGCGGTCGGCGTGCGCGTCGTCGCGGGAGCCGCCGCGTCCGCCCGTCGTGGGACCGGCGGGCGAGGCGGTGGTCGCCATCGCCAGGACGGCCGCGGCCAGCCGGTCGAGCGCGCCGGCGGGGACGACGCGAGGGGTTCCGCCGGCGGGCACCACGTGGGCGAGGGAGGCCAGGGCGACGGGCGCGACCACGCGCCGCGTCCTGGCCCTCGGTCCTGGCATCTCCACCCCGGTCCGTCCGCTGCGTGCGCTGCCCGGCAGCCGAGCACGCCCGGCCACCGATGGTAGGTGACACGGCTCACGTCCGCCCGGTCGACGACGCCCGTCGGCCAGGCGCCTCCCCGGCGGGCGACCGGGCGGGGACCGGACCTAGGCTCGGACGCGTGGACCGGCCGCGGATCGAGCTGCTCACCCGACGGGGCTGCCACCTGTGCGACGCAGCCCGGCCGGTCGTGGCCGCCGTCGCCGCGGAGCACGACGTGGCGTGGGCAGAGCGCGACGTCGACGCCGACGAGGACCTGCGGGCCACCTACGGGGACGAGGTGCCGGTGGTCCTGGTCGACGGCGCCCGCCACAGCGCGTTCACCGTGGACGCCGAGCGGCTGTCCCGCGCGCTGCGTCCGGGGCGCTCCGGCGCGCTGCGCTGGCTGCGCCGCTGAGCACGCCGCACGCCTGAGCGGGTGACCCTGCTCACCCGTCCCGGTCGGGCCCGCTCCGTCGACTTTGTGCGTTCGTTCACAAGTGCCTACTCTGCTGTGGTCAGCGCGGCGGACCAGCCGGTCCCACCGCCCAGATTCGTCCCCGGTGAGGAGGCGGCCCTCGTGAGCGAGCGGAGCGAGCGAGCCGTCAGGCACCGCGCGTACGCCACGGCGAGGTACGAGCCGTGAGCGCGCCGCGCGACCTCCCCACGGCCGCCGAGCAGGCGGGCCGGGCGGCGTCCCGGACCCGACGCGCCGGTCGGACGATGACCGGACGGGCCGTCCCCGAGGCCACCGTGGCCCGGCTGCCGGTGTACCTGCGCACCCTCACGTCGCTGGTCGAGCGCGGCGTCGCCACCGTGTCGTCGGAGGAGCTCGCCACCGAGGCCGGGGTGAACTCCGCCAAGCTGCGCAAGGACCTGTCGCACCTCGGCTCGTACGGCACCCGCGGCGTGGGCTACGACTGCGAGTACCTCGTCTACCAGATCAGCCGCGAGCTGGGGCTGGCCGAGGACTGGCGGGTCGCCATCGTCGGGATCGGGAACCTGGGCCACGCGCTCGCGAACTACGGCGGCTTCGCCTCCCGCGGCGTCAGCGTCGTCGCGCTGCTCGACAACGACTCCGACGTCGTCGGCGAGAAGGTCGCGGGCCTGGCCGTCGCGCCGATGTCCGACCTCGAGCGCGTGGTGTCCGAGCGGGAGGTGTCGATCGGCGTCATCGCCACCCCCGGGCCGGCCGCCCAGGACGTCTGCGACCGGCTGGTCGCGGGCGGCGTCACGAGCATCCTCAACTTCGCGCCCACCGTGCTCCAGGTGCCCGAGGACGTCGTGGTGCGCCGCGTCGACCTGTCCACCGAGCTGCAGATCCTGGCCTTCCACGAGCAGCGACGGCTGGCCGAGCGCCAGCTGCGCAGCGGCGGGGCCCTGGCCGGCGAGGTCGCCGAGCTCGAGGCGGAGGTCGACGACGCCGTCACCGGCGCGGTCAGCGACCTGAGGGCGGCACGATGAGCCTTCTCGCCGTGGGGATCTCGCACCACACCGCCCCGATCGAGGTGCTCGAGCGCCTGGCTCTCGACGCCGAGTCCACCCGCGCGCTCGCCGGCGAGCTCACCGGTTCGGACCAGGTGCGTGAGGTGGCCGTGCTGGCCACCTGCAACCGGCTCGAGGTCTACGCCGACGTCACGACGTTCCACGGCGGCCTCGCCGAGGTGGGCCGCCGGCTGGTCGAGCGCTCCGGCCTCGACCTCGCCGACCTCACCCCGCACCTGTACGTGCGGTACGCCGAGCACGCCGTCACCCACCTGTTCGGCGTGGCCGCCGGGCTCGACTCGATGGCGGTCGGCGAGACCCAGGTGCTGGGGCAGGTACGGGCCACCCTGCGCCGCGCGCAGGAGGACGGCACCGTCGGCCGCGTCCTCGACCCGCTGCTCCAGCACAGCCTGCGCACGGGCAAGCGCGCTCACACCGAGACCGGGCTCGACCGCGCCGGGCACTCGCTCGTCGAGGCGGCGCTGGCGCACGCGCCGAGGGCGGGCGTCGAGCTCGGCACCGCGTCAGCCGTGGTCGTGGGCGCCGGGGCGATGAGCGGCCTGGCGGCCGCCACCCTGCACCGCGGCGGCGTGCGGTCGGTCGTGGTGGCCAACCGCTCGGCCGAGCGGGCGCGGCGGCTCGCCGAGGCGGTCGAGGGCAGGTGGCTCACCCTCGACGACGAGCAGGCGCTGGTGGCCGCGCTGGCCCGTGCCGACGTGCTCATCTCGTGCACCGGCGCCGTGGGGCACGTGCTGACCGTCGAGCGGGTGGGTGCCGCCCGCGAGCTGCGGGCCGCCGACGCCGCCCGCGCGGGCACCACCCCCGCCGACCAGCTCGTGGTCGACCTCGCCCTGCCGCGCGACGTCGACCCGGCGGTCGCGTCGCTGCCGGGCGTGCACGTCGTCGACCTCGCGACGCTCGGTGCCGAGCTCGCCGAGCAGGAGATGGGCGCCGAGATCGAGGCCGCCCGCCGGATCGTCGAGGACGAGGTCGTCGTCCTACCTGCAGGCCCAGCGCGCCGACGAGGTGGCGCCCACCGTCGTGGCGCTGCGGTCGTACGCGCGCCAGGTGGTCGAGGCCGAGCTCGCGCGGCTGCGGGCCCGGCTCGGCACCGAGGTCGACCCCCGCGTCGCCACCGAGGTCGAGCGCAGCGTGCACCGCGTGGTGGAGAAGATCCTGCACACCCCGACGGTGCGGGTGAAGACGCTCGCGGCCGGGGACGACGGCGCCGGTACCCACTACGCGGCCGCGCTGCGCGAGCTGTTCGACCTGGACATCGACGCCGTCACCGGCGGCGCCACCATCACCGGCGTCGCCGAGGTCCTGGCCGCGGTCCCGGGCGAGGCGCCGGGAGGTGTGCGTTGAGCGAGCGCAGCGAGCGACCCGATCAGCACCGTCCGGCAGGCGAGGCGCGAGCCACGCTGCGGCTGGGCACCCGCGCCAGCCTGCTCGCCCGCACGCAGAGCGAGCGCGTCGCCGACGCCCTGCGGGGGCACGGCCACGACGTCGAGCTGGTCGAGATCAGCACCCACGGCGACCGCTCCGACGCGCCGCTCACGCAGATCGGCGGGACGGGTGTGTTCGTCTCGGCCCTGCGCGAGGCGCTGCTGCGTGGCGAGGTCGACCTCGCCGTCCACTCGCTCAAGGACCTGCCCACCGCGCCCGCCGAGGGGATCGCCCTCGCGGCCGTGCCGACGCGCGAGGACCCCCGCGACGCCCTGGTGGCCCGCGACGGGCTGACCCTCGGTGAGCTCGGCGAGGGCGCCGTCGTCGGCACCGGCTCGCCGCGCCGCGCCGCCCAGCTGCGCGCGCTCGGCCTCGGTCTCGAGGTGGTCGCGGTGCGCGGCAACGTCGACACCCGGCTGCGGATGGTCTCGTCCGGGACGCTGGACGCCGTGGTGCTGGCCCGTGCCGGGCTGCTGCGGATCGGCCGCGCCGACGAGGTCACCGAGGTGCTCGACCCGATCCAGGTGCTGCCGGCGCCGGGCCAGGGTGCGCTCGCGGTGGAGTGCCGCGCCGACGACGCCGCCACGCTGGCCGCGCTCGCGGTGCTCGACGACCCGGCCACGCGGGCCTGCGTGGTGGCCGAGCGCACCCTGCTCGCCACCCTCGAGGGCGGCTGCTCCGCGCCCGTGGGTGCCCTGGCCGACTACGTCGAGGCCGACCCGGTCGGCGGCACCGGTGCCGAGCTGTACCTGCGCGCCGTGGCCCTGGCGGCCGACGGCTCGCTCGACCTGCGGCGCTCGGCCACGGGCCCCGCCGACGACGCCGAGGGGGTCGGCCGCCGGCTGGCCCACGTGCTGCTCGAGGACGGCGCCGCCGACCTGGTGCAGCGGGCCGCGCACGGCCCGGACGGCCCGCAGTCGCACGCACCGCCCGATGCACCACCCGACGCACCACCCGATGCACCACCAGGCGCCCGACCAGGGCCGCCGGACGCTCGACCCGACGCACCACCGGGCGCCGTACCCGCGGCCGGTGAGGACGCGTCGGGGCAGGAACAGACCTTTGCTCGAATCGGTTCAGCAGCGCAGGAGAGTGAGCAGTGAGCAGCAAGAACAAGCCGGTCGGCCAGGTGGCCTTCGTCGGCACCGGACCGGGAGACCCGGGCCTGCTGACGGTGCGGGCCACCGAGGTGCTCGCCGGCGCCGAGGCGGTGGTCCTCGACCGCGGCATCAACGACGACCAGCGCGACGCGATCGTGGCGCGCTGGTGCCCGCAGGAGATCGAGCTGCTCGACGCCGGGTTCGGGGAGAACGGGCAGCCGCTCACCCACGCGGGGCGCGCCAAGGTCATCACCCGGGCCGCCAAGGCGGGGCAGCGCGTCGTCCGGCTGCTCGACGGCGACGCCGGCACCTTCTCCGGCCTGGCCGAGGAGCTGCTGGCCTGCCAGAAGGCGGGCGTGCCGTTCGAGGTGGTCCCCGGCGTCGCGCTGCACACGGCGGTGCCGGTGTACGCCGGCGTCCCCACGACGTCCAGCTCGGTGTCGGCGGTGCACGTCGTCGACGCCGCGGGGCGGCTCGAGATCTCCTCGCTGCTGGACGAGAGGTCCACCGTGGTGCTGCTCGGCCAGCGGGCAGACCTCGCCTCGGCGCTGCGCGCGCTGGTCGACGCCGGCCGCACGGCCGACGCGCCCGTCGTGGTGACGGCGCAGGGCTCGACCACCAGCCAGGCCTCGCTCGACTCCACGCTCGCGGCGGCCGCCGACGTCCTCGAGGCGGCCGACGACGACGAGTTCCCGCGCCCGCTCGTCGCGGTCACGGGCCCGACCGTCGCCCTGCGCGAGCGGGTCTCGTGGTTCGAGACCAAGCCGCTGTTCGGCTGGCGGGTGCTGGTGCCGCGCACCCAGGCGCAGTCCGGCCCGATGACCGACCGGCTCGCCACCTACGGCGCGGTGCCCGACGTCGTCCCGACGATCTCGGTGGAGCCGCCGCGGACCCCGCACCAGATGGAGAAGGCGGTCACCGGTCTGGTCACCGGCCGCTACGAGTGGATCGGCTTCACGTCCGTCAACGCCGTGCGCGCGGTGCGCGAGAAGTTCACCGAGTACGGCCTCGACGCCCGCGCCTTCGCCGGGCTGAAGGTCGCGGCGGTGGGCGGGGTCACCGCCGACGCCCTGCGCGAGTGGGGGATCGAGCCAGACCTGGTGCCGGCCGAGGAGCAGTCGGCGCACGGCCTGCTCGAGGAGTGGCCGCCGTTCGACCAGGTGCTCGACCCGATCAACCGGGTCTTCCTGCCACGGGCCGACATCGCCACCGACACCCTGGTGGCGGGCCTGGTCGAGATCGGCTGGGAGGTCGACGACGTCACCGCGTACCGCACGGTCCGCGCGGCGCCGCCGGCGGCACCGGTGCGCGACGCGATCAAGAACGGCTCGTTCGACGCCGTCGTCTTCACCTCGTCGTCCACCGTCCGCAACCTCGTGGGCATCGCCGGCAAGCCGCACCCGTCCACGGTCGTGGCCTGCATCGGCCCGGCGACGGCGAAGACCGCCGAGGAGCACGGCCTGCGGGTCGACGTCCTCGCGGCCGAGCCGAGTGCCGCGTCCGTCGTCGACGCCCTGGCCGAGTACGGCGCGGGCCTGCGGGTGGCGGCGGTCGAGGCCGGCGAGCCGGTGCTGCGACCGAGCCAGAAGCGGCCGTCCGCGCGGCGTCGCGCCCGCTGACCGGTCGCTGACCCGGTGGCGTACCCGACCGAGCGGCCGCGGCGGCTGCGGGCGACCCCCGCGCTCCGGCGGCTGACGGCCGAGCACCGGCTGCACCCGGCCCAGCTGGTGCTGCCGATGTTCGTCCGCGAGGGGATCGCTGCGCCGCAGCCGGTCTCGTCGATGCCGGGCGTCGTGCAGCACACCCGGGAGTCGCTGGTGCAGGCCGCCGTCGCGGCGGTCGACGCCGGTGTCGGCGGGCTGATGCTGTTCGGCGTGCCTGCCGTGCGCGACGCCGTCGGCTCGGGTGCCGACGACCCCGACGGCGTCCTCAACCTCGCGCTGCGCGACGTCGTGGAGGCGGTGGGGGACCGCACCGTGGTGATGGCCGACCTGTGCCTCGACGAGTTCACCGACCACGGCCACTGCGGCGTGCTCGACGAGCGCGGCGGCGTCGACAACGACGCCACCCTCGAGCGGTACGTGAGCATGGCGCTCGCCCAGGCCGACTCCGGCGCAACGGTTCTCGGGCTGTCGGGGATGATGGACGGCCAGGTCGGCGCGGTGCGTCTCGCGCTCGACGCCGCCGGTCGTCACGACGTCGTGCTGCTGGCGTACGCCGCCAAGTACGCCTCGGCGTTCTACGGCCCGTTCCGCGAGGCGGTCGACTCCCAGCTCACCGGCGACCGTCGCACCTACCAGCAGGACCCCGCCAACGGGCGCGAGGCGGATCGCGAGGTGCGCCTCGACCTCGCCGAGGGCGCCGACGTCGTGATGGTCAAGCCCGGCCTGCCGTACCTGGACGTGCTCGCTCGCGTGGCGCAGCAGGTCGACGTCCCGGTGTGGGCGTACCAGGTGTCCGGCGAGTACGCGATGGTCGAGGCCGCCGCGGCCAACGGCTGGATCGACCGCGAGCGCACGATCGACGAGACCCTGACGGCGTTCGCGCGTGCCGGCGCCGACGCGGTGCTGACCTACTGGGCGGTCGAGGCCGCCGTGCGGCTGCGCGCCTGACGCCTGCGGTCCAGGCTGCCGTGCGGCACCTGCCAGGCCGTCACCGAGCCGTCCTGCCGGTGCCGCCGCACGGCGACCGCGGCGTCCTGCCGGTCGTCCTCGAGGAGCGCGACCGGCTGGTCGGCGCCGCACGGGGTGCGGCCGCGGTCCCAGAGCTGCTCGGGGTGCATGCCGTGCCGGGCCAGCGCCTGGAGCGCGTGGGCCACGTCGTCGGCGCGCACGGCCACCTCGGCGAACGAGGTGAAGGCCTCGCCGTCCTCGTACCGGAACACCTGCACCTTCGCCACACCCCGAGGCTAGGGAGGCCGACCGTCCGGTGCGGCGGGTTCGGAGCCGGTTCATCCACTCGGACGGGGCCGCTGTGGGCCGTCCGGACGACCTCTGCCGCCCGGTCAGCGCGGCTCGAGGAGGAAGACCGGGATCAGCCGGTCGGTCTTGTCCTGGTACTCGGCGTAGGGCGGGAACGCCTCCACGCACCTCGGCCACCACTGCTCGCGCTCGGAGCCGGAGATCTCGCGTGCCCTGACCGGACGCACCTCGGTGCCGTCCTGCAGGTCGATCTCCGGGTGAGCCAGCAGGTTGAAGTACCACTGCGGGTGGTCGGGCGCGCCGCCCTTGCTGGCCACGGCCGCGTAGACGCCCTCGTGCTCGACCCGCATGAGCGGGACCTTGCGCACCTTGCCGGACGCCTTGCCGTGCATGGTCAGCAGCACGACCGGACGGTGCTGGATGTGCACCGACGTCGTCGTCCCGGTCTCCTCGATGGTGTCGACCTGCTTGCGGACCCACGCGGAGGTGGAGGGGGCGTACTCGCCGGTGATCGTCGTCATGCCGGTGCCAACGGCCCCTCCGCCCCCGGCATTCCGGGCAGGCCGGGCGCCGGCCGGGGCGCCTCGCCCGCGAGCGTCTCGGGGGCGGGTGGGCGCAGGAGCAGCGGCAGCGCGCAGAGCACGGGGACCACCGCCATCAGTCCGAGCAGCCACCGGAAGTCGACGACGGCCACGAGCGCCGCGCCCGCGGCGATCGAGACCGTCTGCGGCAGCGTCACCGCCATGTTCACCGCGGACGAGGTGCGGCCCTGCACCCGCGGTGGCGTCATCCGCTGCCGCACGGTGGCCGCCGGCACGAACATCCACGGGATCGCGACGCCGGACAGCGCGCAGCCGACCAGCACCACCCACGCCGCCGGCGCCAGCAGCATCAGGCCGCCGGCGGCCAGCACGGCCAGGCCGATGCCGACCAGCCGCTGCCCGCCGAGCCGCCGCAGCAGCCACACCGACACCAGCCCGCCGGCGATGCTGCCCGCGCCCTGGGCGCTCATCAGCACCCCGAAGAACTCCGGGTCGAGCCCGAGGCCGTCGTCGACGACGCTGAACAGGGCGGAGTCGGCGAGCCCGATCACGAGCATGCTGAGGGCCAGCGCCACCGTGATCCGGAAGACCGCGGGGACGGCGCGCACGTGCCGGAAGCCCGCTGACAGCTCGCGGCCGAAGGACTCCCGCTCCTGCGGCGGCGTCGGCTCCGACTCGGTCACCCGCACCGAGAGCAGGGCCACGACGGCTGCGCCGAACGACGCGGCCGCGAGCACGGCGAGCGCCGGACCGCCGAAGGCAGCGTAGAGCCCCGCGCCGACCAGCGGGCTCATGATCCGCAGCCCCTGGTCGATCGTCATCAGGGTGCCGTTGGCGGTGTCGAGCTGGTCGTCGGTGAGCAGGTCGCGCAGCAGGCCCGAGCGGGCCGCGGCGGTCACGTAACCGACCACCCCGTACCCGGCCGCCACCACGTACAGCAGCCACAGGTCGCCGGCGTCGCGCACCAGCAGCAGGCAGAGCACCCCCGGCGCCGGCAGCGCGTTCACCGTCACCAGCAGCGGCCGGCGGCGGACCCGGTCGGCGAGGTGCCCGAACAGGGGCGAGGCGAGGACCGGCGCGGCGAGGAAGAAGAACACCAGGCCGGCGGCCGAGCTGGACCCGGTGAGGTCCTTGGCCCAGATCGCCAGGGTGAGGAACAGCGCGCTGTCGCCGAAGTTGCTCACCGTCCACCCGGCGAGCAGCCGGCGGAAGGCGGGGACCGCGAACGCCGAGATCCGCGGCGCGACGGTCGCCTCGCCCGTCACGACTCCGGCCCCCTGGCGGCGTCCGGCTCGGCGGGGTCGAGGTCGGTGAGCACCGTGCTCGCCGCGAACAGCCGCACCCACCGGCCGTCGGAGGGCCGGGGCTCGGTGCCGTCGACCCGGCCGAGGTGCCGGGTGAGCAGCTCGCCCATCGCGCGGTTGAGCCCGACCAGCTCGTCGCGGGTCAGCCACATCGTCGCCCCGCTGGTGTTCTGGGTGCCCTCCCAGCCCGGCGGGGTCGGTCGCGTGCCGCGGGCGCGCAGCCGCGCCACCTCCCACTCCAGGAACGCCTGCTCGAACGCCTGGGACGCGAGCCGTCCCTCGTCGTCGAGGTTCGCGGTGTCGAGGTTCTGGGTGGTGCTGGTCAGCCGCCAGGGCCGCTCGCGCCCGCTGGCCTCGGCGCGCTCGGCGAACCCGTACCGCTCCAGCTGGCGCAGGTGGAACGAGCAGCTCGCCACCGACTCCCCGGTGACGGCCGCGCAGTCGGTGGCGGTGGCCTGCTGACGGGTGCCGAGCAGCTCGATCAACCGCAGCCGCAGCGGGTGGCTCAGGGCCCGGATCGCCAGCGGGTCGCGCATCGCGCGGGGGTCGTGGACGGCGCGTTCCTCGGTCACGGCAGCGAGGGTGACACGCTAAAGAACACTTGCGCAAGACTTCTTTAGGATTGTGGACGAGTCCCCGGAGCTCAGTCCTCGAGCTCGGCGAGGGCCGCGGCGGCGCGGTCCAGCTCGCGCTGGGCGTCCCGCTCGGCCTCGCGGTGCCCGGCCAGGGCGCGCTCGGCCTCCTGCGCCGCGGCGGCGAGGCGGTCGCGGTCGGCGCGGGCCCGCGCCAGGGTCTCCTCGGCCTGGGCCAGGCGCTCCTGCCCGCGCTCGCTCTCGGCCGTCGACGTCTCCACCGACCGCTCGGACCGCACGACCTTGCGGCGCGCGGTGGCGAGCGCGCTCTCGGCCCGGGAGCGCTCGGTGCGCGCCTCCTCCAGCCGTCGCTGCCGCTCGGCCTCGGCGCGCTCGCGCTCGGCGTCGACGTCCGGCTCCTCGTCCGGTTCCTCGTCGGGCTGCTCGTCCTGCTCGACCGGGGCGGGGACCGAGGCGAGGCCCGCGGGCCCGAAACCGCTGTAGGACAACGGTGTCGTCAGGTGGCCGGCCCGCACCTGCTCGGCGGCCTCGGGATCGGCGAGCGCAGCCAGCAGCGTGTCGGTGACCTGGTCGAGGACGGTGCGGCTGACGCGCTCGCCGCGGTCCGCCGCGAGGTGGTGCGCCTGGGTGGCCAGCGCGCGGACCACCTGGTGGCGCTGCTGGGTCAGGCGCCGCAGCTCGGCGCCGGACAGGCGCGCCTGGGCGTGCCGCATCGCCGCGCCGAGGTCGAGCAGGGCCGCGAGGTCGTCGGCGGCCTCGTAGGCGAGCAGGTTCACCAGCCACGCCGCCGTCGACGGCTTGCGCAGCTTCCCGATGGCCGCGGCGAGCGCCTTGTCGCCGTCCTCGCGGGCCCGACTGACCAGCGCGCCGCGGGCGGCGAGGAAGTCGTCGGGCGCCTCGGCGTAGAGCTCCTCGGCCGCCTCGTCCAGGTCCACGGACCCATCGTGGCCGAACCGTTGACGCCGGGACGGACCGGGACATACTTTCAATCGCGGCCCGAATCTCGGAAACAACTTCCACCAGGAGGAGCCGTGGCAGCGCCGCAACCACCCGCCGTCGAGGATCGCCCCGCCGGCACACGCAGCACTCGACCGGACCGGACCGGACGCCGGCGGCACCAGCGGGACAGGGGAACGCTGGTGCTGGGGGTGGTCGCGGCGCTCGCCCTCTCTCTCGTGCCGCCCGCCTCGGCCGACGGCGCCGGCAGGGGAGCCGACCGGTACGTCCGCGCGACCCTCGCCCAGATGACGCAGTCGCAGAAGATCGGGCAGCTGTTCGTCACCTACGCGTACGGCTCGGACGCGACCACCGTCTCCGACGCCGACGCCGCCCAGAACCTCGCGCTGTACGGGGTGCGGACCCCGGCCGAGGTCGTGGACCGGTACGGGCTGGGCGGTGTCATCTACTTCGCCTGGTCGAACAACGTGCAGGCACCGGCCCAGATCGCGCGGCTCTCCAACGGGCTGCAGCGCGCGGCCGCCGACCGTGACGGCACGCTCGTCGACCCGCCGCTGCTGGTGAGCACCGACCAGGAGATGGGCGTGGTCGTCCGGGTCGGCCCGCCGGCCACTCAGCTGCCGGGGAGCATGGCCCTCGGCGCCGGCCGCAGCACCCGCGACGCCCGGGTCGCTGCCGACATCACCGGCCGCGAGCTGCGGGCGATCGGCATCAACACCGACTACGCGCCCGACGCCGACGTGAACGTCAACCCGCAGAATCCGGTGATCGGCGTCCGCAGCTTCTCGTCCGACCCCGGCCTGGTGAGCGACATGGTGCGCGCGCAGGTGCGCGGCTACGAGCAGCCGGGGGCCGCTGGCGTCTCCGCCACGGCCAAGCACTTCCCGGGCCACGGCGACACCGCGGTCGACAGCCACACCGGCATCCCCGTGATCGACCACACCCGCGAGGAGTGGGAGGCGGTCGACGAGCCGCCGTTCGCCGCCGCCGTCGACGAGGGCATCGACTCGATCATGACCGCCCACATCGTCGTCCCCTCGCTCGACCCGTCGGGCGACCCCGCCACGCTCTCCGAGCCGATCGTCACCGGCCTGCTGCGTGAGCGCCTGGGCTACGACGGCGTCGTCGTCACCGACTCGCTGGCGATGGAGGGCGTGCGGGAGAAGTACGGCGACGACGAGGTGGCCGTCCGGGCGATCGAGGCCGGTGTCGACATGCTCCTCATGCCGCCGGACCTCGACCTCGCGGTCGGCGCCGTCACGGAGGCCGTCGAGAGCGGTCGGATCAGCCGGGACCGGCTGGACCAGAGCGTCTCCCGGATCCTGCGGATGAAGTACGAGCGCGGGGTCGTGCGCGACCCGTACGTCGACGAGCAGAAGGTCGACCAGGTGGTCGGGACGGCGGCCCACGCGCGCAAGGCGCAGGCGGTCACCGACCGCACGGTCACGGCGCTGCGCAACCCGGACGCCGCCCTGCCGGCCGCCGTCGACGGCGCCGACGTGCTCGTCACCGGTGCGGGGGCGGTCCCGACCGGCGCGCTCGGCGCGGCGCTCGGAGCGCGGGGCGCCTCGACCACGGTGCTGGAGACCGGCCTGGCGCCCACGGACGCGAGCCGCTCCGCGGCCGTGACCGCGGCCACGGGCAGCGACCTCACGGTGGTGCTCACCAACAAGGCCTGGTCGAACCCCGCTCAGCAGCAGCTGGTCTCGGACCTCCAGGCCACCGGGCAGCCCGTCGTCGTCATCGCCGTGCGCGACCCGTACGACGTGGCGTACGTGCCGGACACGCTCCCCTTCCTGGCGACGTACTCCTCGACCGCCGTGTCGATGGAGTCGGTCGCCCGGGTGCTCACCGGCGAGATCTCGCCGTCCGGCCGGCTGCCCGTCGACGTGCCGGTCGCCGGAGCGCCGGACGAGGTGCTGATGCCGTTCGGCGCAGGGCTGTCGTGGTGACCGGCGGGATCGGCCGGCGGGGCTTCCTCGCGGCCGGCGCGGCCGCCCCGGCGGCCGTCCTGGCCTCGGGCGCCGTCGCGCCGACAGCCTCGGCGGGGGGCGGGAACGGCCACGGCCGGCGCGTGGTCACCGGCGCCGAGGCGCTGGCGCAGAGGCGTTTCCGCGATCTGCGCGGAGTCCGGGTGGGGATCGTCAGCAACCCGACCGGTGTGCTGCCGGACCTCACCCACCTCGTCGACGCCATGCACGCCGCGGGTCTGGAGATCGGCGGTGTCTTCGGTCCGGAGCACGGCTTCCGCGGCTCGGCGCAGGCGGGCGGTTCGGAGGGCACCGGCATCGACGAGCGCACGGGCCTGACCGTGTACGACGCCTACGGCGCCGACGGGGCGGACTTCGCCGCGCTCTACGAGCGTGCCGCGGTCGAGGTCGTGGTGTTCGACATCCAGGACGTGGGCGCGCGCTTCTACACCTACGTCTGGACGATGTACCACGCCATGGTGGGTGCGGCCCTGCGCGGCGTCCGGTTCCTCGTGCTCGACCGTCCGAACCCGTTGGGCGGCGACGCCGACGGGCCGATGATGACCAGTGCCTTCACGTCCGGTGTCGGGCTGAAGGAGGTCGTCCAGCAGCACGGGATGACCGTCGGCGAGCTGGCCCGGATGTTCGACGCGACCTTCGTGCCCGAGGAGGCCGGCCGGTCCGTGGGTGTCGAGGTCGAGCAGGTGCGGGGGTGGCGGCGCCGCACGCTCTACGCCGGCACCGGTCTGCCCTGGGTGGCGCCGAGCCCGAACATGCCGACGCCGGACACCGCGCTGGTGTACCCGGGGACGGGCCTGTTCGAGGGCACCAACCTGTCGGAGGGGCGCGGCACCACCCGTCCGTTCGAGTGGGTCGGTGCGCCGTACCTCGACTTCCGCTGGGCCGACGCGCTGAACGCGCAGGACCTGCCCGGCGTCCGGTTCCGGGAGGCGCACTTCGTGCCGAGCTTCTCCAAGCACACCGGCGTCGCCTGCGCCGGGGTGCAGGTGCACGTGACCGAGCCGGACCGGTTCGAGGCGATCCGCACCGCCGTGGCGATGCTCGTCACCGCGCGGACGTACGACGACTTCGCCTGGCGGGTCGACGCCGACCCGCGTCCGTACTGGGTCGACAAGCTCTCCGGCAGCACGCGGCTGCGCGAGATGGTCGACGCCGGTTCCACCACCGACGAGGTGGTCGCCGCGTGGCAGGGAGAGCTCGACGACTTCCGGCGGCACCGGCGGCCGTACCTGCTCTACCGGTGAGGCCGGTTCCGCTCGCCGCCGACGGCAGCGAGGATGGACCGGTGAGCCCCGCCCGTCCGCCCGCGGACCTTCTCGTCCGGGTCCGCTCCCTGCTGCCGTCGCTGCCCCCGTCGGAGCGGGCGGTGGCGGGCTACCTCGTCGACCACCCCTCCGACAGCGCGCACCTGACGATCAGCGAGCTCGCGGCGGCGGTCGGCGTCTCCCAGGCCTCGGTGAGCCGGTTCTGCCGCTCCGTGGGCCTGTCGGGCTACCCGGCGCTGCGGCTGGCGCTGGCCGGGCAGGCGCCGCGGGCCGCGCACGGCCACCTCGTCCCCGGCGACGTCACCGCCGACGAGGACGTCGCCACCCTGGTCCGCAAGGTGGCGTACGCCGACGCGCGGGCGGTGGAGGACACCGTCAGCCAGCTCGACGTCGAGGTGCTCGCCCGGGTGGTCGAGGCCGTCGACGGGGCCGCGCGGATCGACGTCTACGGCGTGGGCGCCGGCGCCGTGGTGGGGCTCGACCTGCAGCAGAAGTTCCACCGGATCGGCCGACTGGTGCAGACCTGGTCGGACGCGCACGTGATGCTCACCTCGGCCGCGCTGCTCGGGCCGGGCGACGTCGCCCTCGGGGTGTCCCACTCGGGCACGACGTCCGAGGTGGTCGACGCCCTCGAGCTGGCCGGGCGCCGCGGCGCGGTGACGGTGGCCCTCACCAACTTCCCCCGATCGCCGCTGGCGCTGGTGGCCGACCACGTGCTGACGACCGCGGCGCACGAGACCACCTTCCGGTCGGGGGCGATGGCCAGCCGGATCGCCCAGCTCACCGTGGTCGACTGCCTGTTCGTCGCCGTGGCGAGCCGCAGCTTCGACGCCACCGTCGAGGCGCTCGAGGCCACCTGGGAGGCGGTGCAGCCGCGTCGCGGCGCCCGGCGGCCCGCACCGTGAGCGAGCCTGCGAGCGAACAGTCAGCACGTCGTCCACGCACGGCGAGGGACGAGTCGTGACCTGCGGTCCTGCCGCCCACCGAGGAGCGCAACCCGCGCACGACCGACCTGGACCGGATGACCAGCGCAGAGCTGCTGGCGGTGATCAACGCCGAGGACCGGCTCGTGGCCGAGGCGGTCGCGGGCGGTGCTCCCGCGGCTGGAGCGGGTGGTCGACCTCGCCGTCGCGGCGCTGCGTGGCGGCGGCGCCGTCCACTACCTCGGCAGCGGCACGTCCGGTCGGCTGGCCGTGCTCGACGCCGTGGAGCTGCGCCCGACCTTCGACGCGCCGCCGGGCTGGTTCGTGCCCCACCTGGCCGGTGGCGACGCCGCGATGACGCGCGCGGTGGAGGGCGCGGAGGACGACGTCGAGGACGGCGAGCGGGTGGCTCGTGCGGCCGTGCGGGCGGGGGACCTGGTGGTGGGGGTGGCGGCGAGCGGTCGCACGCCGTGGGTGCTCGCGGGGCTGCGCGTCGCCCGGGAGGCGGGTGCGGCGACGGCGCTGGTGTGCGCCGACCCCGGCGCCACGGCCGAGGTGGACGTGCTCGTGGGTGTCGGCACGGGCCCCGAGGTGCTCACCGGCTCGACCCGGATGAAGGCCGGCACGGCGCAGAAGCTGGTGCTCAACGCGGTGTCCACCGCCGTGATGGTGCGGATGGGCCGCACCTGGTCGAACCTGATGGTCGCCCTGGTCGCCACCAACGACAAGCTGCGCGAGCGGTCGGTGCGGATCCTGGGTGAGGCCACCGGGGCGGACGCCGACGCGTGCCGCGTGGCGCTGGACGCCGCCGGCGGTGAGCTCCGGGTGGCGCTGGTGGCGATGCTGTCCGGGGCCGGCACGCACGAGGCCGCCGCCGCCCTGGAGGACGGCGACGGCCACGTGGCTGTCGCGCTGGAGACGTTGCGGGAGAGGTGATCCCGCGGCCCCGGCTGGGCCTGGGTCAGGCCTGCTTGATCGCGGAGACGTCGAGCTGGAGCTTGATCTTCTTGCTGACCAGGACGCCGCCGGTCTCGAGCGCGGCGTTCCAGGTGAGGCCCCACTCCTCGCGCTCGACGTCGGTCGGAGGCGGAGAAGCCGGCGCGCTGGTTGCCGAACGGGTCGGTGGCCACGCCCTCGAACTCGACGGGCAGGGAGACGGGCTTGGTGACGTCCTTGATGGTGAGGTCACCGGTCAGGACGTACTCGCCGCCGACGGTCTGCACGCCGGTGGCCACGAAGGTGATCTCCGGGTAGGTGGCGGCGTCGAAGAAGTCGGGGCTGGTCAGGTGGCCGTCGCGGTCGGCGGAGCCGGTGCTCACCGACGCGGTCCTGATCGTGGCGGAGGCGGTCGAGGCCTCGACGGTGTCGCCGATCGTCAGGGTGCCCTCGACGTCGGTGAAGCGGCCGCGGACCTTGGTGACCATGGCGTGGCGGGCGACGAAGCCGACCTCGCTGTGGGAGGCGTCGATGGCGTAGGTGCCGGCGACCAGGCCCTGGGGCAGGGCGGTGGCGGCGGTGGTGGTGGTCTCGGTCACGGGGTTCCTCCTGGTGGGTGGCGGACGTCTGCTGCTGCGTCCTGTCATGGCACCACAACTTTGGTGAGAGTTCAAATATTCCGTCCGGCCCTAGGATCGTCCCCATGGCTTCCACCCGCTGGTTGTCCGACGACGAGCAGGCCGTGTGGCGGAGCTACCTCGAGGTGACCCAGCGGCTGTGGGAGCAGCTCACCCGCGAGCTCGACGACGCCGGCGACCTCCCGCTCGCGGAGTACGAGGTGCTGGTGCGCCTCTCCGAGGCGCCATCGGGGCGGCTGCGGATGAGCGACCTCGCCGACGCGCTGTCGCACTCACGCAGCCGGCTCACCCACACCGTCGCGCGGATGCAGGAGCGTGGCCTGGTCACCCGGCTGCGCAGCGACGACGACGGCCGGGGAGTGCTCGCGGCGGTCACCGAGCAGGGCCTGGACGCGCTGCGCGAGCACGCCGACGTGCACGTCACCGGCGTCCGCGAGCACCTGTTCGACCAGATGACGCCCGAGGAGGTCGAGGTGGTGGGCCGGGTGCTGGACCGCGTCGCGGGCCACCTGCGCGACGTGCGCGGGGTCTCCGGCGAGCGCCGTGCCAGGCTGGGGGCGTGAACCACCCGCACTCCGCCCCCGCGTCCGAGGCCCTGTTCGAGCGGGCCCGGGCGATCTCCCCGGGTGGGGTCAACTCGCCCGTCCGCGCCTTCCAGGCGGTCGGCGGCACGCCGCGGTTCATGGCGTCGGGGTCGGGGCCCTACCTCACCGACGTCGACGGCCGCCGCTACGTCGACCTGGTCTGCTCCTGGGGTCCGCTGCTGCTCGGCCACGCCCACCCCGCCGTCGTCGAGGCGGTGCAGCGGGCGGTGTCGCACGGCACCTCGTTCGGCACCCCGTGCGAGACCGAGGTGGCGCTCGCCGAGGAGATCGCGGACCGGGTCGGTCCGGTCGAGCAGGTGCGGCTGGTCTCCTCCGGCACCGAGGCGACGATGACCGCCGTGCGGCTCGCCCGCGGGTTCACCGGCCGCGACAAGGTGGTGAAGTTCGCCGGGCACTACCACGGGCACGTCGACGCCCTGCTGGCCCAGGCCGGCTCCGGGGTGGCCACGCTCGGCCTGCCGGGCACCCCCGGCGTCACCGCCGGCACCACCGCCGACACGATCGTCCTGCCGTACAACGACGCCGCCGCCCTCGACGCCGCGTTCGACCTGCACGGCGAGCAGATCGCCTGCGTCATCACCGAGGCGGCCGCCGGCAACATGGGCGTCGTCCCGCCGGCCCCGGGCTTCACCGCGCGGCTGCGCGACGTCACCGCCGGGTACGGCGCGCTGCTGGTGAGCGACGAGGTGATGACCGGCTTCCGGCTCTCGCGCGCGGGCTGGTTCGGCCTCGAGGGGCCGCAGGGCGCCTCGACCGGCGGGGCGCCCGACCTGTTCACCTTCGGCAAGGTGATGGGCGGCGGCTTCCCGGCCGCGGCCTTCGGCGGCCGGGCCGAGGTGATGCAGCGGCTCGCGCCGGCCGGGCCCGTCTACCAGGCGGGGACGCTGAGCGGGAACCCCGTGGCCACGGCCGCCGGGCTCGCCACCCTCCAGCACGCCGACGACGCCGTCTACGCCCGGGTCGACCACGTGGCCTCGACCATCGCGGGCTCGGCCTCGGCCTGCCTGGCCGCCGTCGGGGTGCCCCACACGGTCGGCCGGGCCGGCTCGATGTTCTCGGTCTTCTTCGGCCACGGCCCGGACGGCGGCCCGGTCCGCGACTACGAGGCAGCCAGGCACCAGGACACCGACGCGTTCCGCGCCTTCTTCCACGAGATGCTCGGCCGCGGGGTCTACCTGCCTCCGTCGGCGTTCGAGTCCTGGTTCGTCTCGGCGGCCCACGACGACGAGGCCGTCGCCCAGGTGCTCGACGCCCTCCCGCACGCGGCGGCCGCGGCGGCGGCCGCGCTCGAAGGTCCCCACCACGGGGGCTGAGCGGCCCCTGAGACACTGGGTGCCATGGCCCTGACCACCGTCCACCTGCTGCGGCACGGCGAGGTGTTCAACCCCCACGGCGTGCTGTACGGACGGCTGCCGGACTACCACCTGTCCGAGCTCGGCCAGCTGATGGCGCAGTGCGTCGCCGACCACCTCAAGGCCGAGGGGCACCGGGTCGTGCACCTGGTGGCGTCCCCGCTGGAGCGCGCGCAGGAGACGGCGGCGCCGGTGGCCGAGGCGTTCGGGCTCTCGATCGCCACCGACGAGCGGGTGATCGAGTCGGGCAACCACTTCGAGGGCCTGCAGTTCGGCGTCGGGGCGGGCGTGCTGCGCCACCCGCGGCACTGGTGGCACCTGCGCAACCCGTTCCGCCCGTCCTGGGGGGAGTCGTACGACGCGGTCGCCGACCGGATGCACGCCGCCGCCCGCGACGCCCGCGACGCGGCCCGCGGGGCAGAGGCCGTCGTGGTCAGCCACCAGCTGCCGGTGTGGACCGCCCGCCGCCGGGCCGAGGGCCGCCGGCTGTGGCACGACCCGCGCGAGCGCGAGTGCGACCTGGCCTCGCTCACCTCCCTGGTCTACGACGACGACCGCCTCGTCGACGTCCGCTACTCCGAGCCCGCCCGCGACCTCGTCCCCGCCCGCGACCAGGTGTCCGGCGCGTGAGCCTGCGCTCCCCCCGTCGCGCGCCTCTGCTGGCCGTCGTCGCGCTCGCCGGGACCGCCCTGGCCGGGTGCACCGCCCTGGGCTCGGTCGACGACCAGGCCCGCGCGGGCGACGACAAGGGCTACATCTCCGGGAACGGCGCCGTCGCCGAGGTGGCGGCCGCCGACCGCGGCGACCCGGTGGCGGTCTCCGGCACGACCACCACCGGCGAGGAGCTGGCGCTCGCCGACCTGCGCGGCGAGGTCGTCGTGCTCAACCTCTGGTACGCCGCCTGCGGTCCCTGCCGCGTGGAGGCGCCGGACCTGGCCGAGATCGCGCAGGCGAGCGAGGCCGACGGCGTGAGGTTCGTGGGGATCAACACCCGCGACGACGCCGCCGGCGCCCAGGCGTTCGAGCGCACGTTCGACATCCCGTACCCCACCATCGTCGACGACCAGGGCGCCGCCGTGCTGGCGCTGCGGGGCCAGCTGGTGCCGAACGCCGTCCCGACCACCCTCGTGGTCGACCGCGAGGGCCGGGTGGCGGCCCGGATCTCCGGCCGCGCCGACGCCTCGGTGCTGCGCGAGCTGATCGAGACCGTCGTGGAGGAGCGGCCGTGACCGCGTGGGTGCCGTGGGCGAGGGGCTGAGCGAGCAGGTGCTGTCGGGGTCGCTGCTGGCGGCCCTGCCCATCGCCGCGCTCGCCGGGCTGGTGTCGTTCGCCTCGCCCTGCGTGCTGCCGCTCGTGCCGGGGTACCTCGGCTACGTCACGGGCCTGTCCGGCGTCGACCTCGACCGGCAGCGCCGGTGGCGGGTGCTGCTCGGTGCGGTGCTGTTCGTCCTCGGGTTCAGCCTCGTCTTCGTCCTGGTCGGGTTCACCGCGGGCGGGCTCGGCTCGCTGCTGTTCCGCTGGAGCGAGACGATCGCGCGGGTCCTGGGCGTGGTCGTGGTGGTGATGGGCCTGGTCTTCCTCGGCTGGGTGCCCGGGGGGGCGACGCAGCGCAGGCTGTCGTGGCGGCCGGCGGCGGGGCTCGCGGGCGCTCCGCTGCTCGGGGTGGTGTTCGGGCTCGGCTGGGCGCCCTGCATCGGGCCCGTCTTCAGCGCGGTGGCCCTGCTCAGCCTGCAGACCGGCGGGGCCGGACGCGGGGCGCTGCTCGCGACGGCGTACTGCCTCGGGCTCGGGCTGCCGTTCGTGCTCGTCGCGGCGGGGCTCGGCCGCAGCAAGCGGTTCCTCGACGTGCTGCGCCGGCACCGGCTCGGCATCGCCCGGTTCGGCGGCGCGATGCTCGTGGTGGTCGGCGTGCTGCTGGTGAGCGGGCTGTGGACCTCCTGGGTCGACGCCGTCCGGATCTGGATCGAGGGCGACTCGGGCTTCAGGACGGTGATCTGATGCCGACCGCCCGCGGCCCGGAGGACCTGGTCGCCACCCGCGGCTCCGGCGAGGGCGACGACGTCCCGCCCGAGGCCGGGTCCGGCGGCGGCCGCGGCGACGGTCCCGCCCTGCCCGCGCTCGGGGCCGTCGGCACGTTGCGCTGGGCCTGGCGCCAGCTCACCAGCATGCGCACGGCGCTGTTCCTGCTGATGCTGCTCGCGGTGGGGGCGGTGCCCGGGTCGGTGTTCCCGCAGCGCGGCGTCGACGCCACGGCGGTGGAGCGGTACCGGGTCGAGCACCCCGACCTGTCGCCGTGGCTCGACCGGCTCGGGCTGTTCGACGTCTACTCCTCGCCGTGGTTCTCCGCGGTGTACCTGCTGCTGTTCGTCTCGCTCGTGGGCTGCGTCGTGCCCCGCACCCGGGTGCACCTGGCCGCGATGCGAGCGAGGCCGCCGCGCGCGCCGTCGCGGCTGGCGCGGATGCCGGCGCACGAGGCCGCCGAGGTCGCGGCGGACGAGGCCGACGTCATCGCTGCAGCGCGAGACCTGCTGCGGCGCAAGCGGTATCGCGTCGACGTCCGCGACGGTGCCGTGTGTGCGGAGCGCGGCTACCTGCGCGAGACGGGCAACCTGGTGTTCCACGTCGCGCTGCTCGGCCTGCTCGTCGCGGTCGCCGTCGGCTCCCTGTACGGCTACCGCGGCCAGTTCCTCCTGACGACGGGCACGGGCTTCGCGAACACGCTGTCGGAGTACGACACCTTCGACCCGGGCACCTGGGTCGACGAGGGCGACCTGCCGCCGTTCCAGCTCACCCTCGAGGACCTGACCGTCGCGTTCGAGACCGCTGCCGCGGGCAACCAGTTCGCCGCCCCGCGCGACTTCGAGGCGTCGGTGACGGTGGTCGACGAACCGGGCGCCGAGCCGCGGAGCAGCACGATCCGCGTGAACGAGCCGCTGCCGGTGCAGGGGACGAACGTCTACCTGCAGGGCAACGGCTACGCCCCGGTCGTGACCGTGCGCGACGCCGCCGGTGAGGTGGTCAAGTCCGGGCCGGTGGTGTTCGTCCCCGAGGGGAGGTTCTACGAGTCGCCCGGTGTGGTGAAGGTGCCCGACACCTCCCCGCAGCTGGGGCTGCAGGGGATCTTCCTCCCGACCTGGGAGATGGACCCCGAGCGCGGCCCGGTGTCGGTGTTCCCCGACGCGCTCGACCCGCGCTGGTTCTTCACCGTGTACTCCGGTGACCTCGGCGTCGACGCCGGGCAGCCGCAGTCGGTGTACCAGCTCGACACCACCGGCATGACCCAGCTGACGGACGAGGACGGCACGCCGTTCGCCGTCGGCCTCGGCATCGGCGAGAGCGTGGACCTGCCCGACGGCGGCAGCGTCACGCTCGAGCGGGTCGACCGGTTCGCCGCGTTCGGCGTGCGGCACGACCCGGCCAAGGTGTGGGCGCTCGGCTTCTCCGCGCTCGCGACGGCCGGGCTCGTCGCCTCGCTGTTCGTCCCGCGCCGGCGGGTCTGGGTGCGGGTCGGCCGCCCGGAGGCGCCCGGGCCCGACGGTGGCGCGCGGTCTATCGTGGTGGAGGTCGCGGCGCTCGCCCGCAGCGAGGACCCGCGGCTGCAGACGGAGGTCCAGCAGCTCGCCGCGCAGCTGCGCGAACGGCTCGGGTCAGCACCCGGGCCGCCCCAGGGAGCAGGAGCGTAGATGTCGGTCGACACCACCCTCGCCCAGATGAGCAACGTGCTCGTCTACTCCTCGATGGCCGCGTACGCCGGCGCCCTGCTCGGGTACGCCACCGACCTGTCGGGCCGCGGCCGCACCGCCGCGGCGGCCGCGCCGGTCGAGACGGCGCAGGAGAAGGTGCTCGTCGGCTCCGGCGCACCGGCCGAGGTCCCGGCCCCGCCGGCTGCTGCGGACGGCGCCGGCACCGGCCGCGCCGTCGGCATCGCGACCTCGCTCACGTGGCTCGCGGCCGGGCTGCACCTCGTCTCGGTGCTGACCCGCGGGCTCTCGGCCACCCGGGTGCCGTGGGGCAACATGTACGAGTTCTCGCTCACCGGCTCGCTGGTGGTGAGCGCGGTGTTCCTCGGCCTCGTGGTCTGGCGGCGTGACCTGCGCTGGCTCGGCGTCTTCGCGGTCGGCCCGGTGCTGCTGACCCTCGGCCTGGCCGTCACCGTGCTCTACACCGAGTCGGCCCAGCTGGTACCGGCCCTGCAGAGCCCCTTCCTGGTGGTGCACGTCTCGATCGCGTTCATCTCCAGCGCGCTGTTCACGTTGGCGTTCTCGGTGCACGTGCTCCAGCTGGTGCAGGACCGCCGCGAGAAGGCCCGCGCCGCCGGCACGCCCCCGCAGCGCGGCCGGTTCATGGACCGGCTGCCGCGGTCGGCCGACCTCGAGGCGCTCGGCTACCGGTTGGTGGCGCTGTCGTTCCCGCTGTGGACGTTCACGCTCGTCGCCGGCGCGATCTGGGCCGAGAAGGCGTGGGGCCGGTACTGGGGCTGGGACCCCAAGGAGGTCTGGACCTTCGTCATCTGGGTGGTCTACGCCGCGTACCTGCACGCCCGCGCCACCCGCGGGTGGGACGGCCGACGCGCCACCTACCTGGCGATCGCCGGGTTCGTCTGCGTTCTGCTGAACTTCGGCGTGGTCAACATCTTCTTCTCCGGCGAGCACTCCTACGCCGGCATCGGCTGACCGCCGCCGACCGCCGCCGACCGCTGACCCTCCCGACGGCTGCCGGGTCGGGCCCTTCCGCCCAGGTCAGGCCGGGTCGTCCTCGCCGCGCGGCTTGTCGCGCTTGACGTCCAGGTCGAGGTCGCGCAGGAAGTCGGGGTCGTCGTCGGGGGCGATCGGACGCGGCGGCGCCGGGCGCTGCGGGACCTCCCAGGTGCGCTCGCGGCCGGCGATGATCCACGCCAGCGGGCCGATCACCCAGATCAGGATGATGAGCAGCACCCAGACGATCTTCGGCAGGCCCTTCACCAGCGTCTCGTCCGTGCGCACGCAGTCGATCAGGGCGTAGAGCGTCAGCGCCAGGGGGAGCACGTAGAGCAGCAGGATGCGCACGCCCCCATCGTACGAGCCGGACCCGAACCGCACGCGCGCGAAGAGACCCGGACGCACGAAGACCCCGCCGCTGGGGCAGGGTCCTCGGTCGTCTGGCCCCTGGGTCGGGCCGGTGGGTCAGCTGCTGCGGCGGCCGCGGCGGGCGTCGCGAGCGGTGCGCCAGACCTCGGCGCTGCGGCGCAGGTCGGCCGCGTGGGTGGTGGCCATCTCGACGGCGGGAGCCATCTGTACTTCATCTCCTTGGTTGGAACTGCGGTGGTTCGTTGATTCTAAGGGAACAACGTTTGCAAGCCTTAGATTCCTCGTCCGATTGAGGTGATTCTGAAGGAGATGTGGTGGACGTCACGGCCCGAGCCGGACCGACGACGTCAGGGGCGTCCGACCGGTCGTCGTCGCGGGCCGCCCGGCGTGAGCGCACCCGGCGCCAGGCGGCCCACACCACCACCACCGCCAGGGCCGCCACGAAGACGCGGTCCAGCCACCCGGCGTAGGACTCGACCTGCTCCCACCGGTCGCCGAGCCACACGCCGGCACCGACCAGCAGCCCGTTCCACACCAGCGAGCCGGCCGTCGTGTACGCGGCGAACCGGCCGAGCGGCATCCGGCTCGCCCCGGCCGGCAGCGAGATCAGGCTGCGCACGCCCGGCACGAGCCGGCCGAAGAAGACCGCCGCGCGGCCGTGCCGGTCGAACCAGGCCGACGCGCGCTCGACGTCCTCGCGGTCGACGAGGGGGATCCGGGCGAGCACCGCGGTCGCCCGCTGGCGGCCGAGCCAGGCGCCGAGCCCGTACAGGACCAGCGCCCCGAGCAGGGAGCCGGCGGTGGCCGCGACCAGCACCCACGGCAGCGACAGGTCGCCCTGCCGGGTGAGGAACCCGCCGAGGGGGAGCACCACCTCGCTGGGGATCGGCGGGAACACCGTCTCCAGGGCGGTCAGCGCGCCCACGCCCACCTCGCCCATCGCCTCCATCACCGAGGCCACCCAGCCGGTGAGGCCGGGCAGCTCGGTCGGGTCGGCGGTCCCGGAGGTCAGCACCCGTCCACGCTCGCACCTCGGTGGCCCGGCCGCTCGTCCGGGGACCCGGCTGCGCCAGACTGGCGGGGTGGACGAGATCGACCGGGCGCTGGTCACCGCGCTGCGCAGGAACGGGCGCGCGCCGTTCGCCGAGCTGGGCCGCCAGGTGGGGCTGTCCGGGCCGAGCGTGCAGGATCGGGTGCGCCGGCTGGAGGAGCGGGGCGTGGTCACCGGCTTCCACGCCGCCGTCGACCCGCGGGCCGTCGGCCTCGGCACCAGCGCGCTGGTGGGCATCTACTCCAGCGACAACGCCGAGTCCGACGACGTCGCCCGCCGGCTGCGCGAGGTGCCCGAGGTCGAGGACTGCTGGTTCGTCGCGGGCGAGGAGGAGTTCGTGATCTTCGTCCGCGCGGCCGACACCGCCGCCCTCGAGCACGTCATCGCCAAGATCCGCCGGCTGCGCGGCGTGGCCCGCACCCGCACCACGGTGGTGCTCTCGACGCGCTGGGAGCACCGGCCCGGTCCGCTGCCGCCGTCCGCGCCTGCTTAGGCTGGGACCGTGGGCCCGTTCGTCCGGTACTCGATCCTGCGCCTCACCCTGCTCGTCGCCGTGGGTGCGGTGCTCTGGCTCGTCGGCGCCCGCGGCTGGCTGTGGCTGCTGCTCACCGCGCTGGTCTCGCTCGCGCTGTCGTACGTTCTGCTGCGGCTCCCGCGCGAGCAGGCCGCCGCCGCTCTCGACGAGCGGGTGTCCGGCCGCAAGCGGTCCGGGCTGGACCAGCGGCTCGACCAGGACGCCGCCGACGAGGACGCCGAGGACGACCGCTGAGACCGGCGCCCGGTCGGGAGCACCAGGTCAGGGGGCGGTCGTCAGGCGCAGCCGCAGCTGGTCGAGGAAGCCGTCGTAGACGACGGCGGTGTCGGTGAGGGTGAAGTCGGCGGGCAGGTCCGCGCCGCGGTGCTCCACCAGCAGCTCGAGCGCGGCCCGCACCAGCGGCGGCTCGTGGGTGAGGTCGACCCCCCAGCTCTCGGACAGGTCGGCCGGCACCCGCACCGTGTGCTCGGAGACGGTCTCGTCGCCGTCCTCACGGGTGACGTCGACGGCGTAGACGTGCTCGTCGACCACGCGGATGTCGGGTTCGAGGCGTGCACCGCTCGGCATGGAGGTCATGCTGCCAGCCCGAGGGCCAGCAGGAGCGCGAAGAGCAGCTCGAGCCGCCCCGTGGCGCCCAGCACCGGCACCAGGCCCGGTCCCCAGGCGCCGCGCAGCACGGCCTGCACCGGCAGCACCGCCAGCGGGGTCGCGGCCAGGACGGCCAACGCGGGCAGGTGCTCCGGCGCACCGACCACGGCGGTGACCACGGCGCAGACGAAGGCGCCGGCGACGAGGGCCGCGTAGAGCCACCGGGTGCGCCGCTCGCCGAGCCGCACCGCCAGCGTCCGCTTGCCGCTCACCGTGTCGGTGGGGACGTCGCGCAGGTTGTTGGCCACCAGGATCGCGCAGGCGAGGAACCCGACGGCCACGGCGGCGAGCACGGCGGCAGGGCTGATCCGCAGCGCCTGCGTGTACGTGGTGCCCAGCACCGCGACGAGGCCGAAGAAGACGAACACGAACAGCTCGCCCAGGCCTTGGTAGCCGTAGGGGTTCGAGCCGCCGGTGTAGTACCAGGCCGCGACGACCGCGGCCGCGCCCACGGCGAGCAGCCACCAGGCGCCGCACAGCGCGACCAGCACGACCCCTGCCAGGGCCGCGACCCCGAAGGCGAGGAACGCCGCGCGCCGGACCGCGGTCGGAGCCGCGAGGCCCTGCCCGACGAGGCGGACCGGGCCGACCCGTTCGGCATCGGTGCCGCGGATCCCGTCGGAGTAGTCGTTCGCGTAGTTGACCCCCACCTGGAGCGCGAGCGAGACCACCAGTGCCAGAAGGGCTCTCACCGGCTGCACCGCGCCGAGGTCGAGCGCCGCGCCGGTGCCGGCGAGCACCGGCGCCACCGCGGCGGGCAGCGTGCGCGGACGGGCCCCGGCCACCCAGTCGCGGACGCCCGGCGTCGCCGTGGTCGTGGTCACCCCGAGAGGGTACGAGCGGCCAGGTCGGCGGCAGCGCGCCGGTCCGGCTTGCCGATGCCGAGGCGCGGGAGGGCCTCGACCCGCAGCACGTGGCGCGGGACGTGGTGCCGGCCGAGCCGGTCGGCCACGGCGGCACGCAGGCTCGTGCCGGTGGTGGACGGGGACGCCACGACCAGCGCGACCACCGCCTCCCCCCACTCGGGGTCGGGCACCCCGACCACCACGACGTCCTCGACACCCGGGACGGCGAGCAGCACCCGCTCCACCGCTGCCGGAGAGACGTTCTCGCCGCCGGTGACCACGACGTCGTCGGTGCGCCCGAGCACCTCGACCCTGCCCTCGTCGACCCGGGCGAGGTCGGAGGTGGTGAACCAGCGGGTGCCGTCCTCGTCGTCGAAACCGGGGGAGTCGTCGCGGTACCCCGAGGCGAGCACCGCCCCGCTCAGGCGCAGCCGGCCGTCGGCGGTGAGGGCGGGGACGACACCATCGAGCGGCACGCCGTCGTACACGCAGCCGCCCGAGGTCTCGGTGGAGCCGTAGGTGGTGACCACCCGGGGCCCTGCGGCGGCGGCGCGGTCGAGCAGGCGTCGCGGGGCGGCCGCGCCACCGAGCAGCACGGCGCGCAGCGCCCCGGCCGCGCTGACGGCGTGCGGGTCGTCGAGCACCCGGGCGAGCTGGGTGGGGACGAGGGAGACGAACGAGACCGCCGGGCTCGCGGCACGCAGGGCGGCGGTGAACGCGGCGGCGGAGAAGCCTCCGGCTGCCAGGGTCTGCGGCTCCTGCTCGCCGGGCGGGGCGAGCAGGCCGCGCACCAGCACCTGCCACCCGGCCACGTGGGTGAGCGGGAGGGCCAGCAGCCAGCGTCCCGGCGGCCCGACCCGGGCGTGCGTCGCGACGGCGCCCGCGCGCAGCGCCTCGGCGGACAGCTCCACCACCTTGGGGGTGCCGGTCGAGCCCGACGTGGGCAGCAGCAGGGCCGTGCCCGGGCGCAGCGGCCGGCCGAGGGCGGCGGCTGCCACCACCGCTTCGCCGGGAGCGCCGGAGGCCACCGGCAGCAGCGCCGGACCCGTGGCGTCGAGCGCGGCCCGCAGCAGGTCGAGCAGATCGGCGAGCGGGACGGCGCCGGGGCCGTCGACCTCGACCACCTGCACGCCCATCCGGCCAGGCTAGTGCGGGCACGGCGCTCGGAACGGGCCGCCCCACGGCGCCCTCCCGGGACCAATCCGCGGTGCCGGTTCCGAGCGGCCTGTACGCGGGGGGCGAGGGACGACAGGATCGAGGACGTGGCCAGGGGCGAGGGTGAGCAGCCGCAGCGGCTGAGGGCGTTGTGCACGGCGCTGCCGGAGGTGGAGGAGCGGCTGAGCCACGGCGAGCCCACCTGGTTCGTCCGCGGGAAGAAGTCCTTCGTCATGCTCGCCGACCACCACCACGACGACCGGCTGGGGTTCTGGTGCGCCGCCCCCGAGGGTGCCCAGCGCTCGCTGGTGGCGGCCGACCCGGCGCGGTACTTCGTCCCGCCGTACGTGGGCACCCGCGGTTGGCTGGGGGTGCGGCTCGACCTCCAGGAGCGCGGCGAGGGCGAGGTCGACTGGGACGCGGTGGCCCAGCACGTCGAGGACGCCTACCGCGCCGTCGCCCCGAAGACCCTGGTGGCGCGGCTCGACGACTAGCCCGGTGCCGGGCCGTCGACGTTCGTCGTCGGGTCGCCGGTGCCGCAGCGCACGACGACGGCCCGGGCGGGCTCGTCGCGCGGGTTCGACTCGCGGTGGACGGCGCCGGCCGGCACGTGCAGGAAGTCGCCCGGCCCGCCCTCGACGACGACCTCGCCGCCGGGTCCGGACTCCAGCCGGATCCGGCCGCTCACGACGTAGAGCGTGGTGTCGTGGTCGCCGTGGTGGTGCCACCCGGAGACGGCGCCGGGCTCGGTGTCGACCGTCCCGCTCCACATGCCCTCGGTGCGCGGCCGACCCGCCGGGTCATCCCCGGCGTCGGGTCGGCCGGGCTCAGCTCGTCGCCGGCACGGCGGCACGGGCGGGCCGGGTCTGCCGACGTGGTCATGACGGCTCTCGTCGAGGCGATGGAGGAGGAGGCCCTCGGAGGGCCACCTTCCTCGGTCGCTCGGCCTGGCGTCAGTAGTAGCGGGGGAAGGGGGACCAGTCGGGGGCGCGCTTGTCCAGGAAGGCGTCGCGGCCCTCGACGGCCTCGTCGGTCATGTAGGCCAGCCGGGTCGCCTCGCCGGCGAAGACCTGCTGGCCCATCAGCCCGTCGTCGAGCAGGTTGAACGCGAACTTCAGCATCCGCTGCGCGGTCGGGCTCTTGCGCGTTGATCTCGCCGGCGACCTCCAGCGCGACCTGCTCGAGCTCGGCGTGGTCGGCCACCAGGTTGACCGCGCCCATGTCGGCCATGTCCTCGGCGGAGTAGGTCCGGCCGAGGAAGAAGATCTCCCGGGCGCGCTTCTGGCCGACCATCTTGGCCAGGTACGCCGAGCCGTAGCCGCCGTCGAACGAGCCGACGTCGGCGTCGGTCTGCTTGAACCGCGCGTGCTCGCGGCTGGCGATCGTCAGGTCGCACACCACGTGCAGCGAGTGCCCGCCGCCGGCGGCCCAGCCCGGGCACGACGCAGACGACGACCTTGGGCATGGTGCGGATCAGCCGCTGCACCTCCAGGATGTGCAGCCGCCCGCCCTCGGCCGCCACCCGCGCGGCGTCGACGGTCTCGGCCGTCTCGCCCTCGGCGTACTGGTAGCCGCTGCGCCCGCGGATCCGCTGGTCGCCGCCGGAGCAGAACGCCCAGCCGCCGTCGCGCGGGCTCGGCCCGTTGCCGGTGAGCAGCACCGTGCCGACGTCGGGCGACCTCCGGGCGTGGTCGAGCGCGCGGTACAGCTCGTCGACCGTGTGCGGGCGGAACGCGTTGCGTACCTCCGGACGGTCGAACGCGATCCGCACCGTGGCCCGCCTCGGCCCGTCGAGGACGCAGCGGTGGTAGGTGATGTCGGTGAACGTCGAATCCCTCGACCGGCTCCCACGCCGCCGGGTCGAAGATCTCCGAGACCTCGCTCGCGGAACGCCCGACCGGTGCGGCTGCGTCGTCTGTCGTCACCTCGGCGAGGATAGGCGGTGACCCCGGACGCGACGCTGGACCCGGCCGACGTCCCCCTCGCCGACCTCCAGGACGCGTGGTCGTCGTCGACGTGCCGATGCGCGTGCGGTTCCGCGGGCGTCGACCGACCGCGAGGTGCTGCTGCTGGCGGGCCCGCAGGGCTGGGGCGAGTTCGGCCCGTTCGTCGAGTACGACGACGCGAGTCGGCTCGTGGTGGCTGGCCAGCGCGCTGGAGGCGCCTGGTCCGGGTGGCCCGAGCCGCTGCGCGACGACGTGCCGGTGAACGCCACCGTGCCCGCCGTCGCGCCGGACGAGGTCGAGGGCGTGCTCGCGCGCTTCCCGGGCTGCCGCACGGCCAAGGTCAAGGTCGCCGAGCCGGGCCAGACCCTCGCCGACGACATCGGCCGGGTCGCCGCGGTGCGGATGCGCTCGGCGAGCGACGTCGCGGTCCGGGTCGACGCCAACGGCGGCTGGGACGTCGACGACCGCGGTAGCGTTGCCGCGCTGGCCGTCCTCGGGCGCTGCGACCTTCGAGTACGCCGAGCAGCCGTGCCGCGACCCTCGAGGAGCTGGTCGAGCTGCGGGCCCGGCTCGACGACGCGGGCATCGGCGTCGCGCTGGCGGCCGACGAGTCGGCATCCGCAAGGCCGACGACCCGCTCGCGGTCGCGGTCGCCGGCGCCGCCGACGTCGTCGTGGTCAAGGTCGCGCCGCTCGGCGGGGTGCGGCGCGCGCTGGCCATCGCCGCCGAGCTGGCCCGGTTCGAGGTCTGCCGGTCGTCGTGTCGTCGCGCGCTGGACACCTCCGTCGGCATCGGCGCCGGGATCGCCGCTGGCCGCCGCGCTGCCGGTGCTGGCCGAGCGCCTGCGGCCTCGGCACCATCGGGCTCCTCTCCTCCGACGTCACCGCCGCACCCGCTCCTCCCGGCCGACGGGCGGCTGCCGGTCGGGCGGGTCGAGCCGGACGGCGACCTGCTGGCCTCGCTCGCCGCCGCGCCCGAGCGCCGGCTGTGGTGGCGCGAGCGGGTGCGTCGTTGCCACGGGGTGCTGCAGGACCGCTGGTCCGTGCTGCCCACGGCGGGCGCGTGACCGGCGCGTGAACGGCTCCTCGGCGGCGTCGGCGGCCGCGCTCGTCCGCGCCCTGATCGCACGGGGCCTCCGTGACGTCGTGCTGTGCCCGGGCTCGCGGTCTGCGCCGCTCGCCTACGCCCTCGAGGCCGCGGAGCGCGCCGGGCAGGTGCGCCTGCACGTGCGCCACGACGAGCGCACCGCCGCCTTCGTCGCGCTCGGCTGCGCCGCCGCCGACCCGTCGGTGCCCGCCGCGGTGGTCACCACCTCGGGCACCGCCGTGGCGAACCTGCACCCGGCCGTGATGGAGGCCCACCACGCCGGGTTGCCGCTGCTGCTGCTCACCGCCGACCGCCCGGCGCGGCTCCGCGGCACGTGGGCCAACCAGACCACCGACCTGCAGCCCGAGGTGTTCGGCCGTGCCACGCGGCGCACCGTCGTGGTCGAGGCGCGCGGGGTCGACGACTGGACCGCGCTCGCCGACGAGGTGGTGGCCGCCTCGGCCGGCGCGGCCGGCCGGCCCGGTCCGGTGCACCTCGACCTCGGCTTCGACGAGCCGCTCGTCCCGACGGCGGACGACCTGCCCTGGCCGGATCCGATCGCGCAGCCGCAGGCCCTGGATCGGCCGACCTCGGAACCGACCACCCTGGGGCAGGGACCGCGCACCCTGGTCGTGGCCGGCGCCGGAGCCGGGAGCGAGGCCCGCAGGCTCGCCGAGCAGGCCGGCTGGCCGCTGCTCGCCGAACCGTCGTCGGGCGCGAAGGGCGGGCCGAACCGGGTGGGCGCCTACCGGCTCCTGCTCGAGAACCCCTCGCTCGCAGACGATGTCGAGCGAGTCGTCGCGCTCGGGCGACCGACGCTCTCCCGCCCGGTGACCCGCCTGCTGGCACGCGACGACGTCGAGCTGGTGCAGGTGGTCGAGCACGCGGACGACGTCGGTCCTGGCCGCGAGGTGCGTCGGGTGGTCGGCGCCGTGACGGCTCCGCGCGCTCACCACGAGGACGGCTGGCTGCGACGCTGGACGGAGGCGGGACGGCACGCCGAGCAGGCCGTCGACGCCGTGCTGGAGGCGCGCACCGACCTCTCGGGCCCGTGGCTGGCTCGTGAGATCGCCCGTGCGACAGGGCCGGAGGACGTCCTCGTGGTGGCGTCGTCGAACCCGGTGCGCGACCTCGACCTGGTCGCGCCGCCGCCCGACGGGGCGCGGGTGCTGGCCAACCGCGGGCTGGCGGGCATCGACGGCACCGTCTCGACCGCCGTCGGGGCCGCCGCCGCGTCCGGTCGCACCACCCGGCTGCTGGTGGGCGATCTCGCGGCGCTGCACGACCTCGGCGGGCTCGTGGTCCCCGAGCCCGAGCGGTCGCGCCTGCGCCTGCTGGTGGTCGTCCTCGACGACGACGGCGGCGGGATCTTCGGGCTGCTCGAGCACGCCCGGCACCCGCTGTCCTTCGAACGCGTCTTCGGGACGCCGCACGGCGCCGACCTGGCGCAGGCAGCGCGCGGGCTCGGTGTCACCGCCTCGCGCGCCGTCGACCGCGCCGGCGTCGTGGCCTCGATCAACACCGTGCCGCAGGGGATCTCGCTGCTCGTGGTCCCGGCCGACCGGTCGGCCCTCGGCCCGCTCCACGGGGACCTGCAGGCCGCCGTCCGCGCCGCCGCCGGACCCGGCTCGGCCTGACCATCCCTTCCCTCTCCCTCCCCCCCCCCCTTCCCCCGCTTGGTCGGTCTGCGCGCCTGCCCGCGCCCTGTCCCCCCCCCCCCCCCCCCCCTCCCCCCCCCCCCCCCCCCCCCCCCCCCCCCCCCCCCCCCCCCCCCCCCCCCCCCCCCCCCCCCCCCCCCCCCCCCCCCCCCCCCCGCAGGGACCCGGCGTGGCACGCACAGGCCCCCGCACCGTCACCGGTGCGGGGGCCTCGTGCTGTGCCGGACGGCCTGTCGCTCAGGCGGCGTCGGCGTGGTTCTGCGGCGAGACGGTGGCGGCCGTCTTGGCCGCGGCGCTACGGGCGGCGGCCTTCTGCTTGCGCCCCTCGACGCCGTTGACGTCCGCCGTCGACAGCGCGTACTTGCCGATCGCGTACGCCATCGCGTCGATGTTGCGGTCGAGCGCGGTGCGGTCGACGTTGCCCAGGTTGTCGCAGACCGCGTGGTAGCAGGGGTCGTAGGCGATACCCGCCGTACCGCCCCACTTCGCCGCCTGCTCAGCGGTCTTCACGCCCTCCGCGCCGGTGAACAGGCCGCCGGCGGGGATGCCCTGGGCGATGAACTCGCCGTAGTCGGAGCGACCCGAGAAGTCCGTGCCCTCGGTGGGCACCTGCAGGCGCTGGGCGAAGAAGTCCGTGAACGTCTTCTCGATCTGCGCCGACCCGTACGGGCCGGGCCCGGCACCGACGGCGTCGGAGTCGTCACCGTCGTAGACGAAGTACGCGGCGTTGGGCGAGCCGATCATGTCGAAGTTCAGGTACAGCGCGATGTCGAGCTGCTGCTCGAACGTGAGCGACTGCACGTACTCGGTCGAGCCGATCAGGCCGAGCTCCTCGGCGCCCCACCAACCGAAGCGCACGGCGTTCTTGGTGCTCGGGCTGCTGCCCATCGCCAGCGCGACCTCGAGCAGGCCGGCCGAGCCGGTGCCGTTGTCGTTGATGCCGGCCGCGACGGCGTCGAGGTGCGCGCCCGCCATCACGACGTTGTCGGTGCGACCGGTGCGGGTCTGGGCGATGACGTTGCGCTGGGTGCGCGTGACGTCCTCGTAGACCAGCTCGAGCGTGGCGGTCTGCCCGGCGGCCGCGATCAGCGTGGTGCCGTCGGCCTGGCTCACGCCGCCGACGGGGATGGCGCCGGGGTTGCCCAGCGTCACGTTCGTCAGCGGACCGGCTGTGTTGTTCGCGATGAGCGCCCCGACGGCTCCGGCCGCGGCGGCGTTGTTCGCCTTGCTCTCGAACGTGCACGCACCGCGGCGGATCACCGCGATCTTCCCGGTGAAGTCCTGTCCGGCGAAGTCGCCGGCCTCGCAGCCGGGGGTGGCGTCGCCGGGCGCGTCCGCGACGGCGACCAGCGGCGCGGTGATGCCGCCCACCGGCGTCTGCGGGCTCTCCTCCAGCTTGTCCGCCTGGTACGAGGTGCCGCCGACCGTCACCTGGTTGGCGACCGCGACCTCCTCGGTGTACTGGAACTCGGGCGTGCTGACCAGGAAGCCGGCGGCGGTGAGCTTGCCCGCCACGTAGTCGACGCTGGCGTCGTAGCCGGGGGTGTTCGCGGCGCGGTTGCCGCCGTTGCGGTCGGCGATCCGCTGGAACGCGATCAGGTGGCGGTTGGCGTCAGCGGCGTCGGCCTGGCGGACGAGCCGGTTCGCGAGGCGCTCCGGGTCGGCCGGTGCCGCCGTGGCGGGCACGGCGAGCGACGTGACGAGCGCTGCGGCGCCGAGGGCGGCCACGGCGAGGCGACGCGGGCTGGGTGAGCGGTGCATCGGGGTCCTTCCGGTCCTGCGGCGGGCGACGTTGCCCACCTGCCCGGGCGTGCGGGGACGCCGTCGTGCAGCGGAGCGCGGGTGCCGGGGTGCTCACACCCTGGCGGCGTCACCCGATCGGGTCAAGGGGCCAGCCCCGGCCCGCGCCGCAGGAGGGACCCGCGGCTCAGCCGAGGGCGTCGCGCATCGGCACGAGCTTGGCGTCGGACTCCGCCAGCTCGGCCTCGGGGTCGGACCCCGCGACGATGCCGCAGCCGGCGAAGAGCCTGATGCGAGAAGGGTTCTCGCGATCGAGGCGGGCCGAGCGCAACGCGATCCCGATCTCGCCGTCGCCGCGGGTGTCGACCCAGCCCACCGGCCCGGCGTAGCGGTCGCGGTCCATGCCCTCGAGCTCGTCGATCATCCGCGCCGCCACGGCGGTGGGGGTGCCGCACACCGCCGCCGAGGGGTGCAGGGTCTCCACCAGGTCGAGCACGGACGGCCCGGTGGAGCCCTGCTCCGGTCGGGGCAGCACGCCGGTGACGTCGGTGGCGAGGTGCATCACGTTCGGCAGGTGCAGCACGAACGGCGCCTCGGGCAGGTTCATGCCGGCGCAGTGGTGGGCGAGCGAGTCGGCCACCGAGCGCACCGCGTACTCGTGCTCCTCGAGGTCCTTGCTGCTGCGGGCCAGCGAGGCCGCGAGGGCGAGGTCGTGGTCGTCGTCGCCGGTGCGGCGGATGGTGCCGGCCAGGACCCGGGAGGTCACCAGGCCCCGCTCGGAGCGCACGAGCAGCTCCGGGGTCGCGCCGACCAGGCCGTCGACCCCGAACGTCCAGCACGACGGGTACCCCTCGCCGAGCCGGTCGAGCACCCAGCGCAGGTCGACAGGGCGCTCGGTCCGGGCGTCGAGGTCGCGCGCCAGCACCACCTTGTCGAGCTCGCCGGCGGTGATCCGCGCGACGGCCTCGGCGACCGCCGACATCCAGCGCGGTCCGGACCGCGCGCCGTCGGCGTAGCTGACCTGGCCCGGCCCGACGGGGGCCTCGCCGCCGCCCGGGGTGACCGGGACGGGCAGCTGCTCGCCGCGGGTCGTGGCGGTGACCCACCAGCGTCCCCCGCGGTGGCCGACGACCGTGCGGGGCACGACCAGCACCCCGCCCGCCCGCGAGCCGCCGGAGAAGGGGAAGGAGACGAACGCGACCGGGCCGGAGCCGGGCAGCCCCACCTCGTCGCGGACGACGGCGTGCCGGCCGAGCTCGGTCCACGCGTCGGCGGCGGCACGCACCGAGCCGGCCGAGGGCAGGTCGAGGCGCAGGCACTCGCCGACGCCGACCAGGCCCTCGCCGCGGCGGACCCAGGCCTGCACCTCGCCGGGCGGCAGCAGGGCCAGGAGCGGCCCCGGGTCGTCGACCTCGACGGTGCGGCTGACCAGCGGCCCCGCGTGCGGGGCCGCGGCGGGCAGGTCCGGGTCGGACGCCAGGGAGCCGGTCGACATCGCCTCCAGCCTAAGCGGTGGCAGGATCGCCCTCGTGAGGGAGCGGAGCGAGCGAGCCATGGGACACAGCGACCGCACGGCGAGGGACGAGCCGTGAGGGCATCGCTGGAGAAGCAGCCGGGCGACGTCGCCTCGATGTTCGACGACGTCGCCGAGCGCTACGACCTCACCAACGACGTGCTGTCCCTCGGCCAGGACCGGCGCTGGCGACGTGCCGTCGTGCGGGCGGTGGACGCGCGTCCGGGCGAGCAGGTCCTGGACCTCGCGGCCGGCACCGCGACCTCGTCCGAGCCGTTCGCGGACGCCGGGGTGCGCACGGTGGCGAGCGACTTCTCGCTCGGGATGCTGCGGGTCGGGCGCCGGCGCCGCCCGGACCTGTCGCTCGTGGCCGGTGACGGCACCCGGCTGCCGTTCGCCGACGACTCGTTCGACGCCGTGACGATCTCGTTCGGCCTGCGCAACATCGTCGACCACCGGGCCGGCCTGGCCGAGATGCTGCGGGTGACGCGCCCGGGCGGCCGGCTGGTGGTGTGCGAGTTCTCGCACCCGACCTTCGGGCCGTTCCGCACCGTCTACACCGAGTACCTGATGCGTGCGCTGCCGCCGGTGGCGCGCAAGGTCAGCTCGAACCCCGACGCGTACGTCTACCTCGCCGAGTCGATCCGGGCCTGGCCGGACCAGGCCGCGCTCGCCGAGCAGGTGCGCGAGGCCGGCTGGTCCGGCGTCGAGTGGCGCAACCTGTCCGGCGGGATCGTCGCGCTGCACCGGGCCACCGCACCCTGATCCGGTGCCACGCGGGCGCTCTTCCGACGTGCGGGCGGCCGGTATCGGTGGTGTGCTCGGAGCAGCCACCGGCACGACCGGGGGCACGACGAGAGGGGTTCGACGTGGGACTCGACGACAAGATGAAGAACACCGCCCAGGACGCCGCCGGCAAGATCAAGGAGGGCGCCGGGAAGGCCTCCGACGACGAGCGACTCGAGAACGAGGGACGCGCCGACCAGAGCGAGGCCGACCTGCGCCAGGCCGGCGAGAAGGTCAAGGACGCGTTCAAGAACTGAGGACGACCGCCGGGGCCCGGGCCGTCGTCGGTCCGGGCCTCCGCTCGTCCGGGGGTCCCGCGGTCCGGACCCGCGGTGGGACCTCACCGGACACCCCGTCCGGAGAGGTTAGGACTGCCTCACCGGACAACCGGGCGACCGGCTGCGTAGAGTGGCGGCCGAGTTAGTGAACGGGTTCACAAGCGGTTCGGGAGGTGCACGTGGTCGAGCGCGACGCCGACGTCCTCGTGGTCGGCGCAGGTCCGGCCGGCGCCACCGCGGCCCACTACCTCGCCCGCGCCGGGCTCGACGTCCTGGTGCTGGAGAAGACGGCGTTCCCCCGCGAGAAGGTCTGCGGCGACGGCCTCACCCCCCGCGCGGTGCGCGAGCTGGTGACGATGGGCGTCAGCACCAGCGAGGAGGACGGCTGGATCCGCAACCAGGGGCTGCGGATCATCGGCGGCGGGATGCGCCTCGAGCTGCCGTGGCCCGACCTCGCCAGCTTCCCCGACTACGGTCTGGTGCGTCCGCGCAAGGACTTCGACGAGGTCCTGGCCCGGCACGCCGAGAAGTCCGGCGCCCGGATCCTGCAGCTGATGAACGTCACCGGCCCCCTGCTCGACGACTCCGGCAGCTCCAGCAGCTCCGGCACCTCCGGCACCCCCCGCGTGGTCGGTGTCCGCGCCCGACCCGTGGACGACAAGGGTCGCCGCACCGGCGACGAGCAGATCTTCCGCGCGCCGGTGGTGCTGGCGGCCGACGGCGTCTCCGCCCGGCTCGCCCTCCAGCTCGGCGTCGCCAAGCGCGACGACCGCCCGCTCGGCGTCGCGGTGCGCACGTACTTCGAGAGCCCACGGCACGACGACGACTGGCTCGAGAGCTGGCTCGAGCTGTGGGACGGCGAGCCGCAGCGCTCGAACCTGCTGCCCGGCTACGGCTGGGTGTTCGGTGTCGGCGACGGCACGTCCAACGTCGGGCTCGGGATCCTCAACAGCTCCGACGCCTTCGGCAAGGTCGACTACAAGGAGCTGCTCCAGCGCTGGTGCGCCACGATGCCCGCGGAGTGGCAGTACACCCCCGAGCACCAGGTCGGCGAGATCCGCGGCGCCGCGCTGCCGATGGGCTTCAACCGCACGCCGCACTACACCCGCGGCGTGCTGCTGCTCGGTGACGCCGGGGGCATGGTCAACCCGTTCAACGGCGAGGGCATCGCGTACGCGATGGAGTCGGCCCGGCTGGCCGCCGACGTCGTGGTGCAGGCGCTCTCGCGTCCGGACGAGGCCTCGCGTGAGCGGGCGCTGCAGGCCTACCCGCAGGTGATGAAGGACGCTCTCGGCGGGTACTACACGCTCGGCCGGGTCTTCGTCCGGCTCATCGGCAACCCCACGGTGATGAAGCTCGCCACCCAGCACGGCCTGCCCCGTCCGCTGCTGATGAAGTTCACGCTGAAGCTGCTGGCGAACCTGTCCGACCCCCGCGGCGGCGACGCGCTCGACCGGCTCGTCAACGGCCTCCAGAAGATGGCCCCCGCCGCGTGAACCGGGCCTCCCACGACGTGATCTGCGCCACCCCTAGGATGGGCGGCGCTCGACGACTCGCGGCCGGCACCGCAGCGCAGAAGGGAGCATGAGGGTGGAGCAGTCGTTCAACCCGTACATCCCGATCCTGGCCATGCTGGCCCTGTCGGTCGGGTTCGTGGCCTTCTCGTTGATCACCAACTCGCTGGTGGGTCCGAAGCGCTACAACCGCGCCAAGCTCGACGCCTACGAGTGCGGCATCGAGCCGACGCCGCACGCGGCGGGCGGCGGCCGGTTCCCGGTGAAGTACTACCTGGTCGCGATGACGTTCATCGTCTTCGACATCGAGGTGGTCTTCCTCTACCCGTGGGCGGTCGCCTTCGAGGAGCTGCGCGTCTTCGGGCTCGTGGCGATGCTCGGCTTCCTGTTCCTCATCACCGTGCCGTTCGTCTACGAGTGGCGCCGGGGAGGCCTGGAGTGGGACTGACCGGCGACCACCACGAGCGCACCTGCGCGCACCGACGAGGAGGGCGGGCCTGATGGGTCTGGAGGAGAAGCTGCCGAGCGGCTTCCTGCTCGACACGGTCGAGAACGTCATCGGCTACATGCGCAAGAACTCGGTGTGGCCGGCCACCTTCGGCCTGGCCTGCTGCGCGATCGAGATGATGGCCGTCGGCGGTCCGAAGTACGACATCGCGCGGTTCGGCATGGAGCGGTTCTCCGCGACCCCGCGCCAGGCCGACCTGATGATCGTGGCCGGCCGGGTCAGCCAGAAGATGGCCCCGGTGCTGCGCCAGATCTACGACCAGATGGCCGAGCCGAAGTGGGTCATCGCCATGGGCGTGTGCTCCTCCTCCGGCGGGATGTTCAACAACTACGCGATCGTCCAGGGCGTCGACCACGTCGTGCCGGTCGACGTCTACCTGCCCGGCTGCCCGCCGCGGCCGGAGATGCTGCTGAACGCGATCATCGAGCTGCACCAGCAGATCCAGTCGATGCCGTTCGGCGTCAACCGCACCAAGGCCGCCGAGGCCGCCGAGGCGGCGGCCCTGCAGGCGGTGCCCACCTCGCGGATGAAGGGCCTCCTCGCATGACGGAGGAGAAGGACCGCACGACGCCGGGCACGGGCGCGCCCGACCCCACGTCCACCCCCGACGCCCCCGAGGCCGCGCCCACCGGGGCGCAGCTGGGTCGAAGGGGCGTGCCCGAGCCCGAGGTGGTGGCCGTCCGCGAGGGCATGTTCGGCGTCCGCGGCACCGGCGACACCTCCGGCTACGGCGGCCTGCAGCGGGCCGTGGTCATGCCAGGCGCCACCACGCGTCCGTTCGGCGGATGGTTCGACGAGCTGGCCGACGTGCTGGCCGAGGCGCTGTCCGAGCCCACCGCCGAGGGCGACGACGGACCCGGCTGGGACGCCGCGATCGAGAAGGTCGTGGTCGACCGCGGGCAGCTCACGCTCTTCGTCCGCCGCGAGCACCTGCTGCACGTGGCGCGGGTGCTGCGCGACGACGACGACCTGCGGTTCGAGATGTGTCTGGGCGCCAGCGGGGTGCACTACCCCGACGAGGCCGGCCGCGAGCTGCACGTGGTGTACCCGATGCTCTCGATCACCCACAACCGGCGGGTGCGGCTCGAGGTCGTGGCCCCCGACGCCGACCCGCACGTGCCGTCGATCACGCCGGTGTACCCGTCCAACGACTGGCACGAGCGCGAGGTCTGGGACTTCTTCGGCGTGGTCTTCGACGGCCACACCGCCCTGACCCGGATCCAGATGCCCGACGACTGGCCGGGCCACCCGCAGCGCAAGGACTACCCGCTGGGCGGCATCCCGGTGGAGTACAAGGGCGCGACCATCCCGCCGCCGGACACCCGTCGGCGCTACCGGTGAGCCGGGGAGGCAGCTGATGAGCGAGAGCACGATCCCCCGGGCGACCGGGAAGGCGACCGACGAGAGCGCCGCCGGCGATCGGGTGTTCACCGTCCACGGCGGCGACTGGGAGCAGGTGAGCGAGGAGGCCTCCTCGATGCGCGAGGAGCGCATCGTCGTGAACATGGGCCCGCAGCACCCGTCCACGCACGGGGTGCTGCGCCTGATCCTCGAGATCGACGGCGAGACGGTGACCGAGGCGCGAGCCGGTATCGGCTACCTGCACACCGGCATCGAGAAGAACATGGAGTTCCGGACGTGGACGCAGGGGGTCACCTTCTGCACGCGGATGGACTACGTGATGCCGCTGATGAACGAGACCACGTACTGCCTGGCGGTCGAGAAGCTGCTCGGCATCACCGACGAGATCCCGGAGCGGGCCACCGTCATCCGGGTGATGATGATGGAGCTGCAGCGCATCTCCTCGCACCTGGTCTTCCTCGCCACCGGCGGCATGGAGATGGGCGCGACCACGATGATGACCAACGGGTTCGGCGCCCGTGAGGTCGTGCTGACCCTGCTCGAGATGATCACCGGCCTGCGGATGAACCACGCGTACGTCCGCCCCGGCGGTCTGGCGCAGGACATCCCGCCCGGTGCGCTCGACTCGGTGCGCGAGGCGATCCCCGAGCTGCACCGCTACATCGGCGACCTCGAGGCTCTCGCGAACGAGAACCCGATCGTCAAGGCCCGGTTGGTCGACGTCGGCTACCTCGACCTCGCCGGCTGCATGGCGCTGGGCATCACCGGCCCGATCCTGCGCTCCACCGGCCTTCCGCACGACCTGCGCAAGTCCCAGCCCTACTGCGGCTACGAGACCTACGACTTCGACGTGCCGGTGCGTCACAGCTCCGACGCCTACGGCCGGTTCCGGATCCGGGTCGACGAGATGTACGAGTCGCTGCGGATCGTCAGCCAGTGCGCCGACCGGTTGCAGCGGATGGCGCCCGGGCCGGTCATGGTGGCCGACAAGAAGGTCGCGTGGCCCGCCCAGCTCGCCCTCGGCGGCGACGGCATGGGCAACAGCAAGGACCACATCCGCGAGATCATGGGCACCTCGATGGAGTCGCTGATCCACCACTTCAAGCTGGTCACCGAGGGCTTCCGGGTCCCGGCCGGCCAGGTCTACCAGGCCACCGAGTCCGCCAAGGGCGAGCTCGGTGTGCACCTGGTCAGCGACGGCGGCACCACGCCGTACCGGGCGCACTTCCGTGACCCGTCGTTCAACAACCTGCAGGCCGTCGCCGCGATGTGCGAGGGCGGCTCGGTCGCCGACGTCATCGTCGCCGTGGCGTCCATCGACCCCGTCATGGGAGGGGTGGACCGGTAGTGGTTTACGACCCGCAGGTGCGCGAGCGCCTGACCGCCGACGCGCAGCAGATCATCGCGCGGTACCCGCAGCCGCGCTCGGCGCTGCTGCCGATGCTGCACCTGGTGCAGTCCGAGGACGGCTACGTCAGCCCCGACGGCATCACGCTGTGCGCCGAGCTGCTCGACCTCACCGCCGCAGAGGTGTCGGCCGTGGCGACGTTCTACACGCAGTACAAGCGGCACCCGAACGGCGAGTACACGGTGGGCGTGTGCATCAACACGCTGTGCGCGGTGATGGGCGGCGACCAGATCTGGTCCGAGCTGTCCGAGCACCTCGGCGTGGGGCACGACGAGACCACCGACGACGGCCGGATCACGCTGGAGCGGCTGGAGTGCAACGCGGCGTGCGACTTCGCTCCCGTCGTGATGGTCAACTGGGAGTTCTTCGACAACCAGACCCCTTCCAGCGCCAAGGCTCTCGTCGACGACATCGCCGCGGGCCACGACGTCGTCCCGACCCGGGGAGCCGCCCGCGTGTGCACCTTCAAGCAGGTGTCGCGCACGCTGGCGGGCTTCGACGACGGCCTGGCCGACGAGGGCACCGGCGCGAACGGCGCCAGCCTCGAGGGGCTGCGACTGGCGCGTGAGAACGACTGGCGCGCACCGGTTCCGGGCGACCGCTCCGGCCAGGCGGCCGGCGCAGGCAAGGAGGGCTGACCCGTGGCCACGACGCTCACCCCGATCCTCAGCGACATCTGGGACAAGGACCGCAGCTGGACCCTGGAGGCGTACCGCGAGCACGCCCACGGGTACCAGGCGCTCGAGAAGGCGCTGGGCCTCACCCCCGACGTGCTGGTGCAGACGGTGAAGGACTCGGGCCTGCGCGGACGCGGTGGCGCCGGGTTCCCCACGGGCCTGAAGTGGGGCTTCCTGCCCAAGCCCGACGGCGGCCCGCGCTACCTCGTGGTCAACGCCGACGAGTCCGAGCCGGGCACCTGCAAGGACGTCCCGCTGATGTTCGCGAACCCGCACTCGCTGATCGAGGGCGTCGCGATCACCTCGTACGCCATCGGCTGCCACCACGCGTTCATCTACGTGCGCGGCGAGGTCGTGCACGTCTACCGGCGGCTGCTCAAGGCCGTGGCCGACGCGTACGCCGCCGGTCACCTCGGGAAGAACGTCCACGGCAGCGGCTTCGACCTCGACGTCACCGTGCACGCCGGCGCCGGCGCGTACATCTGCGGCGAGGAGACCGCGCTGCTCGACTCGCTCGAGGGCCGGCGCGGCCAGCCGCGGCTGAAGCCGCCGTTCCCGGCCGTCGCGGGGCTGTACGCGCGTCCCACCGTGGTCAACAACGTGGAGTCGATCGCGTCGGTCCCCGAGATCGTGCGCAACGGAGCGAGCTGGTTCGCCGACATGGGCACCGAGCGCTCCACCGGCTTCGGGTTCTTCTCGCTGTCCGGCCACGTCACGCGGCCGGGGCAGTACGAGGCGCCGCTCGGCATCACCCTGCGCGAGCTGCTCGACATGGCCGGCGGCATCCGCGACGGCCACGAGCTCAAGTTCTGGACCCCCGGCGGGTCGTCCACCCCGATCTTCACCGCCGAGCACCTCGACGTGCCGCTCGACTTCGAGGCGGTGGGCGCCGCGGGCTCGATGCTCGGCACCCGGGCGCTGCAGATCTTCGACGAGACGACCTCGGTGGTGCGGGCGGTGCTGCGCTGGACCGAGTTCTACGCGCACGAGTCGTGCGGCAAGTGCACGCCCTGCCGCGAGGGCACGTTCTGGATGAAGCAGGTGCTGCGGCGGATCGAGGCGGGCAAGGGCACCGCCGAGGACATCGACACGCTGCTCGACACCTGCGACAACATCCTCGGACGATCGTTCTGCGCGCTCGGCGACGGCGCCACCAGCCCGGTCTCCAGCGCGATCAAGTACTTCCGGTCCGAGTTCGAGGCCGGCATGACCACGCCCGCGTGGGAGCTCTTCCCGTACGAGCGGTCCACCGTGTTCGCGGAGGTGCAGGCCTGATGACCGCCACGACGGAGAGGGGCAGCGCCACCGAGGCGCCGCAGCTCGTCACCGCCACCATCGACGGCGTCAGCGTCTCGGTGCCCAAGGGCACCTTGATCATCCGCGCCGCCGAGCAGGTGGGCGTGCACGTGCCGCGGTTCTGCGACCACCCGCTGCTCGACCCGGTCGGCGCCTGCCGCCAGTGCCTGGTCGACATCGCGACGCCGGGCCCCGACGGCACCCTGCGCGCCATGCCGAAGCCGCAGCCCTCCTGCGCGATCGAGCTCACCGAGGGCATGGAGGTCAAGACGCAGGCGACCTCGCCGGTTGCCGAGAAGGCCCAGCACGGGGTGATGGAGTTCCTGCTCATCAACCACCCGCTCGACTGCCCGGTGTGCGACAAGGGCGGGGAGTGCCCGCTGCAGAACCAGGCGATGAGCGACGGCCGGGCGCGGTCCCGGTTCGTCGACGTCAAGCGCACCTTCCCCAAGCCGATCAAGATCTCCAGCCAGGTGCTGCTCGACCGCGAGCGGTGCGTTCTGTGCCAGCGCTGCACCCGCTTCTCCCAGGAGATCGCGGGCGACCCGTTCATCGACCTTCAGCACCGCGGCATCCAGCAGCAGATCGGCACCTTCTCCCCGGGCGTGCTGGGCATCGCCACCCAGGGCGAGCAGATGCTCGACGAGTCGGGCGTGCCGTTCGCGTCGTACTTCTCCGGCAACACCATCCAGATCTGCCCGGTCGGCGCCCTCACCAGCGCCGCGTACCGGTTCCGCTCCCGTCCGTTCGACCTGGTGTCCACCCCCTCGGTCTGCGAGCACTGCGCGAGCGGCTGCGCCCAGCGCACCGACCACCGCCGCGGCACGGTGCTGCGTCGGCTCGCCGGCGACGACCCCGCGGTCAACGAGGAGTGGAACTGCGACAAGGGCCGTTTCGCCTTCACCTGGTCGAGCGGCACCGACCGCCTGACCACGCCGATGGTGCGCGGCGAGGACGGCGAGCTCGAGACCGTGTCGTGGCCGGTCGCGCTCGAGGCGGCGGCCCGCGGGCTGCAGGCGGCGCGCGAGGGCCGGATCGGCACCCTGGGCGCCACGAACCAGCACGCCACCGGTGTCGGGGTCCTGCCCGGCGGGCGCCTGACCCTCGAGGACGCCTACGGCTACGCCAAGTTCGCGCGGGTCGCCCTCGGCACCAACGACGTCGACCACCGCTCCCGGGTGCACTCCGAGGAGGAGGCGCAGTTCCTCGCGCACCACGTGGCGGGCCGTTCGCTGGCCTCGCCCGGCGCCGTGACCTACCACGACCTCGAGAAGGCCCCGGCCGTGCTGCTGGTGGCGTTCGAGGCCGAGGAGGAGTCGCCGATCGTCTTCCTCCGGCTGCGCAAGGCGGTGCGCAAGAACCGCACCGCGGTGCACGCGATCGCCCCGTTCGCCACCCGCGGCCTCACCAAGCTGCGCGGCACGCTGCTGCCCGCGGCCCCCGGCACCGAGTCCGAGGTGCTCGCGGCCGTCGCCGCTGGCGACGTCGGCGTGCACGCCACCACCGACGCCCTCAGGGCGCCCGGCTCGGTCGTGCTCGTCGGCGAGCGGGCCGCGGCCGTCCCGGGTGCGCTGTCCGCCGCCCTGCGCGTGGCGGAGGCCACCGGCGCCCGCCTGGCCTGGATCCCCCGTCGCGCCGGCGAGCGCGGCGCGGTCGAGGCCGGCACGCTGCCCGGCCTGCTCCCCGGCGGCCGCCCGGTCGCCGACGCCGAGGCCCGGGTCGACGTCGCCGCCACCTGGGGCGTCGGGTCGCTGCCGGCCGAGCCCGGCCGCGACGCCACCGCGATCCTGCAGGCCGCGGCGCAGGGTCGCCTCGGCGCGCTCGTCGTGGGCGGCGTCGACCCCGACGACCTGCCGGACGGGTCGCTCGCCCGCCGCGCGCTCGAGACCGCGCCGTTCGTGGTCAGCCTCGAGGTGCGCGAGAGCGCCGTCACCGCGCACGCCGACGTCGTGCTGCCCGTGGCGCCGGTGGCCGAGAAGGCGGGCACCTACCTCGACTGGGAGGGTCGCCCGCGGCCCTTCGACGCCGTCCTGGACTCCCGGGCGATGAGCGACCTTCGCGTCCTGCACGCGCTGGCCGACCAGCTCGACGTCGATCTCGGCGTGCGCGACGCCGTCTCCGCCCGGGCCGAGCTCACCGAGCTCGGCGCCTGGGAGGGCCCGGTCCTCCCCGCGCCGACCGTCTCGGCCCAGGAGCCGCCGGAGCCGGGCCCGGGCGAGGCCGTCCTGGCCACCTGGGACCTCCTGCTCGGTACCGGCCGGCTGCAGGACGGCGAGCCGTTCCTCGCCGGCACCGCGCACCGCTCGCACGCCCGGCTCTCCGCGGCCACCGCCGCGGCGGCCGGCGTCGCCGACGGTGGCAGCCTCGCCGTCAGCACCGCCGCCGGCACCGTCACCGTCCCGGCCGTGGTCACCGAGATGCCGGACCACGCGGTCTGGCTGGCCGGCAGCGGCCAGGGCAGCGACGTGCGACGGGTGCTGCGCACCGGCCACGGGAGCCTGGTGCGGGTGTCCGCCGGAGCCGCCGTGCCGGCGGTCGCCGCCACCGAGGGGGGCGTGGCATGACCGGCTCGACCGTGCTGGCGGCCGCCGACTTCAGCCAGGACAACGGCTGGGTGATCGCCGGCAAGATGCTGTTCGTCTTCGGGTTCCTCGTGGTCACCGTGCTCGCGGCGATCCTGCTCGAGCGCAAGATCATCGGCCGGATGCAGAACCGTCCCGGCCCCAACCGGGCCGGTCCCGGTGGCGCGATCCAGTCGCTCGCCGACGGCGTCAAGCTGATGCTGAAGGAAGACATCATCCCCAAGGGCGCCGACCGCGTGATGTACATCGCGGCCCCGGCGATCGCGGCGATCCCGTGCTTCCTGTCGTTCGCGGTGATCCCGATGGGTCCGAACGTGCGGATCCCGTTCACCGACATCTCGACCCCGCTGCAGATGACCGACCTGCCGGTCGCGGTGCTGTACATCCTCGCCGTCACCAGCATCGGCGTGTACGGCCTGGTGCTCGCGGGCTGGTCGTCCGGCTCCACCTACCCGCTGCTCGGCGGCGTGCGCTCCACGGCGCAGGTCATCTCCTACGAGCTCGCGATGGGCCTGTCGCTGGTCAGCGTCTTCGTGATGTCCGGCGCCATGTCGACCTCGCAGATCGTCGACAGCCAGGAGCGCCTCTGGTGGGGCATCCCGCTGTTCCCCGCGTTCGTCATCTACGTGATCTCGATGGTGGGGGAGACCAACCGGCTCCCGTTCGACCTGCCCGAGGCCGAGGGCGAGCTCGTCGGCGGGTTCCACACCGAGTACTCGGCGCTGAAGTTCGCGATGTTCTTCCTGGCCGAGTACGTCAACATGGTCACCGTCTCGGCCCTGGCCACCACGCTGTTCCTCGGCGGCTGGCGCGCCCCGTGGCCGCTGTCGGCGATCGGCGACGGCATGTTCAACGAGGGCTGGTGGCCGCTGCTGTGGTTCACCGCCAAGGTCTGGCTGTTCATGTTCCTGTTCATCTGGCTGCGCGGCTCGCTGCCGCGGCTGCGGTACGACCAGTTCATGAAGTTCGGCTGGAAGGTGCTCATCCCGGCGCGCCCTGGCGTTCATCGTCCTGATCGGCGCGGTGCGCGGCATCCAGCTGTTCGCCGACGTCGACCTGCGCAGCTACCTGGTCCCCGGCCGCAGCGGTGATCCTCGTGATCGCCATCGCGAGCTGGTTCTGGCCGCAGAAGGACGAACCCGCGGCCGAGGGCGACGGCGCGGCGTTCGACGCGTTCGCCGGCGGGCACCCGGTGCCCCCGATGCCGGGGCAGCAGCTGCCGCCCTCGCGCCGCCGGGTGGCCAGGGAGGCGCGCGAGCCGGTGACGGTCGGCGCCCCGACGCTCACCAAGGGCGCCGAGGACCGGCTGGCCGACGCCGTGCGCCCCGCCGACGGACCGGTGCCTGACAGCCCGACACCCGACAGCCCGGCACCCGACGGCACCACCCCCGACGTCTCCCCGCAGGAGGACACCCGTGGCTGACCAGACCCCGGCGCTGCCCGAGGGCAGCCGCCCGCAGAAGGGCAACTGGGTCACCGACCTGCTGGCACCCGTCGCCGGCTTCGGGGTCTCGTTCCGCACCATGTTCCGCAAGGTGCAGACCGAGCAGTACCCCGAGCAGAAGGTGCCCACGCAGCCGCGCTACCACGGCCGGCACCAGCTGAACCGGCACCCGGACGGCCTGGAGAAGTGCATCGGCTGCGAGCTGTGCGCCTGGGCCTGCCCCGCCGACGCGATCTACGTCGAGGGCGCCTCGAACACCCCGGACGCGCAGTTCTCGCCGGGCGAGCGGTACGGCCGCGTCTACCAGATCAACTACCTGCGTTGCATCTTCTGCGGTCTGTGCATCGAGGCGTGCCCCACCCGGGCGCTGACGATGACGAACGAGTACGAGCTGGCCGGGCCGTCGCGGGCAGGGCTGATCTACGAGAAGCAGGACCTCCTCGCCCCGATGCTGCCGGGCATGCTCGGCGCCCCCCACCCGATGGTCGAGGGCACCGAGGACACCAGCTACTACCGCGGCGAGGTCACGCGCGCCACGCCCGAGCAGGTCGACTGGGTGGCGAAGTACCGCCCGGAGGAGACGTCGCTGTCCGCCTTCGGCGTCACGCCTGCCACCGCCGCCGAGCCCGGGCCCGCCGGCGGTGAGTCGTGAACCACGTTCTCGCGCAGGCGGTCTCGTCCGCGGCGCCGGTGGCGCCCGACCCCACTCTCGGCGGCGGCGAGACCGTCCTGTTCCTGGTGCTCGCCCCGCTGATGGTGCTCGCGTCGCTCGGCCTGCTGTTCGTGAAGAAGGCCGTGCACGCCGCCGTGCTCGTCGCGTTCGTGATGATCTGCCTCGCGGTCATGTACGCCGCGCAGGACGCGCAGTTCCTGTTCGCGGCGCAGATCGTGGTCTACACCGGCGCGGTGATGATGCTGTTCCTCTTCGTGCTCATGCTCGTCGGCGTCGACTCCGCCGACTCGCTCGCCGAGACGATCCGGGGCCAGCGCTGGATCGGTCTGGTCGCCGGCGCGGGGATGGCCTTCCTGCTCATCACCGCCGTCACCGGCATCTCGATCACCTTCATGGAGGACACCCCGCTCCTCCAGCGGCTCGAGACCGACCCGTTCGAGTTCCCTGCCCCGATCGGGCTCGAGGCCGCCAACGCCGACGGCAACCCGGTGGGCGTGGCCCGGGAGGTGTTCGGCCGCTACGTCTTCACCTTCGAGCTGGTCGGCACCCTGCTGATCATCGCGGCGGTCGGCGCGATCCTGATGACCCACCGCGAGCGGCTCACCCCGCGCCCGACCCAGCGCACGCTGTCGGAGCAGCGGGTCCGCGACGGCGGCCAGGTGCCGCCGCTGCCCGCCCCCGGCGTCTTCGCCCGGCACAACGCGGTCGACACCCCGGCCCTGCTCCCCGACGGCAGCCCGAGCGAGCTGTCGGTCTCCCGCGTGCTGCGCGTGCGCGGGCAGAACCGGTCGGCCGACGCCCTCGCCGGGCAGGTGGCCGTCATCCGCGAGGAGATCAGCGGCCGCGACCGGCCGCGCGGAGGCCGCGAGGCCGGCCGCGACACCGGCAACGCCAGCCCCGAGGTCGGCGAGGACGCCGTCGGGTCGCCGCCCGGCGACCCCGGTGACCCCGCGAGCGAGGCGGGCACGCCCTCCGCGGGTCCGAGCGCGGGGACCGGTCCGGACGCCGGAGGTGGGCGATGACGATCGAGTGGTACATCATCCTGGCGGCGCTGCTGTTCTCCATCGGCGCGGCCACCGTGCTGGTGCGCCGGAACGCGATCGTGGTGTTCATGGGTGTCGAGCTGATGCTCAACGCCGCGAACCTGCTCCTGGTGACGTTCTCCCGCGCCCGCGGCGACCTCGAGGGCCAGGTGATCGCCTTCTTCGTGATGGTGGTCGCCGCGGCCGAGGTCGTGGTCGGCCTGGCGATCATCGTGTCCATCTTCCGCAGCCGCAGGTCCGCGTCGGTCGACGACGTGAACCTGCTGAAGTACTGACGCCCGACATGCAGAGGAAGGGACCGACCAGGTGAACCCCCTGTCCGCAGTGCTCACCGGCGAGACCGCCGGAGAGGCAGCGCACGGCGCCGCCGTGGCCGCCGAGGGCGTCGTGGCCTCGTCGTGGCTGCTGGTCGCCCTCCCGCTCGCGGGCGCGTTCGTCCTCCTGCTCGGAGGACGCCGCACCGACCGGTGGGGCCACTGGCTCGCGGTCGCCCTGTCCTGGGGGTCGTTCGTCCTCGGCGCCGCGGTCTTCCTCACCCTCGTCCGCGGCGAGGAGCGCATCCAGGACCTGCACCTCTACTCGTGGGTGCCGGCCGGCAGCTTCCAGGTCGACGCCGGGATGCGGCTCGACCCGCTGTCGCTGACCTTCGTCCTGCTCGTGACCTTCGTCGGGTCGCTCATCCACGTGTACTCGGTCGCCTACATGGAGCACGACCCCGACCGGCGCCGGTTCTTCGCCTACCTCAACCTGTTCATCGCGGCGATGCTGCTGCTGGTGCTCGCCGACAGCTACCTGCTGCTGTACGTCGGCTGGGAGGGCGTCGGCCTGGCGTCCTACCTGTTGATCGGGTTCTGGAACCACCGGCCGGAGTACGCCACCGCCGCCAAGAAGGCGTTCGTCCTCAACCGGATCGGCGACGTCGGCCTCGGCCTGGCGATCATGGCGATGTTCGTGGTCTTCGGCGCGGTCGACTTCGACACCGTGCTCACCGGCGCGCCCGAGGCGTCCGAGGGCTGGCTCACCTTCATCGGGCTGATGCTGCTGCTCGCCGCCTGCGGCAAGTCGGCGCAGTTCCCGCTGCAGTCCTGGCTCGGCGACGCGATGGCCGGCCCGACGCCGGTCTCCGCGCTCATCCACGCCGCGACGATGGTCACCGCCGGCGTCTACCTCGTCGTGCGCTCCGGCGCGGTCTTCGAGGGCGCGCCCACCGCGCAGCTCGCGGTGGTGGTCGTCGGTGCGATCACGCTCGTGTTCGGGGCGATCGTCGGCTGCGCCAAGGACGACATCAAGAAGGCGCTGGCCGCCTCGACGATGTCCCAGATCGGCTACATGATGCTCGCCGCCGGCCTCGGCCCGGTGGGCTACGTGTTCGCGATCTTCCACCTGGTCACCCACGGCTTCTTCAAGGCCGGCATGTTCCTGGGCGCCGGCTCGGTGATGCACGGCATGGACGACGTCGTCGACATGCGCCGGTTCGGCCAGCTCGCCGGGTCGATGCGCACCACCTGGCTCACCTTCGGAGCCGGGTGGCTCGCGATCATCGGGTTCCCGCTGCTGTCCGGCTTCTGGAGCAAGGACAAGATCATCGAGGCGGCGTTCATGCCGGTCGAGTCCGAGTGGCGGGCCTGGCTGTTCGGCATGGTCACGCTGCTCGCGGCCGGCCTCACCGCCTTCTACATGTCGCGGCTGTTCTTCATGACCTTCCACGGCCGCAAGCGCTGGGCCGACAAGGCGCACCCGCACGAGTCGCCGCTGCTGATGACCGTCCCGATGGTCGTGCTGGCCGTCGGGTCGGTGCTCCTCGGTGGCCTGCTCACCCTCAACAGCGCCTTCGTGCACTGGCTCGAGCCGGTCGTCCCGGAGGAGCACGTCGACCCCGTGCTGCCGATCCCGGTGATCATGGGCCTGACCATCGCCCTCGTCGCGATCGGCGTCGGGCTCGCCTGGCGCCAGTACCACCTCATGGACGTCGGTGCGCCGAGCACCTCGCTCGCCGCGCGGGCCGCGCGGGCCGACCTCTACCAGGAGGTCGTCAACCAGTCCGCGTTCGAGCGTCCCGGGCTGTACCTGACCCGGTCGCTCGTCTACGTCGACCAGGCCGGCGTCGACGGCGCGGTGAACGGCGGTGCCCGGCTCACCTCCGGCTTCGGCGGGTGGTTGGCCAAGCGGCAGAACGGTTTCGTGCGCTCGTACGCGTCCTTGATGCTCGTCGGCGTCGTCGTCCTGCTCGGCGCCGTCCTGGTGGTGAGGTGACCATGGAGAACTTCCCCTGGCTGACGACGATCGGCCTGCTGCCCCTCGTGGGGTCGCTGCTGCTCGCCGCCCTGCCCGCGGGCCTGCGTCGTCTCTCCCGCGAGATCGCCCTCGGCGTCTCGCTGCTGACCCTCGCCGCTGTGATCTGGATGGCGCTGCAGTTCGACGTCGGCGCAGCCGGTGACTACCAGTTCACCGAGACCGCGAGCTGGATCCCGCAGTTCGGCGTCTCGTACGCGCTGGGCGTCAACGGCATCGGGCTGGTGATGCTGCTGCTGGCCGCCGTCCTGGTGCCGGTCTGCGTACTGGCCTCGTGGCACGACGCCGGCGAGGACCCGCAGCGGATGCGGCTGTTCTTCGCGCTGGTGCTGGTGCTCGAGACCATGATCATCGGGGTCTTCGCCGCCCGCGACGTCTTCCTGTTCTACGTGTTCTTCGAGGCGATGCTCATCCCGATGTACTTCCTCATCGGGTCGTTCGGCGGGGTGCAGGGCAAGTTCGCCGCGATGAAGTTCCTGCTGTTCTCCCTCGCCGGCGGCCTGCTGATGCTGGTGGCGCTGATCGGGCTGGCGCTGGTGGCCGTCCGCGACGCCGCCGGCGGCCTGGCGTCCGACGCCTTCCTCACCTCCAACCTCACCGGGCTCGACTTCGGCTCGGTCGGCCTGGAGCGCTGGATCTTCGTCGGGTTCTTCATCGCCTTCGCGATCAAGGCGCCGATGTGGCCGGTGCACACCTGGCTGCCCGACGCCGCGGCGTCCGCCACCCCGGGTGGCGCGGTGCTGCTCGTCGGCGTGCTCGACAAGGTCGGCACCTTCGGCATGATCACCCTCTGCCTGCCGCTGTTCCCCGGCGCGAGCCGTTGGGCCGCACCGGTGATCGTGGTGCTGGCCGTGATCTCGGTGCTGTACGGCGCGCTGCTGGCCATCGGCCAGAGCGACCTCAAGCGCCTCATCGCGTTCACCTCGATCTCGCACTTCGGCTTCATCGTGCTCGGCGTGTTCGCCATGACGTCGTCGGGCCAGGCCGGCTCGGTGCTCTACATGGTCAACCACGGCTTCTCCACCGCGGCGCTGTTCCTCGCGGCGGGCATGTTCATCGCCCGGTACGGCACGTCGCGGATCGCCGACTACGGCGGCCTGCAGCGGGTCACGCCGCTGCTCGCCGGGTCGTTCCTGGTGGCCGGCCTGTCGTCGCTGGCGCTCCCGGGGCTGTCCAGCTTCATCAGCGAGTTCCTCGTGCTGGTGGGCACGTTCGTCCGCTACCCGGTGGCGGCCGTGCTGGCCACGATCGGCATCGTCCTCGCCGCGCTGTACATCCTGATGACCTACCAGCGGATGGCCACCGGCCCGGTGCCGGAGCGCATGAAGGGCCGTCCGGACCTGCGGGCGCGTGAGATCTGGGTGCTCGCACCGGTCCTGCTGATCATCGTCGCCCTCGGGTTCTTCCCGCGGCCGGTGCTCGACGTCATCAACCCCGCCATCGAGCGCACCATGGACGAGGTCGGGGTCACCGACCCCGACTCGCTCGTCACCATCCACACCCCGGACGGAGCCGACCAGTGAGCCTCCTCACCGTGATGCCTGCGGCGCTGTCGGCCGCACTGCCCGCGGTGCTGCCCGCCCAGCTGGTCCCCGACGGCGGCGCGTCGAGCACCTTCACAGCGCCCGACGTCGACTGGCTCGCAGCCGGACCGGTCGTCGCCGTCCTGGCCGCCGCCGTCGTCGGGATCCTGGTCGAGGCGTTCGTGCCGCGCCAGGCGCGCCGGGTGACCCAGATGCTGGTGGCCGGCCTCGGCCTGCTGGTGTCGATGTCGCTGCTCGTCGTGCTCTGGCGCGACGACGTGACGCACCAGGTCCTGCTGTCGGCCACCGACCAGCAGGCCTCGGCGATGGTGCTCGACCGGATCGCCCTGTTCCTGCAGGGCTCGCTCGTCGTCCTCACGGCGCTGTCGCTGCTGGTGCTGGGGGAGAAGGGCACCGACCGCCGGCTCGAGGCGTTCGCGGCGCAGCCGGCCACCGGACCCGGGTCCGCCGAGGAGGCCGCCGCCGAGCGGGCGGGCCGGGAGACCACCGACGTCTTCCCGCTGGCGATGTTCGCCGCCGGCGGCATGATGGTCTTCTCGTCGGCCGCCGACCTGCTGACGATGTTCGTCGCGCTCGAGGTGCTCTCGCTGCCGCTGTACATCATGGCCGGTCTGGCCCGGCGCCGGCGCCTGCTGTCGCAGGAGGCCTCGCTGAAGTACTTCCTGCTGGGGGCGTTCTCGTCCGCGCTGTTCCTGTTCGGCCTGGCCCTGGTCTACGGCGTCACCGGCACCATCAACCTGGGCGCGATCGGCCAGGCGCTGTCGCAGCCCGGCATCGACTGGACCGGCCGGATCCCGCTGGTCGTGGTCGGTGCGTTCCTCATCGTGGTCGGGCTGCTGTTCAAGGTCGGCGCCGTCCCGTTCCACGCCTGGACGCCGGACGTCTACACCGGCGCCCCCACCTCGGTCACCGGCTTCATGGCCGCCTGCACCAAGGTGGCGGCGTTCGGCGCGCTGATCCGGGTGCTCTACCTGTCCCTTCCCGCCCTGGAGGAGGTCCTGCAGCCCGCGATGTGGATCATCGCCGCGCTGACGATGGTGGTCGGCTCGCTCGTGGCGATCCGCCAGACCGACGTCAAGCGGATGCTCGCCTACAGCTCGATCGCGCACGCCGGGTTCATCCTCACCGGCCTGGTGACGGTGCAGCAGGCGGGCGTCGTCGGCGTCCTGTTCTACGTGCTCGCCTACGGGCTCAGCACCGTCGCCGCGTTCGGCATCGTCACCCTCGTCCGCGAGAGCGACGAGGACGGCGGCGTCGGCGGCGAGGCCACGCACCTGTCGCAGTGGGCCGGCCTCGGCCGCCGCTCGCCGGTGCTCGCGGCCTCGTTCACCTTCCTGCTGCTGGCGCTGGCCGGGATCCCGCTCACCAGCGGCTTCATCGCCAAGGTCGGCGTGTTCTCCGCCGCGGTCACCGGCGGCATCGCCTGGCTGGCCGTGATCGGCGTCCTCGCCAGCGCGGCGGCGGCGTTCTTCTACCTGCGGGTCGTCGTGCTGATGTACTTCACCGAGCCGTCGACCGAGCGGCCCACCGTGGTCGCCGGTGGCTGGCTCACCGGCACGGCGGTGGGCATCGGTGTCGTCGCCACCCTGGTGCTGGGCGTCTACCCGCAGCCGTTCCTCGACCTCGCGGGGGCCATCACGGCCGCCGCGCCCTGACCGACGGGGCAGTGGTGGCCGGTCGAGAGCAGCAGACGGCGGTGACCGACGCCGTCGCGCAGGGTCTCGACGAGGTCGAGCTCCGCCTGCGCGAGGCCGTCGCGCACAGCGACGAGCTGGCCGACACCGTCTCGCGGCACCTGGTCGAGGCCGGCGGCAAGCGGGTGCGCCCGATGCTCGCGCTGCTGGCCGCGCACCTCGGCGACCCCACCCGTCCCGAGGTCCTCGACGCCGCGGTCGTGGTCGAGCTGACCCACCTGGCCACGCTGTACCACGACGACGTGATGGACTCCGCGCCCACGCGGCGCGGCGCACCGTCCGTGCACGCGCTGTGGGGCAACAGCGTCGCCATCCTCACCGGCGACCTGCTGTTCGCCCGGGCCTCGCGCGTGGTCGCCGGCCTGGGCCCGCAGGCGGTGCGGATCCAGGCCGCCACCTTCGAGCGGCTCTGCCTCGGCCAGCTGCACGAGACGGTCGGCCCGCGCCCCGGCGAGGACGCGGTCGAGCACTACATCGGCGTGCTCTCCGACAAGACCGGGTCGCTCATCGCCACCTCCGGCCGGTTCGGCGCGATGTTCGCCGGCTGCTCGCGCGAGGTCACCGACGTCCTGGTCGACTACGGCGAGAAGGTCGGCGTCGCCTTCCAGCTGGCCGACGACGTCATCGACCTCAGCTCCGACCCCGCCGTCACCGGCAAGACGCCCGGCACCGACCTGCGGGAGGGCGTCCCCACCCTGCCGGTGCTGCTCGCCCGTCGGGCCGCCGCCGAGGGCGACGCCGACGCCGTCAAGGTGGTCGAGGTCGTCGACGGCGACCTGTCCGACGACGCCGCCCTCGCCGACGCCGTCCGGCTGCTGCGCGAGCACCCGGTCACCGCCGTCGCCCGCGAGCACGCCCGGCGCTGGGCCGACGAGGCCGTCGCCGCCCTCGAGCCCCTCCCCGACGGCGAGGTCAAGGCCGCCCTGGCCGACTTCGCCGGCGAGGTCGCCGCCCGCACCACCTGACCCCGCCCACCGCCCCGCGCTTGCTCCTGTTCGCTGGGCTCGCTGGCCTAGTGGACGTGGCGACCACCACGTTCACTAGGCGTGCGAGCCCAGCGGGGTAGGTGCAGGCCTCGCCAGGAGGCCCGGGGGACAGCGCCCGTCAGCCGCGGACGACCTGGACGACGGACGGGCGGGGGCCGGCGAAGTCGCCGGGGGCGGCGGTGGAGCCGGCGGGGACGAAGTCGGGGAAGCGCGACTGAGGGGCGTCCCAGCTGCCGTTCTCGCCCGGGTGCTGCACCGCCACCAGGACGGTGCCCTCGGCGTCGCGGACGACCGGCCCGCAGGTCTCGGCGCCGGCGGGGACGGCGAGGAACTGCTGCACCCGGCCGCGCTCCGGGCCGTCGACGGGGACCTTGAACAACCCGTCCGACAGGGCGAGCGCCGACGGCTGGCCGTCGGTCGACACCCACAGGTTGCCCACCGAGTCGAAGGCGACGTTGTCCGGGCACGAGATCGGCGAGACCGGACCGGTGTAGCCGCCGAAGTACGTTCCCGCGGTGGTGGGGTCGCCGCACACCAGGACGAGGTTCCAGGCGAACGTGGCCGCGGTGTGGTCGCCGCCGGCGGGGACCAGCTCCACGACGTGGCCGTCCTTGTTGGCCGCACGCGGGTTCGGCTCGGTGGGGCCCTCCTTGCCTGCCTTGCCGCGGTCGGTGTTGTTGGTGCACGCCACGTAGACGCGGCCGTTGACCAGGTTGACCTCGACGTCCTCGGGCCGGTCCATCTTCGTCGGCTGCACCGCGTCCGCCGCGAGCCGGGTGTAGACCAGCACCTCGTCGAGGGAGAAGCCCGGCACCATCGACCTCCCGTTGCGGGTCAACGGGATCCACTCGCCGCCGCCGTCGCTGACGCCGTCGTCGAGGCCGTCGCCGGTGAAGCGGGCCACCGAGAGGTCGCCGGCAGACAACAGCGTCTTGTTGTGCTCGCGGGCCCTGTCGCTGCTGCCCTTCCTCACCGTCCCGGCCGAGACGAACCGGTACACGTAGTCGAACCGCTCGTCGTCGCCCATGTACGCCACCAGGTGCCCGTTCCTCGCCACCACGACGTTGGCGCCCTCGTGCTTGAACCGGCCCAGCGCCGTGTGCTTCACCGGTGTGGCATTCGGCTTCAGCGGATCGATCTCGACGATCCACCCGAACCGGTGGGGCTCGTTGGCGTACTCGGGACGCGTGGCGTCCCAGCGCGGGTCGATCGCACGCCAGCCGCGCGAGTCCTGGGCGCCCAGGCCGTAACGAGCCTCCTTCGGGTCCGTGCCGGTGGCGTAGAAGTACTGGTTGAAGTTCTCCTCGCCGGACAGCACCGTGCCCCACGGCGTGGTGCCGCCGGCGCAGTTGTTCATCGTCCCGCGGACGCGGACGCCGCGCGGGTCCTCGACGGTCTTGAGCAGGTCGCTGCCACGTGCCGGGCCGTCGAAGGTGAAGACGGTGTCGAGGGTGATCCGCCGGTTGAGGCGCGCGCCGGGCTGGGCCTGCCACACCTGACCGCGCCGCTTGCGCCTCACCTCGACGACCGACAGGCCGTGCGCCGCCCACGCCGTCCGCACGACGGTCTCGGCCGGGGTGCCGGGCGGGAACATGATGTTCTCGTTGGTGTACTCGTGGTTGGCCACGAGCAGGCCCCTGGTGCCGTCACCGTCCACCTCGATGACGTCGAGGTAGTCGCAGTTGTAGCCGAACTGCGCGGCCTGCGCCTCGGGCGAGGGGTTGGCCGGGTCGAACACGGGTGCGCCGGCGAGAACCGGGTCGCCCCAGCGGATCACGGTGTGCGCGGTGTAACCGGCCGGCACGGTCATGGCGTCGACCGCGGCACCTACCGGTGCGATGGGGGTGAACGGCAGCTTGCGGCTGCCGCCGACCCCGGCGCCGGCGGCGACCGCGGGGCTGGTGCCGAGCGAGCCACCCGCGGCCAGCGCGAGGGTGAGCGCGCCGGCCCCGCCGAGCAGGGCGCGGCGGCTGAGCGCGGCCGAGGCGACGTCGCGGAAGTGCTCGTTGCCGCTGGTGTTGGGCACCGGCTGGGCGCACGCGTCGCCGCAGCGCAGGTGGCAGGTCACCGGGCTGCGGCGGCCGTGGGTCAGGCCCCACATGGGCAGCAGGGGACGTCGTTCGGGCGCGATGGTCACGGGTGGGGCTCGCTCTCGTCGTGGCGCGGAGGCCCCGGGGGCGGGACCGGTCGCGACGCTAGGTGGCGAGGTGGGCCTAGCAGTCGACGACGGCGTGACCGGCAGGTGAAGTCTCGGTGAGCCGTCGGCGACCCGCGCGCAGCATGTCGACGGTCAGCACGACGAGCGCGAGCCACACCAGCCCGAACCCGATCCAGCGGACGAGAGGCATCGGCTCACCCAGCACGGTGACGCCGATGACGAGCTGCAGGGTGGGCGTGAGGTACTGCAGCAGACCGATCATCGACAGCGGGACCCGTCGGGCCGACGACGCGAACAGCAGCAACGGGATCGCCGTGACGACGCCGGTGCTGGCGAGGAGGAGGGCGTGGCCGAGGCCGAGGTCGGTGAACGTCGCGGTGCCGTCGAGGCCGATCCACACCATCGCGGCGAGCGAGGCCGGGGCGAGGACGGCGGTCTCGACCGACAGGCTGTGCACCGCGCCGACGCTGCGGCCGACCCGGTTCTTCAGCAGCCCGTAGAGACCGAAGCTGAGAGCCAGCGTCAACGCGATCCAGGGGACCCCGCCGTAGGCGGCGCACAGCACCGCCACCGCGGCGGCGCCGGTGCCCACCGCCACCCACTGCGCCGGACGCAACCGTTCGCGCAGCACGACGACGCCGAGCAGCACCGTGACGAGCGGGTTGATGTAGTAGCCGAGCGCGGTCTGCACCACCTGCTCCGACAACACCCCGAAGATGTAGACCAGCCAGTTGGTGGCGATGAGAACCGCTGCGGCAGAGAGCATCGCGAGCGCGCGACCGGATCGGACGACGGGGCGTACGCCGGCCCACGCGCGGGTGACGGTGAGCAGCACGGCGCACACGAGCAGCGTCCAGACCACCCGGTGCAGGAGGATCTCGACCGGCCCGGCGGGGTCGAGGACGGTGAAGTAGAGAGGGAAGACGCCCCAGAGGCCGTAGGCGGCCAGACCCATCAGCACCCCGACGCGCTGGCCGTCCGCGGCGGCGCCGGCCCCGGCGGTGGGCGTGGTGGGGGGCTCGGTCGTGGAGCCCTCGCTCGCCGCCCTCCCTGCCGTCACGCGCCCACGATAGGAGCCGCCCCGGGCCGCACCCAGCCGGGGTCGCGGCCGAGGAGGGCGAGCGCCCGCGCCCACGGGTCGTCGCCGTCGTCGGGCAGCGAGCGCGCGAAGGCCGAGCCCTCCCGCTCGCGGCGCTCGTCGTCCGGGATCCCCTCGGCCACGGCCAGGGTCGCCGCCACGACGTCCGGATCGGGGACGTGGTCCAGCCCCAGCGAGCGGGCGACGTCCCAGGCGTGCACCGCGCTGTCGAGCAGCTGGGCGCCCACGACCACCCGCGCCGGAAGCGGGCGCGGGGAGAGCTCCACCTCGACCACCTGAGCGTCGGGGTCGAGCGCGGCGAAGGCGTCGAGCAGCTCGGTGACCGACGCGTCCCACGTCTCCGGGTGGAACGGGACGGGCGCGTAGGCGGACTCCGGCCCGTCGCCGTCCCGCGCGCACGCGGCGAAACCGCGGTGCTGGCCGATCATGTGCGCCAGCAGCGCGGACAGGTCCCACCCCTCGCAGGGGGTCGGCCGAGTGAGGTCGGCGTCGGTGACGAGAGCCACGACCGTGGCGGCGCCCATCAGCGCGCGGTGGTGCAGGGTGCGCTGCTCGTCCGTCATCCGGCGAGCGTATGTGCGAGAGTTGCCCACTGCACGAGCGACAGCCGACGATCAGCGGGAGGGCGACGGTGGCGAGCACGACCCGCGCTCAGTCACGCGGACTCCACCGGGCCGCCAAGCTCGAGGACGCCTTCCACGCCCGCCTCGAGGACCGCCTCTCCGAGCGAGGCTGGCGGCCGCAGATCACCGCGTACACCGGCTACGGCGCCCCCGGCTGGGTGCGGGTGATGGGTCGGGTGCTGCTGTCGCGACCGGAGCCGCGCAACCGCCGCCCGGACGAGCTGCGCCGGGGCTGGCACCAGTTCGTCACCGTCCCCGCCGTCGACGTCGACGTGCGGGTGCGCGCCGGTGACGCCGAGACCGTGGTGACCACCGACCGCGGTGGGTACCTCGACGTGCGGATGGAGTGCGAGCTCCCCGAGGGCTGGCAGGAGATCTCGCTCGACGTGGTGGGTCCGGACGCCGGCGGCGAGGTCGAGGCCGTCGAGGAGCCCACCGACGACGCCCCCGACCAGTCGGTCCGGGGCGAGGTGCGCGCGCCGGTGCTCGTGATCGGTCCCGGCACCGAGATCGGCCTGGTCAGCGACATCGACGACACCGTCATGGTCACCTCGCTGCCCCGCGCGATGCTCGCTGCGTGGAACACGTTCGTGCTGAACGAGCACGCACGGCGTCCCGTCCCCGGCATGGCCGTGCTCTACGAGCGGCTGGTGAACGCCAACCCCGGTGCGCCGGTGATCTACCTGTCCACCGGCGCGTGGAACGTGGCACCCACCCTCACCCGGTTCCTGTCGCGGCACCTCTACCCGCGCGGGCCGATCCTGCTCACCGACTGGGGTCCGACCAAGGACGGCTGGTTCCGCAGCGGTCAGGCGCACAAGCGGAGCACGCTGGTGCGGCTGGCGGAGGAGTTCCCCGACGTCCGCTGGCTGCTGATCGGCGACGACGGCCAGCACGACCCCGATCTGTACTCCGAGTTCGCACGCAGCCACCCGCAGAACGTGGCCGCCGTCGCGATCCGGCACCTGTCGCCCACCGAGCAGGTGCTGGCCAGCGGCCTGCCCGTGCCGATGGACCAGGCCAAGTCCGTCCCCGGCACGCCCTGGGTCAGCGGCACCGACGGCGCCGCGCTGTCCAGCCGGCTCGCCACCCTCGGCCTGCTCTGAGCCTCGCGCGGCCGACGTCCGGTCCGTGGACCTGCGTGCTCGCAGGCTGGACACCGCACCGCCGCCCGCGCCGGGGCTGAGACCATGGTCGACGTGCTGAAGGCCCTGCTGCTCGAGAACCTCCACCCCCTCGCGGTGACCCTGCTCACCGAGGCCGGCGTCGAGGTCGTCACCCACGCCGGGGCGATGGACACCGACGAGCTGGTCGCGGCGCTGGACGGCGTCCACCTGCTCGGTATCCGGTCCAAGACCGAGGTGACGGAGAAGGTGCTCGACGACGCGCCCGACCTGCTCGCCGTGGGCGCCTTCTGCATCGGCACCAACCAGGTCGACCTCATCGCGGCAGCGGCGCGAGGGATCGCGGTCTTCAACGCCCCGTTCTCCAACACCCGGTCGGTCGTCGAGCTCGCGATCGCCGAGATCATCGTGATGGCAAGGCGTCTCACCGAGAAGGACCGCGCTCTGCACGAGGGTAGGTGGGAGAAGTCGGCCACCGGCAGCCACGAGATCCGCGGCCGTCGGCTCGGCATCGTGGGCTACGGCAACATCGGCAGCCAGCTGTCGGTCGTCGCCGAGGCGCTCGGCATGCAGGTCTACTTCTACGACACCGCCGACAAGCTCGCGCTCGGGAACGCCCGTCGGTGCTCGTCGCTCGACGAGCTGCTCGAGGTGGCCGAGGCCGTCACGCTGCACGTCGACGGCCGTCCGGGCAACGCCGGGTTCTTCGGCACCGAGCAGTTCGCGCGGATGCGCCCGCGCTCGCTGTTCCTCAACCTGTCGCGCGGGTTCGTCGTCGACTACGACGTGCTGCGCGAGCACCTGGTCTCCGGCCACATCGCCGGGGCGGCCGTCGACGTCTTCCCGGACGAGCCCAAGGCCAAGGGCGACCCGTTCGACTCCTCCCTGCGGGGCATCCCGAACGTGGTGCTGACGCCGCACATCGGCGGGTCCACCGAGGAGGCGCAGGAGGACATCGGTCGGTTCGTGGCCACCAAGCTGCGCGACTTCGTCGAGCGGGGGAGCACGACGCTGTCGGTGAACGTCCCCGGCCTGGCGCTCGAGCCGCACCCCGGCCAGCACCGGATCGCCCACGTCCACCTCAACACCCCGGGCGTCCTGGCGACCGTGAACCGGATCCTGGCCGAGCACGGGGTCAACATCGAGGGCCAGCTGCTGGCGACCTCGGGCACCACGGGGTACGTGGTCACCGACGTGGCGTCGAGCCTGCCGGAGGACCTGCTCGCCGAGCTGCGGGCGATGCCGGAGACGGTGCGGCTGCGCGTCATCGGCTGAGGTGCACCCGGGCGAGCTCGGCGTGGTGATGCGACGGGCGCGATCGTCCTCGGGCCGGCTCGGCCGGGGTGGCACCGGAGCGCGCGCGGTCCTAACGTCGCGCCCATGAGCAACGACGCCACCGCCAGCCGCGCCGCCGACCTGCTGCGCCTGCACACCGACCCCGAGCTGCTCCAGGTGGTCAACGTCTGGGACGCGATCACCGCCAAGGTGGTCACCGACGTCCCCGGCACCACGGCGCTGGCGACGGCCAGCCACTCGATCGCCGCCACGCTCGGCTACGCGGACGGCGAGAACATCCCGGTCGCCGAGATGATCGACATGTGCGGGCGGATCGTCGCGGCGACGCACCTGCCGGTGTCGGCCGACCTCGAGGCCGGCTACGGAGACCCGGGCGACACGGTCCGGCGCGCGATCGGCGTCGGGGTGGTGGGCGCCAACCTCGAGGACCAGATGAAGCCGCTGGACCAGGCGGTCGCCGCCGTGGCCGCCATGGTGGCTGCGGGCGAGGCCGAGGGCGTGCCGTTCGTCCTCAACGCCCGCACCGACGCCTTCCTGCGCGGCGCCGACCGCGACCCCGCCGACGTGCTGGCCGACGCGATCGAGCGCGGCAGGGCCTTCCTCGACGCCGGCGCGGCGTGCGTCTTCGCGCCCGGCAAGCTCGACCTGGACACCATCGGCGCGCTCGTCGAGGCGTTCGGCGAGCGGCGGCTGTCGACGATCGGGGTGCCGGGCACGCCGTCGCCGGCGGACCAGCAGGCCGCCGGTGTCGCGCGGATCTCCTACGGGCCGTGGACGCAGCGGGTGGCGCTCACGGCGCTCGCCGACCTCACCGCCGACCTGCTCGGCGGCGGCGCGCTGCCGGAGGGCACCCGCCCGCTCAACTGAACCAGATCAGCTGAGGATCAGACCGCGCAGGAGTCGCCCTCGCACGACCCCGCGTCGGGTGCGCCGGCCAGCACCGTCACCGGCGCCCGCTCGGCCCAGGCGTGGTCGAGGACCCGGGCGACGTGCTCGGTCGGCTGCGCGCCGGACACCCCGAACCTCCCGTCGAGGACGAAGAACGGGACGCCGGTGATGCCGAACGCGCGGGCCTGCTGCTCGTCGGCCCTCACGTCCTCGGCGTAGCGGTCCCCGGCGAGGACCTCGCGCACCTCGGCCTCGTCGAGACCCGCGGCCACCACGACCGCGGTCAGCTCGTCGGGGTCCGAGACGGACAGCCCGTCGCGGAAGGTCGCGAGGTCGAGCGCCTCCTTCACCTGCTGCTGGACGCCGCGCTCGCGGGCGAGGTGCAGCAGCCGGTGGGCGTCGAAGGTGTTGCCGCCGCGCACGAGGTCGAAGCGGAACTCGAGGTCCTCGGCCGCCGCGGTCGCCGTCATCTGGTCGAGCATCTCGTGCGCCTGCTCGAGGGTGCGGCCGTACTTGCCGGCGAGCAGCTCGGCCTGGGTGCCGTGCCGCTGGGTGGACGGCTCGGCACCGGGGTCCAGCTCGAACGAGCGCCAGACCACCTCGACCTCGGCACGGTGCTCGAAGCCGGCCAGCGCGCGCTCGAAGCGCGCCCGTCCGACCGAGCACCACGGGCACACGACGTCCGACCAGATGTCGATCCTCATGCCCGGCACAACACCGGGTCGGACGGGACGCTTCCCGCGGCGGCCCGGTCGGCCGCGCAGCGCCGTCAGCCGTCGAGCCGCCCGGACGCGCGGTGCAGCACCAGCAGCACCTGCAGGTCGAGCGCCCGCGACCGCCAGCCCTCGCCGAGCAGCCGGTCGAGGGTCGCGAGCCGCTGGTACAGCGTGTTCACGTGGACGCCGAGGGCGGCGGCGGTCGCGGTGGGCCGCCGCCCCTCCTCGAGGTAGGTGCGCAACGTGTCGACCAGCGGCACCTGGCGCACGCGCTCCTCGGCGAGCACCCGGCCGAGCTCGCGCTGCACCTGGTCGGCGAGCTCCTGGCGTCCGGTGCGGCTGAGCAGGACGGCGAACACCCCGAGGTCGCCCGGGCGCGCCAGGTCGCCGTCACGGCCGAGGGCCGTGAGCGCCCGGGCGGTGCGGCCGGCGTCGGCGTAGGCGCGGCGCAGGCCGTCGGCGGGCACCGGCCCGGCCAGCCCGGCGGTCGGGGCGCCGGGCCGCCGCCAGGCCTCGTCCAGGTCCGTCCCGTCGGCAGGGCGGACGAGGACGAGCTGGCCCCGCAGCGCCGCCGCGGCACCGGTGCCGCCGGGCAGGCCGGCCGCCCACCGCCGGGCCGCCTCGGGATGGCCGTCGGCCACCACGACCACGTGCTCGCGGCGCGGGTCGAGCCCCGCGCCGCGGAAGCGGCGCCGCTCCGCCGCGGGATCCGCCTCGGCGCGGGTCAGCAGGTCGACGGTCGCGATGTCGCGGCCCAGCCGGTCGGCGCGCTCGGAGGCCCGGCGCCCGGCCAGGGTCAGCGCCAGCACGGGCGCGGCGCGCTCCATCAGCAGCACGACGTCGGTCGGCGGGTCCGGGTCGGCCACGGCGAGCGCTCCCAGCAGGTCGCCCGCGGCCACGACCGGGCGGAGGGTGCCGGGGTGCGGCTGCTGCGCGGCCTCAGGGTCGAGCCAGTCCAGCCGGGTGGGGGTCATCGCCCGCACCCGCTCGAGCAGCGAGTCGAGGTCTCCGCCCTCGAGCACCGCGGCGGTGAGCGCGGCGTCCAGCCGCAGCGTGTCCTGCAGAGCGGCCTCCGACTCGGCCAGCTGCTGGCGCGAGCGCGCGTTGTCGATGGCGACGGCCGCGTGGGCGGCCAGGCCGGACAGCAGCCGGATCTCGTCGTCGTCGAAGGAGCGCTCCTGCCGCTTGGCGGCCAGCAGCGCCCCGAGCACCCGGCCGCGCACCGCGAGCGGGACGCCGAGCAGCCCGCGCAGGCCCTCAGCTGATGCCGCGCGGTCGGCCGTCTCCTCGTGCGCGATCCGGGTCTCCGACCCGTAGTCCCGGGTCCACATCGCCTCGCCCGAGTCGACCACCCGGCCGATCAGGCCGCCGCCGGCCGGCAGCCGGATGCCGACCAGCCGGGGGCTGCGGGCGCCGTCGGCCACCACGACCCGGAACGCGTCGTCGTCGACCAGCGCGAGGTAGGTGAGGTCGACGCCGAGCAGGCGCCGCGCCTGGGCCACCACCTCCTCCAGCAGGTCCTGCGGATCGCGCACCACGGCGAGCCGCTCGGCCACCTCGTTCAGCGCGGCCAGCTCGAGCGCCCGCTGACGGCGCTCGGCGAGCAGCGCCGCCACCTCGAGCGCGGCGCGGGCCTGGGAGTCGACCTGCTCCGCCGGCGTCCCGCCGGCGACCAGCGCGCGGCGGTGCGCCTCCAGCGCCTCGACGCTCGCCTGCCCGGCCAGCAGGTCGACCCAGTCAGGCCCGGTTCCCATGTGGAGGATCCTCCCACCAGAACAGGGCGACGGCAGAGGTTTCATCCGTTGTCCGTCCGCGTCCTGCGGCCCGACCCTGGTGGCGACCCGAGCGGCAGCGCCGCCAGCTCACGCCAGGAGACGCCATGACCAGCACGATCCCGTCGCCCACCGCGGCCGGCACCGACCTCCCGACCGACCTCCCGACCGACGGGACCGCCGTCCCGATCGAGGAGGGCAAGCCCTCCGGGCTGCGCCGCCTGTCGTTCGGGCTGCTGATGGTCTACGTGGCCATCCTCGCCATCAACTCCGGCGGGCTCGGCATCCTCATCCCCGACCTGGTGGCCCGCCTCGACGAGGCGAACAAGGTCGGCAACCTCGCGATCGTCTCCACCGTGGCGTTCCTGGCCACCGTCTTCGCCCAGCCGATCGCCGGCGCGCTGTCCGACGTGACCCGCTCGCGGTTCGGCCGCCGGACGCCGTGGATGGTCGGCGGCGGGCTCGTCGCGGCGGGCTTCCTGGTCGGTCTCCCGATGGCCGGGTCGGTCGTCACCGTCGCCATCGTCTGGCTGGGCGTCCAGCTCGGCGTCAACGCCCTCCAGGCCGCCGCCACCGCGCTGGTCCCCGACCGCTACCCGCCGGCCCGCCGCGGCGGGGTGTCCGGCATGGTCGGTCTCGGCATCACCGTCGGCAACGCCGTCGGTGCGATCGTGGCCGGCTCGCTCGCCGCCCAGGGCGCGCTGCCCTACCTCGTCCTCGCCGTCCTGATGGTGGTCGTGGTCGGCACCTTCGTCCTGGTCAACCGCGACTCGTCGAGCGTCGCGACCGTCGACGAGGTGCGGGAGCCGTTCTCCCTCAAGGCGTTCCTCGCCGGCTTCTGGGTGAACCCCCGTCGCCACCCGGACTTCGCGTGGGCGTTCGGCTCGCGCTTCCTGATGGTGATCGGCTTCTACGGCGCCCAGACCTACGGCCTCTACATCCTGCGCGACTACGTCGGCCTGTCCGACAACGAGTCGACCGCCGTCGCCGCCCAGATCGGTGTCGTGCTCCTCGTCGGCGTGCTCATCTCCGCCCTGGGCAGCGGCTTCCTCTCCGACAAGGTCGGTCGTCGCAAGCCGTTCATCGTCTGGTCCTCGGTCGTCATGTCGATCGCGCTCGCCGTGCCGCTGTTCGCGCCGACCGTCACCGGCGTCCTGGTCTACAGCTTCCTGCTCGGCCTCGGCTTCGGCACCTACATCTCCATCGACCTCGCCCTGATGACCGAGGTGCTGCCGGCCCGGCTGGCGAGCGCGCAGAGCACCGCCGGCCGCGACCTCGCGATCCTCGGCCTGGCCACCACGCTGCCGCAGGCGATGAGCCCCTCGATCGCCGCGGGCCTGGTGGGCCTCACCGGCGGGTACCCGGTGCTGTTCGTCGCGGGCATCGTGTTCGTGATGGCCGGCGCGATCGCCGTCCTGCCGATCAAGTCGGTCCGGTGACGGCGACCGATGACAGGCTCGACCTCGTGACCGAGGTCGAGCAGGAGCTGCCGGACGACCTCCTGCGCGCCGCCCTGCTCGACCTCCTGCCCGCAGGGACCGTCGTCACCTCGCCGGACTCGCGCGAGCGGTACCGCCACGACGAGGCCGAGTGGGCGCCGTCCGCCCTCCCGGTCGCGGTGCTCCGGCCGACCACCGCCGAGCAGGTCCGCGACGTGGTGCGCCTGTGCCTCGAGCACGGCGCGCCCGTCGTGGCCCGCGGTGCCGGCACCGGGCTGTCCGGCGGAGCCAACGCCGTCGAGGGCGGGGTGGTCCTGAGCCTCGAGCGGATGGACGCCGTGCTCGAGGTGAACACCCTCGAGCGGTACGCCGTGGTGCAGCCGGGCGTGGTGAACGACCACCTCCGTGCGGCCGTCGCCGAGGTCGGCCTCTGGTACCCGCCGGACCCGGCCAGCTCGCCCTGGTCGACGATCGGCGGCAACGTGGCCACCAACGCCGGCGGCATCTGCTGCGTCAAGTACGGGGTGACCCGCGACTACGTGCTGGAGCTGCAGGTCGTCACGGGCACCGGCGACCTGGTCCGGGTCGGCCGGCGCACCGCCAAGGGGGTCGCGGGCTACGACCTGGTCGGGCTGCTCGTCGGCTCCGAGGGCACGCTCGGCATCGTCACCGAGGTCACCGTGCGGCTGCGGCCGGCGCGCCCGCCCGAGCACACCGTCGTGGGTCACTTCGGTTCCCTGGTCGCGGCCGGCGAGGCGGTCGCCGCCGTGGCGGCCACCGGGGTGGTGCCGTCCGCGCTCGAGCTGCTCGACCACCACTGCCTCGTGGCCGTGGACGAGTGGAAGAACATGGGTCTGTCGGCCGACGCCGAGGCGATCCTGCTCGCGCGGGTCGACGCGCCCGGCTCCGCCGGAGAGGCCGAGGCGGACGCCGTGCTGGCGGCCTTCGAGTCGGCCGGCGCCACCTGGGCGGCGCGCTCGTCGGACCCCGAGGAGGCAGAGGCGCTGTTCAGCGCCCGCCGGCTCGCCTACCCCGCGCTGGAGCGGCTCGGGCCGGTGCTCACCGAGGACGTCTGCGTCCCGGTCGGCGCGGTGCCGGCCATGCTGGAGCGGGTCGAGGAGATCGGCCGGCGGCACGAGGTGCTGGTGGCCAACATCGCCCACGCCGGCGACGGGAACCTGCACCCGCTGCTCATCACCCCGCCCGGCGACGACGCCGCGCGCGCTCGGGCTCAGGCCGCGTTCGCCGAGATCATCACCGCCGCACTGGATCTGGGCGGCACCGTCACCGGCGAGCACGGCGTGGGCCTGCTCAAGCGCGACGGCCTGGCGGCCGAGCTCGACCCCGTGGTGGCCGAGATGCACCGCGCGCTGCGGCGCGCGCTCGACCCGCACGGCATCCTCAACCCCGGCAAGGTGGTCGCGGTCTGAGCGACGCTCAGGTGGTCAGGCGCTCAGGCGGTCGGGCGGGGGACCGACAGCCGCGGGAGCAGGCGCGGGAGCAGGTCCTGGTCGGCCGGCCCGAGGTCGGGGGTGAAGTCCCACGACGTGCCGCCGTAGCCGTCGGTGAGCACCCCGCCGTCGCCGGCCGGCACCGTGCGGCACGCGCGCAGCAGCACCGCCAGGTGCGGCACCGGAACCGCCTCGCTCTCGGTGGCGGACAGCACCACCTGCACCCCGAGCTCGGGCCCGCGGTCGACGACCTGGTGCAGCAGACCGAGCGCGTGGTCGTCGAGGCCGGTGGGCACGTCGTGCGCGACGAGCAGCCGCGGTCGCGCGTCGAGCTCGTCGAGGGCCTCGGGATGGCCTGCCTGGTAAGCCATCTCGACCAGGTCGAGGTGGCGCACCAGGTCGGCCAGCGCCGCCGTGGCGGCGGCCGGGTCGGTGGCGACGGGCCCGAGGGCGGGCATCGGGGCGGGGTTGGTGCCGCCGACGTCGACGACCGTGACGGCGAACGTCCCGGGCGGGGCTGCCGCGAGCACCCGGGTGGCGACCGCCCGCAGCGCGTGCGCCGCCGCGAGCGGCCCGCCCGTGGCGCCGTCGATGCGCACGGGAAGGTGCAGGGGCAGGCCGATCAGCATCGGCACGGCCAGGCCCGGCGCGTCGTCGACGCCGAGGGTGCCGATCCGCACCGCTGCCGCCCGTTCCGTGGCGGGCTGCCACGAGCTCCACGCGGGTGAGGTCCACTGCGCCATCGGTGCCGGCAGCGACGACTCGAGGCCGGCGAGCTCCTCGCGCAGGTGGGCCATGTCGCGGGCGTGGTTCGCGCGGGCGGTGGCGACCATCGCGTCGTGCTCGCGCTCGGCCGCGGCGCGGGCGGTCTCGCTCTGCGGCCCGGAGCGGGTTCGAGGATCGGCCACGAGCTGCTCGAGCGCGCGCTCGAGCCGGGACGCGGCGTACTCCAGGGTCGAGCGGAGCGAGGCGGTCGACCGGGAGGCGTCCTCGAGGATGCCGGCGGCCTGGCGGGCCAGCCTCTCCTGCGCCGACGTCCCCGGGGGTGGTGGAGGCGTGGCCGACGGAGGTCGCGGCACCGACGGCGGCGGCACGGGAGCGGCGGCGGCCGGTGGTGCGGTGGGCGCTGCCGGTGCCGGTTCGTCGACCTCGACGCCGTGCCGCGTCACGACCTCGGCGAGCCCGCCGGCGTACCCCTGCCCCACCGCGCGCACCTTCCACCCGCCTGCGCGCCGGTACAGCTCGCAGGTCACCAGCGCGCGCTCGGACGTGAGCCCGGTGGGGGTGAAGGCGGCCACGACCTGCGCGGCGCCGACCAGCTCCACGCGCGGTGCGGGTCCGCTGCCCAGCGGTGGCGCCCCGGGGTCGGTGCTCACGACGACCAGGACGGTGGTGACGTCGGGGTCGACGCGGTCCAGCGCGACCTGCACCTGCTGCGGCGGGCCCGGCGACCAGGTGGCGGCACCGGCCACCGGCTGGTTGTAGAAGGCGAGATCGGCGCTGCTGCGGACCTTCTCGTCCGCGCCGAGCAGCAGTGCCGACACGTCGCCGGGGTGGTGCACCCTGACCGTGACGACGGCGTCGGGCCAGGGGAGGTTCTGGCCCTTGACCAGGTCGGTGGTCACGCTCGCGCCCGAGGCCGCCGGCTCAGGACCGCTTGAGGAACCGGTGCAGCTGCTGGATCGCCTCGGTGGGCACCCGCGCCTGGATGCCCTCGCCGATCGCCTGCAGCTTCCAGCCGCCGCCCTCGCGGTAGACCTTGGCCATGATCATGCCCGTGTTCGCCATGCCGCCCGCGAGCGTGTAGCGCGCGAGCTCGGCACCCGTGGTCTGGTCGACCAGGCGGCAGAACGCGTTCTGCACCTGCTCGAAGGTCTGGCCCTCGTAGGACGTGACGACGAAGAACAGCGTGCTGACGTGGACGGGCACCCGGGTGAGGTCGACCATCACCACCTCGTCGTCGCCGTCGCCCTCACCGGTGCGGTTGTCGCCCATGTGCTGGATCGAGCCGTCCTTGGTGCGCAGCTGGTTGTAGAACGCGACGTCGACGGCCTGCTCGTCGGCGAACAGCACGCAGGAGGCGTCCAGGTCGATGTCGACCTCGCGCGAACCGAAGAAGCCGCCCTTCTTGATCGGGTCCCAGCCCAGGCCCATCCGGATCATCGTGAGGGCGACGCCGCCCTCCTTGGACAGCGAGACCTTCTGTCCCTTGGACAGGCTGACGGTGCGGCCCTTCATCAGGCTGACCTCGCCCTGCCCCTGCGGCGGCTGCTGCGGCTGGGCGGGCGCAGCCTGCGCGGGCGGGGCCGGCGGCTGGCCGTACGACGGCGCGGGGGCGGCCGGCTGCCCGTAGGACGGTGCGGGCGCGGGCTGGCCGTACGACGGCGCCGCGGGTGGTGCCGTCTGCGGCGGGGCCGGGGGAGCGGGAGGCGCCTGGCCGTACGACGGCGCCGCCGGGGCGGGCTGGCCGTAGGACGGTGCGGGCGGCGCCGAGGGTGCTGAGGGCGCTGGGGGGGCGGGCTGGCCGTACGAGGGAGCAGGAGGAGGCGAGGAGGGTGCGGCGGGTGGTGCGGCCGCCGCCGGCGGGGCAGGCGGCGCGGCAGGTGCTGGGGGAGCCGGGGCAGCGGGTGCGTCGTCGACGGAGACGCCGTGGTCCTTGATCAGGTCGGCGAGGCCGCCGGCGTAGCCCTGGCCCACCGCACGCACCTTCCACGACCCCTGGCGGCGGTACAGCTCGACGGCGACGACGATGCTCTCGCTGTCGAGCCCGGTCATCGTGAACTCCGCCTGCGGCCCGCCGGCGCCGTCGGTGACGCGGGCCACCGGCTGGCCGACGCTGCCGAAGCGTCCGTTCGGGTCGTCGAGGGAGGTGACCAGGCGGACGGCGTGGACGTCGGCGGGGACCTGCCCGAGGTCGACCTCGACCCTCCAGCCCTGCCCGCCGGCCGGCTGCACGCACCGGACGCCCGGCCCGGTGGGCTGGTTGTAGAAGACGAAGTCGGCGTCGGAGCGCACCTTGCCGCTCTCGGTGACGAGCAGCGCCGACAGGTCGGCGGGGGCGCCCACGTCGACGGTGAGCACCACCTGGTGGGCGGTCAGGGGCGCGTTGCCGCCCTTGGTCAGCTGGGTCACTGGGTCGTCCCTCCGGGGTCGCGGCCGCGGTGGCCGTGCGCGGTCGGGCCAAACCTACCTGCGTGCTGCTGCCGTCCGGTGACGTTGCGCCGGGTGCCGCCCGGCCGGGTGCACCCCCAGGGCACGATGTGGCCGTGACGACCGCTCGGCGTGTTCCGGTGACCAGCGACATGGCCGGGGACGAGCTCGACGCCGAGGACGCCTGGCACACGGTCCGCAGGCACGGGGTGCTGCGGGTCCTGCGCGAGTCGTTCCTGCGGTTCCGGTTCGGCGACGGGTTCAGCAGCAGCCGCGCCCTGGCGCTGCAGATGGCGCTCGGCCTCGTGCCGTTCCTGGTGGCTCTCACGGGTCTGGCCAGCGACCTGGACTCGGGCCTGGCCGCGGAGGTGGTGGCCCGCACGGTCGCCGAGCTGTCGCCGGGCACGCAGGGCGACCAGGCGGTGGGTCAGCTGCTCGACGGCGACCTCGACGAGGACGTCGGCGAGGTCGCGCTGGTGGTCGGCCTCCTGGTGGCCGTGATGGCGATGATCACCGCCACGGCGCAGATCGAGCGCGGCACCAACCGGATCTACGGCATCCGTCGCGACCGCCCGGCGCTGCTGAAGTACGGTCGGGCGGCGGTGCTCACGCTCGTCCTGATGGTGCCTGTGGGAGCGGGTTTCATCCTCCTTGTCGGCGGCGGGGCGCTCGGCGACGCGCTGACGGAGGTGTACGGGTGGGGACCCGGACGGCACCTCGCGTGGGACCTGCTGCGCTGGCCGGCCGGCCTGCTCACCACGACGTTCACGATCGCGGTGCTGCTCGACCACGTGCCGCGGCGGCGCCAGCCCGCGCTGTCGTGGCTGGCGCTGGGGTCCGGCGTGGCGGTGGTGCTGACCACGGCGTCCACCGCCCTGCTCGCGCTCTACCTGCGGCTCAGCACCTCCTTCGACGAGGTGTACGGCCCGCTGGCGGGCATCTTCGCCCTCCTGCTGTGGTGCTACCTGTCGGCGATCTCGCTGTTCGCCGGCACCGCCGTCGCGGCGCAGATGGAGGCTCTGCACGCGCGGGTGGAGAGCCCCGTGAGCGAGGACCCCGAGGCGCTCGCCGTGCGGGCCGACCCGACCGGACCGGACAGCGAGCGCGGCACCGACCGGTCCGCGCACCCGGGTGGCGTCGCGCCGTGACCACCGCTTCGCCGGTGCGCGCCCGGTGCGTCCACCCCGCCTGGTTCGTCGCGGCCGTGGCCTTCGTGGCGCTGATCGGGGCGGCCGGCTTCCGCGCTGCGCCGAGCGTGCTGATGGTGCCGCTGGAGGTGCTGCTCCTGCGCGACCGCCCCCAGGACCTCGGCGTGCTGCCCTACGGCGCCGACCCGTCCGACCCGCCGGAGCCGGTTCTGCCCGGACGCGGCGCCGCCCGGCGCGCGGTGCAGGGTCTGGTCACCGCGGCCCGCACCCGCACCTTCTGGGCGCTGTTCGCCGGCTTCGCGATCTGCGGAGCCACCACCAACGGCCTGATCGGGACGCACTTCGTGCCGGCTGCGCACGACCACGGGATGGCGCAGACCACCCTCCGGCGTGCAGGTCGACCCCTCGGACTGCAGCGCCGACGCCTCGCCGTGCGACCGCGCGGGACTCATCGGTGGTTTCACGGCGGCGCGGTGCTGTCGGGCGGTCGGGGAGCGCGCCAGCGCAGGCCGGTGGCGCGGGTGGCCTGGACGGTCTGGTGGAAGGTGTTGCGCCGCAACCGGCGGTCGGGGTCGAGCCGGTCGGGTGGTCGGAACCAGGGGATCCCGTCGCGCATCACCATCACCCAGGCGTCGCCCGGTCGGTCGGTGTCGTCGGGCTGGGCGTGGATCTGGGTGTGGTGGCGGTGGCAGAGCAGCGCGAGGTTGTCGAGGGTGGTGGGTCCGCCGCGGGACCACCAGATGACGTGGTGCGCCTCGCACAGCGACGGCGGGGTGGTGCATCCCGGCCAGGTGCACCCGCGGTCGCGGGCGGCCAGGGCGGTCTGCTGGGCGGCGGTGGCGAGCCTGCCGGTCGTGTCCATCGCCAGCACCCGCCCGGTCTTGTCCAGGACCACGCGGTCGATGACGGCGTCGCAGGCGATCCGCGTCAGCGCGCCGCTGGCCGACCAGGTCGCCGCCGGTCGTGCACGCGGCACCGGCACCCTCGGTGCCGGCGAGCTGATCCGGGGTCGTGACGACCACGACCCGCGGGACCGCCCGTGCCGCACGCTGCCGGGTGACAGGCGCGTCCTCATCGGTCGCCTGCTGTGCGGCGGCGCCGAGGCCGAGGAACTCGGCGGCGGCGTCGGCCATCACCCCGAGGGCGTCGACGCGACGCTGACCACGCGTCCGCAGATCCGGCTCGCCGCCGTCGGCGCCATCCGCGCTGCCGGTGGCACGGTCGGTCTCGACGAGGTGGTCCAGGACCGTCGCGAACTTCAACCCGGTGCACTGGTCGAGCTGGCCGCTGAGCAGGACCATCCCGGTCTGGTCGGTCGCCACCGACAGGTGCCGCCGGTCCAGGGCGTTCTCGTCGTACCGGTCCGCCGCGGTCCGGGGTGATCACCGACAGCAGGTGCCGCGACAGGTACTCCGCCGTCCCGGGTTCGAACGCTGCGGGCGTGCTCGGTCAGCAGGTGGTCGACCTCGTCCCGCCGCTCCCGCACCACCCGGCCCGGAAGCCGCTTCAGCGCCGACCTCGCGACGTCGACGTGCTCGCGCGACACCGCGCCGGCCGCCAACGCGCGGCCCAGCTCGCGCAGGGTCCCGGTGTCGGGGCAGGTCAGCTTCGCGTTCTCCACATCCGCCGACGCCCGCCTCGGGGAGACCCGGCACCGGGACTTGAGCAGGTTCACCGTCCGCGCACCCTGCTCACCGCGCGCGTCCGGGGTCTCCCGGGAGACGGACTCGCGCAGCGCTGCACCTCGTGCTGCTTCGGTGCGCGCGCCGAGCTGGGTGAGCCCGACGATCAGGGTGGCGACCTGGCGGTCGTCCAACGACCAGGTCGAGGCCTCCTGGACCTGGGCCAGGCCCTGCTCGATCAGGGCCAGACCGGCGAAGACAGGGTGCCCCGACCCCGCGTCCACCGTCTCCACCGCCATACCCCAAGACTAGGCGGCACCACCGACAACCGCTGTGCCGCAACGGATCGTGTGGACAACGCCCAGGTGGAGGGGCGAGCTGTGGACGAGACCGGACGTCAGCGTCGGCGGGCCACCACGACGGCGTCGTCCAGGGTCGCGCCAGGACCCCCAGGACCGCCAATAGCGCCGGGTGCGCCCGTCCGGCGGGTGCGGTGCTCCGCCACCAGGACGTCCCAGCCGCCGGGGTCGAGGGCAGCCGTCACGACCTCGGGCGTGAACGTCGTACCCGCCGCCGGACCGTGGCCGTCGCTGTGCGCATGACCGTCGGTGTGCGCATGACCGTCGCTGTCCCCGCGCCCCCCGCCGTGACCGTGCCCGCCGGTGTGCTGGTGCCCGACGACGAGCAGCGTGCCGCCGGGTGCGACCGCGGCTCCGAGCTGCTCGACCATCCGGCCCGCCGGCCCGGTGGGGTGCGCGTAGTGGGAGCAGACCAGGTCGAGACCGCCGGTGGGCGGCGACCAGGCGGCGAGCTCGGCCCGCACCCAGGTGATCCGTCCCGCCACCTCGGGCCCGAGCGCCTCCGCCCGCTCGCGTGCACGGTCGAGCGCGGTCTGCGAGACGTCCAGAGCCGTGACGTGCCAACCCTTCTCGGCCAGCCAGAGCGTCTCCGCCCCCTCGCCGCAACCCGCGTCCAGCGCCCGGCCCGGGTCCAGCCCGCCCGCCACCTCCACCAGGTACGGGTTGGGCGGGTGGGCCGTCCCGGCGTCCTGCGAGCGGTAGCGGTCCTCCCACCAGGTGGGGTCCAGCCCGTGCTCGCCCGTCTCGTGGTCCACCGCCCGAGTCTGCCCGAGGCGGGGCAGTCCCGGAATTCGCCTCCCCGCACCGGGGTTGGCCCGGCATGGGCAGAGCGGTGGTGGCGACGGGGTACGGCGGGCCCGAGGTCCTCGAGGTGGTCGACGTCGAGGCGCCGCAGCCAGGTCACGCGGAGGTGGTCGTCGACGTCCGTGCCGCCGGGGTGAACCCGGCCGACCGCAAGTCCTACGACGGGACCTTCGGCACCGACGCGGCCGCCCTGCCCAAGCGGTTGGGCTCCGAGGTCGCGGGGGTCGTGTCGGCGGTGGGCGCCGGCGTCGACCGGTTCGCCGTCGGCGACGAGGTCATCGCCTACCGCGTCGTCGGGGGGTACGCGGAGCAGGTGCTGGTCGGCGAGGAGGACGTCTTCCTCCGGCCGCAGACGCTCACCGCGGAGCAGGCTGCGGGCCTGCTGCTCACGGGCGTGACGGCCGCGCACCTGCTGCACGCCACCGCGGTCGCGCCGGGCGAGACGGTCCTGCTGCACGGTGCGTCGGGCGGCGTGGGCTCCGCGGCCGTCCAGCTGCTCGTGCACCGGGGCGCCCGCGTCATCGGCACCGCCGGTCCGGGTCGTCAGGACGACGTGCGCGAGCTCGGCGGCGAGCCGGTGCCGTACGGCGACGGTCTCCTCGAGCGGGTCCGGGACCTCGCTCCCGATGGCGTCGACGTGGCGCTCGACGCGGTGGGCACCGACGAGGCGGTCGACGTCAGCCTCGCCCTGGTGCCCGACCGGGACCGGATCGCCACGGTGGCGGCGTTCGCCCGGGCGCCCGGGCTCGGCATCCGGCTGCTCGGGGGCGGACCCGGCGCCGACCCCGGCACGCAGGTCCGGTCCGCCGCCCGCGCCGCGCTGGTGGCGCTGGCAGCCGAGGGGCGGATGACCGTCCAGGTCGACCGGACGTTCGCGCTGGACGACGTGCGCGCCGCGCACGCGCACCTCGCGTCGGGGACGGCCCGCGGCAAGGTGGTGCTGGTGCCCTGAGCCGGCGCGGCGTCCCTGTCGTTCGTCTCAGCGCGCGCGGTCGGCCGCGAGCACCTGCTCGCGCAGGATGTCGGCGTGGCCGGCGTGCTGGGCCAGCTCGCCGACCACGTGCAGGTAGACCCATCGCAGCCGCAGCGGCTGGTCGAAGGAGCCGTGGTGGTGGGGGTGCACGCCCTGATGGTGCCAGCCCGCGAGGTGGTCGTCGGTGGAGCCGTCACGACGGGGGGACGTCGTGCGGCGAGGCTACGGAGCGCGTCGGGCCGTGCCCGTGCTCTCGCGGCCCCCGGATAACCTGCGGGCCATGCCGAACGACGCAGAACGACCGGACCTGAGCGCGGTCGTCAAGGCCTACGACGTGCGCGGCGTGGTGCCGGACGAGTGGGGTCCGCGCGAGGCGACCGCTCTCGGTGCCGCGTGCGCCGACGTGCTCGGCGTGGCGGGTAGGCCCTTCGTCATCGGGCACGACATGCGACCGTCCTCGGGTGCTCTGGTCGACGCCTTCGCCGACGGCGTCACCGCGCGCGGGAGAGACGTCGTGCTCATCGGCCTGGCCTCGACGGACGGGCTCTACTACGCCAGTGGCGTCCTCGACTGCCCCGGAGCGATGTTCACCGCGTCGCACAACCCCGCGCGGTACAACGGCATCAAGGTCTGCCGGCCCGGTGCGCGGGCCGTCGGCCAGGACACCGGCCTCGCCACGGTGCGTGATCGCGCGGAGCGCTACCTCGCCGACGGCGTGCCGGAGGCGGCCGACCGTGGCACGCGCGAGGATCGTGACCTCCTGCGCGGCTACGCCGAGCACCTCCGCGGACTCGTCGACCTGTCCGGCGGGCGCCGTCTCAAGGTGGTCGTCGACGCGGGGAACGGGATGGCCGGCCACACCGTGCCGGCGGTGTTCGGGCGCGCCGCCGGTCTCGAGCCCCTTCCGATCGAGCTGGTGCCGCTGTACTTCGAGCTCGACGGCAGCTTCCCGAACCACGAGGCCAATCCGCTCGAGCCGGAGAACCTGCGCGATCTGCAAGCCGCGGTGGTGGAGCACGGCGCCGACGTCGGGCTGGCCTTCGACGGCGACGCCGACCGCTGCTGCGTGGTGGACGAGCTGGGCGGACCGGTGAGCCCGAGCGCGGTGACGGCGATGGTGGCGGTGCGCGAGGTGGCCAAGGAGCGGGCCGCCGGACGCGAGCCGGTGGTGATCCACAACCTGATCACCTCGCTCGCCGTCCCGGAGATGGTGACCGAAGCGGGCGGCACGCCGTTGCGCACCCGCGTGGGCCACTCGTTCATCAAGGCCGAGATGGCCTCCAGCGGAGCCGTCTTCGGCGGCGAGCACTCCGCCCACTACTACTTCCGCGAGTTCTGGGGAGCCGACACCGGCATGCTCGCGGCGCTGCACGTGCTGGCAGCGCTGCAGGACTCGCACGTCCCGATCTCGCAGCTTGCCGCCGGCTACGAGCGGTACGCAGGCAGCGGCGAGATCAACTCGCGCGTCGAGGACGTGCCGTCCGCGGTGGCCAGGGTCCGTGCGGCGTTCGACGGTCGCGGCGGCTTCGACAGCCTCGACGGGCTCACGGTCACCGGACCCGCCCGGGACGGCGCGGACGGTCCGAGGTGGTGGTTCAACCTGCGCGGCTCCAACACCGAGCCGCTGCTGCGGCTCAACGTCGAGGCCGTGGACACCGCGACGATGGAGACGGTGCGCGACGAGGTGCTGACGCTGGTGCGCCAGGACACCTGACGGCGAGCGGGCTCAGCAGACCACCGGCGCGGACGTCGGCGGACGCCGTCCGCCACAGCGAGGCGAGGCCCGGAGAGGGCACGGGTGGCTTCACCGCCGCGCCACCGACCCAGTCGGCGTCGTCGAACAGCGTCGGGTCGGGCGTGACCACGCGGCGGCCGGTGGAGGCGATCAGGACGGGTCCCACCTCCGCGGGCGATCGCGGGCACCACGGCGTCGCGCGGGTCGCGGCCTCCTCGACGACGCGCACCGTGTGCAGCCGCAGGCCCAGGCTGGACAGCGCGATCCGCCGCGCGGCCTCGACCGGGTCCTCGTCGGGCTCCTGGTGGGCGTGCAGCGCCGGCAACCAGGCGCCGCCGGCGTCGCGGTGCCGGAAGGCGCGGCGCAGCGCCAGCAGGTCACCGTTCCCGTCCAGGGTGTACAGGGTGAGGACCGCCGAGGGGGAGCCGTTCTCGTCCATGTCCGCACTTCTGCCCGACCGCGCCCGGTGGATGCACGAGCCCCGGGGAGTCGCCGCTCAGGCGGGAGGGGCGGGCGGGTCGGTCTCCCAGCGCGCCCGGCGCTCGTCGTCCGACTGCTCCCACCACGGCGTCCCGCGTTCGCCGAGGGCGACCTTGGCGGCCTGGACCCCGGCCCGAGCGGCCCGCTCGCCGTCGGTGCCCTTGGACCGCCCCACCTCGCGCCGCCACGCCATCAGCACCTTCGTGAGCTCGCGCCGACGGTCCTCGGGGATGGCAGGGTCGGTGGCGCGCCACCGGCGTCCGTCGATGACCAGGTACCGGCCGTCGTCGGTCGTCTCCGGGCCGTCACTGCCCTCTGCTCCACCGCCCGCCACCTCGCGATCCTCACCCGCGCACGCGCGCGGCGCCATCCGTGGGGTGATCCACGGGAACGCCGTTGCCCCAGCCGCGGTCCGCACCGAGGATCGACCACGTGGAAGCCGTCGCGAACGCGGGCACCGGCTGCGTCGTCCTGGTCGAGGGGCGCAGCGACGTGGCGGCGCTGCGCGTGCTGGCTCGGCGGCTCGGCCTCGGCTCCCCGTCGGTCGAGGTGGTCTCGATGGAGGGCGTCACGAACGTCGCGCGCCACCTGGCGGCGGTCGCCGCCGACCCGGCGCGCCCGGCGGTGGTCGGTCTGTGCGACGCGCCCGAGGTGCGGTTCGTCGTCGGCGCCCTGCGCCGGCGCGGTCACGACGTCGCGACCAGGGACGACCTGGCGGCGTGCGACTTCCACGTGTGCGACGACGACCTCGAGGACGAGCTGATCCGCGCGGTCGGCGTCGACGTGGTGGTCGACGTGGTGGCAGCGCAGGGCGAGCTGCTGCGCCTGGAGACGTTCCGGCACCAGCCCGCGCAGCGCGACCGCCCGCTGCACGACCAGCTGCACCGGTTCGCGGGCACCACGTCGGGACGCAAGGCCCGGTTCGCGGCGGCGCTCGCGGAGCAGGTCGCGCTCGACCGCGTGCCGGCGCCGCTGCGGCTGGTGCTGGAGGCCGCCCACCGGGCCGCCGCTCCTCGGCCGGCAGCGGGCCCTGCCACCGCCGGCGGGTGACCCGCCTCCCTCGGTGGATCCGTGGCTGCCGTGGCACGGGATGCACCCAGCGACCCGGACGAGCCCCGCTGCTCGGATCAGACGTCGATGCCGCGGACCCAGCGCTCGCCGGCGTCGCCACCCCAGGCGTCCCACGCGACCCGGCCCGGGGACGGGAAGCCCTTCGTGCCGCGCGTGAAGCCGTCGGCCTGCTTGTCGACGGAGTGGCGCGCGAAGTACGCCTTCATCTTCTTCACGTCGGCGTCGGAGACGGTGTCGCCGTCCGCGAGCTGGTGGGCGCGGCGGCGTCCGACGTCGGTGAAGCTCCGTCCGGCCCTGCCCTCGTCGATCCAGCGCACCGCCCGCCGTCCGACCTGCTGGACCCCCTTCGGGGGAGTTCGTCCTGTCGCCATCCTCGGACCGTAGGCAGGCCGTCGCGGGCCCGCATCCCGACGGCGGTCAGCCCAGGTCGGGGACCTGGTCCTTGACGTCGTCGTAGCCGGCGGGGGCCGGCGGGGCGGTCGGCGCGTAGACCACCCGGATCACGCCGGTGGGGAAGACCTCGCTCGCCACGACCGACAGGTGGTAGGCGTCGCCACCCTCGTCGAAGAGCCGGCGACCGGTGCGCGCCGCCACCGGGTGCACGAGCAGCCGCAGCTCGTCGACCAGGCCCGCTGCGAGCAGCTGCTGGATGACCGAGATCGAGCCGGGTACGAGGATCCCCTTGACGCCGGGGTCGGCCTTGAGCGCCGCGACGGCCTCCACGAGGTCGCCGTCGAGCAGCTCGGAGTTGCGCCAGGTGAACTCGAGCGGCTGACGCGAGACCACGACCTTGCGCAGGTCGCCGAGCTGCTTGGCCATCGGCGCGTCCTCCTCGCCGGCGGCCTCGCGATCGGGCCACGCCCCGGCGAAGCTGTCGTAGGTCTCGCGGCCGATCAGCAGCACGTCGCTGGTGGCGTAGTCCTCGGTGACCGCGCGGCCCATGTTCTCGTCGAAGTAGGGGAAGTGCCACGCCGGGTCGATCTCGGCCACGCCGTCGGCGGAGATGAACAGGGTGGAGATGAGCTTGGCCATCGCAGGGGTCCTTCCGGTTCGTGGGTCGTCAGGCGGTGGACCGCGGCCCGGACCGGAAGTCATCGCTCCGTGCGGCGCCCGCGTGCGTCCCCGACCCTCGGTGTGACCGGCACCCGGTTGTCGGCGGCTCGGGCGCTCGCCTAGCGTCGTCGACGTGGACGAGCCGGGGACGCCGCGATGAGCACCGGGCACGGCCACGGCCACGGGGTCGCCACCAGCGCGGGCGGCCGGCACCGCTGGCGCCTCGCGGTCTCGTTCGTCCTGGTCGCGGGCTTCTTCGTCGTCGAGCTCGTCGCCGGACTGGTGTCGGGATCGCTGGCCCTGCTGTCCGACGCCGGCCACATGGCTGCCGACGTCGTCACGCTGGGCGCCGCGCTGGTGGCCACCAGGGTGGCCACCCGCCCGGACCGGACCGGTCGCCGCACCTACGGCTCGTTCCGCGCGGAGGTGTTCGCGTCCGGACTCGCGGTGCTGGTGATGTTCGGGGTGGCGGTCTTCATCGCCGTCGAGGCGGTGCAGCGGATCGGCGCCGAGGCCGAGGTGGCGGGCGGCGCGATGCTCGCGGTCGGGGCCGTCGGCCTGGTGGTGAACCTGATCGCCCTGGTGCTGCTGCGGGCCGGGGCGAAGGAGAGCCTGAACGTCAAGGGCGCGTACCTCGAGGTGGTCGCCGACACCGTGGGCTCCCTCGGAGTGGTCGTCGCCGGAGCGCTGGTGACCTGGACGCGGCAGACCTGGTGGGACACCGCGATCGCGCTCGCCATCGCCGTGTTCGTCGTCGTCCGCGCCGTGGCGCTCGCCCGGGAGGTGCTGGCGGTGCTCGGGCAGCACGCGCCGGCGGGCGTCGAGCCCACCGAGATCACCGCAGCCCTGGCCGCGCTGCCCGGCGTGGGCGACGTGCACGACCTGCACGTGTGGCAGCTGACCTCCGGCATGAACGTGGCGACGGCGCACCTCGTGACGTCCGAGCACGGCACCACGCACGAGGTCCTGGACCGCGCCCGGCAGGAGCTGAAGACGCGGTTCGGCATCGCGCACGCGACGCTCCAGGTGGAGCCCGCGGACCACCGTGGCTGCGACGAGGTGACCTGGTAGAGGCGCACGAAGCCGGTCCTGGACCCGGGCTCAGCCGGTCCGGACCGCAGCGAGCGCGCCCGCCACATCAGCCCAGAAGAAGGGCGCCCGCGCGTCAGCCGCGGTACTGCACCCTGATCGGGCACTCGAACGGACCCCGTGCGCGCAGACCGACGTCGTTCAGGTACTCGACGATGGTCCGGTAGGCGCTGAACAGCCCCACCTCGGTGTAGCTCACCTGGTGGGCGTCGCAGTAGGCCCGCACGAGCGGTCTGGCCAGCCGCAGGTTCGGGCGCGGCATGCTCGGGAACAGGTGGTGCTCGATCTGGTAGTTGAGGCCGCCCAGGGCGAAGTCGACCCAGACCCCGCCACGGACGTTGCGGGACATCAGCACCTGACGGCTGAGGAAGTCGATCCGGGAGCCGGCCGGGACGATGGGCATGCCGATGTGGTTGGGCGCGAACGACCCGCCGAGGCACAGCCCGAAGACCGCCGACTGGACGGCGAGGAACGCGACGGCCTTGTCGGCCGGCAGGACGAGCAGCACCGCCACGACGTACGTCGCCAGCCGCAGCACCACCAACCCGGCCTCGATCCGCTGGGTGCGGGTGGCCTGACGGGCCACGAGCGGACGGACGCTGGCGACGTGCAGGTTGAGCCCTTCCAGCGTGAGCAGCGGGAAGAAGTACCAGCCCTGGTGCCGCGCGAGCCACCGGGTCACGGCGGTGCGTCGCCCTTCGACGGCCGCACGCGTGAACGCGAAGGCCCCGGGAGCGATGTCGGGGTCGCGTCCCTCCTGGTTCGGCGCGGAGTGGTGGGTGTTGTGCTTGCCCTTCCACCACTCGTGGCTCAGCCCGGCGGCCATGGCGAGGACCCGTGCGGCCCACAGGTTCCAGGGACCCGATCGGAAGATCTGACGGTGCGCGGCGTCGTGACCGAGGAAGCCGAGCTGCGTCATGGCGACCCCCATCGCGCCGGCCAGCAGCAGCTGGTGCCAGGAGTCGCCCAGCCAGGCGAAGCCGCACCAGAGCGCCGCGAACGTCCCGAGCGCCGCCGACATCCGGGTCCAGTAGTAGGCGTGACGGCGGCGCAGCAGGCCGCTCGCGCGGATGTCGGCGGCCAGGGCGGTGTACAGGCTGGTGGCGTCGCGCCCGCGGGCGGGGACGACGTCGCCGACCACGGGGTCGAGGGTGCCGGTCATGGACATCTCCTTCGCTCAGCGAGCGCGGTCGCCCGGAGACGACGACGGACCCCGCAGACTGCGCTGCAGCGCTACCGGGGTCCGGGGCGGCGTCGACGTGACGACACAACCACGCCCCGTGCGGCGAGGCAACCGCGCGGGGCGACGGACCCCTCGGACGGACCTACGGCGCCGAGGGCCCGAACCGCCACGAGCACCACCAGCGGTACTCCTCTCCCGGACGCAGGAGCGCGCTCCCGAACGCGGGGCGGTTGGGGGTGTCGGGCGGGAGCTGTGGCTCGAGAGCGATCCCGTCGCCCTGCCGGTACGTGCCGCCGTGCAGCGACGGCAGCGTGCCGTCGAGGAAGTTGCCGGTGTACACCTGCAGGCCCGGCTGGTCGGTCGACAGCGTCAGGGTGGTCCCGCTCACCGGTCCGGTGAGCCGGGCCACCGGGCGCGCCCCGGAGCCGTCGGGGACGAGGTTGTGGTCGAGCCCGCGGGCTGCCGCCACCTGGGGGTGGCGGCTACGCGCCACGACGCCAACCTGGCGCGGCTCGCGCAGGTCGAACGGGGTGCCGTCCACGGGCTCGTGGCCGTCGAGCGGGATGCCGCCGTCGTCGACCGGCGTGAAGCGCGACGCAGCCACGTGGAGCTCGTGGTCGTCGACCGTCCCCGAGCCCTCGCCGTCGAGGTTGAGGTACAGGTGCTGGGTCAGGTTGACCACCGTCGGCGCGTCGGTGCGCGCCGTGAGGGTGAGGGCGACGGTGTCGCTGCTGACCTCGAACCGGGCCAGCACCTCGACGGTGCCCGGGAAGCCCTGGTCTCCCGCAGGGCTCGTCAGACCGAGCACCGCGGTACCGGGCGAGAGCTCGACGACGTCCCAGAGCCGGGCGTCGAAGCCCTCCGGGCCGCCGTGCAGGGCGTTGCCGCGGTCGTTGGTGCCGACCTCGACGCGTCGGCCGTCGACCTCGAACCGACCCGCGCGGATCCGGTTGGCGTAGCGACCGACGGTGGCCCCGAGGTAGGCGTCCGAGGCGAGGTGGTCGGCGACGGTGGGGTGCCCGAGCGCGACGTCGCGGCGGACGCCGTCGGCCCCGGTGACGAGCAGGCGGTGGATGGTCGCCCCGAGGTCGAGCAGGTGCAGCTCGAGCCCGGGTGCGGCGCCCAGGACCAGCCGGCTCACCGGCCGTCCGTCGGGCATCGTCCCGAAAGGGTGCGTCCGCGTCATCCCACGATTGTCTCCGGCGTACCGTCGGGCCGTGACGCGTGGGCCATTCCGAGGTGTCGTCGTCGCGGTGTCGCTCCTGCTGGTCGGGTGCACCCCCGGCGAACCGACCCGCGACGAACCGGCTCCGGGGCGCGTGGGCGAGGCGATCGTGCTGTCGCAGCCACGGGCGGTGCACCGGGCGGTTCCGCTCCAGGACGGGTCGGTGCTCCTGGTCGGGGGCTGCGCCACGCAGGGGTGCGGCGGGTTCGGCCAGGCCCGCACGAGCGAGGTCGTCGACCCACGCACCGGGACGGCGCGAGCGGGCCCGGCGATGACAGAGCCTCGTGCGAGCGGCACGGCGACCCTGCTGCCCGACGGCCGGGTGCTGCTGGTCGGCGGCTACCCGGGAGAGGGCAGGGCGCCGACCGCGGGCATGGAGGTCCTCGACCCGGCAGGGGGATCCTTCTCGCCGATGGGCACGTTGCGGGTCGGTCGCGCCGACCACACCGCGACGCTGCTGCCCGACGGGCGTGTCCTGGTGGTCGGCGGCTTCGGCGCCGGGGGCGAGGCACTGGCCTCCGTCGAGCTCGTCGACCCGGCCTCGGGTGCCGTCACGTCCGCTCCGGCGCTGCCCGAGCCCCGCGCGGCTCACGCGGCGGTCGCGGTCGGCGACCTGGTGCTCGTCGTCGGCGGCGCGTCGCGTGGCGGTGCCGCCGTGCCGACGACGCAGGCCTTCGACGGCACGTCGTGGACCGACGGCCCGCGCCTGGCGGTGCCCCGGGTGAAGCACGCCGCGGTCGCCCTCGCCGACGGTCGGGCGCTCGTGGTCGGCGGCTCGACGACGGTCGAGGGGCGCGAGCTCCTCGGCTCCACGGAGATCCTCACCCCGCCCTCGGCGGACGCGGTCGGGACGATCGCGTCGGGACCGGACCTCGCTGCCGCGCAGTACAAGCTCGACGGCGCCGTCGCGGCGCTCCCGGACGGACGCGTCGTCATCGCGGGAGGCCCCCGGGTCGAGGTCTTCGACCCGGCCGACGGGTCGATGACGACGGTCAGCGAGACGGCCCAGCCGCGACGGTCGTTCGTGACCGCCACGGTCGTGGGGGATCGTCGCGTCCTGGTGGCCGGCGGTTACGACGACGCCATCACGCCGACCACGTCTGCCCGCGTCGTGACGGTTCCGGCACGCTGACGCTGCGCGCTGCTCAGGGCGGTGCCGCCGGCGCCCTCGCCGAGCAGCATCGTGGGTGGGTACCGACGGCCGACGGGGACGAGCCGTTCTGCGATGGAGGCGACGCCACCGTCGACGACCGAGCACGGTCCGAGCCGGAAGACGGTTGCTCGACGAGGACGCGGCGCCCACCACGACCTGACGGTCAGCGGCTCGCTGCGGGGAGGGTGAGCTCGAACCGGCAGCCGTCGGCGGTGTTCTCCACCTGCAAGGTGCCCGCGTGGGCCTCCGCCACCCCGCGCGCGATGGCGAGCCCGAGGCCGGCCCGGCCGTCGCCAGGCGTGCGCTCGGGGTCGGCGCGCCAGCCGGTGTCGAAGACGCGCCCGAGGTGCTCGGGCGCGATGCCGCCGCACGCGTCGCTCACCGACAGGCGCACCCGACCGTCCTCGTCGCGGTCGCCGTGGACGACCACGGCCCCGCCGGACGCGGTGTGCCGCACCGCGTTGCCGATCAGGTTCGCCAGCGCCCGGGCCAGCTCGTCGGCGACGCCGCGCACCGGCAGCCGGTCGTCGGCGTCGACGTCGAGCCGCACGCCGACGGCGCGCGCACCCTCGGCGCTCTCACGGGCGATGTCCTCGGCCACCTCGCGCAGGCTGACCAGGGTCATGGGTCGCTCGGTGTCGGGGGCGTGCAGCCGGGAGAGCTCGAACAGGTCGTCGACCATGCCGTTCATCCGATCCACGCTGGTCCTCATCCGGTCCAGCGCCTGCGGCACGTCGTCGACCACGCCGTCCTGGATGCCTTCGGCGAGCGCGCGCAGCCCGGCCAGCGGCGTCCGCAGGTCGTGCGACAGGAACGCGACGAGCTCGCGCCGCGACGCCTCGAGGTTGCGCTCGCGGCGACGCGAGGCCTCGAGCCGCCGGCCGGTCTCCTGCAGCTCGGTCTCGAGCGCCGCCAGCTCCGCCGGCACCGGACCGGGGTCGTGCTCCGCCCCGGCCGGCTCGACCACGGCGCCCTCGTCGGCGCCGAGGACCTGCAGGCCGCGGCCCACCGCGCGCGACCCCGCCACCAGCCAGCGGGCCACCACGACGGCGAGCACGACGGCGGTCACCAGGGCCGCGACCAGCGAGGTCGCCATCACCTGGGAGTCGTGCGGGGAGATGAACATCGCCTGCACGTTGACGGCCACCGAGACCGCCACCGCCAGCACGGGGACGAGTGCGGCGAGCACGAGCACGACGACGACCCGGTGCCGCCGCAGGGCCCGCAGCACGACGACGCCGACGACGCCCGTGGCCAGGCAGCTCCCCACGGTCAGCCCCAGCACGGCCAGCTGGTCGTTCACGTCCCGCTCCTCTCCAGCTCGTCCTGCGTCGCGAACCGGTAGCCCGTGCCGCGCACCGTCAGCACCAGCCGGGGGTCCGAGGCGTCCTGCTCGACCTTCTCCCGCAACCGCCGCACGTGCACGGCGACGGTGGAGGTGTCACCGAAGTCCCAGCCCCACACCCGCCGGAGCAGGTCGCGCTTGCCGAAGGCCTCGCCCGGGTGGTCGAGCAGGAACACCAGCAGGTCGAGCTCGCGCGTGGTGAGCGACAGCGGTTCGCCACGCAGGCGGGCGGTCCGGGCCGCGGTGTCGACCTCCAGCGGTCCGCGGGCGATCCGGGTGGGGAGCAACCGGGTTCCCTGGGCGCGTTCGTCGCGGCGCAGCAGCCCCTGCACCCGCAGCAGCAGCTCGCGCGGGCTGAACGGCTTGGCGAGGTAGTCGTCGGCCCCGACCTCGAGCCCGATCACGCGGTCGTCGGTGTCCCCGCGGGCCGAGAGCACCACGACCGGGGTGTCGTCGCCGTCGGCGCGGCGACGCCGCAGCACCTCGAGCCCGTCGAGGGTCGGCAGCATGAGGTCGAGGACGACGAGGTCGGGCTGCCACGACCGCCACTCCTCCAGACCGGTGAGGCCGTCCTCGACGACGCGCGCTTCGAGGCCGGCCCGGTCGAGGTAGGCGCGCACGACGTCCGAGACGGTCCGGTCGTCCTCGACGACGAGCACACGGGCACCCACGGCTCGCAACCTAGACCGTGCCGACGCCCCGCACCTCCTACGTCAACGAACCGTCATCGTGGACGGGAGGCGCGGCGTGCGCGGGGTGGCTACCGTCGAGCGCGTGGGAGCTCCTGTCGACGTCCCCGAGGTCGACGTGGTCCTCCCGTGCCTCGACGAGGCCGAGGCCCTGCCGTGGGTGCTGGGCCGCCTGCCGGAGGGGTACCGGCCGGTGGTGGTCGACAACGGCTCGACCGACGGCTCCGCGGACGTGGCGGCGCGGCACGGCGCCATCGTGGTGCACGCCGAGCCGCGTGGCTTCGGCGCCGCGTGCGCCGCCGGTCTCGCCGCCTGCACCGCACCGTTGGTCGCGTTCATGGACGCCGACGCCTCCCTCGACCCGCGCCAGCTCCCGCGCGTGGTCGACCCGGTGCGGGCGGGCTCCGCCGACCTCGTGCTCGGCACCCGCGTGCCGACGTCGCGCCGGGTGTGGCCCTGGCACCTGCGGCTGGCGAACCGCGAGCTGTGCCGGCGGATCCACCGCCGCACCGGGCTGCGGCTGCACGACCTCGGGCCGATGCGCGCCGCGCGTCGCGACGCCCTGGTGTCCCTGGAGCTGCAGGACCGCCGGTCCGGCTACCCGTTGGAGATGGTCGTCGGTGCGAGCGACCGGGGATGGCGCGTGGTCGAGGCCGAGGTCGACTACAGGGCGCGCTCCGGACGGTCGAAGGTGACGGGGACCCCGCTCGGGGTGGCGCGTGCCGTCCGCGACATGAGCAAGGTGCTGGTGGCGTGAGCGCGGCTCCGACGTCGGTGCCGGAGCGCACGGGGACGCTGCTCGTCATCGCCAAGCAGCCGTTGCCGGGGAGGGCGAAGACGCGTCTGCAGAGCCGGTTCTCGCCCGAGGAGGCGAGCGGGCTCGCGGCGGCCGCTCTGCACGACACCCTGATGGCGGTGGCTGCCACCCCGGTCGTGCACCGCGTGCTGGTGCTCGACGGCGAGCCAGGGCCGTGGGTGCCGGACGGCTTCGTCGTCATCCCGCAGCGCGGCGGCGGCCTGGACGAGCGGCTCGCGGCGGCGTTCGAGGACTGCCACGCCGCTCTTCCGGACGCCGGCCCGATGCTGCTCGTCGGCATGGACACCCCGCAGCTGACGCCGGGGCTGCTCGACGTCGACTGGGCCGGTTCCGACGCGCTGCTCGGGCTCACCGAGGACGGCGGCTACTGGTGCATCGGGCTGCGCCACCCGTCGGTCCACGCCATCGTCGGCGTCCCGATGTCGACCGAGCGCACGGGGGCGGAGCAGCTCGCTCGGTTGCGAGGCCTCGGGCTGGGTGTGGGGCTGCTGCCCGGGCTGGTCGACGTCGACACGCCGCAGGACGCCGAGCGGGTCGCCGCGGCATCGCCCGCGACGCGGTTCGCCCGGGAGCACCGACGCCTCACGCGCACCACGGACGTGCACCCGATGGCCCTGTTCGAGGACGCGTTGAACGGCGGGGCGGTGACGGTCGACGGCGACGAAGGTCACGCGATGCTCGACGCCGCGCGGTGGTCGAGCGACCCGGACGGCGTCGACGAGCTGATGCTCAGCCGCTGCGAGGCGCCCGTGCTCGACCTGGGGTGCGGCCCGGGGCGGTTGGTCACGGCCGCGGGGGAGAGGGGCCTCGCCGCCCTCGGCGTCGACGTCTCGGAGCTGGCCGTCGAGCTCACCCGCAGGCGCGGGGGCAGCGTCCTGCGTCGCCGGGTGCAGGGTCGGCTGCCGGCCGAGGGCCGTTGGGGCACAGTCCTGCTCGCTGACGGCAACATCGGCATCGGTGGCGACCCGTCCGGGATGCTCGATCGGTGCCGCAGGCTGCTGCGCCCCGGCGGCCTGCTGCTGGTGGAAGCCGCCGCCGACGACGCTGCCGACGACCGCTCGGCCGTCGTGCTGCGCGCCGAGGACGGCCGCCGCAGCCGCCCCCTGCCGTGGGCGCGCGTCGGCTCGCACGTGCTGGCGACGTTGCTGCAGCAGAACGACTTCAGCGTGGTGGAGGAGTGGCGGGCGGAGGGTCGGGTGCTGCTGGCGGCGCGCTCGCTCGGGACCGGGTGAGCCACGCCGACCACAGGCGCACCGCTGCGGGCACCACCAGCACCAGCGCCGCCGCACCCAGCACCGACGCCCAGGTGGGGAACGGCAGCACGGTCGGGTTCCGCCGCAGCCCGGACGCGACCAGCACGCAGGCGAGCAGCAGCAGCGAGGCCCCCAGCACCAGCAGCGCCGCGCGTGCGGCGGGTCGCCATCCCTCCGGCAGCCGGCCCAGCACCACCAGACCGAGCACGACGCTGATCGGCGCCAGCACGGCGTCGTGGGCGACGACGCCGGCGACGAACCAGCGGCCGACGGGCCACCACGCGTCGGCGGGCACCTCGCGCAGGCCGATCACGAGCCCGAGGGTGATCGTCGCGACACCGGCGGTGCCGGTGAGCAGCCGGGCGGGAGAGGCTGGTTCAGCCACGACGCACCTCCAGCCGCGCGACCCACTTGGTCTGCAGCACACCGGGCCGGTTCGGCGCGATGACGCGAGCCGGGAAGCCGTGCTCCAGGTGCAGGTCCTCGCCGTCGATCTGCAGAGCGAGGAGCGTGTCCGGGTGCCGCGCGTAGGCCGGCGGCATCGTCGAGGTCCGGTAGGCGCCACGCTCCTCGAGCGAGGTGACGACCACCTCGCAGCCGTCGTCGCCGCCCGCCATCCGCACCAGGTCGGCGAACCGCACCCCGCCCCACCGGGCGGAGTCCGACCACCCCTCGACGCACGCGATGGGCAGGACGGCCTCGTGCTGGTCGAGGGCTCCCAGCTCCGCGCGGGTGAGCCGGCTGGTCCCGGCGGGCCCGACGATCTCGAGCTCCCAGTCGGGGGCCAGAGCCAGGTCTCGGACGCGCGCCTGCGCCGAGGTCCGGTTGACCGGCAGCCCCTGCGGGCCGACGTCCGGACGCCGCGGAGCCAGCACGGCCAGCGGACCGAGGGGTCGCAGCGTCTGCCCCACGGTCGCCAGCGTGATGCCCGCCACGGTGAGGCCGGTGCCCACGAGGAAACCCCGTCGGCTCCGGGAGTCCGGGTCGTCCGGGCGGTCGGCGTCCGCCCCTCGTCCGAGGCCCCGACGGATCGCCGGCAGCTGGACGGCGACGTGCAGCACGATCGACCCGACGGCCACCCACGCCACCGCCCAGTGCACCCGGGTGAAGCCGAAACCCCACGGATACCACTGGAAGACGTTCATCACGCCGGTGCTGACCTGGAACAGCGCGGAGCCGATCAGGACCGCGACCGAGCCGCGCTCGACGGCGTGGACCGCGCCTCGTACCGGCGGCCACTCGAACAGCTGGCGGTAGACCGAGAACAGCTTGGCCAGCAGGAGCGGGACGCAGGCGAGCCCGGCCGCGACGTGCAGGCCCTGGTTGAGCCGGTAGGCCCACGCCGGGTCGGGTCCGAGCGGCAGCCACGAGACCGGGTGCTGGTGCAGGTGGCTCACGATCCCGGTGAGGAAGCAGGTGCCGAAGGCGACGGCCAGCGCGACACCCAGGCGGGCCGCGACCCGCTCGTCCTGCACCGGCGAGTCCGGGACGCGCTCGTGCAGCTGCTCGACCTGATCACCCACGCGCCGCATCAGCGTGCCCGCTCCGCCCATCCGGCCACGGTAGGCAGATGACGACGTCGAGGACCGCCGCGGCCGGTGACGAAACCGTGACGTCCCGGTGGGCCCTGGCACGGTTGGTGCTCGCTGCCGTGCTGGCGGCCGGGGCTGCCGTCGTGGTGCTGGTGGTCGCCGGACGCCCCGGCCCGGATCCCTCCGGGTGGGTGCGGTGGTGGTTGCTGTCGTGGGCTCTGTTCGGCGTCGCCGCGGTGCTCGCGCTGGCCGGTCGCCGGGCGGGCCCGCGCGCGGTGGTGGTGGTCCTCGTCCTGGGGACGCTGCTCTGCCAGCTGCCCGGCCTGACGCGTGCGCCGCAGACGTCGACCGACGCCTACCGCTACGTCTGGGACGGGCGGGTCCAGCTGTCGGGCACGTCGCCGTACCGCTACGCGCCGGGCGACGACGCGCTCGCGGAGCTGCGCGACCCCGCCCTGTTCCCGGGGCTCGGCCCGGACGACCGGAGCGGGCTCGGCACCGTCTCCCCGCTGCCGGACGACCCGGACCAGCTGCGCGACCTCGCCGCCAACGACGACCGCACCCTGATCAACCGACCACGGGTCCCCACGATCTACCCGCCCGTCGCCCAGGCCTGGTTCGCGCTGGTGGCGCTCGTGACGCCCTGGGAGGCAGCGACCCTCGGGCTCCAGGTCGGATCGGCGCTGGTCGCGTGCGGTACCACCTGGCTGCTGTGCGCTCTTCTGCTGCGCCGCGGACGCGATCCGCGGTGGGCGGCCCTCTGGGGCTGGTCTCCGGTCGTGGCGCTCGAGGCGGGGAACAACGCGCACGTCGACGTTCTCACCGCGGCGCTCGTGGTGGCGGCGTGCGGGGTGCTCGCCCTCGACCAGCGGGTCCGCGGGCGGGTGCTCGGCGGCGTGCTGATCGGTCTGGCGGTGGCGACGAAGGTCGTCCCGTTGCTCCTCCTGCCTGCCCTCACGGTGCTGAGGCGCGATGTGCCCGGCGGGATCCGGCGCCAGCTGCTGGTGCCGGTGAGCACCCTCGTGACGGCGGCGGCGACCTACCTCCCGCACCTCCTGGTCGTCGGCGGGCTGGTGCTCGGGTACCTGCCGGCGTACCTGGCCGAGGAGGGGTTCGACGACGGGCGCTCCCGCTTCGGCGTGATCGCGCTGCTGCCGGTGCCGTTGGAGGCCAGGTGGCCGCTGGCGCTGGTGGTGGCGGTGGTCGCCGTGGTCGTCGCCGTCCGCACCGCCGACGTCACGCGTCCGTGGGACACCGCGGTCTGGCTGCTCGGTAGCGCTCTCCTCGTCGGCACCCCCGCGTACCCGTGGTACTCGTTGCCGCTCGTCGGTCTGCTCGTGCTCGCGCGCCGTCCCGAGTGGTTGGTCGTGCCGGTCGCGGCGGCCACGGACTACGTGCTGCCCGGCTTCGTGCTCGGGCGTCAGGCGTGGGCCGCGGCCGCGGTCGTCGTGATCGTGGTGTCGGTCATCCGCCTCGCGGTCCGCCGGTCAGGGCGGGTCCGGGTCTGAGTCGGTGGTCAGCACCGACCTGCGCCAGCGCAGGCCGGTGCGGCGGGTGGCGTCGACGGTCTGGTGGAAGGTGTTGCGCCGCAGGCTGCGGTCGGGGTCGAGCCGCTCCCGCACCGTCCCGGCAGTCGCTTCAAGGTCGATCGGCCGACGTCCAGGTGTGTGAGGCGACCAGCGCCTGGCCCAGCTCCACCGCCGACATCGCCCACCGCGACTCCTCGAGAGCCGCGTCGAGGATCTCGTCCAAGCGGGCCAGCGCAGCCAGGACCGGGTGCTCCGACCCCGCGTCCACCACCGACGCCGCCATACCCCAAGACGAGGGGCGATCACCGACAACGGCTGTCCTGCAACCGTTCTGCTCATCCATGCCGAGCGGGGGTCGCTCAGCTCGCCGGCTTCGCGACGAGATCGGCCAGCCCGTCGGCCAGGGTGGTGCGTGCTCGCCAGCCCAGCTCCTCACGGATCAGGTCCGACGACGCGGTGACGTGCCGCACGTCCCCGAGCCGGTACTCACCCGTGGTCACGGCGGTGGGCCCGGACATCACCGACGACAGCGCCTGCGCCACCTCGCCGATGGTCGTGACCCGGCCGGACCCGACGTTGTACGCCCGCAAGCGTGCTCGGCACCGGGTCGGAGGTCAGCGCGGCCACGACCGCCGCCGCGACGTCGTCCACGTGCACGAAGTCGCGCCGCTGCCGGCCGTCCTCGAAGACGGTCGGCGCGCGGCCCGCCTCGATCGACGACCGGAACAGGGCCGCGACCCCGGCGTACGGGGTGTCGCGTGGCATCCCGGAGCCGTAGACGTTGTGGAACCGCAGGGCGATCGCGGCGCCGGCGGTCTCACGGGCCCACGCCGACGAGAGGTGCTCGCCGTGGACCTTGGTCGCCGCGTAGACGTTGCGGGGGTCGAGCGGTGCGTCCTCCTGCACCAGGACGGGTTCGAGCGGCTCGCCGCAGACGGGGCAGCCCGGGTCGAAGCGGCCGGCGTCCAGGTCCTCGACCCGGCGTGCGGCGGCGGGGACGCGCCCGTGCCGCGCGCAGTCGTAGGCGCCCTCGCCGTACACGACCATCGACGACGCGTAGACCAGCGCGCGGGTGCCGGCGCGTCCCATCTGCCGCAGGAGGACCGCCGTGCCGAGGTCGTTGCTCGCCACGTAGTCGTCGACGTCGTCCAGGTCGACGCCGAGCCCGACCTTCGCGCCGAGGTGGGCGACGGCGTCGGCGCCGTGGAGGGCGTCGTCGAGGGCGCCCCGGTCGCGCAGGTCGGCCCGGACGGTGCGCACGCCGTCGGGCACGACCCAGGCGTCGTCGTCGTGCACGTCGGACCGCAGCGAGTCGAGGGCGACGACGTCGTCACCGCGCTCAGCGAGCTGCCGCACCACCTGGGAACCGATGAACCCGGCACCGCCGGTGACGAGGACGCGCACCGGGCCACTGTGCCAGCCGGGACGCCGGGCCAGCGAGGCGCCTGCGGTGCCCGACGTGCCGGGTTACCGTGAGGCGTGTCCGTGGTGGCGAGCCAGACCCGCCGGCGGTGGGCCCTGGTCGCACTCGGGCTGGCGGCCCTGCTCGCCGTGCCGACCGTGCTGCCGTCGGTGCGCGCGTCGGTGGCCGGGGCCACCGGGCCCGCGGAGGGCGAGGACCCCGAGCAGGTGCTGCGCCGTGCCCTCGGGTCCGCGGCGGTCGCGCACTCGGCCACGGCCGAGACCCGCGGGACGTCGGGCCTTCCCGACCTGCCGTCGCTCGGGGGAGTGGCCGGCCTTCTCGGGGGAACCACGCGGACCCGGGTCTGGTGGTCGTCGCCGCGGGCCTGGCGCGTGGACACCACGACCACCACCGGCGAGCAGGGCGACTACGGCGTCGGCGACGCCGTCGTCACCTGGGACTACGAGCGCGCGACCCTGACCTACGGCGGCGCCGGTGCCGTCGTCGGTGGTGCCGACGGCGTGCGGCTCCCGCGCGCCGACGACCTCCTCCCGCCCCAGGCGGCCCGCCGGGTGCTCGCGGCGCTCGGGCCCGACGACCGGCTCGAGCTGCTCGGACGACGGCTCGTGGCCGGTCGCGCCACCACCGGGGTGCGTGCCGTCCCCGGTGACGTCCGCAGCACCATCGCGCGGGTCGACGTCTGGGTCGACACCGAGACCGGCCTCCCGCTGGAGCTGCGGGTCCGCGGCACCGACGGTCTGGACGCGCTCGTCGCCACCTACCTCGACGTCGAGCTGGGCGAGCCGGCGGCCGACGTGCTCGTGCCGCCGGCGGCGCCCGGCGCCCGGCACCGTCGCGCCTCTGGAGACGTCGTCTCGCTCGCCGACCTCGAGTCGCCGTGGGCGTTGCCGTCCCGCCTCGCGGGCCTGCCGGTGACCCGCACGCCTGCAGGCGGCACCGCGGTGTACGGCGACGGCCTCGCCCGGTTCGCCGTGGTCCCCATCACGTCCCGGCTGGCCGAGGACGTGCTGAGCGCGGCCCGGCGCAACGGCGCGCTCGCTCTCGACCTGCCGGGCGGCCAGGCCGCCCTGGTCGGCACGCCGCTGCTCAACCTCGTCGTCGCTCGGGCATACGACCGGAGCCACGCCTACGTCGTGGTGGGGCTGATCGACCGCGCGACCCTCGAGGACGCCACCGGTGCGCTCCTCGCCGACCCGCCACCGCGCCGCTCCGACGCGGGGGGCGAGCCGTGACCACGGTGATCCGGACGCGCGGCCTGACCAAGCGCTACGGTCGCGTGCTCGCCGTCGACGGCCTCGATCTGGACGTGGAGCAGGGCGATCGCTACGGCTTCCTCGGACCCAACGGCTCCGGCAAGACGACGACGGTGCGGATGCTCGTCGGCCTGGCGTTCCCCACCCGCGGCGAGATCGACCTGCTCGGGCACCGTGTGCCGCGGCACGTCGGCCGCGCGCTGCCGGCCGTGGGCGCGCTGGTCGAGGGACCGGCCGCCTACCCGCACCTGTCCGCGCGCGCGAACCTGTCTCTCCTCGACGCCGCGGGGCCTCGGGGATCACGCCGCACCCGACGCGTCCGCGTCCGCGAGGTCCTCGAGGAGGTCGGGCTCGGCGGGGTGGGACGCCGCCCGGTCCGGACCTTCTCCCTCGGGATGAAGCAACGGCTCGGGCTGGCGGCGGCGCTCGTCCGGCGCCCGAGGCTGCTCGTCCTGGACGAGCCGACCAACGGCCTCGACCCGCGCGGCATCGTCCAGGTGCGCGACCTGCTGGTGCGCCTCAACGAGGAGGGCACGACCGTCTTCCTCTCCAGCCACCTCCTCGCCGAGGTCGAGCAGCTGTGCACGCGGGTCGGCGTCCTCGACCGTGGACGGCTCGTGGCGCAGGCACCGATCGACGACCTGCGAGCCCCCACCGGCAACGCCGTCGTGGAGGTCGCGGACGCCGACGCCGCCGTCGGCCTGCTCGACGGACGGGTGGTGCAGCGGGAGGGCAGCCGGCTCGTCGTCACCGGGATGCCCGTCGTGGAGCTGACCCGGCGGCTCGTCCAGGCCGGCATCGGTGTGAGAGGGGCTGCGGCAGAGCGCCGCACGCTCGAGCAGACCGTGCTCGAGCTCACCAGCCACGGCTCGGACCAGGTGGACGCCTCGTGATCCTCGTCGAGCTGCGCAAGCTGTTCAGCCGCCCCCGCACCTGGGTGACGGTCCTGCTCCTCTGCGCGCTGCCGACGCTCGTGGCGGTCCTCCTCGCGGTCACCGACATCGGTCCCCGCCCCGGTGAGGGACCCACCTTCCTCGCGGCGGTCCTCGGCAACGGTGCGCTCTACCCGGCCGCGGCGCTGGGCATCGTGCTGCCGGTCTTCCTGCCGGTGGCGGTGGCGGTCGTCGCCGGCGAGGCCGTCGCGGGTGAGGCCAGCACGGGCACGCTGCGGTACCTGCTGGTGCGGCCGGTGGGGCGCACTCGGCTGCTCGTGGCGAAGCTCGTCTCCATCTGCGCGTTCGTGCTCGTGGCTGTGGCGGCCGTGGCGGTCAGCGCCTACTTCGTGGGCACCTCGCTGCTCGGGACGGCTCCCGTCACCTCGACCACGACCGTGTCAGGAACGCCTCTGACCGCGCAGGAGCTGGCCGTCCGCACGCTCCTGATGGTGCTGTACATCGGCTGGTCGATGCTGGGGGTCGCCGCCCTGTCCCTGTTCCTGTCCACGCTCACCGACTCCCCGCTGGGCGCCGCGCTCGGCGGGCTCGCGCTCCTCGTGAGCAGCACCGTCCTGGTGACGCTGGACGCGGCCGACGTCGTGCGTGACTACCTGCCGACCCGCTACTGGCTCGCCTGGGTCGACCTGTTCCGCGACCCGATCCTGTGGCGTGACGTCGAGAGAGGCGTTCTGGTGCAAGGCGTCTACGTGGTGGTGCTGCTGGGGATGGCGTGGGCCAGCTTCACCACCAAGGACGTCACGAGCTGAGGCCCGGTGCCTGTCACCTCGCGCCGCCGGGCTGCTGTCGCCGTGATCGCCGCCGTCGTCGTCGCGGTCGTGGTGCTCGCCACGCTCGCGCTACGACGCGATCAGGGAGGCGCCACGAGCGCGGTGCCCCAGGACGTGCCCGGCACCGTGCTGCTGGTGCCTGGGTACGGAGGGAGCACCACGGCGCTCGAGCGGCTGGCCGTGACGCTCCGGGCCCGGGGCCGGACGGCGGTCGTCGTGCCGTCGCCGGGCGACGGGACAGGCGACCTGCGCGCGCAGGCCGGCGGCGTCGACGCCGCCGCCCGTGCCGCCGTCGCCGCGGGCTCCCCCTCGGTCGACGTCATCGGCTACTCCGCCGGCGGCGTCGTCGTGCGGATCTGGGTCGCTGATCTCGGCGGCGACCAGGTCGCTCGCCGTGTGGTGACCCTCGGCTCGCCGCACCACGGCACCGACTCCGCCCGTCTCGCAGCCGCTCTCGCACCGGGGGCCTGCCCGGCCGCGTGCCGGCAGCTGGTCCCGGACGGCGAGTTGCTCGGCGCCCTCGAGGAGACGCCGGACGGCCCCGTCTGGACGAGCATCTGGACCGACCAGGACGAGGTCGTGACGCCACCGGACTCGGCGGTCCTCCGCGGCGCCGTCGACGTCAGGCTCCAGTCGGTCTGCGCGGACTCCTCGGTCGCCCACGGCGACCTGCCGGACGATCCGCTGGTGATCGGCGTCCTGCTCAGGGCGATCGGTGTCGAGCCGCTGACCGACGCCCCGGCACCCGAGGAGTGCGAGCTCCTCCGCCGGGGCTGATGCGCGAGACGGGGTCTGCCTCACGGACGCGAGTCAGGACGAGCAGGGCGCGAGTCACGACGGCGGTGGACGTCGTGGGTCGTGCTCCTGCCCGACGGCGTCGGACCACCCGGCCATCCAGTCGCCGACCGTGTCGGCGTAGCGTTCCGGGACCTCGAGCGGCAGCGTGTGTCCCACCCCGGCGAACACCGACACGCTCCAGTCAGGTCGGTGCGCCGCCCAGGCGTCGATCCAGGCGCGTGGGATCAGCCGGTCCTGGTCTCCCCACAGCACGAGCGTGGGCGCCGGGACGCGTCGCATCGCGGTCTGCACGCGCCGGCGCCGGACGAACATCTCCGACGTCGTCGACGTCATCACCGTGACGACGTCTGCGAGCTGCCGGGGCCGCACCGCGCCGAGCTCCTCGGCAGCAAGGCGGGTGAGCTCGCCCGACAGCCTCAGCTCGCCACCCCCGACGTCCCATCTGCTCCCTCGGAACGCGGACGGGTCGGACAGGGCACGGAGCTTGACGTCGACGAACCTCCTGCCGAGGAGCCGTACGGCCGTCCGGGCGACGGGGGCTGCGACGGCGAGGCCCACCGGTCCGAGCGTCCGCCAGCGCCGGGCCTCCCTCGCGGTGAGCGGAGGCGGGAGGGCGGGCGCCACCAGGACGAGGCCGGCGACGCGTCCGGGTTCGAGGTCGGCGAACAGCTCGGCGACCATCGCCCCCGCCGACCAGCCGTGGACGACCACGGCGTCGAGGCCCAGCGCGCCGGTGAGGGCGCGCAGGAAGGAGGCGTCGGACTCGAAGGACCCCCGTCGACCCGATGGCGCGGTCCGCCCGGTGTACGAGCGCGGGAGGTCCACCGCGATCACCCTGCCGTGCCTGCTCAAGGCGGCAAGCACGTCGATCAGCAGCGTGGCGCTACCGGCCGGGTTCGGGACCAGGAGGTGCGTCGGTGCGTCGGCCGCCGTCCCGGCTCCTTCGCAGGACAGGTAGGACGCGGGAAGCCCGCCGAGATCGATCGTGTGGCTGCGGATCCCGGACCACCGGGCGGACGCCCGCCCCAGTCCGCGTACCGCATCCGGCTCACCCCGCGCTCGGTCGTCACCAGCCGTCGCCATCAGCTGGTCGTGCGTGACGCGCGGTCCAGCGGGTGCTCTCGAAGCGCTCGCGCCGGCCCGTCGTCGCGGGTCGGCGACCGCGGAGCCCTGCCCCGGTTCAGACGGGCCGGGGCCACCGCCCGCTGGACACCCATCGTCAGGGCGCTGTGTGCCCTGCTGTCCGACACCCCTTTCGGACCCTCCTCGGCCGCCCGCTGGCGTCGCGCCTGCTCCCGGAGCGCCACCGGGCGCTGGACGATCCAGAGCAGCCCCAGGGCCATCGGTAGCGGCAAGATCTTCCAGAAGGTTCGCACTGCAGGCCCCTTCGCCGGGCTGGTGGATTCACCGTACCTGTTGCAGCGCAACGGCATGTTCGCGTTCCCACGAGGACGGGCACGTGCCAACGGGCACTCAGGTCTTTCCACCGAGCCACTCGGGTCGACGGATGCGCTCCTCCCGGTGTGGAGAGGCGTGGAGAGGCGTGGAGCTGAGTCGCTCCTCGAGCACACCGTCCACACCGAACGCCACCCCGAGAGCCTCAGTCCTCCAGCAGTTTCAGCACCGCGGCGGTGACCTGCTCGGTCGTCGCCGTGCCGCCGACGTCGCCCGTGCGGGTGGCCGGATCGCGCAGAGACTCCTCGATCGCCGACATCAGCCTGGCCGCGACCTCAGGAGCGTCGAGGTGCTCGAGCATGAGGACCGTGGACCACAGCATCCCCACGGGGTTGGCCACGCCCTTGCCGGCGATGTCCGGTGCCGACCCGTGGACGGGCTCGAACATCGACGGGTGTTGACCGGTGGGGTCGAGGTTGCCGGACGGCGCGATGCCGATGCTGCCGGTGACCCCGGCGGCCAGGTCGCTCAGGATGTCGCCGAAGAGGTTGCTGGCCACGATCACGTCGAACGACTCCGGGCGCAGGACCAGCTTCGCGGCAAGAGCGTCCACGTGCTCCTCGACGAGCTCGACGTCGGGCTGCAGCGCCGCGCGCTCACGCACCACCTCGTCCCAGAACGGCATGCTGTGGACCAGCCCGTTGGACTTCGTCGCCGACGTCAGGCGTCGGCCCCGACCGGCGGCCAGCGACAGGGCGTAGTCCGCGATGCGGGTGATGCCGCGCCTGGTGAACACCGACTCCTGGATCGCGGTCTCCTCGGGCAGCCCGCGATTGAAGCGGCCACCCACCTCGCTGTACTCACCCTCGTTGTTCTCCCGGACGATCACCAGGTCGATGGGCCGGTTCTCGCCGTCGGCCAGGGGGCTGGTCACGCCCTCGAACGAACGGACCGGCCGCAGGTTCACGTACTGGCTGAACGCACGACGGATCGGGATCAGCAGGCCCCACAGGGAGACGTGGTCGGGCACCCCGTGCCAGCCGACGGCGCCGAGCAGCACGGCGTCGTAGCGGCGCAGGGTGTCCAACCCGTCGGCAGGCATCAGCGCACCCTCGGCGAGGTACCTCTCGCACGACCAGTCGAACTCGTCGATCTGCAGGGCCAGGTCGTAGCGCTCGCCCAGCGCCTCCAGCACGGTGCGCGCCGACGCGGCGACCTCCACGCCGATGCCGTCCCCCGGAATGAGGGCGATGCGACGCCCGCCCGTGGCGGTGTCCACGTCGCGCCCCTCAGACCGTCGTCGCGATAGCGACGTACTTGATCTCGAGGAACTCCTCGATGCCGACGCGGCCGCCCTCGCGACCGACACCGGAGTGCTTCACGCCCCCGAACGGCGCTGCCGGGTTGGAGACGATGCCTTGGTTGAGGCCGACCATTCCCGTCTCCAGCCGCTCGCTGACCCGGATCGCACGGTCGAGGTCACGGGTGAAGACGTAGGCGACCAGGCCGAACTCGGTGTCGTTGGCGGCATCGACCGCGTCGTCCTCCGCGTCGAACGAGGCGATGGGCGCGACGGGGCCGAAGATCTCCTCGTGCCGCAGCTGCGCGTCGCCGGTCACTCCCGTCAGCACGGTCGGCTCGTAGAAGTAGCCGGCACCTGCGACCGGCCCGCCACCGACCACGACCTCGGCGCCATGGCGGACGGCGTCGTCGACGAGCGTCGACACCTTGTCGCGGGACGCCTCGTCGATCAGCGGACCGACCACCACCCCGTCGTCGACGCCGCGACCGACGGGCAGGGCCGCCATCCGCTCGCCGAGCCGACGAGCGAACTCGTCGACCACCGAGGAGTGCACGTAGAACCGGTTGGCCGCCGTGCAGGCCTCGCCCATGTTGCGCATCTTGGCCATCATCGCGCCGTCGACGGCTGCGTCGAGGTCGGCGTCCTCGAAGACCAGGAACGGGGCGTTGCCGCCGAGCTCCATGGACGTGCGCATCACCTGGTCCGCGCACTGCTCCAGGAGCTTGCGCCCCACGGCGGTCGAGCCGGTGAAGGACAGCTTGCGTGCCCTGCCGTCCCTGATCATCGGCTCCATCACCCCGCCCGCGTTCGAGGTGGTGATCACGTTGAGGACGCCGTCGGGGAGCCCGGCCTCCTGCAGGATGTTGGCGAGCGCGAGCATCGACAGCGGCGTCTGGGCGGCCGGCTTGACGACCATGGTGCAACCCGCTGCCACCGCGGGGCCGATCTTGCGGGTTCCCATCGCCATCGGGAAGTTCCACGGCGTGATCAGCAGGCAGGGACCCACCGGCTGGCGCATGACGAGGAAGCGCCCCTGGCCGCTGGGCGCGACGGCGTACCCGCCGTCGATGCGCACCGCCTCCTCGGAGAACCATCGGAAGAACTCCGCCGCGTAGGCGATCTCACCGCGTGCCTCCGGCAGCGGCTTGCCCATCTCCAGCGTCATCAGCAGGGCGAGGTCCTCCTGGCGCTCCAGCAGGAGGTCGTAAGCCCTGCGCAGGATCTCGCTGCGCTCGCGGGGGGCTACCGCGGCCCAGCCGGGCTGTGCCGTGGTCGCGGCGTCCAGAGCCGCCATCCCGTCGGCGGGGCTGGCGTCGGCCACCTCGGTGAGGACACGGCCGGTCGAGGGGTCCTCGACCTCGAAGGTCGCGTCGGCCGCGGCCGGCCGCCACCGTCCTGCGATGAGCAGTCCGGTCGGTACTGCGCTGACGACCTGCTGCTCGCGGGCGCTGTCCACCATGGGTCTCCGTTGTCCGAGGGGGGCTGTGTTATGTTGGCTGTCAACAGTCTACCAAGGAGCTGGCCGAAATGGCATCCCTCTCTCCGCTGCTGAAGCAGGCCACCCCCGTCCTGGTGGAACGAGGGGAGGGTGTCCACCTGTGGGACGAGGCGGGTCGGCGCTACCTCGACTTCACGGCGGGGATCGGGGTGACCAGCACCGGGCACTGCCACCCGCGCGTGGTGGCGGCGGCGCAGGAGCAGGTGGCGAAGCTGATCCACGGGCAGTACACGACCGTGATGCACCGACCGCTGCTGACGTTGACCGAGCGCCTCGGCGAGGTGCTGCCCGCAGGGCTGGACTCGGTCTTCTTCAGCAACTCCGGCAGCGAGGCCGTGGAGGCGGCGCTCCGGCTGGCGCGGCACGCCACGGCTCGTCCCAACGTCGTGGTGTTCCACGGGTCCTTCCACGGACGCACCGTCGGCGCGGCGTCCATGACGACGTCGGGCACCAAGTTCCGCGCCGGCTTCTCCCCGCTGATGGGCGGGGTCGTGGTGTCGCCGTTCCCGACGGCCTACCGGTACGGCTGGGACGAGGCGACGGCCACCGAGTTCGCGCTGCGCGAGCTGGACTACGTGCTGGCCACGATGACCGCCCCCGCCGAGACCGCCGCCTTCCTGGTCGAGCCGGTCCTCGGCGAAGGCGGCTACGTGCCGGCGAACAGCGCGTTCATGCAGGGTCTGCGCGAGCGCGCCGACCGCCACGGCATCCTGCTGGTCCTGGACGAGGTGCAGACAGGGTGGGGGCGGACCGGACGGTTCTGGGGCCACGACCACTTCGGTGTGCGTCCGGACGTCCTGATCACCGCCAAGGGGCTGGCCAGCGGGTTCCCGCTCTCGGCCATCGCCGCGTCCACCGAGCTGATGGCGAAGGCGTGGCCAGGATCCCAGGGGGGCACGTACGGCGGCAACGCCGTCGCGTGCGCCGCGGCGATCGCCACCCTCGATGTGATCCAGGACGAGGGCCTCGTGGAGAACGCCCGCGTCGTCGGCGCCGTCCTCGCCGCCGGCCTGGACAAGGTCGCTGCCGGTAACCCGGCCGTCGGTGACGTCCGCGGCCTCGGCCTCATGCTCGCCACGGAGTTCGTCACACCGGACGGGCAGCCCGACCCCGGTGCAGCGGTGCGTGCCCAGAAGGAGTCCGGCGAGCGCGGCCTGCTGCTCCTGACCTGCGGCCCCTTCGGCAACGTGGTGAGGATGATCCCGGCGCTGGTGGTCACCGAGGCGCACGTCGAGGAGGCCCTCACGGTGTGGGGCGCTGCCGTGGAGGCGGCTACCGCCTGACCGGACCGGTTCGCAGCCAGGCACCGGACCGGTAGCGCAGCGCCACCGCGACCTGCCGGGCCAGCAGCCAGCCGGCCAGCGCCCACCAGAGCGTCACGACACCCGCGCCCGCGACGTGCACGACGGCCGCCAGGGGCAGGAAGACCACGAGCGCCACGAGCATCGTCCACGCGAGGTAGCGCAGGTCACCCGCGCCGATCAGGATCCCGTCCAGGACGTAGAGCAGGGCCCCGATCGGCTGGGTCGCGGCGACGACGACCGCCAGTGACCACACGAGGTCGCGGACCGCGGGGTCGTCGGTGAAGATCGGGAGGTAGGCGGGACGCAGGGCCAGCAACGCCACGGCCATCGCGAGCCCGCTACCGAGCCCCCACACCAGGGCTCGGCGGCTCGCCGCTCGCGCCGACGCCGGGTCCGAGGCGCCCAGTGCGTGGCCCACCATCGCCTGGCTGGCGATCGCGAACGCCTCGGGCGGCATCGCCAGCAGGTACCACAGCGTGAAGGCGATCTGGTGGCTGGCGATCGCGACGTCCCCCTGAGCGGCGGCCACGACCGTCATCGTCAGCAGGGCCGTGCGCAGCAGGACGGTCCGGGCGAGCAGCGGCACGTTCGCGGCAGCGGCCGCCAGGATGCCCGGACGGTCCGGCCGCAGCGGTGCTGAGTGCGCGCGGGCGCCGCGAACCACGATCGCGCACAACCAGGCCGCGGCCCCGGTCTGCGCCATCACGGTGCCGAGCGCGGAACCTGCCACGCCCAGGCCGACCGGGTAGACCAGCACGAGGTTGAGCGGCACGTTCGCGACAGCCGCGAGACCCGTGGCGAGCAGCGGCGTCCGGGTGTTCTTCAGCCCCCGCAGCGCCCCCGTCGCCGCGAGGACGACCAGCATCGAGGGAAGCCCCAGCAGGCTCACGCGCAGGTAGGTCAGGGCGTGCGGCCGCGCGTCCTCGGACGCGCCCAGCAGGTCGACGAGCACCGGGGCCAGGGCGAGGCCGAGGGCCGCCATGGCGATGCCGATGGCGAGAGCGAGCCAGATCCCGTCGACACCTTGCGTGTGCGCTCGTCGCAGGTCGCCGGCTCCCGCGAGGCGGGCCACCGCCGAGGTGGTGCCGTGGGCGAGGAAGATGCAGAGGAAGACGGCGTTGAGCAGCACCGCCGAGGCGATGCCGAGCCCCGCGAGCTGCGGGGTGCCCAGGTGGCCGATGATCGCGCTGTCGGCGAGCAGGAAGAGCGGCTCGGCGAGGAGGGCGCCGAGCGCCGGCAGAGCCAGTCTCAGGAGCTCGTGGTCATGGCGGTGGCCTTCTCCACGGGGCGGCGTCGGGGCGGGGGAGTGCCGCGGCCGCACGACGCGCCGCTCAGCCGGCGCGGTTGATCGCGACGATCTTGGGCTCGGTCATCGCCTCCACGGCGAACGGCACACCCTCGCGGCCGACGCCGGAGTGCTTGCTCCCTCCGAACGGCATCGCGTCGATCCGGAAGTCGCCCGTGTCGTTGATCATCACCGCGCCCACCCGCAGCCGCTGGGCCACGTCGAGGGCGCGGTCGATGTCGCGGGTGAACACGCCGGCCTGGAGGCCGTAGGCGGAGCGGTTGACCTCGGCCACGACGGCATCGACCGAGTCGTAGGGCTGGATCGACACGACCGGCCCGAAGACCTCCTCGGTGAGCACCCGTGCCTGCGCCGGCACGTCCGTGAGCACGGTGGGCCAGTGGAGGGCGCCGTCTCGTTTGGCTCCGGTCTGGACTGTGGCGCCGGCCTCGACCGCGGCGGTCACCCAGGCCTCGACCCGCTCCGCAGCCGCTTCGTCGACCAGGGGCCCGACGTCGGTGCCGGGGTCCCTCTTGCTGCCGACGGCCAGTCCCCGTGTGGCCCGGACGACCAGGTCGACCAGCGTGTCGAACAGCTCCGCTGCGACGAACACGCGCTGGACCGAGAGGCAGTTCTGTCCCGCGGCGCCGAACGCTCCGTCGACGACGGCGCGCGCGGCACGCTCGACGTCGGCGTCGGGCAGGACGATGACGGCGCCGTCCCCTCCGAGCTCCATCAGCGTCTTCTTGGCGCCGGCGGCGCGCGCCACCGCGTTGCCCGTGGCGTACCCACCGGTGAACGACACCATGTCGACGAGGGGATGGGCCACCAGCGCCGATCCCACGGAGGCGCCGCGCCCGGGGAGCACGGCGATCCGGTCACCCGGGACGCCGGCGTCGAGCAGGAGCTCGGTGAACGCGAGGGCGGTGAGGGGAGTCTGCTCGGCCGGCTTGAGCACGACGCCGTTCCCACCGATCAGCGCGGGTGCCAGCTTGTGCGCGACGAGGTTGAGCGGGTCGTTGAAGGGTGTGATCGCGCCGATCACCCCGACCGGCTCGCGGGTGTACCAGCCGATCCGGCCACCTCCCCGTCGCGTGTTGCCGAAGGGGAGCGTCTCGCCCTCGAGGCGATGGGCCTGCTCGGCCGACAGCCGGACGGTCTCGACAGCTCGCTCCACCTCGCGGCCGGCGTCGCGCACCGGCTTGCAGCCTTCGCGCGAGATCAGGTCAGCGAAGACCTCACGACGCTCGGCCAGGAGGGTCGCGGCCCGGTGCAGGGCCTCGCGACGCTGCCAGAGCGGCCAGCCGGCGCCCTCGTGGACCGCCTGCGCCACCGCCGTCACGGCGACATCGACGTCGGCGGCCGTGCAGTCCGAGACGTTGCCGACAGGACGTCCGTCCTCGGGATCCAGCACGACGAGCTCCGCCGCCACGGGATGCCAGGAGGCGGCCCAGAAGGCGCCGCCGGGCGGTGTCCAGGTCGTGGTCGCCACGTTGCTCATGTCGACCACTGTGACCCGGGCGAGTGCAAATCGTCAACTGCAAGTTGTTGACAACATACAGTCTGGCGTGGTGGTCTGGTCACCTGAGACACCGTCGTCTCGGTCGATCCGTCGGCGCAGACCAAAAGGAGTCCCACCATGGCTCGACTTCGCTGGGCAAGTGGTACCGCCCTCGTCGCCCTCACCGTCACAGCCTGCGGGATGGGCGGGGGGACCGGCACCGGGCAGTCCGGCGAGGAGGGCGAGCCCGGCGGCGGCCACCTCGTGTACGCCGAGCAGTTCGCGCCGGCGTCGGCCTGGGCGACCGAGACCAACGACGCCCACACGCTGATGCGAGCCGGCTGCCTGGAGACCCTGATCCGGTACTCGAACGAGGGCGAGATCGAGCCGGGGCTGGCGACGGAGTGGAACCAGGTCGAGCCGACTGCCTGGGAGGTCACGCTCCGCGACGACGCGACCTTCCAGGACGGGACCCCCGTGAACGGCGAGGCGGTCGCGGGCGCGCTCACGCACGTCCTGGAGGTGGAGACCCCGGCACGGGCGTTCAACCCCACGGTCGTGTCCGCCGTGGAAGCGATCGACGAGACGACCGTGCGGATCACCACGCCGGCAGCAGATCCCCTCGTCCCCCTGCGGCTGGCGAGCCCGAACGCCGGGATCCTCGCCCCCGACGCGTACGCCGGCGAGGCGATCGACATCAAGGGCACGTGCACGGGCCCGTTCACGGTGACTGACGAGGCCCCGGGTGAGTCGCTCACGCTCGAGCGGAACGAGGACTACTGGGGTGGCGAGGTCGGCCTCGCGACCGCCGAGGTGCGGTTCATCGTCGACGGTGCCACCCGGACCACGCAGCTGGAGACCGGTGAGGCGCAGATCGCCAAGGCCATCCCGGCCGCGAGCCGCAGCATCGTCGAGGGTGACGAGAACATCGAGATCCAGGAGCTGGAGGTGGCGCGCACGACGACGCTGCTCCTCAACAACTCGCGCGCGCCCTTCGACGACCCGGTCGTGCGCAGGGCCATCCAGCAGGCGATCGACACGGAGGCGATCGTGGCTGGCGTCTACGAGGGCACCGGCTCGCCCGCCGTCGGTCCGTTCGGTCCCGAGACCCCGTGGGCCGGGGAGGGTGCGGAGGCCGTGGCGGCCGACCAGGAGGAGGCTCGCTCCCTGCTGGAGGAGGCAGGGGTCGATCCCGAGACCTTGGAGATCGAGCTGATCGCCTACAACGACAGGCCTGAGTTCGCCGACGTGGCCGCGGTGATCCAGGACCAGCTGGGCCAGCTGGGCATCACCGTGACCATCCGGGGCGGCGAGTACCCCTCCGTGGAGCCGGACCTGCTCGCGGGCACCTTCGACGCCGCGCTGCTGTCCCGGGGTTACAGCGTCGACGTCGCCGACCCGGCCGGCTACCTGCGCTCCGACTGGACCTGCGAGGGCGGCTACAACATCCCCCACTACTGCGACCCGAGCACCGACGAGCTGATCCAGAGCGCGACAGCGACCGAGGACCAGGACGCCCGGACGGAGCAGTACGCCGAGATCGCGGTCAAGCTGCAGGCAGAGGCTGCCAGCGTCTTCCTGGTCCACGAGGTCGCTGTCTACGGCAGTCAGAGCGAGGTCCAGAACTTCGAGCCGCACCCGCTGGAGTACTACGTCCTCACGGCTGATCTCACGGTCGGCTGACCCGCCGCTGCTGGGTCTGTGGAGCGCTCGCGTCCGAAGCCCTAGGCCCAGCAGTGGCCGTGAGGAGAGGGAATCATGAAGTTCACCCCGTACTGGCTCGACACGTCGCTCCAGGGACCCGACAGGTCCACCACCGAGGTGGGCGGGGACGTGGACGTGGCCGTGGTCGGGGCCGGGCTGACGGGTGTGTCCGCAGCCCTGCACCTGGCGCGCAAGGGCGCCAAAGTCGCTGTCTTCGAACGGGAGACGGTGGCCTGGGGCGCTTCCGGGCGCAACGGCGGGATGGCCACCCCGGGCCTGTCGCTCGGGTTCCGGGACGCGATCGCCCGCTACGGGTTCCCGACCGCCAGCACGCTCTACCTCGCCTACTACGACGCGATCGACAGCATCGAGAAGCTCGTCGGAGAGGAAGGGATCGACTGCGACTTCGCCCGCACCGGCAAGATCAACCTGGCCTCGAAGCCGGCACATCTCGACGGGCTGCGCAGGACCCACGAGGTGCTGGCAGAGCGACTCGGCTGCGAGACCTGGATCGTGCCCAAGAACGAGCTGAGCGCCGAGATCGGCAGCGACTACTACCACGGGGCGATGATCGACCCGAAGGGTGCCGGGCTGCACGTCGGCAAGTTCACCCGGGGGCTGGCGGAGGCCGCGGCCCGGACAGGCGCCCAGATCCACGAGAAGGCCCCGGTCACCGAGGTCAAGCGGCTGGGCGGCACCCGGCACGAGGTCGTCACGCCTCGCGGATCGGTGCGGGCCGAACAGGTGCTGGTCGCGACCAGCGGCTACACCGGTCGACCGTTCCGGTGGCTGCAGCTGCGGATCGCCCCGGTGGGCAGCTTCATCATCGTGACCGAGCCTCTGGGCAAGGAGGTCTGCGACCAGCTGATGCCGACCCGTCGGATGGCCTCGGACTCCAAGAACCTCCTGTACTACTTCCGGATCACGCCCGACCACCGGCTGCTGTTCGGTGGCAGGGCCCGGTTCGCGATGTCCAGCCCGGAGGCGGACGCGAAGAGCGGTCGGATCCTGCAGAAGGCGATGGTCTCGGTGTTCCCGCAGCTGGCGGACACGAAGGTGGACTACTGCTGGGGTGGTCTGGTCGACATGAGCCTGGACCAGCTCGTGCACGCCGGCGAGCGGGACGGGCTGTACTACTCGGTCGGCTACTCCGGCCACGGGGTGCAGATGGCGACCTACATGGGTCAGCAGATGGCCGAGTACATGAACGGGGTGCCCGAGGCCAACCCGTGGCGTGACTTCACGTTCAAGCGGATCCCCGGCCACATCGGGCCGCCGTGGTTCCTGCCGTTCGCCGGCGCCTACTACAAGTTCCAGGACGTCATCCGATGAGACGTCGTCACGTGACCTGTGGACACGTGCAACCGGGGAGGGTCCGATGGTGACGTTCCTGCTGCGGCGGGCGGCGACGCTGGTGGTGACGCTGCTGGTGGTGTCGGTGCTGGCGTTCCTGATCCCGTATGCCGGGGAAGGCGACGCGGCGCGGAAGATCCTGCGGGCGCGGGTGAACGACCCGGCGCTGGAGCCGGCGCAGGTGGAGGCGCTCACACGCGAGCTGGGTCTGGACCGGCCGTTGCACGAGCAGTACCTGGAGTGGCTGGGTCAGGTGGCGCGTGGCGACTTCGGCTTCTCCTTCACCAGCCGCACGCCGGTCCAGGAGATCGTCGTCCCGGCGTTGGCGGTCTCGATGTCGCTGGCGATCTCGGCGTTGCTGCTGGCGCTGGTGTTCGCGTTGCCGTTGGGGACGTGGGCGGCGACCAGGCGCGGCGGCAAGGTGGACAACGCGATCACGTTCATGTCGCAGAGCGCGGTGTCGGCGCCGGAGTACTGGGTCGGTCCGGTGCTGGTCCTGGTGTTCGCCCGCCAGCTGGGGTGGTTGCCGTCCAGCGGGTGGGACGGGCTCACCTACATCGTGCTGCCGGCGGTGGCGCTGGCGCTGCGTCCACTGGGGTACTTCACCCAGGTGATGCGGGCGGCGATGACCGACGTGCTCAACGCCCCCTACATCACCGCTGCCCGCAGCCGGGGCCTGAGCTACCCCCGGACGCTGCTGCACCACGGTCTGCGCAACAGCCTGCTGCCGGTGATGACGCTGTTCTCGTTCTGGTTCGCCGGCCTGCTCGGCGGCGCGGTGGTGATCGAGGTGATCTTCAACATCCCCGGCATGGGCCGGCTGCTGTACACCGCCGTCACCAACAACGACGTCCCGGTCATCCAGGGAGGCATGCTGTGGATCCTCGCCCTGGCCGTGGTGATCAACACGGCCACCGACCTGCTCTACGGCGTCCTCAACCCGGCGATCAGGGTGGCCAGCCATGCCTAGGACCCTGACCCGGGAGACGCCGCCGTCGCCAGAGCCGACCACCTCGCTGCGATCGGCCAGGGCGCACCGCCCCAACGTCCTGTCGCTGATGATCCTCGGCGCCCGCGGCCGGCACTGGACCTTCATGGTCGGCGCCGTCCTGCTGGCGCTGATCCTGCTGATCCTGCTGCTGACGCCGTGGATCGCACCGCACGACCCTGCCAGCCAGGACCTGGCCGACCGGCTGGCCGGTCCGTCGGGCGAGCACTGGTTCGGTACCGACCACCTCGGCCGGGACGTGCTGTCGAGGCTGATGTGGGGTGGCCGGTTCTCGGTCACGATCGCCGCGATCACCCTGGTCATCTGCGCCGTGGCGGGGAGCATCATCGGTGCCCTGGCCGCCAGGAAGGGTGGCTGGCTGGACGAGCTGGTGATGCGCAGCGTGGACGTGCTGATCTGCTTCCCCGACGTGGTCATCGCGCTGTTCCTGATCGCCCTGTTCGGCAGCGGCTACGGCACCCTGATCGCCGCCCTGACCATCACCGGCTGGACCCCGTTCGCCCGGTTGATGCGGGGTCTGGCGCTGGACATCAACTCCAAGGACTACGTCGAGGCGGCCGAGATCCTGGGCTCCCCGAAGGCCTACATCCTCTTCCGGCACGTCATCCCCAACGCCATGCGGCCGGTGGTGGCGATGAGCTTCCTGCGGTTCGGGCACAAGCTGATCACCGTGGGTGCGCTGTCCTACCTGGGCCTGGGTGTCCAACCACCCGACTCCGACTGGGGCGCGATGCTGCTCGACGCCCAGCCCTACATCGAACGCGCCCCCAGCCTCGGCATCCTGCCCGGCGCCGCGATCTTCCTGACCGCACTCAGCGTCACGATGATCGGCCAGGGCCTGGACCTGAAGAAGGCCAAGCGCAAGCGCGCCGTGACCCCCGAACCCGCACCCGGCGCGCTGACCCCCCTCGACGTGGGAGAAGCACGGTGACCGAGGGACCCGCGACAGCCTTCCGGCTCCCTCGTGCCACGTTCGCCTCGATGGTGACCGAGCGGCTCCGCGACAGCATCGTGAACGGCACGCTGGAGCCCGGTTCCCAGCTGAGCGAGGTGGAGCTCGCGCACGGCTTCGGCGTCAGCAGGGGCCCTGTCCGGGAGGCCGTCCAGCGGCTCGTCCAGGAGGGGCTGCTGCGCAGCGAGCCCCATCGTGGCGTCTTCGTGCCGGTGCTCACCGACGAGGACGTCGCCGACGTGTACCTCGCGCGGGAGGCGCTCGAATCGGCCGCGGTCCGCTACGTCATCGCGAACTCGGCGTCCGCAACCACCTACGAGGCCCTGGACAGGTCGGTCACCGACATGGGGACGGCCGCGGCGGCCGGCGACTGGCAGGCCGTGAGCAGGTTCGACCTGGACTTCCACACCGCCCTGGTGGCGTCCACCGGGAGCCGGCGGCTCCAGCGGATGTTCGCCACCGTGATCTCCGAGACCAGGCTCTGCCTCGCCGAGCTGGTCGGCGCCGAGGTCCGCTCCGACCTGGTGGCCGAGCACCGCAGGATCCGCGACTGGATCAGGGACGGCGACACCGAACAGGCGCTTGCTGCGCTGGTGAGGCACTTCGACGACGCCCGGGTGGCGTTGACGAGCACGCAGGGCCGCGGCGACGTCGTCGTCACGGACGGGCGACGAGGAGGCCGCTGATGACTGAGGCGAGAGTGCAGGGACAGCCTGCGCGAGCCGACGGGCGACGTGCCCCGCTGCTCGACATCCGTGGCCTGCGGGTGGACTTCCCGGATCTCGAGGGGTCGGCGGCGATCGACGGGATGGACCTGGCGGTCGGTCGGGGCGAGATCGTGGCGTTGGTGGGGGAGTCCGGCTCGGGCAAGAGCCTGACGGCGTTGACGGTGATGGGTCTGCTGCCTGGGGGTGCGGAGGTGGTGGGCGGTGAGGTCTCGCTGGAGGGCGAGGACCTGCTGGAGATGTCGTCGAAGCGGCGCAACGAGGTGCGTGGCGCCAAGGTGGCGATGCTGTTCCAGCAACCGAAGGTGATGCTGGACCCGACCGCCCGTGTCGGTACCCAGGTGACCGAGTCGCTGCGCGAGCACCGCAAGGTGGGCCGGCGGGAGGCGAAGGCGCGGGCGGTGGAGCTGTTGCGGGACGTCGGGATCCCGGAGCCGGCGCGGCGGGCGTCGTCGTTCGCGTACCAGCTCTCGGGTGGGATGGCGCAGCGGGTGATGATCGCCGCGGCGCTGAGCGCGGACCCGGAGCTGGTGATCGCGGACGAGCCGACGACCGCGCTGGACGTGACGGTGCAGGCCCAGATCCTGGAGCTCCTCAAGGCCAAGCGGGACGAGCTGGGGCTGTCGATCCTGTTGATCACCCACGACCTGGGGATCGTGTCGACGATGGCGGACCGGGTGGCGGTGATGTACGCAGGTCGGATCGTGGAGGAGGGGGTGACCCGCGACATCTTCGACGACCCGCAGCACCCGTACACGCAGGCGTTGCTGCGGGCCTCGTTGCTGGAGGCCGAGCGGGGCCAGCTGTTCTCGATCCCGGGCAGCGTCGGGGCGGCGCGCGAGCTGGACCACGGGTGCCGGTTCCTGCCGCGGTGTCCGGTGGCCGCGGAGCTGGGCATCACCGACCGGTGCCGCAGCGCCGAGCCGGAGCTGCACACCTGCGGTGAGCACGAGCACCACGCCCGGTGCTACGCCTCTCGAGAGCACGCGGAGGCGCTGTGACCACGATCGCCACCCAGGACCTGACCAAGCAGGCGCCGGCGCTGGTGGAGCTGCAGGAGGTGGTCAAGCACTTCCCGGCCGGCAGGGGCAAGAAGGTGCACTCCGTCGACGGGGTGTCGCTGACGGTGCGCAAGGGTGAGGTCCTCGGACTGGTCGGCGAGTCCGGGTGCGGCAAGTCCACGCTGGCTCGCACGATCCTGCGGGCGGTGGCCGCCACCTCCGGTCACATCGTCTTCGACGGCCGCGACATCACCGCCGCCAGGGGCAAGGAGCTGAAGGCGCTGCGCCGGTCGATGCAGTTCGTCTTCCAGGACCCCTACGGGGCGTTCGACCCGAGGATGAGCCTGGGCACGTCCCTGGAGGCGCCGCTGCGTCACCACGGCATGAAGGACCGCGGCGAGCGGCGCGAGCGGATGCTGGCGATGCTGGACCGGGTCGGGCTGGAGGAGGCCATCCTGGAGCGCCGCCCCTCGGAGTGCTCGGGCGGGCAGCTGCAGCGGATGGTGATCGCCCGCGCCCTGCTGCTGAACCCGACGTTCCTGATCTGCGACGAGCCGACCTCGGCGCTGGACGCCTCGATCCGCGCCCAGATCCTGAACCTGCTGGTCGAGCTGAAGGACGAGCTCGAGCTGACCCTGGTGCTGATCTCCCACGACCTTCGGGTGGTGCGCTACCTGTGCGACCGGGTCGCGGTGATGTACCTGGGTCAGATCGTCGAGGTGGCTCCCCGCGAGGAGCTGTTCACCGATCCCCGCCACCCCTACACCCGGGTCCTGCTGGCCGCGTCGCTGAGCGAGCAGTCCAGCGGCGGCGACCTGGTCCAACGGCTCAAGGGCGAACCACCCAGCCCCATCGACCTGCCGTCGGGCTGCCGCTTCCACCCCCGCTGCCCGATGGCCCAGGACATCTGCGCCACCACCGTGCCGCCCGTCGAGGGACCACACCCCGAACACACCGCCAGGTGCCACTTCTGGGACCAGCTCCCCGCCACGTCGGACTCACCTGCACCGTCAGCCTCCACGACTCCGCCTCTGGAAAGGACCCCCTGAGATGGGCGCCGGACACGGCCACGGCCACGGACACGGACACGGGCCCAGTGCCGCCGACGCGTTGTCCGCAGGCGCCCGCTACAAGCGGCCGCTGCTCTACGCGTTCCTGCTCACCATCTCGTTCGTCGGGGCGGAGTTCGCCGCCGGCATCATCGCCAACTCCCTCGCGCTGATCTCCGACGCCGGGCACATGCTGTCCGACGCCGGCGGACTCGGCATGTCGCTGGCCGCGATCACCCTGGCCACCGGCGGGGCCACCGCCGCGCACCGGACCTACGGTTGGTACCGGGTGGAGATCCTGGCCTCGGTCGTGAACGCGGGGCTGCTGTTCGCCGTGGCGGGCTACGTCGTCTACGAGGCCGTCCACCGCTTCCAGGACACCAGCACCGAGGTCGCCTCCACGCCGATGATCGTGGTCGCGGTGCTGGGACTGATCATCAACCTGATCTGCTTCCGGCTCCTGCAGGCCGGCGCCAAGGAGAGCCTCAACCTGCGCGGCGCCTACCTCGAGGTCGTCGCCGACGCCGTCGGCTCGGTCGGCGTGCTCATCGGCGCCGCCGTCATCGCCCTGACCTCGTGGTACTGGGTCGACTCGGTGGTCGCCATCGGCATCGGTGTGTTCATCCTCCCCCGTGCCTACAAGCTCGGCCGCGACGCGCTGCGGATCCTGGTCGAGTCCGCGCCCGCCCACATCGACATGGGTGACGTCACAAGGGATCTCGAGCAGCTCGAACAGGTCGTCGAGGCTCACGACCTGCACGTGTGGACCATCACCTCCGGCATGGACGCGATGAGCGTGCACCTGCAGGTCCGGCCCGGCGCCGACACCCACGCCGTGCTGGACGACGCCCGCGAGGTCCTGCGCGACCGCCACCACATCACCCACGCCACCGTCCAGATCGAACCCACCGACCACGAGGGCTGCAACCTGGTCCAGTGGTGACGTCAGTGGCGCCCGAGCGGGACCGGTCACGGAGACGTCGATGACGGCGCCGCAGGTCCGGCTCGAACGCGATTTCCTGGGGGAGGTCGCGATCCCCGGCGGCCGCTACTGGGGCGTCCACACGGCTCGTGCGCTGGAGAACTTCTCCGTCTCCGGCACGCCCGTGTCCGTGCATCGCGAGCTCGTGGCGGCCCTCGGTGCGGTGAAGCAGGCGGCGGTGCGCGCCAACCGCGATCTCGGCCTGGTCGACGAGCGCCGCGCTCACGCCATCGACCGGGCGTGCCAGGACGTGCAGGACGGACTCCTCGACGACCAGTTCGTCGTCGACGTGATCCAGGGTGGCGCCGGCACGTCCACGAACATGAACGCCAACGAGGTGGTGGCCAACCGTGCGCTCGAGCTCCTGGGTCTGCCCGCCGGCAGGTACGACGAGGTGCATCCGCTGGACCACGTGAACCGGAGCCAGAGCACGAACGACGTCTACCCGACGGCGGTGAAGCTGAGCCTCCTGGCAGGGCTCGAGGGCCTCTCCACGGCCGTCCACGGCCTCGTCGACGCCTGCAGGACCAAGTCCCAGGAGTTCTGGTCGGTCCCCAAGGTGGGGCGGACGCAGCTGCAGGACGCGGTGCCGATGACCGTCGGGCAGGAGTTCGCCGCGTGGAGCGCGACGCTGGCCGAGGAGGAGGCTCGCCTCCAGGACGTCCGTGTGCTGCTCCAGGAGATCAACCTGGGTGCGACGGCGATCGGCACCGGCATCGCCGCGGACCCCGCTTATCGGGAGGCCGTCTGCCGCCGGCTGCGTGAGATCACCGGGCTCCCCCTGGTGACGGCGCCCGACCTGATCGAGGCCACCTCCGACACCGGCGTGTTCGTGCAGCTCTCCGGTGTGCTCAAGAGGACCGCCATCAAGGTCTCCAAGATCTGCAACGACCTCAGGCTGCTGTCCTCGGGCCCCCAGGCCGGCTTCGGTGAGCTCCGCCTCCCCCCTCGTCAGGCGGGCTCCAGCATCATGCCCGGCAAGGTGAACCCGGTGATCCCGGAGATGGTGAACCAGGTGGCGTTCTCGGTGGTCGGCAACGACATGACCGTCACGATGGCCGCCGAGGCCGGGCAGCTCCAGCTCAACGCCTTCGAGCCCGTGATGGCTCACGGTCTGCTGCAGAGCATCTCCTGGATGAGCACGTCGTTCGAACGTCTGGCCACGCTGTGCATCGCCGGCATCGAGGTCGACCTCGAACGGTTGGAGTCGATGACAGGGCGCAGTGTGGGAGTGGTCACCGCGCTGATCCCGTACCTCGGGTACGCCGCGGCGGCGGACATCGCGAAGGCCGCCCTGAGCGGCGGTGGTCACGTCCGTGACCTGGTGCTGGCGACCGGCCTGGTCGACCCTGCGCGGTTGGACGCTCTCCTGCGTCCGGAGCAGCTGGCAGGGATCCCCCTGGGCGACGAGCACGGGTGAAGCGACCCGGCGCCCCCCGGCTTCACCGTCCGCTCGATTCTCTTAGGAGAGCCTCGCCTGGATTGTCAACAGTCAACACGTTGACTATCCTCCTGCCATGACTGACTCCCTGAAGGTCCCGGTCGGCCAAGACGAGGTCGGCCACACCCACGCCGACGTCTCCGGCGGTGCGTTGCGTGCCAGTGTCTTCGGCGCGATGGATGGCCTGGTGACCAACATCGCCCTCGTCGCGGGAGTGGGCGGCGCCGGCGCCAGTCCCCACTTCATCGTCCTGACGGGCCTGGCCGGCCTGGTCGCGGGTGCCCTGTCCATGGCGATGGGCGAGTACACCTCCGTGAAGACCCAGAACGAGCAGGTGGACCGTGAGTGGGTCAAGGAGGGCGAGGAGATCCGCGCGCACGCCGAGGCCGAGGAGCGCGAGCTCGCGTCGATGTTCGCGAACATGGGGATGACCGGGGCCACCGCGGCCCTGGCGGCACGCGACGTCCACCGCGACCCCGAGCGCGCGGCCATCGTGCACGTGACCCAGGAGCTGGGACTCGACCCGCAGGACAAGCCGTCGCCGATGGTCGCCGCAGTCTCCTCCCTGCTGACCTTCTCTCTCGGTGCGATCGTCCCGCTGCTTCCCTTCCTGCTGGGCTACCCGTCGCTGCTGGCGGGTCTCGCCGTCGGCGGTGTCGGCCTGCTGGTCGCCGGAGGGCTCGCCACCCGCGCCACGACGCTGCCCTGGTGGCTCGGCGCGGGGCGGCAGCTCGCGTTCGGCGCGGTTGCGGCCGGCGCCACGTACCTCGTGGGTCTGGCCATGGGCGTGAGCGTGGGATGACGGGCGCCGAGGCGGGGGCGACCACCGTGGACGAGCGCGACAAGCGCATCGCCCTCGTCACCGGCGGCAGCCGAGGCATCGGCTTGGAGGTCTGCCGCCAGCTCTCCCGCCTCGGGTACCGGGTCGTCGTCGCCGCGCGAGACTGCGGTCGCGCCGAGGAGGCGGCGCGGACGCTCGACGGGTGGGCGACCGGAGACGCCGTCGGAGTGGCTCTCGACGTGACCGACGACGAGTCCGTGCGCACGGCGTTCGAGCTGGCCGTGAAGCAGTACGGCGCGGTCGACGTCCTCGTCAACAACGCCGGCATCGCGATCGACGGGCCCGAGCACCGGGGCTCGGCGCCCGACCTCGTGACGGTGCGCTCCACGCTCGAGACGAACCTCTTCGGCGCCTGGCGATGTGCCGCTGAGGCGATCCCCGTGATGCGGGCACGTGGTTACGGCCGGATCGTCAACCTGTCGAGCACCATGGCGTCTCTGCAGCTCACCGAGAACCCGGGCTCGCCCGCCTACCGCGTCTCCAAGGCTGGCTTGAACATGCTCACCAGGGTGCTCGCGGCCGAGGTCGAGTTCGACGGCATCCTGGTGAACGCTGCCTCCCCGGGTTACACCCGGACCGACATGAGCCCGGACGCCCCTCGCCCGGTCGAGCAGGGTGCCGACACCCCTGTCTGGCTGGCCACGCTGCCCGACGACGGGCCCACCGGTGGCTTCTTCTACGAGCGCGCGGCCCTGGCCTGGTAGCAGTCAACTGTTGACAATTGTCACTGACCTCGTTACCTTCACCGAAACGTCGAGAGGGAACCCGTCATGAGCGCACCCGAGTTCCGGCCGAAGTACGTCTCGTTCGACTGCTACGGCACGTTGATCAGCTGGCCGATGACCCCGATCACCGAGGAGCTGGTCGGCGACCAGGTCCCTGCGGAGCACTGGGACCGGTTCGTCGCCGAGTTCCGCGGTTACCGCTACGACCAGGTGTGCGGTGAGTACTACCCCTACGAGCAGGTGCTGCAGGACGCCTTCGACCGGGTCTGCCGCAAGTGGGGGATCGAGGCGGACCCCCGCGCGGGGAAGCGCTTCGCCGACGGCGTCAGGAGCTGGGGCCCGCACCCGGATGTGCCCGCGCCGCTGAAGAAGATGGGCGAGCACTACAAGCTGGTGATCCTGTCCAACGGCGACGACTCCTTCCTCGCTGAGAGCGTGCCGCGGCTGGGTGCGGACTTCCACGCCGTCTTCACCGCGGAGCAGGCCGGGTACTACAAGCCCCGGTACGCCGCCTTCGAGTACATGCTCGACCAGCTCGACGCCGCACCCGAGGACTTCGTCCACGTGTCGTCCCACACGCGCTACGACCCTCTGCCCATGCACGACATGGGTTTCCGCAACCTGGTGCTGCTGGACCGTGGCTACGACCCGGTGCCGCCGGGCTACGGCCTCGTGACGGTCGCGTCCCTGGACGAGCTCAACACGCTGCTGGGGATCTGACCGCAGGCGCTGCAGCCGGATCCGGGTATGATGTTGACAGTTTGAATCGGCGGCGCGCCTGCGCCCCGATCGTCGACATCGCCGGCCGGCACCCCGGTCAGGTGGCTCAGGAGCTGCACCGTGACGGGGAAGAACACCTCACCGACGCGCATCCCACGCGTGACCTTCGCGTCGATGGTCGGGGAGCGCGTTCGGTCGGACATCATCGACGGAACGCTGCAGCCGGGCTCGCAGCTCAACGAGGTCGAGCTGGCCAGCAGCTTCGGCGTGAGTCGTGGACCGGTGCGCGAGGCCCTCCAACGGCTGATCCAGGAGGGTCTCCTCCGGAGCGAGCCGCACCGGGGAGTGTTCGTCCCGACGATGAGCGAGGACGACATCGACGACATCTACCTGGCCAGGGAGGCGCTGGAGACGGCGGCGGTCCGCCGGATCACGGGCACGGGGCGGTCGGAGTCGGCGTACAAGACCTTGGACCGGGTCGTCCGCGCGATGCGGAAGGCGGAAGAGGTCCAGGACTGGCAGGCGGTGGCCGGCCGCGACCTCGACTTCCACACCCAGCTCGTCTCGGCCGCGGGCAGCCCTCGTCTGGAACGCATGTTCACGACCGTCATCTCCGAGACCCGCCTGTGTCTCGGCCTGCTGACCGGCAGGTACGACGCCCGCGACGACCTGGTCGACGAGCACCGGGGGATCGCCGATCTCATCCGTGACGACGACACCGAGGCCGCCGTTGCCGTCCTGAAGAAGCACTTCGACGACGCCGTGGTCACGTTGAAGCGACGCCGCGACGCCGAGAGCCAGGACGCGAAGACCGGGTGACGGGCCGTCGCGGGTCCCGAAGCTGCCCGAGGACCGGGTGGCCGTCGCCGGGAACCGGCTCGGGGCCCACGCCGTAGGACTCCACCGTGAGGGGCGGGTTGCCCTCGAGGACGCAGCACGTACCGGTCCAGGCCCGCCAGCCGCAGCCGGTGGTGGTCCACGGCCCGCCTCGCTGGGTCATTCCCCGACGGCGCGTCGGACCCTGTTCGAAGGACTGAAGGCATACAGGTCGAGCACGTTCGGTGGTTCGCTGACGCCGGGACCGCCCGAGGCCACCCAGGTGATGACGTCGTCCGCGGCGTCGTCGTCCAGGACCTCACCGAGCCAGACCGGGCGACCGCCGGCGAGCCGACCGGCGGCTGAGGGTGTCACCACCATGACGTTGGACCGTTCGCACGCGTCCAGGCAGTCGCTCACCCGGACCCGTCCCGACGAGCCCACCCCCGCACGGATCCGTTCCAGCTGGGCCCGGTGGTCCAGGTCCGGGTGCTTGGTCAGGCTGCCGCAGCAGCACCCACGGCAGACGGTGACCGAGGCGCCGTCGAGCGGCGACGGCGCCGCTGCGGAGCGGGTGTCCCTGCCCTTGCGCCTGCTCACCGGTCGGGCCCCTTCAGCGAGTCCGCCCGACGCCAGGCGCCCTTGCGCAGGAGTCGAAGGCCGTTGAGGCCGACGACGACGGTCGAACCCTCGTGGCCCGCGACACCGAGCGGGAGCGGGAGGATCCAGAAGATGTCCCAGATGACCAGGACGGTGATCATCGTCGCCGCGAACGCCAGGTTGGCCTTGACCACCCGATGAGCCCTGCGCGACAGCCCGATCACCTTGGGCAAGGTGGCCAGCTCGTCGCGCACGACCACCGCGTCAGCGGTCTCGAGCGCGAGGTCGGACCCGCGGCGTCCCATGGCCACGCCCAGGTCAGCGGCTGCCATCGCCGGCGCGTCGTTGACGCCGTCACCCACGAGCAGCACGCTCTCGCCGGCGTCCTGGAGGGCCTTGACGTGGGCCACCTTGTCAGCCGGCAGGAGGCCGGCCCGGACGTCGGTGATGCCGACCTCCTCGGCGAGGCGGCGGGCGGCTCCCTCGTTGTCCCCGGTGAGCAGGATCGGGCGTGCGTCCGGTCATCGCGGCGAGCTTCGCGACGGTCTCCCGTGCGCCGGGGCGGACCTGGTCCGCCAGTCCGAGGATCCCCGCAGGCACCCCGTCCACGAGCACGACGACCGCGGTGCGCCCCGCGGCCTCCAGCCGGCTGATGACGGCCTGCGCCTCCTGCAGGGCCGCCGACGAGGACGGCGACAGCTCGCGGAGCAGGGCCGGCGAGCCGACCTGGATGCCGCGATCGTCCACACGGGCCGCGACGCCGCGGCCGGGCACGGAGGAGAACGCCTCTGCGTGGGGGATGGTGAGCTCGCGCCGCTGCGCGGCAGCGACCACCGCCCGGGCGAGGGGGTGCTCGCTCGGCCGCTCGGCGGCGGCGGCGAGGGCGAGCAGGAGGTCCTCGGTCACTCCGGACGCAGGCACCGGCTCGACCTCGGAGACCCTCGGGGTCCCGTCGGTCAGCGTGCCGGTCTTGTCGAAGGCGACGACGGTGCTCTGCCCGAACTTCTCGAGCGCCACAGCCGACTTCACCAGGACGCCGTGCCGACCGGCGTTGGCGATCGTCGACAGCAGCGGCGGCATCGTCGCCAGCACCACGGCGCACGGCGACGCGACGATCATGAAGGTCATGGCGCGCAGCAGGGTCGGCTCGAAGGCGGCGCCCCACAGGAACGGCACGCCGAAGATCGCGAGAGTGGCCACGACCACGCCGACCGAGTAGCGCTGCTCGACCTTCTCGATGAACAGCTGCGTCCGGGCCTTGGTGGCTGATGCCTCCTCGACCAGGGTGACGATGCGGGCGACGACGGAGTCCTTCGCGGCGCGGTTCACCATGATCCGCAGGGATCCCGTTCCGTTCAGCGTTCCGGCGAAGACCTCGTCACCGAGCTCCTTCACGACCGGCATCGCCTCGCCGGTGATGGAGGCCTGGTCGACCTCGCTGATGCCCTCCAGCACCTCACCGTCCGCCCCGACGCGCTCCCCCGGTCGGACCAGCACGATGTCACCGACGACGAGATCGGCGGTGTCCACGTCCTGCTCCACACCGTCTCCGTCGAGGCGCGTCGCGCGCTCGGGGGCCAGGTCGAGCAGGGCCCTGACGGAGTCCGCCGTCCGGCGGGTGACGAAGGCCTCCAGGGCGCCGGACGTCGAGAAGATGACGATCAGCAGGGCGCCTTCGAAGACCTGTCCGATCGAGGCCGCGAGCAGCGCGGCCACGATCATCAGGATGTCGACGTCGAGCGTCTTCTCTCGCAGAGCCTGCAGGCCCGAGAGCGCGGGCTCCCAACCACCTGTCGCGTAGCAGGCCAGGTAGAGCGTCCACCAGAGGATCGGCGGGGCGCCGAGCAGCTGGGCGACGCCGCCGGCCAGGAAGAGCGCGGTGGCCATCGCGGCCCAGCGCACCTCCGCCATCGAGACCAGGGTGAGCAGCGACGACCGACCGGAGGCAGGGGCGGTCGGGAGCGGGGCGCGGCCCGGAGGGGCCGTGAGGGTGGACGACATGGGAGCCTCGCTGTGAGGGGGCGGGTCAACGCCGGCACATTAACAAATGAAGATATGTTCATGCAATCCGAAGGTGGTTGTATGCTCCGGGCATGGGGCATGCAGTGGACCCGCGGGCGTCGACCTCGTCCCGCCTCGACGCGGCCGGCGCGAAGGCGGTCGCCGGCACCTTGCAGGCCCTGGCGACCCCCAGTCGCCTGCTGATCCTCGGCTTCCTGCGAGATGGCCAAGCGACCGTCGGGGAGCTGGCACAGGCTGTGGGGATGGAGCAGTCCGCGGTGTCCCACCAGCTTCGCCTGCTGCGCAACCTCGGTCTGGTCGACGGCGAGCGACACGGACGGACCGTCGTGTACTCGCTCTACGACAACCACGTGGCGCAGCTCCTGGACGAGGCCATCTACCACGCCGAGCACCTGCGGCTCGCCGTCCCCGATCGTCCCGGCACCGACGGCTGACCCCGACGTCCTCCCGCGTGACCGGAGGCGCGACGCATGTCGACGACCATGGTTCCTGTCGAGCCACGCCTCGGCGTGACCCTGCTCGTGCTCGCCCTGCTGGCCGCCGTCGTGGCGGCACGTGGACGGCTCGGCTACGACCGACAGGTCCTCGTCGCGGCCCTGCGTGCCGCCGGACAGCTGGCCCTCGTCGCCCTGGTCATCGCGGCGATCGTCGAGTCACCGCCGTTGACCGCCGTGTTCATCGCCTTCATGTACTCGGTCGCGGTCTGGACCTCTGCCCGACGGATCACGCGGTCGCCTACCGGACGGTGGGCCGTCGTCCCCATCGTCGCCGGAACCCTGCCGGTGGTCGCCGGACTGCTGGCCACCGGGGTCCTGCCCCCCACCGGGCTGGCGGTCATCCCGGTGGCGGGGATCCTCATCGGAGGTGCGATGACCGCGACGTCGCAGGCGGGCAAGATCGCGGTGGACCAGCTCACCCTGCGCCGTGGCGAGGTCGAGGCCGCCCTCGCGCTGGGACTGAGCCAGCGCGACGCGGCTCTGGAGATCTGTCGATCTCCTGCAGCACAAGCGTTGACCCCCCCGCTGGACCAGACGCGCACGGTGGGTCTGGTGACCCTCCCTGGTGCATTCGTCGGGATGCTGCTCGCTGGAGCGAGCCCGCTGGCGGCGGGGGCCGTGCAGCTGTTCGTCCTGATCGCCCTCCTGGCCGTGCAGGCGATCGCGGTCGTCCTGGTGATCGAGCTCGTCGCGCGAGGACGCGTGGTCCTCGTTCGGTGACGAGCCGGCCGGGCACCGTCTCCCGACGGTGGTGGCCGCCGCCAGGACCTCCAGGCCGCGGCCACCGGGGTGTCAGGAGGCGCTGGCGTACTCGTCGACGGCCTCGGCGTGGATGTGCAGCATCCGTGCGAGCAGCCCGTTGCCGCGGGTGAACCTGAGCGGCAGCGGCTCGCCGTTCTTGACCTTGTCCTTGGTGCCGTCGGAGAAGGCGGCGCCCTGGTCCGGGCTCTTGTCGGACTTGTCGTCGGGGTAGAGCGGGTTCACGGTGTTCTCGATCTTGGGCCACAGCGCGCGCGCGGCCTCGGTGGACTCGAAGTCGAGGGCCAGCACCAGGGTGTTGTCGAAGAGCTCGCCCGCCGACTCCTTCAGGACGAAGCCACCGAGGTATCCGGGGTGACCGTCGAGCTCACGGAGCCAGTCGCTGAGGTAGCTGCGGGCCTCGTCGGCCTTGTCGGGGTTGGCGACGAAGATGAACACGTCACGGCGCTTGGTCACAGCGGGGTTCCTTGTCTGTCGGGGTGCGGTTGTCTGTGAACGGGTAGCCGGCCGGGGCCGGTCACGTGCGGGCTGCGCCCTGTCGGGCGAGGTACTCCTGGCGGGCGGCGGCACTGGTGTGGTGCTGGGTGAGATCGTGCAGCTCACGGGGCTCGCGGCCGTCGACCACGGGGTTGACGTGGACGACGACGTTCTCGACGTGGGCGACGTTGTGCAGGACCTCGTGCTCGACCTCCTCGGCGATGGCGTGGCTCTCCAGGACGCTCAGGCGGGAGTCGACCGCGATGTTGGTGTCGGCCTCGAGGCGGTGTCCGCTCCACCGCGCACGGACCCGTCCGACGCTGAGGACGCCGGGGACGGCGGCGGCGACGGAGGTCATCTGGTCGATGACGCCGTCGTCGACTCCGTCCATCAGGCGGCGGAAGGTGGTCTTCAGCGAGCTGACCAGGATCCACAGGATCGCGGCGGCGATGAAGAAGCCGATGATGGCGTCGGCCTGGGGGAAGCCGAGCCAGACGCCGATGACCCCGACCACGACGGCGATCGACGTGAGGCCGTCGGCGCGGGCGTGCTGGCCCTCGGCGATCAGGGCGGCCGAGCCGATCCTCCTGCCCGTGCGGATCCGGTAGATCGCGACCAGCTCGTTCCCGGCGGCGCCGACGAAACCGGCGGCGAAGACCCACCACAGGTTGGTCAGCTCGCGGGGGTTGACCAGGGCGTCGACGGACTCCCAGATGATGAGGCCGGCCGAGACGGCGATGATCAGGGAGATGAACAGCCCGACCAGGTCCTCGGCGCGACGGTAGCCGTAGCTGTACCTCTTGCTCGCGGCGCGCTGGCCGATCCGGAAGGCGATCACCAGCGGGATCGTGGTGGCGGCGTGCCCGACGTTGTGCAGGGTGTCGGCCAGCAGGGCGATCGAGCCGGAGATCGCGACGATGAACATCTGCAGGACGGCGGTGACGCCCATCCCGCCCAGGCCGATCCAGGCCGCTCGGATCCCCTCGCTGCTGGACTCCTCGGCAGACTGGATCGCCTCGTTCGAGTCGTGCGAGTGCGGCACCACCATGTGCTTGACCTTCGCCCACGGTCCCGACCCGTGGTCGTGGTCGTCGTGGTCCCCGTGGTCGTGGCCGTGCCCCTGCCCGTGGCCGTGCCCGTGACCGCGGTCCCGGCGCTCGTCGTCCGCGTGCGGGTGCTCGTGACCACCGTGGGGGTGAGGGTGGGCGTGCGCCGCGGCGGGGGTGCCTGCGGCCGCTCGGTCGTCGAGACCGCGGTCCTTGCTCATGTGCTGCTTCCTGTCGTCGTCCGGCGGCCCGGCACGCTCCGGCCCTGGGCCGTCACGTGGGACTAGTTGTGATGTATCACGCAACGTATTACCGTCGGCGGAGGCACGTCAACCCCTGTGAGGACGGCACTTGAGCGAAGACCCCACCAGTGACCCGGACTCGCGGGGCCATCGCAGCGGCACCGAGGAGGCGTACGACCACCTGAAGCGCAGGATCCTGCTGTGCGACCTCGTGCCAGGGGAGGAGCTGCGCGAGGCGGCCCTCGCGGACAGCACCGGCTTCGGCCGGACGCCGATCCGGGAGGCGTTGCGCCGGTTGGTCCAGGAGGGGTTCGTGGAGGTCCGGCCCCGGCAGGGCTACCGGGTGTCCCCGATCACCCTCGCCAGCGTGCACGACGTCTTCGAGCTCCGGCTCCTGCTGGAACCGGCGGCTGTCGAGCTGGCGATCCAACGCGCACCCCGCGAAGCGATCACCGCCCTGCACGACCTCGCCCACGCCCAGTACGTGCACGGGGACCAGGCCAGCTACGAACGGTTCATCGTCGACAACCGCGACCTGCACGTGCGGATCGCGGAGAGCACGGGCAACCAGAGACTGGCGCACATGCTGCGGAACCTGCTCGAGGAGATGCAGCGGCTCTTCTTCCTCAGCCTGGACGCACGGGACAGCAGCATCGAGCAGATGCACGAGCACCACGAGCTGCACGACGCCATGCTCGCCGGCGACGTCGAGACCGCCCGGCAGATCGTCGTCGACCAGATCGAGCACAGCCGTCGGCGGGTCATCGACGCCCTGGTCTCCCGGGTGGTCGGCGGGGCGGCGCACGCCGGCCTCGCGCACGTGGTCGCCGGGCCACAGCGCCCGGTGCCGCAGGCGCGCTGACCGGGCTCCGCCTGGGACGGGTCCGTACCGCAGGGTTGTTGACAATCAACATTCTGCACTCCTAGGGTGTTCGGGCGAAGGCGCCCCCCGTCCGCCCTGGAGAGGAACCCGAAGCCCGTGGCCCTCGGAGACACCCGCGACCGGGTCGCGATGCGTTCCGTCGTCGTCGTGGGCGGCTCCCTGGCGGGGCACCGTGCTGTGAAGGCGTTGCGCGACAGGGGCTTCGACGGTGAGCTGACCCTGGTCGGTGCGGAACGCCACCGACCGTACGACCGCTACCCGCTCTCCAAGGCGTTCCTCACGGGCGACCTCGAACGGCACGGACTCGATCTCTGCGGCGACGCCCCCGAGGTGGTCTGGCGGCTCGGGGAGAGTGCCACCCGGCTCGATCTCGACGGTCGGGCCGTCACCCTGGACGGTGGAGCCAGGATCCCGTTCGACGGTCTGGTGGTGGCTTCGGGGGCACGCCCCCGCGACGCCTCCGCCGTCGAAGGGGTTCGGGGCGCGTTCGTGGTCCGCACCGTCGAGGACGCCAGCGACCTGCGGACCGCCCTGGACGGTGCGCCGTGCAGGGTGGTCGTCGTGGGCGGCGGCCTGATCGGTTCGGAGGTGGCTGCCGTGGCGGTGGCCGGCGGCCACGACTCCACGATGCTCGACAGCTCCGACGTGCCGAGCAGCCGCACGCTGGGACGGGCGGTGGCGGAGTACCTGCTGGGACTGCACCGTCGGGCCGGCGTCCGTGTCCGGCCGCGCACCCGGGCGCGGCGGCTCGAGGTGGACGCGGGCGCGGTGACCGGTGTGCTCCTCGAGGACGGCACGCGCCTGCCCGCAGACGTCGTCGTGATGGCCACCGGCACCACGCCCAACGTGGAGTGGATGGCAGGCAGCGGTCTCGGTACCGCTGGCGGCCTCTCCTGCGGCCCGACGATGCACGCGCTCGGCAGCCACGTCGTGGTCGGAGCCGGTGACGTGGTCCGCGCCCCGCACCCTCTGCTCGACGGCGAGTCACTCCGGGTGGAGCACTGGGCCAGCACCCTGGACCACGCCGACCTGGCCGCGGCCAACCTGCTGGCCGGTCCCGAGTCCGGCGTCCCGCTGACGGCACTGCCCGGCTTCGGGACGACGATCCACGGCGCACGGATCCGGTCCCTGGGCTTTCCTCAGGTGGCCGACCGGAGCCGAGTCGCCTGGGGGTCCCTCGAGTCGGGGGAGGCGGTGGTCCTGCTCGGTCGGCGTGGGAAGACGGTGGCGGCGATCTCGGTCAACGCGGCAACGCAGCTGCCGCTCGTCGCTCAGCAGGTGCGTACCGGCGCAGCGCTCGAGGGCGTTCGGGTGGGGGCCACGGCGACGCTCTCCCCCTGAGGCGCGACACCCGGTTCAGTCCGGCAGGACCGCCTCCGAGACCGGACGGCCGACGGCCTGCCGCAGGCGCAGCGCCGGCAGCGCGGGTCCCACCCCGACGATCGCCCGCACCACGTCGCCGGCGTCGATCAGGAGAGCGGTGAAGGCGTCCGACGCCGGATCGCCGTCGACGACGTGCTCGCGGTGGTGAGCGGTCGGGTTCCCGATGACCGTGACCTTCGTGCCGTGGATGTGCGTCGTGTGGCTGCTGGTCGCTCGGAACGGTTCCAGGACGCCGTCATGGGCTCCCAGGTCGTGCAGCACGGTCCCAGCCAGGTGGCGCGCCTGCGCGACGCTCAGCGACCAGTGACCGGCGGCCCAGGGGGCCTCGTCCCCGCGTGGTTGCCGGACGACGTCTCCCGCGGCATAGACACCGGGCATGGCCGGCACGCGCATGAACGGGTCGACGACGATCCCGTCCGGCGAGTCGAGACCTGTGCCGGTGAGCCAACGGGTGGCCCGCCGCGTGCCCAGGCAGGTCACGGCTGCGTCGACGACCAGCTCGGTACCGTCTCCCAGTCGCAGAGCCAGGTGTCCGTCGGTCGGCTGCACGGCCAGAACACCACGGCTCGAGCAGCTTTCGAGGGTCCGTGCGTGGCTCCGGACCACCCACGAGGCCGCGGACAGACCCAGTGTCGAGCGCATCGGGGTCGGAGACCGCGCGACGAGGTGCACGCGGACCCCCATGGCGGCCAGTGCTGTCGCCGTCTCGCTACCGACGAGACCGGCGCCCAGGACCGCTATCTCGATGTCCCGACCGCGGGTGGCGACGCCGCGCACCTGCTCCGCATCGTGTGAGCTGTGCAGACCCAGCAGGCGGGCCCTCGCTGCGACGGCACCCTGTGCGGGAAGGGTGCGCGGTCCGGCTCCCGTCGCGAGCACCAGCGCCCGGTAGGGGAGAGTCCTGCCGCTCTGCAGCCGGACGCTCCTGCCTCGGTGGTCGAGCTGCGCGGCCGCATCCCCGAGCAGCCACTCGACGCCCGGCGCTGCCCTCTCGGGCAGGAGCACCTGGGCGGCCTCGAGGTCACCGGTCAGGAGCCCCTTGCTGACGGCGGTGCGGTTGTAGGGCTCGCGACCTTCGGCGCCGACCACCGTGACGGGCCCTGCGTAGCCGGCGGACCGCAGCGACCACGCGGCCGTCGTTCCGGCGGCGCCTGCTCCGACGACCACGACGCCCGCGTCTTGCCGCGCGCTGCCCACGGGGCTACACTACCCCATACCCCTACCGGGTATTGTTCCGGCGGCAGGACCATCGTGACCCCGCCCGATCCACCGTTCCGACGAAAGGCCCCGAGATGAGCGACCAGGACAGCCACTCGCACGATCACGACGACAGCCACGGCCACGGCCACGGCCACGGCCACGGGGATGCTCAGGCCGCACCCTCGTCGGTGGCGGAGGACGACGTCGTGGCCGAGTGCGTCGTCATGCCGGGCACGCCGGTCGTGAAGGAGGAGGCCGAGCTCGCGGGTCTCGTGCGTGAGTACGAGGGCAAGAAGTACTACCTGTGCTGCGACGCGTGCGGCCCCCTCTTCGACGCCGACCCCGCCAGGTACGCCCACGCCTGACGGCGGCTTGCCCGACGCCCCGTCCCGGAGCACGCTCGACCTGATGAAAGGCGACACCCGATGAGCCTCCCCACCCTCGCACTCTCGGGTGCGCGGTCATGAGCGTCCCCGTGAAGATGCTCGGGTTCGCGCTCGGCCTCTGTGCGGTCTTCGGCCTCGCTCTCGGGGTCGGGACGCTGACCGGCCCCGTTGCGCAGGCCGTGGACCAGGGGGACCACGGCGAGTCGGGTGAGGCTGCCGGGGGGCACGCCGAGGGCGAGTCGGGCGGGGGCATGGAGGGCATGGCCGAGTCCGGCTCGGAGCTGCCAGCGGGAGGTCTGATGATCTCCGAGCGCGGCTACACCCTCGATCTGGCCGCTGACCAGGCGGCGGCAGCCGGCGACGCCGTACCGGTGGCGTTCACGATCACGGGCCCGGACGGCGAGCCCGTCACCGAGTACGAGACCGCCCACGACAAGCAGCTGCACCTGATCGTCGTGCGGCGGGACCTGACCGGTTTCCAGCACGTCCACCCCGAGATGTCGACGGACGGCACCTGGTCGGCCGACGTCGCCCTGACTGCGGGTCTGTGGCGCGTGTTCACCGACTTCGTCCCGGCCGAGCTCGGCGAGAACCTCACCCTCGGCGCCGATCTGACGGTGCCCGGGGCCCTGTCGGCGGAGCCGCTGCCGGAGGCGTCCGCTACCACGGAGGTGGACGGGTACACGGTGACGCTCGACGGTGAACTCGTTCCGGGTGAGGAGTCCCGGGTGACCCTGTCGGTGAGCAAGGACGGACGGCCGGTCACCGATCTGCAGGAGTACCTCGGCGCCTACGGTCACCTCGTCGCCTTGCGGAACGGCGACCTGGCCTACCTGCACGTGCACCCTGAGGGCGAGCCGGGCGACGGCACGACCGCGGCCGGTCCGGAGGTCGTCTTCTTCGCGGAGGTCCCGTCCACGGGCGACTACCGGCTGTTCCTGGACTTCCGGCACGAGGGTGTCGTGCGGACCGCGGATTTCACAGCGCACGCCGGAGAGAGTGACCACTGATGACCACGCAGCACGCAACCGGATCAGCCGTCTCGGACACCGAGGCACCCGGGGAGGTCGAGCTCGCGATCAGCGGGATGACGTGCGCCTCGTGCGCAACTCGCATCGAGAAGAAGCTGAACAAGCTCGAAGGAGTCAGCGCGACGGTCAACTACGCGACGGAGAAGGCCAAGGTCTCCTACGCGCAGGGTGTCACCACCGACGACATCGTCGGTGCGGTCGAAGCAGCCGGGTACGAGGCGAAGCTGCCGCAACCGCCGCGCTCCGCAGCCGACCGGTTCTTCGACGAGGGACCGGACGAGGCGGAGCTGCACGCGCTCGCGCTGCGTCGGCGGCTGATCATCTCCGCCGTCCTGACCGTTCCGGTGATCGCGCTCGCCATGATCCCGTCTCTGCAGTTCGAGTACTGGCAGTGGCTGTCCTTGACCCTCGCGGCCCCGGTCGTGGTGTGGGGCGCGTGGCCGTTCCACAAGGCGGCCTGGACGAACCTGCGGCACGCCACCTCGACGATGGACACCCTCATCTCGCTCGGCACCCTCGCCGCGCTGGGCTGGTCGGTCTACGCGCTGTTCTTCGGTACCGCAGGTGTGCCAGGCATGACGCACCCCTTCGAGCTCACCGTCGCGCGCACCGACGGGAGCGCCAACATCTACCTCGAGGCTGCTGCCGGCGTCACCACCTTCATCCTCGCCGGGCGGTACTTCGAGGTGCGGTCCAAGCGCCAGGCCGGCGCTGCATTGCGGGCGCTGCTCGAGATGGGCGCCAAGGACGTCTCGGTCCTGGTGGACGGGGTCGAGCAGCGGGTGCCCGTCGAGACCCTGGGCGTCGGAGACCTGTTCGTCGTCCGTCCGGGCGAGAAGATCGCCACCGACGGCGTCGTCGAGGAAGGGACCTCCGCGGTCGACGCCTCGATGCTGACCGGTGAGTCGGTGCCGGTGGAGGTGGGCGTCGGCGACCCCGTCACTGGCGCCACGGTCAACGTCGGAGGACGGTTGCTCGTGCGGGCCACCCGGATCGGCTCCGACACCCAGCTCGCGCAGATGGCGAGGCTGGTCGAGGACGCCCAGAACGGCAAGGCCGAGGTGCAACGACTGGCCGACCGCGTCTCAGGGGTGTTCGTGCCGGTCGTGATCGCCTTGGCGGCCGGGACCCTCGGTTTCTGGGTCGGCACCGGAAGTGGTCTGGCGGTGGCCTTCACGGCCGCCGTCGCCGTGCTGATCATCGCCTGCCCGTGCGCACTCGGCCTGGCCACCCCGACGGCGCTGATGGTGGGTACCGGTCGTGGTGCGCAGCTCGGCATCCTCATCCGGGGACCCGAGGTGCTCGAGTCCACCCGCCGCGTCGACACCGTCGTCCTCGACAAGACCGGCACCGTCACGACGGGACGGATGACCCTCCTGGACGTGCACGTGGCCGAGGGGGAGGACGCCGACCAGGTGCTGCGATACGCGGGTGCGCTCGAAGACGCTTCCGAGCACCCCATCGCACGGGCCATCACCGTCGGGGCCACCCAGCGGGTCGGGGAGCTGCCCCGCGTGGAGAGCTTCGCGAACCTCGAGGGTCTCGGCGTGCAGGGCGACGTGGAGGGGCACTCGGTCCTCATCGGACGTCCGCGCCTGCTGGCCGAACGATCGCACCCCCTCGACGCGCGGCTCGAGGACGCCCTGTCACGTGCGCAGGCCCACGGTCGCACGGCAGTCGCCGTCGGCTGGGACGGTGCCGCACGAGGCGTTCTCGTCGTTGCCGACGCGATCAAGGACACCTCGGCGGAGGCGGTGCGGCGGCTGCGCGACCTCGGACTGACGCCCGTCCTGCTGACCGGCGACAACGAGGCCGCGGCCCGCGCCGTTGCCGCGGAGGTGGGCATCGACCGGGTCATCGCCGAGGTCCTCCCGCAGGACAAGGTCGACGTGGTGAGAGGGCTGCAGTCCGAGGGCAAGGTGGTGGCGATGGTGGGAGACGGCGTCAACGACGCGGCCGCGCTGGCGCAGGCCGACCTCGGTCTGGCGATGGGAACCGGCACGGACGTGGCGATCGAGGCGTCCGACCTGACCCTCGTCACCGGTGACCTGCGCGTGGCCGCCGACGCCATCCGCCTCGCGCGACGGACACTCGGAACCATCAAGGGCAACCTCTTCTGGGCCTTCGCGTACAACGTGGCCGCCCTGCCGCTGGCCGCTGCCGGCCTGCTGAACCCGATGCTGGCCGGTGCGGCGATGGCGTTCTCGTCGGTGTTCGTCGTCACGAACAGCCTGCGGCTGCGTGGCTTCAAGGCCCTGGCACCGGCCAGCGCCGGCTGAGCGTGGGCAGATCCGCCCCGCGCTCGTCGAGATGGGGGTGTCCTACCGGTTCCGGGGCGGGATGGTGGCCGCGGAGATCGCCTACCGGAAGGGCCCCCACGGAGGTGACGGCCACCCGCCGGCGGGTGCTCAGAAGGCGGTGTATCCGCCGTCGACGGGCAGGACCGCTCCGGTGACGTAGGACGACTCCGACGATGCGAGGAACAGGATCGCGTCGGCGATCTCTGTGGCGGTGGCGAGGCGGCGGAGGGGGATCTGGGACTCGCGTTCGCGGCGGTAGGCCTCGGGGTCGGGGCGGCGTCGGAAGGATGATTCGATGATCGGGGTGGCGGTCAGCCCGGGGGCGACGACGTTGACCCGGATGTTGCGTGGGGCCCACTCGATCGCCGCACCCTTGGCGAGCATGATCAGCCCGCCCTTGGCGGCGGAGTACAGGACCTCGTCGGGTTTGCCGACCATGCCGAGGCGCGAGCTGACGCAGACGAACGCGCCGCCCGCGGCGGGCATCAGCGGCGCGAAGTGCTTCATCACCAGGAACGCACTGAGCAGGTTGCTGTGGAGCACGTCCTTCGCGTCGTCGTAGGCCATCTCGGTGAGCGGGCTGCTGACCTGCAGGCCGTGGTTGAGGACGACGACGTCCACCGCCCCGAAGGAGCTCTCGGCCCGCTGCGCCAGGCTCGCGACGAACGCCTCGTCATTGAGGTCGCCGGGGACGTACACGTCGTCCGGCTGAGCTGTGTCCAGCTGCTGCCTGCGGCCGGTCAGGAGCAGCCGCGCGCCCTCCCGCCGGAAGTGGGAGCTCACCGCCTCCCCGATTCCGCTGCTGGCGCCGGTGACCAGCGCTGTGACCTTCTCGAGTCTCATGTCGGCTCGTCCTCCGTGGGTCAGGTCGTACGGGTCCCAGGGCTCGGTCACGCGTCCCCGCAGCCGGGACCGGCCGGGTGACGAGTCCCACGGGGGTCGACGGCCCACAGGCTTCTTGTCGATTGTCGACTCTAGGTCTAGTATCGTCGACTGTCAACAACCTGACCGGGGCCCGGAGGAGAACGTCGGCGCGAGGTCGAGCTCCACCGCATCCCCGGTTGCGCGTCGGTCCGCCGTGGTCTGCCCCTCGCGGGTGCGTCCTCCACGTCCGAGGACCGGGTGAGCCGAGTCCCTGTCGCGCGCACACATCCCACCCAAGGAGGACCACCGTGAACAGCTTCGACGACGTCCAGCGTGCCCTCGGGCCGATCCCGCTCGGCCCGGTCGTGGGCGGCAAGCCGCTCGACGGAGACGGGGTGATCGCGGTCGTGGACCCGGCCACCGAGGAGGTCATCACCGAGATCGCGAACGGCACCGTGGCCGAGGCGGTGGCAGCGGTGGGGGTGGCGCACCAGGCGCAGGACGCCTGGGCAGAGGTCAGCCCCCGGTCGCGCAGCGAGATCCTGCGCCGGGCGTTCGACCTGATGACCGAGCGGGCAGAGGCCTTGGCCCGGCTCATCGTGCTCGAGAACGGGAAGGCCCTTCCTGACGCACGCAGCGAGATCGCGTACGCCGCGGAGTTCTTCCGCTGGTACGCCGAGGAAGCGGTCCGCCTGGGCGGGGTGATCGAGCACGCACCCGCCGGGACGAACAGGATCATGGTCCTGCGCCAGCCGATCGGCGTCTCGCTGCTGATCACGCCGTGGAACTTCCCGGCTGCCATGGCGACCCGCAAGATCGGGCCGGCGCTGGCGGCCGGGTGCTCGGTCATCCTCAAGCCGGCGTCCGAGACGCCGCTGACCGCACTGGCGATCGTGGCGATCCTGGCCGAGGCCGGCGTGCCGGACGGCGTGGTCAACATCGTTCCGTCGACCCGGTCCGACGACCTCAGCTCAGCCCTGCTCGACCACCCCCTGGTGCGCAAGGTCTCGTTCACCGGATCGACCGAGGTCGGACGCGTCCTGCTCGAGCACGCCTCTCGGACGGTCGTCAGCGCGGCGATGGAGCTCGGCGGCAACGCACCCTTCCTCGTCCTGCCCGACGCAGACCTGGACGAGGCACTCGCCGGGGCGTTGGTGGCCAAGCTGCGCAACGGCGGCTCCGCCTGCACCGCGGCCAACCGCTTCATCGTGCACGCCTCGCTCGCCGAGGAGTTCACGCAACGGTTCGCCCAGGCCGTGGGCGGTCTGACCGTGGGCCCCGGTCTCGACGAGGCGACCGAGGTCGGGCCGCTGGTGAACGCCAAGACCCGCGACAAGGTCGCCGAGCTGGTCCAGTCGGCGCTCGATGCCGGCGCCGACCCGGTCACCGGCGCCTCTGCCCCCGACCGGACCGGGTACTACTACACCCCGACGGTGCTCGGCGGCGTCCCGCAGGACGCTCACATCCTGTCCCAGGAGATCTTCGGACCCGTCGCCCCGGTGGTCGCCTACGACGACCTCGACGAGGCCATCGCCCTGGCCAACGACACCGAGTACGGCCTCGTCTCCTACGTGTACACCCGCGACCTGCGCACCGGCCTTCGCGTCGCCGAACGCCTCGACAGCGGCATGGTCGGTCTGAACCGCCCCGTGGTCTCCGATCCCGCAGCTCCCTTCGGTGGCACCAAGCAGTCCGGCCTCGGCCGCGAGGGCGGGCACGAGGGCATGCTGGAGTTCACCGAGAGCAAGTACGTCGCCGTGCAGTGGTGACCGGCATCGTCGTGTCGGTTCTGGACCACCGCGAGGCAGCGGGCTACGTCAGATGTGCCCCGGGGTCGCGGACAGCTGCAGCTCCCGCCGGACGATGGGGAGGGCCCTCGTCCAGTGCGGGACGGTGGGGACCCGGTTCACCAGTGACAGCCGCGGCCCCCCGAAACGCGGGGTGGTGAGCTCCCTGTCGCCGTCCGCGAGGTAGGCACGAAGAAGGGACCGAGGCAGCACCACCGGGTGACCCAGCAGTCGCCCGAGCCGCACCGCGGTCTCGGCGGTCGCCGCCCTGAGCGGCGTGGCTCCCAGGCCGACGACCCGCCGGTCGAGCTCCTCCCCCGAGTAGTCGATGGTGTAGGTGATGACAGTTCTGCCGGCGAGGTGACGTCGGTCCGTCGAGTGCAGGTCACAGGAGCCCGGGACGAGGACCCCGATCCGGTCCACGCCGACGACTCGGCTGGTCACCCCTCTGGGCAGCTCCATCTGCCCGGCGATCGCGACGAATGCGGCGTCCAGCTCGCCCTCGGCGACCCACTCGACGAGCCGTGGTCCGTGGTCCACGTTCTGGCTGATGCGGATGTCGGGCATCGCGACGTGCAACGCAGGGAAGAGCAGCATGGCGACGCTGTGGATGGTCCCCACGGACATGGTCTGGGACTGCGCCGCGGTGCGGCTGCGCTCGAAGACCCGCTCCAGGTAGCCGAGGATGTGCCTGGCCTCCGCCACCATCTCGTCTCCCGCGGCTGTCGGGCGGGTGCCCGTGTTGTCCCGGTGGAACAGCCGCACCCCGCACCGCCGTTCGAGGGCGGCCAGCCGCTGACTGGCGGAAGGTTGCGCGATCAGGAGCTCCCTCGCGGCCGCCCCCACCGAGCCGTGCCGCGCGATGGCGACGACGAGCCGCAGGTCATGCACCTCGGGGTATGACTCCATAGGCGCAGTCTATGACCGCTACCCGTGAACCGAGCACTACCGCCGTGATGGGGCAGGCCGCACGCTGGACCGGTGAGGAGAGATACGCCGGTGGGAAGAGACATGCTGCGGATCCTGCTGGCGACCTTCGTCAGCTGGACCGGACTGCGGCTCACAGAGGTCGCGTTGCCCTTGATCGCCTTGCAGCAGACGGGCTCGGTCTGGGCCATGGGGCTGGTGGCGGGGTCCTCGGGCATCGCGCTGCTGACGTCGCCGTGGTGGGCGGCTCGACTCCGGCACCGGCTGACGTCCGGGCCGGCGCTGGCCGTGGTGCTGGGCGCGCAGGCGCTCGGACATCTCACCGTCGCCGTCGCAGCAGCGCTGGACAGCGTCACCGTCGTGTACCTGTGCCTCAGCGGTCTGCTGGTCGGTGCAGCCACGGCGGTGGGTGGCCCAGCGACCCGATCGCTTCTGGCCGACCTCGGAGACCGGCTCGGGCCGGGTGTCGCCGTTCGCGCCCTGGCCTGGCAGGACCTCGCGCACCGCGTCAGCATGGTCGTCAGCCCGCCGGTGGCTGCCTGGGTGGTCACCCAGCACGGCGCGATGCCGCTGATGTGGGCGGACGCGACGGCCGTCGGCATCGCGGCGGTGGTCGTGGCGCGGGTCGGACAGTACGCGCTTCGCCGAGGCAGGACGGACGCGGTTCCGCGCCGGGCGAGGCAGGTGCTGCGCGCCCACCCCCTGGTCGCAGACGGGATCACCATGGCGGCGGTCGGCTGGTTCTGGTGGTTCAGCTTCGCGCTCGGACTGGCCGTCCTCGGTGCCCAGACCGGGCGGCCGGGACAGCTCGTCGCAGCGGGGATGACCGGATACGGCATCGGGTCCCTCGTGGGTTCGATGACGGCACCGTTGGTGGTGACGCGGCTGCCGCGGGTGGCGACGATGGTCACCGCGTGGATCGTGCTGGGCGCGACCTTCGCGTCTCTGCCGTGGCTCGACGGCTCGTTGTTCGCCCTCGCTCTGGCGTCCGCCGCCGGCGGCTTCGTGACGCCGCTGGGGTACGCCGTCCTCAACGCGCTGATCACCGAGCACACCAGCGGCCCGGATCGTCGTACTGCCTTCGCCGCACAGCAGGTTGCCGGCAGCGGCGGAGCCTCTCTCGGCATGCTCAGTGGCGGCGCGGTCATCGCCGTGCTCGGCGCGGAGAACACCCTGCACGTCGCCGGGCTCGTCCTGATCGCCGTCCCGCTCGTGCTGGTCGCGCGGGCCGGGTCGTCATCCGGACGTCGAGCCGGTCGACGAGCTCCGGCCGTCGTCGGCCCCGCTGCAGGCAGCGCACCCGTCGACGTCGAGCCCGTCCCAGCGTCTGGGGCGGGGTGACGACGGAGCGGGTGGGGGAGCGCTCATCAGACTCAGTTCCAAACTGGAACGAAATCTGGTAGAGTCTCTGCGCATCGCCCCCGACGAGTGAAGGTGCACCCGCTGATGACGTCGACCCTCAGCCGAGCGCTGGCGAGCTACCCCAACCCCTTCGATCCCGCCGCGCTGGGCGAGCTGCCTGAGCGGCAGCGGGAGCTGATCCGGCGGCGGGACCGGGTGCTGGGTCCGGGGTACACGTTGATCTACCGGGAGCCGGTCGAGTTCGTCTCGGGTCGTGGAGCGCACCTGTTCGACCGCGACGGCAACGACTACCTGGATGCGTACAACAACGTGCCGTGCGTGGGGCACGCGCACCCGCACGTCGTGGAGGCGGTCGCCCGGCAGATGGCGGCGGTCAACACCAACACCCGCTACCTCCAGGAGTCGCTCGTCGACTACGCCGAGCGGCTGCTGGCCACCTTCCCCGCCGAGCTGTCCAAGCTCAGCCTGGCCTGCTCGGGGTCGGAGGCCAACGACCTGGCGATCAGGGTGGCCCGGCACCACACCGGCGCCGAGGGCATCATCGTGACCCGGCGTGCCTACCACGGCATCACCCGTGAGGTCGCCAGCTTCTCCCCGCACCTGGGTGACGGCTCGCCGCTGGGACCCAACGTCCGCCTGATCGACCCCCCGGACCCCCGCCTCGCTCCGCCCGGCGCCACCCTGGCGGAGCACATGCGCAGCCAGGTCCGGGCCGCGATCGAGGACCTCCAGCGCCACGGCTACCGGCTGGCCGCGCTGGTCACCGACTGCGCCCACACCAGCGACGGGATCTTCACCGACCCGGTCGGCTACATGGGCGCGGTGGTGGAGGAGGTGCACGCGGCCGGCGGCGTGTACGTCGCCGACGAGGTGCAGGCCGGATTCGCCCGGCTCGGGGAGACCATGTGGGGGTTCACCCGCCACGGTGTGCTGCCAGACATCGTCACCATGGGCAAGCCGATGGGCAACGGGATGCCGCTGTCCGGGGTGGTGTTCCGCCCCGAGGTCTGCGAGGACTTCGGGCAGAACGTCCGCTACTTCAACACCTTCGCCGGCAGCTCGATCCCGGTCGCTGCCGGCGCGGCGGTCCTGGACGTGTTCGAGGCCGAGAACGTCCAGCAACGGGTCATCGACAGCGGCCGGGCCCTGCGCACCGGACTCCAGCAGATCACCCGCGACTCCGCCCACGTCACCGAGGTCCGCGGCAACGGTCTCTACGTCGGCGTCGAGATCGTCACCGACACCGCCGAGCCCGACCGTGCCCGCGCCGAGAACGTCATCACGGACCTGCGCAACCACCGCATCCTCATCAGCGGCTCGGGCGAGTTCGCCAACGTCCTCAAGATCCGACCCCCACTGGCCTTCGACGACGCCGACGTCACCCGATTCCTCGAGACCTTCGCCAAGGTCGCCGACACCCACCTGTAGGGCGCGCCGAAGGGACCGACATGGACACCTCACTGGCGACGACCCTGGCTCGACGGCTCCTCGAGGAGAGCGGCCTGGCGTCGTCCTACCCCGCCATCGACGTGGATCTGGTGGACCGGCTCCTCGCCGAGCACTTCCACCTCGGCGGGCGGCTCGAGCGGCTGGCGACGGAGAAGGACGACACGTTCAGGCTCCGGGGCGGGTCGAGCGACCACCTCGTGAAGGTCTCGCCACCCGGCGAGCCACAGCCGGTCGTCGCGTTGCAGACGGCCGTCATGCGCCATCTCGAGGACGTCGCGCCCGAGCTGCCGGTGCAGCGCGTGAGGCTGACCGTCGACGGGGACGACGACGTGCCTGTCACGACGGACGACGGCAGCACCCGGGTGCTGCGGGTGTTCGACTTCATCGACGGTGCGGTCCTGGCCCGTACGACCGCAGGTGCGGAACAGCTCGCCAAGGTGGGCGAGGTCCTCGGGCGGGTCGACCGGGCGCTCGAGCCCTTCGCTCACCCTGCCGCCCAGCGAGGACTGGTGTGGGACCTCCAGCACTTCCACCAGCTGACCGAGCTCGTCGACGACACGCCGCAAGAAGAGCACCGTCAGCTCGCCCGAGAGGCGTTCCGGCTGTTCGACCACGCCATCGTCCCGCGACTGGGCGAGCTCGAGACCCAGGTGATCCACGGCGACTACAGCCCTCACAACGTCGTCGTCGATCCGCACAGCGACGCCTTCGTCACCGGGGTCATCGACTTCGGCGACGCCGTGCGCAGTCCCGTGATCTTCGATCCTGCTGTCTCCGTCGCCAACCTGCTCGGGCGGACGCCGGAACACCCGTGGTGGGACGCGTGCGCCTTCATGGCCGGCTACCTCGACGCGCGGCCGCTCAAGGACTGGGAGCTCCCGCTGGTGCCGGTTGCCGGCCTGGCGCGCCTGACGCTGCGGGCGCTGATCACGAACTGGCGTGCGAAGCGCGTCGTGGAACGGCGCGACTACCTGCTCGACCACGCCGAGGACGACTGGGTGAACGTCGAACGGGCGCTGGCCACCCCCTTGGACCGCGTCGTGGTGCACCTCCGAGAGTTCAACGAGCCCATCCCCGGTTGAGACCCCGACAGGAAAGAGACGCAGATGATCGACTTCGAGCCGCGGTTCATCACGTTCGACATGCACGGGACGCTGATCCGCTGGCACCTCAAGCAGATGACCCGCGAGCTCGTGGCGGACGTCGTTCCGGCTGACCAGATGGACGACTTCCTCAAGAGCTTCCAGTGGCAGCGTTACGACGAGGTCCTGGGCCCGTGGAAGCCCTTCCCCGACATCATCCACGACTCGCTCCGCAAGACCCTGGAGCGCTTCGGCCTTCCCTACCGCAAGGCCGACAGCCAGGCCATCGTGGACGCGATCCCCACCTGGGGGCCTCACCCCGACGTGCCGGAGGCGTTGCAGAAGCTGGCATCGCGTTTCCCGCTGGTGATCCTGAGCAACGCGGCCGACGACCAGGTGATGAGCAACGTGGAGAAGCTCGGCGTACCCTTCCACGCCGTTTTCACCGCCGAGCAGGCCCAGGCCTACAAGCCCCGGTTCCAGGCCTTCGAGTACATGTTCGACCAGCTCGGCTGCGGTCCGCAGGACGTCATGCACATCTCGGCCAGCCCCCGCTACGACCTGATGGTCGCCAACGACCTGGGCATCAGGAACAAGGTCCACGTCAACCGCGGTCTCGAGCCGAGCACACCGGGCTACAACTGGTACGAGGTCAACTTCCTCAGCCAGGTGCCCCCGCTGTTCGGCCTCTGAGCGGCTCCGAGCGGACGGAACCCCACGAGCCGCTGGATCCCACCGCCCGGGCGGCACCGGCTCGCCGGGCGTTCCGGCCTCGATATGGTCGCGCTGTGAGCGTCGCCCCGACATCGCGCGACCACAACAAGGCCTCGGTCCTCGACGTCGTCCTCTCAGGGGCGCCCTTGACGCGGAACGAGCTCATCGAGCTGACCGGCTTGAGCAAGGCGACGGTGTCCAGAGCGGTGGAGGAGCTTCGCGCGGACGGTTTCGTCGTCGACGCAGGAGTCGACGCGGTCGCCGGCCGTGGTCGCCGGTCCACCTACCTGGACGTGCCGGGCACGGCAGGGCACATCGTCGGTGTCAGCTTCGGAGCGCAGACCACGTGCGTCCTCGTCACCGACCTCCGGGGCCGCGAGGTCGAGCACGTGATCGTTCCCACCCTCGACGACGGCGAGGACGCGGTCGGAAGTGCCGCCCGGTGGCTGGTCGACCTGATCGCGCAGACCAGTGGATCCGCAGAGGGGCCGGCGCGTCAGATCGTCGTCGCGGTGCCCGGCCGGATCCGGAACGGCACCGAGATCTTCGGTCCGGTGGAGTCGCGGAGGATCTTCGCGGGGCCCGACCTCCACGGAGCCGTTGAAGACCTGGTCGACGCGCCCGTGCTGATGCAGAGCGACGCCGATGCTTCGTTGCTGGGGATCCTCAGGGATGACGCCGCTGTCGGTGATGCCGCGCTCTTCATCTTCAGCACCAGCCTGAGCTTCGCCAGCTGCTCGGATCACGACGTCGTCCGGGGGCGTACGCCGGCCTTCGGCGACGTGGGCGTGCTCTTCTCCGGAGTCGACCACGAGTCCCTCGACGGGTTGCTGGGCGCCCGTGGTCTTCTGCAGTTCGCTCGCGGACGGGGACTCGACCTCGATCGGATCGAAGCGCTCTGGTCGGAGCCCGTCGACGAAGGATCCCGCGCCGAGGTGCTGGAGGCGTTCACGACAGCGATCGTGACGGCCGTCAGTGCCGTTGCGGTGACGTCGGACCCGGAGCGGGTGTACCTCGCAGGCCGATTGGCTCCCCTCGTCGACGAGGTCCTTCCCGAGGTGCGCACGCGGCTGGCGCGGACCCTGCCGGCGGTGCCGACGATCAGCGTCGTGACGCAGGTGCTCGGCCTGTCGGTGGCACGAGGAGCGGCGTACGCCGGCATGACGATGACTCACGGCCGACTACGGGACGCGCTGCTCGAGACACGTCGCCACAGACGAGAGACGGAGCAGGCCGCACCTGCCTTCTGACTCGGTCACCACCCGAGCGGGCGGCCGCGCGCGGGCGGAGCGGGTCGTGCGACCGGCACGGGATCGGCTAGCTCGGTGGCAGGAAGGGTGCGACCAGTCGTGCGCGCTTGGCCGGCTGTCCGGAACGCTCCTCGTACGCGTCTGAGGCTGCGAGGGTGTTGGCGATGAGCCGGGAGGCGATGAACCGGATGGGTTCGGGTTCCCACTTGCGGGTGCGGTGCCCGACCCACGGCAGCGTGGTCAGATCGGTCTGCTGGTCCAGGACGAGGTCGCGCATGGTGCGGCCGGCGATGTTGGCGGCGACGACGCCGTGACCACCGAACGCGCCCACGAACCCCAGCCCGGTGGTGCGGTCGAAGGTCGTTCTCGTGCACCAGTCGCGCGGTACCGCCAGGGAGCCGCCCCAGTGGTGGGTGATCCGGGCCTGGGCCGCGGCGGGGAACGCTTCTCGCAGGGTCTGGCAGAGCCGCCGGTAGACGTCGGGGTCCTGCTCGTTCTGGGGGGAGATCGGGTCGGTCAGGCGGTACGGCGCCCCTCGCCCCCCGAGTGCGATCCTGCCGTCGATCGTCCGCTGGGCGTAGTAGTAGAGGTGCCTCGAGTCCTGGACCCCGAGACCGTCCCGCCACCCGAGGTCGTCCCACGTCTGCTGGGGGAGGGGTTCGGTGGCGATCATCAAGGAGTACAGGGGCAGGAAGCTGCGTCGCTCGGCCCGCTCCCGGATCGTGTAGGACTCGGTGGCGCGAACCACCACCTCGGCCGTCAACCGGCCGTCCCGGCACTGGACCAGCTGGGGGCCCAGGTGTTCTGCCGGACTCTGTTCGTAGATCGTGACACCGAGACGCTCGCAGGCCGAGGCCAGCCCGCGAGCCAGCCGAGCGGGGTCGACGCGAGCGCAGTGGGGCGTGTAGGACCCAGCCAGCACACCGTCAGCCCCGGCGATGAGGTCGGCACACTCATCGGGGGTGAGGAGCCTGACGTCCTCGGGCCCGAGCCCGAAGCGGTGCTTCGCCTCGACCAGGGTGCGCAGACGCTCTACCTGCGGAGGGATCGTCGCGACCCTCATGGCGCCCCCCTTGCGGTAGCCGCAGTCGATGGCTTCCGACGACACGACCCGGCCGATCTCGTCGACCCCCCGCTGGGTCTCGCGCTCGGCTCGCAGGACGCTGTCCCAACCGCTGGCGCGTGCGTAGCGCGCGCCGCTGCCGGCGATACCGGCTGAGACGAAGCCACCGTTGCGGCCCGCAGCGCCGAACCCGGCGATCTCCGCCTCCACCAACGTGACCCGCAGCGACGGGTCCGCCGCCTTCAGGTAGTACGCCGTCCACAGCCCGGCGAACCCGCCTCCGACGATCGCGACATCACACGTCTGCTCCCCCGACAGCGCCTCTCGGGCAGTCAGATCCCCGACCACCCCTTCCAGCCACAGGCTCCGCGACCACCGGTTGTCGGTCGCTGGCGGAGGACCAGCCACACCCTCCGGCCCGTGCTCCGAGCGCTCATCTCCAGACACAGCTACTCCTTCTCCAGCTCAGTTGAGGAATCCGCGCGCGTCGACGGGCCACCGCTCCAGGGAGGTTCCGTCGCTGTCGGTGATGACGAGGTCCTCGAAGCCGACCACCACCGGGCAGACGTGGTTGGGCACCACCGGGACCACGGTGCCGACGCCGGGGCGCGGTTCGCCGGCGGGCACCGCGAGGTACCCGTGGTACTCGTTCAGCCTGGCCAGGACGGCCTTCCTGCCGGCGACGCCGCCGTACCCCTTCTCGGCGTTGCCCTCACGGCCCAGGGCCTTGGTGCCGACGTCGAGGATGACCTGGTCGGGGACCCAGTCGCTGACCACGGTGGCGGCCACGAACAGGGCGATCTGGTCCTCGGTGCAGGCGCCGAGCCGGGTGTTGTCCAGGTCGCAGAAGACGTACTCACCGGGCCGGATCTCGGTGATCAGGCTGCTGGTGGAGAACGCGACGGTAGGGGTCGAGCCGGCGCTGACCACCTCGGCGGTGATCCCGACGCCGGCCAGGGCGCGCACCGCGGTGGCCAGCCCGACCTCCTGGTCCTGCGCCGCCGGCTCACGCGAGTCTGGTCCGAAGCACCCGTGCCCGGGATAGGTGTAGACCCCTACCGGCACCAGCCCGCGCTTTCGGGCCGCCAGGGCGAGGTCACCGGTGGCTTCCGGCGGGGCCCCGGAACGGCGGGCGCCGCAGTCGATCTCGACCACGATCTGGAGCCGGTCGGGTTCGTCGCCCATCGCCTCGGCCAGGGCGTCGATCGCCGCGACGTTGTCCGCCCCGATCCGCAGCCGAGTGGTCTGCGCCAGACGGCGGATCCGGTCGCCCTTGGTCCCCCCCGGCCAGACCGGGTAGGCCAGGAAGATGTCGTCGAACCCGGCCGCTGCGAACACCTCCGCCTCACCGACGTTGCCCGCGGTGATCCCGACCGCCCCCGCCTCGAGCTGGAGCCGGCCGATCTGGGTGCACTTGTGCGTCTTGACGTGAGGGCGCACCTGCAGGTCGTGCTCGGTCGCGAAGGCCTGCATCCGATCGATGTTGCGCTGCACCACATCCAGCAGCACGATCGGCGACGGTGTGTCCGCTCGGCCGGCCAGGCCGTCGAGTACTCGTTGGAGCCGGTGCACGCTGCACTCCCTGCAATCCGAAGGGTTGTGGTTGAACGGCGCGGCCTACGCCGCGGTGCAGACCATCTGGATCTCGACCGGGCTGTTCCGCGGCAGACCGGCGACACCGATGGCGGTGCGGGCGTGCCGGCCGTTCTCGCCGAGCACGTCGACGAGCAGGTCACTGGCTGCGTCGGCGACCCTCGACTGCTGACCGAAGTCCGGCGTACTGGCCACGAAGACCAGCATCTGCACGATCCGCACGTGGTCCAGCCCGCCGACCGCATCAGCGGCGACAGCCAGCGCGTTCAGCGCAGCCTGACGCGCCAGCCCCCGCGCGGTCTCGAGCTCGACGTCGCGACCCACGATGCCCTGGCCCAGCAGCTCACCGTCCTCGTACGGGAGCTGACCCGCCACGTGGACGCTGGAGTCGACCGTCCGATGGTTCAGGTACTTCGAGCTCGTTCCGACGGCCGGCAGGTCCAGGCCGAGGGCCTGAAGCCGCTCCGAAGGGGAACCGCCCATGTCGACCTCGGTCATCTCCTCGTTCTCCTTGTCAGGTGCTGCCGGTCGATTCTTGGATCAGGCCTCGAGGACGTGAGTCGGCTCGGCCGCGTCACGGACGCTCGAGGCCGAAGAGCACCGGTAGCTCAGCGATGTCGGTGATCCGGGTGTAGCTCAGCCACGGCTGGTCCGGCTCCCACCCGCGGTCCAGGTACACCTTGTTCTTGATGCCGACGTCGAACGCCGGCCGGTGGTCGTACTGGGGACTCGACGAGACGTGGACGATCTCGTCGGGTGCCGCGTCGAGCTCGTCCAGCATGTACTCGAACGCGCGGAGCCGAGGCTTGTAGGCCTGCGCCTGCTCGGCAGTGATCACGACCTCGACCGGTGCGCCGAGGTGCTCCACCAGGGACGGCGCGTGCAGGTCGTCGGTGTTGGTCAGCATCACCAGCGGGTAGGCCTCCGCCAAGCGCTTCAGCGCCTCGGTCACGCCCGGGTAGGGCGTCCACGTGGGGATCTGGTCGTAGACCGCACGCGCGTCGCCTTCGCGGTACTCCACGCCGAACTTCGTCATGGTGCGGCGCAGCGCGGCCTCGATGACCTGGAGCATGGGACGCCACTCACCCATGCACTCGTCGAACCGGATCTGCTCCCCGGCGAGCTCGAAGTCATCGACGATCTCGGCCGGGAGCCGGTCGCCGAGGACCCTCCGGATCGTCTCGTCCTGGCGGTAGTGGATCAGCGTCCCGTTCATGTCGAACGAGACGAACTTCGGCTCGATGTCGATACCCATGGTCCTCCTGTCGAGCGGTGATGACTGTCGATTGTCGACCGTATGCGTGGAGGCGTAGATTGTCAACAATCTTCGTGCCGCCCGACGGCTCGGCGCCGGCCGAGCACGTGGGTCAGCTCGGGGCTCGTAGAGCCGACCGGAAGTGCTGTGCGAGCTCGTGCCGGAACGCGTCCTGGTCACCGTCGAGGGCGACCGCAGCCAGCCTCTCGTGCTCGACGGCGATGTCGTGCACGTCGCTGTACGAGCGATGGTCGACCGTGAGGTAGAGACGGAGCTTGGTCTCCCAGCCGTTCCACAGGTTCAGCAGGATGCTGTTCCCCGAGAGGTCGTAGAAGAGCCTGTGGAAGCGGAGGTGCGCGTCGATGCTGGCCGGGATGTCGTTCTCCTCCGTGGCCCGGTTGAGGTCCTCGAGAGTCTGCACCAACGTCGGCCGCTCCGACCCGCGCAGTGCCTCGGCAGACAGCTCCGCGGCGTACGGCTCGACCAGCAAGCGGATGGAGGCGATCTCAGCGACGGCCTCGGCGCTGACCTCAGCGACGAAGGCCCCGCGGAAGGGGATCTTGACGACCAGCCCCTCCTCCTCGAGCCTGGTCAACGCCTCGCGAAGCGGAGACCGGCTGACCCCGAGATCCGCCGCGATGTGTGCCTCGCGCAGCTGTCCTCCAGGAGGCACCGTCCCGTCGAGAATCGCGGCCCGCAGGACGCGGTGGACGCCGTCCGGGGTCGTCGTCCGCTGCTCCAACCGCTCGAACGTGGAGTCCATCTCGCCGCCTCCCTGGTCGCTTGTCGACAGTACAGTCGTCCGAGTCGACGCCGGTCATCCACGCGGCGCGAGGGCAGCCCCGAGTCGAGGATCGGCTCTCGTCAAGGACGCGGGAGGCCGAAGAGGACCGGGAGTTCCGCGATGTCGGTGATCCGCTCGTAGCCCAGCCAGTGCTCGTCGTGCTCGAAGCCACGGTCGACGTACACCTTGTTCCTGATGCCCATGGCGGCTGCAGAACGATGGTCGTACATCGGGCTCGCGGAGACGTGGACGATCTCCTCGGGCGTCACGCCGAGCTTGTCGAACATGTACTCGAACGCACGCAGGCGTGGCTTGTAGACGCCCATCTCCTCGGCGCTGATGACGACCTCGAACGGGGCCTGGAGGTTCTCGGCGAGGCGCACAGCATGCGCGGTGTCGCTGTTCGTGATGATCACGAGCGGCACCGCCTCGGCCAGGCGGTTCAGCGCCTCGGTCACCCCCGGGTAGGGACCCCAGGTCGGGACGATCTCGTAGACCTCCCGCGCGTCGGCCGCGCGGTACTCGAGTCCGACCCTGTGCGAAGCCCGTTCCATCGAGTCGGCGACGATCTGGTGGAACGGCTTGTAGTCGCCCATGCACTCGTCGATGCGGTACGCCTTGCAGGCCTGCAGGTAGTCATCGGCGATCTCCGCCGGCAGCCGGTCACCCAGGACCTCACGGAGCGCGTCGTTGATGGCGAACTTGATCAACGTCCCGTTCATGTCGAACGTCGCGAACTTCGGCTTGACGTCAAAACCCATGGGGTCCTCCAGTGTCGATCTCCGAGTGGCGCAAGCGCGTTGTCGATTGTCGACCGTACTCGCGGTGTCGTCGACTGTCAACAACCTTGGCCAGCCCGGTGCACAGAGGGTGTGCCGCGCGGCGTCGCTTGACTCGCGTGCGGCGCTCAGCGATAACATCGGCCTATGCCGATCGATGACGCCCGCGACGAGGTTCGAGCACTCACCGCCGCCGCCTGCCTGTTCAGAGGCCTCGGCGACCCCGCCAGGCTCGCTCTCCTCCAGCACCTCGCAGTCGGCGAGCACCGGGTGATCGAGCTGACAGAGCACCTGGGGCTTGCGCAGTCGACCGTCTCGGGCCACCTCGCATGCCTACGGGACTGCGGCTTGGTCACCAGCCGACCCGACGGCCGCGCCTCGCAGTGGTCCCTCACCCACGAGCCGCAGATCCTGGCGGTGCTGATGGCGGCGGAGACACTGCTCAGCGCCACCGGTGACGCCGTCACCCTCTGCCCGCGCTACGGCGCCGTGGCCGACGCATGAGCACCACCCACGCCCACGGGTGGACACAGGAGCTCCCCCCGGCCGAGAAGGAGCGCCTCGGGCGGCGCGCGCGGTGGTTGGCCGCTGGGAGCGTCACCTACAACGTGGTCGAGGCGATCATCGCCATCACGGCGGGTCTCGCAGCCGGGTCGGTCGCACTCATCGGCTTCGGCCTGGACTCCGTCGTGGAGGTGTCCTCCGGCCTGATCATCCTGTGGCAGTTCCGGCACCGTCTCCCGGAGAGCCGCGAACGGTTGGCGCTGAGGCTGATGGCGGTGTCGTTCTTCGCTCTCGCCGCCTACGTCGGCGTCGAGTCCGCGCGGGCGCTCTGGACCGGCGCGGAGCCCGAGAGCTCGCCGGTAGGCATCGGTCTGGCGATCGCATCGCTGCTGATCATGCCGTTCCTGTCGTGGGCGCAGAGGCGGACGGGGCGGGCGCTCGGATCCAACGCAGTGGTAGCCGACTCCACCCAGACGCTCCTGTGCACCTACTTGTCCGCAGTGCTTCTGATCGGGCTCGTCGTCAACGCCACCGTGGGCTGGGCATGGGCCGATCCCGTGGCAGGACTGATCATCGCGGCGGTCGCGCTCAAGGAGGGCCGCGACGCCTGGCGTGGCGAGGGGTGCTGCGCACTGAGCCCCGGCGACAGCGCTGAAGGTGAAGCCGAGCCAGACGGCTGTTCCGGTTCGTGCGCCTGCTGCGCGCAGTGACGTCACCGCTGGGTCTGACGCACCGGCTGGACAGCGCCGACGAACCGCTCTGGCCCGCATGAACGCAGTGCCCCCGAGAGGATTCGAACCTCCGACTCACGGTTTAGGAAACCGTTGCTCTATCCCCTGAGCTACGGGGGCGGGGCGTGGGCCGACCGTCCGAGGACGCCTGCCACGTGCTGCGAAGGCTAGCGGACCGCGGTGGCGGGACCCCGCCCGGTTCCGGCTCCCGGGACGCCGACGGCGGGCCACCCCCGAGGGTGGCCCGTCGTCGTGCCGCGTGACCGCAGGTCAGCGGGTGGCGACCCGTCGTCGCGAGGCGACGGGCCCTCCGAGGTCTGCCACTGGATCGTCGGCTCGGGGCCGCGCCCGCAGGAGCGAGGACGACGGCAGGGGCTGGAGCGGTCAGGACGGATTCATCCATCTGGCGCGGACCACCTCCGCAGGCGCCGATCGGGTCGCGGGCAGTGGTCGGACTGCACCCGTCCGGCCGCTCCAGTCGAGCCTGCAGGACGCCGATGACGGTGGAGGACGTCCGGCGGTGGCCGGCAACCTTCACGACCTGAGGGGCGCACGTGGACGACGGCACGGACCGGTGGGAGGGGCGACCGCGGCTCGCGGCCGCCCTGCGCGCCGTCGTCTTCCTGTTGCCCGTCGTGGCGGCCGTCGCCGCGGGCCGTGCGGTCGCCGAGCTCCTGAGCCCGGTCGACGGCCTGCTCGACCGGCTGGTGCTCGTCGTCGCCGTCCTGGCGACCGCCACCGCCACCCTCGTGCTCACCGACCGGGTGGCGCGCCGGCTGCTGCCGCTCAGCACCCTGCTCGATCTCACCCTGCTCTTCCCCGACCGTGCTCCGTCGCGGATGCGGGTGGCGCGCGACGCCGTCCGCCGCCGCAGCGTGGAGGACCACGTCCGGCGGCTGCACGGGGCGGGGCAGGACCCGCAGGCGGTGGCGCGCGAGATCCTCGTGCTGGTGGCGGCGCTCGACCACCACGACCGGCCGACGCGCGGCCACGCCGAGCGGGTGCGCCTGCTCACCGAGATGGTCGCCCGCGAGCTCGGGGTGCCGCAGGCGGGCCGCGACCGGCTGATGTGGGCCTCGCTGCTGCACGACATCGGCAAGCTGACCATCGCCTCCGGCCTGCTGAACAAGCCGGCCAAGCCCACCGCGACGGAGTGGGACGAGCTGCGCCGGCACCCCGTCGCAGGTGCCGACCTCGCCTCCCCGCTGCTGGGCTGGCTCGGTGAGTGGGGTGACGTGATCATCGAGCACCACGAGATGTACGACGGCAGCGGCTACCCGTTCGGCATTCGGGGAGAACAGATCTCGTACGGCGCGCGCATCGTCGCGGTCGCCGACGCCTTCGACGTGATGACGGCGGCGCGCGCCTACCGGCGACCGGTCAGCCGCGGGGCGGCCCGCCGTGAGCTCGTTCGCTGCTCGGGCACCCAGTTCGACCCCGCCGTCGTGCGGGCGATGATCTCGGTGTCGGCGCCGCGGCTGCGCCGGGCGCAGGGCGTGGTCGCCTGGCTGTCCGAGGTGCCGGTGCTCGCCACCCAGACGGTCCCTGCCGCGACCCTCGTGCAGGCGATCGGCACGGCTGCGCTCGTCGCCGGTGGACCCGTTGCGGCACAGGCTGTCCAGGGCGTCGGCGGGGTGGACGAGACCACGGTCGCGCAGGAGGCGGCAGCCTCCCCGGGACCGGTCGGGCAGCCGGCGTCCGCGGGCCGGCGCGAGGTCGACGTGCAGCTCGGAGCCACCGCGCCCGAGCCGGTCGAGGTGCCTGCGAGCCAGCCGCGCGGCGCCGACCTCGTGCCCGTCGGGGACCCGGCGGGCGGGACCGTCGGCGTACCGGTGGTCGACGGCGCGACAGGCACCGCGCCCGGGACCGTCACGACGACGCCGGGGGCGGGTGCGACGACCCCGACGGTCGGCGGCGCGGTCGGGGGGGCAGTGGGGTCGGTGGGGTCCGGCGCCGGCGGTCTGGTGACGGGTGTCACCGGCGCGGTCGGCGGTGCGGTCGGCGGCCCCGTGGGGACCGTCGTCGACGGGACGGGGCAGGCGGTCGCGGACGTGGTCGACGGCGTGGTGGCACCGGTCACCGGGACGACGGGCGAGGTGCTCGATGGCGTGACCGGTGCTGTCGGCGGCCTCCTCGGCGGGGGCTCGAGCCCCGCGCCCGATCCCTCGCCGGCGCCGTCGACCGGCGTCGGCGGAGCCGTGGGTGGGATCGTGGGCGGTCTGCTCGGACGGTGAGCGCGACGTGGTTCGACGCGCGGATCCGGCCGTGAGCCTGTATCCATGGCAGAGGAGCCGATCCCAGGGGACGGCTCCGCCAACCGCACCCGCGTCGGGGGACGTCGAGAAGGCACGGGGATGATCGTCACCACCACAGGGCTCGTCCGCGCGTCGGCCGTGCTGTTCGGCGTCGCCGCGGCCCTGTTCGCCGCGGGGTTCGTCGTCGCAGACCGCGCCGCCGCCGGGTCCGACGGCGTGCCCGTCGCCGAGACCGGTGAGGTGGCGCCGACCGTCGTCGTCCCCACCGGCGACCCGGCCCCGGCCCCGGCGCCGACGACGACGCCCGCGCAGGACGCCGCGGAACCCGTGCCCCCGGTCGTCGTCGAGACGCAGGTGGTGACCGTGACCGTGCCGGTCGTGACCACCGTCGTGGCCGACCCGACCGTCCCCGCGGCGACCGACCGGACCACCTCCGAGCCGGCGCCGAGCACGGCAGCGACCAGCAGCGCGCCCGCGGAGCCGGCCGTCACGCCGTCCGAGCCGGACGCGACCGAGCCGCCCGACGTGGGCTCCCGCTCGGGAGGGTCGACAGCCCCGTCGCCCTGATCCGGCGACCGCGACGGGTCAGGCGGGGTTGACCGGCTGCTCAGGGTCGACCGGCTCGTCCTGCGGACCGGCGGGCGCGCGCGGCACGTCGTCGCGATCCTCTGGCCCGGGCCGGCCGTCGGTGCCCGAGTCGTCGAGGTCCGCACCGAGCACGTCCCGGTCGGGATCACCCTCGGACGCGTCCAGCATCGGGGAGTCGGCCTGGCTCGGGCGTTCGCTCTGGGTCATCCCCACAGCGTGGCCCGCCCACCGGTCAGCCGCATCCGCGCGGCGCCGGACTCAGCCGCCGAACGCCTCGTCGAACGCCGCCTCGAGCTCGGGGGTGGCGGGTCCGCTGAAGCCGCACCCGTTGACCACGCCGTCGGTCGCCGTCAGCAGGTACTCCTCGCCCGCCACCAGCTCCACGCCGTCGAGCGCGACGCCCCGCTGGTCGCTGGTCACCGTCACGACGTCGGCGGGACCGCCTCGGTACCAGCGCTCCACGTCGACCGTCGCGGTGGTGCCGTCGACCGAGGTGACCGTGCCCGCCAGCGCGGTCTGCATCCCGGACAGGACCGTGACGTCGAACATGATGCAGGACGAGATCGCGTCGGACGGAGCAGCGGTGAGCGCGAGGGTCGAGGCGGGAGAACCCGTCTCGTCGGTGAGCACGCCGGACAAGGCTGCTCCCGCTCCCACGGCGACGACCGCCGCGGCGGCGACGGCGACCAGTGCGGGCCACCGGCCGCCACGACGGCGCGGGTCGTCCGCGTCCGGCAGGGGCTCGGGGACGGTGGTGGTGCTCGGGTCGTGCTGGTCTGCGATCCGCATCGCGCGCTCCAGGATCTCGTGAGCCCTCGGGCTCTGCTGCGGGACGCCGGACCCGTTGCCGCGCACGGGGTCGGCGGCGTGCAGCCTGTGCCGCAGGTCGTCGTCAGCGTCCATCGGGGGTCCTCCTTCCCTGTCGCTGCTGGAGGTGTCCGGCCCGTTCCGGATCCTTTCGTGCGAGCTCCTCGCGGAGCCTGGCCTTGGCGCGGTGCAGCCGGATGCTCACGGCGTTCGGCGTGGTGCCCAGGACGACCGCGATCTCTCGCGGCGCCAGCTCCTCCCACGCCCACAGCCGCAGCACCTCGGCGTCGGTCGCCGGCAGCGCGGCGAGCGCCGCGTGCAGGTGGTCGTCGGCGTCGGGTGCGCGCGGCGGCTCGTCCGGGCGCGTGCGCGCCAGCCGGGCGACCAGCTGGCGCTGCCGCTGGGCGCCGCGCACCTGGTTGGCCAGGCACCGGCGGGCCACGCCGTAGCTCCACGCCAGCCGGGCGTCGTCCGGCACCTCGTCGATGCGCCGCCAGAGCACGAGCAGCACGTCACCGAGGACGTCGTCGGCGGTGCCGGGGTCGGCCCGCCGGGCGAGGTACCTCTGCACGGGCACGCCGACCTCGGCGACCACCTCCTCGAGGCGTCGCCGGCGCGCGTCCGGACCGGCAGGGTGCACGACACCATGGTGTCCGCACCCGGGTCGTTCCTTTCGTCCCCGCGCCGTGCGATCGAGAAGGACGTCCGACCCTCCCGGGCGGCGCGCCCGGTTCTAGGCTGGTGCCATGAGCCTGGTCGCCACACGGAACCACGTCACCGAGTCCGGCGTCGGGCACGGGCGACCGATCGTCTTCGCCCACGGCTTCGGCTGCGACCAGGCGATGTGGCGGTTCGTGGCGCCCGCCTTCGAGGACCGGTTCCGGGTGGTGCTGTTCGACCACGTCGGCGCCGGACGCTCCGACCTGTCGGCCTACGACCCCGACCGGTACTCCTCGCTCGACGCCTACGCCGCGGACGTGCTCGAGGTGTGCCGCGACCTCGACCTGCACGACGTGGTGCTGGTCGGGCACTCGGTCAGCGCGATGATCGCCGTCCTCGCGAGCATCCGTGAGCCCGAGCGGTTCTCCGCCCTCGTGCTCGTCGGTCCGTCACCCCGGTACGTCGACGACGCCGACTACGTCGGCGGCTTCACCCAGGAGGACATCGAGGAGCTGCTCGGCTCCCTCGACAGCAACTACCTCGGCTGGTCGAGCGCCATCGCGCCCGTGATCATGGGGACGCCCGACCGGCCTGAGCTCGGTGCCGAGCTCACCGACAGCTTCTGCCGCACGGACCCCGAGATCGCGCGCCGGTTCGCCCGGGTCACCTTCCTGTCCGACAACCGCGACGACCTGTCACGCGTCACCGTGCCCACGCTGGTGCTGCAGTGCCGCGACGACGTGATCGCCCCGCTCTCGGTAGGGGAGTTCGTCGCCCGCGAGATCCCGGGCAGCGAGTTCCAGGTGCTCGACGCCACGGGCCACTGCCCGAACCTCAGCGCACCCGACGAGACCGTCGACGCCATCGAGACGTTCCTCCGGGCCCGGTAGACGGTGCCCCCGCAGCCGGCCGACGGCACCGCACCCGCCGTCGCGGTCCCCGGGGACGCCGACGAGCTGTACGAGCAGGCGCCCTGCGGGTACCTGTCGGCGACGCCGGACGGGGTGCTGCTGCGCGTCAACGAGACCCTCCTCGGCTGGACGGGGCACCGCCGCGAGGAGCTCGTGGGGAGGAGACGGTTCGTCGACCTGCTGACCCCCGGCAGCAGGATCTACCACGAGACCCACTACGCGCCGCTGCTGCGGATGCAGCAGGGCGCCCGCGAGATCGCCTTCACGATGCGGCGACGGGACGGCTCCCGGTTCCCGGTGCTCGTCAACTCGCGGGTGCTGCCCGGTCACGCACCGGGCGAGCCGGACGTCGTGCTCACCAGCGTCTTCGACGCGACGAACCGCCGGCGGTACGAGGAGGAGCTGCTGCTCGCGCGGCGCCGCGCCGAGGACGTCGGCGAGCGGCTCGCGGCCATGCAGCGGGTGACGCTGCGGATCGCCCTCGCGATCGGGCTCGGTCAGACCGTGCTGGTCGCCGCCCGATCGGCCGTCGAGGTCGTCGAGGCCGCGGTGGCCGCGGTCTGGCTGCACGGCGACGACCCGAGCACCTTCGTCCTGCAGGGGAGGGCGACGGCGGCCGACGTCGAGCGGCCCACCGACAGCTCGTCGAGCCCGGCACCGGACCGCACGTCGGTCCGCGCGACCTGGCGGTCAGGTGGCCTCACCGCCGCCGACGTCCCGGTGGCCCTGCCGTGGGACCAGGCGTGCAGGGAGCACCCTGAGGTGACCGACGTCCTCGGTTCGCAGGACCCTCAGCACGGGACGGCCGCGCCCACGGTCGTCGTCCTCGCCTCCTTGCACGACGGCCAGCGCAGGATCGGGCTGCTCGCGTGCCGGCTGGACGGGCCGGACGAGCTCGGCGCCGGGGCGGCCGCGGCCCTGGCCGCGACCGTCCGGCAGGTCGGGGTCGCCCTGGCGCGCGCCCAGCTGTACGAGCAGCACCGCGAGATGGCCGAGACGCTCCAGCACAGCCTGCTCCCGACCGCGCTGCCGGGGTCGCCGGACTTCTCCCTCGCCCGGATCTACGTCGCCGGGCAGACCGGGACCGCGGCGGGTGGCGACTTCTACGACGCCTACCCGCTCGACGGCTCCCGGCTCGTCGTCGTGATCGGGGACGTCGTGGGCCGCGGTATCCACGCCGCCGCCACGATGGGCCAGCTCCGCAGCGCGGTGCGGGCGCTCGCGCCGAGCTCCGGCGGGCCGGGTGAGCTGCTGAGCCGGCTCGACCGGTTCGTCGAGTCCGTGCCGGCCGCCGTCTGCTCCACCGTCGTGACCGCGGTGCTCGACGTGCCCACCGGCAGGCTCACCTACGCCTGCGCGGGCCACCCGCCGCCGATGCTGCTGGAGCCGGACGGGGCCGTGCGCACGCTGTGGGGCGGTCGGTCCCTCCCTCTCGGCGTGCGACCGCACCTGGAGCGGGACGAGGCCACGGTCGAGCTGGCGCCCGGGTCGCGCCTGCTGCTCTACACCGACGGGCTGGTCGAGCGCCGCGACGTCTCGCTCGGGCGGCGCCTCGACGAGCTCGCGGACGAGCTGGCGGCCACCTCGGGCCTCAGGTCCGAGGAGCAGCTGCGCGAGATCGAGAGCCGGATGCTCGGCCCGACCCACGCGCTCGACGACGTGTGCCTGCTGCTGCTGAGCGTGCACGGGCGGCCGGGCCGGCCGTGACCGCGTTCGTCTCGTCCACAGCCCGCTCGTCGGACCCTCGACCTGGGTGGCGGTGGCGCACTGCCTGCTCGCCGCCGGCCACGACGCCGAGGCCCGCCCGGCGCGCGGCCTCGGCCTCCCCGGGCGGCTGCTGGACGCGGGACACCCTGCACCCGGTGGTCGATCCGGTGGCCGTCGCCGACGTGGTGTCCGACCTCGCGCGGCGGCTCACCGGTTAGCGTGTCGGCGTGCCCCCGCAGCCGTCCGGACCCGTCGTCGCGCCCGCGCACCTCGACGCCGCGCTCGCGAGGTGGGAGCAGGACCTGCTCGGGATCGCCGGCCGCGACGACCTGCTCGACCTCGACGACGAGTCACCGCTGCTGCTCGACCTCGGTACCTCGCACCCGTCCGGGCTGGCCGGGTTCCTCGCCCGCCGCGAGACCCGGCTCTCGACCCTGTTCCGCGAGCCGAGCCACCTCAGCGCCGCCCTGCGCCGTGCCCGTGCGATCCGGGTCGCCAGCGCTCGTCTGACCGACGACCTCGGCCTGCCCGGGAGCCACCTGGCCACCGGGATCCTCACCTGGTCGCCGCCCGCCGGGGCTCCGGTCTGCGCGCCGGTCGTGCTCCAGGCGCTGACCCTCGCGCCGCGCGGCGGGTCGGACTTCGAGCTCGTCGTCGACGGCGCGCCGCAGGTCAACCCCGCGCTGCTGCGGCTGCTCGCCGGCCATCCCGGCGTGCCCACCGAGCGGCTGGCCGACCCCACGCAGGCGGCGTCCGTCCTCGCCGGACTGCCGGGGGCGCGCGTGCACGACCGCACGCTCCTCGGGGCCTTCGCCGCGGTCGGGCCGGGCCTGGTCGCCGACCTGCGCACCCGGCAGCGGGCGCTCGCCGAGCACCCGCTGGTGCACCGCCTGCTCGACCAGGAGCCGCAGGTGGGTCCGCTGCCGACGCCGGCCACGTCGGCCCGCACCGCCCGGGCCGAGCGGCTCGACCCGTCCCAGTCGGCCGCGCTCGACGCCGCGTCGGCCGGGGCCGACCTGCGGGTGGAGGCCGCGCCGGGGTCCGGCGCCACGGAGGTCGCCGCGGCGCTGGTCGAGCAGGCCGCCGCCGACGGCCGCTCGCTGCTGGTGGTGGCGCCGCACCGGGCTGACCTCGACGCGCTGCGCGAGCGGCTGGACGAGCCCGTCCCGCCCTCGGACGTCGGCGCCGTGGTCACGGCCCGCGCGGAGCTGCACCGGCCCCAGCACCCGTGGGGACGCAGCCGCCTCGACGTGCTGCGCCGCCTGGTCGAGCTCGGTGCCGCCCCCGAGGGAGGGTCCCGTCCGGGCGACGAGCTCGGGGCCAGGACGCTGCGCGCCCTCGCCTCGGACCGCGCCCGCTCGCAGGCGGCCGACCTGATGGTGCAGGCGGGGGAGGTGGACGCCTACGAGCAGGTCGCCCGCACCAGCCCGTGGGCGGGGGCCGACCTCACCACCGTCGAGGACGCCGAGGCCGCGCTGGAGGCGGCCCGCGTCCTGCACTCCGACGCCTTGCCGGTGGCACGCGAGCTGCTCGACCGCACCTCCGCCGAGACCGGCCTGGCGCCAGGACGGCGGGTCGCCGACTGGGGGCGCCAGCTCGACCTGATGGTCTCGGTGCGCGACACCCTCGACGTGTTCACGCCCGCGGTCTACGAGCGCGAGCACACCGAGGTGATCCGGGCCACCGGTGCCGCGTCCTGGCGGCGGGCGAACGACGTCGACATGTCGATGCTGGAGCGGCGGCGCTGGAAGCAGGAGGGCGAGCGGCTGGTCCGTCCGGGCATGCGCGTGCCCGACCTGCACTCGGCGCTCGTGCGCGCCCGCACCGAGCGCGAGGAGTGGCAGGCGCTGTCCGGCGACACCCGTGGCCCGAGCGTCCCGGCGGCGCTCGCCGAGGCCGACGCCGCCCACCACCGGGTGCTGTCGCTGCTGCAGGTGCTCGACCCGGTGCTGGTCGGGACGGCGCAGGGCGCCGCGCTCGACGAGCTCGACCTCGACGACCTCGACGCGCGCCTCGCGGCTCTCGCGTCCGCCGGCGCCGACCTGCACGTGCTGCCCCAGCGCAACGGCCTGCTCGCCGACCTCGACTCGCTCGGGCTCACGGCTCTGGTCGACCGTCTGGCCGCCGACGGTGCGGATCGTGCGCGCGTCGGCGACGAGCTCGAGATCGCCTGGCACCGAGGCGTTCTGGACGAGATGGATGCCTCCGGATCGGGTTGGGACAGCTCGCCCGACTCCGTCGAGCCGGGGGCCGGCAGCTCTGCCGCCGACCTCGATGCCGTCACCGCCCTCGCCGTGCCCGGCCGGCCCGACGAGCCGGTCGACGTGCTCGTCGTCCTCGGGGCGCACCGGGTGGGGGAGGCCGAGGGCGTGCTCGCCGTCAGCCGCGCCCGGCAGGTCGTGGTGATCGGTGACCCCGGCGGCCTGCCGCCGGTGGCGATCGACCTCGGTGCCGGCGCGCCCGGCCCCGTCGCGCGGACCACGCGCACCAGCCTGCTCGACGCCACCGCAGGGCGGTTGCCCACGCTCGTGCTGGCCCGCTCGCACCGCCGCCCGGCTCGGCTCGCCCGGGTGCTGGCGGGCCCCGAGCCCCTCGACGCGCTGCCGTCCGCGGTGGGTGCCGGGCCGTCGCTCGAGCACGTTCCCGACGGCACCGTGCCGGTGACCGCCGAGGAGAACGACCAGCCGCCCGCCGCCGAGGTGGCGCGGGTGGCCGACCTGGTGGCCGAGCACGCCCGCACCCGACCGGACCGCTCGCTCGCCGTGCTCACCGTCACCCGCGCCGAGGCGCTCGCCGTGGCCGACCGGCTGCGCCTGACGCTGCGCGAGGACGCCGAGCTGGCCCGGTGGGTCTCGCGCGGCGCCCCGGAGCCGTTCGTCGTCACCGACCTGTGGAACGCGGACGACGCCGTCCGCGACCACGTGGTGCTGGCGACGGGCACCGGGCGCACCCCGCACGGCCGGGTGCTGCACCGCTTCGGCCCGCTCGACGCCACCGCGGGCGACCGGCTGCTGCGGGTCGGCGCCAGCCGCGCCCGGCAGCGCCTCACCGTGGTCTCCAGCCTGCTCGCCTCCGACCTCGACCCGGACCGGCTGGGCACCGACGGTGCCCGGCTGCTGCGCGACCTGCTCGACGTCGCCGCGTGGGACGACGAGGGCGACGCCGCGGCACCGCTGCGCCCGGAGCAAGCACCCGACCCGCTGCTGGCGCGGCTCGCCGACGCGCTGCGGGCCGCCGGCGCCGAGGTGACCGTGCCTGCTGCGTCTGTCCGTGACGACGGTTGGGGTTCAGCCGATCTCGAGGTCACGCGCACGGGCGGTTCGCGTGCCGCCGTGCTGTGGGACGGCACCGAGGTGCCCGGTGACGACCCGACGTCGGTGGTCGCGCTGGTGCGCGAGCAGCGGCGTCTGGCGGTGGGCCTCGCGCGTTTCGGCTGGGACGTCGTCGAGGTCGGCGCCGACCGGCTGGCCCGCGACCTCGACGGCGTCGTCCGCCGGGTGCTGCGCGAGTCGTAGTCGAGCGGTCAGCCGACGGGGTCGGTCCAGGCGGTCTGGACGACCTGGACGCCGGCGGCCCGGGTGAGCAGCCGGCCACGGCCGGGCACCGCGGGGACGGGCTTGAGCGAACCGATCAGCTGGCCCTCGTCCGGGCTGCCGGACAGCAGCAGCCCGGGCATCGACAGGTCGCGCAGCGACTGGATCACCGGCTCGTACAGCGCGCGCGAGGCGCCGCCGGACCGGCGGGCCACCACCACGTGCAGGCCGATGTCGCGGGCCTGCGGGATCAGGTCGACCAGCGGCCCCAGCGGGCTGCCCTGCGAGGACACCACGAGGTCGTAGTCGTCGACCACGACGAACAGGTCCGGGCCCTTCCACCACGACCGGCTGCGCAGCTCGTCGGCGGTGACGTCCGGGCCGGGGACGCGGGAGCGCAGGAACTCGGCCATCTCCGCGACCGCCGGCGTCGCCTGGGCCGAGCTGGTGAGGTACTCGATCCGGTAGTCGTCGGGGACCTCGCCCAGCAGGCTGCGCCGGTAGTCGAGCACGAACAGCTGCGCCTGGCGAGCGGTGCGGGTGCGCATCACCTCGTGGAGGTACGTGCGCAGCACCGCCGACTTGCCCGAGCCGCCGTCGCCGAACAGCAGCAGGTGCGGGTCGGCGTCGACGTCGAGAAGCACTGGTGCCAGGGCCTTCTCGTCGACGCCCAGCACCAGCGCGCGGGAGTCGTCGCCGGCCCGGGAGAGGTGCTGGCGTCGCACGTCGTCCAGCTCGACCTTCGACGGCAGCAGCCGCAGCCGCGGTCCGGCAGGCCCGCGCTGGGCTGCCGCCACCTTCGCCACCAGGTCGGACACGCCGTCGCCGACCGTCGCGCCGTCGGTGACGCCGTCGACCCGCGGCAGCGCCGACAGGTAGTGCAGGCGGCCGGGCAGGATGCCGCGCCCGGGGCGCCCGGACGGCACGTTCACCGCGACCTTGCGGTCGATCTCGGAGTCGAGCGGGTCACCGAGCCGCAGCTCCAGGCGCGTACCGATGACGTCCCTGACGGCAGAACGCATGTCGGACCAGCGGTTCGCGGTCGCGATGAGGTGGACGCCGAAGGTCAGACCGCGCTGGGCGAGGTCCTGCAGCTCCAGCTCGAGGCTGTCGAACTCGGCGCGCAGGGTGCTCCAGCCGTCGACGACGAGGAACACGTCGCCGTAGCCGTCGTCGGCGGTGCCGGCCGCGCGCCGGGCGCGGTAGGTGTCGATCGAGTCGATCCCCTGCGAGCGGAAGTACGCCTCCCGTGCGGTGACCACACCCTGCACCTCGGCGACCACGCGGCGGACGACGTCAGGCTCCGCGCGCGAGGCGGTGCCGGCCACGTGGGGCAGCCCGGCCATGCCGGCGAAGGTGCCACCACCGAAGTCCATGACGTAGACCTGCACCTCGCGCGGCGTGCGCACGAGCGCGAGGGCGGCGACGAGGGTCCGCGCGAGCGTCGACTTGCCCGAGCGGGGCCCGCCGACGACGGCGACGTGGCCGCCCGCACCGCCGAGATCGACCTCGAGCACGTCGCGACGCTGGTCGAGCGGACGGTCGACGATGCCGAGGGGCAGCACGAGCGCGCCGCGCTCGCGCCACCGGCGGCTCACCAGGCCGAGCTGCGGGTCCTCGGCGAGGTCGGGCATCGGTCCGTCGAGCGTGGCCGGGTCGTCGAGCGGGGGCAGCCAGACCTGGTGCGCCCGAGGGCCCTTGCCCTCCATCGCCGCCACCGCGAGGTCGAGCACCGACCGGGTCTCGCCACCACCGGTGGGCGCGACCGCCGCCGCCGGCTCGTCCGTCCGCGGCCCGAGCAGGTCCTCGGTGCGCAGCACCGGACCGAGGGTGAAGGGCAGCACCTCGGCGGCCGCGGCGGCGGCCGACCCCTCGCCGACGTCCGACCGGCCCGGCGTGCCGGGGGCGGTCCGGACACGTAGGACGCCTTGAACCGCAACAGGGTCGACGGATCGGGCTTGAGGTAGCCGAGGCCGGGCACGGGGGAGCTCGTAGGCGTCCGGGGCGCCGAGCACCGTGCGCGACTCGGCGGCCGAGAACGTCCGCAGGCCGACGCGGTACGACAGGTGCGAGTCGAGCCCGCGCAGCCGGCCTTCCTCCAGCCGCTGCGAGGCCAGCAGCAGGTGCAGGCCGAGCGAGCGGCCGAGACGGCCGATGGCGACGAACAGGTCGATGAAGTCCGGCTTGGCGCTGAGCAGCCCCGAGAACTCGTCGACGACGATGAACAACGACGGCAGGGGTTCGAGCGGCTCGCCGGACGCGCGGGCGCGCTCGTACTCCTTGATCGAGGAGTAGTTGCCGCTGGCGCGCAGCAGCTCCTGGCGCGCACCATCTCGCCGCTGAGCGCGTCCTGCATGCGGTCGACCAGCACGAGCTCGTTCTCGAGGTTGGTGATCACCGCCGACACGTGCGGCATCGACGCCATGCCGGCGAACGTCGCGCCGCCCTTGAAGTCGACGAGCACGAGGTTGAGCTGCTCGGGGGAGTGAGTGAGCACCTGCCCCAGCACCAGCGTCCGCAGGAACTCGGACTTGCCCGAGCCCGTGGCCCCGATGACCAGGCCGTGCGGGCCCATTCCCTGCAGCGCCGACTCCTTGATGTCGAGTGGGTACGGCAGTGCTGTCGGCGCCGAGGCCGATCGGCACCCTGTAGCGGTCTCGGCGGGGCGGCCGCGGGCGCCACGCGCGGTCGATGTCGAGGTCGCGGACGTCAGGCAGGCCGAGCAGGTCGAGCAGCTCGGCGTCGCCCTGCACGGCGTCGGCGCCGGAGGCGGACGACCCCGCCGCGACGTCGTCGCCGGCGTGCAGCGGCGTCAGCCGGCGCGCCAGCGCCTCGGCACTGGCGAGGTCGAAGCTGTTGGCGAAACCCGGTGCGGGCTCTGCCCTCACGCGCAGAGCGCGCACCGGCACCCGGCCGTCGGCGCGCGCCACCTCGCCGAGCGCGAGCCGGAGCCGCTGGTCGTCGTCGAGCTCGCCCCAGCCGGCGGGCAGGTCGAGCACCGTGACGC
>CAWGTL010000008.1:0-320014 GCA_963825505.1 uncultured Actinomycetota bacterium | reverse complement strand
GGGCAGCTCGCGGACGTCGTCCTGCTCGGCCAGCGCCGCCCAGCGGTCGGCACCGGGCGGGGCGGAGCCGGTGAGAGCCCACAGCGACGGACCGAGGTGGATGTCGCGCTCGCGCAGCGCGGACTGGATCCGCAGCAGGTCCATCGGGACGCGCATGGTGTCGTGCGAGGGCAGCGCGAGGTCGTACCGCAGCGCCATCAGCCGCAGGTTGCGGTCGACGTTGGCGCGCGACGCCGGGTCGGCGAGCCGACGGGTGGCGGCCGGGCCGACCGCCTCGACCACCTCGGCGTCGCGCCCCTCGTCGATCGCGCGGTACACGTCGTCGACGCACGAGAACACGCCGAGGAGCTTGGCCGCGGTCTTGGCGCCGATGCCGATCGCGCCGGGCAGGTTGTCGGAGGAGTCGCCGCGCAGCGCCGCGTAGTCGCCGTACTGGTGCGCCTCGATGCCGTACAGCATCGGCATCCGGCCCGGGGTGAGCACGGGCGAGGCGTCGATGCCGCCGGTGATCACGCGCAGCACCGAGGTGGTGTCGTCGATCAGGGCGAACGAGTCGCGGTCGCTGGTGACCACCGTGCAGCGCCAGCCCTGCTCCTTCGCCCGTGAGGTGGCGGACGCCAGGCAGTCGTCGGCCTCCCACCCCTCGTGCCGCACGACGGCGAACCCCGCCGCCTCGAGCAGCTCGGGCGCGGCGGCGATCTGCTCGGCCAGGTCGGCGGTCTTCTCGACCCGGCCGGCCTTGTACTCCGGGTAGTGCGTGCGGCGGACGGGGTCGCCGTGGTCGAACGCCACCAGCACGGCGTCCGGGGTGAGCCGCGCCGCGGCGGACCCGATCTGCGCCACCATGCCGCGCAGGCCCCACGTGGGCCGGCCCGACAGGTCGCGCTGGCCGCTGTGGGCGTGGGCGTGGTGCGCGCGGTGCAGCAGGCTGTTGCCGTCGACGGCCATCAGCAGCGGGGTCACGTCAGCACCGTAACCCCGCCGCCGGACGGTCAGGCGGTGGGCGCGCGGTAGCCGGTCGGCTCGCCCTCGCCCAGGTCGACGATCGCCGCCACCGGGCCGCCGCCGTCGGGGCCCTGGTGGGCTGCCGAGACCGACACGAACACGGCGGGGTCCCCGGTCACGGTCGCCGTCACGCCGCCGACGCACGACTTGATCTGGCGGTGCCAGTGCACGTCGGAGTCGTCCAGCATCGCGTTGCGCCGGCCGCGCACCTGACCGTCCTGCGACACCTCGCACTTGAGGAACAGGTTCACCAGCCGGCCCTGGAGGTCGTCGCGGTGCGGGCGGTCCGGCAGCTCGAGCCCGGCGTCCGCGATCGCCTCCCACAGCCCGTCGGTGTCGAGGGCGTCCTTCATCACCGAGTGGCCGATCCGGTACCGCCCGCCGACCCCGCGGGCGTTGCCCACGACGACGACCTGCGCCTGGTCGAGCTCCACGCCGGACGAGCAGGACGCCACCGACGAGTACAGCGAGCGGTCGTGCATGACGTCGGCGTCGGTGGGCATCTCGATCTCGCCGAGCGCCACCGCGATTCCGAGCGCGGTGCACCCGTTCGACAGGTCCATCGACTCGTGGGTGTGCTCGGTCCAGACCGACTTCCCGCGCGACTTGGCGTCGCGGATGGTGTGGATCGTCAGCAGCGGCGTCTTGGTCTGCACGTAGTGGACGTCGGCCGGGTCGGTGATGCCGGCGCGCTCCATCGCCACCTTCACCGCCTCGGCCACCTTGCTGACCATCGTGACCCGCCCGATCTCCTCGGGCAGCAGCTGCTCGCTCATCGCGAAGCCGACCGTCAGGCGGGGCTCGTCGGTGGCGACGACCTGGTCGTCGGGAACCGTGGCGAAGACGGTGGCGTGCGGGCTGATGATGCCGTCGGTGCCGCCGGACCACACGATCGGGATCTGCCGCACCTCCTCGATCGAGCGAGACCCCTTCTCCACCAGCACCTCCCGGAAGGCGCGGTCGGCGATGATGCGGGTGTAGTCGTTGACGCCGCCGTTGCCCTCGGTCTTGCCGATGACGGCGACCACGCGGTCGGCCTCGATGACGCCGTCGTCGATGAGACCGGCCAGGCCGGAGGCGTCGGACACGCTGAGGATCGGCACCTTGCGGACCTCGATGGCTGCGGGCACGGCTGGTTCTCCTTCGGGTGGGGCGGTGACGGATCGCGGGGTCGGGGACTGATCAGGACCGATCGGGGCGGACGACGGTGCCTGCGGTTCCGGACAGCGCGTCGTCGATGCGGGCGAGGCTGGTGATGACGGCGAGGGACCCCCCACCCTCCACGAACCGGCAGACGGCGTCGACCTTCGGACCCATCGAGCCGGACGCGAAGTGCTCGGCGAGACCGCGCAGCTCGGACGGGGTCGTGGCGCCGAGAGGGCGGGCGTCCGGCGTGCCGAAGCCGACGACGGCGTTGTCGACGTCGGTGGCGATCACGAGCGCGTCGGCCGACACCGCCCGAGCGAGCACCACGGCGGACAGGTCCTTGTCGATCACGGCCTCGACTCCGCGCAGGGAGCCGTCCGGGTCGCGCACGACGGGGATGCCGCCACCGCCCCCGGCGATCACCATCAGCCCGGCGTCCAGCAGCGCGCGGATCGCGGGGCCCTCGAGCACCTCGATCGGCTGCGGGCTGGCCACCACGCGGCGCCAGCCCTTCTCGCCGCGGTCCTCCCAGGTCTCGCCGTGGCCGATCAGCACCTGCGCCTCCTCGGCGGGCAGGTGCCGGCCGATCGGCTTGGTGGGCCGGGCGAAGCCGGGGTCGTCGTGGGCGACGAGAGTTCGGCTCACCAGCGCGGCCGGCCGCACCTGCGACCCGACGGCGGCCAGGGCCGGCTCCAGGGCGTCGAGCAGGATGAAGCCGAGCGTCCCCTGCGTCTGCGCGCCGCACCAGTCCAGCGGCACCGGCGGGACGACCGCGGCGGCCAGCTCGTTCTTCACCAGCAGGTTGCCCACCTGCGGGCCGTTGCCGTGGGTGACCACCACCTCGTGCCCGGCCGCCACCAGCCGGGCGATCTCGCCCGAGGCGGCGGTGACGGCGGCGATCTGGGCACCCGGCGTCGCCGAGCCGTCCGGCCCGGTCATCGCGTTGCCTCCCAGGGCCACCAGCACTCGCACGCGGCGAACCTACCCAACCGCGCCGCGCCGGCGGGCTGTGCAGTTCTGCCGACCGCTCGGCACGGATGCGGGCAACTTCGCCGTCACGCCCTCCGACGGCGCCCAGGGGGGCCGCAGTGCCCGCATCCGTGCGCAGGGTCGGCGGTCCCTAGGCTGCTCCCATGCCGTTCGCCGCCAAGTACCCGAGCACGTGCGGGCGCTGCCGCTCCGCCATCGAGGTCGGCGAGCAGATCACCGACACCGGGAGCGCGGCACCCAGGCGCTGGGCGCACGTCACGTGCCCGCAGGGGTCCCTCGACCTCGGCGCGGCCGGCCAGGCGACGCTCGACGAGCCCGCGGCCGGGCTCGAGGTCTGGACCGACGGCGCGTGCTCCGGCAACCCCGGACCCGGCGGCTGGGCCTGGGCCACGAAGGACGGCCGGCAGGGGTCCGGCGGGGCCGACCGCACCACGAACCAGCGGATGGAGATCCAGGCCGCGCTGGAGGCGGTGCGCGCGCTGGAGGGCCCCCTGGTGGTGGTCAGCGACTCCACCTACGTCGTCAACTGCTTCCGCGACGGCTGGTGGAAGGGCTGGATCGCCCGCGGCTGGACCACGAGCGCGAAGAAGCCGGTGGCCAACCGCGAGCTGTGGGAGCCGCTGGTCGACCTCGTCCGCGAGCGGGGCGACGTCACCTTCCGCTGGGTCAAGGGCCACTCCGGCGACGCGATGAACGACCTGGTCGACCAGCTGGCCGTCGCCGCCAGCCGCGCCAGGTGAGCGGCCGGTGAGCTGCCGCCGAGGACCGCGGCCGGTCGTACCTCATCGGGGTCGACGGCCGCTCCGGCACGGGCAAGACCAGCCTGGCCGACCAGCTCGCCACGTCGTTGTCGACGCCCGACGTCCCGGTCCCGGTCGTGCACCTCGACGACGTCTACCCCGGCTGGGACGGCCTCGCGGCCGCGGTCCCGGCGCTGGTCGAGGGCGTGCTCCGGCCGCTGGCGCATGGGCCAGGACGCGCGCTGGCGGCGCTGGGACTGGGACGCCGGTGCGCCCGGCGACTGGGCCGAGGTGCCGTGGGCGCCTGCCGTCGTCGTCGAGGGCGTGGGTGCCACCGCGGCCGCGTGCCGTCCGCACCTGGCCTGCGCGCTCTGGCTCGAGGCCGACGACACCGTGCGCTACCGGCGGGCCATCGACCGCGACGGCGAGGCGTTCGCCCGCGAGTGGGACCGCTGGGCCCGCCAGGAGGACGCCTACCTCGCCTCGGACTCCCCCGCCGCCGCGGCCGACGTGGTGGTCGCGACATGACCGGCGGCTTCGTCGGGCTCGGCACCGTCATCAACGTGGCCACGGTGCTGGTGGGCGCGCTGCTCGGGATGGCGGTGGGGCACCGGCTGCCCGAGCGCACCCGCGCGGTGGTCACCGACGCGCTCGGGCTCGTGACGCTCCTGGTCGCCGGCCTGTCGGCCGTGTCGGTGACGGACGGCGCCTTCCGCGACGCCGTCGGAACCGGCGTCCCGGTGCTGGTCGTGCTCGGCGCCCTCCTCGTCGGCGGCATCGGCGGCTCGCTGCTGCGCATCGAGCAGCGGCTCGAGGGTCTGGCCGGCCGGATCCAGGACCTGGTGGCGCGTCGCTCCGGCGGTCAGGAGGCCGGCACCGACCACGCCGCCCGCGAGCGGTTCGTCGAGGGCTGGCTGACCGCCTCGCTCGTCTTCTGCGTCGGGCCGCTGACGATCCTCGGGACGCTGTCCGACGGCCTCGGCCGCGGGATCGACCAGCTCGTGCTGAAGTCCACTCTCGACGGCTTCGCGGCGATCGCCTTCGCGTCGTCGTTCGGGCTCGGCGTGCTGATGTCGGCGCTGTCGGTGGCCGTGGTGCAGGGACTGCTCACGGTCGTCGCCGTGCTCGTGGGCACGCTGCTGCCGGACGCCCACATCGCCGCGCTCACCGCCACCGGCGGGCTGCTCCTGGTCGGCGTCGGGTTCCGGCTGCTGCGCGTGCGCGAGATCCCGGTGGGCGACCTGCTGCCTGCCCTGCTGGTGGCACCGCTGCTGACCCAGGTCGTGGTGGTGCTGCGATGAGGCGCGTCGTGAGAGCGGAGGTCTGACGGTGCTGGGTCCGTACGGCGCGCTGCTGCGCGTGCAGGGGGCGTTCTCGTTCTCCTCCATGGGGTTCCTCGCCCGGATGCCCATCTCGATGACCGGCCTCGGCGCCGTGCTGCTGGTGTCGGCCGAGACGGGCCGGTACGGCATCGCCGGCATCACGGCCGGCGTCCTGTCGCTGAGCTTCGCGCTCGTCTCCCCGCTCGTGGCCCGGCTGGTGGACCGGTTCGGCCAGGCCTCGGTGCTGCGACCGGCGGTGATCCTCTACGCGCTGGCCGGCGTCGGCTTCGTCGTCGCGGTCGAGCTCGGCACCCCGATCTGGACCTGGCTCGTCCTGGCGGCCCTCACCGGCGCGAGCGGCCCCAACATCGGCTCGATGGTGCGGGCGCGGTGGGCCGGCGTACTCGACGACCCGGTGGAGCGGCAGACCGCGTTCGCCTTCGAGTCCGTCGTCGACGAGGTCGTGTTCGTCACCGGCCCGCCGCTGGTCACCTTCCTGGCCACCGCGGTGTCGCCGCCCGTCGGCTTCCTCACCGCGATCATCTTCGGGCTGATCGGCGGTCTCGGGCTGGCGACCCTCACCTCGACCGAGCCGCACGTCCCGGACGCGGCTGACGCGGGCGCCGGTCCGCGGGCCCTGCTCGAGCCTGGCCTCGTCGTGGTGGCGCTCACCTACGTCGCGGTCGGCACCGTCTTCGGCGCCATGGACGTGGTCGTCGTCGCCTTCGCGGACGAGCAGGGCCGGATCGGGCTGTCCGGCGTGGTGCTCGCGGTCTACGCCGCCGGCAGCCTGGTCGCCGGCCTGATCTACGGCGCGGTGCGCTGGAAGCGCGGTCTCGCAGGCCGTTTCGTCATCACCTGCTGCGCGTTCGGTGTCGCGGGTCTGGGCTTCCTGCTGGTCGACTCGCTGCTCGTCCTCACCGGGCTGGTGTTCCTCGCGGGCGTCACCATCGCCCCGGTGCTGGTGTCCGGCATGTCGCTGGTGGAGTCGCGCATCCCGCGGTCCTCGCTCACCGAGGGCCTGGCCTGGACGACGGCGGCGCTCACCCTCGGGGTGACGCTCGGGGCCTCGATCGGTGGCAGCACGGTCGACGCCGTCGGCGCGCAGGACAGCTTCGTCGTGCAGACCGTCGCCGCAGGCACGTCCGCGGTGCTGGCGGTGCTCGGCTACCTGGTGATCCGCGCCCGGCGCCCTGTGGACCGCTCCGGGCGTCCCCGGACGGACCCGGCATGATGGGCGTGTGACGGGGGCGACGCAGGGCTGGAGCACGCCGCCCGAACCGATCGGGACCGCACCCCCGCCGCAGCCGCCGGTTTCGCCGCGACGTCCTCGCCCCGGGGCGCGCACGGTGGCGACCATGATCGCCGCCGTGGTGGTCATCGGTGTCGGGCTGCCGCTGGCCGTGGTCGGGGTCATGGGCGTGGTGAACGACCCGGGCGACGGCTCCGAGGTGCTGGCGAGGAGCCAGGAGCTGCTCGAGGCGGTCGAGGCCCACGACGGCGACGCCATCACCGCGATGCTCGGCGACGACCACGAGCTGATGGCGCCCAACGAGTCGCACTCCCGTCAGCCGCAGGCCACCGACCTGATCGTCGGCGACGCCGCGGCGGCCGAGGCGATCGACCTCGACCTGTCCTGGACCCCGCCCGAGCTCGACACCACCGCCGAGACCGAGCCGCTGACGAACGTCACCGCCGCGGTGGCCACCACGGTCACCTACGGGTTCACCGTCGCCGGCGAGCGGTCCGAGGCGTCCTACCGGATCCGGCTGGCCTGGCTGCGCGACGGCGTCCGCGGCGAGTGGGGCCTGGACCACGTCGTCACGCCGGATCTCGACACCTTCGAGTCCGGCTACGCGCCCGAGCCGTTCGAGGGCGCCGAGCAGGACCCCGCGGCGGCCGCGTTCGGCGTCGGCGACTGCGACCCGAACTGGGTCTCGATCACGCAGGCGTTCGACGTCTACGCCGAACCGGGTTCTCCCGTCTGCCTCCCGGACGGCGGGGTGCCCGACACCTTCGACCCGCGCATCCGCGAGGAGCTGGCCCTGCCTGCCACCGAGCGGGCGTTCGAGTTCGAGGTGCTGCAGACCCAGCTCACGCAGGTGGCCTGGTCCGACGACCTGCCGCTGTCGGAGTGGCTGGTGGGCCTCGACGGCAGCGAGTTCGTGGTCGTGGTGGTCGGTGCGCAGGACGGCACCGGCCGTGTGGTCGCGGCCGTCCCGGCCGGCTGACCGAAGCAGCCCGGACGTCAGGTCCCGAGCCGCACTGTCATCCCCGCTCCAGCCAGGCCCGCACGTCCGCGGCGTCGGCGTCGAGCAGCGGGGGCGCGGTGTGCTCGTGCGGCGTGGTCTCGGCGCCGTCGCCGTCGAAGAACCGCAGCGGTGGCCCGGGCAGGGTGACCGTCCCGAGCGTCGCGTGGTCGACCTCGACCAGCAGACCCTGCGAGCGGGTCTGGTCCCACTCGTACACCTCCTGGAGGTCGCGCACCTTGCCGGCCGGGATGCCCAGCTCGGCCAGGCGCGCGAGCAGCGGCTCGGCGTCCCACCCCGCGAAGGCCGTCTCGACCACCTCGACGACACGCTCGCGGTGCGGTACGCGCTCCGCGTTCGTCGCGAGACCGTCTGTCTCCGCGTCGATCTCGAAGCCGGCGCAGAACCTTCTCCACAGCGCCTCGTTCCCCACCGAGATCTGGACAGCGCCGTCGCGGCAGCGGAACAACCCGTAGGGGGCGATCGAGGGGTGGTGGTTGCCCTGGGCGCCTCCCACCTCACCGGCCACGGTCCAGCGGGTGCCCTGGAAGGCGTGCACGCCGACCAGCCCGGCCAGAAGCGAGGTGCGCACGACCTGGCCGCGCCCCGTCCGCTCGCGCTCGAGCAGGGCGGCCAGCACCCCGTACCCGCCCCACATGCCGGCCAGCAGGTCGCCGATCGGCACGCCGACGCGCTGGGGATCGTCCGGGCCCGAACCGGTGATCGACATCAGCCCGGCCTCGCCCTGCGCGATCTGGTCGTACCCGGGGCGGCCGCCCTCGGGCCCGTCGTGGCCGAACCCGCTGATGCTCAGCACCACGAGGCGCGGGTTGAGCTCGAGGAGCCGCGCCGCGGAGAACCCGAGCCGGTCGAGCACGCCGGTGCGGAAGTTCTCCAGCAGGACGTCGGCACGCCGCACGAGGGCCTCCAGGGTGGAACGACCGTCGTCGGACTTCAGGTCGAGCGCGATCGACTCCTTGTTCCGGTTGCAGGACAGGAAGTAGGTCGACACCCGGTCCTCGGCCCCGGACGTGCCGTCGGGCTGCACGAACGGCGGCCCCCAGCCCCGGGTGTCGTCGCCCGTCCCCGGGCTCTCGACCTTGATGACGCGCGCCCCCAGGTCGCCCAGCATCATCCCGGCGTGCGGGCCGGCCAGGGCGCGGGTGAGGTCGACGACGACGGTGCCGGCCAGGGGGCCGCTGCGGGTGCTCATACCCAGTCGACCTCCGCCGCCGCGCGCCCGTCGGCGAGGCGCGCGTACCCCGGACCGCGGTCGAAGAACGGTTCCTCGCCGGTGCGTCGCGACGCCCGGTCGGCTCGTTCGGCGTCGGACGACTCCGCGTCGACAGCTGGCTCGTCCTCGGTGCCGGTGACGACGACGCCGTAGTCGCGCAGGGCCCCGGCGATCGACACCTTGCCCCAGCGGACGTCCCGCTCGACCTCGTCGTACGGGCGCTCGAGCGGGTCGCCCCAGCCGCCGCCACCCGTCGTGCGGATCCGGATCACCTCGCCGGCCCGCACCGGCTCGGCGTCGGCCAGGGCGTCGACGACGCGCTCTCGCGGTCCGCCGGGGTCGATCGTCACCGAGAACGGCTGTCCGGCGAGGCCGCCCCTGACCCCCCAGCACGCCAGGATGGACCGGTCGGCGATCGACATGAAGTGCCCGTCGCGCAGCATCCGGATGTGCTTCTCGTACCCGAGACCGCCCCGGTACCGCCCCGGCCCGCCGGAGTCGCACGCGAGCTGCAGCGCCTCCACCCGGAACGGGAACCGGCTCTCGGTGAACTCGGTCGGGAGGTTCCGCGAGTCCGGCACCACGTGGATGGTGTCCTCGCCGTCGGCGTAGTAGCGACCGCCCGAACCACCCCCGAGCACCTCCCGCATGAGGTACGGCTGACCATCGAGGTCGTCGCCGTACACGCCGGTGTACCGGATGGTCTCCTGGTCGGCGGGCATCCGGCCGTCGACGGCCTTGGCCACTGCGCCGGCCAGCACGCCGAGCAGGCGCAGGATGACGAACGTCCGCGCGTTCGTCGGCGCGGGGAAGACCGGGGTGAGCAGCGTGCCCTTCTCCGGGAACCGCATCTCCAGCAGCGGCAGCACGCCCTCGTTCACGTCGAGCTCGGCCATCCGCTCCGGTGTCTCGGCCAGGTTGCGCAGGATCGGCGCCAACCACTTCGCGAGGAAGTTGCCGTCGGCGTAGTCGCCGCAGTGGTTGATCGGTCCCTTCGCCTGCGGACCCGTCCCGGTGAAGTCGATGATGAGCCGCTCACCGCCCTCGTCGTCCGGTGCGGTGCGGGTGAGCGTGATCCGCTGGGTGTGCAGCCGCGGCTCGTCGACACCGTCGTGCTCGGCGTAGTCCTCCCAGACGTACTCCCCCACAGGGATCTTCGACAGGATCTCGCGGCGGTAGGTCTCGGTGGTGGCGTCCATGGCGGCGTCGAAGCAGGCCTCGACGGTGTCGACGCCGTAGCGGTCGAACAGCTCGCCCAGCCGGCGCGCGCCCATCAGGCAGGCCGAGCACTCGGCGTCGAGGTCGGCGGCGAGCGAGTCGGGCATGCGGGAGTTGCGGGTCATGATCTTCAGCGCCGCCTCGTTGGGGGCGCCGGCGTCCCAGAGCCTGATCGGCGGGACCATGAGTCCCTCCTCGAAGACCGACGTCGCGGTCGAGGGCATCGAGCCGGGCACCGCTCCCCCGATGTCGTCGTGGTGGCCGAAGGCCTGCACGAACGCCACCACGGTCGGCCCGTCCTCGCCCTCGCGGGTGGCGAACACCGGTACGGTGACGCAGAGGTCGGGCAGGTGGCCGATCCCGCCCTCGGACCGGTAGACGTCGTTGTGGAAGAACACGTCTCCCGGCCGCATCGTCTCCAGCGGGTAGTCCCGCGCGATCGGGTGCACCAGAGCGGAGTACGACCTGCCGGTGAGCTTGCGCAGGTTCCGGTCGTGGATGCCCGCCCGGAAGTCGTGGGCGTCACGGATCATCGGCGACCGCGACGTGCGTGCGATCGCCGTCTCGACCTCCATCTCGACGCTGGCCAGGTAGCCGGCGACGATCTCGACGAGCACCGGGTCGGGCGCCGGCGCGTCGACCGCGGTGAGACGGTACGGCTTGCCCGTCCGGGTGGTGACCTGCGGCTGGTTCACGCCTGCTCCTCCGTCTGCTCGATGTCACGAGTGACGAGCACGTTGCCGAAGCCGTCGACCTCGGCCCGGAAGCCCGGGTGCACCGGGATGGTCGAGCCGAACTCCTCGATGATCGCCGGGCCGTCGACGACGTCGCCGGCGCCGAGCCGTTCCCGTTGGTACAGAGCGGCCTTCGTCCAACCGCCGAAGTACGCGTCGCGGGCGCCGGTGCGGGCGGACTCCGCGCCGTCGCCCGGGCCGGTGGTGCGCAGGTCGGGACGCCGGATGGGTCCGACACCGGTGACCCGCAGGTTGACCCACTCCACCTGCTGGGTCGGGTCGTCGGCGAAGTCGTAGCCGTAGAGGGAGCGGTGCTCCGCGTGGAACCGCGCTGCGGTGGCGTCGGCGAGGTCGGCGTCGAAGCGTCCCTCGGGCAGGTCGACCCGCACCTCGAAGGCCTGGCCGAAGTAGCGCAGGTCGGCGGTGCGCTCGAACCGGCGCTCCTCGGAGGCGAAACCCTCTGCTGCCAGGGCGCGGTCGCCGTCGGCCGTGAGCTCGTCCAGGATCGTCTGCACCTGGTCGTGCTCGAGCCGGTCGTGCCGGCGCACGTGGGTGCGCACGTAGTCGTTGCGCACGTCGACGGTGAGCAGCCCGAACGCCGAGAGGTTGCCGGGGTCGCGCGGCACCAGCACACCGGCCAGACCGAGCACGTCGACCAGCCGGCACGCGAGCAGCGAACCGGAGCCGCCGAAGGTGACCAGGGTGAAGTCGCGGACGTCGAGCCCGCGCTTGACGCTGATCTGCCGCAGCGCGTTCGCCTGGTTCCAGGCCGAGATCTCCAGGATCCCGGACGCGCACTCCTCCACGCCCATGCCGAGGCGCTCGGCCAGCGCGGCGACTCCTTCTCCGGCGGCCTCGACGTCGAGCGGGATCTCGCCACCGAGCAGGTGGGGCGGGATGCGTCCGAGCAGCACGTGCGCGTCGGTGATGGTGGGCTCGGTCCCGCCCTTGCGGTAGCAGAGCGGCCCGGGGTCGGCCCCGGCCGACTGCGGGCCGACGCGCAGCGTCCCCTCCGGCGTGACCCAGGCGATCGAGCCGCCGCCGGCGCCCACGGTGACGACGTCGATCATGGGGATCTTGGACGGGTACGCCCCGACCGTGCCCTCGGTGGTCAGCGCAGGACGTCCGTCGACCACGACCGTGACGTCGGTGGAGGTGCCGCCGCCGTCGCAGGTGAGCACCTTGTCGACCCCGGCCGCCTGCGCCACCAGAGCCGCACCCAGCGCGCCCGCCGCGGGGCCGGAGAGCACGGTCGTGATGGGCTGCTTCACCACCTCGGCGGCCGAGAGCACGCCGCCGTTGGACTTCATCACGTAGAACGGCACCTCGCGCGGTGTCCCGTCGGTGGTGGCGTACTCGGCCAGCCGGTGGGCGATGTTCTCCACGTAGCGCCGGATGTTCGGCTTCACCGCGGCATCGACCAGGGTGGTGACCGACCGCTCGTACTCGCGGTACTCGCGCAGCACCTCCGAGGAGATGCTCACCGTCGCCTCCGGGTGCACCTCGGAGAGGACATCTCGCATCGCCTCCTCGTGCGCCGGGTTCGCGTACGAGTGCAGGAAGCAGACGCCGATCGTGGTGATGCCGGCGTCGCGGAAGAACTCCGCCGCCGAACGCGCCTGCTCGGGGTCGAACGGGCGGACCTCGCTGCCGTCGACGGCCAACCGACCCCCGACGGTACGCACCCGGTCGGCCGGGACGATGCGCGGCGGCTTCACCCAGAAGTAGCTGTTGCCGTAGCCGTCCGGCACCGACTGGCGCGCGATCTCGAGCACGTGCCGGTAGCCCTCGGTCGTGACGAACCCGAGGTTCTCGACCTTGCCCTCGAGCAGCTTGTTCGTGGCCACCGTGGTGCCGTGGCTCACCGCGCTGATCGCCTCGCCACCGACCGGCTCACCCTGGGACGACAGCAGGCCCAGCACCTTGTCGATCCCGGCGAGGAAGCCCTCGGCCGGGTCGGCCGGCGTGGACGGCGTCTTGGTGGTGACCACCGCACCCGAGTCCTCGTCGACCGCCACCACGTCGGTGAAGGTGCCGCCGGTGTCGATCCCGATCCTGATCCTGCGCGCTGCCACGGCACGAGCCTGCCAGCACCGTCCCAGGCAGGTCGTGTCAGTGTCTGCCAGGCTCCTGGCCGACGCCTCGGCAAGCCGGGCCGAACGATCAGCGCGTCACCGGCTCGTACCGGCCCTGCAGCCGCTCCCACTCGGCGCCCGCCGTGGCCACGAAGTCGGCTCGGCGCGCATCATCGCCCGCCGCAGGATCTTCGATGTGGACGACGACGTTGTCGTCGAGCACGAGCAGCGACGCGGTCTTGTAGGGCTGCTCGGTGCCCACACGCTCCGGCAGACCCTCCGCCTCCCGGATGACTCCCTTGGTCGCGACCCAGAACGACTCGTCACCGAGCTCCAGCTGGCCCCCGACGACCGTCTGGTCGATGAGGTACGGACCGTCCTGGTAGGTGAATGGCGCATGGCAGAGCCGCATCGCAGCACGGAGGTCGGCGAAGGCCGCGCGGGCGTCGTCGGCGGTGGCGAACAGCGTCAGCTGGCGCAGGGAACCGGTGTCCGGGCCCCAGTCCTCGTACGACCGGGCTGCGAGCACCCGCTGGTCCGGTACCGGATCGCACTCGTGCGCGGACATCGTCAGGTGAGTGGTGCTGGTCCTGCTCCACTCATCTGGTTCCGACGTCGCCGGTTCGCGTTCGAACCGGAGTTCCTCGACGAACGCCCGGGCCTCTTCGCCTGTGAGCGGCGGCGGCCCGACCGGCGTCGTGGTCACCGAGGTGGACGTCGTCGATGACGGTGGGGCCGTAGACGTCGGGGCCGGATCCGACGACGTCGGTGCGGGGGCGCTGGTCACCGTCGGGTTCGGGGTCGCCGGCCCTAGCGAGGTCGTCCGGGGCGCGAGCAGCGTGCTGCCGGTCAGCACGGCGGCGGCCACCGCCACCAGGACCGCTGACCCGCCCAGCACCCGTCGCTGGACACGGTGCCGCACGGCAGACCGACGGACGGCCGACCCGTCAGGCACGGACGGGCGCACGGCGCCCGCGGCGTCCGCCAGCCGGTCGTGCAAGGTGTCGTGCGGGCTCATCGCCTCACCGTCCTGTCGTCGCCGTCCGTGTGCTGGTGCGCGGTGCCGTCGCCGAGCAGCTCAGCCAGCCGGGCACGGCCGCGGCTGAGCTGGGACTTCACCGCGGAGACCGATGCGCCCGTCTCCTGCGCGACAGCCGCGACGTCGAGGTCGCAGAGGTGGTGCAGCACCACCGCCGTGCGCTGGGCCCCGGGGAGGCGCTGCAGTGCCGCGACCAGCGCGACCCGGTCGGCAGAGGAGGTGGCGTGACCGGCCGCGTCTGCCGGGCCGCCGTGCCGCTGCCAGGCCGTCGCGGCGTTGCGCACCCGGCGCCAGCGGCTCACCGCCAGCCGGCGGGCGACCGTGCGGACCCAGGCCTCCGGCGAGTCGGCCGCCCGCACGGCGTCCCAGCGCAGCCAGGCCCGCTCGAACGCCTCCTGGACGCAGTCCCGCGCCTCGTCCCGGTCACCGGTGATCAGGTACAGCTGTCCTGACAACCGGTGCACCGTCGACGCGTAGAACGCGTCGAAGTCCTCCTCGCGCACCGAGCCCCCTCGTGGTCCCCTCGCACCTCGCCGTCACCACCATGACGCCTGGGGACGCGATCCGGTCGCAGCAACCGGCGGAGATTCTTAGGTCAGGTCAGGTCAGGTCAGGTCCGCGGCGCGTAGCGCGAGGTACCGGGCGCGCGCCTCGGCGGCTCCGGGGTCGCCGGTGGGCTCCGAGCTCGCGTCGACGGCGGCCTCCCACCGCGGCAGCTCGCCCGTGAGCGCCCAGGCGGCCTGGCGGGCCGCGCCGAGGGCGACGTACTCCCCCGCGGCCGGGACGACGACGGGGACGCCGAACAGGTCGGCGGCGAGTGCGCGGACCGCAGCGGACGCCGAGGCGCCACCGATGAGCAGTACCCGCTCGACCCGGATCCCCTTGTCGCGCAACGCGTCGACGCCGGCGACGAGGTTGAGCAGCATCCCCTCGACGGCGGCACGGGCGAGGTTCTCCGGAGTCGCGTTGGCGCGGGTGAGGCCGCTGAGGGTGCCGGTGGCGTCGGGGAGGTCGGGCGTCCGCTCGCCGTCGAGGTAGGGCAGGAGCGTGAGTCCGCCGGCGCCCGCCGGGGCGCCGAGGGCCAGCCGGTCGAGGCCCGCGAGATCGGTGCCGACCATCGCCGCGGCAGCGGTGAGAACCCGCGCGGCGTTGAGCGTGCAGGCGAGCGGGAGTCGGCCGCCGGTGGCGTCGGCGAACCCGGCGATGATCCCGGTCGGGTCGCCGATCGCGCTGTCGTGCGGCGCGAACACGGCGCCGCTCGTGCCGAGCGACACCGCGACGTCGCCGGGCTCGAGCTGGAGCCCGAGCGCCGCGGCCATGTTGTCGCCTGTGCCGGCCGCGACGAGCATCCCGTCCGCGGTGCGCCCGGCGGCTTCGGCGGGGTCCAGCACCCGCGGCAGCCGCAGCTCGCGGCCGAAGGCGAGCCGGACGATGTCGTCGCGGTAGCCGGTGCGGGCCGACCAGTACCCCGTGCCCGACGCGTCGCCCCGGTCGGTGGTCCAGCCGTCGTCGACGCCGCCGCGAGCTCGCAGGAACCGTCCGGTCAGCCAGTCGTGCGGCAGCACGACGGACGCGACCCGCGCGGCGTCGTCCGGCTCGTGCTGCGCCAACCAGCGCAGCTTGGTGACGGTGAAGCTGGCGACCGGCACGAGGTCGACGGCGTCGACCCAGGCCTGCGCCCCGCCGAGCTCCTCGACCAGGTCGGCGGCCGCACCGGACGAGCGGGTGTCGTTCCACAGCAACGCATCCCGCACGACCTCGTCGTCGTCGTCGAGCGCCACCATGCCGTGCTGCTGCCCGCCCACGGCCAGGGCCGAGACGCCGTCGAGCAGTCCGTCGGCGGTGGCGGCGGAGAACGCCTCCCACCAGGCCGACGGGTGCACGCTGGTGCCGTCCGGGTGCGGTGCCCGACCGGTGCGCACCACCTCGCCGGTCCGCGCGCGGCAGACCAGGACCTTGGTCGACTGGGTCGAGGAGTCGACCCCGGCGACCAGGACGTCGTCGTCCACCCGGTCAGCCACGGACAGCGTGCTCCACCGTCACCGCTGCCCCGCGCTCGTGCAGCGACCTCAGGGCGTCGAGGTACGCGGTCGTGAACCGCTCGTCGTCGACGAGGTCGCCGAACAGGTCGCGGTCGCGCAGGAACGCCAGGGGGTCCACGTCCTGGCGGGCGGCGGCGGCCGTCACCCGGTCCCTGATCCGGTCGACCACCTCGATCGGCGCGCCCTGCTCGTCGGTGCCCTCGGCGTAGCGGGCCCACGACGCGACCACCAGGGCCGACCGCCTGATCTCACCTCCGGTGCGCAGGTTGTGGGCGATCACCGGCACGAGCCACTTCGGGATCCGGTCCGAGCTCTCGGCGGCGAGCCGGGCGAGGGTGTCGCGCACCTCGGGGTTGGCGAACCGCTCCACCAGCTGCCGTCGGTAGGTGTCGAGGTCGACGCCCGGTACCGCGGGCAGCGTCGGGCTGCCCTCGTGCTCCATGTAGCCGAGGACGAAGTCGACGAACACCGGGTCGGAGCAGACCTCGTGCGCGTACCGGTAGCCGGCGAGGTAACCCAGGTACGCGATGGCCTGGTGCGAGGCGTTGAGCAGCCGCAGCTTCATCAGCTCGTACGGCTCCACGTCGTCGACGACCTGCACGCCGACGTCCTCCAGCGGCGGACGCCCGGTGCCGAAGTGGTCCTCGACCACCCACTGCGTGAACGGCTCGCAGACGACGGGCCAGCGGTCCTCGACACCGAAGTCAGTGGCGAGCCGCTCGGTGTCGTCCGGCGACGTGACCGGCGTGATGCGGTCGACCATGCAGTTCGGGAAGGCGACCTCGGCCTCCATCCAGGCCGCCAGGTCGGCGTCCTTGAGGCGGGCGAACGCGGTCATCATGCGCTTCGCCACGTCGCCGTTGCCGGGGATGTTGTCGCACGACAGCACCGTGAACGGCGCGGCGCCCTCGGCGCGCCGCCGGGCCAGCGCCGCGACGACGAAGCCGAAGGCCGTCGTGGGTACGCCGTCCGGTGCGAGGTCCGCCTGGATCGAGGGGTCCTCGGCGTCGAACTCGCCGGTGACCTGGTTGACCAGGTAGCCGCCCTCGGTGATCGTCAGCGACACGATCCGGGTGCGCGGGTCGGCCATCCGGTCGAGCACTGCCTGCGGGTCGTCCGGCGCCAGCAGCGCCTCGGCCACCGAACCGATGACCCGCGGCTCGCGGTGCCCGTCCGGGTGCTTCACCACCAGCGTGTACAGCCCGTCCTGGGCGTTCAGCGTCTCGATGATGCGACGGTCGTGCGGCAGCACGCCGACCCCGCAGAGCGCCCAGTCGAGGGCCTTGCCCTGGTTCATCAGCGCATCGAGGTACATGGCCTGGTGGGCGCGGTGGAAGCCCCCGACCCCGAGGTGGACCACCCCGACCTGCAGGGCGGCGCGGTCGTACTGCGGCTTCGCGACGTCCGCCGGGAGCGAGTCCAGGACGGTCTGCGACAGAGGATGCGGCACAACGGCTCCCAACACGGTGGAGGACCGGGCGAGTCTAGGGCAGGGGTTCAGAACAACGTGTAGCCGCCGTCGACGACCACCACCGACCCGGTCATGAAGCTCGAGGCGTCGGACGCGAGGTACACCACGGTGGGGGCGATCTCGTCCGGCGTGGCGTAGCGCTGCATCGGGGCGTCGTCGATCCAGCGCGCCTTGAAGCGGGGCTCGTCGACCGAGGCCATCTCGGTCTTGACGTACCCGGGTGCGACCGCGTTGACCCTGATGCCCAGCGGCGCCCACTCCGCCGCGAGCGACCTCGTGAGCTGGTGCACCGCCGCCTTGGAGGCGTTGTAGGCCGGCTGCCACTGCGGTCGGTTGACGATCTCCGCCGAGATCGACCCGATGTTGACGATCGTGCCCCCGCCCGCACCGGCCATGTGGGCCGCGGCCTCCTTGCTCGCCAGCCACAGGCCGTGGACGTTGACCTCGAACACCTCACGCCACTCCTCGTCCGGCACCTCGAGCGCCGGCCGGTGGTGGCAGATGCCGGCGTTGTTCACCAGCACGTCGAGGCCGCCGAGGCGGTCGACCGTGGCGGCGACACCCGCCCTGACCGAGGCCGCGTCGGCGACGTCGATCCGGGTGCCGACCACGGTGCGCCCGGTCTCCGCGGCCAGCGCGGCGGCCACCTCGACGCTCGCCGCCTCGTCGCGGGCGCCGATCACGACGTCGGCCCCGGCCTCGGCGAGCCCGCGGGCGAACGCGAGCCCCAGTCCCTTGTAGCCGCCGGTCACGAGCGCCCGGCGCCCCTCCAGCGAGAACCTCTCGAGGACACCGGCTCGTACCTCGCCGGGTCCGGACGACTGTGCTCGACCCGGTCGCACGCTCCGCTCGCTCATGCGCGCGACACCACCACGACGGACTTCATGCTGGCCGGGTCGTCGTCGCTGGTGAGGGCGGCCTCGGTGTCCTCCAGCTCGAACTCGGCCGTCACGAGGCCGTCGAGGTCCGTGCCTGGCTGACGTGCCGCCGCGATCGCCGCCGGCCAGGTGTCGACGTACCGGAACACCCCCGTGAGCACCAGCTCGCGGAACGCGATGAGCTGCACGGGGATCATGATCTCCTCGGCGCCGAGCCCGACCAGCACGGCGGTGCCGCTCTCGCGCAGCGCGTGCAGGCCCGAGATCAGCGCCGGGGTCGCACCCGAGCACTCGATGAAGGCGTCGACCCCGAGGGTGGCCAGGTCGACGGACGGGTCGGCCGGGTCGAGCGCGGAGGTCGCCCCGAAGGACGTGATCCGCTCCCGGCGCGACGGGACGAGATCGGTGACGACGACCTCCGCCGCCCCCCGGGCCCTGGCCGCGAGCGCCGCCAGGGCACCGATCGGACCGGCACCGGTGACGAGCACCCGCGACCCCGGACCGACCTTCGCCTTCTCGCACGCCCACAACCCGACCGAGAGCGGCTCGAGGAGCGCGGCCGCGTGGTCGGACACCTCGTCCGGTACCGGGTACGCGAAGTCGGCCGGCGCCACCACGTAGTCGCAGAACGCGCCGTCGACCGGCGGGGTCGCGTAGAACTCGAGGTCCGAGCACATGTTGTAGCGACCGGCCTTGCACGCGTGGCACCGTCGGCACGGACGCTGCGGCTCGATCGCCACCCTCTGCCCCACCCGCTCGTGCGGCACCTCGGCACCGACGTCGACCACGACGCCGGACACCTCGTGCCCCAGGACGATCGGCTGCTCCACGACGAACGAGCCGATCCGACCCTCCTTGTAGTAGTGGACGTCCGACCCGCAGACCCCCACCGACCGCACCTGCACGAGCACCTCGTCGGCCCGCGGCACGGGGACGGGACGCTCCTGCATCTCGACCGTGCGCGCCTTCGTCAGGACGCTGGCGCGCATGGTGGTCGGGAGGCTCACTTCACCGCTCCCAGCGACAGGCCCTGGACCAGCTTGTCCTGGGCTGCGAACCCGGCCGCGAGCACCGGCAGCGAGATCGCCGTCGCCGCCGCGCAGACCTGGGCGAGGAACAGCCCCTGGCTGGTGGCGAACCCGGTGAGGAACACCGGCGACGTGCCCGCCACCGTGGAGGTGAGCGTGCGGGCCAGCAGCAGCTCGTTCCAGCTGAAGATGAAGCAGATCAGCGCCGTCGCGGCGATGCCTGGCATCGCCACCGGCGCCACCACCCGCACCAGCATCTGCGGCAGGTTCGCGCCGTCGAGCTGGGCGGCCTCCAGCATCTCGACCGGGACCTCGGCGAGGAAGCTGCGCATCATCCAGACCGCGATCGGGAGGTTCATGGACGTGTAGAGCAGCACCAGCAGGTTGATGTTGTCGAGCAGGCCGGTGTTGCGGGCGAACAGGTACAGCGGGAGCAGGCCGGCCACGATCGGGAGGAACTTGGTGGACAGGAAGAAGAACATCACGTCGGTCCACTTCTCGATCGGCTTGATCGACAGCGCGTACGCCGCCGGGACCGCGAGCAGCAGGACGATGATCGTCGACATCACCGAGGCCGTCAGCGAGTTGAGCAGCGGCGGCAGCGGGCTGCGCCCGCCGTCCAGACCGAGGAAGGAGCGGTAGCCGTCCAGGGTCAGCGGCGCGAACACCGACGGCGGGTTGGTCGCCGCCGCGGTCTCGGAGTGGAACGAGGTCAGCAGCATGAACAGCACCGGCAGGACGAAGAGCAGGCCGACGCCCCACGCGAGCACGCCCCACAAGGGGCTGCCCTTCTTCTCCGTCACCACCTTCTTGCGCCGTGCCGCCTTGAAGGACGTCGCGGCGACGGCCTTGTTCGTGGACCTCGAGGTCGGGGTGTCGCTCACCGTGCTCATCGTGCGTTCTCCTCGTTGAAGAGACTGGACACCACGCGCAGGGCGAACGTGGCGATGATGATGGTGCCGATCACGACCACGACACCCTGGGCCGAGGCGAGGCCGTAGTCCTGCTTCTGGAAGAACGTCGCGTAGATCGTGTACGGCAGGTTCGCCGTGCCGAGGGCGCCGGCGGTCATGATGAACACGGCGTCGAAGGCCTGCACGATGTAGATGGAGCCGAGCAGGCCACCCAGCTCGATGTAGCGGCGCAGGTGCGGGAACGTGAGGTACCGGAAGATCTGGAGCGTGCTGGCGCCGTCGACGCGGGCGGCTTCGACCACGTCGTTCGGCTTGGACTGCAGGCCGGCGAGCAGGATCAGCATCATGAACGGCGTCCACTGCCAGATCAGCGCGAGCTCGATCGACAGCAGCGGGAAGTCCTGCAGCCACGCGAGCTGGGGCGGGGAGTCGGAGCCGAACAGCCCCCAGATCCACGTCAGCGAGCCGTTCAGCAGGCCGTAGGACGGGTTGAGGATGCCGTGCTTCCACAGCAGCGCGGCCGCAACCGGCACCACCAGGAAGGGCGCGATCATCATCGTCCGGACCGCTCCGCGTCCGAAGAACGTGCGGTCGAGCAGCAGCGCGATGAGCATGCCGAGGACGAGGCTGACCGCGACCACGGTGAAGGTCAGCAGGACCGTGGTCCACACCGCGCTGCGGATGCTGGGGTTGCTGAACACCTGGACGTAGTTGTCGAAGCCGGTGAAACCGCGCTGGTCCGGGCGCAGCGCCCGCCAGTCCATGAACGACACCACGATCGTCACCAGGAACGGCAGCTGGGTCGCGATGATGACGAACAGCAGGGCCGGCAGCAGGGGCAGCCGACGTCGGCGGGCCTCCCGCTTGCTCTGCGCCAGCTGTGCGGGTGGCACGGCCGTCGATCTCTCGTCGCGTGCGGGCGGGGCTGGGTCGGTGGCAGTGGTGCTCATGGGGGCTTCCTTCGTCCGGGGTGTCCGGCCGGCGACCGTGGTCGCGACCGGGACCGCCGCTCACGGCGGGGGTCGGAATCTGCTGGGCGAACGCCTCTCGGCGGTCGCCGGGTGGCCGGCGGCGCGCGCCTCACGCGCCGCCGGCGTCCGTCACCGCTGGTGCGGTCCTACTTGTTGGCGTCGCCGGCCGTCTGCGCCAGCTGCTGCCCGCGCTCCAGCGCCTGCTGGACGGTCTGCTGCCCGGCGATGGCGGCGCTCACACCCTGCGACACCTCGGTCGCCATGCCGGCGAACTCGGGGATCGCGACGAACTGGATGCCCGGCGCGGGCCTCGGCTGCACCCCCGGGTCGGTGGGGTCGGCTGCCTCGATCGAGGCGAGCGTCTGCTCGTAGAAGGCCGCCGCGGACTCCTGGTAGTCGGCGTTCTCGTAGGTCGAGGCGCGCTTGCCGGCCGGCACGCTGGACCAGCCGATCTCGGTGCCCACGAGCTCCTCGTACTCCTTGGACGAGGCCCACGAGATGAACTCCCACGCCGCCTCCTTGGAGTCCGAGGACTCCTGGATCGCCCAGGCCCAGCTGTACAGCCAACCGGCGGAGTCGGTCTCCTTGACCGGCGCGGGGGCGTAGCCCACCTTGCCGGCGACCGGGGAGCCCTCGGCCTCGAGCGAGCCGGCCGCCGAGGTGGCGTCGTACCACATGGCCGTCCCGCCCTGCTGGAACGAGTTCAGGCACTCGGTGAAGCCGGCGTTCGCGGCGCCGGGCTCGCCGTGCTTCTGCACGAGGTCGACGTAGAACTCGGTGGCTGCGGTGAACTCCGGGGAGTCGACCTGGGCGTCGAAGTTCTCGTCGAACCAGGTGCCGCCGAAGGTGTTGACCACGGTGGTCAGCGGGGCGAAGACCTGGCCCCAGCCCGCCAGCCCGCGCAGGCAGATGCCCTTCATGCCGGACTCGGCGCCGTCGAGCTGAGCAGCGAGTGCTGCCACCTCGTCCCAGGTCGGCTGCTCCGGCATCGTCAGACCGTTGGCCTCGAAGACGTCCTTGCGGTACATCAGGAACGAGCTCTCGCCGTAGAACGGCTGCGCGTACAGCGAGCCGTCCTCGCCGCGCAGGCCGTCCGCGATCGGCTGGAGGATGTCGTCCTGGTCGAAGTCGGCGTCGTTCTCGACGAAGTCGTCCAGGTTGGCGATCCACCCGTTCTTGGAGAAGAACGGAGTCTCGTAGTTGGAGATCGTCGCGACGTCGTACTGGCCCGACTGCGCCGCGAAGTCGGTCTGGATGCTGTCGCGGACGTCGTTCTCGGGGAGCACGACGAGGTTGACGTTGATCCCCGACTCCTCCTCGAACTGCCCGACGAGGGTCTCCAGGTCCTCCATCTGCGGGTTGTTGACCATGATGACGTCGATCGTGTCGCCCTCCGCGCCGCCACCGCCGCCGCCGCCACCGGCGCCGGAGCAACCGGTGACGATGACGGCCAGTCCTGCGGCGGCTGCGACGGCGGTCGCCGTGCGCCGGGTCCTGCCGAGTGGTGTTGCCATGGGTTCGTCCTCTTCCTCTATCCTCGCCCGGCGGCTCTGCCGGGGTCGCTGTGGTGGGTGCGTTATCGCTGGTGGGGCAGGGGGCCGCGCTCGGCGGACCCGCGCTGGATGAGCTCGAGATCGGCCAGGACGTGCCGGGGGGCTCCCGCGTACCCGCCGATCCGGTCGAAGAGCAGGTCTGCGGCCGTGCCGGCGATCTGCTCGACGTCCTGCTCGAGCACGGTGATGCCGGGGTCGAACGCGTCGAGGCCGGCGAGGTCGTCGACCGCCGCGACGGCGAGGTCGCGGCCGGACGTCCTGACCGCCGACATCACGCCCATCGTGGTGCGGGCCACGCCGGAGATCACGGCCGTGACGTCCGGCGACTCAGCCAGCACGGCGGCCGCTCGCTCGGAGGTCTCGGCCGGGAGGTACCCGAGCCAGGCGTCCAGCGGCTCGAGTCCCGCCGCCCTCATCGCCGCCCGGTACCCGTCGACCCGCAGGACGACGGTGGACGCGGCAGGCCCGCTGCCCACGAACAGGATCCGACGGTGGCCGTACCCCAGCAGGTGCTCGGTCAGCCGCCGTCCCGCCAGCACGTTGTCGATGCCGACCGCGTCGGAGACCGGACTGGGTCCGGCGGCGTCGACCTGCACCACCGGCAGCTCGTGCGCCACCTGCTCCAGGAACCCTCGCGGCGCACCAGCCGTACCGGTGGCGACCACCAGACCGGCGACGGAGCGGGACAGCAGGGGGGCGACGGCCTCGGCTTCGGACCGACCGGCGCCCGCGCAGGAGATGATCACGCCGTAGCCGCGCTCGTGCGCCACCTGCTCGACGACGGAGACGATCCGGCCGAAGAACGGGATGGTGAAGTCCTCGACCGCGAGACCGATCGCCTCGTCGCGGCCCCGGCGGAGCGACCTGGCCTGGCGGTTCACCGAGTAGCCGAGGTCGGAGGCGACCTCACGGACCTTGTCCGCGACCTCCGCCCGGACGCCGGCCCCCCCGTGCAGGACGCGGGACACCGTGGAGGCGCTCACACCGGCCGCGCGGGCGACGTCGACGAGGGTCACACGGGATGCCGCGATGCCTGTCATGACCAGCCCCTGACCTCGTCGTCCGGTGAGTGGTTGGAGCCTGCCCGCTCACTGCAAACGTTGTCAACGCCTTGGCTGAAATCGTTGTCAACGATCTCACCGGTTGGACGTCGCCGTGCTCGGAGCGGGCAGTTCCGGTCAGCCGCGGCGGCCGCGACGGGCGCGCAGGTAGTCGCTGACGACGTAGCGGCCGAGGTCGGCGGCCGAGGGGGTCAGGACGCGGCCGCCGGCGCGGCGGGCCACGGCGTCGACGAAGCGACGCAGGCCGGGGTCCTCCCCCAGCATGAACAGGTTCACCACCGCCCCGTAGCGCGCCAGCAGGTCGACCTCGCGCACGGTGCGGGCGATGGTCTCCTGCAGCGGCGGCCACATGAAGAACGCCTCGCCGTCGTCGTCGAGGTGGGCCGTGGGTTCGCCGTCGGTGACGACCATCACCACGGGGTCGGACGAGCTGTGCCGCCGCAGGTGCCGGCCGGCGAGGGCGAGGGCGTGCGACAGGTTCGTCCCCTGCTGGTAGTCCGGCTCGACCGCGGCGAGCTCCGCCTGGGTCAAGGTCGTCGCGTAGCGGCCGAAACCGATGATCTGCAAGGCGTCCTGAGGAAAACGGGTCGCCACCAGGTGAGCCAGCGCGAGCGCGGTCTGCTTCATCGGCCCCCACCGACCCTCCGCCACCATCGAGTAGGACAGGTCGACCAGCAGCGCCACCGCCGCACCGCTGCGCCGCTCGGTCTCGACCACCTCGAAGTCGGCGACCTCGAGCGTCACCGCACCGTCGCCCTCGGACGCGCTGCGCCCGGTGTCATCGCCTCGGGAACCATGACGACGCAGTGCGTTCTGGACCGTCCGCACGACGTCGATCGGCTGGGTGTCGCCGAACTCCCACGCCCGCGACGCGCCGGTGGCCTCGCCGGCCGCCCCGGCGGACCGCAGGTCGTGCTGCCCCCGGCGACCGTTCTCGAGGTCGGAGAAGACGTGGCGGAGCGCTGTGGAACCGAGGCGCCGCAACGCCTTCGGACTCAGGGCCATGCCGTCGCGACCGGTGGTGACCCAGCCCTGCCGCCTCAGCTCCCGCTCCAGCTCGGCCAGGCGCCGCACGTCGTCGGCGGCGCCACGACCCAGGTGGCGCTCGACCGCCTGGACGTCGACGTCGTCGAGGGTGGCGCCCGGGTGCTCCTGGCCCAGCTGCTCGACGAGGTCGTCGAGGTCGGCCAGCTCGGCCAGGGCTCCGGTGGCGTCGCCGTACCCGAGCGGCTCGGACCCCGTGGTCTGGCGCGCGCGGTCCCACGCGAGCTCGGGGCGCAGGGCGCGCAACGACTCCGACAGCACGGCCATCTGGTCGGCGAGCCCGCTGTCGGCCAGTGCCTGCGACATCAGGCCGGCGAGCTCCTCGCGCTGCGACGGCGAGAGCGAGCGCATCAGCTGCTCGGCGGCCGCGGCCTGGCGGGCGAGCTGGTCGACCAGCTCGTCGGTGCTCTGCGGGGCGTCGGGGAAGAACTCGCCGTGGCGCTCCATGAACTCGCGGAACCGGTCGGTGGTGTCCTGTCCGGAGGCGTGCTGGGCGAGCAGGTCGTTCAGGTCACCGAGCATCTCACGCAGCCGGGCGGCGGCCTCCGGGTTCCTCGCCGGGTCCGCTCCCTGCAGCGCCTGCCGCATCCCCGCGAAGCGCTGGTCGAGCACCTCGCCACGCAGCTCGTCCAGGATCCGCTGGTAGTCGGCGCGGGCGGCGTCGCTGCGCCAGTCGTAGTCGGCGAGCTCACGCACGGCGGCCGCTGTCGACCGCGGCAGCGCGTCGAGGCGGGCCCGCGCGAACTGCGCGTCGAGGTCGGGCTCGCCCGTGCCGTCCTCCCCCTGCGCTGCGGCTGCGGCGTCGTCGAGGGCGTCGCGCTCCGCCGCGAGGGCCTGGTCGAGCAGGGCCCTCGCGCGCGTGACCGTCCCGTCCAGGCGGCCTCGCCGCGAGGCCTGCTGCCGCATCCGCCGCGCGCGCGCCTCGAGGTCGTCGAGGCCACGGTCGCCGTCCTGGCCCCGGCGCAGCAGGTCGCGCAGCGCCTCCCGCAGGCTGCCGCCCGCGAGCACCTCCTCGCCCACGGCATCGACCGCCGCGCGCACGTCGAACGGCGGGGCCAACGGGTCGGGCCCCCCGGTCCACGCGCCGTAGCGGTACCGCCGGTGGTGCTGACCCGGCCGGCCGGCGTCCGACGGCTGGGCCGTCATCCCCCGTACACCGTCCGGCCACCGTCGGCGGGCTCCTTGCCCAGCCGGCGGGTGAGGTGCAGGCCCTCGAGCACCAGCTCCACCGCCGCCGCGGCCTGTCCCGCCGAGGGCGCCGCCCCGGAGCCGAGCCGGTCGAGCACCTTCGCGAGCCCCGACACCTGGCCGACCTGCGCGAGCACCTCCGCCGAGGTGACGCCCTCACCGGTCTCGACCGTCGTGCCGTCGGCGGTCAGCGCGGTGAAGCCGCTGAGGTCCAGCCCGCCGAGCCGCGAGCGGAACGTCTCGGCCACTGCGGTGCGCAGCAGGTGGGCGAGCACCTCGATCTCCCGACCCTCGTGGCCCGACTCGAACTCGACCTTGCCGCGCAGGGTGCCGACCACCGACTCCGTGTCGCCCACGCGGGCGACCGGGTCGTCCTCGCCTCGCAGCGCGCCGCGGCGCAGCGCCGCGGCGGCGACCGTCTCGGCACCGGCGACGGCGAAGCGGGCCGACACCCCCGACCGTGCGTCGACGGCGGGCGACTCGCGCACCCCGCGGGTGAAGCGCGCCACCACCTCGAGGACGTGCTCGGGGACCTCGGCGACCAGGTCGGCCTCCTGCGTCAGCAGGTCGATCTCGTCGGTGAGGTCGAGCGGGTAGTGGGTGCGGATCTCGGCGCCGAACCGGTCCTTGAGCGGGGTGATGATGCGGCCGCGGTTGGTGTAGTCCTCCGGGTTCGCGCTCGCGACGAGCAGCAGGTCGAGCGGCAGCCGCAGCTGGTACCCACGCACCTGGATGTCGCGCTCCTCCAGCACGTTCAGCAGGCCCACCTGGATCCGCTCAGCGAGGTCGGGCAGCTCGTTCACCGCGACGATGCCGCGGTGCGCACGCGGCACGAGGCCGTAGTGGATCGTGTCCGGGTCGCCGAGGCTGCGGCCCTGGGCGACGCGCACCGGGTCGACGTCGCCGATCAGGTCCCCGATGCTCGTGTCCGGGGTCGCCAGCTTCTCGGCGTACCGGAGCGACCGGTGCCGCCAGGCCACCGGCAGGTCGTCGCCGAGCTCGGCCGCGCGCCGCACCGACTGCGGGACGACCGGCTCGTACGGGTGCTCCCCCAGCTCGGAGCCGGCGATCACCGGGGTCCACTCGTCGAGCAGCCCGACGAGCGAGCGGATCAGGCGGGTCTTGCCCTGGCCGCGCTCGCCCAGCAGGACGACGTCGTGGCCGGCCAGGATCGCCCGCTCGAGCTCGGGCAGGACGGTCTCGTCGAACCCGACGATGCCGGGGAACCGCTCCGACGCGGTGCTGCTCGACCGCATCCGGTCGAGCAGGTTGTGGCGCAGCTCGGCCTTGACCGAGCGGTGCTCGTGGCCGGAGGCCCGCAGCTCTCCGAGCGTGGTGGGCAGCGACTCCGGGGCGACGGGGGCGAGGGTCACCTCCTGACCGTACGTCGCCCCCGCGCGGAACGGCACCCCGGACCTGTCCGTCCGGGGTGCCGCACCTTCACCGCGTCGTCGCGCGTCCTGGAAGCGATCCCCTCACCAGGTGACGCGGACGATGGTCCCGGGGCGCTCGGGCCCCGTCTCGCCGAGCGGAGCCAGCGTGCCGACCGGGAGCGCCGTGCCGACCGCTCGGGTGGGCGGGGCGCTGCCGAGCACGGGCACCGCCTGCGAGGGTCGACGGGAGGGCCGTGCGCGAACGGGGAGCTGCACGGTCGTCAGGGGGCAGGGGTTCCGGCCCTTCTCGACCGGTGGTGCGCGCGGCGGCCAAGACCTCCGCGCGAAGGCACCCCCGAGGGCGCGGCGCGCTGTCAGCATGGTGCACCGGGCTGGATGCGTCCACACCCTTTCGTGCACCCGAGAGATGCTGCGGCACAGGGTGGTACGACCCCGGCGCGTCCCACCGAAACCGTCCCGAACGGGTTCAGGTGGGACGCCGAGTCAGTGCTCCGTCGGGCTGCCGGCCCGGGCGTACGGGAAGCTGGTGGCCGCAGGGCGCGCGAGGTCGTCGGCGTACCGCCGCACCAGGTCGAGGTTGCGGTCGGCGAGGTGGTCGAAGCCCTGCCGGACCGACGACCCCGGCGTGAGGCTCGCCATCGCCTCTGCCGGGTCGAGCCGCGCGCTGATCCAGCACTCGTGGCTGGCCGCCCGCGCCACCGTGTGGGAGGTGGGCGTGACCACGTGGGAGTTGCCGAAGTAGTGCACGCCGGCCGGGTCGGTGCCGGTGGAGTTGGCCGCGACCACGTAGACGTGGTTGTCGTACGCCCGTGCCCGCGAGGTCATCTCGGCGATGTCGGCCGAGCGCAGCAGCGCCGAGGGGCGGGCGATCACCTCGGCGCCCTGGACGGCCTGGATGCGCCACAGCTCGGGGAAGTCGCCGTCGAAGCAGATCGCCATGCCGATCCGGCCGAGATCGGTCTCCACCACGCAGACCTCGTCGCCCGGCGTGACCCAGCCGCCCCGGGTGACGATCTCGGTGCAGAACGGGTGCGTCTTGCGGTACACCCCCGTCACCTCCCCGTCGCGCCCGATCAGCACCGAGGAGTTGTGGACGACGCCGCGCTCCGGCCCCCGCTCGTAGGTACCCCAGACCAGGTGCACCCCGAGCGCGCGGGCCGTCTCCTGCAGCGGCTCGGTCACCGGGCCCGGCACCTCGCTGACGAGGTCCCACAGCTCGGCCGGGCCGCACCCCGGTGTGAAGCCGGTGGAGGCCGTCTCCGGCAGCACGACCAGCTCGGCTCCCGTCTCCTCCACGCAGCGTCGCACCCACTCCGCCGCGCGGGCGGTGTTCTGCTCGATCGTGCTGCGGGACAACGCGTCGGGCAGGGGTGCGAGCTGAAGCGCCGCGACCGTGAAGGCGCGCATCAGCGTGACCGCCGTCCCAGGACCCAGCCGAGCGCGACGCCGGCCAGGGCCGAGAGGGCGCCGGTGGTGATGGCGGCCGGCACCAGCCAGGCGGGTGCGGTGTCGGTCGCCGCCGGCACCGCCGCGGCCGTCGCGGCCGGAGCCGCGGTCGCGGCCTGCGGGGTCTCGGCGGACACACCGACCGGGGCGGGCGCGGGCGCCTGCGGGACACCCTCGGCGATGACCTTGTCGACGGCGCCGAAGAACTGTGCGGCCATCCGGCGCGAGACCCCGGACAGCATCCGCTGCCCGACCCCGCCCACCATTCCGCCGACGACCGCGTCGGCGTCGTACTCGAGGTGCGTGCCGGTGCCCTGCTCGGCGAGCTTCACCGCAACGGTGGCGTCGACGCTCCCCGGCGCGCCGGACCCGCTGGCGCGCAACGTGAACGACGACGGCGCGTGCTGGTCGGCGAGGGTGACGCGTCCCTCGTAGGTGCCCTTGATCGAGGCGACCCCGGCGGTGACGGTCATGGCGTAGACATCGGGTGACACCTGCTGGAGCGCGTGGCAGCCGGGGATGGTGGCAGCCAGCACCGCGGGGTCGTTGAGTGCGGCGAACACCTTCGCGGGGGGCGCGGCCAGGTCTGCCGTTCCGCTGATCCTCATGACGGGTCCTCCCTGTGGCCGGGGTCGGCGTGCTGGCGGCGGAGCTCGAACAGGTCGCTGGGCGACAGCGGCATCGACCGGATCGCGAAGCCCTCGGCGTCCTCGATCGCGGACGCGAACAGCGCCGCGGACGGGATGACTCCCGCCTCGCCGGCACCCTTGATGCCCAACGGGTTCAGCGGCGAGGGCGTCTCGAGGTGGTCGATCTCGATCCTGGCCGGCACCTCGGTGGCATAGGGCATCAGGAAGTCCATGTACGAGGCGTTGAGCACCTGGCCGTGCTCGTCGTAGACGATCCGCTCGTACAGCGCCCCGCCCACCCCCTGCGCGACGCCGCCGTGGATCTGTCCCTCGACGATCTTGGGGTTCACCAGCGTGCCGCAGTCGTGCACCACGCAGTAGCGCAGGATCCGTACCTCGGCGGTGAGCGGGTCGGTCTCGATGACGACGGCGTGGATGCCGGACGCGAACGTGCTCTGGTTCGGCGAGTAGTAGCCGGTGGCCTCCAGCCCCGGCTCCTCGCCCTCCGGCACGGGCGGCTTGGTGTGGTCGCCCACCGAGAACTGGGTTGCGGCCTGCGACGCCGTGTCGAACGCGTAGCGCAGGGGGTTGGACAGCACCGCGAGCGTCGCGAGCGGCACCTCGGTTCCCGGCCCGCCCGCCGGCGTGCCCTTGACCCGGGCGACGCCGTCGACGAGCTCGAGGTCGTCGACGTCGACCTCCAGCGCGTCGGCCGCGATCCGCAGCGCCTTGTCGCGCACCTTGCCGGCCGCCACGTGCATCGCCGAGCCGCTCATCACGGCCGCGCGCGAGGCGAAGGTGCCGACGGCGTAACGGAACCGGCGCGTGTCGCCCGTGACCACCTCGACGTCGTCCACGTCGACCCCGAGCTGGTCGGCGACGATCTGCGCGAACGAGGTCTGGTGCCCCTGGCCCTGGGTGGTGAGCCCGGTGGCGACCTTGACCTTCCCGGAGGTCTCGACCACCACGTGCGCGCCCTCGTAGGGTCCCGGGCCCGTGCCCTCGACGTACGCCGCGAGGCCGATTCCCACCGTGCGCCCCTCGGCCCGCGCCTGGTCGCGCACCGCGTCGAACTCGTCCCAGCCCACCAGCGCCTTGATCTTCGCCATCGACGCCGGGTAGTCGCCGGAGTCGTAGACCAGCGGCTTGCCGTCCTGGAACAGCAGCTGGTGGTCGTACGGCATCTCGTCCGGGGTGATGAGGTTGACCTCGCGGACGGCCGTGCGGTCCTTGCCGAGCGCGCCTGCGATCGCGTCCATCGTGCGCTCCATCGCGAACACCCCCTGCGGCCGACCCGCGCCGCGGTACGGCGTGACGATGACCGTGTTGGTGTACAGCGAGTAGGCGTTGCAGCGGTAGGCGCCCGGCTTGTACGGGCCGAGCACCTGCGTCGAGGTGATGATCGGGACGATGATCCCGTACGGCGTGTACGCACCGTTGTCGTGCCAGAAGGTGAAGTCGAACGCCAGCAGACGGCCGTCGTCGTCGAAACCCGCTGTCACGCGCTGCTGCTGGCCGCGCTCGTGCGCACTCGAGATGAAGTGCTCGCGCCGGTCCTCGGTCCACTTCACCTCACGGGCGATGCCGGCGCGGGCGAGCCGCCGCGCGGCCCACGGCACCAGCACCTCCTCGGGCCACGGGTGCACGATCTTCACCCCGAACCCGCCGCCGACGTCCGGTGCGATGCACTCGACCTTGTTGGCGGCCATCTCCAGCTTGGCCGCCACGGCCATCCGCACCGAGGTCGCCGCCTGGGTGGAGGTGTAGACCCGGATCGAGTCCTCGTCGCCGTTCCAGATGGCGTAGACGCCCTTGCCCTCCATCGGCATGCACGCCGACCGCTCGATGTCGAGGTCGAGGGTCAGCGTGTGCGGCGCCGCGGTCATCGCGGCGTCGAGATCGCCGACCTCCTGCACCAGGTGCGCCGCGACGTTGTCGGGCACGTCGGCGTGCACGGTGCGCTCCGCGGCGCGGGCGGCGTCGATGCCGACCACGGCTGGCAGGAAGTCGTAGGTGACCACGATCCGCTCGCAGGCGTCCTCGGCGACGTAGCGGTCGGTGGCGACGACCATGACGACCGGCTCGCCGACGTGGTTGACCTCCTCGCGCGCCAGGGGGTAGCCGGTGCGCGGCGCGGTGAGGGCCGGGTGCGGGATCAGCAGCGGGAGCGGCTGCGCCACAGCGGGGACGGGCACGTCCGGGTCGTCCGGGTCGACTCCGTCGAGCAGGTCGTCGTAGGTGTAGACGGCGACCACGCCCTCGACGTCGAGCGCCCCTGCGACGTCGATGTCGACCACCCGGGCGTGAGCGTGCGGGCTGCGGACGAAGGCCGCGACGAGGGCGTCGTGCCCGAGGTCGTCGAGGTACCGACCCTCCCCCCGCAGCAGCCGCGGGTCCTCGCGGCGGGAGATCGGGGCGCCCACCATCTTGGTGGTCACGGCGTCCCCTCCTCGCGCTTCAGCTCGGCGGCCCGCAGCACGGCGGCTCGGATGTTCTGGTACCCCGTGCAGCGGCACAGGTTGCCCGAGATCGCCTCGGTGGCCTCGTCCTCGGTGGGGTCCGGGTTCTCCTCGAGGAAGGCGACGATGGTGGTGACGAAACCCGGTGTGCAGAAGCCGCACTGGAGCCCGTGGCAGTCGACGAACGCCTGCTGCACCGGGTGCAGCCCACCGTCCGCGGGTGACAGGCCCTCGACGGTCGTGATCTCGTGACCCTGGGCCGATGCGGCCAGCATCAGGCAGGAGCGCACCGGTCGGCCGTCGAGCAGCACCGTGCAGGCGCCGCACACCCCGTGCTCGCAGCCCACGTGCGTGCCGGTGAGCCGCAGCTGGTGACGCAGCGCGTCGGACAGCAGGGTGCGCGCCGGGAGGGTCACCTCGTGGCCGACCCCGTTGACGCGCAGGGGGACGGTGACCTCCAGGCCCTCGTCGGCGGTCATCGCGGTCTCCCTGCTCCGAGATCGGTGACGGCGTGCTCGGCGGCCGCCCGCAGCGCGCGGGCGGTCAGACCACGCACCAGCTCGGCGCGGTACGCGGCGGTGGCGTGGATGTCGGGCTCGACGGCGACGGTGTCGCGCGCGAGGTCGGCGGCGTCGTCCCAGGCGGCGGCGTCCGGGGCCGAACCCACGACCGGACCGCCGAGGTCGACGACCTCGCCGAGCTCGCCCGCGGACACGTAGGTGGCGCGCGCCGAGAGCACCTCCCCGCCGGCGACCACGACCTGGGTCACGACGCCCACGACGGCGTAGTCGCCGTGCCGTCGCGCCACCTCGACGACCGCGGTGCCCTCCCCCGGGTGCCGGACCGGGAGCACCGCCGCCACCGCGATCTCGTCCGCCGACAGGCTGGTCTCCAGGGGCCCGACGAACAGCTCGGCGGCGGGGACGTCCCGTTCGCCGCGCACGGAGGCCACCCGCAGCGCCCCGCCGAGCAGCGCGATGACCGCGGGCATCTCCGCCGAGGGGTCGGCGTGCACGACCGAGCCGACCGTGGTGCCCCGGTTGCGGATCGTCGGGTGCGCGACGTGCGAGAGCGCCTGGGCCACCAGCGGTTGCGCGGTGCGGGCGCCCGCGTGCGCCAGGAGGTCGCTGTGCCGCACCAGGGCGCCGACGACGACCTGCTCGGCCCCGACGACCACGTCGTCGAGGCCGGGCAGCCCGTTGATGTCGACGAGGTGGGCCGGCGCGGCCAGCCGCATCGAGAGCATGGGCACCAGGCTCTGGCCGCCCGCGAGGACCTTGCCCTCGCCGTCGAGACGCGCGAGCAGCGAGACGGCCTCCTCCAGGCTGCCGGGGCGGTGGTACCGCAGCGGCGAGGGCTTCATGACCCCATCCTGCCCCGACCGCCCAGGCGGCGGCGCGCCGCTACGGGTGCTCCTTGCGCAGGCGGTCGTCGGGGTCGTCGGGGTCGTCGGCCGCGCCGTCGCGCACCGGCCCGCGGACGCCGTCCCCGGGTGCCCGCAACCCGTCGGTGGGCGACTGCTCGTACATGCCGGGCTCGCCGAGCACCAGGCTCGGGGAGTCGGCCACGTCGCGCAGGTGGGGCGGCGCGACGGCACGTGCCACGTGGTACATCACGATGGTCACGATCGTGCCGAGCGCGATGCCCGCCAGGGAGAACTCGTCGGAGAAGACCAGCGAGGTGTTGCCGATGGCGATGATGATGCCCGCGGCGACCGGGACGAGGTTGACCGGGTTGGAGAAGTCGACCCGGTTCTCCTTCCAGATCTTCGCGCCGAGAAGGCCGATCATCCCGTAGAGCACGACGGTGATGCCGCCGAGGACGCCGCCGGGGGTGGCCGAGACGATGGCGCCGAACTTGGGCGAGAAGCCGAACAGGATCGCGAAGCCGGCGGCGGCGAAGTAGGCCGCTGTGGAGTACACGCGGGTCGCCGCCATCACGCCGATGTTCTCGGCGTACGTGGTGGTCGGCGAGCCGCCGACGGCGCTGGCGATGACGGTGCCGACGCCGTCCGCGGCGATCGCCCGGCCCATCACCGGGTCGAGGTCGGCGCCGGTCATCTCGGCGACCGCCTTGACGTGCCCGGCGTTCTCGGCGACCAGGGCGATCACGGCCGGGATCACCAGCAGGACGAAGACCAGGTTGAAGCTCGGCAGGTGCCAGCCGACGACGCCGTTGGCCAGGTCGGTCTGCGGAGGGAAGCCGAGCCACGGTGCGTCGGCGACGCCGGACCAGTTGACCCGGAAGTGCGTGTCGACCGCGCCGATCCCGGCGTTGTAGGAGGTGATCTGGCCGAAGAGCCGATCGAACACCCACGAGAGCACGTACCCCAGCAGCAGCCCGAGGAAGATCGAGATCCGGCCGAGGAAGCCGCGCAGCCCGACGCTCATCAGGATCACGGCCACCATGACGATCAGCGCGATCCACTGGTCCTGCGGCCAGTAGATGTTCGCGACGACGGGTGCCAGGTTGAACCCGATCAGCATGACCACGGCGCCGGTGACGACCGGCGGCAGCACCTTGTAGATCAGGTGCGCGCCGGCGACGTGGATGAAGACGCCCACCAGGGCGAGGATCACGCCGGCGATGAGGATCGCGCCGGTGACCTCCTGGGGCGTGCCCTGCTGCGCGTAGATCGCCGCGACGCCACCGACGAAGGAGGCCGACGTGCCGAGGTAGCTCGGCACCTTGCCCTTGACGATGAGCAGGAAGCAGATCGTGGCGATGCCGCTCATCAGGATCGCGAGCTGGGGGTTGAGCCCCATGATGAGCGGGAAGACGAAGGTGGCGCCGAACATCGCGACGACGTGCTGCGCGCCGAGGCCGAGGGTGCGTCCCCAGCCGAGCCGCTCGTCGGGTGCCACCACCTCGCCGGGCTGCAGCTTCCCGTCGATCTTCGACCAACCGAGACCCAGTGCCATGGGGTGAGTCCTCTCGAGCGGACCCGCATGACGCGGGTCACCTGGCGGCAGGATGCCGGAACGCTAGCCACCGCCGCGGGAGGCACCACCGGCGATCCTTGCCAGCCGCTCGGGACCGCCGCTGGCGATGCGTGCCCTACTGGTCCGCCCTACGGGTGCAGGGGCTCGCGGACCCGCGCGCCGAGGCCGCGCATCGCCACCACCTTCAGCGCCAGCGCGAGGTCGAGGCGCAGTGTCGGTTCCGTGGTGAAAGGTCCGACCAGCCGCTCGAGCTTGCCGATCCGGTAGCGCAGGGTGTTGTAGTGGAAGTGCAGCCGGCGTGAGGTCTCGGCGACGTTGATGCTGGTCTCGAGCAGCACCTCCAGGGTGCGGCGCAGGTCGGCGGCCTGCTCCCCCGGCCCGGCGAGCTCGCCCAGGGTCTCCTCCGCGAACGCCTGCAGCTCGCGCTCGTCCGGCACCAGGCTGAGCAGCCGGTAGACGCCGAGGTCGTCGAAGTGGGTGCACGCGCTGGGGCCGTGCACCTGGCGACCGACGCGCGCCGCCGTCCGGGCCTGCTCGTACCCGGCGGCCAGACCGGCGGCACCCGTGCACACCCGGCTCACGCCGACGCCGAACGGCTTGCGCCCGCCCCCGCCGACGCCGCGCACCACCCCGACGAGGTCCCGCACCATCCGGCGCACGTCCCCGTCCGCGGGCACGCCGACCAGGGCCACCGTCTCGGTGCGCAGCGCCGCGACCGCGGCGCCGGGGTCGCGCTGCCGCACCGCCCCCGCGAGCGCCGCCGCCTGCCGCTCGACCACGGGGCGGCGTGCCCGGGCGGCGACGTCGTCGTCGGCCCCGGGCGGGTCCGGCTCGAGCACCACGACGACGAGCGGACGGTCCACGTCCCAGCCAAGCGCCTCCCCGTGCGCGACGACGTCGCCGTCGTCGCCCGCCCGTCCGTGCAGCAGGTCGCGCAGGTAGTCCGCGCGGTAGCGGTCCTCGACCGCGGCGACGGCGAGCTCGCGGGTGACGACCAGCGCGCACACCGTGGCGCTGCGCTGCACCGCCACGAGATCGTCGTCGTCGAGCTCGCGGGTGGTGGAGAAGCAGGCGAGGCGCCCGTGGTCGAGACCCGCCGCACCGATCTCGGCGACCGCCCACGAGGTGCCGCCGTCCGACGGGTGCAGCCCGAGCGCGAAGCTGTTGTCCTCGGTGCGCAGCCGGCCCGTGCTGTCGCGCCACGGCCCGGCCAGCGCGGTCTCGAGCTGGTCGGACGGCCCGGCGGCGGCGAGCAGGCGACCGTCCGGCGAGGTCACCAGCACCGCGACGTCGAGCTGGTGGGCGAGGGTGTCGGCGACGGCGTCGAGGTCACCCCCGGCGAGCACCAGCTCGACCAGGACCCGGTGCACGTGGTCGGTGCGCACCGCGCCGCCGGCGCGCCGGACGACCTGCTCGGTGAGCACCTCCGTCATCACCTCGGTGAGGACGTCGTCGAACGAGACGTGCTCCGCGAGCGCCACGACCGGCAGACCGAGCTCGTCAGCGCGGGCCAGGACCGTGGTCGGCAGCTCGTCCAGGTAGCGGCCGAGCTTGATGGCGAGGGCGGCGACCCCGCGCTCGTCGAGACCCTCCAGCACCTGCACCAGCTGCTCGGGGTCCTCTCGCACCGAGTAGCCGGTGGTGAGGAGCAGCTCGCCGGGCCGCACCCACGCGTGGATGTCCGGGACCTCCATCACGTTCAGTCGCGTGACCAGGCGTCCGGTGCCGGACGCGCCCGCCACCACGTGCGACCCGGCCAGGGCGGGGGTCGCCAGGACTCGGGAGACGGGGACGCCGCCGGTCGCGGCCATCGGCACCCTTTGTCCGTCACCCCGGCCAGGGTTGGCAACTTTGCCCATGTGGGGCACCGTAGCCGCCCGCCTACCGTCCTCGACATGCCTCTCCCCCGGCCGGCGGAGCAGCTGACGCCCGTCGCGGCCTCTGGCCTGCTCGCGGACGTGCTCGGCGGGCGCCCCGTCGACGGCCTCGTGGTCGCGAGCGGGCGCCCTGCCGCCTACGTCACCTACGCCTCGCGCGGGGGCGACCGCGTCCTCGGCGTCGTCACCCGGCAGGCGACCTGCCCCGCCAGCGGGATGGTGCTGCCGCCCGGACGCGAGCCCGTCGACCTGCTGCCCGCCGGCACCCGCGTGCGGATCGGGGACGGCGGGGTGGAGGGTCCCACCCACCGGCTCGTGGTGGGCCGCTGGTTCCTGCCGTCCTCCGCCCCGCGCCGTGGGACGCCGGACCCCGACGTGCTCCGCTACGCCCGCTCGCTGCTCGGCGCGCGCGACCTGCCCGCCGAGGTGGGGCTCGCCCGCCGCGACGGAGCGCGCGCGGCGATGTCGCTCCTGGCCGGCGACCACGAGGACGCCTGTGCCCAGCTCGTCGGCCTGCTCGGTCGCGGACCCGGGCTGACCCCGAGCGGCGACGACGTGGTGGCGGGGATCCTGCTCGCGGCGCGGCGGGTGCTCACGTACGAGGAGATGGAGCACGTCGGCGGTACGGTCCGGCGGGCGGCGCGGATCGCCACCACCGTGGTCTCGCGCGGCATGCTCACCGACGCCAGCGCGGGCTGGTGCCCCGACGTCGTCTCGCGCGCGCTGGCGGCAATGGTGGTGCCGGCCCGCCCGGGCGGCCGGGCCGCCGTCGCCGACCTGATGCGGGTGGGGCACACCTCCGGCGGTGACCTGCTGAGCGGCGCGCTCGGTGTCCTGGAGGCGGCAGCCCGCCCCCAGGAGGTGGCGTGACCACGCACGTCGAGGTCCGGCACGGCACGTACCACGACTCGGTGAGCCTGCTGCAGGTGAGCTCCCGCCTCGCGGCGCTGCCCTCGGTGGCGGCCGCCCAGGTCGCGATGGCCACCCCCCTCAACCTGGACGTGCTGTCCTCCATGGGTTTCCAGCTGGTACCCACGGCGCCGGACGACCTCGTGGTGGCGCTGCGCGTCGAGGACGACGCCGACGACCCCGACGCCGTGGTCGCGTCCGCCCTCGCGGCCCTCGAGGACGCGTTGTCGCGCAAGGGGGACCACGGCACGTCCGTCGCCGACGACGTGCCGCCGCGCACCACGGGTGCGGCGCTGCGGCGTGACCCATCCCCGCTCGTGCTGGTGTCAGTGCCCGGTGCGCACGCCGCCGCCGAGGCCTGGGATGCCCTCGACGCAGGCTCGTCGGTGATGCTGTTCAGCGACAACGTCCCCGTCGTGGACGAGGTCGCGCTCAAGACCGCCGCCGCCGCCCGGGGTCTTCTCGTGATGGGGCCGGACTGCGGCACGGCGGTGGTCGGCGGGGTCGGGCTGGGCTTCGCCAACGCCGTCCGGCCGGGGCCCGTGTCGCTCGTGGCGGCCTCGGGCACCGGCGCCCAGCACCTGATGGCGCTCCTGGACCAGGCCGGCGTCGGCGTGCGCCACTGCCTGGGGCTCGGTGGTCGCGACCTCGGCGCCGCGGTCGGTGGGCTCGGTGCGAGGTCGGCGCTCGACGTCCTGGCCGCGGACGACGCCACCGAGCTCGTGGTAGTCGTGTCCAAACCCGCTGACCCGCAGGTGATCTCGCACCTCGAGGACCACGCGTCCCGGCTGGGGACGCCGCTGGTCTGGGCGGTGCTCGGCCCCGACCAGCCCGACCTGACCACGGCCGCCGAGGCGGTGCTGGAGCGGCTGGGTGCGGACGTCCCCACCTGGCGCACCTGGGGTGATCGGCCCTCCGACGGGGGCGGGGGTCTGCTGCGCGGGCTCTTCGCCGGCGGGACGCTGTGCGACGAGGCGATGGCGCTCGCGGCGCGGCGGCTCGGACCGGTGGCGTCCAACGTCCCGCTCGACCCGTCGTGGCCCTCGCTCGACGCCTCCGGCCCGGCCGCGCTGGCGGCCGCCTTCGCCGCGGCCGGTCACGCCGTGGTCGACCTCGGCGACGACACCCTCACGGTGGGACGCGCGCACCCGATGATCGACCCGACCCTGCGGCTCGAGGCGTTGGCGGACGCCGCGGCCGACCCGAGGGTGCGGGTCGTGCTGATCGACGTCGTGCTGGGCCACGGTGCGCACGCCGACCCGGCGTCGGTGCACGCGCCGGCGATCGAGGCTGCGCGCGCTGCGGCGGCGGGTGACGGGCGCAGGTTGGACGTCGTGGCGACCCTCGTCGGCACCGGCGCCGACCCGCAGGGTCTCGACCGCCAGGGCGAGGCACTGGCGGCCGCGGGCGCGTACGTGCTGGTGTCCAACGCGCAGGCCACGGCCGCAGCGCTCGACCTCGTGGCGGCGTCGTGAGCTCCCCGAACGCGTTGTCCCCCAGCGTGTCCGACCTGCTCGTCGGTCCGTCGTCGGTGACGACGGTCGGCGTCAGCCTGTTCGCCGAGGCGCTGGCCGACCAGGCGGTGGCCACCCACCCGGTCGACTGGCGCCCGCCGCCGGTGGGCACCGAGGCCGACCTGGCCGCGGTGCTGGCCGACCCGCGACGCGCCGAAGCGAACCGCACCGCCCTGGAACGCGTGCTGGCGTCCGGCGCCGTGCTCGTCGACGTGCGGCCGGCGTCCGAGGCGCTCGGTCTGGCTCCCGGTACGTTCCTGCACGCCGGCCCGCCCATCGGCTGGGACCGCGCGTCCGGACCGCTGCGAGGAGCGCTGGTCGGCGCGATGCTGCTCGAGGGCCTGGCCGACGACGCGGACGAGGCCGAGCGGCTGCTCGCGGCAGGGGCGCTGCGCGACGGCTCGGCGATCACGCTCGATCCGTGCCACCACCACTCGGCGGTCGGCCCGATGGCCGGGGTGGTCAGCCCGTCGATGTGGGTGTTCGAGCTGCGCGACCCCTCGAACGGGCGCACCGCCTTCTGCACGCTCAACGAGGGTCTGGGCAAGGTGCTGCGGTACGGCGCCTTCGGGCCCGAGGTGGTCGAGCGGCTGCGGTGGATGTCGTCGGTCCTCGGGCCGCTGCTGCAGCAGGCCGTGCGTCGGCGGGTCGGGTCCGAGGCCGGGCCGGTCGACGTGCGCGCGATCGTCGCGCAGATGCTGCAGATGGGGGACGAGGGCCACAACCGCAACCGGGCCGGGACGATGATGCTGGTGCGCGAGCTGGTGCCGGAGCTGCTCGAGCTCGGTGCCGAGCCGCGCCAGGTCGCCGAGGTCGTGCGCTTCTGCAACGGCAACGACCACTTCTTCCTCAACCTGGTGATGCCGGCGTGCAAGCTCGCGCTCGACGCCGGCCGCGACGTCCCGGGCTCGACGCTCGTGGTGGCGATGGCACGTAACGGCACCGACTTCGGCGTCCAGGTCTCGGGCACGGGCGACCGGTGGTTCACCGCCCCGGCCCTCGTCCCGGAAGGTCTCTTCCTCGGCTCCTACGGGCCGGACGACGCCAACCCCGACATCGGCGACTCCGCCATCACCGAGACCGCCGGCATCGGCGGCTTCGCGATGGCGGCCGCTCCCGCGATCGTCGCCTTCGTCGGCGGCGACTCCGGCACGGCGGTGCGCACGACCCGGCGGATGTACGAGATCACCCTCGGCGAGCACCCGGCGTTCCAGATCGCGTCGATGGGCTTCCGCGGCACCCCGGTCGGGATCGACGTCACCGCCGTGGTGCGCACCGGGGTCCTGCCGCAGATCAACACCGGGATGGCCGGCAAGGTCGCCGGCACGGGCCAGGTCGGCGCCGGGCTCGTCACACCGCCCGCGGAGTGCTTCACCGCCGCCCTGCGCGCCCTCGCGGAGGCGGCCGGCTGACGGCTGACCGCCGATCGCGGAGGGACGACAATCGGCGCAGGTCCGACCTGCCCCTTGACGTGGTGTCCACGGATCGGTTCTCTGGTGCCGCACCCTCGCCACGCGTCCGGCTCGGGGAGCCGCGTCTCGTCACACTCGGGCCACCCTCTCTCCTGACGAGGCAACCCATGCGAGTCCTGAATGTCGTCGCCACCCCCAGGCCCGCCGCGGAGTCGAGCACCCTGACCGTGACCGCTGCCTTCCTCAACGCGCTGCGAGAGAAGGTGCCCGACCTCGAGGTGGAGCGGCTCGACCTGTACGAGGACGAGCTGCCGGCGGTCGCCGGGATGAACATCCACACCAAGTACGCGCTGATGCTCGGTCTGCGGGTGGGGCCGCGGCACCAGCCCGCGTGGGCCGAGATCGAGAGCCTGATCGACCAGTTCATGACCACCGACCTGGTGGTGGTGTCCTCGCCGATGTGGAACTTCAACATCCCCTACGCCCTGAAGTACTACATCGACGCCGTCGTCCAGCCCGGGTACCTGTTCCGGTACGACGAGCAGGGGATCCCGCACGGGCTGTGCCACGACCGGCGGATCGTGTTCCTCACGAGCCGAGGCGGCGACTACTCCGCGGGCGGACCGATGCACGCCTTCGACTTCCAGGAGCCCTACCTGCGCGCGATCTTCGGGTTCTGCGGCGTCCCCGAGCTGCACTTCGTCCACGCCCAGCCGGTGGACATGGGACCCGAGCTGAAGGCAGCCGCCATCGGTCGGGCGACGGCCGAGGCGGTGCGGCTCGCGGCCGAGCTCGCGGTCGCGGTCGCGGTACCGACCCCGCGGCAGGCTGTGGGCGACGAGGCGCCGGCGGCGGGCTAGCGGCGGACCAGCACCGTCCGCACGGCCCGGTCGTGCAGCCCGCGCTGGTCGCGGTCGTAGACGACCGCGGGGACGACGAGGCAGAGCAGGACGGTGCGGACGAGCGCCGGCAGCGGGCCGGCCCAGCGACCGTCGAGCCGCTGCAGCCGCATCCCGAGCAGCGCGTGCCCCGGGCTCGCGCCGATCGTGCCGACGGTCAGGACGTGCAAGGCCGCGAAGACCCCGAGGGTGGCCCAGGGGTCGCCGTCGAAGAACGCGCTGGAGACGAGCAGGCAGCCGAGCCAGTCCAGAACGAGCGCGGCGAGCCGGCGCGGCACCCGGGCCACCGAGCCGCTGCCCTGCTCGGGCAGCCCGAGGTGCTCCCCGGGGTACCCGAGCCCGCGCTCCTGGGCGGACGGCGGGCCCTCCATCCAGGACGCGACGTCACGGCGGTCGACCACGGGACGAGGCTAGCCCGACCGTCCGCGCCCGCCCGCTGGCGGTAGGTTCGAGGCCGCCGCGACGTAACGCCGGGGAAACATGAGGGACACCGACGGGAAACTGCCCCGCCCTAGCGTCGCCCACGACCCGACACCCGCTGGGCCGCCCGCACGGGCGCGCCGACGAGGAGGAATGGATGTTCAAGGACGCCGCCGAGGTGCTCAAGTACCTCAAGGACGAGGACGTCAAGTTCATCGACGTCCGGTTCTGCGACCTGCCAGGCCAGATGCAGCACTTCAACGTCCCGGCCGCGTCGGTCGACGAGGCGTTCTTCACCGACGGGCAGATGTTCGACGGCTCGTCGATCCGTGGGTTCCAGGCGATCCACGAGTCGGACATGAAGCTGATCCCCGACGTGGAGACCGCCTACATCGACCCGTTCCGGACGGCCAAGACGCTCAACATCAACTTCAGCATCACCGACCCGCTCACCGACGAGCCGTACAGCCGCGACCCGCGGCAGGTGGCCTCGAAGGCCGAGGCGTACCTGCGCTCCACCGGCATCGCCGACACCGCGTTCTTCGCCCCCGAGGCGGAGTTCTACATCTTCGACGACGTGCGGTTCGAGACCAAGCAGAACGCCGGCTACTACTACATCGACTCCATCGAGGGCGCCTGGAACAGCGGTCGCGTCGAGGAGGGCGGCAACCTCGGGCACAAGACTCCGTACAAGGGCGGGTACTTCCCGGTGCCGCCGGTCGACCACTTCGCCGACCTGCGCGACGCGATCTGCACCGAGCTCGACGCCCTCGGCCTGCAGGTCGAGCGCTCGCACCACGAGGTCGGTACGGCGGGACAGGCCGAGATCAACTACCGCTTCGACGCCCTCGCCAAGTCCGCCGACAAGGTGATGCTGTTCAAGTACGTGGTGAAGAACGTCGCCCACGCCTTCGGCAAGACCGCGACCTTCATGCCGAAGCCCCTCTTCGGCGACAACGGCTCCGGCATGCACGTGCACCAGTCGCTGTGGAAGGACGGAGACCCGCTGTTCTACGACGAGCGCGGCTACGGCGGCCTGTCCGACACGGCGCGCTGGTACATCGGCGGCCTGCTCAAGCACGCGCCGTCGCTGCTCGCGTTCACCAACCCGACGATGAACTCGTTCCACCGGCTGGTGCCGGGCTACGAGGCGCCGGTCAACCTGGTGTACTCGGCCCGCAACCGCTCGGCCTGCGTCCGGATCCCGATCACCGGATCCAACCCGAAGGCGAAGCGGATCGAGTTCCGCGTGCCCGACCCGTCGTCGAACCCGTACCTGGCGTTCTCGGCGATGCTGATGGCCGGCCTCGACGGCATCAAGAACCGGATCGAGCCGGCAGACCCGGTCGACAAGGACCTCTACGAGCTGCCGCCGGAGGAGCACGCGTCGATCCCGCAGGTCCCGGGCTCGCTGGGCGCGGTGCTCGACGCGCTCGAGGAGGACCACGAGTACCTCACCGAGGGCGACGTGTTCACCCCCGACCTGGTCGAGACCTGGATCGAGTACAAGCGCACCAAGGAGATCGACCCGATCCGGTTCCGCCCGCACCCGCACGAGTTCGAGATGTACTACGACTGCTGATCCCCCGCGGTCCGGCTCACCCGCGTGAGCCCCCGACCTGCACGGACGCCGCCCCGGCCACCTCCCAAGGTGTCCGGGGCGGTCGTCTGCCACGGGTGCGCCGCATGCGCCGGCTGACCGTCACGCGTTGGTTCAGCCGCGGCGACGGCGGATCCCGCACCCGGCGATCGCCGCGGCCATCACCCCCATGACCGCTTGCAGCGGGTCCGGCCCGACGGCGGTGGTCGGTCACGGCCGGCGCAGGCGGACCAGGACGTCGACGTCGTCCAGGCGGGTCCGCGGGTGCGCCCGCAGGTAGGTCGTCCTCGCCCACCGCGCCTCCGGACCGTCGGGCCGCAGGACCTCGCCGGTCGTCGACCACCACACCCCTCGGTGGAGCACCTCCACCGGTGCCGGCCGACGCAGGTTGCGCCACCAGCGCTTGCGCTCCGCGTGCGAGACGAGCACCACCCACCCCTCCCGGTCACCAGCCACCGACACCGGTACCTCCCGCAGCCGTCCACTGGCGCTTCCTCGCACGCGCAGCACCACGAGGTGGTGCCCGAGCACGGCCCGAGCGGGTCCGCGCAGCAGCTGCGCGACCACGGTCGAGGTGAAGGTCGCACCATCGACGGTGAGAGCCGCCGTGCCCAGCACGGCCCCGAGGACCGCGCCCGCCACCGCCCCCGCGGCGGCCGCCGTGCCCAGGACGGCGACCGTCGGCGTGGCAGCGTCTGGTGCGGTGGCGGCGACCATGATGATCGCCATCGCCGCTGTCCACCCGGCAGCACTCGCCAGAGCCCAGCGGACGGGGTGCGGGACGAGCCGGCGCAGGACGAGCGACTGCGACCCGCCGAGCAGCGCGCCGGTGAAGGCACCCAGCAGGGCGCCGGCGCCGAGCACCCACCACCACGGTGGTGCGGACCCGCCGCCGCCCGTCGACGCGAGGACGCCCGGGACCGAACCCAGCGCCCACCCGGTCGCCCCGACCAGGACGGTGACCGCCGCCAGTCGCCGGCGTCTCAGCCCTGGTAGGTGCCGGCCGAGCAGCAGTGCCGTCGCGATGGCGAGGCCGGTCGCCTCGACCAGTCCGCCCGCCACGAGGACGCCGAGGGCGCCGAGGGCGTCTGCGCCGCGCGGTGTCTCACCGAAGACGCTGGTGACCGTCCGCGCGGCGGCAGCGGCCGCGAGCATGCCGACGGACTCGGCGGCGGCCAGGGCCAGGATCCAGATCCGCAGGGGCACAACTGCTCTCGGTGCGTGCTCGCGCGCCGGCACGCGGCCGGTCGGCGAGGGAGCCTGCAACGCCATGACGGCTCACCCGACGGGGTGCTCGACGACGGCAGGATCCGGCGACGGGACCGGTGTCCGCGTGCGGCTCGCGGGAACCACGAGGACCGAGCAGTGGGCGAGCTGGACGACCTTGCGGCTGACCGACCCGAGCCCGATCGATCGCAGACCGCTCCTGCCCCTGCTCCCGACGACGAGGAGCCTCGCGTGGCGGGAGGCACGCACCAGGGCCTCGACGGGGTGGGCACGGTCCACCTCCTGCTGCACCACGAGGTCCGGGTACCGGTCCGCCAACCCGGCGACGGCCTCCGCGAGCTCGGCCGCCGCGCGCTCCACCTGCGTCTGACTCGGCCCCGTCAGGTACCCGCTGGCGTCGACCAGGGGTGGGGCCGCCGCGACGGCGAGGAGAGGGACTTCGGCGGCATCGGCGTGGGCCGCAGCAAGGCGCACTGCGGCGGCGCAGGACGGCGAACCGTCGACGCCGACCACGACCGGCGCCTGCGGCGCCACCGCGGCCTCTCGCACGACCAGGACCGGCTGACGAGCCCTCGTCACCAGCGCGCTGCTCGTGGATCCCATCAGCGCCCTGGCCACGACCCCGCTGCTGTGCGTGCCGACGACGAGCAGGTCGTCCGGGCGCGCGACGTCGAGGACCTCGCGCACGGCCGAGCCGACGCCCAGGTGTCCGGTGGTGCGCGGCACCCCGAGCGTGGCCCGGCACCGGTCGAGCGCTGCGTCCAGGATCGTGCGCGCCGAGTCGACCGACCACCGGAGCGTGGCCTGGTCGGGGTGCTGCACCGAGCAGACCAGGACGAGCTCGACGCCCCTGTCCCGGGCCAGGCCGGCAGCGGTCTCCAACGCCGTGATGGCGGGTGCCGACCCGTCGTAGGCGAGCACGACGCGACTCGGCGTGAACGGGGTGTCGTCGAAGCCGCGGTGGGGGCTCATCTCAGGTCCAATCTCTCTCAGGGCGGACGGTCCCACCGTGCGTCGGCGGTGGGTGCGGGAGAAGAGCCGGTGGACCCCCCAGGGCAGGACCAAGGTCCGCACGGCCGAGCGGACGAGGGTGAGGGGCGCCGACGGCGGCCGAGCAGGGACCTTCGCCCCTCCCCCACCGGCACGGGGTGCCGCAGGCTGGAGGAGGAGGTGAGGAGGATGCCGCACGAGACCACGCGACCCGAGGTGCTGGTGGTCACCCGCCGCTCCGACGATCTCGTCGGCGTGCTCGCCCGGGCTCAGGACGAGGCGGACTCGCGACACGCACGGCTGCGTGTCATCCCCACCGCGGGCACCGGACGCCGTCCGGGCGAGGCCGGCGACCTCGTCGTCGTGTCGCGGGCGGGGCTGGGCGAGGAGCAGATCCTCGACTCGGTCCGCTGCCCCGTCCTGGCTGTCGACGTCGGTGCGCCGGCCGGGCGGCGCACGGTCGTCGCCGTCCTGCACGGGACGGCCAGGGACCCGGACGTCGTCCGCGTCGCCGTCGAGGAGGCGCTCCGGCGCGGTGACGCGCTGCTGCTCGTCCTGGTGGCGCAGCCCGGGTCCGAGGGGTCGTCCGGTGGATCGACGCTGGCACGGTGGGAGCGCGAGCTCTGCGACGTCCCGGGTCTCGCCGTCGAGGGCGTGAGCGCGCCGCACGGAGCAGAGGACCCGTTGCACTCCGTGGCGAGCGCCTCCCTCGTCGTCGTGGACCGCGACGACGCCGAGCGGAGGCACCTTCCCCGCGGCGACGTGCTGCTCGTCCCGCGCGACCGGCCCGGGAAGGACCCCTTCGCCGACGACGCGTACCGCACCGCGCTGGAGCGCGAGCTGGCCCGTTGCCCCGAGCGACGGGACGGCGCCCGGACCGTCGAGCAGCTCGACGACGCCTGGCGCACGAACGTGGCCGACCCGGCGGTGTCCCAGGAGGTCGTCACCTCCTGGCGCGCGTCGCAGCGACCACCCGCCACCTGGCCGCCTCGCCGCGCGGCGAGCACGTCGTGACCAGGGCGGCACGGTCGTCGGGTGGCGTGACGCCCTGGCCACGGCCGTCCCCGTCGTGCTCGTCGACGCCGCCCACGAGTCCCTGCACCACCGCCGACCACCCCATCGCACCGAGAGCGAGTCGTCATGACCAGCACCGTCCCGTCCGCCCGCAGCGCGTCCGACGCGACCCCGTCCGTGCCTGCGGCGCCCCCCGGGACACCGGCGCCCGGCGCCCGGCGGTGGGTGCGCGACTTCGCCGACGGGGACATGGGCCAGTCCGACCTGCTCGGCGGCAAGGGCGCCGGTCTGGCGGAGATGACCCGGATCGGGCTGCCCGTCCCTCCGGGCTTCACGGTCACGACCGACGCCTGTCGGCACGTGCTCACCACCGGTGCACCGCCCGAGGGGTTGATGGCGGAGGTGATCGACCACCTGCGGATGGTCGAGCGCGTCGCCGGCCGCCGCTTCGGCGACCCGATCGACCCGCTCCTGGTCGCCGTGCGCTCCGGTGCGAAGCGGTCGATGCCCGGGATGATGGAGACCGTCCTGGACGTCGGCCTCACCGACGCGACGGTCGACGGCCTCGCCCGGCGGGCCGGCGAGCGGTTCGCCTGGGACTGCTACCGGCGGCTCGTGCAGATGTACGGGCGGACCGTGCTCGACGTGCCCGGCGAGTCTTTCGAGCAGGTGCTGCTCGAGCAGCGCACCGCGCTGGGCGTCACCGACGACAGCGCGCTCCCAGCCGAGGCGCTTCGGGTGGTGGTCGCCCGGTTCCGGGCGCTGCTGCTCGAGCACGCAGGTGAGGACCTGCCGCAGGAGCCCGAGGAGCAGCTGCGCCGGGCCGTCCTGGCCGTGCTGGACTCCTGGAACTCCCCCCGCGCCCGCGCCTACCGAGCGCAGGAGGGCATCGCCGACGACCTCGGGACCGCCGTCAACGTGGTGGCGATGGTCTTCGGCAACTCCGGGGACCGCTCCGGCAGCGGGGTCTGCTTCACCCGCGACCCGGCCACCGGGGCGCCCGGCGCGTGGGGCGAGTACCTGGCGGACGCCCAGGGCGAGGACGTCGTCTCCGGCGTGCGCGACCCGCTCCCGCTGTCGGCCTTCGCCGAGCTCCAGCCCGCCGCGCACGCCGAGCTGCTGCGTCACCTGGACGTGCTCGAGCGGCACTACCGAGACGTGTGCGACACCGAGTTCACGGTCGAGGACGGCCGGCTGTGGATGCTGCAGACGCGCATCGGCAAGCGCACCCCGGCCGCGGCGTTCCGCATCGCCGCCGACCTGGCAGCCGAGGGGATCATCGACGCCGACGAAGCGCTCCGGCGCGTCGACGGCCACCTGCTCGAGCACCTCCTGCACCCCGAGCTGGACCTGGGTGGCGACGTGACCGTCCTGGCTCGCGGCCTCGCGGCCGCCCCCGGCGCGGCCGTGGGCGAGGTGGCACTGGACTCGGCGACCGCGGTCGCCCGCGCGGCGGACGGCGCGGACGTGGTGCTCGTCCGGCCGGAGACCAGCCCGGACGACCTGCCGGGGCTGCTGGCCTCGCTCGGCGTGGTCACCGCCCGCGGGGGCATGACCTCGCACGCGGCGGTCGTCGCCCGCGGGCTCGGGCGCACCTGCGTCGCCGGCGCGTCGGACCTGACCATCGACCTGGACGCGCGCACCGTGACCGCGCTCGACGGCGTCGTGGTCCGCGAGGGCGAGGTGGTCTCGGTCGACGGCACGACCGGCCTGGTCGCGCTCGGAGCGCTGCCCGTGCTGCCCAGCCCGGTCGTCGACGCGCTCGAGACCGGCCCCGACACCCCGACCGACGACCCCGTGGCCGCCGCTGTCAAGACCCTGCTGCGGCACGCGGACGCGCGCGCCCGCGTGGCCGTGCGCGCCAACGCCGACACCGCGAGCGACCTGGATCTCGCCCGGCGGCTCGGGGCCGTCGGTGTGGGTCTGGCCCGCACCGAGCACATGATGCTGGGCGAGCGCCGTCAGGTGGTCGAGGAGATCGTCATGGGCGACCGCGCAACGGGTCTGGCCGACCTGGAGCGGCTGCACCGCGAGGACCTCACCGCCCTGCTGCGGGCCGCCGAGGGGCTCCCCGTGGTGGTGCGGCTGCTCGATCCCCCGCTGCACGAGTTCCTGCCCGATCTCACCACCCTGACCGTCGAGCTCGAGACGGCCAGGCGCCAGGGCACGCTCACCGACGACATGACCGACCGGCTCGCCGCGGTCCGTCGCTGGCACGAGAGCGACCCCATGCTCGGCCTGCGCGGCGTCCGGCTCGCGGCGGTGGTGCCGGAGGTGGTGCGGGCGCAGGTCCGCGCCCTGGTCGACGCCGTGCTCGACCTGCGCGCCGAGGGTGGCGACCCGCACGCGGAGCTGCTGGTGCCGCTCGTGGCCGACGTCGCCGAGCTGCGCCTGGTCCGCGGGATGGTCGAGGCGGAGGTCGGCTCGCGGGCAGACGCCCGGGGCGTCCCCGCTCCGCCCCTCCCCCTCGGGACGATGATCGAGCTGCCGCGCGCGGCCCTCACCGCGGGTGTGCTGGCGACGGAGTGCTCGTTCTTCTCCTTCGGCACCAACGACCTCACCCAGACCACCTGGGGGATGTCGCGCGACGACGCCGAGGCCGCCTTCCTGCCCGCGTACCGGCTCGCGGGGCTGCTGCCGTCCGACCCGTTCGTCCACCTCGACGTCGACGGCGTCGGCCGGCTGGTGGAGATCGCGGTGCGGGCGGGACGCGCGGCCCGCGCGGACCTCGGTCTCGGCGTGTGCGGCGAGCACGGTGGGGATCCCGAGTCGGTCCGGTACCTGGTCGCGCTCGGGGTCGACTACGTCTCCTGCTCACCGTGGCGGGTGCCGGTGGCGCGGCTCGAGGTCGGCCGCGCGACGGTGGTCGCCGTGGCGCCGTCCTGATCGTCGGCGCCGGCACGCGGGACCTACCGGCCGTTCGTCAGTGGGTCGGGGTCGCCGGGCGCGGACCGCGCTCGTCCCGTACGTCGTCCACGTCCTCGTCCGTCGGACCGAGCAGCTGATCGGCGAGGTCACGCAGTGCGCGCGCCGCCGCGACGTCCTGTCCGGCGTCAGGCGCCCTGCCGCCGGCCGGTGCGCGCCGCGCGCGGCCTCGTCCGGTCAGCGTTCCCGCGCGGGTGCTCAGCACGGCGTGTGCTGCCGCGCTGTCGTCGTCGTGGCGGAACAGGTAGAGCGTCACCTTCCGCGTGTGCACCTCGGCCACCACGACCTCCTCAGGTCCGGGAGGTGCTCGTGCACCCCGGGCACCATCGTGCTCCGCGGGCAGACGAGGCGTCAGGGTCGAAGGTCACCGCGACATGATCCGGGTCGAGACGTCCTCTCCTGCCTCACCCTGCGCCGGCGCGCTCGCGCGTGCGGACCGGTGCCTGGTCCGGGATCGCTCGTGCGACGAGGACGGGCACCTGAACTGCTCGCAGCACCTCGTGGCTCACCGAGCCCAGCGCCAGGCCCGCCAGCGCCAGGGTGCCTCGACTACCCACCACGAGAACCGTTGCACTGAGCGCTGCTTCGAGCAGGCGCGGCACGACCGGTCCGGCCACGACCTTGACCTCCACACCCTCCGGCGCCACGGAACGGGCCAGCTCGAGGAGACGATTTCGGACGCCGTCCACGTCCTCGAGCTCGTCGGCGACGTGCAGCACCACCAGGCGCGCCGACCTCGCCGCCGCCTCCTGCGCCGCGGCGACCAGCACCGGGAGCGGTCGGTTCAGGTCGACGCACGCGACGACGGGTGCGGTTCCCGACTCGGACCCCGAGCCGGGTGGAGGCGACGCGGGCTCGTGCACCGCGGCCGCCACCATCACCGGACAGGTGGACGCCCGGACCAGCAGGGCGCTGGTGGTCCCCAGGCCGAACGCCGGCATTCCGCGACGGCCGCGAGGGCCGACCACGAGCAGGGCGCACCCCGTGAGCTCGTCGCGGGTGCGCGTCGTCTGGTCCGCAGCGACGTCGTCAGCCGCCGGCAGGGCGGCGCCCGTCACGTTGACGCCGGGACGGCGCGCCCGCGCGACGGCGATGGCGGCGTCCACGGCGGCCCGTGCGTCGCGCACGGCGTCGTGCCGGTGCCTCACGACCGCACTCAGGTCCAGCACGTCGGCGCCCACCGCCACGGCGACGACGACGACGTGGAGCGGCATCGCGCGGCTCCACGCCTCGTCGGCCGCCAGCCGCACCGCCGACAGCGACGCCGGCGACCCGTCGGTCCCGACGACCACCCGCCAGGGGACGGGTGCGTCGCCGTGAACGGCGCCCGGCCTCCGGTCCGGGCTCATCGCGTCAGGACCACCTTCAGGGCGTTGCTCGTGGCGGCACCGCCGAACACCCGGTAGGCCTCCTCGAACTCCTCGAAGGCGAACCGGTGGGTGACGAAGCGTCCGGCGTCGAGCTGTCCGCTCTGCAGCAGCTGCATCAGGCGTGGTGTCGAGAAGGTGTCCACCAGGCCCGTGGTGATCGTGACGTCACGGATCCAGAGGTCCTCCAGGTGCAGCGTCGCCGACGCGCCGTGCACGCCGATGTTGGCGACGCGCCCGCCGGGGCGGATCAGCCGCGTGCAGCTCTCGAAGGTCTCGGGGATGCCGACGGCCTCCATGGCGACGTCGGCACCGAGCCCGCCGGTCAGCGAGCGCACCACCTCGAGCGCGTCCTCGCGGGTGGGGTTGACCGTGACGTCGGCACCGAACGCCTTCGCGGCCTCGAGCCGGCTGTCGGCGGTGTCGATCGCGACGACGTGCGCCGGGCTGAACAGGCGCGAGCCCATGATCGAGGACAGGCCGATCGGGCCGGAGCCCACCACGGCGACGACGTCGCCGGGACCGACCTTGCCGTTCAGCACCCCGACCTCGTACCCCGTCGGCAGGATGTCGGCGAGCATCAGCACGTCCTCGTCGCTCAGCCCGTCCGGTACGCGGTGGGTCGAGTTGTCGGCGAACGGGACCCGGACGGTCTCGGCCTGGGTGCCGTCGACCAGGTGGCCGAGGATCCAGCCGCCGCCACCGAGGCACTGGCCGTAGCGGCCCTCGCGGCAGAACCGGCACGAACCGCAGGAGGTGATGCAGGAGACCAGCACCCGGTCCCCCGGCTTCAGCGTGCGAACTCCGGCGCCGACCTCGACGACGGTGCCGACGGCCTCGTGGCCCAGGATGCGGCCGTCGGTGACCGCGGGCACGTCGCCGTGCAGGATGTGCAGGTCGGTGCCGCAGATGGTGACGGCGTCGACGCGGACCAGCGCGTCGGTCTCGGCCTGGAGCACCGGATCGGCGACCTCCTCGAAACCCATCCGACCGGGACCGTGGTACACGACTGCCTTCATGATGACCTCCTGTGCGACAACACTTCTGATGGCGGATCTCTCGGACTGGGAGCCGTGTGGGCGACGGACACCCTCAGCGGTCGAGGCTGACGACGTCGGGCCCCTGTACCCGGACGACGCCGCTGACGGTGCGCGCCAGGACCTCGGCGACGTGCTGCTGCGCCTCGGGGAGCGGGCTGCTGAGGTGGACGACCCCGTCGGCGACGGTCACGTCGACCCGGCCGTCGAGGTCGAGGTCGGCGAGGACGGCGACCACGTCGCGGCGGACGTCGGCGTCCGGTCGCGCGATCGCCCGCAGCAGGTCGCGCCTGGCCACGATGCCCACCGGGTGGTGGGCCACCACGACCGGAGCGGCCTTGATGCCGTTGTCGGCCAGCAGCCGCGCCGCGTCGTCGACGTCGTCGGTCGGGCGCAGGGTGAGGACGCGGGTCGACATCACCTCGGCGACGGTGAGGACCGGCAGGTCGGACCCGAGGTCGTCCTCCTCGGCGCGCAGGCTCGCGCGCGGGTCGGCCTGCGTGCACGCGACGAGCAGGTCGGCCTCGCTGACCATCCCGATGACGTGCTCCGTGTCGTCCACGACGGGTGCGGAGGAGATGTCGCGCCGCACGAGCAGCCGCGCGGCGTAGCGCACCGTGTCGTCGGCGCGCAGGGTCACCGGACCCATCGTCATGACCTCGTGGACCAGCATCTCCGACTCCTCTCACCCGACCGTGCGATCCGGTCGCCGGTCTCGTCCTGCCACCACTCTCGTCGTGAGACCCGTTGCTGCCCAGAGGTCCAAGGTCCCTGCGTGCGGGTCCTCCGGCTCAGGGGCGGGCCAGCGGCAGCACCTCCTCCACGAGCAGCCGGTCGACCTCGTCGGCCTGCTCGAACGCCACCGAGTGCGCTGCGTCCTCGTACGTCACGATCCGCTTGGACGGTGCGTCCAGCTGCTCCACCCACTCCAGGGCGAGGTCGCGCCGGCCGTCCAGCTCCGCCGCGCCGTCCAGGACGAACACCGGGACCTCGAGCCGGGGGACGTCGCGTCGCAGGTCGAGATCCTGGATCTGCGGGTACACCACCGTGAACGTGTCGATCAGACCCCGTAGGACAGAGGCCTTCTCGACGAAGGTGTACTCGGTACCCAGCACCCCGAAGGGGTCGAGGCCGGATGCCGAGCCTCGCTCCCGGTAGCCGGCGGACGGGGTGTAGGGGTCGTACAGGCGGTCGTACAGACCCAGCACGGTCGCGTTCGCCCAGGGCACGTCGCGGTACGGCGGCTCGCCCAGCTCCGCCATCGTGGTGGCCAGCCCGGTGTCGCCCGTGCGCTCGGCCAGGTCGACGAGGTCCTCGCGGATGCGACGGTCGGTCTCCGCGACGTCGACCATCTGCCCGCTGCCGATCCACGCGTGGAACAGGTCCGGCCGCTGCTGGACGGCCAGGACGCCGAGCAGCGTGCCCCACGACTCCCCCATCAGGACGAGCTTCGGCTCGTCGAACCGGTCGAGCAGGATCTCGGTCAGCTCGATCACGTCGTCGACCGCCTGCTGGAGCGTCGCCTCGTCGGTAGGGAGCAGAGCCTCGTAGGACTTGCCGTTGCCGCGCTGGTCGTAGGTGGCCACGACGACGTCGTCGACCCACGGCTCGGACAGCACGCGGGTGAGGGCGAGGTCGGACTGCCCGGGACCGCCCGAGAGGTAGAGCAGGACCGGCAGGTCGGGGTCGGCCGCCCGCACCATCAACGCGTGCTCGTCGCCGCCGAGCACCACGGTGCTCAGCTCCGCCACCGAGGCCGGGACACGCTGTCCGTCGGGGCTGGTCACAGGTGGCGTCGTGGCCGGCCGCACGACCAGACCGGCGAGTAGGACGGTGGCGAGCACCGCGACACCCAGTGCCCACGGGCGTCGGCTCCGCGTCCGGTCGGACGAAGGCGGCGACCCCAGCGCACGACGGCGGGCGATCGCCACCCCGAGCGCGAGCGGGACGACCAGCAGCAGCACGTGCAGCCCCCGACCGGCGAGCAGCGCCAGCCAGCCGTAGACCGAGTCCAGCCTCGGCATCCCGGTCGTGGGCAGGTCCGAGCCCCAGCGGACCACCTCCACCCCCACGCCGTACAGGGCCACCACCGGCAGCCAGACCAGGCGCGAGGAGGCGCCGCGGCCCACCAGCAGGCCCAGCACCAGGCCGACGACCATGACCGCCAGCGCTGACCCGGTGCTCACCGCGCCGAGGGGCCAGACCAGGCCGGTGGCCGCCCCGAGGACCAGCGGCGGCAGGACCACCACAGCCAGGCGCGCACCGCGCCGGCCTGCGCTCCAGCGGGAGGGGGCCGCGGACGGCCGGGGCTGTGACGGCTCCCGCGACGTCCGCGGGTTGGTCTGCGTGCTCATCGCGACGTCCTCCTCGTGGTCGGTCCGCCGTGGTCGGTGCATCCGACCTCGTGCGTCATCCGTCCGGGCCCGCGGGCTCAGGTGCGGACCGGCGTACCACCGGCCGCGAGCGAGGCCAGGTGCACGCCCCACGCGCGGGCGCGGTCCAGCTCGCCGTCGCACACCGGCCCCTCGTACCCGTGGACCGCGAACGACTCGAACCGGTCCAGGACGCGGCAGCCGAGCTTGCGCAACCGCTTGTCGACGGCCTTGCCGGCGTGCCCGGGCAGGTCGGGCTTCTTCGTGTGGGTGTCGAAGGCAGCGGCGGGCGCCGTGGTGCGCCACCCCTCCTCGAGCCACTCCCGCACCCCGCGCTCGCGCGAGATCACCGGGTGGCCGGTTCGCTTCTCCGCCTCCTGACGCGTCCCGGGGCGGCTGAGGCCGAACCCGTGCGTCGGGGCGCCCACCACCAGCAGGTCCGCCTCCAGCTCGTCGGCGTGCGGCGCACTCCCGACCTCGAGGACCTCGGCGGGCATCAGCTGCCGGATCCCCTCGGCGACCGCCTCCGCGACCTCCCTGGTGTTGCCGTACATCGACTCGTACACCACCACCGCGCCCATCACCGCTCCATCCGTCGTGTTCGGTACCGCCAGAGTCGTCGTCCTGAGGCCGGTCTCACCGTCGAAGGTGGACCCGCTCGTGCTGGACCTCGGAGATGTCGTCCGAGGCCGCGCCGAGCAGGCGGTCCGCCAGCTCGCGCAGCGCCCGCGCCGCCGCGATCTCGGCGCCGATCTCCGGGACCGCCACGTCGTGGGGGTTCCGCTGCGCCCTGCCGTGCCCTGTGAGCGACCCGGCCGACGTCGTGAGCACCGCGTGCGCCGCGGAGCTGTCCCCGTGGTCGAAGACGTTCACGGTCACGGTCCAGGTGTGCACCTCGGCCATCTCGGCCACCTCCGTCGTCCGTCGCCCGCGCCGGTCGCACGGGTCTCCTGCACCGACCGTGCCCCAGGCTCCGGGCGCGCCGTCAGGGTCGAAGGTCACCGGGATGGCCTGTGAGCGAGACGATCTCGCCGCTCCGCGCGGTGACGACCACCCGTCCGGTCTCGTGCGGTAGCCGATGGCGAGCTCACGTGGACCGCTTCGCCGGCGCGGACAGGGCCCGGGCGCACAGCCAGCCGGCGACCAGGGCGAGGCCGCCCCACATCCAGCCCTGGGCCGTCGGCACGGTCGTTCCCAGCAGCACCTGCAGCGGTGGCAGCAGCACCGCGGCGACGAGCAGCAGCGCCGCCAGCAGCACGGTCACCGGCAGGGCCGGGTTGCGGCTGTCGCGGGCTGCACCCCGGGTGCGCGAGCCGAGGGCGACCCCGAGCTGCCCGGCGCCCACCGTGAGCAGCACCGTGGACCGGACCAGGTCGATGCCGCCGCTGCCCTCACCCACCAGCCCGGATGCCAGGGCGAGCCCGCCGATGACCACGGCGAGCAGCCCGATCCGCCACCACAGACCGCCGCCGAGCACGCCCTGCGCGGGATCACGCGGCGGCCGGGTCATGCTGCCCGCCTCGGCCGGCTCGGCGCCGAGCGCCGTGCCGGCGAGGGAGTGGGTCAGCAGGTTGACCCACAGGATCTGCGCGGGCAGCAGCGGCAGGGCGATGCCGACGAACGGGCCTGCCAGCATGATCAGCACCTCCGCGGCGCCGCCGGACAGGCCGTAGAGCAGGAACCGGCGCACGTTGGCGTAGACCCGGCGGCCCTCCTCGACGGCCGCCACCACGGTGCCGATGTCGTCGTCGGTGAGGATCAGGTCGGCCGACTGCCGCGCCACCTCCGTGCCGCGCCGGCCCATCGCGACGCCGATGTCGGCGCGGCGCAGGGCGGGCCCGTCGTTCACGCCGTCGCCGGTCATCGCCACCACCTGGCCCTGCTGCTGCCAGAGCCGGACCGCCTCGAGCTTGTCCTCCGGCGTCGCGCGGGCGAGCACCGAGCCGCCCGCGACGTCCGCGAGGCTGCGCCCGCGCAGGTCGCTGAGGTCCGCGGTGGGGCCGTCGTCGAACCCGACGCGCCCGGCCACGGAGGTGGCGGTCGCCGCGTGGTCCCCGGTGACCAGGACGAGGCGCATCCCGGCGGCCCGGCAGGCGGCGACGGTGCGCCCGGCGGCTTCGCGCGGGGGGTCGTGCAGCGCCACCAGACCGAGCAGGCGCAGGTGGTCGCGGTCGCCGTCGGCAAGGGCGAGCACCCGCAGGCCGGAGCCGGACCACCGGGTCGACAACCGCTGCGCCTCGTCGACGTCCCCGCCGCGCTGGAGCCGCGGGTCGGCCAGGACGGCCTCGGGGGCCCCCTTGACCACGACCAGGTCGGACCCGCCCGGACCGCGGTGCATTGTCGTCATCGTCTTGCGGCGGCTGTCGAAGGGGATCTCCCCGGTCCGCGGCAGGTCGTCCTCCACCTCGGACCGCTCCACGCCGGCGGCACGCGCGGCGAGCAGGAGCGCGACCTCGGTCGAATCGCCGATCGGACGCGCGTCGTCCGCCAGGACGGCGTCGTTGCACAGCACGGCCGCACGCAGCAGAGCGGTCGCGTCGAGACCGGCGGCGGTCCAGGTGCGCTCGACGCGCATCGTGCCCTCGGTCAGGGTGCCGGTCTTGTCGGTCGCGAGCACCGTGACCGAGCCCAGCGTCTCGACCGCCGCCAGGTCGCGGACCACCGCGTGCCGGTGGGCCATCCGCCGGGCGGCCAGGGCCAGGCTCACCGAGACCACCACGGGCAACGACTCCGGGACGGCCGCGACGGACAGGGTCACCGCGGTGAGGAGCATCAGCTCCAGGTCCTCGCCGCGCAGCAGCCCCAGCACCAGCACCACTGCGCTGAGCGCCACCACCGTGGCGGCGATGACCACCGACAGCTGGGCCATCCGCCTCTGCAGCGGGGTGGCCACCCGCGGCCCGCCCAGCAGTGCGGCGATCCGCCCGAGCGTGCTGGTGTCCCCGGTCGCCGTGACCACCGCGCGGGCCCGGCCGTGCACCACCGTGGTGCCGGCCAGCACCAGCAGGCCGGCCTCGCGGTCGACCGGCACCGACTCGCCGGTCAGTGCCGCCTCGTCCAGGCGCAGACCGACCGCCTCCACGACCTCCGCGTCGGCCGGGACGACGTCACCCTCGGCGAGGACCACGAGGTCCCCGGGCACGAGCCCGGCCGCCGCGACCTCCGTCTCGCGGCCGTCGCGCACGACCCTGGAGGTCGGTGCGGCCATCGCCCCGAGGGCTGCCACGGCGCGGTCCGAGCCCACCTCCTGCCACACGGCGACGCTGGTGTTGACGAGCACCACCACCGCGATCACCACGGTGTCCGCCACGTCGCCGGTGAGCACGGTCAGGACCATGGCGGCGAGCAGCACCAGGACCAGTGGTTCTCGCAGCGAGCGCAGCGTGCGGCGCCACACCGGCGGCCCGTCGACCGTGCTGACGACGTTCGCCCCGACCTGCTCGAGCAGCTGCGCGGCCCGGTCCGAGGTCAGCCCCGTGGGTGCGCCCGCGAGCACGTCGGGGCGGCGCGGCTCGACGGGTCGGCCGACCGACCCGAGGGCGGGTGGTGTCGACATGCTCCGGACCTCCCGTGGTGGCGCGTGACACCCCACCGTCGCCCACGCCCGGAGCCGGCACCACGGACCTACGTCCCGACCTGGGTGCCCGCAGGACCCGCCGCCACGGGCCTTCCGGCCCTGTCGCGGCCACCGGGCCCCTGGTGCGATGGCTGCAGGTCGACGAAGGAGGACCCGATGGTGAAGGACCTGCTCGTGCTCGGTGCCGGGACGGCCGGGACGATGGTCGCGAACACGCTGGTGCGCCGCCTGGGCGACGGCTGGCGGGTGCGCGTGGTCGAACCGAGCGCGGTGCACCACTACCAGCCGGGCTACCTGTTCCTGCCGTTCGGGACGTACGGGCCCAGCCAGGTCGTTCGCGCCACCCACCAGTGCCTCGGAGCCGGGGTCGAGCTCGTCACCGGCGAGGTCGAGCGCATCCTGCCCGACGAGAACGAGGTGCTGCTCCTCGACGGCCGTCGCCTCGGGTACGACCAGCTCGTCGTCGCCACCGGCACCACGCCGCGCCCGGACCAGACACCCGGGTTCGTCGACGGCGGCCTGTGGCGCACCGACGTGCACGAGTTCTTCACCTTCGACGGCGCGATGGCGCTGCGAGAACGCCTGCCGCGCTTCACGTCGGGACGGCTCGTCGTCCACGTCACGGAGATGCCGGTGAAGTGCCCGGTGGCTCCGCTGGAGATGGTGTTCCTGCTCGACGCCTACCTGCGTGGGCGCGGCGTCCGCGACCAGGTCGAGCTGACCTACGCCACACCGCTTCCCGGCGCGTTCACCCAGCCGGTGGCCTCGGCCCGGCTCGGGTCGATGCTGGACGACCGCGGCATCCACCTCGAGAGCGACTTCGTCGTCGAGCGGCTGGACCCCGACCGCCGGGCGCTGGTGTCCTACGACGAGCGCGAGATCCCCTTCGACCTGCTCGTCACCGTCCCGGTGAACATGGGCGCCGACCTCGTCGCCCGCTCCGGTCTGGGCGACGAGCTCAACTACGTCCACGTCGACCGGGGCACGAACCAGTCCACGCGCTACCCGAACGTCTTCGCCCTCGGCGACGCGGCCGACCTCCCGACCTCGAAGGCCGGCTCGGTGGCGCACTTCTCGGTCGAGGTCTTCATCGAGAACTTCCTCCAGCACGTCGCCGGCCTGCCGATGACGGGACGTTTCGACGGGCACGCCAACTGCTACGTGGAGTCCGGCGGCGGCAAGGCGCTGCTGCTCGACTTCAACTACGACACCCAGCCGCTGACCGGCACCTACCCGGTGCCGCGGCTCGGCCCGTTCCACCTGCTCGAGGAGACGCGCGCCAACCACCTCGGCAAGCTCGCCTTCCGGTGGATGTACTGGAACCTGCTGCTCCCGGGGCGCCGGATCCCGCTGCCCGCCCAGATGTCGATGGCGGGCAAGGTCCCCGCTCCCGACGACTCGTCCACCCCTGTCGCACTGGAGGTCTGACATGCCTGTCACGACGATCGCCGGCCACGAGGTCCACGTGGACCCCGAGGGCTTCCTGACCGCCTACGAGGAGTGGACCCCGGAGCTGGCGCGCAGCCTCGCCGAGGCCATCGGCCTGGAGCTCACCGACGAGCACCTGGCCGTCGTGAGCTTCCTGCGCGAGGACTTCCGCACCCAGGACGAGACCGCCACCCTGCGGCGCACGTCCACGGTCGGGGGGTTCCCCACCAAGCGGCTGTTCCAGCTCTTCCCCCAGAAGCCCGCCAAGAAGATGGCGTACGTCGCCGGTCTTCCCAAGCCCCGAGGATGCGTGTGACATGACCACCGTCGAGACCGCCCCCATCATCCCGTCGTTCGACGACGCGCAGACCGGCCGCAAGCTGGCCATCATCTGCTCCAAGGGCACGCTGGACATGGCCTACCCCGGGCTGATCCTGGCGAACGCCGCTCTGGGAGAGGGGATCGAGACCCACCTGTTCTTCACGTTCTGGGGCTTCGACCTGATCAACCCCGACACGATGCACGACCTGAAGTTCACGATGCTGGGCAACACGGCGACGCACATGCCGCAGGGTCTCGGCGGGCTGCCCGGGATGACGGCGCTGGCAACGTCGCGGCTGCGCAAGTCGATCGCCGAGGTCGGCGTCCCGGACGTGCCCGACTTCCTCGAGCAGATCATCGCCTCCGGCGGCCACCTGTGGGCGTGCCGGCTCTCGGCCGAGATGAATCACCTCGACGAGACCGACCTGTACGAGGGCGTCGAGGCCATCATCAGCGCCTCCGACTTCATCGAGATGACCGACGGCGCCCAGCTGCTGTTCATCTGAACCACGTCGCTGCCCGCCGTCGGTGGGCAGCGGACCGAGGCAAGTAGAGAGGACGACCGTGATGAGCTCCGAGCCCCGCTCCAGCGAACCGCAGCGACTGCGTCGGGTGGTGGTGGCCTTCGACGGCTCCCCCTCCTCGAACACGGCTCTGGTCGAGGCGGCCGGGCGCGCGAGGAGCGCGCACGTGCCGCTCCTCATCGCCTGCGCCGTCGAGGTCGCCGACCTGATGGCGATCCGGACCTTCACGCAGTCCGCCGGCGACAGCCTCCTGCAGGCAGCCGAGCGGTGCCGCGAGCTGGGGGTCGAGGAGGTCGGCACCGAGGTGACGTACGGCGCAGCCGCGGTCGCGGTCCTCGACCTGACGCGCCCGGGCGACCTCGTCGTCGTCGGGACGCACGGGCACCGGCCCGTGGCTCGGATGCTGCTCGGCACGACGAGCAGCTCGCTCGTGACCATGTCGCGGTTCCCGGTCCTGGTGGTGCGACCCGGGGCATCGCGCCCGGACGCCCCCGTCGTGGTCGGCGTCGACGGGTCCACGTCCTCGGTCGCCGCCGTGGTGGCCGCCGCGGCGGAGGCCGACCGGTGCGGGGTCCCCCTGCTGGCCCTGACCGCCGTGCCACGCGCGGTGGACGCCCTCGGTGTGCCGGTGGGGCCGACCCTGGCCGAGCTCGACCAGGCCGAGGCCTCCGTGGCCGAGGCCGTGGCCGGTCTGCACGAGCGCTACCCCGACCTGGTGGTCGAGCGCGTGGTGAGCCAGACCCACCCCGTAGAAGCCCTCGTCCGCGCGTCCGAGGACGCCCGGCTCGTCGTCGTCGGGAGCCGCGGACGCGGCACGTTCCGTGCCCTGCTGGACGGCTCGGTCAGCCGCGGGATCACCCAGCACGCGGCGTGCTCGGTGCTGGTCGTCCGCCCTGATCCCGCCGACGGCGCGACCCCCGGGCGGGCTCCCGCCGCGTCGACGGCCGGTTGACCCGCAGGTCGACGATCGCCGCGGCCCCGTCCGACAGGTGCTCGTCCGGCTCGTCGAGCAGCAGCACCTCGGCCCCCGTGAGCAGGGCGCGTGCCGGCAGCAGCCGACGGCGTCTCCCCCGGAGACGTCCGCAGCATCGGCCCCGAGGCGGGTGCTCAGCCCGTCGGGCCGTCCTCGGCCGCGTCGGTGACCGACCTGCAGGCGCGAGGTCGAGCTGCTCCATGGGTCCTCCGGTTTCGTGGTGGGCCTCCACGGACGCTGAGCCGCACCGGTGGTGCGGTCCCGGGACCAAGGACCCGACCATGCAGGTCATCGGTCCGGGGCGCGCCCGTTCCCCCGGGAGCGCAAGGCGGCGTGTCGCTCCGGTCCTGGACCTGACCGGTGTGACGACTTGGAGACCACCCGGCAGCCTTTCCGGCCGCCGGGATTGACCGAGCGCCGTGCGTCCGCTTGCCTTGCTGGTCATGACCTCGAGCAGCGGGATCCTGGCCTCCTCGACCGGTGCGGAGACGGGGTGGTTGAAGAACGTCGAGCAGGGGATGGACGAGGCGTTCGCACCCGTCTCCGACGTGGCGAACACCGTGGTGTTCTTCCCGGTCTCCTTGTTCGGGGTCGAGGTCCCGATCGTCGTGATCTGGCTGATCCTCGCCGCCGTGGTCATCACCGTGTACCTCAAGGTGATCCAGGCCCGTGGCCTGAGGACCTCGCTCGAGGTGGTCCGCGGGCGCTACTCCACCGACGACGACCCCGGCGAGGTGCCGCACTTCCAGGCGCTGACGTCCGCGCTGTCCGGCACCGTCGGCCTCGGCAACATCGCCGGCGTCGGCGTCGCGGTCACCCTCGGCGGGCCCGGCGCGACGTTCTGGATGATCCTGGCCGGGCTGCTCGGCATGGCCACCAAGTTCGCCGAGTGCACCCTGGGCGTGAAGTACCGGCAGGTGCACGAGGACGGCACGGTGTCCGGCGGACCCTTCCGCTACCTGCCGATCGCGTTCGAGCGTCTGGGGCGCATCCCCTCCGCCGCGCTCACCGGCCTGTACGCGATCGCCATCCTGCTGTTCGGGGTCGCAGGCGGCAACATGTTCCAGGCCAACCAGACCTTCGCCCAGGCCAAGCAGGTCACCGGGGGTGACGACGGCTTCCTCGGCAGCGACGGCGCCGCGCTGCTGTTCGGGCTCGTCCTCGCCGGCCTCGTCGCCCTGGTCATCCTCGGCGGCATGCGCTCGATCGGACGCGTCACGAGCCGCCTCGTGCCGGCGATGGCGACCGTCTACGTCCTCGCCTGCCTCGCCGTCATCGGCTTCAACATCACCTCGGTCCCGGAGGCGTTCGGCGCCATCCTCGACGGCGCCTTCTCCCCCGAGGGCGTCGGCGGCGGCGTCGTCGGCGTGATGATCATCGGCTTCCAGCGCGCCGCGTTCTCCAACGAGGCCGGTCTGGGGTCAGCCGCGATCGCCCACTCGACCGTGAAGACCCGCCGCCCGGTCAGCGAGGGCTTCGTCGCGCTCTTCGAGCCGCTGGTCGACACCGTCCTGATCTGCACGATGACCGCGCTCACCATCATCATCGCCAACCCCGCCAGCTACCTCGACGCGCGCGCCGAGGTGGCCGACACCGGTAGCACCACCGCCGACGGCGTCGTCCTCACCTCGGACGCCTTCGAGACCGTGCTCCCCTGGTTCCCGCTGGTCCTGGCCGTCGCGGTGGCCCTGTTCGCCTTCTCGACCCTGATCACCTGGAGCTACTACGGCCTGCGGGCGTGGACCCACCTGTTCGGCCGCTCCGGGCTCTCCGAGACCCTCTACAAGGTCGTGTTCTGCCTGTTCACCGTGACCGGCACGGTGCTGACCTTCGGCGAGGTGCTCAGCTTCGCCGACGCCATGCTGTTCGTCTGCGCGTTCGTCAACCTGCTCGGGGTGTACTTCCTGCTCCCGGTCATCCGCACCGAGATGCACGACTACCTGCGGGACCGCAGGTCCGGGACGCTGAAGGAGCTGGGCGAGGAGGTCACCACCTCGGGCTGACCGGTGACCCGCTCGAGCCCGGGACCGACCGCCGAGGACGAGCGTCCCGGCTCGGCGCTCACCCGGCGTCGCGGCGGGCGAAGGCGGCGACACCGGCCGCCGTGAGCGCTGCCGCCACGGCGGTCAGCACCAGGAGCGGCGCGGCGGTGATCGTCTCGGACGGGGCGGCGGGGACGTGGGTGAAGGGCACCACGTCCAGCGCCCAGCCCGGCAGCCGCAAGGTGGTGCCGAGCAGGACCGCGGCCACGGACACCGCCAGAGCGGCCCAGGCAGCGGCGGCGGCGCGCGGCACGAGGCCGAACAGGGCGGTGGCGACGCCGACCAGCACCCACACGGCGGGGGCGTGCACGAGGGTGGCGCCCAGCAGCCTCGCGACCTGGTCGGGCTCGCGGGTCGCGGCTGCGTGGGTCAGACCCATCGCCAGCCCGGCCAGAGCGAGGAGCTTGGTGCTGCCCACGACGGCGACGAGGAGGTGGCTGGCGCACCACCGCCACCGGGGGACGGGCGTCGCCAGGAGGGCCTCGAGGTGCCCGGACTCCTCCTCGCTGCGCAGCGAGCCGGTCACCTGCAGCGCGTAGCCTCCGACCGCCAGCGCGATCATCGACGCCGCGACGGCGAAGAAGGCGTCGACCACGTCGACACCGGAGGTGGCGATGATGGCGGCGAGCGCCTCGTTGTCGGCGACCAGGTCCTGCACGGTCTGGCCGACCGATCCGTACCCGATGCCCAGCAGGACCAGCCCGGCGGCCCAACCCAGCCCGGCGGCGCGGTGCAGGCGCAGGGCCAGGCCGGTCGGCCCGGCGAGCAGCCAGGACGCCCGCGCACGACCCGCACGTGCCGCGACGAGTCCCGCGCCGACGTCGCGCCGGTCGATCAGGACCGCCGACACCCCCACCAGCGCCACCGCGGCGACGACGAGCAGGAGCAGGACGGTCCACCGCTCGCCGGCGAACGGCCGGACGGCCAGTGCCCAGCCCATGGGCGAGGCCCACGACGCCCCGCCGTCACCCAGGTCGCCGGCGGCCCGGACCGCGAAGAACACCCCCAGGATCGCCGAGGCGAGGCCACCTGCGGCTCGTGCGTGCTCGGTGAGCTGCGCCGTGACGCCGGCGAGCGCCGCCATCACCACCCCGAAGAGCAGGGTCGACGCCGACAGCGCCACCGACCCGGCGACCGGCAGGCCGGCAGCGAGCAGCACCACGAGCAGCAGGACGGCGACCACGGCGTTCACGACGGTCACCACGAGCAGGGCGGCGGCGATGCCGGCGTGCCGGCCGACCGGTAGCGACCGGAGCAGCTCCGTGCGCCCCGCCTCCTCCTCGGCGCGGGTGTGGCGGATCACCACCGAGATGCTCATCAGCCCGACCGCGACGTAGCCGACCACCGCCATCTCGAACACGACGATGGCGCCCAGCGCCGGCAGACCCGTCCCGGGGCCGCCCATCACGATGGCCACCGGGCTCTGCCCGACCGTCGCGGCGTAGACGAGCCGATCCTCCTGCGTGGCGTACAACCCGGTGACGGACGCGACGCTCGCACCGAGCAACGCGGTGAGCGCCAGCTCCCCCACCGCCGGTCACGCGACCACCCGGCCCGAGCACGATCCGTCCGCTCCGCCGCGGCTCAACGGACCGGGGTCCCCGGTCCGGGCCCCGGGTCCCGTCGCCGTCGACGGCCGGGCAGGTCGTCCGCGAAACGCGCGACCAGGGGACCCACCACCGCGAGCAGGACGACGTACGCGGAGGCCAGCGGTCCGATCTGCTCGTACCCGGCGGCGACCGCGAGACCGGCGATGACGACGGAGAACTCGCCGCGGGCCACCAGCGCCGCACCGGCACGACGCCGGCCCTGCTGGCCGACACCGGCTCTGGCAGCGGCGTAGCCACCGGAGACGAGCTTGGTCACGGTCGACGCGACGCCGATCAGGAACGCGGGCAGCAGGAAGGGAGCCAGGCTGGCCGGCGCGACCTCCAGCCCGAAGGACAGGAAGAAGAACGCGGCGAACAGGTCTCGCAGCGGCCGCAGCACCGGCCGGACGCGTTCCGCGGTGGTCCCCGAGATGGCCAGCCCGACCAGGAAGGCGCCGACGGCCGAGGCGTCCACGAGGTAGGCCACTCCGGCGACGACGAGCATGAGCCCGAGGACGCGCAGCAGCACCTGCTCGTCCTCCTGGTGGCCGAGGACGCGGCCGAGGGGCCTGCCCAGCAGGCGGGTGGACACCACGACGACCGTCACCAGCGCCAGCGCCGTCGCGACCGCGACGGCCGCAGCCACCGCGCTGCCTCCCGCCAGCACCACGACCAGCAGCGGCAGGTAGACGGCCATCGCGATGTCCTCGAGCACCAGGACCGAGAGCACGACGGGCGTCTCGCGGTGACCCATCCGGTTCAGGTCGTCCAGCAACCTGGCCACGATGCCGGACGAGGAGATCCAGGTGATGCCGGCCAGGGCCAGGCACGCCTGCCACTCGTAGCCCAGGACGAGTCCGGCCACGAATCCGACCGGCGCGTTGAGCACCAGGTCGACCGCCCCGGAACCGGTGTGACGACGCAGGGTCGCGGTGAACTCGGCGGCCGAGAACTCCAGGCCGAGCATGAAGAGCAGGAGCAGGACGCCGATCTCGCCCGCCTCCCGGACGAACGCCCCCGCCGCCTCGAGGTCGTGGACCCCGCCCTCGCCCAGCGCCAGCCCGGCCAGCAGGAAGAAGGGGACGGGAGACAGGTCGATCCGCCTCGCGAGGGCGCCCAGCAGCGCCAGAGCCAGCAGCAGCACCCCCAGCTCGACCAGGAAGGTGCCCACGACCGGCTACCTACCCGAGCAGGACACCGCGAGCACGCTCGATGCCCTGACCGGTGCCGATGACCACGAGCGAGCAACCGCCGAGGAGGACCTCGTCGGGCGCGGGGGCCGGGATGACGCCGTCCTCCCTCACCACCGCGACGACCGAGACGCCGGTGACGGTGCGCAGCCGTGTCTCCCCGAGGGTCCGTCCGTCGAAGCGCGAGCCCTTCGGGAGGTCGATGGTCTCCGACGCCAACCCGGGGACCTCACGGCTGAGGTCGGCGAAGCGCTCCACGATCCGCGGTGCGCCCAGGATGTCGGCCAGCGCCTCGGCCTGCTGGCGGTCCAGGGTGAACAGGGTGTCGGCGGCGTCGGGATCGGATCGTCGGAAGCAGATGACGTCGAACTCGCCGTCCCGCCGGGCGACGATCCCGACCTGGTGCCCGGACGCGGCGGTGAACTCGTAGCGCACCCCGACGCCGGGCAGCATGACCTCGGTGACGTCCATGCCGCCAGTCTCCCCGATCCGCGCCATGCCACGCTCCGGAGCGCCGCCACCGGGACGGACGCCGCGCCGTGGCCTCGATGCTCGACGCACGACATGCCGGTCGGGGGCGACGGGTGGAGGCTGGGACCTCCCGATCCGGAGGAGTCTCGTGGCCGACACGGCGATCTTCGACATCGACGGCACGCTCGTCGACACCAACTACCACCACGCCCTCGCCTGGTTCCGCTCGTTCCGGCGCGTCGGCATCACCCTGCCCGTGTGGCGCCTGCACCGCGGCATCGGCATGGGCGGCGACCAGTTCGTGGCCCACGTCGCCGGCGACGACGTCGAGGCCCAGCACGGCGACGACCTGCGCGACGCGTGGACCGAGGAGTTCGACCGCCTGATCGGCGAGGTCCGGCCGTTCGACCAGGCCCGGGAGCTGCTCACGGACGTGAGGCAGCGCGGGTTCCGCGTCGTCCTGGCCAGCTCCGGCAAGAAGAAGCACGTCGAGACCTTCCTCGACCTCGTCGACGGCCGGTCCGTCGCGGAGGCGTGGACCACCTCCGACGACGTCGAGAACAGCAAGCCCGCGCCCGACCTGGTGGCGACGGCGCTGGACCGGGTCGACGGTGCGTCGGGCGTGATGGTCGGCGACTCACCCTTCGACTGCGAGGCGGCCGGTCGCCTCTCGGTCCCCACCCTCGCCGTCCTCACCGGCGGCTTCTCGCGCGAGGAGCTCACCGACGCGGGCGCGTCGACGGTGTTCGAGTCGCTCGGCGACCTGCGCGCCCGGCTCGACGACACCCCGCTGTCCCGACCGGAGGCCTGAGGGGCCCGCTCCTCGACGCGTCGCTGGGGACGACGAGGATGGTGCGATGAGCGAGGACCTCGTCGGACGGCTGCGCGCCGCGGGCTGCGTCTTCGCCGAGGACGAGGTGGACGCCCTGCGGATGGCCGCCGGCTCCCCCACCGAGCTCGAGGGGATGGTCCGGCGGCGGGTGGCCGGCGAGCCGCTCGAGGTCGTGGTCGGGTACGCGGACTTCTGCGGCGTCCGCGTGCAGGTCGACCCGGGGGTGTTCGTCCCCCGGGCGCGCACCGGGTTGATGGTGCAGGTCGCGGTCGGGCACCTGACCTCCGGGCCGACCGGTCGGCAGCCTGTCGTCGTCGACCTGTGCTGCGGCACAGGGGCAGTCGGGCTCGCCGTGGCTACGGTGGTGGCGGACGTCGACCTGGTCGCCTCCGACGTCGACCCGGCGGCGGTGGCGTGCGCGCGGCGCAACGTCGAGCCCGGCGGCGGCATGGTGGTCGAGGGCGACCTCGACGAGGCACTCCCCCACGGGCTGCGCGGACGCGTCGACGTGATGACCTGCAACGCGCCCTACGTGCCCAGCGACGCGATCGCCAGCATGCCACCGGAGGCTCGGGACCACGAGCCCCGGGTCGCTCTGGACGGCGGCGCCGACGGTCTCGCGGTCGTCCGGCGGGTCGTTGCGGTCGCGTCGGACTGGCTGGCGCCGGGCGGGATGGTCGTCGTGGAGGTGGGAGCGGGCCAGGTCGACGCGGCGTGCGAGGCCGTGGTCGCGGCGGGTCTGCGAGCAGCCGTCGTCACCGACGACGAGCGCGGCGCGATCGTGGTGTCGGGGACACGTTCGGGCTGAAACCCGTTGTCAGTGCTGACGTCTAGAGTTCAGGCATGGACACGGACGGGCGGGTGGCGTTCCTCGTCCGCGGTCTGCGGACCCGGACGTTGCTGCGGTGCGCGAACGACGCGAACGACCTGCGGCTGGTGTGGGTGACCGCGCGGGAGGTCCGCCGCCGGCACCAGCACCTGCTCGGCTCCGGGGTCTGGAAGAGCGTGCTGGGGTCGACCACGTTCACCGAGGCCGACCTGGACGACGCCGCGGTGCGTGAGGTCGCGGGCGTGACGGGGCTGTCGTTGCACCGGGCCGGGGTGTGGATCGGCACCGCGGACCGGTTGTGCGGGTCGATGCCCCGGGTCGTGCAGGCCCTGGCCGCCGGACGGTTGGACCTGGCCCGGGCGACCACGGTCGCGGACGAGTGCACCGGGCTGACCGAGGACCAGGTACGGGTGGTGGAAGCGGCGGTGCTGGCCGCGCTGCCGCCCGAGGCCTTGGAGGGCACGGCCCCGGTCGGTCCGTGGGACGTGATGGCACCGCGGGCGTTCACCGCGATGGTCAAGAAGGCCGTGGCCGGGGTCCGCACCGACACCGACGACGCGATCGCGAACGAGGTCCGCGAGCGCACCGGCACCTGGCTCGAGATCGACCAGGCCAACCCAGCCCTGGCGACCTGGACCATCACCGGCCCGACCGAACAGCTCGTCGCGGCCGAGGAAGCCTGCGCGGCGACCGTGCGCGCGATGACCCGCGACGAGCTCGGCGGCCGCACCCACGGCATCACGAAGGTCGACCTGATCACCGACGCCCTCCTGACCGGCGGCGGCGACGGGCTGGGCACGGTCGCGTGGTGCGCCGCGAGGTCGGCGTCGTGATCCACCTCGACACCCTCGACGGTCACGGCGACGCGAAGGATGCCGCGGGTGAGGTCCGCGGCACGGGTCACCCGGTCCCGGTCACCGCCGCCGTCGCCCGGGTCCTGGCCGCCGACGCCCTGGCCCGCGGCGCCGGCACCTGCGTCCTGCTCGCCGACGACACCGGCCACCTGACCCGGGTCCTACGGGTCGGTACAGGGCGCGAGAAGGGCTGGACCCGAGCAGGCCTGATCGAGGCGGCCCGGGCAGCGCTACGACGGCAGCCGCAGCCGCGGCACCACACGGACAGCTACGCACCCACCGTCGAGATCGCCGACACCGTCGACGCCCGCGACCCGGTCTGCACCTTCCCCGGCTGCGGCGTCCCCGACCGGCCGGTGCGACCTCGACCACCTCGTGCCGCACCCGCGCGGACCCACCGCCGTGCACAACCTCAGCCCCAGATCCCGCAGGTGCCACCGCCTCAAGACCGCCGCCCTGTGGCGCTGCCGCACGCGCCGGAGCCCCTCAGGCGCCGTCATCGCCCACGAGTGGACCAGCCCCCTCGGCCACCGCCAGGTCGTCGAGGTCACCACCCTGCCCGGCTGCTGAGAGCACCACGCGACCCGGGGCGCCCAGCCTCAGCAGCTGCATGTCGGTGGTGCCGGGCTCGAGCCCGAGGTCGACGAACCCCGCGCGCTCGGCCACCCGGCGCGCCACGGCGTTCGCGGGCCGCGTGCGCACGACCAGGTCGGCGCCGGGCGCCACGCGCGGCGCCAGCGCGATGCAGGCGGCGAGCAGCCGCCCACCCAGGCCGCGTCCCTGCACGTCCGGAGCCAGCCGGTAGTAGACGTTCAGCACGTCCTCTCCCGCCATCGCGTGGTGCCGGATGCCTCCCATGCCGACGGAGACCCGGTCGCCGTCGGAGGGCAGCGGCGCCGTCTCGCCTCCCGGCCACCACGTGCGAGGCACGAGCACCGTCCAGAAGCCGAATCCGTACGTCTGCCAGTGTTCGATCGCCGGGACGAGGAACTCGGCCGACGTGGCGAGGTCGGTGTGGGTGAGATCGGGGTCGTGCTCGTACGTGCGCGGGTCGCCGTGCACCGACAGCACCCCGGCGGCGTCCTTCGGCACCGGCCGCCGGAGCAGGACGCCGTCACCGGCGTCGACCCGGGCGGGGTCGCTCTCGTCCAAGGTGCGCTCCACGTGGCTCAGACCAGCGACGCGACGCCGCTCATGTAGTCCGGTGTGTAGGTGAGCTCGCCCTTGTGCTGCGGGTAGAGCAGGGTCGAGGCGGCCTGCACCATGTACTCGCCGTGCATGTACACGCTGACGTGCACCGCGCGGTCGGCCGGCACCTCGAAGGCCACGGCGCCCCAGACCACCACGTAGGTGCGGCCGTCGATGCCGACCACGGGCGGGATCTTGCGTGCCATCCGGTTGGGCGGGTTGAGCGTCAGCAGCACGACCCGCCGCGGGCCGGTGTGGTGCTCGACGTACGGGATCGGCAGCGGCTGGCTCACGTGCCGAGTCTAGGCAGGGGGTACCCGTGCGTGAGCGAGGTCACCCACAGGCGTCCCGGGTGGAAGGCATGCCACCGGGCAGGGCACTGTTGACACAGGTAGGAGAACGACCCGAGGACCCAGTAGGAGGCGTCCACGATGACCAGCCGCACCAGCAGCAACCGCACCAGGCCGCGCGTCGTCGTGGTCGGCGCAGGGTTCGGCGGGATGGCGACGGTGAACGCGCTGCGCTGGGCGGACGTCGACGTCCTGCTGATCGACCGCAACGGCTACAACACCTTCCAGCCGCTGCTGTACCAGGTGGCGACCGGTGGCCTGAACCCCGGCGACGTCACCTACGCCCTGCGTGCCTTCACCGCCAAGCAGCGCAACGCGCGGTTCCGCCAAGGCACCGTGGTCGGCATCGACACCGCGACCAAGCACGTGCGTCTCGACGACGGCGACGAGATCGGTTACGACTACCTGGTCGTCGCCACCGGGGTCACCGCCAACTTCTTCGGCATCCCGGGCGCCGCCGAGAACTCCCTGCTCATCTACACCCGCCGCGAGGCGCTCGAGACCCGCGACCACATCTTCCGCGGCCTGGAGCGGCTGGCCACCGAGGAGGGCAAGGACGGCACCGCGAACGTGGTGGTCGTCGGGGGCGGCGCCACCGGCGTCGAGATGGCCGGCACGCTGGCCGAGATGGTGTCCGGCGCGGTGCCCGTCTCCTACCCCGAGCTCGACAACACCAAGCTGAAGATCATCCTGGTCGAGATGGCGCCGGACGTCCTCACCCCGTTCAAGAAGTCGTTGCGCGCGTACTCCGCCCGCGCCCTGCGTCGCCGTGGCGTCGAGCTGAAGCTCGAGGCCGCCGTCGCCGAGGTGACCCCGGACGAGGTGCGGCTCCAGGACGGCACCGTCATCCCCACCCGGACGGTCATCTGGGCCACCGGTGTCACGGCCCACCCGGTGGTGTCGACGTGGGGTCTGCCGCAGGGGCGCGGCGGCCGCATCGTGATCGGACCGGACATGCGGGTCAAGGGCTTCGACGACGTCTTCGCCATCGGCGACGTCGGCGGCGACCCGGACAACCTGCTGCCGCAGGTGGCGCAGCCCGCGATCCAGCAGGGGATCCACGTGGCGGAGACGATCTCGCGCCTGCTCGTCGGCATGGGCAGCACCCGGTTCCACTACACCGACAAGGGCATCATGGCCACGATCGGTCGCCGTGCCGCCGTCGGTCAGCTGCCGTTCAAGATCGCTCTGCGCGGCACCGTGGCGTGGCTCGCGTGGGTCGGCCTGCACGTGTTCTTCCTGCTGAGCAACCGCAACCGCTTCGCCGTCCTGACGAACCTGGCCGTGCGGTACCTCAGCTGGCCGCGCAACACGAACGTCATCCTCGGCGACTGGGAGCAGAAGCGCGCCGCGCCGGTCGAGCAGGAGCGCGAGGAGAAGGTGCGCGAGGCCGAGCACGAGACCGTGCTCGAGCGGGCGGAGCCGGCCGAACCTCAGCCGGCCTCGAAGCGGTAGCCCATCCCGGGCTCGGTCAGCAGGTGCACCGGGTGGGCCGGGTCGGGCTCGAGCTTGCGCCGCAGCTGCGCCGCGTACACCCGCAGGTAGTTGGTCTCCTTCCCGTACGACGGACCCCACACCTCCTGCAGCAGCTGCTTCTGCCCGACCAGCCGGCCGCGGTGGCGGACCAGCACCTCGAGCAGGTTCCACTCCGTCGGGGTGAGCCGCACGTCCGTGCCGTCACGGGCGACCTTCTTGCGCGCGAGGTCGATCCGCAGCGCTCCGGCGTCCACGACCGCGTCGTCGGGCCCGCTCTCGGACGGCTCGGACCGGCGCAGCGCGGCCCGCAGTCGTGCCAGCAGCTCGTCCATCCCGAACGGCTTGGTGACGTAGTCGTCGGCGCCGGCGTCCAGCGCCTCCACCTTGTCGTGGCTGTCACCCCGGGCCGACAGCACGATCACGGGCACGCGGGTCCAACCCCGCAGGCCCGCCAGCACCTCGGTGCCGTCCATGTCGGGCAGCCCGAGGTCCAGGACGACGACGTCGTGGTGCCCGGACGCCGCGAGCTCGAGCGCGTCCCGGCCGGTCGCGGCGGTCGACACCTCCCACCGCCTGGCGCGCAGGTTGATCGCCAGCGCACGCTGCAGCGCCGGGTCGTCCTCCACGACCAGGACCCGTCCGACGCGCCCGGTCACGCCGGCACCACGACCCGGTCGGGTCCTTCCGCCACCGGCAGGACGATGGTCATCGTCAGCCCTCCACCCGGTGTCTCGTCCGCCACCAGCTCGGCCCCCACCGCGCGCGCGAACCCCCGCGCGACCGCGAGGCCCAGGCCGATGCCCTGCCCGGCCGGCGCGTCCCCCAGCCGCTGGAAGGCGTCGAACATCCGCTCGCGGTCGGCGGCCGTGACCCCCGGCCCCCGGTCGCACACGCGCACGTGCACCTGGTCTCCCACCCGCGCCGCCTGGACCGTGACCGGGACGCCGGACGGGCTGTGCCGCACCGCGTTCTCCACCACGTTGGCCACGACCCGCTCGACGAGACCGGGATCGGTCAGGACGAGTGGCAGGCTCTCGCTGAGGTCGACGGCCACCGCGTCGGGGCCGTGCCCGTGGACGGCACGCAGCACCACCTCGTCGAGCGCCACGGAGCGGCGCTCGGGCCGGACGGCGCCGGCCTGCAGCCGTGACACGTCGAGCAGGTTGTCGATCAGCCGCTGCAGCCGGTCCGCCTCGTCGGCGACGGTCTCGAGCAGCTCCTGCTCGTCGTCCGGGTCCCATCGGACGTCCTGCGCCAGCAGGCTGCTCACCGCCGCCTTGATCGAGGCCAGCGGCGTCCGCAGGTCGTGCGACACCGCGGCCAGCAGGGCGGTGCGGATCTCGTTGCCCTCCACCAGCTCCGCGGCCCGCCGCGCCTCCGCGCGCAGCCGCTGCCGTTCGAGCACCAGCAGGGCGTGGGCGGCGAACGCCTCGAGCACCCGCTGGTCGGCTGCAGGCAGCACCCGGCCCGACAACCCGAGCCGCACCGTCGGTGACATCCTCACCACCACGTCGGCGTCGGACGGGACGCGACCGGGATCGGTGCCGCTGACCGCCACCTGGTGCCACGGCGCTCCCTCCCGCTCGCGTTCGTAGAGCGCGACACCGGCCTGCGCGAAGGTCGCCCGGGTCCGGTCCAGCAGCGCCTGCGCGGTGTCCTCCCCCGCCAGCACCGACCGGGACAGCTCGGTGAGGGCGAGCGACTCCGCCCGGCTGCGCACCGCCTGGCTGGTGCGTCCCGCGGCGAGGTCCACGACCGACGCGACCCCGACGGCCACGAGCACGAACACGGCGAGCGCGAGGATGTTCTCGGGGTCGGCGATGGTCAGCGTCCCGACAGGCGGGGTGAACAGCAGGTTGAGCAGCAGGCTGCCGAGAACGGCTGCGGCGACAGCGGGCCAGAGCCCTCCCACCAGCGCCACCCCCACCACCAGGGCGAGGAAGAGCATCAGCTCGGTGGGCAGGTCGTGCAGGTCGGTGGTGAGGCGCAGCAGCAGACCGAGCACGAGCGGACCGAGCAGGGCGAGCACCCACCCGCCCACGCGCCGTCGCCGTCCGAGCAGCTCCGGTCGTCGCTCGCGCCCCTCGCCGCGGCCCGCACCCTCGTGGGTCACGAGGTGCACGTCGATCGGCCCGGACAGGCGGGTGATCCTGTCCCCCACGCCCTCTCGCAGCAGTGCGGTCCAGCGCGAGCGGCGGCTCACCCCGATCACCACCTGGGTGGCGTTGACCCCGCGGGCGAACTCGAGCACCGAGGCCGCGACGTCGTCGCCCACGACGGCGTGGAAGCTGCCCCCCAGGCTCTCCACCAGGCGGCGCTGCTGCACCAGCGCCGTCGGCGACGCCCCGGTGAGACCGTCGCTGCGCTGCACGTGCAGCGCCAGCAGCTCGCCACCGGCGCCGCGGGACGCGATCCGGGCCGCGCGCCGCGCCACCGCCTCGGCCTCCGTCCCGCCGGCCAGCGCGGCCACCACCCGCTCGCGCGCCGGCCAGGACGAGGAGATGTCGTGCTGGGCGCGGTAGCCCTCCAGCGCGGCGTCGACGCGGTCGGCGAGCCACAGCAGCGCCAGCTCGCGCAGCGCCGTGAGGTTGCCCTCGCGGAAGTAGTTCGACAACGCGGCGTCGACCTTGTCCGGCGCGTAGACGTTGCCGTGCGCCATCCGCCTGCGCAGCGCCTGCGGCGCCATGTCGACCAGCTCGACCTGGTCGGCCGAGCGCACCACCTCGTCCGGGACCGTCTCGCGCTGCACCACCCCGGTGATCGCGGCGACCGCGTCGTTGAGCGACTCCAGGTGCTGGATGTTCACCGTGGAGATCACGTCGATGCCGGCTGCGAGCAGCTGTTCGACGTCCTGCCACCGCTTCTCGTGCGCCGAGCCGGGTGCGTTGGTGTGCGCGAGCTCGTCGACCAGAGCCACCTGCGGCCGTCGCCGCAGGACCGCGTCCACGTCCATCTCGGACAGGCTGGTCCCGCGGTGGTCCACGAGGCGGCGCGGCACCACCTCGAGCCCCTCGAGCATCTCGGCCGTGTGCGCCCGCCCGTGGGTCTCCACGACGCCGACCACGACGTCGGTGCCGCGCTCGGCGCGGCGGCGCCCCTCGCCGAGCATCGTGTAGGTCTTCCCCACGCCGGGGGCCGCCCCCAGGTAGACCCTCAACCGTCCGCGCGCCACGCGCCCATCATCCTCCCGCGCCCTCGGCGAGCCGCTGCAGGCCGATGTTGAGCTCGAGCACGTTCACGCGTGGCTCGCCGAGGAAGCCCAGGGTGCGACCCTGCGTGTGCTCGTCCACCAGCTGTCGCACCTCGGCCGGGTCCAGGTCGCGCTCGGACGCGACCCGGTCGACCTGCAGCCGCGCGTACTCCGGCGAGATGTCGGGGTCCAGCCCGCTGGCCGAGGCCGTCAGGGCGTCGGGCGGCACGTCGTCCGGGTCGACCCCCTCCTGCGCGGCGACCGCGGCGCGCCGTTCCTCGACGGCGGCGAGCAGCTCGGCGTTGTCCGGCCCCAGGTTCGAGGCGCCGCTGGCGAGGGCGTCGTAGCCCTCCCCCGCCGCCGACGGGCGCGAGCGGAACCAGCCGGGCCCGTCGAGCTCCTGCCCGATCTGGCGCGAGCCGACGACCTCGCCGTCGACGACGAGCAGCTGGCGGTCGGCCTGGTCGCCGAGGACGGCGGCGTACGCGGTGACGGCCAGCGGGTAGGCCACGCCGAGGACGACGGTCATCACGATCAGCACGAGCAGCCCGGCGAAGGTCTGCCGGGCGAGCTGGAGCAGGGAGGTCATGGCAGGACGGTCCTTCTCAGCTGAGCGGGAGGAGGGAGACGACGAGGTCGACGAGCTTGATGCCGACGAACGGGGCGACCAGCCCACCGAGGCCGTAGACCGCCAGGTTGCGGCGCAGCATCGAGGCCGCCGACCGCGGTCGGTAACGAACACCTCTGAGCGCCAACGGGATCAGCACGACGATGATGACCGCGTTGACGATGACGGCCGACAGGATGGCCGACTCCGGCGACGACAGCCGCATCACGTTGAGCGCGTCGAGCTGCGGGAAGGCGCCGACGAACATCGCCGGCAGGATCGCGAAGTACTTCGCCACGTCGTTCGCCAACGAGAACGTGGTCAGGGCGCCGCGGGTGATGAGCAGCTGCTTGCCGATCTCCACGACCTCGATGAGCTTGGTGGGGTCGGAGTCGAGGTCGACCATGTTGCCGGCCTCCTTGGCGGCGGTGGTGCCGGTGTTCATCGCGACACCCACGTCGGCCTGAGCCAGGGCCGGCGCGTCGTTGGTGCCGTCGCCGGTCATCGCGACGAGCCGACCGCCCTCCTGCTCGCGCCGGATCAGGGCCAGCTTGTCCTCCGGTGTCGCCTCGGCGAGCACGTCGTCGACCCCCGCCTCCTCGGCGATCGCGCGCGCCGTCAGCTCGTTGTCACCGGTGATCATCACCGTGCGGATGCCCATCGCGCGCAGCTCGTCGAACCGGCTCCTCATGCCCTCCTTGACGACGTCCTTGAGCACGATCACCCCGAGCGCCACCGCAGGTCCGTCACCGCGACGCCGGGCCACGACGAGCGGCGTCGAGCCGGCGGCGCTGACGCGGTCGACCGTCGCCGTGAGCTCGTCGTCGACCCGTCCCCCGGTCTCGCTCACCCACCGCGCGACCGCACCGGCGGCACCCTTGCGCACCTGGACCGCGCGTCCGCCGTCGTCGTGCAGGTCGACCCCGCTCATCCGGGTCTGCGCCGTGAACGGGACGAACTCCGCACCGACCATCTCGCCCTGGGCGCGCGCTCGCAGGCCGTACCGCTCCTTGGCCAGGACGACCACCGACCGGCCCTCCGGCGTCTCGTCGGCGAGGGAGGAGACCTGCGCGACGTCCGCCAGCTCGGACTCCGCGACCCCGCCGAGCGGGAGCAGCTCGCTGGCCTGGCGGTTGCCGAGCGTGATCGTGCCGGTCTTGTCCAGCAGCAGCACCCCGACGTCGCCGGCGGCCTCGACCGCGCGTCCCGACATCGCGAGCACGTTGCGCTGCACCATCCGGTCCATGCCGGCGATGCCGATGGCCGACAGCAGCGCGCCGATCGTGGTCGGGATCAGGCAGACCAGGAGAGCCACCAGCACGACCGTGCTCTGGGCGCCGCCCGAGTACGTCGCGAGCGGCTGGAGCGTCACCACCGCCAGCAGGAAGATCAGGGTGAGGCTGGACAGCAGGATCGACAGGGCGACCTCGTTGGGCGTCTTCTGCCGGGAGGCCCCCTCGACCAGGGCGATCATCCGGTCCAGGAAGGACTCGCCGGCCCGGCTGCTGATCCGCACGACGATGCGATCCGACAGCACGGTGGTACCGCCGGTGACTGCGCTCCGGTCGCCTCCGGACTCGCGGATGACCGGGGCCGACTCGCCCGTGATCGCCGACTCGTCGACGCTGGCGACGCCCTCGACCACGTCGCCGTCGCCCGGGATCACCTGGCCCGCCTCGACGACGACGAGGTCGCCCACCTGCAGCGAGGTCGCGGCGACCTCGCGCTCGTGGTCGCCGCTCAGCAGCCGGGCGGTGGTCTGCTTCTGCGCGGTGCGCAGGCCCGCGGCCTGCGCCCGCCCCCGGCCCTCGGCGACCGACTCGGCGAGGTTCGCGAACAGCACGGTGGCCCACAGCCAGAGCGCGATCGAGATCGTGAACAGGCTGGGGTCGAGCACCGCCGCGGCAGTGGTGAGGACGGAACCGACCTCCACCACGAACATCACCGGAGTCCGCACCATCGTGCGCGGGTCGAGCTTGCGCACCGCCTGCGGCAGGGACCGGACGAGCTGTGCCGGGTCGAACGAGCCGGACGAGACCCGGTGCGAGGTCGAGACGGTCACAGGAGTGCCTCCGAGACCGGGCCGAGCACCAGGGCCGGCAGGAAGGTGAGGCCGGCGACCACCAGGACGACGGTGGTGAGCAGGCCGACGAACAGCGGACCGGTGGTGGGCAGGGTCCCGCTGCCCGCGGGCACCGGCCGCTGCGCAGCCAGCGAGCCGGCCAGCGCCAGCACCAGGACGATCGGCAGGAACCGGCCGACGAGCATGCACAGCCCGAGCGCCACGTCGTAGAACGGCGTCGCCACGGAGAGGCCCGCGAACGCGCTGCCGTTGTTGTTGGACGCCGACGCGAAGGCGTAGAGCACCTCGCTGAGACCGTGCGCGCCGTCGTCCTGCAGACCCGCCAGGCCCGCCGGGGTGGCGACGGCCACCGCAGCGCCCACGAGCAGCGCGGTGGGCATCACCAGGACGTAGAGCGCGGCGCAGGTCATCTCGCGCCGCCCGATCTTCTTGCCGAGGTACTCCGGCGTGCGCCCCACCATGAGGCCGGCCAGGAACACCGCGACGACGGCGAGCACGAGCATCCCGTAGAGGCCGGCGCCCACGCCGCCGGGCGAGACCTCGCCGAGCATCATGTTGAGGATCGTGACCCCGCCGCCGCCGGCGGTGAACGAGTCGTGGAAGGAGTTGACCGCCCCGGTGGACGTCCCCGTCGTCGAGGCGGCGAACAGCGCGGACGACGGGATGCCGATCCGCACCTCCTTGCCCTCCATCGCGGCCCCGACGGCCTCGGGTACCGCACCGCGACCGGCCAGCTCGAAGGCGGTCGTGGCCGCCACCGCTCCGATCCAGAGCACCGCCATGGTGGCCAGCACGGCGTAGCCCTGGCGCGCGTCGCCGACCATCCGGGCGAAGGTGCGCGGGAGCGAGAACGGGATCACCAGCAGCAGGAAGTTCTCGAACAGGTTCGTGAACGGCGTGGGGCTCTCGAAGGGGTGCGCGGAGTTGGCGTTGAAGAAGCCACCGCCGTTGGTGCCGAGCTCCTTGATCGCCTCCTGGCTGGCCACCGGCCCTCCCGGCAGCGTCTGGGCACCGCCGGCGAGCGTGGTGACGTCGAGGGCCCCCGCGAGGTTCTGCACGACCCCGGCGCTCACCAGGACGAGCGCAGCGAGGAACGACATCGGCAGCAGGATCCGCACCACCACGCGCACCAGATCGACCCAGAAGCTCCCGAGCCGGTCGGTGCGGGAGCGCACGAAGCCGCGGATCAGGGCGACGGCGACGCACAGGCCGACCGCGGCGGAGACGAAGTTCTGCACCGCGAGGCCGGCCATCTGCACGGTGTGGCCCATGGTCGACTCACCGGAGTACCACTGCCAGTTCGTGTTCGTGACGAACGAGATCGCCGTGTTGAAGGCGCCCTCGGCAGGGACCCCCTGGAACCCCAGAGAGAGCGGGAGCCACTGCTGCACCCGCAGCACGAGGTACAGCAGCAGCACCGAGGCGAGCGAGAAGCCCAGCAGCGACAAGGCGTACGCGCTCCACCGCTGGTCGGCCCCTGGGTCGACCCGGGCCGCGCGGTAGACGGCCCGTTCGATCGCCAGGTGGCGCTCGGAGGTGAGCACCCGGGCGATGTGGTCACCGAGCGGTCGGTGGGCCAGGGCCAGCGCGCCGACCAGGACCAGCACGCTCACCACGCCGGCGGCGGTGGTGGAGAGCTCCATCAGAACCTCTCCGGCTTCAGCAGCGTGAGGACGAGGTAACCGGCGAGCAGCACGGCCACCACGAGGCCTACGACGTCGAGCAGGCTCACGGTCGGTCCAGCCCCCTCACCAGCAGGGCGAGGGCGGCGAAGCACGCCAGCAGCAGGCCCACCAGCAGCAGATCGGTCATGCGGGCAGTCAACGACCGACCGGAGGCCTCGCGCGCCGGTCCTGCCACGGCCTTGACGCCGGCCGCCGCCGTCTTGACGCGTCGTTGACGCCCGGCCCTCGGCGGCCCGACGCGGTCAGCCGTAGAAGACGCGCTCGACGACCACCCGCGCAAGGCGCATGGTGCGCAGCACCTCGTCCTCGAGGTCGCCTGCGGTGGCCCGCCCGCGACCCAGCACCTGGGCGACGCCGTCGAGGTCGCGCCGGTCGGTGGGGACCACGTCCGTGGAGCGCCCTCGCCACAGCACCAAGGCGTTCCGCAGCCGTGACGCGAGCACCCACGCGGCCTCGAGCGTCGACCGGTCGTCGGTCGAGAGCAGACCGTCCGCCTCGGCGGCCCGCAGCGCGCCGAGGGTCGAGGTCGTCCGCAGGCCCTCGTGCTCCGCCGCGTGCTGGAGCTGGAGCATCTGCGCCGTCCACTCCACGTCGGCGAGGCCGCCAGGCCCGAGCTTCAGGTGCCGTCGCGGCGCGACCCCGCGGGGCAGTCGCTCGGCCTCCACCCGCGCCTTGATGCGGCGCATCTCGCGCAGGTCGGCGGACGAGAGCCCCGCCCCCGGGTGGCGGAGCGGGTCGACCAGCGCCGTGAACCGCGCACCGAGGTCGTCGTCGCCCGCCACCGGCACCGCCCGCAGCAGGGCCTGCGCCTCCCACCCGGCCGACCACCGCTCGTAGTACTGCGCGTACGAGTCCAACGACCGCACCAGCGGTCCGTCGCGGCCCTCGGGCCGCAGCGCGGTGTCGAGGTCGACGGCGAGGGTCGGACCGGCGGCCCGCAGCAGCGAGCGCAGCTCGCCGAAGACGGCGTGGGCGAACTCCTGGGCGCCGTCGGCGTCCCCGACCGGGTCGTGCACGAAGACGACGTCGGCGTCGCTGCCGTACCCGAGCTCCCCGCCACCCAGCCGGCCGAGGCCGACCACCGCGAGGCGGGTCGGCGAGACCTCGAGTCCCTTGTCCTGCAGCACCTTCCGCTCAGCGATCGCCAGCCCGCCGGAGATCGCCGCCACGGTGGCGTCGCTCAGCCGTCGTCCGACCTCGTGGAGCGGCGCCAGGCCGGCCAGGTCGGCGACGGCGCATCGCAGCACCTCGCGGGTCCGCACCGCTCGCACGGCCTCGCTCGCCGCGGCCGCCGAGCTGTGCCGCTGGAAGGCAGCGGCGACCTCGGCGTCGAGCTGGTCCGGACCCCTCGCGGCGAGCGCGGCGTCGTCACCGAGCCAGCGGGCCGCCTCGGGGGTGCGCGCCAGCAGCTCGGCGGCGTACTGGCCCGACGACACCACCCGCGCCATCCGCTCGGCGGCGGCGCCGGAGTCGCGCAGGAGCTTGAGGTACCAGTGCGTCGTCCCGAGGGCGTCGCTCACCCGGCGGAAGGCGAGCAGTCCGGCGTCGGGGTCAGCTCCCTCGGCGAACCACCCGAGCAGCACCGGCAGCAGCTGGCGCTGGATCGCCGCGCGCCGGCTGACCCCCTCCGTGAGCGCCTCGAGGTGGCGCATCGCCCCGGACGGATCGCGGTAGCCGAGCGCCGCCAACCGGTCGGCCGCCGCCTGCGTGGTCAGCCGCGTCTCCTCGGCGCTCAGCCGCGCGGCGGCCGCCATCACCGGCCGGTAGAAGAGCCGCTCGTGCAACGAGCGCACGAGCGTGCGGGTGTCGCGCAGCCGGCGCTCGAGTCCGGCGACGCCGTCGTACCGCGCGGCGCGGGCCAGCCGCTCGAGATCCCGCGCGGTCGTGGGCATCAGGTGCGTGCGCCGCAGCCGGGTGAGCTGGATGCGGTGCTCGAGCACGCGCAGGTCGCGGTAGGCGCGGTCGAGCGCTGCCGCGTCGTCGCGACCCACGAAGCCGTACGTCGAGAGCTGCTCCACCGCCTCGAGGGTGTTGCCGGTGCGCAGGCGCTCCTCGGTGCGGCCGTGCACGAGCTGGAGCAGCTGGACGCTGAACTCGACGTCGCGCAGCCCGCCGGGCCCGAGCTTGAGCTGCCGGTCGGCCTCACGGCTGGGGACGTTGTCCTCCACCCGCCGGCGCATCGCCTGCACGTCGGGGACGAAGTTCTCGCGGCCGGCCGCCTCCCACGACAGCGACGCCACCTGCTCGGCGTACCGCTGCCCCAGCTCGCGGTCACCGGCCACGCAGCGGGCCTTGAGCAGCGCCTGGAACTCCCACGTGCTCGCCCACCGGTCGTAGTACGCACGGTGGCTCTCCAGGGTGCGCACGAGCGGCCCGGCCTTGCCCTCGGGCCGCAGCGCCGCGTCGACCGGCCACAGCGTGCCCTCGGCGGTGCTCGCCTGGCACGCGGCGGCCAGCGCGGTCGCGAGCCGGGTGCCGGTGGCGAGCGCGGCGTCCTCGTCGACGCCCTCGTCCGGCTCGACGACGTAGACGACGTCGACGTCGCTGACGTAGTTGAGCTCGCGTCCGCCGCACTTGCCCATCCCCATCACCGCGATCCGGCAGCCGGCTCCGTGACCGGGCTCCTTGGCGCGTGCGATCGCCAGCGCGGCTTCCAGCGCGGCGGCGGCGAGGTCGGCGAGCTCCAGGCTGACCCGGTCGACGACGTCGGCCGGGGAGGTGCTGGCGAGATCGCGGCCGGCCAGGGCGAGCAGGCGGCGGCGGTAGGCCACCCGCAGGGCGTCGGTGGCGCCGGCCACACCGCGGTCCGGGTCGGCCGTCGCGACGGGTCGGGGGTCGCGCGGGTCGGCGCCGACGGCGCCCACGAGGTCGTCGTACAGGTCCTCCGGCAGCCGCGGCTCGGGCTCGGTCAGCGCCACCCAGTGGTCCGGGTGGCGCACGAGGTGGTCGCCGAGGGCCGGCGACGCGCCCAGCACGGCCAGCAGCCGGTCGCGGGCCTGGCCCGGGCCGCGCACCAGGGCGTGCAACGCGCCCGGCGACAGGTCCGGTCGGTCCTGGCCGCGGCGCTCAGAGGTCGACTGCTCTCGGTGCACGGCCTCGAACAGCCGCACGAGGCCGAGCAGCGCCTGGTCGGGATCGGCGGTGTCGGCGAGGGCGCGCACCAGCCCGTCCGAGAAGACGTCCTCCATCGGGTCGACCAGACCGGCCAGAGCGGGGTCCTCGAGGAGCCGCACGGCCCGACCGGAGTCTGCGAAGCCGAGCCGCGCGACCGCGCCGGTGCGGCTCGTGGGCCGCGACGACGGCGGGGTCACCGTGCGACCGCGGCCGCGTGCACGACGGCGGCGAACGCCTCGGCGTGGGCCCTGGCCGACGCGTCGACCTCGTCGCGCGCCGCCGCGAGCTCGGTCACCACCTGGTCCGGGGTACGCCCCTGTGCGGCCAGGGGCTCGACGTCGCCGACCATCCACGCGGCGAAGTCGGCCTCGGTGACCTCCGGGTGGTACTGCACCCCCCACGCCCTCGCACCCACGCGGAACAGCTGGTGCGGGTACATCGCCGACGACGCGAGCAGGACCGAGCCCTCGGGGAGCTCGTGCACGACGTCGTGGTGGCCCTGGGGCGCCGGCACCTGCGGCGGCAGGGCGGCGGCGAACGGGTCGTCGGCGGCGGCGGGGAGCAGGGTGACCGGCATCAGGCCGAGCTCGGGCCCGTCGGCACCGCGGCCGACCGGTGCGCCGACCGCCATCGCCAGCAGCTGCGCGCCGAGGCAGACCCCGAGGGTGGGCACACCGTGCGAGACCGCCTGCGCCAGAAGCGCTCTCGTAGCCGGCAACCAGGGCGAACGCGCGTCGTCCCAGGCGTCCGTGGCCCCGCCGAGGACGACGAGCGCGTCGTACCCGGTCAGGTCCGCGGGAAGGTCCTCGCCGAGGTACGGGCGCGCCGTGACGACCTCGCACCCGGGCAGGGGTGCCAGCCGCCCGAGGCCGCAGGCGGCCTCGTGCTCGACGACGAGGACCACGGGGTCCCCGGCTCGTCCCTCGCCCTGTCCCACGCGCTGCGCCTCCTGGTTCACTCGCTCCGCTCGCTCACAGGATGGGCAGGTACCGGCGCAGCTCGAAGGGCGTGACCTGGAGCCGGTAGTCCTGCCACTCCTGCCGCTTGTTGCGCAGCACGAAGTCGTAGACCTGCTCGCCGAGGGTCTCGGCCACCAGCTCCGAGCCCTCCATCGTGCGGATCGCGGCCTCGAGGCTGCTGGGCAGTGGGTCGATGCCCAGCGCCCGGCGCTCGGCGTCGGTGAGCGACCAGACGTCGTCCTCGGCGCCCTCGGGCAGCTCGTAGCCCTCCTCGATGCCCTTGAGCCCGGCCGCGAGCAGCACGGCGTAGGCCAGGTAGGGGTTGCACGCGCTGTCGAGGCCGCGGTGCTCGATCCGCACCGACTGGCCCTTCCCGGGCTTGTACATCGGGACGCGCACCAGCGCGGAGCGGTTGTTGTGACCCCAGCAGACGTACGACGGCGCCTCGCCACCGCTCCACAACCGCTTGTAGGAGTTGACGAACTGGTTGGTGACGGCGGCGATCTCACCGGCGTGACGCAGCAGCCCGGCGATGAACTGCCGCGCGGTCTTCGAGAGCTGGTACTGCGCGCCCGCTTCGTGGAAGGCGTTGCGGTCGCCCTCGAAGAGCGACATGTGGGTGTGCATGCCCGAGCCGGGGTGCGGCGCCATCGGCTTGGGCATGAAGGACGCGTAGATGCCCTGCTCGAGCGCGACCTCCTTGATCACCGTCCGGAAGGTCATGATGTTGTCCGCGGTGGCGAGCGCGTCGGCGTACCGCAGGTCGATCTCGTTCTGGCCGGGGCCGCCCTCGTGGTGGCTGAACTCCACCGAGATGCCCATGTTCTCCAGCAGGCTGATCGCCGCCCGGCGGAAGTCGTGGCCGGTGCCCCGGGGCACGTGGTCGAAGTACCCGCCGTCGTCGACCGGCTCCGGCTCCTGCCCCGGCTGCCAGCCCGACTTCAGCAGGTAGAACTCGATCTCAGGGTGCGTGTAGAAGGTGAAGCCCTGGTCGGCCGCCTTGGTGAGGGTGCGGCGCAGGACGTGCCGCGGGTCGGCCGCAGCCGGCGCGCCGTCGGGGTTGAGCACGTCGGCGAACATCCGGGCCGTGCCGTTGCTGCCGTTGGGGTCGCTGCGCCACGGCAGCACCTGGAACGTCGCGGGGTCGGGCTTGAGCAGCATGTCGGCCTCGGACCGGCGGGCCAGGCCCTCCACCGCGCTGCCGTCGAAGCCGATCCCCTCGTCGAACGCCTGCTCCAGCTCGGCCGGCGCCACCGCCACCGACTTGAGGAAGCCGAGCACGTCGGTGAACCACAGCCGGACGAACCGGATGTCGCGCTCCTCGATCGAGCGCAGGACGAACTCCTGCTGGCGGTCCATGGCGTCCTCTCGCTGCGATGAGGCGGCGCCCCGGTGCGTTCCCGGTGCGTGCGTGCCGGTCTGCGTGCAGTCTGCCCGGTCCGGGGTCGCGCCGGAAACGCACCCGCCGGGGGCGCGTGCCAGACTCGCGTCGTGGACTTCTTCTCGGCCCACGCCCACGGGTTCGTCCGGGTGGCGGCCTGCACGGTGCCGGTGACGGTGGCCGACCCGTCGGCGAACGCCGACGCCGTCCTGGAGCAGGCGCGGCGCGCCCACGACGAGGCGGTCGCCGTCGCCGTCTTTCCCGAGCTGGCGATGTCCGGCTACGCGGTCGACGACCTGTTCCTCCAGGACACCCTGCTCGAGGCCGTCGAGGCCGGGCTGCTGCGCGTGGTCGAGGCGTCGGCCGAGCTGTCCCCGGTGCTCGTGGTCGGCGCGCCGCTGGTGCACGGCACCCGGGTGCTCAACTGCGCCGTCGTGGTGCACCGCGGGCGGGTGCTCGGGGTGGCACCGAAGTCGTACCTGCCCACGTACCGCGAGTTCTACGAGCGGCGGCACTTCGCGCCGGGTGACGACCGCGCCGGCTCCACCGTGCGCGTCGCCGGGCAGGACGTCCCGTTCGGGCCCGACCTGCTGTTCACCGCGACCGACGTCGACGGCCTGGTGCTGCACGTCGAGGTGTGCGAGGACATGTGGGTGCCGGTGCCGCCCAGCGCCGTGGCCTCCCTCGCGGGTGCCACCGTCCTGGCCAACCTGTCGGGCAGCCCGATCACCGTGTCCCGCGCGGAGGAGCGCCGGCTGCTCGTGCGCAGCGCCAGCGCGCGCTGCCTGGCGGCGTACGTCTACGCCGCCGCCGGGCAGGGCGAGTCGACCACGGACCTGTCCTGGGACGGCCAGACGATGGTCTACGAGTGCGGCGACCTGCTGGCCGAGGGCGAGCGGTTCCCGGACGGCGCCCGGCTCACCGTCGCCGACGTCGACCTGGGCCGGTTGCGGCAGGACCGGTTGCGGCAGGGCACCTTCGACGACAACCGCCGCACCCTGGCCGACCGCACCGCCGCGTTCCGCACGGTGGAGTTCGAGCTCGGCGCACCGAGCGGCGACACCGGGCTGCGGCGCAAGGTCGACCGGTTCCCGTTCGTGCCGGACGACCCCGCCCGGCTCGCCCTGGACTGCTACGAGGCCTACAACATCCAGGTCTCCGGGCTCGAGCAGCGGCTGCACGCCATCGGCCACCCCAAGGTGGTCGTCGGAGTCAGCGGCGGCCTCGACTCCACCCACGCGCTGGTCGTCGCGGCGCGCGCGATGGACCGGCTCGGGCGGCCCCGCAGCGACATCCACGCGTTCACGCTCCCGGGGTTCGCCACCGGCGAGCGGACCAAGGGCTACGCGACCCGGCTGGCGGCCTCGCTCGGGGTGACGTTCGAGGAGATCGACATCACCCCGGCGGCACGGCAGATGCTCGACGACCTGGACCACCCGTTCAGCGAGGGCGAGCCGGTCTACGACGTCACGTTCGAGAACGTCCAGGCCGGACTGCGCACCGACTACCTGTTCCGGCTCGCGAACCACCGCGGGGGCATCGTCCTCGGCACGGGCGACCTGTCCGAGCTGGCCCTGGGCTGGTGCACCTACGGCGTCGGCGACCAGATGTCGCACTACAGCGTCAACGCCGGCGTCCCGAAGACGTTGGTGCAGCACCTGATCCGCTGGGTCGCCGACAGCGACGAGGTGAACGACGACACCAGCGCCGTGCTCCGCGAGATCGTGGCGCAGGAGATCACCCCGGAGCTGGTGCCCGACCAGGAGGGCGTGAAGCCGCAGGCCACCGAGGACTCCGTCGGCCCGTACGCGCTGCAGGACTTCACCCTCTTCCACGTGGTGCGGCACGGGTTCCGGCCGAGCAAGATCGCCTTCCTCGCCTGGCACGCGTGGCATGACGCCGCCGAGGGCGACTGGCCGCCCGGGTTCCCCGACGACCGGCGCGTCGAGTACGACCTCGCCACCGTCCGGCGCTGGCTCGAGGTGTTCGTCCGACGGTTCTTCGCCAACCAGTTCAAGCGCTCGGCCCTCCCGAACGGCCCGAAGGTCAGCGCCGGCGGGACGATGTCGCCACGAGGCGACTGGCGGATGCCCTCGGACGCCTCCGCCGCCGCGTGGCTGGCCGAGATCGAGGCGAACGTCCCGGACGAGTAGTTTCGGGTCATGACGAGTGCAGAGCAGCCGGCGCCGTACGGCTCCGGGCCGGCGGCCGCCGGTGGTGGCGCACCCGGCACCCCCAGCCGGACGCCCGCGAAGGTGCGCGTGCACCACCTCCAGCAGATGAAGGAGCGCGGCGAGCGCTGGGCGATGCTCACCGCGTACGAGCAGTACGCGGCCGAGATCTTCGACGAGGCCGGCATCCCGGTCCTGCTGGTGGGCGACTCCGCCGCGAACAACGTCTACGGCTACGAGACCTCGCTGCCCGTCACCGTCGACGAGATGCTCGTGCTGGTGCGCGCGGTCACCCGCAGCGTGCGCCGCGCGCTCGTGGTGGCCGACCTGCCGTTCGGGTCGTACCAGCAGAGCGTGGAGCAGGCCGTCGCCACCTCGACCCGCTTCATGAAGGAGGGTCGGGCGCACGCGGTGAAGCTCGAGGGCGGGCACCGCGTGGTCGACACGGTGCGCCGGCTGGTCGACTCCGGCATCCCCGTCATGGCCCACGTCGGCTTCACCCCCCAGAGCGAGCACGCCCTCGGCGGCTACCGGGTGCAGGGGCGCGGCAAGGGCGCCGACGAGCTCCTCGCCGACGCCGTCGCGCTGCAGGACGCCGGCGCGTTCGCGATCGTGATGGAGATGGTCCCCGCTCCCCTGGCGGGCGAGGTCACCGCGGCGCTCACCATCCCCACCATCGGCATCGGCGCGGGCTCGGACTGCGACGCCCAGGTGCTGGTCTGGCAGGACATGGCCGGCCTGCGGGGCGGCAAGGCCCCGCGGTTCGTGAAGAAGTACGCCGACCTTCGCGGCACCCTCGCCCAGGCCGCCCGCGACTACGCCGAGGACGTCTCCTCCGGCGCGTTCCCCGCGCCCGAGCACGCCTTCGAGAGCTGACGGGGCCGGGCCCGGTGCACGACCGCCACGCGGAGGTCGAGGTCCGGCTGGCCCGCGCGCTCGCGGAACGGGTGCGCCCGGCCGTCACCCGCCGCCTCGCCGACCTGCGGCTCGAGGTCTGGCACGTCCCGGCCGCGGCGGACCGGCACGTCGGCGAGCCGGTGCCGTTCGCCGAGGCCGCTGCCGCGACCTACGCGCCGGCCGCGGTCGGCGACGCCTGGGGACCGGCGTGGGGCACGAGCTGGTTCCGGGTCACGGGAACCGTCCCGGAGGGCGCCCGCTCCCCCGAGCTCGTGCTCGACCTCGGGTGGGACGTCGCCCAGCCGGGGTTCCAGGCCGAGGCGCTGGCCCGGCGCGCCGACGGCCGCGTGGTGAAGGGGCTGAACCCGCAGAACTCCTGGCTCCCCGCACGGCCAGGTGAACAGGTGGAGCTGTACGTCGAGGCGGCCGCCAACCCGACGCTGCTCGGGCCGGGCGGTTTCCGGCCGACGGAGCAGGGCGACCGCCGCACCGCCGACGACCGCCCGCTGTACCGCGTGGCCCGTGCCGAGGTGGTGGAGCGCGATCCCGAGGTCGCCGCGCTGGCCGCCGACCTCGACGTCGTGGACGGCCTGTCCCGGACCCTGCCGGAGTCCGACGCGCGGCGGTGGGAGCTGTTGCGCGCCGCCGAGCGGGCGCTCGACGCCCTCGACCACCACGACGTCCGGGGCACCGCCGCACGCGCTCGCGCCGAGCTCGCGGACGTGCTGGCGGCGCCGGCCCGCGCGTCCGCGCACCGGGTGAGCGCCGTGGGCCACGCCCACATCGACAGCGCCTGGCTGTGGCCCCTGCGCGAGACCGTCCGCAAGGTGCTGCGCACGGTCGCGAACGTGGTGCACCTGCTCGACACCACCGACGACCTCGTCTACGCCATGTCGTCGGCGCAGCAGTGGGAGTGGGTGCGGGTGCACGACCCCGACCTGTTCGACCGGGTGAAGGTGCACGCGGCGGCCGGGCGCTTCGTGCCCGCCGGTGGCATGTGGGTCGAGTCCGACACCAACATGGTCGGCGGCGAGGCGATGGCCCGTCAGCTCCAGGTGGGTCAGGAGTGGTTCCGCGAGCACCTCGGCACCGTGTGCGAGGAGGTCTGGCTCCCGGACTCGTTCGGCTACACGGCCGCGCTCCCCCAGCTGGTGCGGCAGGCCGGCTGCCGGTGGTTCCTCACCCAGAAGATCTCGTGGAACCGGGTGAACGTCTTCCCGCACCACACCTTCTGGTGGGAGGGCATCGACGGCACCCGTGTGCTGACCCACTTCCCACCGGTGGACACGTACACCAGCACCCTCTCCAGCGCCGAGCTCGCCCACGCCGCAGCGAACTTCAGGGACAAGGGCGCGGCCAGCCGGTCGCTGGTGCCGTTCGGCCACGGCGACGGCGGGGGCGGACCCACCCGCGAGATGCTCGACCGGGCCCGCCGGACGGGTGACCTCGACGGCTCGCCGCGGGTCGTGGTCGAGTCACCCACCGACTTCTTCACCGCGGCCGAGGCGGAGTACGCCGATGCCCCGGCCTGGGTCGGCGAGCTGTACCTCGAGATCCACCGCGGCACCTACACCTCGCAGGCCCGCACCAAGGAGGGGAACCGTCGCTCGGAGCACCTGCTGCGCGAGGCCGAGCTGTGGTCGGCCACGGCAGCGGTCCGTGATGTGCTCCCGTACCCGACCGAGACGCTCGCGGAGGCGTGGCGCACCGTGCTGCTGCACCAGTTCCACGACATCCTCCCGGGCAGCTCGATCGCGTGGGTGCACCGCGAGGCGGTGGACACCTACGTCGAGGTCGCCCGCACGCTGGAGGGCGTGATCGACTCCGCCACAGCCGCGCTCGCCGGCGACGGGTCGACGCAGGTGGCGTTCAACGCCGCGCCCGGGGACCTGAGCGGCGTCCCGGCGATGGGTGCGGACCGACCGCGGCAGGGCGTCGACGTCACCCCGGTCCGCGACGGCGACGACGTCGTCCTCGACAACGGGCTGCTCCGCGTCCGCGTCGACCGCCGAGGCCTGCTGCGATCGGTCCTCGACCTGACGAACCAGCGCGAGATCGTGCCGCCGGGAGGGGCCGGCGCGCGCCTGCAGCTGCACCCCGACGTCCCCAACGCCTGGGACGCCTGGGACCTCGACGGTTTCTACCGGAACACCGTGCGGGACCTCGAGGGCGAGGTCGAGCTGGCCGACGACGCGGTCGTCGTCACGTACCGGTTCGGGTCCTCCACCGCCGTGCACCGCATCTCGCTGCCCGACGACGAGGCGCTCGTCGACCTCACCACGACCGTCGACTGGCACGAGAGCGAGACGGTGCTGAAGCTCGGGTTCGACGTCGACGTGCACACCGACCACGCACGCTACGAGACCCAGTTCGGCCACGTGGTGCGGCCCACGCACGAGAACACCAGCTGGGACGCCGCCCGCTTCGAAGTGTGCGCGCACCGCTGGGTCCAGCTGGGAGAGAACGGGTACGGCGTCGCGGTGGCGAACGACCGCACCTACGGCCACGACGTGTCACGGCACCCGCGCGAGGACGGTGGCACGTCGTCCACCGTCAGGCTCAGCCTGCTCCGGGCGCCGCGCTATCCGGACCCGCGCACCGACCAGGGCACGCACGCCTTCCGCACCGCCCTGGTGCCGGCGGCCGGCGTCCGGCAGGCGGCAGCCGCCGGGTACCGGCTCAACCTGCCGCTGCGGCGACGCACCGGCAGCCCGGTCGAGCCGCTCGTGCGGGTCGAGGGCGGCACGGCCCTCGTCGAGGCGGTGCGGCTGGCCGGCGACGGCTCGGGCGACGTCGTGGTGCGGCTCTACGAGCCGCTCGGCGCGCGTGCGGCGGTCCGCGTGCTGCCGTCGTTCGCCGCGGCAGGGGTCACGGAGGTCGACCTGCTGGAGCAGCCCGTCGCGGGCGGCGCGGCTCTGATCCCGGGCGACGACGGCGCGGCGGAGGTGCGGCTCCGGCCGTTCCAGGTGGTGACCCTGCGGTGGTCGCGTCGATGATGGTCCAGTGATCACCGTCGACCTCGCCCGCCGTCTCGCCGACGCCGGGATGCAGTGGCGCCCGACCAGCGGCGACCGGTTCGTCATCGCCGACCGCGACATGGACCAGGAGGTGTTCGTCGTCAGCGAGATGACGATCGAGGCCGAGTCGCTCGCCAGCGGCGGGCTGCTGAAGTTCAACGGCACCACCGAGTGGGCGCTCGACAGCCTCGACCAGCAGGGCGCTCTCTGGCTGCCCCGCGAGGACCAGCTGCGCGAGGCGCTCGGAGCGGCGTTCGTCCGCCTCGAGCGCACGGACGCGGGGTGGGCCGTCACGACGACCGCGGGCGGGAACGAGACGACGACCGAGCACGCCGACCCCGAGGACGCCTACGGGCACGCGCTGCTCGCGCGGCTCACCGGCGCCTGAGGACGCCGCGCGGACGCAAAGCGGCTGGCGCGGCGGCGCTCGTCCCGGCAGGGTGGGGGGATGAGCGATCCGACGAAGGACGAGAGCACCGAGGTCGAGACGCCGGGGGACCTGCCGGAGGGCACCGTGACCCCCGAGGAGGACTCGCGCCGCAAGTTCCGCGAGGCGCTGGAGAAGAAGAAGTTCGCCCACCGGGCCGGCCAGTCCGCCGGCGGTCCGCAGGCAGCGCACCCGCACAGCTCCCCGGCCAAGCCGCAGCGGACCTTCCGCCGCAAGAGCGGCGGCTGAGGCTCAACCGCGACGGGCGCGGTACGCCGCGACGACCTCGGCCATCGCGTCGGCCGACGGCGCGTGCGTGCTCCACGACGTGACGCCCCAGCGGGCGCTGCGGCTCTCCAGCACGTCGACGGCCTCCTCGGCGGTCTCGGCGAACAGGAAGAACGGCACTTCCAGCACGTCGTCGACGTCGAACCAGTCGGCGCCGTCCGCCGCGGCCTCCTCGACCATGGAGGCGGCGGACTCGCGCGCACGTCGGCCGAGGACCACGTTCTGCACCAGCACGTCGAGCACGGGCTGGGGCCGGCCTTCGGCCGAGACGCGTTCTCGTACCTGGGCGACCCGCTCGTCGACGACGGATGCTGAAGCCAGCGTGAAGGTGCCGGGCGGCCTGCCCGGCACCTGCACCGCCCCGGCCAGGCCCACCACGTCCGCGCACCGGGCGGCGACCCCGAGGCCGGTCTCCCCCATCGCCGCCACCATCACGGGCACCGGCTGCTGCACCGCGACCGGTCGGTGGTCGGCGTCCGCGAGGTGGCGGCGCACGCGGTCGACCACGTCCTCCACGTGCGCCCATCGCTCCCGCAGGGGCGGGAAGGGCAGTCCTGCGGTCACGTGCTCGTGCTCCATGTGGCCGGCACCGACGCCGAGCTCGACCCGCCCGCCGGAGAGGACGTCGAGGGTGGCCACCTCGCGGGCGAGCAGGGCCGGGTTCCAGAAGTAGGCGTCGAGCACGTAGGTGCGCAGGCGCACCCGCTCGGTGGCGGCGGCGGCCACGGCGAGCAGCTGGAACGGCGCGGACGAGCCGAGGTGGTCGGCCACGGTCACCGTGTCCAGACCTGCCCGCTCCGCGGACCGCGCCGCGCCCGCCACCTCGCTCGCGGAGCCGGTCCGTCCCAGGTTGACGGCGAAGGTGAGATCGGTCATCCGACCATCATCCGGCTGGTGCGCCGGTCGGGCGAACGCCTGAGTGCGCTCTCCGGCCGCCCTGGCAGGATCGGGAGGGTCCACGTCCCACCAGCTTCCACGGAGCCGGCATGTCTCAGCGCGCAGCACGTCCCGCGACGTCCTTCCGCTGGGCCCGCCGGTCCGTGTCCGCCGTGGCGGTGCTCGCGGTGACCTCCGGTCTCGGTGCAGGGCCCGCGGCCGCTGCACCCGTCGGCGGCTGCGACGACCGGATCCCCCGGGCCACCGGGACGGCGACGCCGCAGGTGCGCCAGGCCTCAGGTCTGACCACGACGGCGTCCTCGCCCGGGGTGCTCTGGACGCACAACGACCGCGGGATCCGCGACTTCCCGACGCCCGGCGAGGACACCGACTCGGCGCGGTTGTGGGCGATGGAGCCGAGCGGGCGCCTCGTGGCGAGCATCCGCCTGGTCACGGCGGACGGTGCGCGGATCAGCTACCACGACACCGAGGCAGTGAGCCGGGATCCGCAGGACCGCCTGGTACTGGCCGACACCGGGCAGAACGTCGACCCGCAGCGGGTCGCGCACCTGTACCGGACCAGCGTGGCCGTCAGTGCGTCGGCGGGGTTCACCGAACGCGATGCGGTGGCCGAGGTCATCCCGCTCGAGTACTTCGCCTCGCCCTCGTCGAGCACCCCCCTGGTGGTCAACGTGGAGACCGTCTTCGTCGACACCGCGGGAGACGCCTGGTTCATCGCGCGATCGAGCGGACAGGCCTGGGTCTACGTCGCCGGCGCCGCCGACCTGGAGAAGGCAGCCGCCACCGGCGATCCGGCGCGAGCGGTCGCGGTGACGCGTACCGGCGCCAAGGGGCCCTTCACCGACGCGTCGTTGTCGCCGAGCGGCGACCTGCTGCTGCTCAAGACGACCACGACCATCTACGCGTACGACCTCGTCGGGGTGCGCACCCGGTCCGGCATCGCCGCAGCGATGGCCCGTCCGGTGTCGAGCACGGGACCGTGCGCCGTGGCGGCGTTCCCCAAGAACAGCAACCCTGGTCGAGGGGAGGCGGTGGTCGTCGCCGACGACGGATCCTTCTTCACCCTGGCGGAGAGCGCCAAGGACGCGACCAGGTCCAGGAAGTCCAGCGTCTACCTCTTCCGCTGATCCCACCGACCAGCGCGAGCCGGGCGGTTCGGAGCTCGCCCGTCTGCGGAATCCCCTCTGCCGACGGCTGACTGGGCCCCGGCGATCGCCTCCCGCCCTGTCGGCCGAACGGTGGAGGACCGGTCGGACGCGGAGTGCCACGATCGTCCCGACCGACCCGAGGAGGACGCCATGCCCGCCCGTCGCCCGACATCCCCCCTTGCCGTCATCGCGTCGGCATCACTCGCACTCACCGCGGTGCTCATGTCTCCTGGTGCGGCTCTCGCCGACCCTCCGGGCGGGTGCGCGGATCGCGTGGGCACGTCGACCGGGCGCGTGACGCCGCAGGTGCGCCAGGCGTCGGGGCTGGCGGTCACGGCGACCTCGCCCGGCGTCCTGTGGACGCACAACGACCGCGGGATCAGGGACAACCCGATCGCGGGCGAGGACGTCACCTCGGCCGCGGTGTGGGCGCTGCGCCCCACCGGTCAGCTGCTCGGCAAGTACCGGCTGCTCACCACCGCCGGCGCGGGGATCTCGTTCCACGACACCGAAGCCATCACCCGCGACCCCGCCGGGCGACTGGTGCTGGCGGACACCGGCAACAACGTCGATCCGCAGGCCGTCGTGCACCTGTACCGGTTCACGGCGCCCGTGGTGTCTCCGACGCAGGCGTTCCTGAGCACCACCGTCCGCGCCGACGTGATCCCCGTGACGTTCCACCGGACCGCTACGTCGACGCCGCGAAAGGTCCTCAACACCGAGGCCGTCTTCATGGACACCGCGGGCAACGCCTGGTTCGTCCCACGGAAGCGGACCGGGGCGGTCGCCTTCTACGTGGCGACGGCAGCCGCGCTCGAGCAGGCTCGCACGAGCGGGGTGCCGGCCCGGGCGGTGCAGACCGGGACGACCGGAGCCTCCGGTCCGTTCAACGACGCCTCCCTGTCGCCCGACGGGAACCTCCTGCTGCTGAAGACGACTGCGGCCGTCCACGCCTACGACCTGACCGGCGTGCGCACGATCGCCGGTATCGCCGCCGCCATCTCCAGGCCGACGACGTCGACCGGTCCGTGCGTCGTCCTCGCCTACCCCCAGAACACCAGCCCGGGCCGCGGTGAGGCTGTCGTGGTGGCCAACGACGGCTCCTTCTTCACCCTCGCGGAGAGCCCGCGTGACCCGGCCAAGACGCAAGCGGACGTGTACTCCTTCCGGTGACCTCGGGGGCCCCGGATAGTCTCACCGGATGGCACAGCAACCCTTCGGCTACGCGGCGATGCTCGAGCAGTTCCACCCCACCGAGGCGGTGTCGCTGACCGCCCTCGCCGAGGAGCACGGCTTCTCCGGGTGCATGGCTGCCGACCACTTCCAGCCCTGGGTGCCCCAGCAGGGCCAAGCGGCGTTCGTGTGGAACGTGCTGACCGCCGTCGGCGAGCGCACCACCGGCGACCTGGGCCCCGGCGTCACCTGCCCGTCGTTCCGGTTCCACCCGGTGGTGGTCGCCCAGGCCGCGGCGACCCTGGAGGCGATGTACCCAGGCCGCTCGTGGCTCGGGCTCGGCACGGGCGAGGCGCTCAACGAGCACGTCGTCCCCGGCTACTGGCCCGAGGCGGGCGAGCGCTCGAACCGGATGTGGGAGGCCGTCCAGCTGATCCGACGGCTCTTCGACGCCTCGATCGCCGGCAAGGACGTCAAGTTCAAGGGTGAGTACTTCGCCCACGAGACCACCCGGCTCTGGACCATGCCCGAGACCGCGCCGCCGATCATGATCGCCACCGCCGGGCCCGTGAACGCCCGCAAGACGGGTGAGTTCGCCGACGGGATGATCACCGTCGGCGCGCCGCTGGAGAAGATCGAGATGCTGTTCGGCAAGTTCGCCGAGGGCGCCCGGAAGGCGGGCAAGGACCCCGACACGATGCCGAAGACGCTGCAGCTGCACCTGTCGTGGGCCGAGACCGACGAGCAGGCGCTCGAGAACGCGATGACCGAGTGGCCGAACGGCGGGATGAAGTTCGGCAAGGCCGACATCCGCTCGCCGCACGACTTCGCGCAGATGGCGGCACTGGTGCGCCCGGAGGACTTCGACGGCCGGATGGTCATCTCGTCCGACCCGGACGCGCACCGCGCCAAGATCCAGGAGTTCGCCGACCTCGGCTTCGACCGGATCTACCTGCACAACGTCGGACGCAACCAGGCCGAGTGGCTCGAGGTGTTCGGGCGCGAGGTGCTGCCGAAGGTGACCAGATGACCGCGGTCGCGTCGAGGTACGACGCGGTCGTCGTCGGCGGCGGGCACAACGGCCTCGCCGCGGCTGCGTACCTCGCCCGCGCCGGCCGCTCGGTGCTGGTGCTGGAGGTGCTCGACCACGTCGGTGGGGCGGCCGTCTCGGCGCACGTGTTCCCCGGCGTCGACGCCCGCCTGTCGCGGTACTCCTACCTGGTCTCGCTGCTCCCCCGCACCGTCGTCGACGAGCTCGGTCTGCGGATCTCGCTGAAGCGCAGGCGCTTCTCGTCGTACACCCCGGTGCCGAGGCACCCGCACGGTCTCGGCCTGCTGGTCGACAACGGCGACGCCGAGCGCACCGCTGCCTCGTTCCGCGCCGTCACCGGCGACGACCGGGCGCACGCCGCCTGGCGCGAGTTCTACGCCTCCACCCACGAGGTCGCGCAGAGGCTGTGGCCCACCGTCACCGATCCCCTCCGCTCGGCGGCCGACGTCCGCTCGTTGATCGGCGCGGACGCCTGGCGCGAGCTCGTGGAGCAGCCGGTCGGCCGCACCGTGGCCGAGCGGTTCGGCGACGACACCGTCGCCGGCGTGGTGCTCACCGACGCCCTGATCGGCACCTTCGCCGACGTCGACGACCCCGACCTGGCCCAGAACCGCTGCTTCCTGTACCACGTGATCGGCGGCGGGACGGGCGACTGGGACGTTCCCGTCGGCGGAATGGGTTCTGTCAGCGGCGCTCTCGCCGAGGCGGCGGTCACGTCCGGCGCCACGCTCCTCACCTCCGCACGTGTCACCGGCATCGATCCGGGCTCGGCGTCCGCGCCGGCCGAGGTCACCTGGACCGACGCGGACGACGTCGAGCACCGCGTCGGCGCCGACCACGTGCTGGCAGGGTGCGCACCCGCCACGCTCGCCCGCCTGCTCGGCCAGGACCCCGGTCCCGACGTCGAGGGCGCGCAGCTCAAGGTGAACATGCTGCTGTCGCGGCTGCCCCGGCTCCGCGAGGACGTCGACCCCGTGGCGGCGTTCAGCGGCACCTTCCACGTCAACGAGACCGCGTCGCAGCTGCGCACGGCGTACGAGCAGGCCGCCGCAGGTCAGGTGCCCGACCTGCCGCCCTGCGAGATCTACTGCCACTCGCTGTCGGACCCGAGCATCCTCGGCACCGACCTGCAGGAGCAGGGAGCCCAGACGCTCACCCTGTTCGGGCTGCACATGCCGTCGAGGCTGTTCGCCGACGACAACGAGGGCACGCGCGAGCAGGCGCTGGAGGCGACGCTGCGCAGCCTCGACTCCGTGCTGGCCGAGCCGATCGAGGACTGCCTGCTCCGGGCACCGGACGGCACGCCGTGCCTCGAGGCCCGGAGCCCGCTCGACGTGCAGTCCGACGTCGGGCTCCCCGGCGGCAACATCTTCCAGCGTCCCCTGCAGTGGCCGTGGGCCGAGGACGACGCGGACGTGGGCCGCTGGGGCGTCGAGACCGAGCACCCGCGCGTGCTGCTGGCCGGTGCGGGGGCGCGCCGTGGCGGTGGCGTCAGCGCGATCGCGGGCCGCAGCGCGGCGATGGCGGCGCTGGGTCGCTAGGACGCCTGCGTTCTAGGAGCTCTTGCCCTCGTCCTGGAAGCCCCAGTTCTTCTCCGCGCGCTCCTCGGCGTCCCACTTCTCGGTGTTCGCCTTCGCCCGGCCGAGGGCGCCTTCGGCCTCCTCGCGGGTGGCGTAGGGCCCCATCAGGTTGCGCCAGTCGCTCTGGTGGCCCTCCTCGACCTGCTTGGTGTCGGTGTTGAACCAGTACTCGGCCACGACGCCTCCTCGGGTCGGCTGCGGGGCGTCCCCGCCCGTACGGCGAGCCTATGCTGAGCCGATGCCGACCAGCACCTCGACCGGCGGGCTCGTCCCCGGCACGGTCTCGCCCCGACGGCCGGTCCCGCCCTCGATCCCGCGGCCGGAGTACGTCGACCGCCCGGCGCCCGCCCCGTACGACGGCCCCGAGGTCAAGGACGCCGAGACGGTCGAGCGGATGCGGGTGGCCGGCCGGGTCGCGGCGCAGGCGCTGCAGGAGGTCGGCCGTCACGTCGCCCCGGGCGTGACCACCGACGAGCTGGACCGGGTGGGCCACGAGTTCCTCCTCGACCACGGCGCCTACCCGTCCACTCTGGGGTACCGCGGGTTCCCGAAGTCGCTGTGCACGTCGGTGAACGAGGTCGTCTGCCACGGCATCCCGGACTCGACCGTGCTGCGCGAGGGCGACCTGTGCAACATCGACGTCACCGCGTTCCTCGGCGGGGTGCACGGCGACACCAACGCCACGTTCGCGGCCGGCGAGCCGGACCCGGAGTCGCGCCGGCTGCTCGAGCACGCTGAGGCGGCGATGTGGCGCGGTATCCGGGCCGCGCTGCCCGGGCGGCAGCTCAACGTCGTCGGCAAGGTGATCGAGGCGTACGCGCGACGGCACGGGCTCGGCACGGTGCACGAGTTCACCGGGCACGGCATCGGCCCGAGCTTCCACTCCGGGCTGGTGGTGCCGCACCACGACGCCGCGCCGGAGCACGCGGAGCTGATCGAGGTGGGGATGACGTTCACGGTCGAGCCGATGATCACCCTCGGCACCCGGCACTGGCGGATGTGGGACGACGGCTGGACGGTCGTGACGGCGGACGGGCGTCGCACCGCCCAGTTCGAGCACACGGTCCTGGTGACCGAGGACGGGCCGGAGGTGCTCACCACCCCCTGAGGGGCGCAGCGCCCGTCGGGCCGCTGCCGGTCAGTCCTGGAGGCCCTCCGGGGTGGGACCCGGCTCGGTCGGCGCCACGGTGGTGGTGACCGCGTCGGCGGCCTCCTGCTCGTCGGTCGAGCTCGTCGTGCTGCCGGCGTTCGTGCCGTCGGTGCTGCCAGCGTTCGTTCCGCTGCCGGCGCCGTCGGTGCTGCCGTTGGTGCTGCCGCCGGTGGACCCGCCCGTGCTGTCGCCGGTGCTGCCGCCGGTGCTGCCGCCGGTGCTGCCACCCGTGCCCGGGTTGGTGGTCTCGGTGGGCGGCGGGGTGGTCTCGGTGGGCGGCGTGGTCGCGGGCGGGGTGGTCACGGGCGGAGTGGTCGCGGTGGGCGGCGTCGACCCGCTCGGCGAGCTGGTCTGGACCGGCGGCGCGGTGGTGGCCGGCGGGGCGGCGGTGACCGTGCCCGGGCCGGTCGTCGGGAAGCCGACGACGCCGCTGGGGTGGGTCGGCAGGCTCGACGGCGGGGCCGACACGACGCCGGAGAGTCCACCGCCGAGCGACAGGGTGCCGGACCCGCGGGACCAGGCGACCAGGACCGCGCCGTCGCCGCGCCGGGTACCCACGGCGTCGACCTTGGCCTGCGCCTGCTGGGCGACCGGGAGCAGCACCAGCGGTGGCTCGGGCACGAGCACGGACGGCAGCCGCGAGCCGATGACGGTGCTCAGCGACGAGGGCCGCGAGACGGTGCGCGGGATCTCGACGGACGCCGCGAGGTTGGTGGTGCTGGGGCGGGTGGCGCGCTCGAGGCCGGCGTTGCCGTGCACCACGACGCCTGCGACCACCAGGAAGCAGGCGGAGACGCCCAGCGCGACCGCCTCGGCGGAGTTGCGCGGTGCGAGCACCTGCCTCTTGCCCATCAGAGCCACCCCTCTGAGAAACGGACCCGGACGAGCAGCCCGGGTGTCACAGCCCCGGTCCGCCGGCAGGGCGGACCTTCGTGTGTGCGTGATCGGCCGGATCGCCGCAGAACTTGAGCCTCTCCGGCCGATTCACCCGGACGGAGCAACGCGTGGTGCCGAGGCACCGCAGAGACGTCCCGTTCACCCCGGTTCCGGGGCCAGGGAGGTGGCCGCCTCAGCGCGCGCGGGCCACCTTCAGCACCTTCTTCGGCACATTCTTGGCGACCTTGAACTCCCGGCCGTCGGACCGCTCCCCCTGCCGCTCGGCGAAGCCGGCGTCCACGAGGCGCTTGAGGACGAGCGGGCACCTCTTGCAGCGCGGCCGGTCCTTGCAGCACTTCTTCTTGGCGGTCACGGTGGGCACGCGCCGAGGTTAGGCGAGGCTCACCTGATCCGACGAATCGTCGGCGTGGCGCGACGAGCGCGCCGCGTCGACGCGGGTGGTGCGGACGAGTCGACCTGTACGCCGGGTCCTGTGCCCGCCCGGATCGCTCCGGACGGGTGGCGGCCATCCATCTACGACGTGCGTCGCCGCACGCCTCCAGCGGTCTACCCGGAGGCTCGGGCGGGCCGCCCTCGAACGCCTCCTGCTCGACCTTGCTCCGGGTGGGGTTTGCCGAGCCACCCCCGTCACCGGGGGTGCTGGTGGTCTCTTGCACCACCGTTTCACCCTTGCCGGCGCCTGCCGCCCCGAGGGGGCGGTGGTGCACCGGCGGTCTGTTCTCTGTGGCACTGTCCCGCGGGTCACCCCGGGTGGGTGTTACCCACCACCCTGCCCTGCGGAGCCCGGACGTTCCTCGGCGGGACGGTCACCCGTCCCGACGCGGCCGCCCGGTCGACTCGTCCGCGGTCCCAGCGTAGGGGGTCGTGCGGGCGGGCGGCGTCGCCGCGCGGTCAGGCGGGCTCGAACCGCACCACGCGCCGGGCGACGTCGGCCTCGACCAGCCGCACCCGGAGCTCGGCGCCGAGCTCGGGCGTGCCGGCGCACCGGGCCAGCACCGCCGGCTCGGTCAGCTGCACCAGGCGGCTCGGGTCGTCGCGCTCGCGCCCGTCGCCGTCGTCGACCACCACGGCGTCGAACTCCTCGCCGACCCGCTGCTCCAGCGTCGCCGCCTCGACCAGGTCGACCACGGCCCGCTCCAGCGACCCGGCCAGCCGGTCCGAGGCCTGCATCGCACCGGGGAGCCCGGGCAGCGCCTCGCGGACCCACGCGGGCACCTCGGCACCGCGCAGCAGGTGCTCGCAGGCCACCAGCCCGAACCGGTCGACCAGCCGACGCAGCGGCGCGGTGACGTGCGCGTACGGGGCGGCGACGGCGGCCTGCACCAGGCCGTCGGGCGCCTGGCCGTCGAACGCGGTGTAGGCGGCCCCGCGGAAGAGCACGGTCGACTCGTGCAGCAGGGCGAGCTGGCGGGGCTCGGCGACGTCGAGCGAGCGGAGCACGTCGCCGAGGGGGGTGCCCTGAGGCGCCTCGACGCCGAGCGCCCGGGCCTGGCGCCGGAACCGGGCGACGGTGCGCTCGTCCGGCTCGGGCATGGTCCGCAGGACTCCGACCCGGCCCTCGACCATCACCCGCGCCGCGGCCATGCCGGTGAGCAGCGAGATCTGCGCGTTCCAGTCCTCGACCGCCAGCCGCGGGCGGTAGCGCAGCCGGTAGCCGCCGCCCTCGACCTCCTCGATCTCCTGGTCCGGGATCCCGAGGCTCATCCCGCCCCGGGCGCGCTCGGCCGCCTCCAGGGCCTCCCCCAGCTCCGGTAGGAGGGCGAACGGCTCGGGGACGTCACCGGCGTCGTGAGCGGCCTGCACCTGCTCGTAGTCGTAACGGCCGCGCGAGCGCACCATGGCCCGCTGCAGCGCGGTGGCCACCAGGGTCCCGTCGGCCGCGACGTCGAGGTCCCACACGAAGGCGGGTCGGGCCTGATCCGGCAGCAGGCTCGCGGCGGCCTCGCTGAGGGCGGCGGGGTGGAGTGGGACCCGCCGGTGCGGGGCGTAGAGGGTCTGGCCGCGACGGCGCGCCTCGGCGTCGGTGGGCGAGCCGGGACGCACGAAGGCCGGGACGTCGGCGATGGCGTAGCGGACCCGCCAGCCGTCGCCCCGGCGCTCGAGGTACAGCGCCTGGTCGAGGTCCATCGCCGTCGGCGGGTCGATGGTCACGAACGCGACCTCGGTGAGGTCGTCGGTCGGGAGCTCGGGCGAGGCAGCGGCCTGCTCGGCGTCGGCCACCACCTCGGCCGGGAAGTCCTGCGGGACCTCGAGCTCGGCGAGCAGCGCGTCGAGCCGACCCTCGAGCCTGGCCGGGACGATCGTCGTCGGGTGCGGCATGCCCGCAAACCTAACGGCGGACGGTCGAGGCGGCCCGCGGACGGCCGGGTCCGCGGACAGCCGGACCTGCGTGGCAGTCTGTCGCCGTGCTCGTGCTGCTGCCCCCGTCGGAGACCAAGGCGAGCCGCGGACGGGGCCGCCCGCTCGACCTCGGGTCGCTGAGCCTGCCGGCCCTGACCCCCGACCGGGAGCGCGTCCTCGAGGCCGTCGCCACGGCCAGCGCGCGCCCGGACGCGATGGAGGTGCTCGAGGTCCCGCGGAGCCTGGGCGCCGAGGTCGAGCGCAACACGCGCTGGCGCACCGAGCCCGCGCTGCCGGTCTCGCAGCTGTACACCGGCGTCCTCTACGACGCGCTCGACCACGCCTCGATGGGCCCCGGCGCCAAGCGGCGCGCCGGCTCCCGGCTCCTCGTCGTCTCGGCGGTGCACGGTGCGCTGCGTCCGGACGACCGGGTTCCGCCCTACCGCGTCCACGCGTGCGCCCACCTGCCTCTGGGGCCCGCGGGCGAGCCGGTGGAGCTCGCGGTGTTCTGGCGAGAGCACCTGGCCCGCGAGCTCCCTGCGCTGGCCGGCGGCGTGGTGGTCGACTGCCGCTCCGACACCTACCGGAGCATGTGGCGTCCGGTGGGGGAGGTGGCTGAGCGGCGGGTCCTGGTGCGGGTCCTCCGCGAGGTCCGCGGCGAGCGGTCGGTCGTGTCGCACATGGCCAAGCACACCCGGGGGCTGGTGGCTCGGCACCTGGTGTCACGCACCGGCCGGGACCCGGTGTCGCCGCGCGGCCTGGCCGCCGCGGTCGGCGAGGCGTTCGACGTCGAGCTGTCACCGCCGGCGCGCGACGGCAGCCACGTGCTGGACGTCGTCATCCGCGGCTGACGTGCCGGTCGTCCTCGGCGACAGGACGCCCGTGGCCGCGCCGCGGCGCCCTGACCAGCGTGCTGGTGCTGCCGCTGTCGGTCGGCGCGCTCCGGCTCGCATCCCGCTGAGTGACAGCGGTCCTCAGCTCTCCTCGGGCTCGGGGACGGGTTCGGCGCCCTGGCGCTCGTCGCGCTCGGCCCACTCCAGCAGCGGCGCGATGTCGAAGACCGCGTCGTCGATGCCGGCGTGCAGGTCGCCGAGCTCGGCGTAGCGCGGCGGCATCGTCGCGACCGTGAAGTCGGACGGGCTGGCGTCGTCGACCTCGTCCCAGCGGATCGGGGCGGAGACCGTCCCCTCCTTGTTCGCGCGCACCGAGTACGCGCTGGCGATGGTGTGGTCGCGCGCGTTCTGGTTGTAGTCGACGAACAGGGCTTCCGGGTCGCGGTCCTTGCGCCACCAGGTGGTCGTCACGTCGTCGGGTGCGCGGCGCTCCACCTCGCGGGCGAACGCCAGCGCGGCCCGCCTGACGTCGGAGAACCCGTGGTCCGGACGGATCCGCACGTACACGTGCAGGCCCCTGCCCCCGGACGTCTTCGGGAACCCGGTGGCGCCGAGCTCGTCGAGCACCTCGTGCGCCACGTGCGCCACCTGCTGCACTCGCGACCACGGGCAGTCCGGCATCGGGTCGAGGTCGATCCGCCACTCGTCCGGCTTCTCGGTGTCGGCGCGGCGGCTGTTCCACGGGTGGAACTCCAGCGTCGACATCTGGACGGCCCAGACCACGTGCGCGAGGTCGGTGACGCACAGCTCGTCGGCCGTGCGGTTCCAGCGCGGGAAGGTGAGCCGCACGGTCTCCAGCCACGGGGGCGCACCGTTGGGCACCCGCTTCTGGTGCACCTTCTTGCTGCCCAGGCCGTCGGGGAAGCGGTGCAGCATGCACGGCCGCTCGCGCAGCGCGTTGACGATGCCGTCGCCGACCGACATGTAGTAGTGAGCGATGTCGAGCTTGGTCTGCCCGGTCTCGAGGTACACCCGGTCGGGGTTGCTCAGCCGCACCGTGCGCCCGGCCACCTCCAGCTCGACCGCCTCCGACTTCGCCGCCATGCGGCCGACCCTAGCCGCGGACGACGACCGTCCGGCTCAGGCCAGGGCCTGCAGCCCGAGCTCGACGTCGTCGAGCAGGTCGGCGGCGTCCTCCAGCCCGACGGAGATCCGCACCACGGAGTCGGTGATGCCGACGGCCGCGCGGCCCTCGGGTCCCATCCGGCGGTGGGTGGTGGTGGCCGGGTGCGTCACCAGCGACTTGGAGTCGCCGAGGTTGTTGGAGATGTCGATCAGGCGCATGCCGTCGAGCACCGCGAACGCCGCTTCCCGTCCGGTGCGCCCCGGGACGTCGGCCAGCTCGAACGTGACGACCGTGCCACCACCGGTCATCTGCCGGCGGGCGAGGTCGTGCTGCGGGTGCGAGGGCAGGAACGGGTACCGCACCCACGACACCTCGGGACGCTGCTCGAGCCAGCCGGCCAGCCGCAGCGCGGACTCCTGCATCCGTCCGACCCGCAGGTCGAGGGTGTCCAGGCCCTTGAGCGCCACCCACGCCGTGAACGGGCTCATCGAGGGGCCGGTGTGGCGCATCAGCTCCTGCACCGGGCCGCGCACGTACTCGGTGCTGCCGAGGATCGCGCCGCCGAGCGTGCGGCCCTGCCCGTCCACGTGCTTGGTGGTCGAGTACACGACGACGTCGGCGCCGAGCTCGAGCGGTCGCTGCAGCAGCGGGGTCGCGAAGACGTTGTCGACCACCACGGTCGCGCCCGCCTCGTGGGCGAGCTCGCACACCGCCGTGACGTCGACGACCTCCTGCATCGGGTTCGACGGCGACTCGAAGAACACCGCCTGCGCTCCCCCGGCCAGCGCCTCGCGCCACTGGTGCAGGTCGGTGCCGTCGACGAACGTGGTGCGCACGCCCCAACGCGGCAGGACGTCGTCGAGGATCGCGAAGCAGGAGCCGAACAGGCTGCGCGCCGCCACCACGTGGTCGCCCTGCGAGAGCAGCGCGGCGAGCGAGGTGAAGACCGCGGCCATCCCGGTGGCGGTGCCGAAGCAGTCCTCGGCGCCCTCGAGCAGTGCCAGCCGGCGCTCGAACTGGGACACGGTCGGGTTGCCGTACCGCGAGTACATGTAGTGCTCGACGTCGCCGGTGAACGCGGCCTCCGCGGTGGCGGCGTCGGGGTACACGTAGCCGGAGGTGAGGAACAGCGCCTCCGCCGTCTCGTCGTAGCCGGTGCGCTCGAGCCCGCCGCGGACGGCGACGGTGCCGGGGCGCCAGCGCGACGGGTCGGGCGGCTGCCTCGTCACGACTGCCGCCAGGGCAGTCCCTCGGCCCGCCATCCGGTGGCGCCTCGGTGGCCCTCGGCGTCCAGGCCGCCCTCGAAGCCGTCGAGGACGTTGTACGACCGGCCGAGGCCGGCGGCCGTGGCGGCACGGGCCGCGGCGACAGACCGGACCCCGGAGCGGCAGACGAACACCAAGGACGCGTCGCCTTTGTCTCCCAACGCCTCTCGCAGCTCGTCGACGAAGCGCGAGTTCACCTGGCCGGACGGGTACTGCTGCCACTCGATGGTCACCAGGTCGCGCCCGAGGCGGCGCGGGTCGGGGACGCCGACGTACGACCACTCGGCCCGGGTGCGGCAGTCGACCAGGACGGCGTCGGGCTCGGACTCGAGCAGGCCCCACGCCTCGCGCGGCGTCAGGTCTCCGGCGTACCCGGCACTCACAGCCCGGACTCCGTGGTGCGGACGAGGATGCACCGGCACTCCTCGCAGCGGACGACCTCGTCGTCAGGCAGGCCCTTGATCCGCGCGATCTCGACCGGCGTGAGCTCCATCCGGCAGCCCTCGCAGCGCTTGCCGCGCAGCATCGCCGCGCCGACGCCCTGCGACCGGTCGCGGATCGTGTCGTAGAGCGCCACCAGGTCCTGGTCGAGGCCCTCGGCGATCTGGTCGCGCTGCGAGGTCACCGTCGCCACCTCGTCGTCGACCTCCTTCAGCCCGGCGTCGCGCGATGCGAGGAGCTCAGCACCGCGGGCCTCGGCAGCCGCCACCGACCCCTCCAGACCGGACGCCTCGGTCTGCGCGGTCTCGAGCCGCTCCATCACCTCGAGCTCGACGTCCTCGAGGTCGGACTGCCGGCGCGCCAGCGACTCCAGCTCGTGCTGCAGGCCCTGGAGGTCCTTGGCCGAACCGGTGCCGGCCTCCAGGCGCGCCCGGTCGCGGGCGGCGCGGGTGCTCACCTGCTCGACGTCGGCCTCGGCCTTGCGCAGCTCGCGCTGCACGTCGCCGATCGTGGTGCGCACCTGGACGAGCCGGTCGGCGAGGCCACGCCGCTCCGCCTCCACGTCGGCGAGCTGCTGGTGCTCGGGCAGCGTGCGCCGCCGGTGGGCCAGCTGGCGCAGGCGGGTGTCGAGCGCCTGGACGTCGAGCAGGCGGACCTGGTCCAGGGCGTTGGCCTTCGTCACGTGGTGGATCCTCTCGCAGGGTCGTTCGTGTGGTCGGGAGCGTCCGCGGGCGCGACGACGAACGTCCAGGGGTCGGTGCGGCGGGTGCTGACCTCGACCTCGAGGCCGGGCAGGTGGTCACGCAGGAGCCGGGCGCAGCGGTCGAGCCACGGCCACTCGCTGGCCCAGTGCGCGACGTCGACCAGGTAGGGACGGCCGTCCTCGCGGTGCTCGCGGGCCTCGCCCGCCGGGTGGTGGCGCAGGTCGGCGGTGACGTACGCGTCGGCGCCGGACTCTCGAGCGGCGTCGAACAGGCTGTCGCCGCTGCCGCCGCACACCGCCACGGTGCGCACCACGCCGTCGCGGTCGCCGCTGACGCGCACCCCCTGGGCCGTCGCCGGGAGGCGCTCCTCCACCAGCGCGGCCAGCGCGGCCAGGGTGGTGGGCTCAGGGAGCCGGCCGACCCGTCCGAGGCCGGTGCCGGGGAGCGCGCTCTCGCCGGAGGCCGGCGCGAGCGGCTGCCGGTCGGTGAGCCCGAGCAGGTCGGCCAGCGCGTCGTTGACGCCCCCGAGGGCGCTGTCGGCGTTGGTGTGAGCCACGTACAGCGCGCACCCTGCGGTGACCAGGCGGTGCACCACCCGACCCTTGGGGGTGTCAGCGGCCACCGAGTGCACGGGACGCAGCAGCAGCGGGTGGTGGGTGAGGAGCAGGTCGGCACCGGCGGCCAGGGCGTCGTCGGCCACGGCGGTGGTGGGGTCGACCGCCAGGAGCACGCGACGCACCCCGGCGGAGGGGTCCCCGCAGACGAGCCCGACGGCGTCCCAGTCCTCGGCGGTGCCCGGCGGGAAGGCGGACTCCAGGACCTCGATCACCTGCCCGAGGGTGGGGGGAGTCACGCGAGCGAGCCTAGTGGGACCGGTGGGCCCGGCCGGGTTCGAACCGACGACACCCGCGGTGTAAACGCGGTGCTCTACCAGCTGAGCTACAGGCCCCTGCACGACAGGGAGTGCACGAGCGTGCACGGAACTGTCTCACGGGAGCTGCTCGTCGCGGTCGGCTCGTCGTGGCCGTGGCCGCCGAAGTCTCGGGTCATCGGCGGCCACGGCTGGGTACATGAAACCGCAACGACCCTCCCCACGTGAACCCATCGTGACGTCGTCACCCGCACGGACCAAGGATCGCGACCTCCACCGGGTGCACGGACGCTCGAGCGATCACCCGGAGAGAGCCTGGATCGCCTCGTGGTACGCCCCGAGCTCACGCGCCTCCCCCGGCCCGTTGACGACCGACCAGCGCAGCACCCCCTCGCGGTCGACGAGGAACGACGCGCGCGTGGCCATCCCGGCCGGCTCGAAGAACACGTCGTAGAGCCGCGCGACCTCGCCGTGCGGCCAGAAGTCGGACAGCAGCGGGAAGTCGTAGCCCTCCTGGTCGGCCCAGACCCGCAGCGCGTGCCGCGGGTCGCACGACACGCCGACCACCTGCACGCCTGCGGTGCGGAAGACGTCGATGTCGTCGCGCAGCGCGCACAGCTCGCCGGTGCAGGTTCTGGAGAAGGCGAACGGGTAGAACACGAGCAGCACGGCGGAGTGGCCGCGCAGGTCGGACAACCGGAACTCCTGGCCCTCGTGGTCCGTCAGTGCGAAATCCAGTGCGACAGAGCCGATGTGCGGCCCAGGCATCAGGCGCGTCGTCCCGACTTCGGGGTGACCAGGCGGGTCGCCGTCCAGTCGGGCCCGACGCCGAGGGAGCGGGTGACGTGCAGCCCGGCGGTGGGCGCCGCCTCCTCCACCTCGGCCGGCGGGACGTGGCCGGAGCGGCCGCTCTTCGGCGTCAGCAGCCAGATCGGCGCTCCGTCGGCGAGCGCACCGAGGGTGTCGACCATCGCGTCGACCAGGTCGCCGTCACCGTCGCGCCACCACAGGATCACGCCGTCGACCACCTCGTCGGCGTCCTCGTCGGCCAGCTCGTGGCCCGTGAGGTCCTCGATCGCGTCGCGGACGTCGTGGTCCACGTCGTCGTCGTAGCCGAACTCCTGGACGACCTGACCGGCCTCGAATCCGAGCCGGGACGCGAGGTCCTGCTCGCCCGCGGCGCCCGCGGTGCTGCTCACCGGTTGCTCTCCTCCACACGTCGTGCCATGTCAGGGGCTGCCCCGATCCGGTTGCTTCCGTCCCGCGGCTAGGCACGACCGTAGACCACGCGGCGGACGTCCACCACGCCGTCCGGGCAGGTCCGCGGGTGCTCTCGGCAGGCGCCCGACCTACGATCCGGACGTGGGCAGGGTGAGCACGCGGGTGCCGGTCGTCAGGTGGGACCTGTCACGGCCGGGGTCCGTGCGCCGTCCCGACGCCCTCGCCGTGGAGGAGCCGCTGGAGCTGCGCGTGGGCGGGGAGCCGGTCGTCACGACCATGCGGACGCCCGGCCACGACGTCGACCTCGCGCTCGGCTGGCTGCTCGGCGAGGGACTGCTGGGCCACGTCGACGACGTCGCCGCGGCGGTGCACTGCACCGACACCGACGAGAGCGGCTCCCCCACCTTCAACGTGCTCGAGCTGACGCTGCGCGCCGGTGTCCCGCCCCTCGACCTCAGCGGCCGCCGGACCTTCGGCGTCACCTCGGCCTGCGGCGTCTGCGGGAGCGCCAGCATCGACGCCGTGATGGACCGGGTCGGGGCGGACCTGTCGTCCGACCCCGTCGTCGTCGACCCGCACCTGCTCGCCTCGCTGCCGGACGCGCTGCGCGAGGCGCAGGCCGGCTTCTCCCGCACCGGCGGGCTGCACGCCGCGGGGCTGTTCACCGCCGCCGGCGAGCTGCTCGTGGCGCGGGAGGACGTCGGGCGGCACAACGCCGCCGACAAGGTGATCGGCTGGGCGGCGCGCGAGGTCGGCCTGCCGTTGGCCGGTCACGTGCTGGTCCTGAGCGGCCGCGCGTCGTTCGAGCTGGTGCAGAAGGCGTGGGCCGCCGGAGTGCCCGTCGTGGCGGCGGTGTCGGCGCCGTCGTCGCTCGCGGTGCAGACGGCCGAGCGCGCCGGCATCACGCTGGCCGGCTTCGTCCGCCACCCCACGCTGAACGTGTACACCCACCCCGGCCGGGTCGCCCCGGCCGCCGGCGCCCGGCTGGCTACCAGCGGGTAGCGGTCCCGGTGTGACGACCGCGCCGCGACGCGACAGGATGGGACCCGGCGCACCACCGTGAGCCGAGACGACCCGAGGGAGCCCCACCGTGTCCCGACGCGAGGAAGCAGGCCCGATCCTCAACGGCCTGCCCACGAACCTGCCGGACATCGACCCGGAGGAGACCGCCGAGTGGCTCGAGTCCCTCGACGCGGTCGCCGAGACCGCGGGTCGGCGCCGGGCGCGCTACCTGATGCTGCAGATGCTGCAGCGCTCGCGCCAGCTCGGCGTCGGGGTGCCGTCCCTCACCGCGACGGACTACGTCAACACGATCCCGCCGGAGCGCGAGCCGTGGTTCCCCGGTGACGAGGACGTCGAGCGCCGGTTCCGCGCCTACCTGCGCTGGAACTCGGCGATCATGGTGCACCGCGCGCAGCGTCCCGGGATCTCGGTCGGCGGCCACATCTCCTCGTACGCCTCGTCGTCCACCCTCTACGAGGTGGGCTTCAACCACTTCTTCCGCGGCCCCGACCACGACGGTGGCGGCGACCAGATCTACTTCCAGGGCCACGCCTCCCCCGGGGTGTACGCCCGGGCGTACCTCGAGGGCCGGATGTCCGAGCAGCAGCTCGACGGCTTCCGTCAGGAGCTCTCGCACCCCGCCGGCGGCCTGCCGTCGTACCCGCACCCGCGGTTGATGCCGGACTTCTGGCAGTTCCCCACGGTGTCGATGGGCCTCGGTCCGATGAACGCGATCTACCAGGCGCAGTTCAACAAGTACCTGCAGAACCGTGGGATCAAGGACACCTCGCAGCAGCGGGTCTGGGCCTTCCTCGGCGACGGCGAGATGGACGAGCCGGAGAGCCGCGGCCTGCTGCAGGTGGCGTCGAACGAGGAGCTCGACAACCTCACCTTCGTCATCAACTGCAACCTGCAGCGTCTCGACGGGCCGGTGCGCGGCAACGGCAAGATCATCCAGGAGCTCGAGTCGCACTTCCGCGGCGCCGGCTGGAACGTCATCAAGGTCGTGTGGGGCCGCGAGTGGGACCCGCTGCTGGCCAAGGACAACGACGCCGCGCTGGTGCACCTGATGAACTCCACGCCCGACGGCGACTACCAGACCTACCGCGCCGAGAACGGCGCCTTCATCCGCGAGCACTTCTTCGGGCGCGACCCGCGCACCCGCAGGATGGTCGAGGACCTCAGCGACGACCAGATCTGGTCGCTGAAGCGTGGCGGGCACGACTACCGCAAGGTGTTCGCGGCGTACTCGGCCGCGACCCAGCACACCGGCCAGCCGACCGTCATCCTGGCGAAGACGATCAAGGGCTACGGCCTCGGCGCGAACTTCGCCGGGCGCAACGCGACCCACCAGATGAAGAAGCTGTCGCTCGACGACCTCAAGACGTTCCGCGACGGGCTGCGCATCCCCATCTCGGACGAGCAGCTCGAGTCCGACCCGTACCTGCCCCCGTACTACCACCCGGGGCCGGACAGCGAGGAGACCCAGTACCTGCTCGAGCGGCGGCGGGCCCTCGGCGGGTCGGTGCCGCAGCGCCGCACCCGCTCGTCGGCCATCGCGCTGCCGGGCGACGATGCCTACAAGCAGGCGAAGAAGGGCTCCGGCAAGCAGCAGATCGCCACCACGATGGCGTTCGTCCGGATCCTCAAGGACCTGATGCGGGACAAGGAGTTCGGCCGCCGGATCGTGCCGATCATCCCGGACGAGGCGCGCACGTTCGGCATGGACTCGTTCTTCCCGACGATCAAGATCTACAACCCGCACGGGCAGAACTACACCTCGGTCGACCGCGAGCTGATGCTCGCGTACAAGGAGTCGGTCTCGGGGCAGATCCTGCACGTGGGCATCAACGAGGCAGGCTCGATCGGTGCCTTCACCGCCGCCGGCACGTCGTACGCGACGCACGGCGAGCAGATGATCCCGATCTACGTCTTCTACTCGATGTTCGGGTTCCAGCGCACCGGCGACTCGATCTGGGCGGCCGCCGACCAGATGAGCCGCGGCTTCCTGATCGGCGCCACCGCAGGCCGCACCACGCTCACCGGCGAGGGCCTGCAGCACGCCGACGGGCACTCGCCGCTGCTGGCCTCCACGAACCCGGCCGTCGTGTCGTACGACCCGGCGTTCGGGTACGAGATCGCGCACATCATGCGCGACGGCCTGGAGCGGATGTACGGCCCCGGCACCGACGACGACCGCTCGCGCGACGTCATGTACTACGTGACGGTCTACAACGAGCCGATGGTGCAGCCCGCGGAGCCGGAGGACCTCGACGTCGAGGGCCTGCTGCGCGGGGCGTACCTGCTCAAGGAGGCGCCGAACGGCGACGCCGGCCAGGACGCCTCGCAGCGCCCCCAGCTGATGGCGTCCGGCGTGGCGGTCCCGTGGGCGCTGGAGGCGCAGGAGCTGCTGGCCAAGGACTTCGGCGTCGCTGCCGACGTCTGGTCGGTGACCTCGTGGAACGAGCTGCGCCGCGACGGCCTGGCCTGCGACTCCGACGCCTTCGACGACCCGTCCGGCACGCCGCGCACGCCGTTCCTGGCCCAGCGCCTGCAGGGCCGCGACGGCCCCGTGGTGGCGGTCAGCGACTACATGCGCGCGGTGCCGGACCAGGTGCGCCAGTACGTGCCGAACGAGTACGTCTCGCTCGGTGCCGACGGGTTCGGCCTGTCCGACACCCGTCCCGCGGTGCGCCGGCACTTCAAGATCGACGGCCCGTCGGTGGCCTACCAGGCGCTGCGGATGCTCGCGGCCCGCGGCCAGGTCCCCTCCGACGCGCCGGCGAAGGCCTACGAGCTGTACCGCCTCGACGACGTCACCGCCGGCACCTCCGGCAACGCGGGCGGCGACGCCTGACCTGCTCAGCCCGGCTCGGCCCGGCTCGGCTCGGCTCGGCTCGGCTCGGCGGCTCGCTGGCCTCGTGAACGTGGCGATCACCTCGTTCGCGAGGCCTGCGAGCCTCGCGAAGTAGCGGTACGCCTCCCGAGGACCCGCGGTGCGTCAGCTGCTGGGCTTTGTCGGTGTGCGACAACCACGACGGCGTAGGGTGACGCCGTGGCGAGGACGGCGTCGGCGCGACGCGGCACCGGGGCGCTGGCGACCGCGGCGCTGCAGCGGCTCGAGGAGACGCTGCCCTGGTACCGCGCCCTCGACGCCGAGGACCGCTCGTGGGTCGGCCTGGTCGCACAGGCCGGGATCAGCGCCTTCACCACCTGGTTCGAGCACCAGGGCGAGGTGCTCGCCATCACCGCCGACGTCTTCGGCACCGCGCCGCGCGAGCTCACCCGCTCGGTGAGCCTGCGCCAGACCCTCGACATCGTCCGGACGGTCGTGGCGGTGGTCGAGGACCACGTCGACGAGCTGGCCGACGACCCGACCGACCCAGCGCAGGTGGCAGCGGTGCGCGAGGCGGTCCTGCTGTACTCCCGCGAGGTCGCGTTCGGTGCAGCCGAGGTCTACGCCCGCGCGGCCGAGACCCGCGGGGCCTGGGACGCCCGGCTCGAGGCGCTGGTCGTCGACGCCCTGCTGCGCGGCGAGGCCGACGACGTGCTGCACTCCCGGGTCGCGGCGCTCGGCTGGAGCGAGCACGCCGCGGTGACCGTCGTCGTGGGCACCGGTCGCGCGGAGGGAGAACGCACCACCGACGACGACCTCGTCGACGACCTGCGCCGGGCGGCCCGCGCCGCGGCCGACGACGCCCTGGTCGGCGTGCAGGGGGGACGGGTGGTCGTCGTGCTCGGCACGTCCGGCGACCCTGCCGCCGCCGCCGAGAACCTCGCGCCCCGCTTCGGGCCCGGCCCGGTCGTCGTCGGGCCCACCGCCACCGACCTCGCGGGCGCCGGCCGCTCCGCCCGGGTGGCGATGGCCGGGCTCGTCGCCGCCCGCGCCTGGCCCGCTGCGCCGCGCCCCGTGCACGCCGACGACCTGCTGCCCGAGCGGGTGCTCTCCGGCGACGTCTCCGCCCGGCGCGCGCTGCTCGACCGCGTCCACGCGCCGGTGGTGGCGGCCGGGCCGGCGTTCGCCGACACGGTGACCACCTACCTGGAGACCGGACGATCGCTCGAGGCCACCGCGCGGGTGCTGTTCGTGCACCCGAACACGGTGCGCTACCGGCTGCGGCGGGTCGCCGAGCTCACCGGCTGGGACGCCACGCGTCCCCGCGACGCGTTCGTCCTGCAGACCGCGCAGGCTGTCGGGCTGCTCGCCAACCGCCCTGCCCCCTGATCCGGGCCGCTCTTGGAGGTTTCCTCCACAATCGCCGCGCAACGTTGTGAGGTTCGTGACCGGCACGACGCGCGGCGAGACGGAAGGCTGGACCCGTGCTGGTCATCGTGTGCCCCGGCCAGGGCTCCCAGAGCCCTGGCTTCCTCGCCCCGTGGCTCGAGCTCCCGGGCCTGTCCGACCGGCTGTCGTGGTTGTCGGCCGTCGCCGGCCTCGACCTGGTCGAGCACGGCACCACCTCGGACGCCGACACCATCCGCGACACCGCCGTGGCGCAGCCGCTCATCGTGGCCGCCGGGCTGATCTCGCTCCTCGAGCTCTTCCCGCACCCGTCCGAGGGCTTCTCGCAGGTCGCCGGGGGCGCCGGGCACAGCGTCGGCGAGATCACCGCGGCCGCAGCGGCCGGCGTCCTCAGCGCCGAGCAGGCCATGGTCTTCGTCCGCGAGCGCGGCCGGGCGATGGCCGAGGCCTCGGCCGTCACCCCGACCGGCATGAGCGCCTGCGTGGGCGGCGACCCGGACGAGGTGCTGGCCACCCTCGAGCGGCACGGGCTCACCCCCGCCAACGTCAACGGCGCCGGTCAGGTCGTCGCCGCCGGGACGATGGAACAGCTCGAGGCGCTCACGGCCGACCCGCCCGCGAAGACCCGGGTGATCCCGCTGCAGGTGGCCGGCGCGTTCCACACCTCGCACATGGCGCCCGCGGTCGAGCTGCTCGAACGCCACAGCCGGGCGATCACCACCCGCGACCCGCGCACGCTGCTGCTGTCCAACGCCGACGGCACCGTGGTCCACGAGGGCGCCGAGGTGCTGAGCCGCCTCGTCCAGCAGGTCAGCAACCCGGTGCGCTGGGACCTGTGCATGCAGACCTTCACCGAGCTCGGCGTCACCGCCCTGATCGAGATCCCCCCGGCCGGCACGCTGACGAACCTGGCCAAGCGGGCCATGCCCGGCGTGCAGACCCTCGCGCTGAAGACGCCGGACGACCTGGACAAGGCCCGGGCGATGGTGGCCGAGCACGGCACCGCGCCGGAGGACACCGAGAACACCTGGCGCGTGGTCGTGGCGAGCGCGCCCGGCACCGTGCACATCGAGGAGTCCGCCGGTGCGGGCGAGGAGGTCGGCGCCGAGACGGTGGTCGCCCGCGTCGACACGCCCGGCGAGTCCGACGGAGACGAGGTGACCGCCGGCGAGGGCGGCACCGTGGTGGAGTGGCTGGTGCGCGAGGGCGAGACCGTCTCCCCCGGGCAGCCGTTGCTGCAGCTCGATCCCGAGGGAGACAAGTGATGGTCCAGCTCACTGCACCGGCCCCGGCCGGCCACGCCCGGATCACCGGCGTCGGCGCCTACCGCCCCGAGCGGGTGGTGACCAACGCGGAGATCTGCGAGAACATCGACTCCTCGGACGAGTGGATCCGCGAGCGCTCCGGCATCGTCAGCCGGCGCTACGCCGCCGAGGACGAGACGGTCGTCGACATGGCCGAGGCCGCGTCGCGCGAGGCGATGGCCGCAGCGGGTCTCACCGGCGCCGACATCGACGTCGTGCTGGTCGCCACCGTCACCCACCTGCTCCAGACCCCTGCTGCCGCACCGCTGGTCGCGCACCGCCTCGACGCGACACCTGCTGCCGCGTTCGACATCTCGGCGGCCTGCGCCGGCTTCTGCCACGGCATGTCGCTCGCCAACGACATGGTCCGCAGCGGGACGGCGCGTCACGTCCTGGTGATCGGGGTCGAGAAGCTCTCCGACATCACCGACCCGCACGACCGCGGGAGCGCGTTCATCTTCGGCGACGGCGCCGGCGCGGTCGTGGTCAGCGCGTCCGACGAGCCCGGCATCGGCCCCACGATCTGGGGCAGCGACGGCGCGTCGTGGGACGTCATCACCCAGAACCAGCCCTGGGACCAGCTGCGCGACGACCCCACGCTCGAGTGGCCGACGCTGCGGATGGCGGGCCAGAGCGTCTTCCGCTGGGCCGTGTGGCAGATGGCCCCGGTGGCGATGAAGGCGATCGAGGCGGCCGGGCTCACCCCGGACGACCTGGACGCCTTCATCCCGCACCAGGCGAACGTCCGCATCATCGACGCGATGGTCAAGCAGCTGCGGCTCCCGGCGCACGTGCCGGTGGCCCGCGACATCGCCGAGACCGGCAACACCTCCGCGGCCTCGATCCCGCTGGCCATGCACCGCATGCTCGCCGACGGCACCGCGCCGTCCGGCGGCCTCGCGCTGCTGATCGGATTCGGCGCCGGCCTGGCCTACGCGGCCCAGGTCGTCCGGCTGCCCTGATGTCCCGGCAGCCCTGAGAACCCCCGCCGCCCTGCGGCGGGTCGTAGTGTCACCCAGTACGTCCGAGCACCCCCACCCAGAAGGAGTCCCCACCATGGCGCAGAGCGAGCAGGAGATCCTCGCCGGTATCGCTGAGCTGGTGAACGAGGAGACCGGCCTGCCGGTCGAGTCCGTCGAGATGGACAAGTCGTTCACCGAGGACCTCGACATCGACTCGCTGTCGATGACCTCGATCGTCGTGCAGGCCGAGGACAAGTTCGGCGTGAAGATCCCGGACGAGGACATCAAGAACCTCAGCACCGTCCGCGACGTCGTGTCGTACGTGCAGCAGGCCCAGGGCTGACCACGCCCGGACGCTGACCGACGGCGGGCCACCCGCCCGCCGTCGGCAGCATCACAGAACGACCCACCGGTCCACCAGACCTCAAGCGGGAGAACGACTTCGATGAGCAGCACCCCTGACGAGCGACGCGTCGTCGTCACCGGCCTCGGCGCCACCACCCCCCTGGGCGGCGACGTCGACAGCACCTGGAAGGCCGCCCTGGCGGGCGAGTCCGGCGCGCGCGCGCTGCCGCAGGAGTGGCTCGACCGGTACGACCTGCCGGTGCACTTCGCCTGCCGGCTCGCGGTGCCGACGTCGGAGGTGCTGCCGAAGCACGAGGCGAAGAAGCTGGACCCGTCCGGCCAGTACGCGATGGTGGCCGCCCGCGAGGCGTGGGCCGACGCCGGCTCCCCCGAGGTCGACCCCGAGCGCCTCGGCGCGGTCGTCGCCACCGGCATCGGCGGGGTGTGGACCCTGCTCGACGCCTACGACACCCTCAAGGAGTCGGGCCCGCGCCGCGTGCTCCCGATGACGGTCCCCATGCTGATGCCCAACGGCGCCGCCGGCGCCGTGGCGATCGAGTTCGGCGCCCGCGCCGGCGCGCACTCCCCCGTCTCCGCCTGCGCCTCGGGTGCCGAGGCGATGGCGTACGCCCTCGACATGATCCGCACCGGCCGCGCCGACGTCGTCATCGCCGGCGGCACGGAGGCCGCGATCCACCCGCTGCCCATCGCCGGGTTCGCCGCGATGCGCGCGCTGTCGACCCGCAACGACTCGCCCGAGACCGCCTCACGCCCCTACGACACCAGCCGCGACGGCTTCGTCCTCGGAGAGGGCGCCGGCATCGTCGTCCTCGAGTCGCACGCCCACGCCACCGCGCGGGGCGCCAAGGTCTACGCCGAGGTGGTCTCGGCCGGTCTCACCTCCGACGCCCACCACATCGCCGCGCCCGACCCTGCAGGTCTCGGCGCCACCCGCGCGATGAACGCGGCGCTCTCCAACGGCGGCATCGACCTGTCCGAGGTGGTGCACATCAACGCGCACGCGACCTCGACCCCTGCCGGCGACATCGCCGAGTCGGCCGCGATCGGCGCGGTGCTGGGCGAGCGCGTCGGCGAGGTGGCGGTGTCGGCGACCAAGTCGATGACGGGCCACCTGCTCGGCGCCGCCGGTGCGGTCGAGGGGATCCTGTCGATCCTCGCGCTGCACCACGGCCAGGCGCCTGCGACGACGAACCTCACCGACCTCGACCCGGCGATCACGCTCGACGTCGTCCGGGGCGGGCCGCGCGAGATCGGCACCGGTGTGGCGCTGAACAACTCGTTCGGCTTCGGCGGCCACAACGTCGCCGTCGCGTTCCGCAGCGCCTGACCCGACGGGCCGTCCCGTGCCGCGGCGCAACCGGGTCGACCCGTTCGGCGACCTGCGGGCCGTCCCGGAGCGCGGGCTGCTGACGGGCAACCGCGGGTGCGTCGTCGACGACGACGAGCAGGTGGTGCGCCACCACCACGGCCGGCTCTGGATCAGCTGCGTGCTGGAGTACCGCGGCCGGCGGCACCCGCTGGCGCGGCCGCACCGCTGGACGCCCTTGTTCCACCTCGACGACGCCTCCGCCCTGGCGGCCGGCCACCGCCCGTGCGGGCAGTGCCGGCGGGAGGAGTACCTGCGCCTACCGCGCCGGCGTGACCCGGGGGCTGCGGCAGGAGCGTCCGCTCGGCTCGACCGCGCTGGACGCGCTGCTGGCGGCCGAACGTCTGCGCCGCGGCCGCGGTCTCGACCGGGCGCGCGACCGGATCACCTGGGAGGCGCCGGCGCGAGACCTCCCCGACGGCACCGTGCACCTCCAGGACGGGACGTCGCGCGTGCTGCTGGACGCGCGGTCCCTGGCGTTCGGGTTCGGCGGCTGGCACTCACCGGTGGCGCGGCCGCGCGGCCAGGTCGCGGTGCTGACGCCTCCGACGTCGGTGCTGGCGCTGGCCAACGGCTTCGTCCCGCTGCTGCACCCGTCCGCGGGGGTATGAGGCCTCAGCCGACGCGGTGCAACCAGCGGACCGGTGCGCCCTCGCCGGCGTACCGGAACGGCTCGAGCTCGTCGTCCCAGGAAGCGCCGAGGGCGAGGTCGAGCTCGTGCCGCAGGATCGTCGGGTCGCCGGCGCCGGCCTCGACCGCCGCACGGATCCGGTCCTCGGGGACCATGACGTTGCCGTGCACGTCGGTGACGGCGTGGAAGATGCCGAGGTCGGGGGTGTGCATCCAGCGGCCGCCGTCGACGCCCCGGCTCGGCTCCTCGGTCACCTCGTACCGCAGGTGCGCCCAGCCGCGCAGGGCGGAGGTCAGGGTGGCGGCGGTGCCGGCCGCGGCCTGCCAGGACAGCTCGGCACGGAACATGCCGGGAGCGACCGGCTGCGCGGTCCAGTCCAGGCTGACGCGCACGCCGAGGACGCCGCCGGCGGCCCACTCGACGTGCGGGCACAGCGCGCGCGGCGCCGAGTGCACGAACAGCACGCCCCGGGTCTGGGGAGCAGACATACCGACCTCCTGGTGACTCGAGGTACGTCTTCCCCACGGACCTCGTCAGCACCAGCGGTGTCGTCGGCCACTCCAGCCAGTTCCGGCACGCGCGTCGCGCAGGCACCATCATGCCCCACGGGTCACGTGGGTGACCACCGTTCTGGCGTGTCGTGATCGTCGGCGCCGGGTGGCCGTCACTCCTCCGGGCTCAAGCACGGGCTCGGATCGGCCGATGGAGTCCGGGACCCGGGTGATCGACCTGCCCGGGAGGCACCACCCACCGAACGGAGCGAGGGCACCCGTGTTGGACGACGCCGACCTGTTGATGTCCGAGGCCTACAGCGAGGGCACGGTCACCGAGATCATCCGACCTGCGGCCATCGTGCCGGAGGAGGCCGCCCGCTCGATCCTGGTCGAGCTGGCGATGCTGGACGTCCGCAACGGCGGCGCCTGGCAGAGCAAGCCGAACCTGTGGAGCCGGTGGGACCGCTCCTGGAACGGCCCCCAGAACCTCACGGGCGCCGAGCTGATCGGCTCGATCGAGGTCGCGTACGGCACGCCGTCGCGCTACGAGATCACCATCTACCGCGTCACCGTCACCCGCCTGGGCGCCGAGCACGGCTGGACCGTCGAGTCGCTCTGCAACGAGGCGCTGGCTCTCGGCGGGCTCGACCTGGCGGCCTGCCCGCGGGCGAACCTGCGGCCCGCGCCGCCGGTCGTCCGGTTCTGACAGCGCCACCACCCGGTGCCAGGATGAGGACGTGACGTCCTCCTCCCGGCGCTACCACCGCCCGACCCTGCTGGGGCCGGCCGCCATGGACACCCGCCCGGACGGCCTCGAGCCGCGCGAGCGCCAGGAGGCCGCGCACGGCACCGCCCGCCTGCTCGTCCTCGGCGCGCGCGAGCGCGACGACCCCGAGACCGTGCGTCGGCTGCTGGCCCTCACCGACGACCACGGGCTCGATCTGCTCGCCCAGCTGTGGTCCGACGCGCCGCCCGAGTCGCTGCCCGGTGCGCTGTGGCGGCTGTACGCGCTGCGCGACTGGGTGCACCGCGACCCGGTCGCCGCGTCCCGCGAGTTCCACGACGGACGCCGCTGCGCCCCCGTGCACGAGGTGGTGGCCGGCGTGGCCGACCCGCCCGGGCCGGAGCAGGTGCGTCAGATGGCCGACGCGGTGCTGACCGGCGTGTACACCGGGGACTTCGCCGTCGCGCTGGAACGTGCCGCCGCGTTCGCCCGTGTGGTCGCGGTCGGGCGAGCGCACCTGGCCGACCACGTCGTCGACGACGAACCCGACCCCACCCGCAGCGCGGCCCGCCTCGTGCGCACGGCCGAGCAGCTCGAGGCCGCCGCACGGGCGTGGCGGGACGGGCACCTGCAGGAGTCCTGACCGGGCTGCGGCCGGACCGGGAGCGGCCAGGCCGGGCGAGTCGGTCCGAAGGGAACACCTCGGGCGTCGGCCCCGTTATCCTGGGCGTGCGCCGGGCCGCGGTAGCCCCGGGCTCCACCTGAAGCCGCTCCGAGCGGCCCCGCGCCGAGAGGCGCTCCCGGCCCGGCGCACACGAGCCCCCGCTGTGCACGGCACGCGTGCGGCGTGTCTCCCCCACCTGCCTGCCGCGTCCGCGTACACATGGTGCAAGCCCCTCGAGGTATGAGCTCGAGGGGCTTCGTCGTGCCCGGATGCCCCCGTTGCCTTCAACTCGTACGTCTTCTGCCGATTGCTAGACAAAAGGTGGTCTGAACCCTTGACCCCTTTTGGTCGTCCTCCGTAGTTTCGCCCTGTTGGCACGTCGACGACGACACGGCCCGGAGGCACGACGATGACGAAGCGACAGCTCGGATCTGCAGCGGGAGCGATGATCGGGGCCGTCGCCCTGGCCCTGGGTCTGGTGGTGGCGGCTCCCGCCTCGGCCCACCCGGGCCACACCCCGCCGGACCCTGCGGACGGTGCGCCGCCGGCGGACGTGGGGTTCCAGAAGGTCACCCTCAACGACACCCCCGGTGAGCCGATCGACCTCGCCGTGCTGCCCGACGGCCGGGTGCTGCACACCACGCGGTCCGGCGACATCTGGCTGAACGACCCCGCCAAGGGCCTCAACACCCGCGCCGGGTCGATCGAGGTGTACCAGCACGACGAGGAGGGGCTGCAGAGCATCGCGGTCGACCCCGGCTTCGGCACCAAGAACCGCTGGGTCTACCTGTACTACTCGCCCCCGCAGGGCACTCCGGTCGACGACCCGCTGACGCCGTTGGTGAACGAGGGCGACGCGCCGTTCACCGGCACCGCGGCCGACTTCGCCCCGTTCGAGGGCGTCATCCAGCTCTCGCGGTTCAAGCTGGTGCGCGACAGCATCGACACCAGCACGGAGGAGAAGATCCTCCAGGTGCCGGTCGACCGCGGCATCTGCTGCCACGTGGGCGGCGACATCGTCTTCGACGCCGCCGGCAACCTGTACCTGTCGACCGGTGACGACTCCAACCCGTTCGAGTCCGACGGCTACGTGCCGATCGACGAGCGGGCCGACCGCAACCCGGCCTTCGACGCCCAGCGCAGCGCGGCGAACACCAACGACCTTCGCGGCAAGGTGCTGCGGGTGAAGCCGCGCGCCGGCGGCGGGTACTCCGTGCCGAGGGGCAACCTGTTCACCCCCGGCACGGCGGGGACGCGCGCCGAGATCTACCTGATGGGTCTGCGCAACCCGTTCCGGATCGAGCTCGACCGCGAGACGAGCCGGCTGTTCGTCGCCGACTACTCCCCCGACGCGAACTCCGCCGACCCCGACCGCGGTCCGGCCGGCCACGGCAAGTGGTTCTCGGCCACCGAGCCCGGCAACTACGGCTGGCCGTACTGCGCCACCGCCGAGCTGCCCTACGTCGACTTCGACTTCGCCACCAGCACCTCCGGTGAGGAGTTCGACTGCGCGGCACCGGTGAACGAGTCGCCGCGCAACACGGGTCTGACGCAGCTGCCGCCCGTCGAGCAGCCGCAGATCTGGTACACCTACGGCGCCTCGTCGGAGTTCCCCGAGCTCGGCACCGGGGGCATCGGCCCGATGGCCGGACCCGCCTACCACCACAGCGCCAAGGCCTCTCGCGGGAAGACGCCCGTCGCCTGGCCGGAGTACTACGACGACAAGGCGATGTTCTACGAGTGGACCCGCGACTGGGTGAAGGGCCTCTCGCTCGACGAGGACAACCACCTGACCGCGATCGAGGACGTCGTCGCCTCGCTGGTGACCGACAACCCGATGGACATGGAGTTCGGCCCGAACGGCGCGCTGTACGTGCTGGAGTACGGCGACGGCTACTTCGCCGAGAACCCGGATGCACAGCTGTCGCGGATCGACTTCGTGGGCGTCGGTGGCAACCGCTCTCCCATCCCGAAGATCACCGCGGACCCGGTGGTCGGCTCGGCACCCCTCACCGTCCGGTTCTCCAGCGCCGGCACCACGGACCCCGAGGGCGACCGACTGAAGTACGCGTGGGACTTCGACTCCGACGGCCGGATCGACTCACGTGCGAAGAACCCGATCTGGGTCTACGAGCAGGGCGGTGAGTACCGCGCCAACCTCAAGGTCACCGACGAAGGCGGCAAGAACCGCGGCCGGTTCGCCAACGCGGACGTCACGGTCGTCGTCGGCAACGAGGTCCCCGTGGTGTCGTTCGTGACACCCGTGACGGGACAGACCTTCTCGTTCGGTGACGCCGTGCCGTTCGAGGTCGCCGTCACCGACGACCAGCCGGTGGACTGCTCACGGGTCACCGTCACCTACGTCCTCGGCCACGACGAGCACGGCCACCCGCAGACCACCGCGTCCGGGTGCTCGGGAACCATCACCACGACCCTGCCGGGCGGGCACGACCCGGGTGAGGACGAGCTGCGCGGTGTGTTCGTGGCGAACTACACCGACGACGGCGGCGACGCGGGGGTGCCGCTCACCGGGACGGACGAGGTCGTCCTCGTCCCCACCTCCTGAACCCCATCCAGACGAGAGGAACCACACGACATGTGCTTCGGACACGACGGCGCGGCGCCACTGCTGCGCTCCCTCGATGACAGAGGTGCCGATCGGCGCACCTTCCTGCGCGGCATGCTCGCCCTCGGCGCCGGCGCTGCCGTCGTCGGAGGGAGCGCCCTGCCCGCCACCGCCGGCGGAGCGGCGGCGGCCGGCACCGGTCGCCGGGTGCCCCGCGGGCTGATCAGCATCCAGCTGTACACGCTGCGCGACGCCATGACCGACTGGGACTCGGCGCGCAAGGTGCTGCGGCACCTCGCCGACGTCGGGTACCCGCGGGTCGAGCTCGCCGGCCTGTACGGCCAGTCGGCGAAGACGGTGGCGAACTTCCTTCGCCGGCAGGGCATCTCGCCGACGTCGAGCCACGTGGGCATCTCGGAGGACGCCACCGGGCTGGCCACGAAGCTGCAGGACGCGGCGACCCTCGGCCACGAGTACATCGTGGTGCCGTACCTCAGCTCCGACAGCGCTGACCAGTGGCGCACCTGGGCCGAGCAGATGAACGCCGAGGCCGCGCTGGCGAAGAGGTACGGACTCAAGTACGGCTACCACAACCACGCCCACGAGTTCACGACCGAGTTCGCCGACGGCTCCACGCCGTGGCAGATCCTCACCGAGACCCTCGACCCCCGCCTGGTGCACCTCGAGGTCGACCTGTACTGGGCCGTCACCGGTGGTGTCGGGGTCGGTGCGGCCGACCCGGTCCAGTTCGCGATCGACGTCATCCACGACGCACCGCAGAAGGTGCTGCAGTACCACGTCAAGGACCGGCACGCGGACGACAGCGCCACCCCTGGCGACATGGGCGACCTCGGCACCGGGACGATCGACTTCGCCCGGATCTTCGCCGCGCACACCGTGCGCGAGTACATCGTCGAGAACGACACCCCGGACGTGACGCCGCTGCAGACGGCCGAGGTGGGCTACGACTACCTGCGTCGGCTGAGGTTCTGACCTCCGACCCGTCCGCTCCGCCCGATCCCCTCGGAGCCGCTGCCCCGGACCGCACCGTCCGGGGCAGCGGTGCGTCCGCGCTCGCGTCCCAGGGAGCCTCTCAGGCGGGGGTGACGCCGAGCTGCTCCAGGAGCACCGGCACCTCGAAGTAGACCCGGCCGGCCGAGATCGCACCGTCGTCGACGTCGTAGACCACGCAGAGCGGGACGCGGACGTCCTTGCCGGTGGCGGGGATCCCCATGAAGTCGCCGACGTGCTTGCCGGCGAAGGTCACCTCGATCATCGCGTGGCCGTCACCCACGATCGCCGTCCGCGGCTCGGCCGTGGCCTCGAAGGCCGTGCGGTAGTACGTGTCGAGCATGGTCATCACCGCGGCGCGGCCGCGGAACGACTCGCCGGACGCCATCACGGTGAAGACCACGTCCTCGGCCATCACCTCGGTGTCGTCGTGCTCCCCGCTCCAGTAGCGGTCCATCACCTGCTGGGTGGCCTGGACGGACATGGGACCTCCCCTGGCGTCGCCGCGTGACCCGGCCCCGTCACGGCGCCGGCGACGAGCGCCGTCCGGGAGGAGCACCGACGCTACCGCGTGCGGGGGTCGGGCACATGACCCTCGTGGGTCGTGCCCGGAGGAGGTCACTGCCCGAATGGCGGCGGTCGGACCGCGGGTGAAGGATCGGGTGATGCGCATCGCCGTCGCCGGAGCCCATGGACAGATCGCCCTGCTGCTCAACCGGATCCTCGCGGACGCCGGTCACGAGGTGGTCGGTCTGGTCCGCAACCCCGATCACCTCGCCGACGTCGAGGCGTCCGGCGCGGGCGCGGTCGTGTGCGACCTGGAGACCACGCACACCGACGACGTCCTGGCCGTGATCGACGGCTGCGACGCCGTGGTGTTCGCAGCGGGCGCGGGCCCGGGCAGCGGCGCGGAGCGCAAGAGCACCGTCGACCACGGCGCCGCGGTGCTCCTGGCCGAGGCAGCCCGGCGGGCCCACGCCCACCGCTACGTGCTGATCTCCTCCGCCGGCGTCGAGTCGGTGCGCGGCCGGGCCGTCGAGCACGACGAGGAGGTCTTCACGACCTACCTGCGTGCCAAGCTCGCCGCGGAGGACGCGGTGCGCGCCACCGAGCTCGAGTGGACCGTGCTGCGACCTGGCCACCTGACAGACGACCCGCCGACCGGCCGCGTCCGGCTCGAGCCCGGCGCGGAGGACGGCTCGGTGCCGCGGGCCGACGTCGCGGCTGTCGTCGCCGCCCTGCTCGAGGAACCGCGGTCGGCGGGTCTCGTCGTCGGTCTGGTGTCGGGTGACGACCCCGTCGAGGCGGCGGTCTCCGCGTTCGCCCGCGCGGTCTGATCGCCTCGGGTCAGCACCAGCGTCGCTGCGCAGAGCGATGGCGCTCAGGTCACCCTGACGTCCACGACCTCTGCCGGTCGGGTCGAGACGCTCGCCGACGTCCTCGGCCGGCTGGTACGGACGGGAGGCGGGTCGGGGGCGGCGTGACGGGCCGCGAGCGCCGGGTCGTGACACCCTCGGAACCGTGACCCCGCCCCGTCTCCCGTTCTCGTCCGCCTCGCGGTCGTCGAAGGGCGCTCCTGAGAAGCCGTTGTCATCCGGGGGCCTTGTGGCAGAACGCGTCTCGTCCGGGTCAGCGGAGACGCCGACGTCGAGCCCCGTCACGAGGTCCTCGACCGAGCAGGAGCGGCACGACCTGTGGAAGGACGGTCTGGGCCGCGCTGCCACGCGCAGCGCCCAGGTGCTGCTCGTGCTGGCGATCACGGCCGTCACGGTCTACGCCGGCGTGCAGATCCGGCTGGTGGTCGTCCCGCTCCTGATCGCCATCCTCATCGCCGCAGCCGCCAGCCCGCTCGTGAGGCTGCTGTCGAGGAGGCTGCCGCGCATGCTCGCGGTCTGGATCACCCTGATCGGTGCGCTCGCCGTGCTCGGAGGGTTGGGGTACCTGGTCGGCTCGGCCGTCCGCGACCAGTGGGACGACCTGGTCGAGGGTGCCTCCAGCGGCCTGGACGAGCTGCAGCGGTTCCTCACCGACGGCCCGCTCGGCATCGAGCAGCAGCAGCTCGACGACCTCACCGGCTCTCTCGGCGAAGTGGTCTCCGGTCCGCAGGCCCAGGCCGGCGCCATCACCGGCGCCACGCTCGTCGTCGAGGTGCTGGCCGGCATCTTCCTCGGCCTGGTGCTGCTGTTCTTCCTGCTCAAGGACGGCGAGCGGATCTGGGAGTTCGCCCGGCAGTTCCTGCCGGGTCGGCACGGCCGCCGCTACGACGTGGTGGCCGACCGCGCCGTCGACGTGCTCGGCGGGTACGTGCGCGGCACGGCGATCATCGCCCTCGTCGACGCCGTGCTGATCGGTGCCGCCCTGGCGATCCTCGGCGTCCCGCTCGCCCTGCCGCTCGCCGTGGTCGTCTTCGTCGGCGCCTTCGTGCCGATCGTCGGTGCCACCGTCGCCGGCGCCCTGGCGGCCCTGATCGCGCTGGTGAGCAACGGCCCCGTGCAGGCGCTGATCGTGCTCGGCGTGGTGATCCTGGTGAACCAGCTCGAGGGCGACCTGCTCGCCCCCGTGGTGCTGGGCCGCAGCCTGCGGCTGCACCCGCTCGCCGTGCTGCTCGCGCTGTCGGCCGGCACCATCGTCGCCGGCATCATCGGCGCGATCCTCGCGGTCCCCTTCGCGGCGCTGGCCTGGGCGGTCATCTCGACCTGGCGGGAGACACCTGCGGGACCGGCGCCGGACGAGCCGGAGCTGGACGACGAGCAGGCGCCGGGCGACGGGCCGGCCGTCCAGGACGTCGGTGCCGCGAGCTCCTGACCTGCGTCACCGCAGGACGGCGGTCCGCTCCGATCGGCGCCGTCGACGACCGACCACGGCGGCCGAGGCGGCGGCGACCACCACCACGGCCGCGATGACCAGCAGCGGTACCCCGGCTGCGTCCACGGCCCGAGCCAAGGCACCCTGGACGGCGAGCGCGGCGTCGACCACCGGGTCCTGGGTGGACCCGCCGCCGAGAACCCGCACCTCGTACCAGCCGTAGTAGGCCACGTACAGACCCGCGACCACCAGCAGCCCGCCGCTCAGGCGCCCGACGTAGGGCATCGCGCGACGAAGCCCGCTGACCACGCCCTGTCGTGCGAGGGCGACGCCGACACCGAGCAGGCCGACGAGCAGCCCCATGCCCACGGCGAACGCCAGGACGACGCCGGCACCGCCCAGCAGGCTCTGCGTACGCGTGGCGGTGGAGGCCAGCGCGAGGAACGGCGCCACCGTGCACGACAGCGACGCGGTGGCGTAGGCGACCCCGTACAGCGCCACCGCCGGTGCGGAGGCGCCCGGACCCGTCGGCGCCCTGCCCACGACCGGGACGCGGAGGCCGAGCGAGCGTCCCGCCGCCGCCCGCACGCCGAGCGCGACCAGCGCCACGCCGATGACGACGGTCACCCACGGGAGGTGCTGCTCGACGGCCAGCGAGAGCGGGACGACGAGTGCTGCGAAGACGGCGAAGACGGCGACGAAGCCGACGGTCATCGCCGCACAGGCTCTCAGTGCGCGCCCCAACGCTGCCGACGTCGTGCTCTCCCCCGGGTCGACGAGCAGCAGCAGGTAGGTCGGCAGCAGAGCGAACCCGCACGGGTTCAGGGCGGCCAGGGAACCCGCGCCGAGAGCCACGGCGTAGAGCCCGGGATCGATCACCGACGACCTCGCGTCATCCGAAGGTCTGCGCGACGAGGTCGGCGAGATCGACCTGGCCGCCGTAGGCCACCTCGGTCGTCGTCGACCCGTCCGCAGCGACCAGGACGAACGAGTGCTGCTGCGAGATGCCGAAGCGCGCGTACAGCGAGCCGTCCAGGTCGGCGAGGTGCGTCAGCCCCCCGACGTCGCCGCGACGGACGAAGTCCTGCATCGCGTCGCGGTCCGACGCCAGACCCGCCACCCCGACGAACCGGACGTCGGGGTTCGCGGCAGCGACCTCGCGCACCTCCGCGGCGGACCTGGCGCAGACCGTGCACCACGGCGCCCAGAACCACAGCACGGCCGGTGCGCCGGCCAGGTCGGCCGCGCGGAACTCCTGGCCGTCCAGGTCCTCCGCGACGAAGTCGAGCGCTGTCGGGACCGCGCTCGGCTGCAGGCCGTCCTCGGGGGCGGGCGTCGTACTCGCCGGCGCGGAGCTCTCGGAAGCCGACGACGTGCCGGCCGCGGTGCCGGACGGGCTGGTCCCGGCGGAGCACGCCGCGAGAGCCAGGGACCCGGCCAGCGACAGCGCGAGCACGCGCCGGACCAGCCGTGGGGGTAAGGGCGGGGCGAGGTCGACCATGACGTCATCCTCCCCCCGCCCGGCCCACGACCACGGTCTGCGCCGATGACGAGGTGATGACGTCCCGCCCGCGGGGCGAGCGCCTCAATTGCCGGGGTGGGTGCGCGCGTGCTCGTCGTCGAGGACGACCAAAGCACGCCGACCGAGCGCGCGCCCTCGACGTCCGGCTCGCGGTCGACGCAGACGACGAGCTCCTGGTCCAGGCGGTGCCGACGAGCTCGCCCGGGCCTTGTCGAACCTCGTGGGTAACGCGTTGCGGCACAGCGCCTCGGCGGACTGGTCGTGGTGCGAGGAGCGCGGGAGGCGGACGGCCGCGTCCGCCTGTCGGTGAGCGACGGCTGCGGTGGGATCGACCCCGACCACCTGGACCGGGTCATCGACACCGGCTGGCGGGCCGACCCCCGACGCACCCCGGGTGGGAGCCGAGCGGGGCCCGGCCTCGCCATCGCCCGAGGTGTCGCCGAGGCGCACGCCGGCGCCCTGGAGGTCGAGACACGGCTGGCGGCTGCCGCTTCGAGCTGACGGTTCCCAGCACCACCCTCCCGGACGCCCCGGGTGACCACGTGCACCCGGAAGCTAGGCTCGCAGTCGTCGGGGCAGTAGCTCAGCCGGTCAGAGCAGCGGACTCATAATCCGTCAGGTCGTGGGTTCGAGCCCCACCTGCCCCACGTTTCCGCAGGTCAGGCGCCACGTTGACGTCCCGTTGAGCAATTCGCGGCCGCGACCTCTCACAGGACCTCTCACGGTATTGCCCACGTTGAGGGCCGCGACGTCCCCAGGCAGACCCACCTCCTGTTCGTCGCCGACACGTCGCGGCACCGCCTGACACCGCGATTGACGGACCCTTCATCCGCTGATTAGGCACCGCGCCGCGAGCCCGTCGATGTCGATGCCGGTGGTGCGCCGGGCGTCCGGGGCGGTAGCGCCCCGGGGCGCGATCCGGCGTCGATGAGGTCGATCACCGGTGTCCGCACGGTCCGCAAGCTCACGTGGCCAGCCAGTAGGCGCGACGCCGAACGCCGGGGCCCGCAATCATGCGTTCCGGGCATGCTGTAACGCGGCCGTAGGCATTGGACGCATACGGAGCAGGTGTGGACACTGGATTGCGTGACCACCAAGAACCTGTCCCCCGTCCGTCCGTGGGCCGCCGCGACGCACCGCCTCGCCGCACGGCGCGCAATTCGTACCGCTCGCAAGCAGATGGAGGCGGAGCTGGCCGGCTACTCCTCGCCCGCCGAGCGGATGGAGCTGGACGCCATGCTCGCCCGCCACGAGTACGCCGAGGTCGCGGACATCCACCGCATCGTGGCCCGGCAGCGCACCGCCGCCTGACACGCTCAGGGGCGACCCAGCATGCCTTGACGTCAGCGACGTCACCAGCACCCATGACGTAGCGTCATGGAGATGGAGACCGACGTGCTGAGGTGGTTCCAGCTGGTGGCCGACGGTGTGACGCTCACCGAGGTCGCAGACCTGTACGGGGTCAGCCAGCCCGGCGTTTCCCGTGCCCTTGCCCGGCTCGAGGACGAAGTGGGCACGCCGCTGCTGGGTCGGAGCGGGCGCGTGCTCCGTCCGACCCACGCGGGCAGCGCTTTCAAGCGTCACGTCGACGTGTGCATGCACGGCCTGGACGACGGCCTGGCTGCCGTCAGCCAGCTGGTCGCCCCGGAGACCGGGACCGTCACGATCGCCTTCCCACCATCGCTGGGAACGTGGTTGATTCCCGATCTGATCGGACGTTTTCGACTCCGGTACCCGCAGGTGCACTTCCGTCTCCAGCAGTCCGACGACACGCTCGGATCGTCACTGGTCGCGGGAGGCAGCGTCGACCTGGAGTTCACCGCTCGACGTCCGCGTAACCCCGCTGTTCACTTCGAGCGCCTGTTCGCTCAGCCGCTCGAGCTCGCCGTACCGGCAGACCACTGGACCGCCACCTCCGAGCGCCGGACCGTCGCCCTCGCGGACGTGGCCGACGAGGCCTTCGTGGTCCTCACCCCCTCCTGGGAGCTGCGAACCCTGTCGGACCGGCTCTGCGCCGAAGCCGGGTTCACCCCGCGCGTGGCGTTCGAGGCGACCGACCTCTCTGTCGTCCGGGGATTCGTCGCCGCCGGCCTCGGCGTCGCGATCGTCCCCGCGACCGACGCCGACCGGAGCGCGGCCGGCGTCGTCCATCGCGCCCTGCGCATCACCGACACGGGCGCCCACCGCGACGTGGGGTTGACGTGGTCACAGGACCGACGGCTCCTGCCGTCGGCCGAGCTCTTCCGCACGGCGGTGCTGGAGCAGAGGCGTCGGCTGTCGAGGCGTTGACCTCCCCCAGGACGACGGCGGCTCAGCCCTCCACGATCGGCGGTGGCTCCGCAGCGCCGGTCATGATGGCGACGGCCTCGGACATCGAGTGGCTGGCCGGGGTGATGACCGTGGCTCGCCGGCCGAGGCGCTGGATGTGGATCCGGTCGGCGATCTCGAAGACGTGCGGCATATTGTGGCTGATCAGGATGACCGGGAGCCCGCGGTCGCGGACGTCGCGGATGAGCTGCAGGACGCGGTTGCCCTCCTTGACGCCCAGGGCGGCGGTGGGCTCGTCCAGGATGACGACCTTGCTGCCGAAGGCGGCGGCCCTGGCGACCGCGACGCCCTGACGCTGCCCGCCCGACAGGCTCTCCACGGCCTGGCCGATGTTCTGCAGGGTGGCGATCCCCAGCTCGCTCATGTGCCGCTCGGCCTCCGAGCGCATGTGCTTGCGGTCCAGCATCCGGAAGATCGACCCCAACAGTCCCGGCTTCCTCTCCTCGCGTCCGAGGAACAGGTTGTCGGCGATGTCGAGCCCGGGCGCCACCGCCAGCGTCTGGTAGACGGTCTCGATGCCGGCGGCCCGCGCGTCCATCGGGTTCTTGAACTGCACCGGCTCGCCGTCGAGGTAGATCTGGCCCGCGTCCGGGACCAGTGCGCCGGACAACGCCTTGATCAGGCTCGACTTGCCGGCTCCGTTGTCGCCGATGACGGCCAGGATCTCACCGGGATAGAGCTCCAGGTCGCTGTTCTCGATCGCCGTCACCCGGCCGTAGCGCTTGACCAGGCCCTTCGCGGCCAGGACGGGGGTGCGGGCTGCGCTGCCGCCCCCGGACGACTTCGACATCTCGGTAGCAGTCATACCTTCACCTTCCGGATCCACTGGTCGATGGAGACGGCCACCAGGACGAGGAGGCCGATCGCGAAGCCCTGCCAGACCACGTCGACGCCCGCGAGCTGCAGGCCGTTGCGGAACACCCCGACGATCAGCGCGCCGACGAGTGTCCCGATCACGGCCCCGCGCCCGCCGAACAGGCTCGTGCCGCCGAGCACGACGGCCGTGATCGAGTCGAGGTTGTACTCGACACCGACGTTCGGGCTCGCCGAGGCCAGGCGTCCCATCAGGATCCACGCGCCGATGGCGTAGATGGCACCAGCCACCGTGTAGACCGACAGCAGCACCCGATCAGTACGGATCCCCGCCAGGCGTGCGGACTCGAGGTCGTCGCCGGTGGCGTACACGTGCTTCCCCCAGGCGGTCCGCCCCAGCGAGTAGTAGAAGACCCCGAAGAGCAGCAGCATGATGATCGAGCCGTACGTCAGGCTGAACCCCCCGAACGAGATGTCCGCCCTTCCGGTCCACGTCATGATCGACGGCATGTCCGAGCCGCGCACGGTCTCGCTCTTGGAGACGACGGCGTTCAGGGACAGGAAGATGCTCAGGGTGCCGAGCGTGACGATGAACGGTGGCAGCTTCAACCGGGTGACCAGCAGGCCGTTGACCAGCCCCATCGCAGTGCCGAGGACGAGCCCGACCACCAGGGCCAGCAGACCGGGCATACCCGCGTCGGTGGCCAGGTTGGCCATCAGGATCGAGGAGAAGACGGCGATGGCGCCGACCGACAGGTCGATGCCGGCCGTCAGGATGATGATCGTCTGTCCGAGGGCCAGCACCGCGATGACGGTGACCTGCTGGAGCACCAGGCTCAGGTTGGACGCGGAGACGAACCTGTCGTTCAGGACGGCGAACGCGACGATCGCGAGGACGAGGACGGCGAGCGGGCCGAGGGTCGGCTGGCTGTGCAGGACGTGCTGGAGCCTCAGCACCAGCGACTCGGACCTGTGCTCGTCGAAGCCGGCGCCGGGTGGCGGCGGTTGCGTCACGGTGGCGGAACCACCGGACGCGGTGGGGGGCTTCTCATCGGTCATGCGTCTGCTCCTCAGTGCGTCGAGAGTGCCTGCTGCTGATGCCTCACGGGGGGCGGCTCAGGGTCGGGGCGAACGCTGCCCCGAGCCGCCGCCCGTGGGCCGGACCGGCTGGCGGGTGGGTGTGCTCAGCCCCAGCAGTTCTCGAGTCCGTAGGCCGAGTCCTGCGACTCGACGCCGTCCTGCGGGTCGTCGGTGATCAGCTCGACGCCCGTGTCGACGCTCGCGTCCGGCTTGGTGCCGTCGGCCGCGAACGCCGCCAGCGCCTCCACGCCGAGCGACGCCATCTTCAGCGGGAACTGCATGGACGTGGCGCCGATCGCGCCGGCCTCGACGTCGGTCACGCCCGGGCAGCCGCCGTCGACCGACACGATGGTGACCTCGTCCTCCTTGCCGGCCGCCTTCAGCGCCTCATAGGCACCGGCCGCGGCGGGCTCGTTGATCGTGTAGACGAGGTTGATGCTGTCGTCCTGCGAGAGCAGGTTCTCCATGGCCGTCCGACCGCCCTCCTCGCCTCCGTCGGTGACGTCGTGGCCGACGATCCGCGGGTCGTCCTCGTCACCGATCCGGTTCTTGTCACCGACGTCGACGCCGAAGCCCTCGAGGAACCCCTGGTCGCGCTGCACGTCCACCGACACCTGATTGGCGTTGAGGTCCAGGAGCGCGATCCTCGCCTCGGTCCCCTCGGCCTCGAACTTGGCCTTGGCCCACTGGCCGATGAGCAGGCCCGCCTGGTAGTTGTCGGTGGCGAAGGTGGCGTCGACCGCGTCTGCAGGGTCCGTCTCGGTGTCCAGGGCGATGACCAGCATCCCGGCCTGGCGAGCCTTGTCGATCGAGGGGACGATCGCTGCCGAGTCCGACGGCGTGATCAGGAAGCCCTTGGCGCCGGCGGAGATGAGGCTCTCGATGGCCTGCACCTGAGCCTCGTTGTCACCGTCCTGCTTGCCCGCGAAGGACTGCAGCTCAAGGCCTTCGGCGTCAGCAGCGGCCTGCGCGCCTTCCTTCATCTTGACGAAGAACGGGTTCGTGTCGGTCTTGGTGATCAGACCGATCACCTCCCCGTCGCCGCCGCCCCCCGTCGTGGCGCCGTCGTCGCCCCCGCAGGCCGCGAGGCTGAGCACGATCGCGAGGCCGGCCGCGGCAAGAGCGCGGGAACGGTGTGACCTGGAGTGTTGGGACATGGGAGTTCCTCTCGGGTGGTGTTGCCTTCGCAGCATTGAGCAAAACGACCATGCTGTCGAGGGCGGTTTTCGGGGGCTGGCGGAGGGAGGGCGCACGGCAGCGGTGCGCCGCGGTCGTGCGACGTGTACGGGTTCGTGTCAGCCGGTCGCGACGTCAGGGGACGCCGTCCGGGCGACTGGTGTGGGCGAGGACGTCGCTGGACACCCGCAGGTCAGCGCGCGTGCAGGTGCCGACGACGACGTCCGCATTGCGCTGATCGATCCCGTGGGCCCACTCACTCGCTGCGAGCTCGGACTTGCCGAACTGCTGATGGCGGGCGATCAGTCGGCGGAGGCGCTCCTGATCGTCGAGCTCGATGTACCAGACCTCGGACAGGTGACCCCGCACCTTCGCCCAGGCGCCGTCCTCCAGGAGCAGGTAGTTGCCCTCGGTGACGATCAGACGCGCACCGGGGGCGATCGCGATGCTCCCTGCGACGGGCTGCTCGAGATCGCGGTCGAATGCGGGCGCGTACACCACCTCGTCGCCATCGCCGGCCAAGCGCGTGAGCAAGGCTGCGTAACCTGCGGCGTCGAACGTGTCCGGCGCCCCTTTGCGTTCCAGACGTCCCAGGCGAACGAGCTCGGAGTCGGCGAGGTGGTACCCGTCCATCGGGACCTGAACGACCCAGTCGGAACCCGATCCGGCAGGGGGCCGGCCCCGCAGTCGCTGCACCAGGGCATGAGCGAAGGAGCTCTTGCCCGCTCCAGGAGGGCCAACGATCCCCAGCAGGCCGCGACGCCCACCGGCGACCAGGTCGTGAGCACGCCGGACGAGGCCCGGAAGGGTCGCTGCGTTCGGGGCCTCGCCCATCCCAGCTCCTCGTCGTCGAATGAGCCAACCGGCCGCGTCTTCGCGCCTGAGAAAGAACAGTAGGGACGCGCAAGCGCATGCGCAAGGGCTTGCGCGTCGCAATTCGTGTAGCGTCGCGAACGGAGGTCCGAGGAGGTCCCTGATGGTGACGATGGCCGAAGTGGCCGCGGTGGCCGGCGTGAGCCAGACCACGGTCTCCCACGTCCTCAACTCCACCAGGGTGGTCAGCGACCACACCCGCGAGTCCGTCCTGCGAGCCATCGCGAGCACGGGGTACCGGCGCAACGCCCTGGCCCACTCCCTGGCGACGTCGAGGACGTTGACGCTCGGGCTCGCGAGCAGCTCCGCGACCAATCCCTACTTCGCCGACCTGGTGCGATCGGTGGAAGCCGGCGCCCGTGCGGCCGGGTACAGCCTCGTCGTGGGCGACACCTGGGAGGACGGCGAGCAGGAACAGCGCGTCGTGCAACAGCTCGTCGACCGACAGGTGGACGGACTGCTCCTGGTGCCGAGCCCGGACGCGATCCACCAGGCCCTTCCGTTCCTCGCCTCGACGGGGGTGCCGGTCGTCCTGCTCGACCGCTTCACCGACGTGGAGCTGGATCAGGTCGCGCCCGACAACGATTCCCCCACAGCACTTCTCACCGGACATCTCGCCGACCTGGGCCACCGACGGATCGCTATCGTCGCGGGCCGCGAGGGCTTGCACTCCACCGAGGAGCGCCTCGCCGGCCACCTCAAGGTGGTCGCGGACCGAGGGCTCGATCCCGACCCGTCCCTGGTCCTGCGGGGGGGCAGTCAGGTGCACGAGGCCGAGCGGGCCGTGCTGGGCCTGCTGCGGGCAGGGCGGCAGCCCGACGCACTGGTCGTCGCCAACAACGCCATGACCATCGGGACCCTCCGCGCGCTGCGAACGCTCGGGCTGCGAGTACCCCAGGACATGCCTCTGGTCTGCTACGACGACTTCGAGTGGTCGGACCTCTTCGAGCCCCGCCTGACCGCGATCTCCCAGGACGTCCCCGCGATGGGCGCTCGCGCCGTCGAGCTCGTCGTCGAACGCATCCACGGGCGAGTGGACCCTCCCCGCCGCGAGCGGATCGCCACCACCTACCACCATCGGACCTCTTGCGGCTGCCCGGGCGCGACCGAGAACTGAACGCCCTCCGTCCGGCTGCTACCTCAGGTCCCCTGACCGCTGGTCTGGCTGGATGCAACGCCGTCCGTGGGCATGGACCCGCGTCGAGTCGCTCAGCGCTCCCTTCCCGTCAGAAGCGAGACACCTCGTCCGACCCAGCACAGAGGACCTGCCCCTGCCGCGGATCGGATCGCTCGTGGAAGGAGCCCTCGAGCAACGTGCAGGGCTCAGCGACTCCGGCTGCGTCAACGACGACCTGCCCGGCTACCAGCCGGAGGACGACCCCCGGGTGGCGGCCAAGTTCTCGAAGGCGTGGGGCCCCGAGCTGTCGTCCACAACGGGCCTGGACAACCACACGATCCGACTGTCGTCGACGACAAGGCGGTCGTCGATGACGTCCACACTGTCAGCTTCGTCACCACGAGGTGCTCCACGTGTCCGCGATGGTCGGTGGGACCTCTCACAGATCCTCAACGAACGCCTTGGCACGGTCCGGTCTCGACCAGCACCCATCGACCCAGCCGCCGGCCGCTGCGCCCGCTTCGCCTGCCAAACGCCTCTGGCACAGCACATCCCGTACAGCCCGAACCTGGAGCCTTCGACTCGTGATCCGTCAGGTCGTGGGTTCGAGCCCCACCTGCCCCACTGCGTTTGTGCCGTTCAGCGCCTTGCGCGTCCCGGGCTGGCGTCGCGGGTGAGCCGGCCCCCACCCTGTCCGGGTGGACCCCGCGATCGACCCTCCCGCCGACGATCCCCGCGAGGCCGAGGTGGCGCGCTCCCCCCTGCCTGGCTTGGCCGTGGTTGCAGCCGCCGTCGCGACCGCGTGGGCGGTGTCGGCGGTCGTGCCCGGCGTCAGCGTCCTGCTGGCTGCCATCGCCCTGGGCGTGGCAGTCGGCAACACCCGCACCCTGCCCCCGTCGTGGACGCCGGGACTCGCCGTCGCCGTCAAGCACCTCCTCCGGGCGGGCGTGGTCCTGCTCGGGCTGCAGCTGGTCCTGTCCCAGGTCGCCTCTCTCGGTCCGCGGCTGCTGGCCGTCGTGGTCGTGGTGGTCGCCGTCGGCCTGGTCTCGACCCTGGCACTGGGTCGGTTGCTGCGCACCGGCCGCGACCTCACGCTGCTGGTGGCCTGCGGGTTCTCGATCTGCGGCGCGGCGGCGGTCGCGGCTGCGGACACCGTGGTCGAGGCCGAGGAGGAGGACGTCGTCACCGCGATCGCGCTCGTCGTGCTGTTCGGCACCCTGATGATCCCCGCCCTCCCGGCCGCGGTGCTCCTCCTCGGCCTGAGCGCGGACCAGGGAGCGACGTGGGCGGGGACGGCGATCCACGAGGTCGCCCAGGTGGTCGCGGCAGGGGAGGCGATCGGGAGCACGTCCGCGAGTACGGCCGGCGGCGCGCTGCTCGCGCTGGCGGTGACGGTCAAGCTCGCCCGGGTCGTGATGCTGGCCCCCGTGGTCGCCGCGCTCCGGCTGCGCGATCGTCGCCACGCAGGTGACGGGCGGTCCGGGCGCCGGCCGCCCTTCGTCCCGCTGTTCGTCGTCGGCTTCGTCGCCCTCGCCCTGGTGCGGTCGACCGGTGTCGTCCCGGAGGTCGTCGTCGAGACCGGCGGACTCGTCCAGGTCGCGCTGCTCGCCGCAGCGATGTTCGCCCTGGGGACCGGCGTCCGGTTCCGGACCCTGGTGCGCACCGGGCCCCGCCCGTTCGCCCTCGCCGCGCTGTCGACCCTGGTGATCAGCACGACCGGACTGGTCGGGGTGCTGCTGACGAGCTGACCGTGCGACCCGATCGGGTGCCGCACGCCGCCCGGTGCCGGTCAGCGGTGCTCGGCGACCGTCAGCAGCACGACCGCGTCGTCCAGGGCCTCGGGGCCGTGCCGGGAGTCGGGCACCACCAGGTGGTCGCCGACGCGGCCTTCGCGGTCGACGTCCCCCGACACGAGCCGAACAAGCCCGAGCACGACCTGGACCGTCGCCTCGCCGGGGTTCTGGTGCTCGTCGTGCCGGCGCCTTGCGGCCAGGTGATCAGCGTCTGGCGCAGCACGTGGTCGTGGCCCCCGTCAACGGTGACGGAGCTGCATCCGCTGGACGCCGTCCTCGCGATCTCGAGGTGGTCGTGGGCCTGGGCGGTCAGCGAGGTCGTGTCCATGGCACCACCGCGGCACAGCGGGGTCGGGGAACCAGGAGGTCGTGCCGGCGGACCCGCCGTCACCGGCCGACCAAGTCCAGCCGGCAGGCTCCGGGCTCGGAGAAGGGGTGCAGCGCGGCACCGTCCGATGCGGTGCCGTAGTCCTCCAGCGCAGCACGGACGATTCCCAGGTGCACCCCGCACACCACGTCGGGATACCGGTGGGCAGCCTCCAGCAGAGGACATCGCGTCAGGCGGACGACGCGGTGACGCTCATCGGCACGCGGCGCGAATCCCATGTCGTCCAGGAGCTCGACCACCCGTCGTCGCGCTGCGACCGCGCTGCCAGGACGCCCACCGGGTGGACGTTCTCGGATCAGCTCACGACCCCATCGCCGACCCGCCATGTCCGCGTCGTCCGCGGGAGACGCGCTGGAGCGGTGGATCTGGGCGGCGAGGGCGGCGGCGAGGCCGGCGTGCTCCGTGGCGTGCGGGTCCACCTCGGTCGCCTCGTACAGCCACGCCGGGCGCCCGCGACCCACGGGGGTGCGGGTGAAGCGGTGGACGAGACCCGCACGCACCAGACCGGTCAGGTGCTCGCGAACGGTGTTCTCGTGCAGGCCCGACAGCGCGATGACGGCTGCCAGCGTCGTCGGCTCCACCTGCGCCCTGACTGTCTCGAGGAGCGCCGATCGCGAAGCCGACAGCCTCGTCGGCCGGCGTGCGCTCGCAGCGCGAGGACCGCGATCTGGAGAGCGGGAGGACGACGGCACGCTGACGCTGTTTTCCACGGAACGAAGTGTAGTAATTTCCCGCCAGGACGTGCGCGAGGCACCGCGGTGGTGGCCGACGGCGGACCGGATGGGTGTCAGGCACGATCGTGGCGACTCGGAGGTGTCCCTGGTGACCGGAACGCTCCCGAGCGCGCCGCAGGCGGCCGGCGGGGCGGGATCGCCGTGGCTGATGCTGGTGGTGGCCACAGCGGGTTTCGCGGTCAACTTCTGGGCTTGGGCGCTGATCAGCCCGCTCGGGCCGCTGTTCCGCGACAACGGCGACCTCGGACCGCTGAGCGAGTCGGACGTCGCCCTGCTGGTGGCCGTCCCGGTGGTCGTCGGCTCGCTGGGCCGGATCGTGGTCGGGGCGCTGACGGACCGGTTCGGCGGTCGGGTGATGTTCCCGATCGTCTCCGGGGCCACGATCGTCCCGATCCTGTTCATCGCGTTCTCTCGCGCTCGACTCCTACACCGCTGCTGCTCGTGGGCGGGTTCTTCCTCGGCATCGCCGGTACCGCGTTCGCGGTGGGGGTGCCGTTCGTCAACGCCTGGTTCCCACCCGCAGCGGCGCGGTCTGGCCATCGGTGTCTTCGGTGCCGGCATGGGTGGCACCGCGATCAGCGCGCTGACCACCGTCAAGCTGTTCACGGGCTTCGGACCCCCGGCGCCGTTCCTGATCACCGCCGGGGTCCTGGCGGCGTACGCCGTCCTCGCCTGGCTCGTCCTGCGGGACGCGCCCGGCCGCACGGTGCCCACCACGTCGCTGCTGACCCGGCTCTCGGCGAACGCGCGGCTGCCGATCACCTGGCAGGCGTGCGCCCTGTACGCGGTGGCGTTCGGCGGCTACGTGGCGTTCTCGCGTCTACCTACCGGCCTACCTCAAGACCGCCTACGGGCTGGACCCGGCGGACGCCGCGAACCGGATGGCCGGGTTCGTCGTCGTGGCGGTGCTGATGCGGCCGATCGGCGGGTGGCTGTCGGACCGGTTCGGTCCCGTCCGCGTCCTGGCCGCCGGGTTTGCCGTCGTCGTGGTCGGTGCCGGTGTGGCCGCGACCAACCCGCTGCTCGAGCACGTGGGCACGGTGGCGTTCCTGGCGATGGCTGCGGCTCTGGGGTCCGGGAGCGGCGCCACGTTCGCGCTGATCGCCAAGGTCACCGACCCGTCGAGAGTCGGCGGGGTCACCGGTCTGGTCGGCGCCGCCGGCGGACTCGGCGGCTTCGTCCCGCCGCTGATCATGGGCTTCGTGTACGGCCGCACCGAGTCCTACGCGATCGGGCTGTGGATGCTGTCGGCGACCGCCGCGCTGACGCTGGTCCTCACGCTGACGGTCGTGCGCCGGACCGAGCGCGCACACGACACCACCGCCGCAGCCACGACCACCACCGACGTCAGGACGACCCCGTGAGCACCGAGGCCCGACCGACAGCACCGAGCGGCAACCAGGACGTCGGAATGGACGGGGGACTCAGCGAGGCACTGGTGCGCACCAGGCGCTTCTTCACCAGGAGCGCTCGCAGCGCCGTGTCCGAGGACCTGCGCACGCTCACCCGCACGGGCGGCCGCGACGCCGACGTCTTCTACCGCGACCGCTGGAGCCACGACAAGGTCGTGCGCTCGACGCACGGCGTGAACTGCACCGGTTCGTGCTCGTGGAAGGTCTACGTCAAGGACGGGATCATCACCTGGGAGACCCAGCAGACCGACTACCCGTCGGTCGGGCCCGGACCGCCCCGAGTACGAGCCCCGCGGGTGCCCGCGCGGCGCAGCGTTCTCCTGGTACACCTACTCCCCCACCCGGGTCCGCTACCCCTACGTCCGCGGCGTGCTGCTGCGAGATGTACCGCGAGGCGAAGGCCGCGCACTGCGGCGACCCGGTGAAGGCGTGGGCGGACATCCAGTCGACAACCCGCGAGCGCGCGCAGGCGCTACCAGTAGGCCCGCGGCAAGGGCGGCCTGGTCCGCGCGAGCTGGGACGAGGCCACCGAGATCGATCGCGGCCGCGCACGTCCACACCATCAAGCACGTACGGGCCCGGACCGGGTCGCCGGGTTCTCGCCGATCCCGGCGATGTCGATGGTGTCGCACGCGGCCGGCGCCCGCTTCACCTCGCTCATCGGCGGCTCGATGCTCGTCGTTCTACGACTGGTACGCCGACCTTCCCGTCGCCTCGCCGCAGGTGTTCGGCGACCAGACCGACGTCCCGGAGTCCGGCGACTGGTGGGACGCCGGCGTACCTGATGATGTGGGGCTCCAACGTCCCGGTGACCCGGACGCCGGACGCGCACTGGATGGCCGAGGCCCGGTACCGCGGCCAGAAGGTCGTCGTGGTCGTCCCCGGACTACGCCGACAACGCCAAGTTCGCCGACGAGTGGCTGGCCGCCGCACCCCGGTACCGACGGCGCCCTGGCGATGGCGATGGGCCACGTGATCCTCAAGGAGTTCTTCGTCGACCGGCAGACGCCGTTCTTCACCGACTACGTCCAGCAAGTTCACCGACCTGCCGTTCCTGGTCGCCCTCGACGAGAGACGGCGACGGCGCGCTACGTGCCCGGCAAGTTCCTCACCGCCGCCGACCTCGGAGCACGCCGACGACGAGAACGCGCATGGAAGACCGTGCTCGCTCGACGAGCCGCACCGGCGACCGCGTGGTCCCGAACGGCGTCTCTGGGCTACCGCTCGGCGACGACGGGGCCGGGCGAGTGGAACCTCGACCTCGGCGAGGTCGACCCGCAGCTGACCCTGCTCGACGCCGGGTGGCGGACGGTGTCCGAGGTCGCTGCTGCCGCGCTTCGACGACGTCGACGGGCACGGCCGGGCGTCGCTGCGCGCGCGGGGTCCCGGTCGCGCCGGGTCGGCGAGCCGGCTCGTCACCACCGTCTTCGACCTGATGCTGGCCCAGTACGGCGTCGGCCGGGAGGGTCTGCCCGGCGACTGGCCGCGGGCTACGACGACGCCGCCGCGCCCGTACACCCCGGCCTGGCAGGAGGCGCATCACCTCGCGTCCCGGCGGCGCAGGCCGTGCGGATCGCCAGGGAGTTCGCGCGAGAACGCCGAGGAGTCCGGCGGCCGCTCGCATGATCCTCATGGGCGCCGGCATCAACCACTGGTTCCACTCCGACACGATCTACCGCGGGTTCCTCGGCGCTGCTCCACCCTCACCGGCTGCCAGGGCCGCAACGGCGGCGGCTGGGCGCACTACGTCGGCCAGGAGAAGTGCCGCCCGGTCACCGGGCTGGGCGCACGCTGGCGCTGCGGCCTGCGACTGGCGACGCCCGCCACGGCAGATGATCGGCACCGCCTACTGGTACCTGCACACCGACCAGTGGCGCTACGACACCTTCGGTGCCGACGCCGCTCGCCTCGCCGCTCGGGAGCGGCAGGCTTCGCCGGGCATGAGCACGCGCCGACGTGCCTCGCGAAGTCGGCACGGATGGGCTGGATGCCGTCCTACCCGACCTTCGACCGCAACCCCCTCGACCTCGCCGACGAGGCGGCGGCGGCAGACCGCCCGGTCGCCGAGCACGTCGTCGCCGAGCTGCAAGGTCGGGTGCACTGCGGTTCGCCGCCGAGGACCCCGACGCGCCGGAGAACTGGCCGCGGATCCTGGCCATCTGGCGGGCCAACCTGCTGGGCTCGTCCGGCGAAGGGCAACGAGTACTTCCTCAAGCACCTGCTCGGTACCGACACCTCGCTGCGGGCCGAGCGAAGCGCCCGAGACGTCAGCGGCCGCAGGAGGTGACCTGGCACGACGAGGCCCCCGAGGGCAAGCTCGACCTGCTGCTCACCCTCGACTTCCGGATGACGCAGCACCACGCTGCTTCAGCGACGTCGTGCTGCCCGCGGCCACCTGGTACGAGAAGCACGACCTGAACACCACCGACATGCACCCGTTCATCCACGCCTTCAACCCGGCCATCGACCCGCCGTGGCAGACCCGCACCGACTGCGACGCCTTCCACGACGATCGCCGACGAAGTTCAGCGAGCTCGCCGCCGGCCACCTCGGCATGCGCAAGGACGTCGTCGCCGTCCCGCTGCAGCACGACACCCCCGACGAGATGGCCAGCCCGCACGGCGTCGTGCGGGACTGGAAGCACGGTGAGTGCGAGCCGGTCCCGGGCAGTGACCATGCCCAAGCTCGTCGGTGGTCGAGCGCGACTACACCGCCGTCGGCGCGAAGATGGCCGGCGCTCGGACCGCTGCTGGAGAAGCTCGGCACCACCGACCAAGGGCGTCACCTACGACGTCACGACGAGGAGGTCGACGTACCTGCGGCAGCAAGAACGGCGCCGGTCCGCGGCGGGGCGGCCGACGGGCGGCCCTCGCTGGTACGCGACGTCCAGGCCTGCGAGGCGATCCTGGCTCTGTCCGGCACCACCAACGGCCGCCTGGCCACGCAGGGGTTCAAGACCCTGGAGAAGCGCACCGGCACCGCAGCTGCACGACCTCGCCGCCGAGCACGAGGGCAAGCAGATCACCTTCGCCGACACCCAGCGCCGCGCCGGTGCCGGTGATCACCTCGCCCGGAGTGGTCCGGCAGCGGAGACCGGCGGACGCCGCTACTCGCCGTTCACCATCAACGTCGAGCGGCTCAAGCCCTGGCACACCCTCACCGGCCGGCAGCACTTCTACCTCGACCACGACTGGATGCACCGAGCTCGGCGAGGGGCTCCCGGTCTACCGGCCGCCGCTGAACATGGAGCGCGCTGTTCAGCGAGCCCGACATCGGCTCGGATGGGCGAGCTGGGCGTGACGGTCCGCTACCTGACCCCGCACAACAAGTGGTCGATCCACTCCGAGTACCAGGACAACCTGTTCATGCTGTCGCTGTCCCGCGGCGGTCAGACGATCTGGATGAGCGACCAGGACGCCGCGAAGGTCGGCGTCCAGGACAACGACTGGATCGAGGCGGTGAACCGCAACGGCGTCGTCGTCGCCCGCGCGATCGTGTCCCACCGGATGCCGGAGGGGACGGTCTACATGCACCACGCCCAGGACCGGCTGATCGACGTCCCGATCGCCGAGACGTCCGGCAAGCGCGGCGGCATCCACAACTCGCTGACCCGGATCCTGGTCAAGCCCAGCCACCTCATCGGCGGCTACGCCCAGCTGTCGTTCGCGTTCAACTACCTCGGACCCACCGGCAACCAGCGCGACGAGGTCACCGTCATCCGCAAGCGCTCGCAGGAGGTGCGAGTACTGATGCGCGTCATGGCCCAGATGGCGATGGTGATGAACCTCGACAAGTGCATCGGCTGCCACACCTGCTCGGTCACCTGCAAGCAGGCGTGGACCAACCGCACCGGCACGGAGTACGTCTGGTTCAACAACGTCGAGACCAGGCCCGGGCAGGGCTATCCGCGGCGCTACGAGGACCAGGAGGAGTGGAAGGGCGGCTGGGACGCTGAACCGGCGCGGGCGGCTGGCGCTCAAGGGCGGCGGCCGGCTGCGCAAGCTGCTCGACGATCTTCTCCAACCCGAAGATGCCCTCGATCCACGACTACTACGAGCCGTGGACCTACGACTACGCCACCCTCACGGACGCCCCGGCGCAGGAGCACACCCCGGTCGCGCGACCGAAGTCGCTGCTCACCGGCAAGGACATGAAGATCACCTGGTCCTCGAACTGGGACGACGACCTCGGCGGCTCAGCGGCCACGCTGGAGCACGACCCGATGCTGAAGAAGATCGCGCGACAAGGTGAAGTTCGAGTTCGAGCAGACCTTCATGTTCTACCTGCCCCGGATCTGCGAGCACTGCCTGAACCCGTCGTGCGCGGCGTCCTGCCCGAGCGGGGCGATCTACAAGCGGTCCGAGGACGGGATCGTCCTGGTCGACCAGGACCGCTGCCGCGGCTGGCGGATGTGCGTCTCAGGCTGCCCGTACAAGAAGGTCTACTTCAACCACCGCACCGGCAAGGCCGAGAAGTGCACGTTCTGCTTCCCCCGCATCGAGGTCGGCCTGCCGACGGTGTGCTCGGAGACCTGCGTCGGCCGGTTGCGGTACATCGGGCTGGTGCTCTACGACGCCGACAAGGTGCTCGAGGCCGCGTCCACGCCGGACGAGCACGACCTGTACGAGGCGCAGCGCGCGGTCTTCCTCGACCCGCACGACCCGGAGGTGCAGCGGGAGGCGGAGAAGGCGGGCATCCCGCGCGACTGGGTGACAGCCGCTCAGCGGTCGCCGATCCACGCCCTCATCAACCGGTTCAAGGTGGCCCTGCCGCTGCACCCGGAGTACCGCACGCTGCCGATGGTCTGGTACATCCCGCCGCTGTCGCCCGTCGTCGACGTCGTCAAGGACACCGGGTTCGACGCTGAGGACACCGGGAACCTGTTCGCCGCCATCGACGCGCTGCGGATCCCGATCGAGTACCTGGCCGAGCTGTTCACCGCCGGCGACGTCGCCCCCGTCGACCTGGTCCTGAAGAAGCTCGCCGCGATGCGGTCGTACATGCGCGACATCAACCTCGGACGGGAGCCGGACGCGTCCATCCCGCGTGCCGTCGGGATGAGCGAGGAGGAGATGTACGACATGTACCGCCTCCTGGCCATCGCCAAGTACGACGAGCGCTACGTGATCCCGTCCGCCCACGCCGAGCAGGCCCACTCCCTCGAGGAGCTCGCCACCGAGTGCGCCGTCTCGGAGTACGGCGGCGGCAACCCCGAGATCTTCGGCGAGGGCTCCGGCGGGCTGACCCCCATCGCGGTCGAGAACTTCAGGATGCTGCAGGACCGGCAGACCTCCGACACCGTGGTGTCGCCCGCCGACAAGGCCCGCCGGGTCAACCTGCTCAACTGGGACGGCAAGGGCGCACCGACCGGGCTGTTCCCCCCGCAGCCCGACGGACCCGACCCGGTCGGGACACCTACCGACCCGGACACGAGCGGGGACGGAGCCACCGGCCCCGGCGGCACCGGCGGGCTCACCGGCGGGGCGGACCACCGATGAGGACCCGCAGCCCGGCTCGCCTCGGCACCCACCAGCTCACCGCCGCCTGGCAGTCGGCGTCGCTCCTGCTGGGGTACCCCGGAGCCGGCTTCGACGACCTGCTGGACCTGGTGTCACGGGCGTCCGGCACCCTGCCGCCGGAGGTCGGCCGCCCCCTGCGGGCGTGCGTCGAGCGGCTGGGCGAGGTGCCGCTCGAGGAGCTGCAGGCCGACTACGTCGAGACCTTCGACCAGCGCCGGCGGCACAACCTGTTCCTCACCTACTTCGCCCACGGCGACACCCGCAAGCGGGGGGTGGCGCTGCTGCGCTTCAAGCAGACCTTCCAGGCGTCCGGCTTCGCGCTGACCGACGAGGAGCTGCCCGATCACCTGTGCGTCGTGCTCGAGTACGCCGCGACCATCGACCACGACCTCGGACGGCAGCTGATCCTGGACCACCGCGCCGGGCTGGAGCTGCTGCGACTCTCCCTCGCCGAGGCCGGGTCGCGCTGGGCCGGCGCGGTCGAGGCGGTCACCGCGACGCTGCCCCCGCTGCAGGGCGAGGAGTGGGAGGCGGTGCGACGGCTGGCCGCCGAGGGACCACCGGAGGAGGAGGTCGGCCTGACGCCGTACGCCACCCCCGCCTTCGACCCCGGCCCGGCCCGGCCGGGCCGTCCCGGTGGCGCCGGCAGGCCGACCCCGCTGCCGATGCCCTCGTTCCCCGGAGCCCGGTGATGGACGTCTTCCTGTGGGTGATCGTGCCGTACCTGTGCCTGGCGACCTTCGTCGTCGGGCACTTCTGGCGGTACCGGTACGACAAGTTCGGCTGGACGACACGCTCGTCCCAGCTCTACGAGGACCGGCTGCTGCGGTGGGGCAGCCCGATGTTCCACTTCGGCATGCTCGGGGTGGCCGGAGGCCACGTGATCGGGTTGCTGGTGCCGCGGTCCTGGACCGCGGCGGTCGGGATCGACGACCACCTGTACCACTACGGCGCCGTCGGCGGCGGCCTCGTCGCCGGCGTCCTGGCGGTGGTCGGGATGGTCATCCTCATCTACCGGCGGCGGACGGTCGGGCCGGTCTTCTCGGCGACCACGGTCATGGACAAGGTCATGTACCTCTTCCTGGCGCTGGTGATCACGCTGGGGATGTGGAACACCATCGCGGGCTCGATCTTCACGATCGGCGGCGAGTACAACTACCGCGAGGGCGTATCGGTCTGGTACCGCTCGTTCCTCGCGTTCCAGCCCGACGCCGCGCTGATGGCGGGCGCACCGATCGGGTTCCAGCTGCACGCGCTGACCGCGTTCGCGCTGTTCGCGCTCTGGCCGTTCACCCGCCTGGTGCACGTGTTCAGCGCCCCCGTCGGCTACCTCACCCGGCCGTACATCGTGTACCGCAGCCGTCAGGACGGGGACCTCGGCAGCCACGCGCCCCGCCGCGGCTGGGACCGGATCTCGTCGTGAGTGGCACCGACACCCCTGGACACCGGTCTCGCCCGTCGACCGATCACGGCCCGCTCGCGATCCACGCCATGATCGCCCACCCGTGGAGGTCGCCGGCCGCTGCGACGGTCGACGACGTCCGCGCCGTCCTGGCCGACGACCACGTCCACCTGGTGCTGCTGACGCAGGGCAGCCGCTTGGTGGGCACGGTGGAGCGGACCGACCTGCCCCCGACGGCCCTCGGATCCCTCCCTGCGCTTCCGTTCTCCCGGCTGCGTGAGAGGACGGTCGACCCGCACACCTCGGCGGAGGTGGTCCGAGCCGATCTGCTCCGACGGGGATCACGTCGGATGGCCGTCGTCGACGCGCACGGCCGGCTGCTCGGACTGTTGTGTCTCAAGCGCTCCGGGGAAGGCTTCTGCTCAGACGCCGGTGTCCTCGCCCGGCGCCACGGTGTCCTGGCCTGACGCCCGACGCGCTCGGTGGACGAACGACCGCGCCACCGCACGGTGCCTGATCTCCATCCGGTCACGGACGGCCGAGACGCAGGACGCCGACGCGTTCGAGCGTCCGTCCACGCAGCTCTTGCGGTGACTCGCGGGGGTACCTGGCGACACGTCGCGAACCGGCACCGTGCCTTGTGACTCGCAGGAACGCGCCCGCGGCGGCCCTGCTCGGCACCACCTGATGTGCGCCCCGCAGGGGGGCGCACCATGTGGACGTCCCACGGGTGGACGGCGACGAGCAGCAGTTGGTCGACACGGACGCGGGTGGCCCCTGCTGCCTCACCCGCTCGAGGACCGCGTCGAGGTGCAGGACCTGCTCGGCGTGCTGACCGCCGGTTGAGGTGGTGCGACCGCGCGTCGACGACGTGCCTCCTCCTCGCGCCTTGCGGTCCGGGCCCTTCGGCCCTGTCGGGCGACCTCGTCGCCGGTGAGGGTGGGACCGAACCGCACGTCGCCGACAGTGGAGGAGCACCATCATGAAGGTCGCCGTGGTCACGAGCTTCGACCAGCCCCTGGAGATCCAGGAGCGTCCGGTGCCGCAGCCGGGACCGGGGCAGGTCCTGGTCAGGATCGAGGCGAGCGGGTTGTGCCACACCGACATCCACGCTGCCCGTGGCGACTGGCCGGTCAAGCCGACCGTGCCGTTCGTCCCCGGTCACGAGGGAGTCGGCACGATCGAGCTGGTCGGTCCGGGGGTCACCGGCCGCGTGGTCGGTGAGCGGGTGGCGATCGCGTGGCTGGGACACGCCTGCGGCAGCTGCGACCACTGCGTCAGCGGCTGGGAGACGTTGTGCGAGCAGCAGCAGAACAGCGGCTACTCGGTCGACGGCGCCTTCGCCGAGTACGCCGTGGCCGACGCGTCCTACGTCGTCCCGGTGCCGGACGCCGTGTCGTCCTCGGACGCCGCCCCGCTGACCTGCGCCGGTGTCACCACCTACAAGGCCATCAAGGTGGCGCACGTGCAGCCCGGTGAGCGCGTGGTGGTCTTCGGAATCGGCGGCCTCGGGCACATGGCCGTGCAGTACGCACGCCTGGTGGGGGCCGAGGTGGTCGCCGTGGACCTCAACGAGTCCAAGCTGGACATGGCCCGCTCCCTCGGTGCCGACCACGTCATCGACGCGAGCACCGGAGACCCCGTGGCGCAGATCGCCGCCCTCGGCGGCGCCGACGTCGCCATCGCCCTGGCAGTCAGCCCCGCCGCCTTCGAGCAGGCCTTCGCCTCGTTGAGGCGGGGCGGCCGCCTGGTCTGCGTCGCACTGCCGGCGGAGGATGCGAACGTGCTCCACGTGCCGATCTTCGACACCGTCCTGAAGGGCATCAGCATCATCGGCTCCATCGTCGGCACCCGGCAGGACCTGGCAGAGGTCTTCCGCCTGCACGAGCTCGGACGGACGCGGGTGATGGCCGAGACCCGCAAGCTGGACGAGGTCAACGCGTGCGTCGAGGAGGTCCTCGCCGGACGGACGGACGCCCGCATCGTCTTCGAGATGTGACCGTCCCGCCGCGCCGCCGGCCCGAGCGCGCGAGCGCGGACGACCTGATGGCGCTCGCGTCCGAACGCGGCTCCACCCCGATGCAGGTCGGCGCCGTCCTGGTGCTCGACACGCGATCGGGGCTCACCCCGGGCGTGGTCGAGCGCGCGATCGCCGAGCGGGTCGTGGCCGTGCCGCGCCTGCGTCAACGTCTGGTGGACGTCCCCCTCGGCTGCGGCCGGCCGGTCTGGGTGGACGACCCGGAGTTCGCGATCGGGAACCACTTCGGCGTCGTCCGCTGCCCCGAACCCGCCGGACCAGAAGGCGTCCTGGAGGTCGCGGCGGAGTTGCTGGCCACCCCGCTGCCGCGAAGCCGTCCCCTCTGGGCGGCCATGCTGGTGACGGACGCGGGACAGGACAGCGCTGCGCTGATCATGGTCATCCACCACGTCCTGGCGGACGGGATCGGCGGTCTCGCCGTCCTGGCGAACCTGGTCGACGGCGCAGCCCGAGACCTGCGACCCCGCTCCCCCGCACCGACGCCGTCGATGCGGGGCCTCGCGGTCGACGCCGCCCGCGAGCGGCTCGCCTCCGCAGCCAGAGTGGTCCTCGCCCTGCGACGTCTGCGCGACGGAGCATCCGCCCTGCGGCCGGCGTTCAGCCGGCGGCTCCCCCGCTCCTCCTTGAACCGACCGACCGGACCGCGCCGGCAGCTCGCCGTCGTCGAGGTCGACCTCGCCCGGGTCCACGACGCTGCTCGCGCACAGCACGCGACGGTGAACGACGTGGTCGTGGTCGCCGTCGCCGGGGCGCTGCACCGCCTCCTCGCCACCCGGGGTGAAGTCGTCGACGAGCTCGTCATCTCGGTCCCCGTCTCCACCCGGACCCACGCGAGCGCAGACGACCTGGGGAACCACAGCGGAGTCGTGCCCCTGCGCGTCGGGGCGGTCGGCGATCCGCTCGGACGGCTCGAAGCGGTCGCCGGGAGGAGTCGCGCAGTCCGACGCGCGCGTCCCGGGACCTCGACAGCGGTCCTGGGCCCCCTGTTCCGGCTGCTCGCCGCCGTCGGGCTCTACCGGCGGTTCGTCGACGGTCAGCGCCTGATCCACACCTTCGTGTCCAACGTGCACGGGCCGGACCGCACCCTGGGGCTGGTGGGCTGTCCCATCACCGGCATCGTCCCCCTCAGCATGGCCGGCGGGAACGTGACGGTCTCCTTCGCCGTGCTGTCCTACGCCGGCCGTCTCGCCATCACGGTCATCGCCGATCCGGACACCTGCCCCGAGCTCCCGCTGCTCCGACAAACGCTCGAGGAGGAGCTGTCGTCGATGTGCCGGTGACGTCTCGAGCGCGCGCCACGGGGCGGACGATCACCCACCGCGGCGTCCAGGTCGTGCTGTGGACGGGCCCCGCGGTCGCGCACGCACTCCAGCGCACCCGGACCGGTGCCGTCACCCACCGCGTCCGGCGCGGTGCGTCCCGCGTCCGGCGTGCTTGGCGGCGTACAGCGCCTCGTCAGCGGCCGTGCGGACCGCGGCCGGGGTCCCGATCACCGGCGCGGAGCCGATCGACACCGGGGTGCCGGAGCGCTTCGCGGCGTCGACGAGACGGTCGGCGACCGACCGCACGGTGTCGGCACGCACGCTGCTGATCAGGGCCGCGAACTCGTCGCCGCCGACCCGGTACAGGGCGTCGTCGTCACGAAGCTGCGCCTGCAGCACCTGGACCAGGGTCCTCAGCACGTCGTCGCCCGCCTGGTGCCCGTGGTTGTCGTTGACCGCCTTGAAGTGGTCGACGTCGATCAGCAGGCACGTGGCCGACGCCTTCTGCGACTTGGCGCTGTCCACGCAAGCGCGCACCAGGTGGTCACGGAACTCGGCGACGTTGCGCAGCCCCGTGAGCGGGTCCCGGGTGGCCCGCTGCGCCAGGTCGCCGAGCAGCGCTGCGGTGCGCAGGCAGGACGCGGCGAGGCTGGCGAACAGCTCGAGGTCCGCGACCGCCTGAGTGTTGTGCGGGCCTGGTTCGGCGTCCGCGACGGCGATGATGCCCATCACCGCACCCCACGCCACCAGCGGCTGGACCCCGATGCTCTGCACGCCGGACCGCAGCAGGAAGTCGTACTCCGCAGGGACCGGTGCACCGCCCGGGAAGTGGGACGAGGTCCCCGCCTCGACCCACCGGGCCACCAGTGCCAGCTCCTCCTGCTCCCAGTGCGACAGGGCCGACCCGAGCGGTCCGGCCACGGCGCAGGTCTCCCACGACCCCCTGGCGTCGACCATGCTGAGCGCTGCGCTGGACCTGCCGGACACCTCGACGGCGCCCTCGACGGTGAGCTGCCGCAGCCGGTCGGTGTCGGTCTCGGCGGTCATCCCCACCGCCATCCGCGCGAGCCGCTGACCCATCGACGGCGGCGGCAGGCCGCCGAGCCGCCCGATCGTGGCTGACAGCACCTCGGCCGCCAACTCGGCCTCGACCACTGCCGACGCCGGCAGGTCGTCCCGGCTCTCCAGGCTCACCGCGCCGAGGCACAGCCCGTCGAGGACGACCGGCGCGCAGACCTCCGAGCGCAGGTCCGGGATGGCTGCCACGAACTCCGGGTCGAGGTGGGCGTCCTCCACCACGATCGTCGTCGCCGTCCGCACCGATCTCCCGATCACGCCCGTGTCGGCCGTGAAGCCGTCGACCACCTGGAAGTAGCCGCTGGCCGCCATGCACCGCAGCCGGCCGTCGATCAGGAGGTACACGCTGGGCAGGTCCCACCGCGACGCCAGGGCCGTGATGAGCTCGCGGCAGGCGTCCGGGATCGTCCTCGCCGACAGCGTGCCCGCCCACAGGTCGGAGCCACCGGTCCCGCCGAGCGTCGAGGAGGTGGTGTGCCCGGTGCTGCGGGATCCCTCCATGGCAGCGCAAAGTACGGCAGTCAGGACGTTCCTGCCATCGAGGCGACCAGCCTGGCTGCCGGATGGGTCCGGCTGGGTCAGCCGACGCGGGTGGTGATCGCCGTGTAGCCGGACTCACCCGCGAGGTTCGTCGGCACTACTCCAGGGCGAAGGAGCAGAACGGACCTGGGCCCTCGTCGCTGAAGAGCATCGACCGCAGCGAGCCCGCCGCCGAGTCGTAGCAGATGCACCCCGCCCCGACCTGGATGGCCGTCGGTCTCGGTCCGCTGCACCAGGAAGTACCCGCTCCGGGCAGCCACTCGCGGGTCACGGCGCCGCTGAACGTCTCACCGGATCCGAGGTCCTGGCCCTCGAGGCGCCAGGTCCCCACCAGGACGTCGAGGTCCCTCAGCTGCAGGTGCGGCCCGGTGGTGCTCCACGGTGTGAGCCGCCAGGAGCCGCGGCAACCCGTCGGCTGCCGAGACCTCGATCCGTGGGAACGAGCGGCCGTCGCTACGTCCTGACCAGTCGAGCGAGACCAGCGCGAACGTGCCGTCCCTCAGGGCGAAGCAGGTCAGCTTGCAGCGGGTGCAGCGGGCGCGGACGTCGACCGCGTTGCGGCGGGTCTCGGCCAGGGGGTGCTCGTCCCCGACCTCGCGACGCAGCTCGGCCATGACGGTCGCTCGGCCGATGTCGTCCGGGCGGGACCAGAACTCGGGGAACTCAGTCATCTGCTCATCGTGCCGAAGCGTCGGCCGGCGAGCACGTCGGAGGCGCCTACGGGTTCGCAGGTGCCGGTCAGGGGCGCGAGACTCGCCGCAGCGGTCCTAGCGGACCAGGGCGTCGAGCACCTCGAGCGCAGCCGCCTCCAGGACGACGTCGGTCGCGGAGGCGTTCGCCTCGAGCTGTGCCTGCGTCTCGGCCCCCACGACGACCGAGGCGACGGTCGGACGACCGAGCAGCCAGGCCAGCGACACCTGGTGCGCGCCGAGACCCGAGTTCCGGGCGAGCTGCTCGACCGAGCGACCGACCTCGAGCTCGGACGCGGAGAACCCCGGCCCACCGAACCGCTCGTCGCCGCGGACCTCGCCGGGCGGTGCCTGCGTGCCGGCGAGCAGCCCGCCGTGCAGGGGCGCGAACGGGACGACCGAGAGGCCGAACCGCACGCAGGCCGGGACGAGCTCGCGCTCCGCGGACCGGTCGACGAGGTTGTACTTCACCTGGACGCAGACCGGTGCCGGGCGGTGCTCGGAGCCGGCGATCCAGGTCGCGTGCACGACCTGCCAGGCCGGGTGGTTCGACAGCGCGACGTGCCGCACCTTCCCCTGCTGCACCAGGTCGTCGTAGGCCTGGAACGTCTCCTCCAGCGGCGTGCCGGGGTCGGGGTTGTGCGCGTAGAGGACATCGATGCGGTCGGTCCCCAGGCGGCGCAGGCTCTCCTCCGCCTGCTCCCTCACGCGACGACGCGACAGCCCGCGGTCGCCGGCCCCCGGACCGACGGGCTCACCGGACTTCGTGGCGATCACGACGTCGTCGCGCCGCCCGCGCAGCGCACGTCCGAGGATCTGCTCGGCGGGCTCGCGTTCTGCCGCCGGCGGCGCCCCGGGACGGTCGAACGTCGGCATGTGCCCGTACACGTCGGCGGTGTCGAAGAAGGTGATGCCGAGGTCGAGCGCCGCAGCGACCATGCGCTCGGCCTCGCCGACCAGAGGCGCGACCCCGAAGGTCGCTGTGCCGAGACAGATCCGGGAGACCTCGATGCCGCTCGTCCCGAGCTGCGCGTACCGCATCAGCCGGCCACGGGGACGCCGGCGAGGCGGTGCTCGGCACCCCAGGACGCGAGCAGCCGCAACCGTTCTGCGGAGGGTGATCCGGGCTCGGCGGTGTAGACCAGCACGACGTTGCCGGGCTCGGCGGTGACGGCGAGCTCCTCGTACGCCAGCACCAGCTCACCCACCACGGGGTGCCGGAACCGCTTCGTGCCGGCACCGTGGGTGCGCACGTCATGGCGGGCCCACAGGTCGCGGAAGGTGTCGCTGCGGGTGGAGAGCTCGCCGACGAGGTCCTGCAGGTCCTTGTCGTGCGGGTCGCGGCCGGCCTCGGCGCGCATGATCGCGACGCACATCTGCGCGAACACCTTCCAGTCCGGGTAGAAGTCGCGGGCGGCCGGGTCCAGGAACTGGAACCTCGCCAGGTTCGGCGTCCGGCCCCCGTCGCCGATCACGGGCGAGTAGAACGCCCGACCGAGGTCGTTGACGGCCAGCAGGTTCTGGCGGGGATCGCGGACGAACGCGATGCCGTCGGTGACGGCCGACAGCGCCCACTGCAGGCTCGGCCGGGTGGCCACCGGTCGGCCCGAGCGACGTCGCGGGCGTCCCGAGGTGGGGATGCCGTCAGCGGCGCGAGCGAGGTCGAGCAGGTGCGCGCGCTCGGTCTCGTCGAGCTGCAGCGCGCGTGACACGGCGTCGAGCACGGACGCCGACGCACCACCGATGGCACCCCGCTCGAGCTTCGCGTAGTACTCCACGCTCACCCCGGCGAGAGCCGCCACCTCGCTGCGGCGCAAGCCGGCGACGCGCCGGTTCGCACCGGCCGGCACGCCGGCCGCGTCGGGGGTGAGCCGCGCACGGCGGGTCATGAGGAACTCGCGCACCTCTGCTCGGTTGTCCACGCTCCGAGCGTAGGTCGCCGACGGGCGGCGAGGGGTGCCCTGCCGGTACACCCCTCGGGAGGGACTTCCTCGGCGCGTGCCGCGGGCGCAGGGTGGTGGACATGAGCACCGACACCTCCGCCGACGATCCGACCGCAGCCGCTCGCGCCACGATGCGCGGCGTCGTCATGCACGCCCCGGGCGACGTCCGGGTCGAGGACCGCGAGGTCCCGACGATCGTCGAGCCGACCGACGCGATCCTCCGCCTGACCGCCTCCTGCATCTGCGGCTCGGACCTGTGGCCCTACCGGGGAGCCGAGCCCGTCGAGGACCAGCCGATGGGCCACGAGTACGTCGGCGTCGTCACCGAGATCGGCACCGACGTCACCAGCGTCCAGGTCGGCGACTTCGTCGTCGGCTCGTTCTTCGCCTCCGACAACACCTGCGAGATCTGCCGGGCGGGCTACCACACGCACTGCGTGAACCGGCAGCCCGGCGCCGCCACCGGCGCCCAGTCCGACTTCGTCCGCGTCCCGCTCGCCGACGGCACCCTGGTCGCCACGCCCGGGCAGCCGGACCCGGACCTCGTCCCCTCCCTGCTGGCCGCCTCCGACGTCCTGGGCACCGGCTGGTTCGCCGCCGTCGCCGCCGAGGTCGGCCCCGGCAAGACCGTCGCCGTCGTCGGTGACGGCGCGGTCGGGCTGCTGGGGATCCTGGCCGCCCGCGAGCTCGGCGCCGAGCGCATCATCGCGATGAGCCGGCACGCCGACCGGCAGGCCCTGGCCCGCCACTACGGCGCCACCGACGTCGTCGAGGAGCGCGGCGAGGCCGGCGTCGCGCGGATCAAGGAGCTCACGAACGGGCTCGGCGCCCACAGCACCATCGAGGCGGTCGGCACCCAGGAGTCCATGACCCAGGCCATCCAGGCCACCCGCGCCGGCGGCCACGTCGGCTACGTCGGTGTCTCCCACGACGTCTCGCTCGAAGGCCTGGAGCTGTTCTTCTCCGGCGTCCACCTGCACGGCGGCCCGGCACCGGTCCGCCGCTTCCTGCCCGACCTGATCCGGCGCATCTGGGACCGCGAGATCGACCCCGGCAAGGTCTTCGACCTGACCCTCCCCCTCGAGGACGCCGCCGAGGGCTACCGCGCGATGGACGAGCGCCGCGCCACCAAGGTCCTGCTCACCCACTGAGCCACCCACCGAGCCGACGACCGGCAGACACCAGAGAGCACGAGGGAGAACGATGCGACTCACCCCCAGCGGTGGACGGACCGCTCCGGGACCGGCGGACTGGTTCACCGGCACCGTCCACATCGACGGCATCCGCACCCCCGACGACCTGTCGGCCATCGGGTGCGCGCACGTCCGCTTCGCTCCCGGCGCGCGCACGGCGTGGCACACGCACCCGAGGGGCCAGACCCTCTACGTCACGGACGGGATCGGCTACGTCGCCACCCGGACCGACGGCGTCCACGAGATACGGCCCGGGGACGTCGTCGTCATCGAACCCGGCGAGCAGCACTGGCACGGCGCGACCCCCGATCGCTTCATGGCCCACGTCGCGATGCACGAGGCGGACGAGCACGGCGAGGTCGTGACGTGGCTCGACCACGTGACCGACGACGAGTACGGCCGGGCCTGACGACGTGGGGCCGAGCACCGCACGCGGGCTGGCGCTGACGGTCGCGCTGGTGCTGACGGCGGCGACGACCGCCGCGTGCAGCGCCGACTCGACACAGAGCGGCCGGTCGGCGGCCACGCCGGCGCCGCAGTCCACGCAGACCACGCAGACCACACAGGCACCGCCGACCACACAGGCACCGCCGACCACCGAGGAGGACACCGTGGACATCCGGATCACGGTCGACGGGCAGCCGTTCGGAGCCACGCTGGTCGACAGCCCCGCCGCCCGCGACCTGGTGGCGCAGCTACCGGCGACGATCGAGATGCGTGACCACGGTGGCGTCGAGAAGACCGGCCGCCTGGCGTCGCCTCTCTCGCTCGAGGGTCAGCCGGAGGGTGCCGAACCGGACGTCGGCGACGTCGGCTACTACGCACCGGGCCAGGACCTGGTGCTCTACTACGGCGACCAGTCCTTCTTCCCCGGCATCGTCGTCCTGGGCCGGCTCGACGGCGACGCCGCTGCTCGGATCGCCGACGTCGACGGCTCGGTCACCGTGGTCGTCGAGAACCGCTGAGCAGCAGGACCCCACGCCCCATCCCGGGCCCGCAGAGACAGGACACCCACGATGGACCTCCCGACCTTCCTCGAGCACGTGCGACGGCGAGCGCTGATCGAAGGCGGCTCCGAGGTGCACGCCTTCATGCACAGCGCCTCGCAGGACGCGCTGCGGATCGTGGCGGAGATCAACACCGGCTACCGGACGCCCGACGAGGTGCGCAACCTGCTGTCGCAGCTCACCGGTCGGCCCGTCGACGAGTCGGTCACCGTCTTCCCGCCGTTCTACAGCGAGTTCGGCAAGAACCTCGCGCTCGGCCGCGGGGTGTTCGTCAACATGGGCTGCCGCTTCCAGGACACCGGTGGCATCACCATCGGTGACGGCACGCTGATCGGCCACGGCAGCACCCTGACGACGCTCAACCACGCGGAGGACCCCGCCCGGCGAGCCGACATGGTCCCGTCGCCGGTCGTGCTCGGGCGCGACGTGTGGCTCGGCGCCTCGGTCACGGTGCTGCCCGGTGTGACGATCGGCGACGGCGCGATCGTGGGCGCCGGCGCCGTCGTGACGAAGGACGTCCCGCCGCACACGATCGTCGCCGGGGTGCCGGCGCGGCCGATCCGCGCGACCGGCTTCGGCGGCGCCTCCCCCACCTCACGCGTGCGGTAGGACGAGCGTCCCGCCTGGGCCCCTCAGCCCTTGCGCAGGTCCTGGGCGAGCATCACGAGGATCCCGCTCGGGCCGCGGAGGTAGGTGAGCCTGTAGACGTCCTCGTAGGTGGCGACGCCGCGGAGCGGACGGCAGCCGTGGCGCGCGGCGATCTCGAGGGCGGCGTCGATGTCGTCGACCGAGAAGGCGACGCGGTGCATGCCGATCTCGTTCGGCAGCGTCGGCTCGGTCTCGATCGCCTCGGGGTGGAGGTACTCGAACAGCTCGAGCCGACCGACGCCGTCCGGCGTCTGCAGCATGGCGATCCTGGCGTGGTTGCCGTCGAGACCGACTGCGGTGTCGGTCCACTCGCCACTGACCGTGTCGCGGCCGAGGACGGTGAGACCGAGGTCGGTGAAGAAGGCGATCGCCGCCTCGAGGTCGCGGACGGCGATGCCGACGTTCTCCAGCTTGATGGCCATCGGGGGAGGTTACCCACGCTCCCCCGCCGCTCGACTACTCCGGGCGGCCTGACTACGTCGAGGAGTCGTCGCGAAGACCCACGAGCCGCGGCCCGTCCGGATCGGCCATCATCGAGGCCGACTCGCGCCGAGCCTGTCGTCGGACGTCCTCGATGTGATCGGCCGACACGGTGCTGCCGTCGGTGCGGGTCACGTGCTCGTCGTCGCGGATCTGCTGTTCGCTCATCGTCGACCTTCCGGCGTGGCGGGCGCCTGCGGGGGCTGGGCAGGCGCTTGCGGAGAAGGTACCCGTCCGGGCGCGGCGGGAACCAGTGGTGGCGCCCCTCGACGGGCGCTCTCCGGCCACTCTTCGGAGCCGGGACGGTGTGCAGATGCGGTGGAGGAACGGCACCTGGTCGGCGAGGTCCGCCACGGGTCACCGTCGCGCCCCTACGGTGCTGGCATGGAGGTGCTGGCGCAGGTGCCGCTGATCCGGACGGTGGGGCTGACCAAGCGCTTCGGCTCGGTGACCGCCGTCGAGGACCTGACCGTCGACGTGCTGCCCGGCGTGACCGGGCTGGTCGGCGCCAACGGCGCGGGCAAGTCCACCCTCCTGAAGATCCTGCTGGGTCTCCTCCCGCCGACCTCGGGGACGGCTGCCGTCCTCGGGCACGACGTCGCCACCGACGGCCCGGCGATCCGCGAGCGCGTCGGCTACATGCCCGAGCACGACTGCCTGCCACCCGACGTGTCCGCCACGGAGTTCGTCGTGCACATGGGCCGGATGTCGGGGCTGCCCACCACGGCCGCGCGCGAGCGAGCCGCCGACACGTTGCGGCACGTCGGTCTCTACGAGGAGCGGTACCGCCCGATGGGCGGGTACTCCACCGGCATGCGGCAGCGGGTCAAGCTCGCCCAGGCGCTGGTGCACGACCCCGCCCTGGTGATGCTCGACGAGCCCACGAACGGGCTCGACCCCGCCGGCCGCGACGACATGCTCGAGCTCATCCGCCGGATCGGCTCCGACTTCGGCATCTCGGTGATCGTCACCTCGCACCTGCTGGGTGAGCTCGAGCGGGTCTGCGACGGGATCGTGGTGATCGACGGCGGGCGGCTGCTGCGGCACTCCACCACCGCCGCGGTCACCGCGCAGACAGCCGTGGTCAGCGTCGAGGTCCTCGGCGACGTCGACGTCCTGCACCAGCACCTCGGCGGGGCGGGCGTCGCCGTGCACCGCGAGGGGAACCTGCTGCACGTCGACGTGGGCGACCCCGGCGTCTACGACCTCGTCCGCGACGCCGTCGCCGAGCTGGGTCTCGGCCTGGTGCGAGTGGAGCGCCAACGGCACCGGATGACGGAGATCTTCGCGGACGCCCCGACCGGCGCCCCGGCAGCTGCCCGGGCAGGCACCGGAGGCGGACGTGGCTGAGGGCACCCCGCTGACGCCCGCGGGCGCGATCCACGACATCGGCTACCGGCACTACGACGGCCCGCGGCTCGGGACGTCCTACGTCCGGCGCTCGCTGTTCGTCGAGACCCTCCGGGGCGCTTACGGTCTGGGCCGTTCTGCCCGGTCCAAGATCATGCCGTTCCTGCTCCTGGCCGTGATGGTGCTGCCGGCCGCGGTCATCGGGATCGTCACCGGCGCCCTCGGCGCCACCGACCTCCCCATCCGGTACACCGAGTACGTGATCCTGCTGCAGGTCGCCGTCACGATCTTCCTCGGTGCGCAGTCACCTGCGGTGATGTCGCGCGACCTGCGCTTCCGGGTCGTCCCGCTCTACTTCTCCCGCCCGCTCAGCCGCCAGCAGTACGTGCAGGCCAAGTACGCGGGAATGGCCGTCGCCCTCTTCGTCCTCATCGCCCTGCCGCTGACCCTGCTGCTCGCTGCCGCGCTCCTGGCCGAGCTGCCGCTCGGTGACCAGCTGCCCGACTACCTGCGGGCGATGGCCGGCGCCGCCGTCTACGCGCTGGTGCTGGGCGGCATCGGCCTCGTCGTCGCCGCGATGACACCTCGCCGCGGACTGGGCGTCGCCGCCGTCGTGGCGGTGCTGCTCGTCCTGTCGGGCCTGCAGGCCGCCGTCGGCGGGCTCGCGTCGGAGTTCGGGAACGAGACCTTCTCCGGCTACTCCGGTCTCATCTCGCCCTACACGCTGGTCGACGGCGTGGTCAGCGGCGTCCTCGGGGCCGTGCCGTCCGTGGGGTCCGGCCCGCCCGGGGCGGTCGGCGCCGCGGTGTTCGCCGCCGCCGCGGTCGCGATCGTCGTCGGCAGCTACCTCGTCCTCGTGGCGCGCTACCGGAAGGCGTTGTCATGAGCGTGATCGAGCTCGCGCAGGTCTCCCGCTGGTACGGCAACGTCGTGGCCGTCAACGACGTGACCATGCGACTGGACCCCGGTGTCACCGGGCTGCTCGGCCCGAACGGCGCCGGCAAGTCGACGCTCATCAACATGATGGCAGGGTTCCTGGCTCCGTCCGCGGGGACGGTGACCCTCGACGGCCGCCCGCTGTACCGCGACCCCGAGATCTACCGCGAGGTCGGGCTGGTGCCCGAGCGCGAGGAGATGTACGACGCCGTCACCGGGTGGAGCTTCGTCCTGGCCAACGCGCGGCTGCACAAGCTGCGCGACCCCGAGGCCGCAGCCCGGCGGGCGATCGCCACCGTCGAGATGGCCGGTCCGCAGGACCGCGACATCCGCACGTACTCCAAGGGGATGAAGCAGCGGATCAAGATGGCGACCGCGATCGTGCACGACCCGACGGTCCTGCTGCTCGACGAGCCGTTCAACGGGATGGACCCGCGGCAGCGGATGCACCTGATGACGCTCCTCGACGACCTCGGAGCGCAGGGACGGACGATCCTGTTCAGCTCGCACATCCTCGAGGAGGTCGAGCAGATCGCCGGACGGATCGAGGTGATGGTCGCCGGACGGCACGCCGCCTCCGGCGACTTCCGCGAGATCCGACGGCTGATGACCCGACGACCGCACCAGTACACGCTCCGGTCGAGCGACGACCGCGCCCTGGCCTCCGCGGTCATCGCGGAGCCGAGCGTCTCCGGCGTCGAGCTCGTCACCGACGCGGCGGGAGGCAGCACGGTGCAGGTGCAGGCCACCGACTTCAACGCGTTCGTCCACGCGCTGCCGCAGGTCGCGTCGCGGCACGGTGTCCGGCTGCTCGAGGTCCGACCCGCCGACGAGTCGCTCGAGAGCGTCTTCTCGTACCTGGTGTCGCGGTGAACGCCACCGTCGCGGCGCTGACCCGCCGGAGCCTGCTGGGCCGCAAGCGGACCCTCGTGCTGATGCTGCTCCCGCTCGCGCTGCTCGGGCTGTGCGTCCTGGCGCGCCTCCTCGCCGGCGCGGACGACGAGATCGAGCGCGAGCTCGCCGGGTCGCTGGCCCCGGACCTGCTCGGCGCTTTCGGGATCGCCATCCTGATGCCGCTGCTGGGCCTGGTGGCCGGTACCGGCTCGATCGGTCCCGAGATCGACGAGGGCTCGATCGTCTACCTGCTGTCCAAGCCGCTGAGCCGCTACTCGATCGTCGTGACGAAGCTGGTCGTGGCGATCGGGGTGGTCGCCGTCTTCGGCGTGCTGCCGGTCGCGGTGGCCGGCGTCGTGCTGACCGGTGAGGTCGGCACCGTGACGATCGCGTTCGCGGTCGGCGCCCTCGCAGCCGGCGTCGCGTACTGCGCGGTGTTCCTGCTGCTGGCGGTCATCACGCGCAACGCCGTCGTCATCGGCCTGATCTACGCGCTGATCTGGGAGTCCCTGGTCGGCGGCCTGGTCCCCGGCGCGCAGGCGCTGAGCATCCAGCAGTGGTCGCTGTCGGTCGTGCAGCAGCTGCTGGGGAGCTCCGCCGAGCGGATCGGTCTGGACGCCGCGGTCGGGTTCGGCACCGGCGTCGCGCTGCTCGCGGTCGTCACCGTCGCCGCCACCGCGTACGCAGGTCGGCGGCTGCAGACGCTGCGGATCAACGACGAGACCTAGGATCCGGCACACCCGCGGCGAGGGCTACGGTCGAGCATGCTCGCGCAGCCGACGTCCCCGCGCCTCGTCGTCATCGGGTCCGCCAACGTCGACGTGTTCGCCCGCGTCGCACGCCACCCGGTCCCCGGGGAGACGGTCGTCGGTGACGGCGGTGATCGCCTGCCGGGGGGCAAGGGCGCGAACCAGGCTCTGGCCGCGGGCCTGCAGGGAGCACCGGTGACCTTCGTGGCAGCCGTGGGCGCCGACCCGGACGCCGAGGTCGCCCTCGGCGCGCTGCGCGGCGCGGGCGTCGACCTGACCTCCGTGGCGACGTCCGCCGCGCGACGGACCGGCATCGCGATCATCACCGTCGCGGACACCGGGGAGAACACGATCGTCGTCCTACCGGGTGCCAACAGCACGGTGACGCCCGACACCGCCGTCGCCGCCGTCGACGCCATGGCCGACGGCGACATCCTGCTCATGCAGGGGGAGCTCCCCCGCGCGACGACCGAGGCGGCGGTGCGTGCCGCGCGTGCGGCAGGTCGGCGGGTCGTGCTCAACGTGGCGCCGTGGGGGCCGCTCGACCGCGACGTGCTCACTGCCGCAGACCCGTTGGTGCTCAACGAGCACGAGGCCGTCCAGGCGTCGGACGAGCTCGGCCTCCCGGACGAGAGCGACTTCGCCGTCACGGCCGAGGCGATGCTCGCGGCCGGCGTGCCGTCCGTGGTGATCACCCTCGGCGCGCAGGGAGCCGTCGCCGGGCACAGTGCCCAGGTCGCTGCCGTCAGCTCACCCCGGGTGTCGGCGGTCGACACGACGGGTGCCGGGGACGCCTTCACCGGTGCGCTGGCGGCCCGGCTCCTCGCGGGTGACTCCCTGCTCGACGCCGCCGGTCACGCCGTCCGGGTCGCCGCCTTCTCCGTCGGACGCGCGGGAGCGCAGCCCTCGTACCCGGCGACGGACGACCGCCTCCCCGGCGACCCGTAGACCCGTAGACCCGTAGACCCGTAGACCCGTAGACCCGTAAGACCGTAGACCCGAAGACCGGTAGACCCGCAGACCGGCCGCAGCGGACGGCTCAGAGGTCGACGTCGCCGCAGAGGTGCACGCTCACCCCGAGCCGTTCGAACAGAGCGGCTTTGGCGGTCAGCGCCTTGTCCGCGTCCGCGGCGGTCGGCGCGTACGCCACCTGGACGTGGTTGGCCTTGTGCCGGGCCATGAACTGGTCGCGCGAGACCCCGTGGTGCACCACGTGCGCGATCGGCCACTCCGGGTTCGTGGCCTCCTTGCGGCGCCGGGTCTCCTCCTCCGGCAGGCCCACGACGGTGCCCCGGCCGATGTCGACGTGCACCTGGCCGGCCGCCAGGTAGACCCGTGACCACACGATCTCGCCGGGCTTGCTGATCCCGTTGATCGTGGAGCCGCCGGCGGGGAAGAACATCGGGCCCTGCCGCCAGCCCTCGGCGTCGGCGTAGCCGTTGGCGAAGTGGGAGGGCGGCACCGAGCCCGAGATCTCGTAGACCCAGACGAACTGCCCGTCCCACTCCTCGCCCCAGCGCACGTCGTGCAGGGTGTTGGCCGGGTCCAGGCCCATCGCCGTCCAGACCCTGTTGGTGATCAGCGCGTCCACGGCCACGCCTTCGTCGACCTCGTTGAAGTGCGGCAGCGGCGCACCGTCGTAGAGCACCCGGGAGCCGTCCCTGCTGCAGACCGGCGGACGCTCCACGTTGTTGAGCAGACCCTCGACGAGGTCGGACGCGGGGCACAGGTCCTTCAGGCCCTGCTGGTACTGGATGCCGACGGCGTCGAGCCCGAAGTCGTCGCTGATCCGCAGGGCAGCGACGTACATCTTGTACTGCCAGGTGAGCTGCGACTGCGTCAGCTCGGTCGCCTCGTCCGTGCCCAGGCGGAACGTCATCCCGGCGTCGACCAGCCACTGCCCCACGGCGGCCGCCTCGTCGTCACCGACCTCCTGCATCTCGGCCCACAGGGCGCTCTGGCTCAGTCGCTCCTTGTAGATCCCGAGCGGGTTCAGCAGCTCGTCGTCGAAGATGCCGTTGTACATCCCCATGCAGCCCTCGTCGAAGACCCCGATGATCGCCTTCTCCGACAGGAGCTGTTCGGCCAGGGCCACGCCGAGGTCACGCTCCTCGCTGTCCGGCAGCGGTGGCAGGTCGCGGACGTGGCTGGCGTCGTGCTCGATCCGGCCGGTGGCGAGCCAGGCCGCGACGCCCTCCTGGAACCAGGGGTCGGTGCCGTCGACGGTCCAGATCGTCGAGTAGTCACGGCCCATCTTGGTCAGACCCGCGTTGAGCCCGAGCAGACCGACCAGGCCGGGCCACCGACCGGCGAAGTTGGCGACCGTCAGGATCGGCCCCTCGTGCGTGCGCAGGCCGGCGAGCACGTGGTGGCTGTACTGCCAGATGGCCTCGGCGACGATGAGCGGCGCACCGGACGGGATGGCCCGGAAGACGTCGAGACCCATGCGCTGGCTGGACACGAACCCGTGGCCGGTCCGCTGGTCGACCTCGTTGGCACGCTGCACCGTCCAGCCGTGCTCGGCCAGAGCCTCGCCGACGACCCGCTCCAGCTCCACCTGGGTGGGCCAGCCGGCCACGTTCGCAGCCTCGCGCAGGTCGCCGCTGGCCACCAGGTAGGCCGTGCGCTCCGCCGGCTCGGGTCGGGCCACCGGGGCGGGCAGGGTGTAGGGCATCACAGGTCTCCTCGGTCGTCAGCACACATGCGGTCGTGTTGGTACCCGGCACCATCGATCGATGGTCGTCCGGCGTCAGGACGCAGCCGGCTCAGCAGGTTCGAGCCCCTCGGGGGCGGACACGTCGAGCACCACGCGCCGGGGTGGTCCGGTCAGGCCCCCCAGGCGCTCGAGGAACATCTGCGCGGCGCGCACCCCGAGCTCACGGGGGCGCAGCTCGAGGACGACGACGTCGGAGACGTCCGTCGCCACGTACGGCAGGTCGCCGATGACCCCCACGTGCACCTGGCGGCGGGGGCTCAGCCGGGACAGCACCTGCAGGGCGCCGATGCCGACCATGTTGTTCGTGGCCAGCACGGCGTCGGGCGGATCGGGCAGCGACAGCAAGGACTCCATCGCCTCGCGACCGCCGTCGACGCGGTAGTTCGCGTGCCGCAGCAGGTCCGGGTCGACCGGCAGGCCGGCCTCGTCGTGCGCGGTCCGCCACCCCGCCGCGCGGTCGGCCGCGGTGGCGATCCGGCTGGGTCCGGTGATGCAGGCGATCCGCTGGGCCGACCGTTCCAGCAGCCGCTGCGTGGCCTCCCGCCCGAGCCCGACGTTGTCGAAGACGATCTGGTCGACGTCGTCGGGCACCGACCGGTCGATGACGACCACGGTGCGCTGCTTCTTGGCCATCAGGTCCAGGCGCGGCGAGGAGCTCGCCGGCGCCAGGATGATCCCCGCCATGCCCTCCTCCGCCGCGATCTCGAGGTAGCGCTCCTCCCGGGCAGGATCGTCGTCGCTGTTGCAGAGCACCAGGGACAGACCGGCCTGTCGCGCGCAGTCCTCGACACCGCGGGCGATCGCGGTGAAGAAGGGGTTCTCGACGTCCGGGACGACCAGGGCGAGCACCTCGCTGTGGCGACGGCGCAGCGACCTGGCGGTGCGGTCCATCGCGTAGTCGAGCTCCGCCGCGGCGCGACGCACCGCCTCGGCGTGCTCCGGCTTCACCGGCTTGCCGTTCAACGTCCTGGACACCGTGGCGGTCGACACGCCCGCCCGCGCCGCGACCTCCGCCATCGTCGCCATCAGCTCTCCTCCCACTCAGCCATGGGTGCTCACGACGTGGCGCACGAGCTCCAGAGCCTTCGCGTCGGGGGGCTCGATCGCCATCCGGGTCGTGCCGGCGTCGACGCCCAGCATGCGGTACGCCGCCTTCATCCGGCCCATGTCCCCGCCGATCACCCGGCACACCTCGTCGACGGCCAGCTGCGCCTCGACGGCCGCGGCGGGGTCACCGGTCGCGACCGCGCGCACAGCGGCGCGGAAGGGCTTGGGCAGGACGGACGAGACGCCTGAGACGACGCCCTGCGCACCGGCCTGCCCCACCCGCATCACCTCGCTGTCCGCGCCCGTGTAGAGGACGAAGGAGTCCGGCACGACGCCCCGGTAGGCCGCGAGCTGGTCCAGCGGTTCCTCGCTGATCTTCGCACCGACGACGTTGGGCAGCCGCGACAGCTCGGCCATCAGCTCGGTGGAGACGAAGTTGCCGCTGCGCTTGCGGTAGACGTACACGTAGACGTCCAGGCCCTCGGAAGCCGCCGACACCGCGGTGAAGAAGTCGCGCAGGGCGCCGTCCGTCGCCGGCAGGTAGTACGGGGTGAGGACGGCGATCTCTCGCGCACCTGCCGCCCTGGCCTGGCCCACCAGCTGCAGCACCTCGAACAGGCTGGGCGCACCGACGTGGACGACCACGCGCATGCTCCCCGCGAGCTCGGCCATCGCGAGCTCGACCAGGCGGCCGCGCTCGGCGACGGACAGCGCAGGGAACTCCCCCGTGGTGCCGAGCACGAAGGCGCCCTCGTTGCCGGAGCGTGCGACGTACTGGTAGATCGCCCGGGTGCCCTGCAGGTCCAGCTCGCCGTCCGCCCGGAAGGCGGTCGGCACGGCGGTGATGACGTGCGGTGCGGTCACTGGAGGCCCTTCGATGGTGTGGTTCCGGGATCGGCCGGCTCGTCGCGCAGCACGTCCTCGGCGATCGTCTCGCTGAGCGTCCGGTCGTCCCTGCGGATCAGACGACGAAGGAGCGGCCACAGCAGCGACACCGCCGAGAAGAACAGCAGGATCAGCGCGACCGGGCTCCAGACCGAGAAGAACGACTGTCCCTGGGTGAGCACGAGGGTCCGGGAGAAGTTCTCCTCGGCGATCGGCCCGAGCAGCAGCCCGAGCACGACGGGTCCGGCAGGGATGCCGATGCGCTTGAAGACCACGCCGATCACGCCGAACACCAGCATGGTGCCGACCGTGAAGATGTTGTTGGTGGTGGCGTATGTGCCCACGACGCAGAAGATGAGGATGATCGGCCACAGCAGGTGGTTCGGGGTGTCGAGCAGGCGCACCATGCCTCGGAGCCGGGCGAGGCTGGCGATCAGCGAGATCACGGTGGCGATCAGCATGATGCCGGTGATGCTCACGAGCAGCTCCGGCCGCTCGGTGAACAGCCGCGGCCCGGGCTGCAGGCCCCAGATCAGCATCGACCCGATCATCACCGCCATGACGGAGTCGCCCGGGATGCCGAGCGCCATCGTGGTCGTCAGCGAGCCACCGAGGGTGGCGCTCGACGCGGTGTCGGCGGCGACCACGCCCTCGAGGTTGCCCTTGCCGTAGGTGTCGCCCGTCTTGGACGCCCGCCGTGACCGGTCCCAGCCGATGAGCCCGGCGATGTCACCTCCCGCCGCGGGCACCAGGCCGACGAAGACGCCGACGCCGCTGGAGATCGCGAACGGCTTGGCCGACTGCCGGACCTCGGCCCGGGTCGGCCACCACCGCCCCAGTGCCGAGATCGGCTTCAGCTTGCGCGGGTGCGCCGTCAGCATCTGGTCGAACAGCTCCGCCATGCCGAACAGGCCGATGATCACGGCGATGAAGCTGAAGCCGTCCTGGGCCAGGTTGATGTTGCCGAAGGTGAGGCGCTGGTCCCCCGTCGCGGCGTACACCCCGATCGTGCCCAGTGCGAGCCCGAGGAGACCGGCGAGGATGCCCTTGAGGACCGACTTGCTGGAGATGCCGATCATCACGGTGAGACCGAAGACGACGAGGGCGAACAGCTCCGGCGAGCGGAAGTAGTCCCGGGCCAGGGTGGCGATCGGGATGGCGGCGGCGGCGAAGACGACCAGGCTCACCACGATCGCCAGGGCGGACACGATGGCCGACGAGGTCAGGGCGAGGCCGGCCTGACCCTTCTTGGCCATGGGATAGCCGTCCAGGGTCGTCGCGATGGAGGCCGGCGTCCCCGGTGTGTTGATCAGGATCGACGGGATGCGGTCGCCGAAGTTCGCGGCGACGTAGATCGTCAGCAGGACGGCGAGCCCCGGGACCGGGTCGAAGGTCAGCGTGAAGCCGGACGCCAGGGCGACCGCCATGGTGGCCGTCACGCCCGGGAAGGCCCCGACCAGCAGCCCCAGGACCAGGCCGAGCAGCAGGCACCAGACCACCTGGAAGGTCATCAGGGCCGACAGGCCCTCGGCGAGCGCGTTCACAGCGGGATCCTCAGCAGCGTGTGGAAGAGCACGTAGATGACCGCGGTGGTCGCGACCGGGAAGAGCACGAGCGCTCTCCAGCCGCGACCTCCGTAGGTCCAGGTGAGACCGACGAGCAGCACGACGGCGGCGAACGGGAAGACCTGGAGCTCGTACCCCAGGGCCACGACGCTGCGCAGGTTCCACACCGCCACGAAGGCCACGGCAGCCCCCAGCGTGAGCAGGAGGCGGACGGGGCCGCCGACCTGCACCTGCTCCAGGTCCTCCCGCTGGTCCGGCGGCGAGGTGAGGGTCACGACGAGCCGCCAGAGGGCGACGACGACGCCGACCCAGCCGAGCACGGTCGGCCAGAACCGGGCGTCGATCTGACCCGGACCGGCCTCCCGCCGCAGCTCGATCTGGCTGACCAGGACGAGGAGGACCGCCATCAGGACGAGGGCCCCGACCGCGAGCAGGACCTCCATCCTCCGCGAGGGCTCGGGAGGCCCGTCCCGGAAGCCGGCGGCCCCGTCCGCCGGCTCGTCGACCACCGTCGGCTCGCTCACCGGCTCAGCTTCCCAGGAGGGTCTTGAACTCTTCGAACTGCTCGTTCACGAAGGCCGTGAAGTCGGCGGAGTCCTGGTAGACGACGAGGTTGCCCGCGTTCTCCTGGAACGACTGGTACCCCTCGGACTCGACCGCCTCCGCGACCGCGCTCTCGAGCGTGGACCTCACCTCGTCCGACACGTCCTTCTGGGTGTAGATGCCACCCCAGCCGCCGAACTGCACGTCCGACCCGGTGGCCTCGGCGAAGGTGGGCACGTCGGGCAGGTCGCGGTGCCTCTCGTCGTGCATGACGCCGAGGATGCGGACCGCGTCGCCCTGGCCGATCGCCTCACCGGCACCGGACACCGCCGCGTCGGCCTCGCCGGACGCCGCGGCCGACACCGCGGTCGCACCGCCGTCGTAGGCCACGGGGGTGAACTGGGTACCGACCGCGTCGTTGATGCCCAGCGTGGCCGCCTCCCAGATCGAGCCGGCGCCGGAGTTGGCGACGGTGAGCGAGCCCGCCTTGCCGGCCTCGACCAGGTCCTCGAGGGTCTGGTACTGCGAGTCCGCGCTGACGCTGATCACGCCGGGCGCCAACATGATCTGGCCGAGGAAGGTGTAGTTCTCCGGGAGGACGTCGGCCCCCTGGGTGGTGTTGAGCATCGAGATCTCGACGGGCGAGAAGCCGATGACCGTGCCGTCGGCCGGCTGGTCGCCCACGTACTCCATCGCGATGGCCCCGGACGCGCCCGGCATGTTCTCCGGGATCACGCTGACACCGAGGATCTCCTCGAGCTCGGTGGCCAGCGCGCGGCTCGACAGGTCGGACCCGCCGCCCGGGTCCGCCTGGATGATGAGGCGGATGTCGTCGGTCGGGTAGGTCTCGGCGTCGGCGGCAGCGCCCTCCTCGGGCGCCTTGGTGCACCCGGTGAGCGCCAGCGCCAGAACTGCGACGCCTGCGGCGGCCGCACGGGCCGTGGTGGGGAACTTCATCGTCCACTCCTTCGTGATGGGGGCCAGGCTCTGTGTAATCGATTGCTTCAGACCCGGCGGATCGATCCCGGCAATGCTGTAATCGATTTCAGTCAAGGTACGGCGGGGCTCCGCCGCTGTCAAGCGTCGCGATGAGCGAGCTCGACGAGCTCGTGGGTGAGCTCACGGGTGGCGGGGTAGAGCCGCCGGTACAGCTCGTACAGCCGGTCGTACCGCTCCCTGACCGCGGGGTCGGGCACGCTCGTGCCGGCCGGGGGGTTCCACCGGTCGATGTCGGGCGACCCGACCAGGCCCGCCGCCAGGAAGGCCGCGCCGTAGGCGGCCCCGATGGTCTGGCTGGGCAGTACCTGCTCGAGGCCGGTGACGTCGGAGACGACCTGCGTCCACAACCCACCCTGCGTCCCACCACCCACCGCGACCACCCGGCGCACGTCCACGCCTGCCTCGAGCATCGCCTCGACGTTGTGCCGGACCCCGAACGCCGTGGCCTCGAGGACCGCCCGGTACAGGTCGCCGCGGGTGTGGGTCAGGTCCAGCCCGATCACCGTGCCTCGCGCGCGCGGATCGGCGACGGGGGTGCGCTCCCCCCCGAAGTACGGCAGGGCGAGCAGGCCGCGGGCGCCCGGTCCGGACGCGGCGGCCTCGGCGAGCAGAGTCGGGTAGGGGGTCCCGCCGGCGATCTCGCGCACCCAGGCGGTCAGCGCACCTGAGGCCGCCATACCGCCTGCGAGGCAGCGGGTTCCGGGCAGGACGCCGCTGGTTCCCCACATCGCCTCGCTGGTCACCGGCTCGGGGACGGTCGCGACCAGGAACATCGTCGTGCCGTACATGAGCATGAGGTCGCCGACGCGGTGCGCCCCCACGCTGAGCGCCTCCGACCAGGCGTCGATGGTGCCAACCGTGACGGGAGTCCCCGGGCGGATGCCGGCCACCGCCTCGCGGGTGCGACCGGCCTCCTCCCCCGCCCAGCGGAGCTCCGGCAGCCGGAGGTGCCCGGCGACCAGCGGCGCCCAGTCGGGCGCCCACTCCTCGGTCCACCGGTCGAACATGGGGGTGCACTGGCTGGCCGAGTGGCGGTCCAGGACGTAGGCACCGGTCAGCCGCTGGGCGAGGAACGAGGCGGGCATGAGCAGCCGGCGCGCCCGGCTCCAGACCTCCGGCTCGTGGCGGGCGAGCCACCGGAGCTTGGGGCCAACGGCCTGGCTGGACAGCACCGAGCCGCACCGCTGGAGCACGGTGTCGCGGCCGAGCTCGGCGTCGAGCTCGCTGATCTGCACCGTCGCCCTGGTGTCGACGCCGTAGAGGACGGCGGGGCGCAGCACCGCGCCCGCCTCGTCGGTGAGCACGACGCACGGCCCCATGCCGCTGACCCCGACGGAGACCACGTCGACGTCGCCCGGCCCGGTGAGCTCCGCGGCGACGTCCTGGAGCTCGCGCCACCACAGCTCCGGATCGGCCTCGACGTGCCCGACGGCGGGCCGGTGCACGGCGTGCTCCCGCGTCGCGCTGCGCAGCAGGCGTCCGTCCTCGCGGACCAGGACGCCCTTGCTGCTGGAGGTCCCCACGTCGAAGCCGAAGTAGCAGCGCTGCACGGCGCCACTGTGTCAGCAATCGATTACTGGAGCAACGGCACGCGGGGTCGGGCTCTTGACAGCCCTCGGAGCCTGAGTACGTTTCCCTCGTCACGCCATGGTCTGGTCCCAGACCATTGACGGTGGCCCGCCCGATGGGAGTCGCTCGTGGAGCAGCAGCGCAAGCAGTCCGGCGTCGAGTACGAGCGGATGGGGGACGACTACCTCCAGAAGCGCCAGCTGCAGAAGGGCGCCGCCGGGTGGTTGCTGCTCGCCGGGCTCGGCGTCGCGTACGTGATCTCCGGCGACTTCGCCGGCTGGAACTTCGGGCTCTCGACCGGCGGCTGGGGCGGGCTGCTGATCGCGACCGTGCTGATGGCGGTCATGTACACGTGCATGGTGTTCGGCCTGGCCGAGATGGCGTCCGCGCTGCCCGTCGCCGGGGCGGGTTACGGGTTCGCCCGCCGCGCGTTGGGCCCGCTCGGTGGGTTCGCCACGGGCACAGCGATCCTCATCGAGTACGCCATCGCGCCCGGAGCGATCGCGGTCTTCATCGGCGGGTACGTCGAGGCGCTCGGTCTGTTCGGCCTCACGAGCGGCTGGCCCATCTACCTGGCCTGCTACGTCATCTTCATCGGCATCCACCTGTACGGGGTGGGCGAGGCGCTCAAGGTGATGTTCGTGATCACCGCCATCGCGGTGGTGGCGCTGCTGACCTTCGTGATCGGCATGCTCCCGCACTTCGACCCGGGCAACCTGCTCGACATCGCCGCCACCGATGCGGCCGGTGCCAGCAGCTTCATCCCGTTCGGCGTGGCCGGCGTCCTCGCCTCGTTCGTGTACGGCATCTGGTTCTTCCTCGCCGTCGAGGGCGTGCCGCTGGCCGCCGAGGAGGCTCGCGACCCGAAGAAGGACATGCCCAAGGGCATCATCGCCGCGATGCTCGTGCTGCTCGTGTTCGCCGCCCTGATGCTGGTGGCGGCACCGGGCGGGGCCGGGTCGTCGGTCATCCAGGAGTCCGACAACCCGCTGCCGCTCGCGCTGGAGACGGCCTACGGCGGTTCCACCGCGGTGTCGACCTTCGTCAACTACGCCGGACTGGCCGGACTGGTGGCGAGCTTCTTCTCCATCGTGTTCGCCTACTCCCGTCAGCTGTTCGCGCTCTCGCGGGCCGGTTACCTTCCGCGAGTGCTGTCGGTCACCGGCAAGCGCAAGACGCCGTACCTGGCCCTGATCGTCCCCGGCGCGATCGGCCTGCTCCTGGCCGGCATCACCAAGGACGGGGCGCTGCTGATCAACATCGCCGTCTTCGGGGCCACCGTCTCGTACGTGCTGATGATGGTGTCCCACATCATGCTGCGCCGCCGCGAGCCGGACCTCGAGCGCCCGTACCGGACGCCGGGCGGCACCGTGACCAGCGGCGTCGCCCTGGTGCTGGCCGTGTGCGCCGTCGTCGCGACCTTCTTCGTCGACGTCAGGGCGGCCGGGATCACGGCGGCGATCTTCCTCGCTGCGGTCGCGTACTTCTGGTTCTACAGCCGGCACCACCTGGTCTCGAACGCCCCGGAGGAGGAGTTCGCCGCCGTCGCCGAGGCCGAGAAGGACCTGCGGTGACCGGTTCCGACGAGGGCCGCCGCCCCGGTCTGCTCACGCTGGAGCAGCTTCGCGCGCTGGTGGACGACGGCTCGATCGACACCGTCGTCGTGGCCATGACCGACATGCAGGGTCGTCTGCAGGGCAAGCGATGTGGTGCCGAGTACTTCCTCGACCAGGTCCTGCCCCACGACACCGAGGCGTGCAACTACCTGCTCGCCGTCGACGTCGAGATGAACACGGTCGACGGCTACGCGATGTCGTCGTGGTCCGCGGGCTACGGCGACTTCGTGCTGCGGCCCGACCTGACCACGCTGCGCCTGCTGCCGTGGCAGGACGGCACGGCGATGGTGCTGTGCGACGTGCTCTGGGAGGACGACTCCCCCGTCGTCGCCTCGCCCCGCCAGGTGCTGCGCAGCCAGCTCGACCGGCTGGCCGACCTCGGCCTCACGGCGCACGCCGGGACCGAGCTGGAGTTCATCGTCTTCCGCGACACCTTCGAGGAGGCGTGGGCGTCGCGGTACGCGAACCTGCAGCCCGCCAACCAGTACAACGTCGACTACTCCGTGGTCGGGACCTCGCGGGTGGAGCCGCTGCTGCGGGCCATCCGCAACGGCATGACCGGCGCCGGTCTGTACGTCGAGTCGGCCAAGGGCGAGTGCAACCCGGGTCAGCACGAGATCGTCTTCCGCTACCGCGACGCCCTCGGCGCCTGCGACGAGCACAGCATCTACAAGTCGGGCGCCAAGGAGATCGCTGCCCACCAGGGCATGAGCCTGACGTTCATGGCCAAGTACGACGCGGCAGAGGGCAACTCGTGCCACATCCACCTCAGCCTGCGCCGTGACGACGAGCCCGCGATGCCCGGCGACGACGCGGAGGGCTTCTCCACGCTGATGAGCCGGTTCCTGGCCGGTCAGCTCGCGTGCATGGAGGAGCTCACCTACTTCTTCGCGCCGAACGTCAACTCCTACAAGCGGTACGTGGACGGCAGCTTCGCCCCCACGGCACTGGCCTGGGGCCGCGACAACCGCACCTGCGCGCTGCGGGTCGTCGGTCACGGTGAGTCGCTGCGGTTCGAGAACCGCGTCCCCGGCGGCGACGTCAACCCGTACCTCGCCGTCGCGGCGATGATCGCCGCCGGGCTGCACGGCATCGAGAACGAGCTCGAGCTCGAGCCCGCCTTCGAGGGGAACGCCTACACCTCGGGCAAGCCGCACGTGCCGCGGACCCTGCGCGACGCCGTCACGCTGCTCGACGGCAGCGCGGTCGCCCGGACGGCGTTCGGGGACGACGTCGTCGACCACTACGTCAACGCGGGCCGCGTCGAGCTCACCGCCTTCGACGCGACCATCACCGACTGGGAGCGTGTCCGTGGCTTCGAGCGCCTCTGAGACGCTCCCCCGGCCGCGCATCGGCATCACGACCTACCTGGAGCAGGCCCGCTGGGGGGCGTGGGACCAGCCCGCCGTCCTGCTCCCGCACGCCTACGTGGCCGCGGTGCACCGCGCCGGCGGCGTCCCCGTGCTGCTCCCGCCGCTGCCGGACGGTGCAGCGGAGGCCCTCGCCGGGGTCCACGGCCTGCTCGTGGCCGGCGGTGCGGACGTCGACGCGGAGCGCTACGGCGCCGTCCCCCTCGAGGGCAGCGACCCGCCGCGGCGCGACCGCGACGCCTGGGAGCTGGCCCTTCTCGCCGAGGCGCTCGTGCGCGGGGTCCCGGTGCTGGGCGTCTGCCGCGGCGCACAGGTGCTGAACGTCGCGACCGGCGGCTCGCTGCACCAGCACCTCCCCGACGTCGTGGGGTCGCAGGTCCACCGGCCAGCGCCCGCCCAGCACGGTCGCGTGCAGGTGGCCGTCGAGCCCGGCAGCGCGCTGGCCGCTGCCATCGGCCAGGTTGTCGACGTGCCCTGCTACCACCACCAGGCGATGGACCGGCTGGGCGAGGGCCTGCGCGCCACGGCCTGGGCCGAGGACGGCACGGTCGAGGCGATCGAGCTGCCGGGCCCGCACTTCGTCCTCGGCGTCCAGTGGCACCCCGAGCTGGACACCCACGACGACCGGGTGTTCGTCGCGCTCGTGCAGGCGGCCCGGCAGCAGCTCGTCCCGCCACCGCAGGAGGTCCGGTCATGACAGGCACCACCGACCTGGTCAACCCCGCCACCGAGCAGGTGCTGACGACCGTCCCGGCCGCCTCCGCCGCGGACGCCGACGCCGCGATCGCCCGGTCGGCTGCCGCGGTGCCGGCCTGGCGGGCGGTCGACCCGGCCGACCGCGGACGCCTGCTGCGCCGGTTCGCCGAGGTGGTCGACAGCCACCTCGAGGAGCTGGCGCAGCTCGAGGTGGCCAACGCCGGGCACACGATCGGCAACGCGCGGTGGGAGGCGGGCAACGTCCGTGACGTCCTGCACTACTACGCCGCGGCCCCGGAGCGGCTGACCGGTCGGCAGATCCCGGTCAGCGGCGGCATCGACGTCACCTTCAAGGAACCGCTCGGGGTCGTCGGCGTCATCGTGCCCTGGAACTTCCCGATGCCGATCGCCGGCTGGGGGTTCGCGCCGGCGCTGGCGGCCGGGAACACGGTGGTGCTCAAGCCGGCCGAGCTGACCCCCCTGACCGCGCTGCGGCTCGCCGAGCTGGCGCTCGAGGCCGGTCTGCCGGAAGGCGTCTTCCAGGTCGTCGCCGGCCAGGGGTCCGTCGTGGGCCAGCGGTTCGTCGACTCCCCCACCGTGCGCAAGATCGTCTTCACCGGGTCCACCGAGGTGGGTCGCGCCATCATGGCCGGCTGCGCCCGGCAGGTGAAGCGCGTGACCCTCGAGCTCGGCGGCAAGAACGCGAACATCGTGTTCGCCGACGCCGACCTCGAGCGGGCGGCGGCCGCCGCACCGGGCGCCGTGTTCGACAACGCGGGGCAGGACTGTTGCGCTCGGTCCCGGATCCTGGTGCAGCGCAGCGCGTTCGACCGGTTCATGGAGCTGCTCGAGCCCGCTGTCACCGGGTTCGCGGTCGGAGACCCGGCGGACGAGCAGACGCAGATGGGCCCCCTCGTCTCGGCCGACCACCACCGCAAGGTGTCGTCGTACGTGCCGGACGACGCGCCGGTCGCGTTCCGCGGCAGCGCCCCCGAGGGACCCGGTTACTGGTTCGCGCCCACCGTTCTGACGCCGACGTCCCCGAGCGACCCGTCCTTCACCGACGAGGTGTTCGGCCCGGTGGTCTCGGTCGTGCCCTTCGACGACGAGGCCGACGCGGTGCGGATCGCCAACGGCACCGAGTACGGGCTGTCCGGCTCGGTCTGGACCCGCGACCTCGGCCGCGCCCTGCGCACCTCGCGCGCCCTCGAGGCGGGCAACCTGTCGGTCAACTCCAACTCGTCGGTGCGTTACTCGACGCCGTTCGGCGGCTTCAAGCAGTCCGGGCTCGGGCGCGAGCTGGGCCCGGACGCGCTCGACGCGTTCACGGAGACCAAGAACGTCTACATCAGCACAGAGGGGTGAACGATGTCGCAACGACTTGAGGGCCGCGTCGCCGTCGTGACCGGTGGGGGCAGCGGCATCGGCGCGGCATCCTGCCGCAGGCTGGCGGCCGACGGCGCCACGGTGGTCGTCGCCGACCTGGACGAGGTCGCCGGCACCGCTGTGGCGCAGGAGGTCTCGGGGCTGTTCGTCCGCACCGACGTCACCGACGCGACCGACGTGGAGAACCTCTACACCACGACCCAGGAGCGGTACGGCTCGGTCGACGTCGCCTTCAACAACGCCGGCATCTCGCCGCCGGACGACGGCTCGATCCTCGAGACCGGGTTCGACGCCTGGCGCCGGGTGCAGGAGGTGAACCTGACCTCGGTGTACCTGTGCTGCAAGGCCGTGCTGCCGTACATGCAGCGCCAGGGCCGCGGCAGCATCATCAACACGGCGTCCTTCGTCGCCGTGATGGGCGCGGCCACGTCGCAGATCTCGTACTCCGCCTCCAAGGGTGGCGTGCTCGCGATGAGCCGCGAGCTCGGCGTGCAGTTCGCGCGCGAGGGCATCCGGGTCAACGCGCTGTGCCCCGGTCCGGTGAACACACCTCTGCTGGAGGAGCTCTTCGCCAGCGACGCCGAGCGCGCACAACGCCGGCTCGTGCACGTGCCGATGGGCAGGTTCGCCCAGCCCGAGGAGATCGCGGCCGCGGTGGCGTTCCTCGCCAGCGACGACGCCAGCTTCATCACGGCCTCGACCTTCCTGGTCGACGGCGGCATCTCCGGCGCCTACGTGACGCCGGTCTGAGACCTGCGGCGATGACCGGCGTCGAGAGGTGGCGCTCCCACGCCAGCGAGGCGCTGTTCCGGCCCGTCCGGGCGGCCAACGCGTTCGAGGAGACGGTGGAGCGGTTGCTGCAGGCGGTGCGGCTGGGTGTGGTCGCCCCTGGTGAACGGCTCCCGCCGGAGCGCGATCTCGCGTCCCGGCTGGGCGTCGGCCGCGAGAAGGTCCGCGAGAGCCTGGCGGCGCTCACCGAGGCGGGGTACCTGGAGGTGCGGCGGGGGCGCTACGGGGGCACCTTCGTCCGCAGCGCGGACCCGGACGTGCCGGCAGCGGGACCGCGGGCGGCCACGCCGGTGGTACCGCCGGTGTCGGCGGTGATCGTCGACACCCTGACCTTCCGGCACGTCGTGGAGGCGGGGGCGGCGGAGGCGGCGGCCGGCACCAACCTCGGCACCGAGGAGCGGGCGCACCTGCGTGGCCTGCTCGAGGAGACCTCGGCCTCCGCCCACGCGGACTACCGGCGGCTCGACTCGCGGCTGCACCTGGCCGTCGCCGAGGTGACCGGCTCGCCGTCGCTCACCGCTGCCGTCGCCGAGGTGCGCCTGCGCACCAACGACCTGCTCGACGCCATCCCCCTGCTGCCGCCGAACATCGAGCACTCGAACCGCCAGCACCAGCAGCTCGTGCGGGCCATCCTCACCGGCGACCCCGAGCGTGCCCGCAGCGTGATGGCCGAGCACCTCGAGGGCACGGCGATGCTGCTGCGCGGGTTCCTGCTCCGATGACCTCGCCGCTGCGGGTCACCGGGTCCGGTAGCGGGTGTACACGAGTCCGCTCGCGAACGAGCGCTCCTCCACGAGGTCGAGGTCGAGCCGGACGCCGTCGGGGAAGAAGCGCTTGCCCCCGCCGACCACGGTCGTGGTGACGAACAGGTGGTACTCGTCCACCAGACCGGCGCGGATGGCCTGGGCGGCCAGGTTCGGCCCGTCGACGGTGAGGTCGCGATCGGCCTCGGCCTTGAGCCGGCGCACGGCGTCCGGGTCGAACGCCCGCTCGATCCGCGTCCTCGCGCTGGAGATCGAGATAGACGTCAGCGTGGTCGAGTACACGACCTTGTCCGCTGCCTGCCAGTCGCGCGCGTACTGCACGACGTGAGGCGGCTGGTCGGGGACCTCGTGCGCCGTCTCCCAGTAGACCATCGTCTCGTACATCCGACGGCCGTAGAGGTAGGTGCCGACGGGGCGGAAGAGGTCGTTGACGAAGGTGTGCACCTCCGGGTCGTCGGCCCCGGTGCCGATCCCTCCCTCAGCCGCCTCCACGTAGCCGTCGAGGGACATGATCATCGAGTAGATCAGCTGTGCCATGTGGCTCCTCGGTGTGCGACGCGTGCGCGTTCGTGCAGGAGTGACCTCGGCGCCGCGCCGAGGTCATCGGTCGACGCGCCGGGCCGGATCGAGGTCACGACTGCGTGCCGTGCCGGAGCCAGTCGAGCACGGCTGCATCCGCGGGTCCTGCGTGGGGTCGGCGTAGACGGCAGGGCACCCGTCGTCCACTGCTGCGGGCCGCAGCTCGAAGTGCCACGGCTCGTTGGCGTACACCTGGCACAGGCCGTACGCGTCGCCGTGCTGCGCCAACCAGGAGGTGGCGTCGGCGCCACCGAGGTCCACGGCGTCGCCGCTGACGTGCGACGAGGTCTCGGGCGTCGCCACCCACCGGGCCGCCTCGGCCGCCGACCCGTGCTCCGCGACCGCCTCGGCCAGCAGCTGCTCCTGGTAGGCCGCCGACCTCCACCCGCTGTTGAGGTGCACGTCGACGCCGTCGTCCCGCGCGTCCGACGCGGCCTCACGCAGCGCACCGAGCAGGGCCGGGTCGAGCCGGTTCACGGCCGGGTAGCCGTCGTCGAAGACCGTCGACGCCGTCCGGGGACCCGCCCGTCCGCGACGTCCACCGCCCCGGGCGGCGGGCCCGGACGACCACCGCCGACCAGGCTCTCGCGCAGGCGCTCCGGCGTCGCGGTCGTCACGGTCTCGGCGACGGCGCGACGTCGTCGTCCGCGGTCGAGCTGTCCGCGAGCCGCACCCGGCGAACGCCAGGGACGCGGCGACGGCGCGCACGACGGCGCGGACGGAGGGGTGCGGGCAGGCGCCGGACCCGGTCCGGCGGAGGGGTGCTGTCGCATGCCCCCGAGTGAACGCAGCGGCGTGTAGCCGTCCCGTATCGAGTTCTCCATACGCCGACGACATGCACCACCTCTCTAGCATCGGAGCATGCGCGTGCTGGTGGTCGAGGACGAGCCGTTGATGGCGCAGGCGATCCGCGACGGCCTTCGTCTCGAGGCGATCGCCGCCGACGTCGCCGGCGACGGCGACACCGCGCTGGAGCTGTTGAGCGTCAACAGGTACGACATCGCGGTCCTCGACCGCGACATCCCCGGCCCGAGCGGCGACGAGGTCGCCGCCAGCATCGTCGCTGCCGGCACCGGCATGCCGATCCTGATGCTGACGGCGGCAGACCGCCTCGACGAGAAGGCCTCCGGCTTCGGGCTGGGTGCCGACGACTACCTCACCAAGCCGTTCGAGTTCCAGGAGCTGGTGCTGCGGCTGAGGGCACTCGACCGGCGACGCGCCCACCACCGGCCGCCGGTCCGGACCATCGCCGGGCTCCGCCTCGACCCGTTCCGACGCGAGGTGCACCGCGACGGCCGCTACGTCCCGCTGACCCGCAAGCAGTTCGCCGTCCTCGAGGTGCTCGTGGCCGCTGAGGGCGGTGTCGTCAGCGCAGAGGACCTGCTCGAGCGGGCGTGGGACGAGAACGCCGACCCGTTCACCAACGCCGTGCGGATCACGGTGTCCGGCCTGCGCAAGCGGCTCGGCGAGCCCTGGGTGGTCGCGACGGTCCCCGGCGTCGGGTACCGCATCGACACCGGTCCGGACCTCGGCGGTGGCTGAGCCCTCGCACGAGGGCGGGGCCGGGCCGGCGAGGGCCCTCGGGCCGAGCGTCCGCGTGCGGCTCGCCCTCAGCTACGCCGGGCTGGTGCTGGTGGCGGGGGTCCTGCTCGTCGCGGTGGTCTGGGTGTTCCTGCTGCGGTACGTGCCCGAGGAGGCGGTGAGGTTCCACGACGCCGTACCGGACGAGGGCTTCCCTCCCCTGCCCAGCCAGTTCGTCCCCGGGCGCGACGACCTCTGGCGCGCCTTCGCGCCCAAGGCGGCCCTCGCCCTGGCGTTCCTTCTGGTGCTCGGGCTGGTGGGCGGGTGGTTCCTCGCCGGCCGGGTGCTGTCGCCGCTGAACCGCATCGCCGCTGCCGTCGGCACCGCCGGGAGCGGCTCGCTCTCCCACCGGATCCGGCTCCCTGGACGGCGGGACGAGTTCCGCGACCTCGCCGACGCCTTCGACGGCATGCTGGCCCGGATCGAGGCCCACGTCGCCGAGCAACAACGCTTCGCGGCCAACGCCTCTCACGAGCTCCGCACCCCGCTGGCGATCACCCGGACGCTGCTCGACGTGGCGCGCAAGGACCCCGACCGGGGCGACGAGGAGCTGCTCGACCGGCTCCAGGTGGTCAACGCCCGGGCGATCGACCTGACCGAGGCGCTGCTCCTGCTGAGTCGCGCGGACCAACGGTCGTTCGCGCGGGAGCGGGTCGACCTGTCGCTGGCGGCGGAGCAGGCAGCCGAGTCGCTCCTGTCCCTCGCCGAGAAGCGGGGCGTGACGGTCGAGGTGGCGGGTGACCCGGCGGTCGCCGTCGGCTCGCCCACGCTCCTGCTGCAGGTGACGACGAACCTCGTCCACAACGCCGTCGTCCACAACCTGCCCGACGGCGGCACGGTGCAGGTCACCACCGCCGCGCACCCGCACGACGTCGTGCTGACGGTGGAGAACACCGGTGAGCAGCTCGGCCCGCGCCTGGTCAGCACGCTCGCTGAGCCGTTCCGCCGCGGGAGCGGGCGGCTGCACGCCGACCACGCGGGGGTCGGTCTCGGGCTGGCCATCGTCAAGAGCATCGTGCGGGCGCACGACGGCCGGCTCGAGCTCGTCCCGCGCCCTCACGGAGGTCTCCTGGTCACGGTCCGCCTGCCCGCCGCCCCGCAGGACGGTCGACGCGGCTGATCGAGCTCGTCGACGACCACCAGCCGCGGTGTGACGCCCGGGTCAGCCTCCCCGCGGACGCCGTCGGTCTCAGCGGGGCCCGAGGCTCTCCTGGCGGCGATCGGTCTCGCGGGCGACGCGGTTCCGGCTCTTGTCCAGGTAGAGCAAGCGGTCAGCACGGACGAGCCACTGGTCGAAGGTCTCGCCCTCCCACTCGGTGACGCCGGCGCTCCACCGCGTGCTCGGCGCTGCGGTGCGCATCCGGTCCAGGACGAGCGCCGCCTCGGTGGCCGTCGTCGACGGGAGCAGGAGGACGAACTCGTCGCCGCCGTGGCGTCCGAGGACGTCGCCGGACCGGAGCACCCCTCCCCACGACCGCGCCGTCGACGCCAGCAGGTCGTCGCCGCGGGCGTGGCCGTAGGTGTCGTTGACCACCTTGAAGCCGTCCAGGTCGATGACCGTGAGGCTGAGCGGCCGGCCGTGCGAGGTGGCACCAGCCATCTCCTGCTCGACCCTGCGCCGGAAGGCGGCGCGCGTGAGCAGGCCGGTGAGCGGGTCGAGCGAGGCCGAGCGGCGCAGCCGGTCGACGAGCACGTGCACGGCCGCGGTGACGGCACCCAGGGTCACGACGACGAACCACCAGGTCTGGAACGCCGATGGCGCGTCGCTGAGCACGAGCCCGGCCGCGAAGCCCGCGACGGCGAGCCCGAGGTGGACGACGAGGGCGGCGCGGCGGAGGTAGAAGGCGGCGTAGAGCGCGATCCAGAAGTAGCTCACGGCCGTGACACCGGGGCCGGCCGGGGTGGTCGAGGCGGCGACGCACGCGGTCACCGCCGTGGAGGCGATCACCAGGACGGCGTGCAGCACGGCGACGGGCATCCGCCGGCTGCCGAGGGCGAGACCCGAGGCGATCAGCAGGGCGAGCGCACCGAGCGCGAGGCCGAGGCCGGTGGGTGCGGTGTCGCTGAAGGGCACGACGACGGTGCCCAGCGTCACCAGGCCCGCTCCGACGCACGCGGCCGCGAGGACCATCACCTCGCTGCTGCGCGCCCTCTTCCCACTCCACGCACCCTCCGGTCCCTTCGGTCACGATCGGCCCCGCACCCAAGCGGTCAGAGCACGCCGAGGTGGTCCAGGAGGATGCGCAGGCCGATCAGCACGAGCACGACCCCGCCGACGAGCTCGGCCCGGCTGCCGAGCCGCTCGCCCACGCGGGCCCCGATCCGCACGGCCACGAGCGACAGCGCCAGCGTGACCACGCCGATGAGGACGACGGCCGGGGCGAGCGTCGACATCCAGGACGGCGAAGGTGACCCCGACGGCGAAGGCGTCGATCGACGTGGCGACAGCGAGGGTCAGCACCTGCAGCAGCGGGACCCCGGTGGCGGGTCCGTCGTCGTCCTCGTCGTCGTCGTGGAACGACTCCCAGATCATCTTGCCGCCGATGGCGGCGAGCAGGCCGAACGCGATCCACGGCGCCAGCGAGCGCACCGCGTCCGCGAAGAGCGACGACAGCAGCCAGCCGAGCACCGGCATCAGCGCCTGGAACAGTCCGAACGCGCCCGCGAGCAGGAAGGTCTGGCCCCAGGTCGGGCGCCGCAGCGCCATGCCGCGGGCGAGCGAGACGGCGACCGCGTCCATCGCCAGGGCGACGGCGAGCAGCAGGATCTCGACGGTGGTCACAGGGTCTGCCTCTCGGTGGGCCGGTCGAGGTCCTCGCGGTCAGTCGACGAGGGTACGACCGGGGACGGCGGGCGGACGTCGGCAGCCCCCCGGGCCGATGAGTTCCGGCGCGGCTGCCGGTCTGCCCAGGACGACCGCCGGACCGCACCCGAGGAGGCACCCCGATGGCCACCACGTACACCTTCGACGTCTACTGCACGCTCGACGGCTTCGGCTCGTACGGTCCCGGCGGCGACTGGGGTGGGTACTGGGGCAAGCAGGGTCCGCAGTTCCTCGAGCACCGCGGCGCCGTGCTGCGCGAGCCGCAGCGGATGGTGCTCGGCGGGACGACGTTCCGCGAGTTCGTGCTGATGCTGCCGGCGAGCGCGGTGGGGCCCGACGACGACGACCCGGCGCCGTGGCTGATGCGGAACCTGCCGACCACCGTGGTGTCGACGACCGTGGAGGACGGGCTCGACTGGCCCGACGCGACCGTCGTGCGCGGCGACGCCGTCGAGGTGGTCGCGCGGCTGAAGGAGCAGTCCGACGTCCCGCTGCGCTCGCACGGCAGCCTGAGCATGAACCGCGCCCTGATGGCCGCGGGCCTGGTCGACCGCGTGCAGGTGTCGGTCTTCCCCGTGGTCAGCGGCCGCACCGGCACCGCCCCGGTCTTCGCCGGAGCGGACGACTTCGACCTCGAGCTGCTGGAGAGCCACCTGTTCGACGGCCGGATCCAGGAGCTTCTGTACCGCCCCTCGCTGCACGGCTGACCGCGCGTGCCCGCGCCCGCCCGCGGTCGGGCCCTCAGTCCCTTGCGGCCGACCAGCCCGTCAGGCCCACCACGCGCAGCGCCAGCACCCGCAGGAACGGCTGGTCCGCGTACTGCGGGACGGTGCTCGCCAGGAGCGCGGACAACGCGGTGACGAGGTCGTCGGCAGGCTCGGGCTCCCACCGCAGCCCGGCCCGCACCCACCACAGCCGGGTCCAGTCGTCGGGGTCCCAGTGCTCCACGAGCAGCGTGGCACGCGGGTCCGCCTCGAGGTTGCGCTCGCGCTGGAGCCGGACGGTGGCCTTCGGCTTCACGGTGTCGACGGGGACGCCGACCCACCCGTCCCCGTCCGCGACGTAGACGCACGGCACCGCGTCGACGCCGCGCTGCGGGTGCACGGTGCAGAAGACGCCGTGGACGTGGGCGACCAGACGTGAGCGCGCCTCGCCCTCGTCGAGCCTCATCGCGCACCCTGAGGCGAGCCCACGACGTGCCTCAGTCCTCGAACACGTTCCAGCACAGCGAGTTGCGCGCGCGCTGGTCGTCGAGGACGAGCTGGCGCACGTCGTCGGGCAGGAGCGCGCGCTGCCACTCGCGCTCTGCCGCCCGGGCCGACGCGGCCTGGTCGGACGGTGCCGCCGCACCTGCAGCGCGGATCGCGTACGCGGCGGCGCCGAGGTCGTGGGCCGCGACGTGCGCCACCGCGACCGCCTGGCCGGCCGACAGCGCCGCGAGCTTCACCGGGTCCGGCATGTCGCGTCCGGCAGCGTTGGCGACGAACGCCGCCTGGTGCGCCACCTTCATGGGCACCTCGCCCCGCACCCAGGCGCGGCCGACCTCGATCGCCTCGTGCGGCCTCCGGTCGTCGGGCCGCGCCGCGTCGAACAGCGGCAGCACGTGCTCGGCGCAGTCGAGCGCCCAGGTGGCGAGCAGCCGGTGGTGCTCGTCGGTGAGGGTCCCGCCCCGCCGGATCGTGATCAGCCGCGGGTCGCGCTCGGACGGCAGGATCGGCACCGTCAGCGTCCGGCCAGGACGTCGAGGTCGCGGACGGCGTACCGGTGGTGCTCCCACTCCTCCTCGAGGATCGTGTGCAGGCACTGCAGCGTGGAGTCGTGGTGACCCGGCGCCCAGGGGCTGTCGCGCGGCACCTGGAGCTCCTCGGCCGAGACACCGGCCAGGTACTCGCGCACCAGCGCCACGCGCCCGGCCCGGACCTCCAGGACCTCCTCGTAGGTCGGCGTGGTGGCGCTGAACACCGACACGTCGAGCTGGTCGCTGCGCGCCGAGCCGCCGTCCGGCTGGCCGATCGGGTGGTAGGGCTGGTCGACCTGCTGGACAGCGCGCCGCAACCAGGTGTCGGTGGCCATCACCAGGTGCCGGAGCGTCTGGGCGAACGACCACTCGCCGTCGACCGACTCGTCGACGGCGCCGGCGGGCATCGTCGCGACCCGCTCGACCGTGGCGGCCCAGGTGCGCTCCAGCGCGGCCCACGCCTCACGCAGCCCCTCGGGGTCGCTCGCGCGCCGCAGGCCGCGGCCGGGGAACCGGCGGTCGAGCTCGGCGTCGACGAGCGGGACGACGTCGACGCCGTTGACGACCAGCGTGCCGCCGCTCTCGATCAGCCACGGCGCGTCGATCTCGGTGCCGTCGACGTCGACGGCGCGCATCACCACGCCGACGACGTCGGACGCCACGATCCGCGCGCCCGTGAGGTCGACGCCCCGGAACTGCGCACCCTTCAGGTCGTCCTGCCCCGTGAAGCTCGCCACGACCGACTCCTCCCGACCGGCGCACGGACCGCGCCCAGGTCGTCGCGCACGATACGCACTGCCGGCGACAGCCAGGGGCTGCACGGCATGGTCAGGTCCGGCGAGCCGCCCGCCCAGCGCAGCACCCGCAGCGAGCGCAGGGTGATCCAGCGGCTCGCGGCGCCCTCGGCCTCGCCGAGGTCGACCGGCAGCGTGCCGGCGTGCACCTGCTCCAGCACCCACCGGCCGTCGGGGCCGCGCCTCGAGGCGACCGAGGTCGACGGCCTCGGCGACGCGCCCGTCGACGGCGCGCCCCCGTGGCGCGCAGGTGCTCGAGCGCACGCAGCACGTCGTAGTGCCACCAGGTCGGGAAGGCCGAGCGGCGCGGGTCGGTCCCGCCCTTGCGGTCGGTCGTGATCGGCTCACCGGTCGAGAGCCGGCGCAGCAGGTGCCGCTCGAGGAGGTACTCCTCGCCCCGGCGCCGCGCGGCCGGCACCTCCGGCGCCGTGCCGCCCGCGTGCTCCCACGCCAGCAGCGCCTCCAGGACGCAGATCGTGGTGTTGAACGACGAGCGCGCAGAACCGTTCTCGGCCTCGCAGTTCCACCCGCCGTCGGCGAGCTGCTCCCCCACGAGCCGCTCGACGAGTCCGTCGACGTCCTGGCCGAAGTACGCGCCCGCGGCCGCGACCTGCCCGTTGATGCACGGCTCGCCCTCGCCGGCGAAGAACGGGTTGTCGCCGCCACCCGGCCCCCACCCCGGCCAGACGACACCGGCGCGGACGCGATCCAGCGCCCTCCTGGCGGGCTCGCCGTCGGGGTCCAGCCCCAGGTCCCGCAGCAGCATCAGCACGTGCATCGTCGAGTCCCAGCCGCGGTTCCACGCGACGCCGCCCCACGACCCGTCCTGCGCCTGCAGCTCGAGCAGCTCGGCGCCGAGACCCTCGGTGGCCACGCGCGACCGCTCGGCCGCGACCACCTCCGCCGGTGCGTCGAGCAGGTCGCGCAGCACCTGCCAGCGCACCGCCGGGTCGCCGTCCAGCAGCCAGCGCGTCACCGCGTCGCCGGTCCCATCGGTACCGGTCGTCACCTGCGCCCCCCGGGCAGGGTGGCGACGGCGGCGTCGAGGCGCTCGGACGGTCCGACGGCCGCGCGCAGGGCCTCCACGGCAGGTGCGAGGGCGGCGTCGGGCCCCGGCTCCGCCCCGCCCTCCAGCCGGTCGGCCCGGGCATCGGCGTAGCGGGCCAGCGCGCCCTGGGCGTCGCGGACGTCGTGGTGCCAGGGCAGGACCGTCCGCGACCCCACGTCCCGCCCGCGCCCACGCAGCTCGTCGGCGCCCGTGGCGGCCGCCTCGACCACGAGCTCGTCGAGGTCCGCGGCCAGCCCCGGTCCGGTGGCGCCGGACGACGCGACCGGCCGGATGTAGAGCTGCATCGCGGCGACGCGCTGGTCGGCGAGAGAGACTGCGGCGGAGACCTTCTCGACGTCCGCCAGCAGGGTGTCGACCTCCCTCGCCCGCACGGCGCGGTCGGCCAGGACGAGTCCGACGACCAGCACCACGGCCAGACCGAGCACCCACCGGGTCCGACGTCGCGGTGACGCGTCGCGGCCGCCCTCCAGGGTCTCGCCGCCGGTCACCACCAGGTCGTCCACGGGACCATCGTGCACCCCTCCGTTCCCCGGTATCACGACGAGCGCATGCTGGCTCCTGCCCCCAGGAGGTGCGCCATGGTGGTCGTCGCGACCTGGAACGTCGAGAACCTGTTCCGCCCGGGCGAGGACCCGTCCGGCCCGACCGACGCCGAGGCGTACGAGTCCAAGCTGGACGAAGCTGGCGTCGACGATCGCGGCCACCGAGGCCGACGTCGTCGGGCTCCAGGAGGTCGGCAGCGAGGGCGCGCTGGCCGACCTGGTCGGCCGGTTGCCCGGGCGACGGCTGGGCAGGTGAGCTCTCCTCGGCCCCGGACGGGCGCGGCATCGCCGTCGCGGTGGTGTCTCGGCTGCCGCTGTCGGACCGCGTCGACGTCGTCGACCTGGCCGAGGGGCTGGCCGGCGGACGGGTCACCGACGCCGGGGGCACGCTGAGCCGGATGGGCCGCGGCGCGCTCGACGTCACCGTCACGCTGCCGGACGGCTCGAGCCTGCGGCTGGTGACCTGCCACCTGAAGTCGAAGCTGCTCGACCTTCCCCGGCCAGCGGTTCAGCCCGCGCGACGAGGACGAGCGAGCCCGCTACGCCGTGTACGCCCTCAACCGCCGGGCGGCGGAGGCGGGCACCGTGCGCGTGCACGCCAACGAGGTGCTCGACGGGCAGGGCCGCGACCGCGCGCTGCTCGTGGTGGGCGACCTCAACGACACCCCGGAGGCGGCGACGACCTCGCTGCTGCTGGGCCCGGGCGGGTCCGAGATCGGGACGGCGGGAGCGCTCCGACCGGACGCCGGGGACGGCGCCCGGCTCTGGAACCTCGCGCCGCTCATCCCCGAGGCAGAACGGTTCTCGCGCGTCTACCGCGGCCGCGGCGAGCTCATCGACCACGTCCTGGTGTCACGGGCGCTGCTCGAGGAGGTCGTGGACGTGCGCACCACCGTCCCACCGCCGCCGGCGCCGGGGATCCGCACGGGAGCCGTGCCGGACCTGCCGTCGGTCACCGACAACCCGTCGGCACGGCGCGACGAGCCCGGCTCCGACCACGCGCCGGTGGTGGTCCGGCTGTCGATCGGCTGAGCGCCGGCCGCGGGCTCAGCCCCAGCGCACCACGAGGTCGGCCCGGTGGCGGGTCTCGGCGACGAGGTCGGCGTTGGCCTCGTCACTCCCCCGCGCCCACGCGACGGCGTCCTCGGTCGCCTTGCCGAACGCCTCGTGCCGGCGCACCAGCCGCTCGAGCCGGACGTCGTCGTCGGGCTCGAGGTACCAGGTCTCGTGCAGCAGCCCGGCCACGCGGTCCCACCCGCCGACCGTGCTGAGCAGGTAGTTCCCCTCGGTGACCACCAGCGCCACCTCGCGGAGCGACCGGGATCGCCGAGCCGACGGGTTCGTCGGTGACGCGGTCGAAGTCGGGGGCGTGCACGACCTCGTCGTCTGCGTCGCGCAGGCGTCGCAGCAGGTGCACGTAGCCGTCGACGTCGAAGGTGTCCCACGCGCCCTTGCGCCCACGCCGCCCCCACGCGCGCAGGGTCGCGTCCGCGAGGTGGAAGCCGTCCATCGGGACGAGCACCGCGCTCGGGCCGAGCGCGTCGACCAGGCCGCGCGCGAAGGTGCTCTTGCCGGCGCCGGGAGCGCCCGTGATCCCGAGCAGGCGGCGACCCTCGGCCGCGAGCGCGCGAGCCCGCGCCACGAGGTGCTCCGGGACGGGCGGGACGCCGTCCGGCCTCATCGGGCCGCGCCGAGCACGACGTCGAAGCGGGTGCGGGTCCAGCGGCCGTCGAGCTCGCGGCCGTCCGGCGTCGGGGTGCCGGCCGGCTGCCGCTCGAACTCGCGCACCAGGGACTCGCGGACGCCGAACACGCTGTCGCTGCCGAGGTGCTGGCAGCCGCGGACGAAGACGTGGGTGATGAGCGTCCGCAGGCCCGGCGCCTGCACCAGGAAGTGCAGGTGCGAGGCACGCACCGGCGACCGGCCGGTGGCCGCGAGAAGCTCGCCGACGGGGCCGTCGTGGGGGATGGGGTACGGGGTCGGCGTGACCGCCCAGAACCGGAAGCCGCCCTCCTCGTCGGCGCGCAGGCGTCCGCGGGCGGCGCTGCGGCCGTCGCCGTGCTGCACGTCGTAGAGCCCCTCCTCGTCGGCCTCCCACACCTCCAGGACGGCTCCGGGCACCGGGGCGCCCCGCGGTGTCGCGCACGGTCCCCTCGACCCAGCAGGGCTCGCCCGGCGCCCCGCGGGCGACGTCGCCTCCGAGCGGCACGTCGGGAGCGCCCTCGACGAAGAACGGCCCGAGCACGGTGGCCTCGGTCGGTGGGAGCGCGCCGGTGGCCGCCGTCGGACGAGCCCCCGGGGTCGTCGTCCACCGTGACCGTCTGCATCGAGGCGCCCAGCACGTCGGAGAGCAGGATGAACTCCTGCCGCTCGGCGTCGGTGATGTCGCCGCAGGCGGTGAGGAAGCGGATGCCGGCCTCCCACTCGGCGGGAGTCAGCCGGGTCTCGCGCACGAAGCCGTGCAGGTGCCGCACCAGCGCCTCCAGCACCTCGCGCAGCCGCGGGTCGGGTGCTGCGGCGAACGAGGCCACCACCCGCTCGGTCAGCTCCTGCTCCCGAGCCGCCTGCCGGGATTCCTTCTTGCTCACGGTTCCTCGCCCTCCCACGCCGCTCGCAGCAGCTCCTCGACGACCGCCCGGGTCACCGGGCGCGGGTTCGACGGCGGCACGGCGTCGAGCACGCGCGGCACCGCGGCTCCCGACCCCCGTCTCCGGCATCCCGAGCGCGCGCAGCGAGCGCGGCGCAGCCGTGGCGCGGCGGAGGCCGGCCAGCGCCGCCGACGCCGCGGCCGGCCCGCCTGCGCCGTCCCCGCCCAGGGCGCCCGGCCAGGCGCGCGGCGAGCTCCGGCACCGCCGGCGCGTTGAGCGCCAGCACGTGCGGCAGGACCACGGCGTGGGTCTGCGCGTGCGGCAGGTCGAACATGCCGCCGAGCACGTGGCACACCTTGTGGTGCAACCCCGAGCCGGCTGACGCGAACGCCACACCGGCCAGGTAGGCGCCGTAGAGGCAGCCGGCGACGCCGTCGGTGTCGTCCGGCTCGGCGGCGACACGAGGAAGGTGCCGCGCCAGCGCGCGCGCCCCCTCGAGCGCGAGCGCGACGTCGACCGGGTCGGTCGCGGGTGCCCAGAGCGAGTCAACGCAGTGCGCCAGGGCGTTGAACCCCGAGGCGACGGCCACCTCGCCCGGCAGCCCGCGCAGCAGGTGCGGGTCGTACACGACCGCGACCGGCAGGACGGCGCGGTCGACGCCGGTGCGCTTCACGCCGTCCTCGGTGAGGCCCCAGACGGGTGTGGCCTCCGACCCCGCGTAGGTGGTGGGCACGGCCACGACCGGCAGGCCCGAGGTGAGGGCGACAGCCTTGGCCAGCCCCACCGCGGAACCGCCGCCCACGCAGACCAGCAGGTCGGCGCGCGCCGTCGCCACCGCGGTGCGGGCGCGGACCGCGAGGGCCACCGGGACGTGCCGGGTCACCTCGTCCCAGCGCAGCACCACGGGAATCGCGGCGGCCACGGCGCCGGCGACCGCCGCTGCGGACCCGCTCGCGACCAGCGCGACGCGCCGGGCGCCGAGCCGCCCGACCTCCGCCACCACCTGCTCGACGGCCCCGCCCGGCTCGAGCACGACCCGCTGGCCGAGGGTCTCGTGGGTGAAGCGCACGGCCGGAGGCTAACCGGTGGCGGCCGACGCGTGTGAGCTGGGCCACGTCGCTCCCTACGGAGTCGTAACCTACTGGCTCGTAGGTTACGGTTGCGTAATGGTGTTCCTGACCTCGACGAGCCGCTCCCGGCTGCGTGGCGCGCTGCGCCCCGCCGGCGACGCGCTGGCACGGATGGCCGAGGCCGTCGCGTCGCCCGCTGGTGCCCGCCGACTACCTCGACCTGGTGGCGCCGCTGCGCGCCACCGCCGACCTGCGCGCCCGCGTCGTCTCCGTGACGCCCGAGACCCGCGACGCCGCCACCGTCACCCTCAAGCCCGGCCGGGCTCGTGGCGCGGGCACGTCGCCGGGCCAGTACGTCCGGCTCGGGGTCGACGTCGACGGCGTGCGGCACTGGCGGGCCTACTCGCTCACCTGCCCCTCCGGCCCTCGTCCGGCTCCGACGGCCTGCTGTCGGTGACGGTCAAGGCGATCCCGGACGGACGGGTCAGCAACCACGTGGTGCGGGCGCTGCGTCCCGGCGCCCTGGTGCAGCTCGACCAGGCCACCGGCGACTTCGTCCTCGGCGCGCACCGCGGGCCGTCCCTGTTCGTCACGGCCGGGTCCGGCATCACCCCCGTGATGGGGATGCTGCGCAGCCACCTGCACGAGCTCGACGACGTGGTGGTGGTGCACTCGGCGCCGACGGCCGACGACGTCGTGTTCGGCGCGGAGCTGCGCGAGCTGCACGAGGCCGGCCGGATCCGCCTGGTGGAGCGCCACACCGACACCGACGGCCTGCTCGGGCCTGACGCGCTCGACCTCGTCGTCCCCGACTGGCGCCGACCGCGAGGCGTGGGCCTGCGGACCCACCGGCCTGCTCGACGCGTTCGAGGAGCACTACGCCGGAGCGGGCCTGGCCGACCGGCTGCACACCGAGCGGTTCCGCCCCGTCGTCGTCACCGAGGCGGAGGGCGGCGCGGTGACCTTCACCCGCAGCGGCACCGTCGTCGAGGCCGACGGCGCCACCACCCTGCTCGACGCCGGCGAGGCCGCCGGCGTGCTGATGCCGTCCGGCTGCCGGATGGGCATCTGCTTCGGCTGCGTGCTCCCCCTGCGCCAGGGCGCGGTCCGCGACCTGCGCACCGGCGAGCTCACCACCGCCGTCCCCGAGGACGGCATCCGGATCCAGACCTGCGTGTCGGCCGCGGCCGGCCCCTGCGACATCGACCTCTGACCTCCCATCGAACGCCGAGGAGACCGACCATGACCGCGACCCTGAACGCCCCCACCCCGAAGTCCCCGACCCTGAACTCCCGGCTGGCCGTCGAGCAGGCCGAGCGGCGGCACGTGCCGAAGCGTTCCGGCAAGCCCGACCCGACGGCGCACCTGTCCGCCGAGCAGGTCGAGGCCCTCGGCCGCGAGCTCGACGCCCTGCGCCAGCAGGTCTTCGACTCCCGCGACGAGCGCGACGCCGCTTACATCCGCACCGTCATCCGCTGGCAGCGCTCGCTCGAGATGGGCAGCCGCGCCGTCCTGCTGTTCTCGCTCTTCCCGCCGGCGTGGGTGCTCGGAACGGTCGGCCTGTCGGTCGCCAAGATCCTCGAGAACATGGAGATCGGGCACAACGTCATGCACGGCCAGTGGGACTGGATGCGTGACCCGAAGATCCACTCGCAGGCCTGGGAGTGGGACAACGCCTCGCCGTCGGACCTGTGGAAGCACAGCCACAACGAGCTGCACCACACCTTCACCAACGTGCTCGGCCGCGACAACGACCTCGGCTACGGGATCATGCGCGTCGACGAGGACCAGCGCTGGTACCCGGCGTACCTGCTGCAGCCGCTGTGGAACTTCATGAACATGTGCGTGTTCGAGTACGGCATCGCCGCCTACGACCTCGAGATCGGCAAGCACCTCGCCGAGAAGACGATGGACGACCCGACGATGCGGGCGAACGCGAAGAAGGTGCTGCGCAAGATCCGCGGTCAGGTGACCAAGGACTACGTGGTGCACCCGCTGCTGTCCGGGCCCGTCGTTCTTCCACACCGTCGGCGCGAACGCGGTCGCCAACCTCGTGCGCAACGTGTGGACGCACTCGGTGATCATGTGCGGTCACTTCCCCGAGGGCGTCGAGACCTTCGCCAAGGAGTCGATCGAGGGCGAGACCCGCGGCGAGTGGTACCTGCGGCAGATGATCGGCTCGGCCAACATCAGCGGCAGCAAGGCCATGCACCTGATGACCGGCAACCTCTCGTTCCAGATCGAGCACCACCTGTTCCCGGACATGCCCAGCAACCGGTACTCGCAGATCGCGCCGCAGATCCAGGACATCTGCGAGCGGTACCAGCTCAGCTACACCACGGGCACGCTTGCCGCACCAGGTGATGTCGGCGTGGAAGCAGGTCGTGCGCTACTCGCTGCCGAACGGCACCACCCCGCGCACCGCCGCTGCCGGCGTCGCTCGCGGCGCCGTCCGCGGGGCCGCGAAGGTGCTGCGCCGCCGGGTGCGTCCCGCCGTCGCCTGACCCACGCGGCCCGGGCGTTTCGCCTTGGACGAGGCCGCGCGACGCGTCGCAGTTCCCGGCGGCCTGGAGGTCGGAGGAGACCCGGATGCCCGACCGACCACGGCGGGCCATGAGCGCGCGCCACGCGTCTGGCGGGCGGCCGCCGCCGGGTCCGGCCGGTCGTCCACATATCGCGTCGGGGCACGCTCATTATTCCCGAACGGCCCGCAGACCGGGGGTGACCCGGATGCTCGACCGACCACTGCGGGCCATGAGCGCGCGCCACGCGTCTGGCGGGCGGCCGCCGCCGGGTCCGGCTGGTTGTCCACAGATCGCGTCGGGGCGCGCTCGTCTCCACAGGATCCGTTGCGGGACAGCGGTTGTCGGTGGTCGCACCTAGTCTTGGGGTATGGCGGCGGAGGTGACGGGTGCGGGCTCGGGGCACCCGGTCTTCGCCGGTCTGGCGCTGATCGAGCAGGGCCTGGACCAGGTCCAGGAGTCCTCGACCTGGTCGTTGGACGACCGGCAGGTCACCGCCCTGATCGTCCAGCTCACCCGGCTCGGCGCGCGCACCGAGGCTGCGCGCGGTGCAGCGCTGCGCGAGTCGATCTGCCGCGAGGTCCCAGACGCCCGCGGGGAGCAGGGTGCCCGAACGGTGAACCTGCTCAAGGCCAGGTGCCGGGTCTCCGCCCGGCGGGCCGGAGCGGACGTGAAGAACGCGAAGCTGACCTGCCTGGGCACCGGCACGTTCCGCGAGCTGGGTGCGGCGCTGGCCGAGGGTGCGGTCTCGCGCGAGCACGTCGACGTCGCCCGGTCCGCCCTGAACCGGCTGCCGGGCCGGCTGGTGCGCGAGCGGCGTGACGAGGTCGACGCTCTGTTGACCGAGCACGCCCGGCAGTTCGACCCCGGTACCGCGGAGTCGCTGTCCCGGCACCTGCTGTCCGTGGTGGCGCCGGACAAGGCGGACCGGTACGACGAGAACGCCCTCGACCGTCGGCACCTGTCGGTGGTGACCGACCAGACCGGGATGGTCCTCATCAACGGTCAGCTCGACCAGGCCGGCGGGCTGACCGTCGCGACCGTGCTGGACCACTTCGTGGAGAAGGACCGCGCCGCCGCGACCGAGACCAGCACCGGCGCCGATCCCGCGGCGGACGTGCGGACCCGCGGCCAGCGCCGGGCCGACGCGCTGGTGCAGATGGCCCGTGCGGCGGCCGAGCACGACAGCCTCGGCACTGCCGCCCGCGCCGTCCCGCGGGTCGTGGTCGTCACGACCCCCGAGCAGCTCGCCGGCACTCCCGGCGCCGGTGCGGCGTGCACCACCGACGGTGACCTGGTCGACCGGGGCGCGCTGACGCGGATCGCCTGCGACGCCGTCATCGACCGCGTGGTCCTGGACACGGCCGGTCGGGTGCTGGCGATGGACACCATCGGCCGTCTGGCCACCGCCGCCCAGCAGACCGCCCTCGCCGCCCGCGACCGCGGCTGCGTCTGGCCCGGCTGCACCACCCCGCCCTCGCTCTGCGAGGCCCACCACGTGGTCTGGTGGTCCCGCGGCGGACCCACCACGATCGACAACCTGGCCCTGCTCTGCCACCGCCACCACACCCAGATCCACGCCCAACCCGAGCACAACCAGGACGCCTGGGTGATGGTGATGCGCGACGGCATCCCGTGGTTCCGACCACCCGAGCGGCTCGACCCCGACCGCCGATTGCGGCGCAACACCTTCCACCGGACCGTCGCCGCCACCCGCGCCACCGGCCTGCGCTGGCGCACGCCCCCGGTCGGGTCCGACGACCCCTGACCGGAGCAACGGTGCGCGACCTCCCAGCGGTCGCGGTGGTGCGCTTGTACCCTGACGCGGCCATGGCCGTCCCTCCTCACCGCGTCGCGCCGGCACCTGTAACAGGTGCCCCGGTCACGCACGCCTGCCGTGAGGCCGTCGACGAGCTGGCCACGCGCCACGAGCGGTGCGCCGTCTTCCTCCTGCTCGACGGGCGCCTGCGGTGCGTCGCCGCCTCCGGGCTGTTCCAGGTGCTCGACGGCTTCCTGCCACCCGAGGGCGTGGTCGGTCGCTCCGTCGCAGGAGGACGTGCCGTGGTAGACGGGGAACCTGCGCAGGTCAGTGCGCCGCTCGTGGTGAACGGCACCAGCGTGGGCGCCGTCACGGTCCAGTTCGACGGCACCCACCCACCGGTCGAGGAGGTCGAGGCAGCCGCAACCGCACTGGCCGAGGCGCTCTCGGACCTCGGCGGGTTCTCGTCGGCACCGCTCGGTCAGCAGCTCGCCCATCTCGCGCTCGACGTCGCTTCCGCCCCCGACGCCGAGCGGTTGCGCCGCGTGGTGATCGAGGGTGCGACGCGTCTCACCGGCACGTCCAGCGCCGCGATCGTCCACCGCTCCGCCGCGGGCGAGTGGACTGTGGGTGCTGCGACCGGCCCGCTGGCACAGGCGATCTGGGAGTGGGACGGCGAGCAGCTGGCCGTTCTGGGCCGCGACCTCCGGGCCGGCGTCGCCGCTCACGTGCGGGGCACCGCACCGGTGCCGTCCGCCTACACCTTCCTCCGCCGCGCCGACGTGACGAGCCTGGGCGCCTACCCGCTCGTGGTGGCCGGCGAGCTCGTCGGGCTCCTGCTCGTGGCCGACACCGAGGAGCGCCCGTTCGACCCGATGGCGTCGGCGGCGGCGGAGGTGCTGGCCGCACTGGCGGGCTCCTCGCTGCGTGCGGCGGGGCTCCTGTCCGACGTCGCCGAGCGGGGACGCGGGGCGCTCGAGGGCCTCCCCGCGGCCGGCGTCTTCCGCGACGACCTCACGGACATGTGCATCGAGGCGATCCGCTCCGGCGAGGTGACCCACACCTGCCTGCTGCTCGCTCCGGGGGACCCCGGCTCGGACGATGCGCTCGGGACCCTCGTCGAGGCGCTGCTCGGCCAGCTGCGCCACGGCGACAGCCTGTACCGGCTCGCGGAGCAGGAGTTCGCGATCCTGCTGGCCACCGGTTCCGCGGACAGCGCGACGGCCGTCACCGGACGTCTGGACCGCGCGGCGCACGCCGCCGGGGTGCCGGTCGCCCTCGGGTGGGCCCTGGTCGACGGCCCGCCCGCCGCCGTCACCGCCGCTGCGCGTGCATCGCTGGGGCCCGCGCCGTCCTGAGCAGGCCATTCGCGTTGCGGGGCGGCGCGGGCCGGGTGAGGGTGGCGGGATGACCTCACCAGGCACGACCGGCCTCAGCGCACTCGCCCTCGTCTGCACCCTGAGCCCGTCGCCCCAGGAGTCCTCGAGCGAGCTGCTGGCCCGACAGGTCCTCGACGCCCTGGCGACGCACGGCGTCACCGGCGACGTCGTCCGCGTGGTGGACCACGACGTGAAGCCGGGCGTCCAGATCGACATGGGCGACGGGGACGAGTGGCCGTCGATCCGCGCACGGATCATGGCGGCCGACATCCTCGTCGTCGCCACCCCGATCTGGCTCGGGCACACCTCGAGCGTCGCCCAGCGCGTGATGGAACGGCTCGACGCCGAGATCTCCGAGACCGACGACCAGGGGCGCCAGCAGACCTACGGACGGGTCGCCGTGATCGCCGTCGTCGGCAACGAGGACGGCGCCCACCACGTGGTCGCCGAGCTCGCGCAGGGACTGTCCGACGTGGGGTTCACCGTCCCGGCGGGCGGGAGCACCTACTGGGTCGGGAGGGCCATGGAGAGCGTCGACTTCAAGGACCTCGATGAGGTGCCCGAGCCGGTGCGGCAGGCGACCGCCAGCGCCGCCACGAACGCCGCGCACCTGGCGCGTCTGCTCAAGGCGCAGCCGTACCCGCCGTCGACCTGAGAGGGCGTCAGGCGCTGCCGGCCACCGGCCAGCGGCCCGGGGCGAAGACGTAGTGGTGCGGAGCGTGGCCCGCCGGGCGCAGCAGCCCGCGCCGCACGAGCTCGCCGAGCGCGGCGTCGACCCCGGCCGGGTCGATCCCCGTCAGCGAGGAGAGCAGCCGCGTGGTCACGCGCCGACCGTGGACCACCAGGTCCGCAGCGGTGTCGGTGACCCGGGCGAGCTCCTCGGGGCACACCGCGCGTGCGGCGGCGACCTCCTCGGTGGGGAGGTCGATGCTCCCGGCCGCGGCTGGGGGTGAGGTCGAGTCGACTGAGCCAGGGCTGGCTGAGGTCGGGCTGGCTGAGGTCACGCTGGTGGTCGTGCTCATCGTGGTTCGCCCCTCGCGACACCGCAGCCCGGGACCGGCGCGTCCTTGGACCGGACGACCGCGGTTGTGACCAGTCTGAACGCAACGGTCCGAATCCGCCACCCGTGCCGGCGCTCATCCTGTGCCCGGGTCGTGCCCCCAGCCCAGCAGCGAGCACCGCCAGCGCTCGACGGCCTCCGGCTCCTCCGGCCGCGCGGCGAGCTGCTGCTCGACGTGCACCACCACCCGCCGCATGAACGCGACGTCCATCGCGGTGAGGTCACCGCGCGGCGTGCGCAGCACGTCCACGACCCGCCGGCCGGGGACGTGCTCGGCCAGCTCGTCGTCCGGTGCCGGGACCCCGCCGCACGCACGCGCCTCGTCGCCGTCGAGCCACTGGTCCAGCATCGAGGCGCTCACGTTCACGACCTCGTGGAACCTGCGGCTCACGGCGTCGACGTCCACCTCGTCGTCCTGCCGGATCACGACTGGTCCTTCCTCATCAGCCCCGAGCCGACGACCGCGACCGCGGTCTGCGTCCAATGTCGCACCGGCGCACCGGCCTCGCCACCGGTCGGACGACGGCCCTCAGCGCGGCGGGAGGGACGCCACCCGGCGACGGCCGACCTCGACCCACCGGGCCAGGTCCGCGTCGGTCTCGACAGCGTCGGCCTCCACCCGGAGCCACCCGTCGACGGGACGACCACGCATCTCGAACGGCCCCACGCCCGGCGAGGACAGGTGCTCGTCGGCGTCCTGCGGGTCGACCCTCAGCAGCAGGCCGCCCGTCCCCGAGGCGGCGACCGCCAGGTGCCCGTCGACCAGGAACGCCAGGCCGCCGAACATCGCCTTCTCGCTCGTGCCGGGCTGCCCTGCCAGGAGCTCGCGCAGGCGGTCGGCCAGTGCCTCGTCGTACGCCATGGGGTGCAGAGTGGCACGGCGACGGCACCGCCGTCGTCCGGCCGCTGCCCGAAAGTCCTGTACGCAGCGCGGCCCGCGCGGCTCGTACTGGGCATGACCACCACGACCACCGCGCCCTCCACGACCGCGACCCCCTCGGACGCGCAGACGACCTGGGTCGTCGCCGTCCGCAACGACGGCCTCGTCGTCGACTCGTTCGCCTTCGAGCCGATCGGCACGCTCGCCGAGCGTGCCGTGGTCGAGCCGGCCGAGCTCGGGCTGCTGCCCGGCCAGGAGGGCCAGGTCACCGTCCGGTACGACCTGCCCACCGAGCCGCCGCTGGCCGCCGGCAGCCACCCCGTCGGCCTGCGCGTGGTGTCCCGCGAGGACCCGGCCTCGGGCTACGTCGAGGAGGGCGCGCTCGACATCGCGCCCTTCACGGCCGTGACCGCCGAGCTGGGCCCGCGCACCTCGACCGCCCGCGGGCGCGGCAAGGGCAAGCACGAGGTGGCGCTGGACAACCGCGGGAACACGACCGCCGTCGTCGTGCTCGACCTGGCCGACCCGGACGAGAAGCTCCACGGCACGATCGAGCCCGCGTTCGTCGAGGTCGGCCCCGGCCGCAGCGAGATCGTCGCGGTCAAGGTGCACGCGCGGGCCCAGCACTGGAAGGGCGCGAACAACTCGCTGCCGTTCCAGGTCGTCGTCACCCCGCCCGAGGGCGACCAGCGCACGCTGCCCGGCACGCTGCTGCAGCGGGCGGTCCTGCCGTCGTGGCTGCTCAAGGCCCTGCTCGGGCTGCTGGTCCTGGCGATGCTGATGAGCGGTCTGTGGCTGGCCGTCCTCCGGCCGGCGATCGAGAGCAGCGCCCGCGCCGCCGCGTCCGAGGAGGGCGAGAAGGCACTGGCCGCGCAGGAGGAGGCCGCAGCGGCCCAGGAGAAGGCGGCCGCCGAGCAGAAGGCGGCGCTGGACGAGCTGACCGACAAGGTCGAGGAGGCGACCGGCACCCCGGTGACGCCCACCCCGACCCCCGGCGTGGACGGCGTCCCGATCGACCCGTTGGGCGACCCGCTGCTGGTGCGCGTCGCCGCGACGACGTCCGACCAGACGCCGAGCAGGGTGCTCGACGCCGACCGGATCGTCAGCGTCACCGACCTGCTGCTGCAGAACGCCGCAGGCGACACCGGGCGCATCGACGTCACCCGTGACGGCGACGTCGTCTACAGCGCCCGGCTGGAGAACTTCCGCGACCTCGACCTGCACCTGGTGGCACCGCTGGCCTTCGCGCCCGGCGCCCCGCTCGGCCTCGAGGTGACGTGCGAGAACCTGCCGGCCGACCCGACCGACCCGACCAGCGAGGCCGCCCCCTGCACCCCGGGCATCAGCGTCAGCGGCTTCGCCCGCACCCCGGCGCCGTGAGGCCCCTGCTCCGCACCGCTCTCGCCGTCGCCGCGCTGGCCCTGGTGCCCGCGGCGGCGGCGAGCGGGGCGACGGGTGGCGCCGGCACCAGCGGCGGGGTCCCGCCCAGCGACGTCGTCGACCCCCGGATCGAGCTGAGCCTGCCACGCACCGCCGCGGGTGCCGGACCGACGGACCTGGAGGTCCGCGGCCGGCTCTACGGCTACGGCCAGGTCGTCACCATCCTGCTCGACGGCGAGGTCGTCGCCGACGGCGTCAAGGTGCCGCAGGGCGAGTTCGACCGGACCATCCGGCTCGACCCGCTGCCCGCGTGCGGCCGGCACGAGGTGGAGGCGCGCGGGCAGGGCGGGAAGCTCGAACCACCGCGCGACACGGCGGTCTTCGTCGTCACCTGCCCGACGCTGTCGATCGATCCGACCGTCGTCGACTCGAACGACCTGCCTCGCGAGACCGTCTGGCAGATCGAGGGTTTCAATCCCGGGACGGCGGTCGCGCTCCGGCTGGGTGCGGAACCGGTCGAGGTCGTGAAGACCGACGACGACGGCGTCGGTCGGCTGCGGACGCCGCTCGGTCCGCTGCCGTGCGGCACCGTGACGGCGACAGCCGCCGAGGCCCGACCCGCGCCACCACTGAGCTTCGTCCCACCGGCGCGGTCGCTGCCGTCGGCCACCACGACCTTCACGGTGCGCTGCCCGACGCCCGAGCCCGAGCCGGTGCCGGCGGTGCTGCAGCTGAACCCGGTGGTCGTCGCCACGGGGACCACCACGCGCGTCACCGGTGCCTCGTTCCCCGCCGGCGAGGCCACCGTGGCGTGGGTCTTCGCCGACGGCACGACCGTGCCGGCCGGGACCGTGACGGTGCCGGCGAGCGGCGGCTTCGTGACGGACCTGCTGGTGCTGGCGAACTCCCCGCAGGGGCCGCGGGAGCTCGTCGTCGGCACCGCCGTCGCCGCGGCGTCCGCGCAGGCGCTCGTGGTCGCCGGCACCACCCAGCCCGGCCGCAACGGCCTGGTGAACCGGCGATGAGGCGCATCCCGGTCGGCGCGGCGCTCGTCGGCACGGTCGTGTCCGCGACGCTCGCCGCGTCGGTGCTCCTCGGTACCCCGCCGGCGCAGGCGGCCCCGCCCACGACGGCGGCTGCGGACGCCTCCGACCGCGTGCTCGCCGCCCGCGACCGCCTCGACCGGCACTCGGCGATGCTCGCCGGCGCACGGCGGGAGCTGCTCGCCCGGGTCTCGGTCCTGGAGTCCGCCCGGGCGGCGGTGCTGCTGGCACCGGGCGCCGAGGTCGCGGACGCCGATCCGGACGCTGACGCCGACCTCCGCGCCGAGGTCGAACGGGCCGAGACCGCCTGGGAGCAGGTACGTTCCACCGTCCTGGCGCTCGAGGTCGTCGTCGCCCTCGACGACGCGGACGTGGCGGCTGCGCAGGCCGTGCTGTCCGCCGAGGTCACCACTGCCGCACTGCCCGCGTTCGTCGTGCCGGGCGGCGGTGCCGACCCGCGCGCCCTCGCCGCTGTGCAGTTCGCGCTGGCCCAGCGCGGTGAGCCGTACCGCTGGGGCGCGACCGGTCCCGACCGCTGGGACTGCTCCGGGCTGGTGCTGCAGTCGTACCGGTCCGCCGGCGTCTCGCTCCCCCGCACCTCGCGCCAGCAGTTCCTGGCCGGAGACCGCGTCGCCCGCAACGACCTGCTGCCCGGCGACCTGGTGTTCCTCGCGCGTGACCCGTCCGACCCCGCCACGATCCACCACGTCGGGCTCTACGTGGGCGACGGGCTGATGGTGCACGCGCCGCGCACCGGCGACGTCGTGCGCGTCGCCCGGGTCCCGCTCTCGGGCTTCGCCGGCGGCGTGCGGGTGCTCGACGCCGTCCGCGGTGGCGAGGGTGGCGACGCCGACGTGCCGGTGCCCCCGGCCCCGCCCGTGCCGGAGCAGACCGAGCCGCCCACGGACCCACCGACGCGATCCGCCGACCGACCCGACCCGCCCGACCGACCCGCCCACGGACCCGCCGACGGCACCGCCGACGGGGCTCCCCACGACGGCGCCGGGAACCGCGCCGCCCCGGGTGGTATCACCGTGACCGCGCGGCTGCTCCTGCCTGACGTCAGACCCCCTGACCTCAGCGACCTCGGGAGCTCGCATGACCGCCATCCCCCTCCAGCGCCCGCCGGCCACCGGCACGGTGGACCGTCGTGACGGGCGCGAGCCCGTGACCCCCCTCGTGCGGCGCGCCGCCGAGGGCGACCAGGTGGCGTGGGACGCCCTGGTCGAGCGCTACACCAACCTGGTCTGGTCGGTGGCCCGCTCCTACCGGCTCAGCTCGTCCGACGCCGCCGACGTCGTGCAGACCACCTGGCTGCGGCTGGTGGAGAACCTCGGGTCCGTGCAGGATCCCGAGCGGCTGCCCGGCTGGTTGGCCACGACCGCGCGCCGCGAGTGCCTGCGGGTGCTCAAGCGCGGCGGTCGCGAGCTGGTCGGCGTCGTCGACGACACCGCCTTCGACGTCGTCGACGAGCTCGCGCCGGCGCTGGACTCCGCCCTGCTGCAGGACGAGCGCGACGCCGCGCTGTGGACCTGCTTCGCCCAGCTGTCCGAGCGCTGCCAGCGGCTGCTCCGGGTGCTGATGGCGGTCGAACCGCCCGCGTACGCGCAGGTCTCGGAGGCGTTGGGCATGCCCATCGGCTCGATCGGGCCGACGCGGATGCGCTGCCTGGACCGGTTGCGCGAGATCACCTCCGCCGCCGGGTACGACTTCGCCACTGCTCTGGAAGGGAGCCGGCCATGACCGTGGACCACGCCGACACCGAGCTGCTCGTTCACCTGGGATCCGTTGCGGCGCAGGCCGACCCGGTGCCCGACCTGGTGCTGGAGATGGCGCGCCTCGCCTGGACCACCCGGGCCCTGGACGCCGAGCTGCTCCAGCTGGTCGAGCAGAGCACCGGCGTGCCCGCCGGCGTCCGCTCGACCGCGCTGCAGCCGCGGGTGCTGACCTTCGAGGGGGGCGACCTCCTGCTCGACCTGCAGGTCGAGCACGTCGGCGGCGGCGTGCGCGTCGTCGGTCAGGTGATGCCGTTCCCGCTCGACGGCGGCACCGTCACGGTGGAGCAGCCGGACGGCACCAGCGTGCAGGCGGACGTCGACGACCTCGGCGGCTTCACCGCCGCCGGCCTCGGCGACCAGCTGCTGCGGGTGCGGGTCGAGCTCCCCGGGCAGCGGCCGTTCGCCACCACCTGGTTCACCGCCTGACCGGGAGGCCGCGCCGCAGGACCCGGTCTCAGTAGCGGGTTCCGCCCATGATGCGCAGTGCCCTGCCGGCGTCGGGCACGGGAACGCCCCCGGCGAGCAGCGTCTTCAGCGCGGTGGGGGCGTCGGTCTGCTGCGCCTCCATGATCCTCGCCACCGCTCCCGCGACCTGCGGCGCGGCGAACGAGGTGCCGCTCCAGAGGCCCCAGGGGTTCTCGTCCGGGAACACCTCCTCCTTGAAGTCGATGAACTGCTCCTCCTTACCGGGCACGTACGTCGACACCACGCCCTCGCCGACCGCCGAGCAGTCGACCCAGAAGCCGCGGCTGCTCCACCGCGCCAGCTGCGGGCGCCCGTTGGGCAGGTCGCGCGACGACAGCGCGGCGACTCCAAGGACCCCTGACTGCGCGGCCGGGAAGCACGGCCGCTCGTCGCCGTCGTTGCCCGCGGCGGCGACGACCACGACGACGGTCGGGTCGATCTGCTCGAGCGCGACCTCGACCGCCAGCAGCGGCTGGTCGTCGAGGGTCTGCACCCCCAGGGACAGGTTGATGACCTGCGCGCCAGCGGCGACCGCTCGGAGCATCGCGACGGCGACGTCGACCTCGCTGCCGACACCGTCGCTGTCGATCGCCCGGTACGCCGACACCCGGGCGTCCGGAGCCACCTGCTGCACGACGCCGATGACGAAGGTGCCGTGCCCGGCCGCGTAGTCGAGCCGGCCGTTGCCGTCCACGTCACCCGGCACGCCCGGGTCTGCCAGCGGGAAGACGTCGAGCGGGTCGATCGCGTCCTTGCCCTCGAGATCGGTTGCACCGGAGAGGAACCCATCCGAGCGGGGGACGCCGCAGACCCCCGTGTCGATGACGGCGACGTGCACCCCGCCGCTGACCTCTTCGTGCCGGAAGTCCGCGACCACGGCGGTGACGCCGGCTCCGCCCTTGGCCTTGACGACCCCGCGCAGCGGCGCGATGTGCGCCACCGAGGCCTGGTATCCCGCCGCGCGCACGTCGGCGGCGAGGTCGGCCAGGGTCGGTCCGTCGACCGACGCGTTGCGGAACCGCTCCAGACCCGGCAGCCCGGGCACCTCCTGACCCGACCCCCGACCCATCACCTCCTCGACCACGGCGCGGGTCTTCTCGTCCAGACCGGTGCGCACGATGAGCTCGCCCTGCACGATCGCGACCTGCTGGCGCGGCCCGCCGGGCAGGACGGCGACCGGCACGACGTCCTCGCGGCCCTCCCGTGCGCGCCGACGGAGCACCCGCCGGGTGGTGACCGGGAAGAACCGGGTGTCCTTGCGGGCGTCGTCGAGGGCAGCCGCCTGGAGCCGGGTCGTGCGGCCGTCCTGCTCCACCTGCTCCGGCGGGCGAGGGTCGGGGACGGGGTACCGCCCGCGTCCGTCCTGCTTCATCGCTGCGACACCGAGGTCGTCGGTCATGGCCAACCTTCCCGAGGAGTAGCGTCGGCGCGTGGACGGACCGACCGACGGCCCCATGCTCCCGGAGGCCGAGGCCGTCTACAAGGGAGTCCTGGGCGACCCCGCCGGGCTGGGTCCGGTGGCCGCCGTCCTGGTCGAGCGCACCCGGGAGGCCCGGCAGCCCGAGGCGCACGTCGTGGCGCTGCACGCCCACGCGTGGGCCGAGCACGAGGCGATGCGCAACCAGGCCGCACGTACCCTCCTCGACCGCGCGCTGCGGGTGGCCGAGCGGGCCGGGCTGCCGCACCGGTCCGGCGAGCTGCTCGTCAGCCGCGCGGCGGTGAACCAGGAGCTCGGACGCCTGACCGCCGCCCTGAACGACCTCGACCGCGCCGCCACGCTCGTGCCGACGCCGCAACGTCCGCGGCTCGTGCTCCAGCGCGCGGTGGTCGACCACAACGCCGGACGGCTGCGTCCGGCGGCGGCCGGCTACCAGGCGCTGCTCGCCGACGCCGGGACCACGGGCGAGATCCGCGCCAAGGCGGCGATCAACCTGGCCGAGGTCGAGCTGGCGCGGGGGCGCCCCCAGGCGGCGGTGCCGTGGGCCGACCTCGCTCTCGAGCTGGCGGTGGAGGTCGGCCCGGTGCTCGTGGCGTACAGCGCCCAGACCCGCGCCCGGGCGTACGTGCAGGCGGGCCGACCGGCGCAGGGGCTCGAGCTGTTCCGGCAGGCCCGTGGCCTGCACGAGTCGGCCGGGCTGGTGGTCGGCGAGCACCTGATCGAGTACGCCGACGCCCTGAGCGACCTGCGGCTGCTGCCGGAGGCGCTGTCCGCGGCGCGGGAGGGGGCAGCGCTCCTCGCGTCCGACGACGCGTCGCTGATGGCCGCCGAGGCGGAGCTGCGGGTGGCCCGCCTCGAGCTGGCCACCGGCGACACCGCCGCGGCGACGCAGACCGCGGCGCGCGCAGCCGACCGGCTCCGTCGCCAGCGCCGCGCGCCGTGGGTGGCCCGCGCCGTGCTGGTGGCGCAGCAGGCGTCCGGCGCACCCGATCCGCGGGTGCTGCGGCAGGTCGCCGGGGTGCTCGACGACGCCGGGCTCGTCCACGACGCCGTCGAGGCCCACCTCGCGGCCGGCCGGGCGGCCGCCGCGCGCGACGACCGCGCCGGCGCGGTCCGGAGCCTCACGCTGGCAGCCACCCGGGCCCGCCGCGCACCGCTGCTGGTGCGGCTCAGCGGACGGCTCGCTCTGGCCGAACGCGCTGTGCTGCAGGGCGAACCGGCGACCTCGGTCGTGCGCTCGTGCCGTCAGGGCCTCGACGACCTGGCGGCGCACCGGCTGGCGCTGCCGTCCGCCGAGCTGCGCGCGCTCGCGTCCGGCCACGGGCTCGAGCTGGCCACCGTCGGCCTGCGGGCGCTGCTCCCCCAGGCCTCCCCGGCGCGGGTGCTCGGCTGGCTGGAGCTGATGAGGGCGGCCGCCATCGGCGGCGCGAGCACGGCGCAGGCCCCGCAGGGCGACCACCTCGCCCGGCTACGGGCGCTGCACGCCGAGCTGGACGAGGCGCGGTCGCGGGCCGAGCCCGAGCCACCCGCCCTGCTCGCGCAGGTGGCGCAGGTCGAGGACACCCTGCGCCGGGCGGCGTGGACCGTCGACGGAGCGGTCGACCTCACCCGCCGGGTCGGGCTGGCCGAGCTGCGCGAGCGGCTGCAGCACCGCGTGCTGGTCGAGTACGCCGTGCTGGACGGCCGGCTCGTGGCTGTCGTCGCCGGGCGGCGACCCGTGCGCACCGTCGACCTCGGCCCGGTCGCACCGGTGGAGCAGGCGACCTCGCTGCTGCACTTCGGTCTGCGCCGCCTCGCCGTGCCCGGGCTGCCGCAGGACCGCGCGCGGATGGTGCTGGACTCGGCGCGGACGGCGACCGGACGTCTGACCGACCTGCTCGTCCGCCCGCTCGGTCTCGACCCGGGGACACCGCTCGTGGTGGCGCCGGTCGGTGCCCTGCAGCTGGTGCCCTGGCCGGCGCTGCACGCGGCGCCGGTGTCGGTGGCACCGTCCGCGTCGGTGTGGGCGACGACGGCCGAGGCGGCCGAGGCGGCCGTCGATCCGGAGGCGCGGGATGACGGGGTGGTGCTGGTGGCCGGTCCCGGACTGCCCGGGGCGCAGGACGAGGTGGCCCGCCTGGCCCGGTTGCACCCGGGCGCCACGGTGCTCACCGGGGACGGCGCCGGTGCGACCGACGTGCTCGAGGCCCTCGCCGGCTCACGGCTGGCGCACCTGTCGTGCCACGGCACCGTCCGGTCCGACAGCCCGACGTTCTCGTCGCTGCAGATGGCCGACGGCCCGCTCACCCTGCACGAGATCCTCTCTGGCGGAACGGCTCCGCGCTGCGTCGTGCTGGCGGCGTGCGACTCCGCCGTCGAGGCCACCTACCCCGGTGACGAGCCGCTCGGGTTCGTCAGCGCGCTGCTCGGGCACGGCGCCCGGGCGGTGGTGGCCAGCACCGTGCTGGTACCGGACCTGGCCGCGGTGCCGCTGATGGTGCGGCTGCACGAGGGCCTGGCGCGCGGAGAGAGTGCGAGCGACGCCCTGCACGCAGCCCGGCAGGAGGCCGACACCGGTTCTCCCGCAGGCTTCGTCGCGTCCTGCGCCTTCACCGCGTTCGGCGCGGGCTGACGCTCCGGCGTGGCCCGTCGATCGGATCAGACCACCCCGGCGCGGACGGCCACGGCCACGGCGTGGGTGCGGTTGCGCAGCCCGTGCCGGGTGGTGAGGTCGTAGACGACGTTCTTGATCGTCCGCTCGCTCCAGCACAGCGCCCGGGCGACCTCGCGGGTCGACATGCCCTGGGCCAGGAGCCGCAGGACCGCGATCTCCCGCTCGGACCAGGACGGGTGCGGACGGGTCGTGGTGATGGTCATGGTGGTCACCTCCCTCACCTGGTCGTGTGGAACGACAGCTCGGTGACCGACGCGTCCTCGCCGGCCTGGCCGGGGTACACGTCCACGACCGTGATGGTCAGGCTGCTGACGGCCGTGCCCGTCAGCGCGTAGGTGCGGAACTTCGCGGTGTCCGCGAGCTCGAGCCGGGTGGTGGTGGCCTCGCCGGCCACGTCGGCCAGCGCGATCTGCACGGTGCGCAGCCGCGGCTGCTTCGCGAACTCGGTCTCGGTGGCGCCGTTGATGAGCCCGATCTGGGTGAGGTCGGTGGGAGACGCGAACGACACCGTGATGGTCGCACCGATTCCTGGCCCCTCCCTGCCCTCCGACCAGTAGCTGGACGTGTTCAGGTCGATCGCCGCGGCGGCGGGGTGGTCGGGTGTCTCGGAGTCGGCGACGGCGCCCGCGGGCGTGATCTCCACGAGCTCGGGGGCCACGGCGCGGCGGATCGAGTCGTAGGTCTCGAACGCCCAGGTCGTGGCCTTCGCGCGCAGCGGGGAGAGGCCGAGCCCGAACAGCGACAGCACCATCAGGGGGACCGCGAGCTTGCCCACGCTCAGCTTGCTCGGCCAGCGCAGGCCGCGGCGGCGGTCCTGGCGGGCGGCGTTGCGCTCCCACGACCGGGGCCGCTCCCCCGCCGTGCGGACGTCCTCGCGGCGACCGAACGGCCACAGCGGACGCACCCAGCGCTGGAACCAGCCCGGGCGCTCCGGCTCCTCGGGGTCGGCCAGCGCCTCCCCGCAGCGCCGGCAGAACGAGCGGCCGAGCGCGTTGCCCGCTCCGCACGAGCCGCAGAACAGGTCGGTCGGGCCCTCGCCCGCGGACCGTCGGGGTGCCGGACGGCGGGCCTCGGTCTGCGGCAGCCGGTGCTCCGGGTCGGGGTCCGTCGCCGCTCCCACGGCGGCGCCGACGGGCACCGGCTGCTCCTGCTCCTGCGCCGGCGCGCCGTCCCACTCCAGGAAGGCGCTGCAGGAGCCGCAGAAGGTGTCCTCCGGCGAGTTCGCACCGCCGCACGCGGTGCAGGTGATGGTGGTGCTCACGTCTCCTCCTGGTCGGACTGGGTGGCGGGCTGTGTGGCGGGCTGTGTGGCGGGCTGCGCGGTCGTCGAAGGTGACGCGGACGTCGAGGTGGGCGGGGGTCGAGCGGCGCACGAGCCGGCGCACGAGCGCCCGGTCGCAGGCGCCGCGCACGACGACCTCGACGCTCCCGCGGCCGCTCCCGGCCGAGGTGCCCGCAGCCTGACCGGCGGAGGCCGACCAGCTCACGCCGCCCGGGTCCCGCACGGCGACGTCGACGCCGCAGAGGCGACCCAGCTCGTCCGCCAGCGCCGTGGCCGTCCCGCGCCGGGCGCCGAGGTCGGCGGCCACGGGCACGAACGCGCGCAGCGCCGCCGTCCGCTCGGCGGCACCCATCTCGTCGGGCGGCACCGCGACCCAGTGGCCGAGCCAGGCGAGGAAGTCGTCGGGTGCGGTCGCGGGATCGAGGTAGGCGGTGAGGTTGTCGTAGGACCCCACGGCGGCGGCGAGCACGGTGTCGAGGGCGCCGGTGAAGCGGCCTGCGTAGTCGTCCTCGGCGAGCACCCGCGGGAGGCCGGCCGCCAGCGGGACGGCGGTGGGCAGCTCGGGCACTAGTCCTCGCACGGTGTCACCCGCACCTGGTGGTCGTAGCCGAAGACCAGCGCCGTCGGCTCCAGCTCGACCTTGCGGGTCGCCTCGCCCCGGTGCCCGGAAACGGGATCGGCGGGGAACAGCCGCACGTCCTCGACGACGTCGACGCCGCGCACCCGTTGCAGCACCGCGAAGACCTCGCCGTACTGCACCGAGCGGCCGAACTCCCACCCCGTCCCGTCCGCGCCCCCGACCACCGGGTCGTGGTACCGGTAGAGCGCCTCGAGGGCCGCGGTGTGCACGGTCTGCGGGGCGTGCCCCGGCAGCGACCTCAGGTGCGCCACCACGGTGAGGCCCCGGTACACCGGCGGTTCCACCAGCACCTGCGCGCCGATGACCCGGCGGGCCTCGATCGCCGCCGCCACCCGGCGCAGCGTGTCCTCGGCGGGCTGCAGGTCGGCGAACGGGCGGCGGCTCGTGCCGTCCCCGCTCGCCGGCACCAGCAGGACCCGCACGGTCCCACCGCTCTCGGGCACCGCGCGGACCCGCGCGACCTCGTGGGCCGCCCCCGCAGCGATCTGCTCGTAGTCCTCGAGCGTCACCGCGCGGTGGGTGCCGCGCAGCTCCAACGGCCCTCGCAGCTTGGCGTTCTCGACGTCCTCGGCGTCGCGGCCGCCGCGCGCGGCCACCCGGTTGCCGACCTTCGACACGTACGGGATCGACGAGCGCAGCACCTCCAGGGTGTGCGCGCTGACGTTCCCCCGCGCGCCACCCCCGCTGCGGTAGGCCCGGACCCGCACGGTCGCCGCCCGCTCGGGGACGGCGCCGTACTGGCGCACCGTGCCGTCCTCGAGCCGCACGTTCGGGCCGAACGACAGGGTGCCGGTGACGGCGTCGAGGACGAAGTGCCTGTCGTCCGGGCCGCTGTCGGCAAATCCGTGCACCTGGGTCCACGGCTGCCAACCCTCCGCACCGGAGACCTCGACGACCAGTGCCTCGTCCGGCGGCAGCACCGGCGTGCGGCTGACGGTGAAGCGCTGCCCCGCGACACCTTCGGTCACGCCGAGGGTCTCGGCGAGGATCGTCCGGGCGTTCACCGCCTCGACGGTGCCGCCGATGGTGAACGCCTGGGCGCCGCGCAGCCGAGGCGAGGACGTGTACCTCGGCGTGCCCTCAGGCACGTCCACCACACGGGCGCGCACCCAGCCGGCGCGGATCCCTGCGACGACGGACGTGGTGTGGTCGTCCGGCAGGTGCAGCACCACGTCTCCGGCGGTGTTGAGCGCCCTGGTCTCGTCGCGCTCGAGGTCGCAGGCGACCCAGCCGTCCGCCGTCCACGCCTCCCAGACCAGAGGTGGCGCGTCCGGGTCGACGCCGATGCCCTCGACGTGGCAGCCGAGCCGCAGCGCCACCGCGCACGACGGCGCGGCCTCGGACAGGCCGAACATCACCGTCTCCTCCGGCTGCGGCACGTCGGAGAAGCACCGGACCCACGGCCCGCCGTCGAGCTCGTCGGTGTGGTCCGCGCCGGCACCGCGGGCGTCCACCGTCCGCAGCCCGACCAGCGCGGTGGGCACGACGGACAGCGGTCGGACGGTCCCGAACACGACCGGCTCCGCGTCGGGCGTGCGCCGGGTCGCGACCTCGGTGCCGGCCGGCACGTGCACGACGTCGCGCTGGGGCGCAGAGAGCCAGAACGTCATGGGGACGCGGGCGGCGGTGGCCGGGAACAGCCGCACCCCGATCAGCTCCAGGAACTTCAGGTAGTGCAGGTCGGGGACGCGGTTGAGCCGGTAGACGATCTGGTCGGCCATGGCGGCGAACGCCTCGATCAACGTCACGCCCGGGTCGGAGACGTTGTGGTCGGTCCACTCGGGGCAGCGCCGCTGCACCATCCGCTTGGCGTCGTCGACGAAGTCCTGGAAGCGGCGGTCGTCGAGGTTGGGCACCGGCAGGGTCATCACTCGTGCTCCGGGATCGAGTAGAAGGGGAAGACCAGGTTGCGCTGGTCGTTGGTGGCCTTGACCAGGTACGCGACGTCGACCAGCAGCGTGGACGGGGACGCCGGGTCGGCCGAGGCCGTCACGTCCTTGACCTCGATCCGCGGGACCCAGCGCGTGAGCGACTCCGACACCTCGCGCGAGACCCGTCCGACCAGCGCCGGGTCGACCGTGTCGAAGACGAGCTCGTGGATGCCGCACCCGAACTCGGGTCGCATCGGCCGCTCGCCCTTGGCGGTGCCCAGCACCAGCAGCATGGCCTGCTCGATGTTGTGGGTGCCGCCGACCATCGCGGTGCCGCCGGACGGGTTGGCGCCCATCGGGAACGCGAACCCCCGCCCGACGAAGTCGACCTGCTGCGCCACGTCAACCACCTACCTGGACGGTGGCACCGGTGCCCACCAGGGTCGCGCCCGGCATCCCGCACGCGGTGCACGAGTCGCCGGAGCGTGCCATCGGCGTCCCGCCGGCGAGGACGGTCGCGCTGGCCTGCACCACGGCACCGAGCTGGGCCGGCGGCGCCATCAACGGGTCGCTCGGGTGCAGACCCACCTGCGGCGGCGTGCACTGCCCCTGCGACCCCATGACCACCACCGGCTTCCCGCCGACCTGCACGGTGGCACACGTCCCCGTGGTGACCGGTGCACTGAACGGCATCGGCGGACCGGGCTGCGGCGCCCCGGACGCGGGGTTGGGCACCAGGTGGATCGAGCAGGTGGCCGTGATCTTGTCGCCGAGCACGGCTGCGGGTGCTCCCATCGTGGTCTCCTCCTTCTCAGTTCAGCTTGATGAGGCCGCCGGTGACCTCGACCTGCGGGCCGCCGTCGATCGTCACGCCGCCTGATCCCTTGAGCGTCAACGTGCTTCCCGCCTCGAGGCTGATCGAGCCGTCACTGGTGACGCTCACCTCGCTCGAGCCGGTGATGGTGACCGCGCCGCCGGAGCTGATCGTGATCGTGGTGTCGGTCTGCTTCATCGCGATCCGCAGCGAGTCGTCCCCGCTCACGAGGGCGACGCCGCTCTTCGCGTCGTCGTCGAGGAACACCAGCCGGTGCCCGGCCTTGGACACGAAGCCGCGCCGCTTGATCCCGCCGGTCGAGGCGTCGACCAGGCCGTCGCCGAGCCGCGGCAGGTCCACGCCGTTGTAGAGGCTGCCGACCACGTACGGGCGCCGGGTGTCGCCGTGCTCGAAGGCGACCAGGACCTCGTCGTTGACCTCGGGCAGCCACACCGCGCCGCGCTGGTCGCCCGCGCCGAGCTGCGCGACCCGGGCCCACCAGCTCTCGTAGTCGTCGGACAGCCACGGGAACGACACCTTGACGCGCCCGGCGCGGTCGGGGTCGTCCACGTCGGTGACGAGGGCGACCACGACACCGTTGACCAGCGCGGCCGGCGCCGCCGGAGCACCGGTCAGCCGCAGCAGCGAGCGCTCGGTGCGGCCGCTGACCCCCAGGTACGTGCGGTAGCCGGCGTCGTCGTAGACGTGACGGGCCGAGGTGAGCGTGTAGCGCCCGTCGAACGGCCAGCCCGCGTGCCCCACCGAGACCGCGACCCCCGCGCGCAGGCGCGGGTCGCCGGCCGCGACGCCCTCGGCCTCGGCGTGCACCCCGGCGAGGCTCTCGGCGAGGGCGGTCGCCGCGGCGTCGGCCTCGGTCTGCGAGGAGAGCGGGCGCGTGACGCACACGTCCTGCGCGCTCCCGAAGGCGCCGGCCAGCTCGCCCGGTGACACCGCGACCGACGCGGCGTCACTCGCCGCCGTCGCCCGGCCGACGACGGCCTTCTTCGCGACGGGGTCCCAGCCGCGGACCGTGACGTCATCGACCTGCGACGCCGCCGTCACGCGCGGCCGGAACGAGAGCAGGTTCGTGCCGACCACGAGCTGCAGGGGCGCCGCGTCCTGCTCCAGCGACCGCGCAGGCTCGGGCGCCTCGGCGGCCTCCGTCGGACGGCGCCAGTCGAGCCGGCCGCCGACCACCCGCAGGTCGTGCCCCGTCTCGCGGGCGCGGGCCGTGAGGAAGTCCCAGTCCGTGGCGTTCACCTGCGAGACGTGCTGGTGCGTCGTGGAGGTCGCGTCGACCCGGCCGAGCTCGACGCCCGCGCGGTCGGCCACCTGCCGCACCACGTCGGAGTCGGTGACGTCGTTGTACGTGGCGGTGCGGCGTCCACGGCTCAGCCGGTGCGACCGGTCGAATCCCCGCAGCACGGCCGTCGAGCCGTCCGCGCCGAGATCGCGCTCCAACGCGGTGATCTCGGCCTGCACGAGCTCGGTCTGCCGTCCGTCCCCCAGCTGGGTGGCACTGACCGTCAAGGTGCTGCCGACACGCACGTGCAGCTGCTCGAGCACGTCGTGGCCCGGGTCGCGCAGCGTCACCTGCACCATGTCGGGCTGGTGCAGGTTGGTGTCGACGACCACAGCCGCCACCAGCTCCGCGAGGTCGGAGCGGAGCTCGATCCCGTCGAGCACCAGGACCGGTTGGGCTCCGTGCGAACGGATCTCAGGCACGTCGACCCTCCTCGTCCTCGCGGGCGTCCCACGCGGGCGGCAGCAGGAGCGGGGTGCCGCGCGGCACGCGGGTGGGGTCGTCGATGCCGTTGGCGGCCGCGACGGCGCGCCACAGGTTGGGGTCTCCGTACTCGCGCTGGGCCACCTGGCCCAGGCCGTCGCTCCCCTCGACCAGCACCCGTCGCCGGTCCGGCGACCCGCCGGAGGTCGGGTTGGTCCGACCCGGCTCGGTGACCTTCTCGGTCAGGCGCAGGTTCACCTTCGCCCGCACCGGCTCGCCCTCGGGCGAGAACAGCGTGTGGTCGACCTTGAGCTTGGTGATGTGCACCGGACCCCAGTGCCGCTTGCCCCACTGCAGCACCAGCAGCGGCGGCGACGGCTTCTTGGTCTTGAGCGACGCCGCGCTCGGCCGGGTCCAGTCGACCAGCTGCGTGATCGCCTCGGGGACCTTCCGGGGGACGTCGTCGGTGGTGTCCAGGACGATGTCCATCGTGTAGACGACCTGCTCGGCCGAGATGAAGTCGGTCGCCGGGGCGGTCTTCGCGCCCCGGGCCGGCCGCGGCCGCGCGAACCTGGCGCCGGTCCTCATCGAGATGCTGGCGGGGTTGTAGTGGAAGACCAGGGTGGCCCCGTCCTCCTCCGAGACCAGCTTGGCCTTCTCGAGCCCGCCCATCAGACCTCCCCGTGGAAGCCGAGGTGCGCCAGCTCGATCGTCTCGATCGCCGCGGCGGTCCCCGCCGAGGAGAACTTCGGGCCGCTGTAGCGCACGGGCCAGACCCCTCTCAGGTTCCAGCTCGCCACGACCGTCTCGTGGTTCTTCCCCTGGTAGGCGATCACCGCGGCGTCGCGGCGCACGAGCGTGGTGCGCACCTCCGCGAACCACTGCGCCAGGGCGGCGCTCTTGTGGTCGACCGCCCGGCTGATCCGCACGTTCGAGTAGCTGATGCCGGTCGGCAGCTTGTGCCCACCCGCGGCCCCGCCCTCGCTGAACTCGTAGACGTCGTAGTGCGCGTCCAGCCCCTCGCAGGCGGTCACGTTGTCGAACACCGCGTCCTTGCCCTCGACCACGAGGCCGAAGCGGATCACCAGCGCGGGGTCGCCGGACGCGGCGAAGGACGGGGACATGCTTGGAAGAGTCCTGGGGCGTTGCCCAGATACACCGTCCCTCGCCGTCAGTCCACGAGCAGCGCCGCCCGCTCGCGGTCCACCATCAGCTCGTGCCGCAGGCGGGCGCGCACCTGCTCGTAGATCTCGTCCGCCGACCGTGTCGGCTCGTGGTCGTCCAGGTCGTCCGCGTCGTCGACCACGGGGTCCGCGGCACGGGCCGGTGCGGCCGGCGCCTCGTCGTCCAGGCCGGGCAGACCCAGGTCGGACGGTCGCAGGCGCGCACGCAGCGCGCCCGGCTCGGACAGGTCGTCGTCGGCGGCCCGCAGGCCGAGGTCGGGCTCCCACGACGGGTCGTCGGCGGCGGCCCCGGCCGCCGCCAGGGAGGCCGCGGCGAAGGCGGCCAGGCCCGACGGCGCCGGCACGGGACGCGCAGACGCAGGACGCGGCAGGGGCGCGCCCACGCGGAACCGCCGCGGGCTCGCGGGCGCCACGGCGGGCACGCCCCGAGTGACCCGGGGCTCAGGGGCGAAGACGTCCTGCTGGACGGCCCGACGCGCGGCCGACGACGCCAGGGCCGCCACCTGCTCGGCCCGGGCGGCGACCTGCGGAGGAGCGTCCGCCTCGTCGGCCTCCGACGCGTCGTCGGCGTCCTCGGCATCGGCTGCGTCGTCAGGCTCCTCCGGCTCGTCGTCCGCCGGCGCGTCGTCGGCGGCCGGTTCGAGCGGCCAGGCGACGCGGCGCGGGCCGCGGGACACCGGCAGGTCGGGGGCCGGGCCGGCGGCACGGTCCTCGGCGCCGGACGGCGCGGCGAGGTGCTCGACCGACCTGCGCAGCGCGGGTGCCACCGTCTCGCGGGCTGCCGGACGCTGCACGGGACCGGGCACGTGGTCGGGCTCCGGGGTCGCGGGACGCAGCGGCCCGCTCGAGAACCAGTCCGGCACACCGAGACCGGGCACCTCGTGCCGGTCGTCCGACGGCTGCGGCTCGGGCTCGGCGGCAGGCGGCACGTCCGCGACGGCCGCGGGATGCTCGGCGGCGGAACGCAGGGACGGCGCGCCGGCCAGAGCCGGGCGGCGGCCCACGACAGGACGGACCGACCGGACCGGGTCGTCCGGGTCGGGCTCCGGGCGGACCGGGCGCGGATGCTGGACGGGCGGTACCGGGGTCTCCGGCGCGACCGACGTCGTCGACCGGTCCGCACCGACCGGCTCCAGGACCGGGCCACGGCGCTCCTCCCGCGAGCGGGCCGACGGGCTCCTGCTGCGCCGGACGCGGACGGACGACCGCTGCCGGCGCCAGGTTGGGCGTCCCGGTCGGAGCCGCCACCGGCTCCTGCGCGGCCGGGACCGCGCGGCGCGGCGGCAGGTCCGACGGACGGGCGGCGTCGTCGGACGGCAGGGCGGTGCCCGGTGCGACGGCGGTGACCGCCTCCGGCTCCCCCTCGCTGTGGCGGGACCGCTGCAGCGGCAACGGGTCCTGGTCACCGACCAGGTCGCGCACGCGCGGCGCCGCAGCGACCTGATCGGGTCCGTCGTCCGGTGCGGATTGCGGCGCGGGCAGCGGGACACCGACGGCCTCCGACCGCGGTGCGACCTCCGCCGCCGGCTCGGCCAGGGGCTGCTCGACCCGCGTGGGCGCACGGCGCCACCCGCCGTCAGCGTCGGCGTCGACAGGGACCTCGGGCACGGCCGCCCACACCAGCTCGGGCGGGTCCGGGTACCCGGTGACCGGCGCGCCGGCGACGGGCACGTGCCCGGTCGGCGCGGTGATCGACACCTCGTGGCCGAGCGGCTCCAGCGCCGGCGGCACCTGCCACCGGGTCGAGAGCGCGCGCACGAACCCGAGCGGCTGGGCGGCGGACAGCTCCGCGGCCCCCACGGGGTGCAGGGGCTCGACGTCACGCCACTGGCCGCGCGGACGCGACACGGACGAGGTCGGCGCGTCGACCGCGGCACCTGCCGCGGCCTCGTCGTCCCGGCGCCGCTGCCAGGGCCAGCGCACGGCTCAGCCCCCCTCGGCGCGCTGCACGATCGCGCCGATCTCGTGCACGTACCGCTGGCGGTCGGCGTGCTCCAGGTCGAGGATCTCGGACTGGGGCCAGTGGAAGTGGTAGGCGACGTACGCGATCTCCTCGTGCAGGCGGTCGAGCGCGTACGTCACGATTCCCCCGGGCGGCTCCCGGCCAGGTCGACCTCGAAGCCGTGCCGGCACGACGGGCAGGTCACCGCGGCGCGGGTGCCGCCCTCGGAGTTGATCCGCCGGTAGTGGTCCTGCAGGAAGGCCAGGTCGGTGGCGAACATCCCCTCGATCACGCCGGCGTCGACGGACGACAGCGTGCCGAGGGTGGTGATGACCCGGCCGAGCAGGATCACGGTGAGGTAGGCCTCGTTGTCGCGGACCCGGGGGTCGCGCAGCGGCATGATCTCGTCGCGCGCCGTGGCGAGCCGCATCCGGCCCTCCCGGTGCACCTGGCCGGAGCCGTCCACGTACCCGCGCGGCAGGGTGAACGGGAACTCGGTCACCAGGCCGGCTGCCCCGTCGAGGGTCGTCGACGTGGACGAGGTCATCAGCCGATCTCCAGCCGCTCGTGCGTGATCGTCACGGTCTCGAGCAGCACCGTGTCCGTGGCCGACTGCAGCTTGCCGAGCTCGACCTTGCAGGGCCAGCCCTGCTTGAAGTCGAACTTGCTGACCTGGCCGTGGGCGTAGTCGTAGAGGATCACCGAGCCGTCGCGGCGGGCGCCGTCGATGTCGCCGTCCTGCACCTGCTTGATCCAGGTCCAGAACGCGGCGTCGTTGACCTTGCCGCGCGAGAGCACGATGTTCTCGAACTTCACCGTGCCAGGGAGCTTGCGCATGATCGGCTGGCCACCGCCGGTGTTCGAGCGGTGCTCGATCACGCCGATCGAGATGGACAGGCCGTCCACCTCCTTGAACTGGGCGATGGTGACGCCGTCGACGTTGACGTGGAAGGCGTACGTGGCGATCGGGTCGATTCCGATGGGCATGGCGGGCTCCTACTCGTTCACGGCGGACGTGCCGCTGGGCAGCTGGGCGAGGCGGAAGACCACGAACTCCGCCGGCTTGACCGGCGAGATGCCGATCTCGGTGACGACCGAGCCGGCCTCGATGACCTCGCTCGGGTTCGTCTCGTCGTCGCACTTGACGTAGTACGCCTGCTCGGGCGTGGCGCCGAAGAGGGCGCCGTCGAGCCAGACGCGGTACAGGAAGGTGTTGATCGAGCGCTTGACCCGGCCCCACAGCTCCTGGTCGTTCGGCTCGTACACCACCCAGCTGGTGCCGGCGAGGATGGAGCCCTCGACGTAGTTGAACAACCGCCGCACGTTGATGTAGCGCCACGCCGGGTCGCTCGAGAGCGTCCGTGCACCCCACACCCGGATGCCTCGGCCCGGGAAGGAGCGGATGCAGTTGACCGCCACCGGGTTCAGCAGGTCGTGCTCGAACCGCGTGATGTTGGTCTCGAGGTCGATCGCCCCCCGCACCACCTCGTTGGCAGGCGCCTTGTGCACGCCGCGCTCGGCGTCGCTGCGGGCCCACACGCCGGCCATGTGGCCGGACGGCGGCATCAGCATCGTGCTGCCGGTGCCCGGGTCGAGGACCTTGACCCACGGCCAGTACATCGCGGCGAACTTGGAGTCGTAGCCCGCGCCGTCGACGCGCCACTCGCGCACCTCCTGCGCGTCGAGGCCGGGCGGGGTGTCGAGGATGGCCATCCGGTCACCCATCCGCTCGCAGTGGCCGATGAGCGCCGTCTGGATGCCCTTGACCTGCTCCAGGTCGAGGTTGCCGCGCTCGAGCTCGGACATCAGGTCCGGCAGGCAGACCATCGTGACCGTCTCCACCGACTCCAGGCCGGCGAAGCCGGTGCGGTCGCGCGCGTCGCCCACGTAGTCGCCGGCGCCGACCGAGACCGGCTCCAGCGCAGCGCCTCCGGCCAGGACGACCTGGCCGGTGGCCGGCCGCTCGATCGCCGAGCCCTTGCGCTCCTCACGCTCGACGAGCCGGATCAGGACGGACTGCTCGTTGACGACGGTGACCACGTTGTGGCGCTGGCGCCGGCTGGTCGTGAGGCCCTCGAACGTCTCGTGCTTGTCGCCCTGGCGGACCTCGACGGTGAACGTGTCGTCCTGCCCGCCCTCGGGGTGCCGCACCTCGACGACGGTGCCGCGGCCCGCGTCGCCGGGGAGCAGGGACTCGACCGTGTACGCCTCGAGGGCGTTCTCACCGCCGGTGAGCAGCTCGGCGCGGGCCGGCTGCGGAGCGGAGCTGCCGACGTCGGACGCGGTGTCGCTGCCGACGCGCACGACGTAGGCGGCGCCGCCGCCGTTGTTGAAGTAGCCGTACACGGCGTGCGCCAGGTAGCAGCCCGGCGCGAAACCGCCGAAGGCGTTGGTGAACTGGGTCCAGTTGGTCACCAGCGTCGGGGTGTGGAGGGGACCCTCGGCGGCCAGTCCGACGAAGGCGGCGACGGCGGTGCCGACGCCCTCCACCGGACGGGTGCTCGCCTCGAGCTCCTCGACGTAGACGCCGGGAGACAGGTACTGCGGCATGAGGATGCCTCTCTCCGTGAGTGCGGGTGGGTGCTGCGGTGTGTGCTGCTGCGACCAGGTGGTCCGTGCGGGTCCTGCGCGCCCCTCCCCGGCTCGCGCCGGGGAGGGGCGGCCCACCCGCACAGGTGGTCTCGTGGTGCGTGGACGGCTGTCAGGACCGCTGTCAGGTCCGCTCGCGGCCGTCCTTGAACCCGTCGGAGAGCGCGCCGCCCAGCCGGGCGACGAAGGTGGTCGCCTCGCGGGCGGTCTCCTTGACGTCCTCGACGACCCGCTCGACGACGCCGTCCTCCTGCGTGGTGGTCTCGGGAGCGGGGTCGCTCACTCGAACCACCCCGTGACGGTTTCGTAGGCCTCGCCGGCGGCGGAGCTGACGTCGTCGTAGGCCTCGCCGGCCGCGCTCGTGACGTCGTCGTAGGCCTCGCCCGCGGCGGAGCTGACGTCGTCGTAGACCTCGCCGACGTACTCGGTGGCCTCCCACGCGGCATCGCCGATCGCCTCGCCCACGTACTGGGTGGCGTCCTCGAACGCCTCGCGGGTGTCGATGCCGGTGTCGGCCTCGAACCGGTCCACCAGGTGGCTGAAGCCGCCGTCGGTGACTGCGTCGAGCGCCGAGCTGCTGGCGTCGAGGTAGCGGTCCACGGCGACGTCGACGTCGCCGGAGATCAGGGCCGCCGTGGCGAACCCGGTGTCGTACAGGGCGTCGATGGCTTCCTCGCCGATCGAGCCGAAACCCTCGTCGTCGGACATGCGTGCTTCTCCTCGCTGGTGGCCGGACCCCGATGGCCGGTCTGGTGGTGAGAGGTGCCGGACCGCCGCCCAGATACGTGGCGCCGGGTTCGCGGCGCCGGCGGCGACCCGGACGGGTCAGTCGAAGATCGAGGTGACGGCGTCCCAGGCCTCGCCGGCGGCGTCGCCCACGGCGTCGACGGCGTCGCTCGCGTAGTCCGAGGCGGTGTCGTAGGCCTCCGAGGCGAAGTCGGTGACGTCGTCGACCACGTCGCCGGCGCCCTGCACCACGTCGTAGGCGAACCCCCCGAGCGCCTCGCCCACGTACTGGGTGGCGTCCTCGACCGACTCGCGGACGTCGATGCCGGTCCAGTCCTCGACCGCCTCCACGGCCTCGCCGGCCAGACCGCCGGTGAGGAAGTTGATGGCAGCACCGCTGCCGTCCAGGAAGCCGTCGACGGCCGCGTCGGCGTCGCCGTCCAGCAGCGCCGTCACGCCGTCGACGATGCCGCCGATCGCGTCGCCTGCGTCCTCGTTCCAGCCTTCGAAGCCCGTCTCGTCGGACATCGCGTACTCCTTCGTCCCGCGGTCCGCCCGGTGCGGACCTGGGGGAAAGAGCCGCTGCGCGAGAGCGCGATACGGCATCGAGCGGGTGGCTGCCCCGAGGGGCACCGGGTCTCAGCCGAGCCCGAGGGCAGCGGCCTCCTCGCGCAGCTCGTCACGGACGCGGGGGTGGGCGGCGTGCTCGACCAGGCGGCGGGCCTGCTCCCGCTCGTCGGCGCCGAACAGCTCGGCGGTGCCCTGCTCGGTGACCACGGCACTGGGCTGGAACGAGGTCACGGGCTCGTCGACGAGCGGCACGATGGTGGACCGGTCGGCCTTGGGGTGCCACGACCGCAGCGCGACGACCGCCTGACCGCCCGCGCTCTGCAGCGCGCCGCCGACGAAGTCGCTCTGGCCGCCGAAGCCCGAGTAGATCCGGGCGCCGATCCGCGAGGCGTTCACCTGTCCGAACAGGTCGACCTGGAGGCCGGTGTTGATCGACGTCATCGCCGGCTGGGCCGCGATCCGGCCGGGGGCGTTCGTGGTCTCGGTGCGCAGCATCCGCACCCTCGGGTTGCGGTCGACGAACGCGTACAGTTCGGCCGTGCCGAACAGGAACGAGGCGCGGAGCGGGACGTCCGGGTCGAGCGCTCCGGCCCGCTCCAGGTGCATGACGCCGTCGCTGAACATCTCCGTCCACACCCGCAGGCCGTGGTGCCGCAGCAGCCCGGCGAGCGCGGCGTCGGGCACCGCGCCGATGCCGGCCTGGACGGTCGCGCCGTCGACGACGCGCGCCGCGACGGCGGCCCCGATCGCTGCAGCCGTCCCGTCGGGCTCCGCGATCGCGTGGGTGTCCAGAGGCTCGTCGGCCTCGATGGCGAGATCGACCAGGTCCGTGGCGATCTCGGCGTCTCCGGAGGTGCGAGGCATCGAGCGGTTCAGCTGCGCCACCACCAGTCCGCCCCGGGCGCGGACGGCCTCGATCGCCGCCGGCAGGACGTTGACCTCGGTGCCGAGCGAGAGCGTGCCGCGCTCGGGCGGGGTGGTGTGCAGCACCACCACGTCCGGCGGGTGCGTGGTGGCGAACAGCCGCGGGACGAGCGACAGGCGCGCGGGCACGAAGGACAGCCGCGGGTGGCGACGCATCCCCGGTCCGACGAACGGGGTCTCCGGCACCACGGACTCGCGGTCGGGCACGACACCGGGCTGGGCGTTGAGGACGAACAGTCGGTACGACTCGAGCGCGTCCGCGACGATCGCGTTGGCGACCGACGGGGTGGCGTGGTTGCCGCTCACCACCACGCGGAGCGCCCCGCCGCCCTCGAGGGCCCTCAGCCGGGCGGCGAGGGCCTCGGCGCCGACGACGATCACGGCGCGGCCGCCGCGGCCAGGGGCACCTCCCAGCGCAGCCGCGTGCCGCGACCGGGCGCGGGTTCGAGGTCGAAGGTGCCGCCGTGCGACAGGGCCCGGTCGGCGAGGTTCAGCAGCCCGCTGCGGCGGCCGGTCCCCGGCTGCGGCGGCCCGGTGCCGTCGTCGGTGACGACGGCCCGCAGGCGCCCGTCGCGGACGACCACCTCGACCGTCGCGGTGGTGGCGCCGGCGTGGCGGGCCACGTTGGACAACGACTCCCGCACCACCGCCACGAGGTCCTCGCCGGCGAGCGCCGGTACGGCGACGAGCGGGCCGGACGTGTGCAGCCGCGGCAGGAAGCCGAGGTGCTCACGGGCGGACGCGACCTCGTCGTGGAGCGCGTCGCGCAGGTCGGCGGGGCCACTCCGCTCGCGCAGCCGGAAGATGGCGCTGCGGACGTCCTTGATCGAGGCGTCGAGGTCGTCGACCACCCCCTCGAGACGGTCGGCGAGCTCGGGCGGCAGGTCGTGGCGGGCGACGGACTGCACGCTGAGCCCGACGGCGAACAGCCGCTGCACCACGAGGTCGTGCAGGTCGCGGGCGATCCGCTCGCGGTCCTCCAGCACGGCGAGCCGGGCCCGGTCGTGCTGCGCGGCGGCGACGTCGAGGGCGAGCGCGACCTGGTCGGCGAAGGAGGCCTTCATGCTCAGGTCCAGGGGGTGCGCCGTGGGCTCCGAGGTCCAGCCCAGGACGAGCGCGCCGTGGGCCCGTCCGCCGGCCTGCAGCGGCAGGGCCACCGCGCGGTCGAGGCCGGGCAGGTCGGTGGCGACGAGCGGCGCGCGCTGGGCGGACGCCTCGCGGGCGAGGGCGGCGAGCTCGTCGGTGCCGTCGTGCGCCGCGTCGACCAGCCTCACGACGTCGGCCCCCGACGCCGCCCGCACCGACTGGACGATCTCCGGCACCGGGTCGTCGCCGCCGGTGATGGCGCGGACGCTGCGCGCGGCGGCCTGCAGCCACTCCTCGCGGACCCGGCCCAGCGAGTAGAGCCGGGCGTTCTCGATGGCGACGCCGGCGGCCGAGGCGAGCGCGACGACGACCTCCTCGTCGGACTGGGTGAAGTCGTGCGGTCCGGGCCCATGCCCCTGCTTCTCGGCCAGGTACAGGTTGCCGAACACCGACTCGCGGGTGCGGATCGGCACCCCGAGGAAGGTGTGCATCGGCGGGTGGTTCGCGGGGAAGCCGACCGAGTGCGGGTGGTCGCGGATGTCGTGCAGGCGCACCGGGCGGGGGTCCTCGATCAGCAGGCCGAGCACGCCGTCCCCCGTGGGCAGGTGGCCGATCCGTGCCCGGGTCGCCTCGTCGACCCCCTGGGTGACGAACTCGACCAGGCGCGAGTCGGCGCCGATCACCCCGAGCGCGCCGTAGCGCGCGCCGGACAGCAGCCGTGCCGTGGAGACGATCCGTTCGAGCACCAGCGCGAGGTCGAGGTCGGACGCCACGGCGACCACGGCGTCCAGCAGCCCGGAGAGCCGCTCGTGGGCGGCCTGCACCTCCCCCGCGCGCTCCCGCAGCTCGGCGAGCAGGTCGTCGAGCCCGACGTGGGACAGCGCGGGGACCCGGCGCTGCTCGGACCTGCGCGGTTCGTCGGACACGGTCCGGATGCTAGCGAGGTCAGCGTCCGGCGAGGGCCTCGTCCGCCCGGCGCTCGGCTGCCTTACCGGCTCGGGGGTCGGTGGCGGGGTGCACCACGAGGACCGAGCAGGCTCCGCGCTGGGCGATCTCGCGGCTCACCGAGCCGAGCAGCACCGACCGCAGGGTCCCCCGACCGCGGCTCCCGACCACGACGAGCCGGGCCTGCCGGGCAGCCCGGGCGAGCGCCTCGACGGCGTGGGTCTGGCTGACGATGCGCTCGATCACCAGGTCGGGGTACCGCTCGTGCAGGCCCGCGGTGGCCTCGGCGAGGTACGCCTCGGCCTCCTCGATCTCGACCGCGTCCGGCCCGCTGGTGAACCCGGCCGCGTCGACGACGGGCGGCACGCCCGCGACCGCTCGCAGCACCGACCCGGTGCTGTCGGCCTCCGCCGCGGCGGCCTCGACGGCCGCGGTCGAGGACGGCGACCCGTCGACGCCCACGACGACGGGCGCGTCGTCGGCGGTGCCGGACGAGCGCGCCACCAGGACGGGGACGCGGGCGTGGGTGACCAGCGAGCTGCTGCTCGATCCGAGCAGCACCCGCGCCACCGGCTTGTGGCCGTGGGTGCCGACGACGACCAGGTCGCCCGGCCGCACCACCTCGAGGACGGCCCCGGTGGGCGAGCCGAACGAGACGACGGTGCTGACGCTGCTCACGCCGAGCACCTCGCGGCACCGTTCCGCCGCGCTGTCCAGCGCGGTCCGGGCGGTGTCGGTGAACGCCTGCATCGGCACGGCGTCGGCGATCTCGACGGCGCACAGCAGCACGATGGGCACGTCCAGCCGGCGGGCACGTGCGGCTCCCTCGACCAGCGCGGTGCGCGCCGGCGTCGAGCCGTCGTACGCGACCACCACCCGGGTCGTCCTCGGGGTGCTCGTGCTGCTCGGCTCGGTGCTCATGGGGCGGCCCTCCAGGTGGTGATGTGCGATCCGTCTCAGACTGCGGCCGGACGCGAGGATCGGATACGGCAGGACGACCCGGTCGGTCCGGGACCTTGGTCCTGTCCACGGCACCCCGTGGTCCAGCACACTGGTGCCATGCCGATCCGCGTGTTCCTGCTGGACGACCACGAGCTGGTGCGCTCCGGGCTCAAGCAGCTGCTCGATGCCGAGGACGACATCGAGGTCGTGGGCGAGTCGGGATCCGCCGCCGAGGCGCGGCGCCGGATCCCCGCCCTGCGTCCCGACGTCGCCGTGCTCGACGCCCGTCTTCCCGACGGCAGCGGCATCGAGGTGTGCCGTGACGTGCGCGCGCAGGACCCGACGATCAAGGCGCTGGTGCTGACGTCCTTCGACGACGACGAGGCCCTGTTCGCCGCGATCGTGGCCGGCGCCTCGGGCTACGTGCTCAAGGACATCCGCAGCTCCGACCTCGTGCGCGGGATCCGGACGGTCGCCGGCGGCGGCTCGCTGCTCGACCCCACCACGACGGCCCAGGTCCTGAACCGGCTCCGCTCCGGTCCGCAGGAGGACCCCCGGCTGTCCGACCTGACCGTGCAGGAGCGCAAGGTGCTGACCGGGATCGCCGACGGGTTGTCGAACCGGCAGATCGCCGAGCAGCTGTTCCTCGCGGAGAAGACGGTGAAGAACTACGTGTCGAGCCTGCTGTCGAAGCTCGGGATGGAGCGGCGCACCCAGGCCGCCGTGTTCGCCGCCTCGTTGGACGACCCCCGCCGGCGCGAGCACGGCCGCAGCTGAGATCGGCCGTGGTCGGCGTGCGCGTCCTGGTCGCCTCCGGCAGCCGGCACGGCAGCACCCACGACGTGGCCGAGCGCGTCGCCGGCGCCCTGTCGGTCGCCGGGCACGACGTCGTGGTCCGAGAGGTGCCGGACGTCACCGAGGAGGACGTGGTCGCCGCCGAGGCGGTGCTGCTCGGCAGCGCGGTCTACGAAGGAAGGTGGCTGCCCGAGGTGCTCGACCTGGTCAGCCGGCAGGCCGACCTGCTGCAGGACCGCGCGGTCTGGTTGTTCTCGACCGGCCCGGTGAGCGACCGACCGGCACCGCTGATCGACCTCGCGCAGGTGCTCGGCGAGTCCGGCGCTCGCGCGCACCGGACGTTCGGAGGGCGCCTGGAGCGCCGGTTGCTCGGCCGCCGCGAGCGGTGGAGCGCCGACCGGCTCGGGCTGCAGGAGGGCGACCACCGCGACCTCGCCGCGGTGCAGAGGTGGGCGCGGCGGGTGGCGGCCGAGCTCCACCGGCTGGAGGACGGGACGCACTGACCGGACCGGTGCGAACCTCGGGACGTTGGTCCCGACCCTGCGGGACCTCGTCCCGCTCCCCGCCGTGCGCGGCGTTCGTACGGTCGAGGTAGGAGAAGAGAGCCGCAGGACGACCCGGATGGCCGGGGCGCGAGGTGGCTCACGAAGGAGACGAACCGCCATGCGCACCAGCCACGACCTCGCCCACCCCAGCACCGTCCACCCCGAGCTCGCCGACCTCGGCAAGCACAGCGTCGCCGACCGGATCTGGGGCGTCACCCGGATCAGCCTCGGCCTGGTCTTCCTCTGGGCCTTCGTCGACAAGCTCTTCGGCCTCGGGTTCGCCACCCCGTCGGAGCGCTCCTGGATCAACGGCGGCTCGCCGACCAGCGGCTTCCTCGGTGGCGTGGAGGGTCCGTTCGCCGGCACCTACAACGCCATCTCCGGTCAGGCCTGGGCCGACTGGATGTTCATGCTGGGCCTGCTCGGCATCGGCGTCGCGCTCACCGCGGGTGTCGCGATGCGGATCGCGGCCGGCGCGGCCGCCCTCATGCTGGTCCTGATGTGGACCGCTGTGCTGCCGATCGAGAACAACCCCGTGATCGACGACCACCTCGTCTACGCCCTGGTGGCGATCGGCCTGGCCGCCGCCGGCGCCGGCCGCACCTACGGCTTCGGCCAGTGGTGGGAGCGGCTCGCGATCGTGGAGCGGTTCTCGTTCCTGCGGTGACGGCAATCGCCCCGACTCGGTGGCCCCGGTCCTCTGCGGAGGACCGGGGCCGCTGGGTCTTCTGCCGCGCCGTACCGGTTCTGGTCCGTGCTCCGGGTCCTTCGACTCTGGCCCCCTCCCGTCGTGAGGGCGAGGCTCTGGGTATGACCACGACCCAGCCCTCGAACCACCCGCTCGTCCTGTCGTCGTCGCAGTGCTGGGCGATGCTGCGGGAGTCGCAGCTCGGACGGCTGGCGGTGGTCGTCGACGGCAGACCGGACGTCTTCCCGGTCACCTTCGTCGTCGACCACGGCTCCCTGGTGTTCCGCACCGCCGCCGGCACGAAGCACGCGGGCGCGGACGGCCACCCGGTGGCCCTGGAGGCCGACGGTGTCGACCCCACCGAGGGAAGCGCGTGGAGCGTCGTCGTCAAGGGCGAGGCGCGCACCGTCAGCGGGCTGCACGAGAGCCTCGACGCGCTGTTCCTGCCGCTCCACCCCGTGCACCCCGGCCCGAAGCCGCACCTGGTGCGGATCGTGGTCGACGAGATCAGCGGACGCTGGTTCCGCACGACCTGATCCGTTGCAGGAGTGCGGTGTTGGCCCTCAGACGGCATCGACCGATTGTCAGTGGCGGCGTCTAGCCTTGTCCCATGAGGTCGGGGGATCGAGGGTCGGAGCAGCACGGGTCGGACGGGCGCGGTGCGGCGCTGGTCGCGGGCCTGCGGGCGCACTCCCTGGCCGGGTTCACCCACCAGGCCGAGCACCTGCGGCGGATGTGGATGATCACGCGGCTGGTACACGCGCAGGAGGGGTGGCGGATCGGGGAGGGCTCGCGGGCTGACGCGTTGGGGTGCGGGCGGATCACCGAGCACGACCTCGATGTCCTGGCCGCGGCGGAGGTCGCGGCGGCGACCGGGTCGTCGCAGTTCGAGGCCGAGCGCGACGTGGTGGTCGCTCGGGCGTTGTGCACGGTGCTGACGGCGACGCTGGGGGCGTTGGCGGCGGGTCGGGTCGATGCCCGGCGGGCGCGGGTGCTGGCCGAGGAGACCGCCGGGCTGACCGATCGGCAGGCGCGCAAGGTCGAGGCGACCGTGCTGGACGGGTTACCGGCGCTGCCGTTGGACGGGACCGATCGCGTCGGGCCGTGGGGCGGCCCGACACCGGCCGCGTTCACCCGCCGGGTGAAGACCGCGGTGGCGAAGGCCCGCACCGACGTCGAGGACCACGTCCGCCGCGAGGTGCGGGAGCGGACCGGGATCCAGACCTGGACGCACCCGGAGAATCCGACCCTGTCCACGATGACGGTCACCGGACCGACCGAGCTGGTCCTGACGGTCGCCGCCGGCCTGGACGCCTTCAGCCGCGGTCTGACCCGTGACGAGCTGGGCGGGCGGACCCGCGGCATGGCCGAGCTCGACCTGCTCTTCGACGCCGTCTGCGACGACGGCACTGATTCCAACGGTCTGGGCGGTGATGGCGGCAGGGCCGGAGGTCGGGTGCAGCGTGAGATCGGCGTCGTCATCACGCTGGACACCCTGACCAGCGAGGACCCCGCGAGCCACAGCACCGGTGAGGTCCGCGGCAACGGGACACCGGTACCGGTCACCGCCGCCGTCGCCCGCGTCGTCGCCGGCCAGGCACTGGACCGCGGTGCGTCGACCTGCGTCCTGCTCACCGACACCTGCGGCCACCTCACCCGGCTGCTTCGCATCGGACAGGCACCTGGGAAGGGTTGGACCAGAAGCACTCTGCTCGACGTCACCCGCCGAGCACGGCAGAAGCACCCGGAGCCGCGGCACCACGCGGACGCGTACACGCCCACGGTCGAGATCGCGGACTTCGTCGCCGCGCGCGACCCCGTCTGCACCTTCCCCGGTTGCGCCGTCCCCACCTCACGCTGCGACCTCGACCACACCATCCCCCACCCACGCGGACCCACCTCGGTTCCGAACCTGTCGCCCAGATCGCGCCGGTGCCACCGCTACAAGACCGCCGCCCTCTGGCACTGCCGCACGCTCACTGACGACACCCGCACCGTCACCGCCCACGAATGGACCTCACCGCTCGGCACCCGCCAGGTCGTCGAGGTCGAACCCCTGCCCGGACGCTGAGGGCTCACTCCGGCGTGCCGTCGCCGCCCGTCGGCGGTGCAGCACGCCGCGGTGCCCGGCGCGCGGGCCTCTGCGGCGTGGACCTCGGTGGCGCCGGCTGCTCGGCGACGGGCTGCTCGGCCACCGCCTGCTCGGCCACCGCCTCTCCCACCGCCCGCTGCTCGGCCACCGGCTGCTCGGCCACCGGCTGCTCGGCAGGGCGGGGCGGTGCTGCCTGACCCTGCGGCGGCTGACCCTGCGGCGGCTGACCCTGCGGCGGCTGACCCTGCGGCGGCTGAGCCTGCTGGCCGGGTGGGCGCTGGCCCTGCTGCCCGGGTGGGCGCTGGCCCTCGCCAGGCGGTCCGGCGGGGCGGCTCATCGCCGTCGCGACCAGGGCCTGGGCCTGGGCGAGCGCGGCCTGGGCCTGGGCCGCCTGGGCGAGCGCGTTGCGCAGCACGGCCATCGGGTCGGCCGGTCGAGCCGGACCGCCGGCGCCAGGCTGCCCCGGCCGCTGACCCTGCGGCGGACCTCCTGCGCCCGGCGGGCGCCCTGCGCCCGGCGGACCTGCGGCACCGCGGGCGACGGCCTGGGCGAGCTGCTCCCGCTGGCGCGCGGGGTCGACCGGTCCGCCCTGCCGAGGGACCTGCTGGCCGGGCTGCTGGCCCGGCCGCTGACCCGGCTGCGCCCCAGCGGCCCTCGGGTCGCCGGGAGCGGGCGGGCGTCCCTGCACCTGCTCGCGCTGGCCGCCGGCGCCGGCCATCCGGATGTCCATCGGGCGGTCGACGGGCGGCCCGACCGACAGCGGGATCCGCGGCGGCAGCGGGACCGTGACCGACACCTCGGCCTGCAGCTTCATCTCGCCGCCGAAGTTGCCCGGCATCATCCGCTTGCCGCCGCTGGCGACCGACAGGTGCCACAACCCCAGCTCGCGGTGCTGCTCCGGCACCCGCGCCTCCGGGAACACGTCGTGCCGGCCGAGCCCCACGAGCAGCGCCGCCATCACCTGGTGCTCCAGCGCCGGATCGGTCGTCCCCCACACCGACAGCAGGTAGTACAGGTCGTACCTCATCGCCGGCGCACGGCGTCCGACGATCCGGCCGGTCTCGTCGAGCACCGGCTCGTACATCACGTCACGCCGGGCGACGTTCTCGCGCACGTCGTACAGGAACACGTTCACGGTGAGGCCCTGCACCGCGGCGAACCACGGGCGGTTGGGGACGTCGAGGGCGATCGCGACGTCGGCGTCCCCGATCGCCTCGTCCTTGATCAGCGCGACGAGCGCGGCGTCGACCTCCTGGAACATCGGCACCCCTCGCCCGCGGCGGCGCCGGTGCGCCGCCCTACAGACGTCACGAGCCGCGGCGGGCGGTCCTGATACAGGCGCCTCAGTCGGGCGCAGGCACCAGCCGGAACAGCTGGGTGACGTGCCGCGGCTCCAGCTCGGCGAGCGTCGAGACGCCCAGGAGCGTCATCGTCCGCTCGATCTCGGTCCGCAGGATCTCGATCGCCCGGTCGACCCCGGCCCGGCCGCCCGCCATCAGCCCGTACAGGTACGCGCGTCCGATCAGGGTGAAGTCGGCCCCGAGCGCGATGCTGGCGACGACGTCGGCGCCGTTGGTGATGCCGGTGTCGAGCAGGACGGTGGTGTCGGCACCGACCTCGCGCACCACCTTCGGGAGCAGGTGGAACGGCACGGGGGCGCGGTCGAGCTGGCGTCCGCCGTGGTTCGACAGCACGATGCCGTCGACCCCGGCCTCGACGAGCCGTACCGAGTCCTGCACCGACTGGACGCCCTTGACGACCAGCTTGCCGGGCCAGATCGCACGGATCTCCGCGAGCTCGTCGAAGCTGATCGTGGGGTCCATGGCGGCGTTCAGCAGCTCACCCACGGTGCCCCCGGTGGTGCTCAACGAGGCGAACTCCAGCTTCGGCGTGGTGAGGAAGTCGTACCACCACCAGGGCCGCGGAAGGGCGTCCACGATCGTGCGGACCGTCAGCTCGGGCGGGATCGAGAACCCGTTCCGCTTGTCCCGCAAGCGCGATCCGGCGATCGGCGTGTCGACGGTGAACATCAGCGTGTCGAACCCGGCCCGTGCGGCCCGCTCGACCAGACCGGACGAGATCGACCGGTCCCGCATCACGTACAGCTGGAACCAGTTGCGCCCGTGCGGGTTCGCGGCCCGGACGTCCTCGATCGACGTCGTCCCCAGGGTGGACAGCGTGAACGGGACGCCGGCGGCGCCCGCGGCCGAGGCGCCGGCGCTCTCACCCTCGGTCTGCATCAGCCGGGTGAAGCCCGTCGGCGCGATGCCGAACGGCAGCGACGACGGCCCGCCGAGGACCTCGGTGGAGGTGTCGACCCGGTCGGCGGGTCGCAGGATGTCGGGGTGGAACTCGAGGTCCTGGAACGCCTGGCGTGCCCGGGCGATCGAGATCTCGCCCTCCGCGGCGCCGTCGGTGTAGTCGAAGGCGGCCCTCGGCGTCCTGCGCTTGGCCATCCTGCGCAGGTCGCCGATCGTGAGCGCGGCAGCCAGTCGCTGCTCGCGGCCGATCCGCGGACCACGGATCCCGACCAGCTCCCGCAGCTCGGCCGGTCGCGGCAGCTGACGCCTCACCATGTCGCCTCCTGATGCGCTCTGACGTCCGGTGAGAATCGCACCGTCGGGAACGAGTCGGCCACCGTAGCCCGTAGGACCTCCAGCGTCGCAGACTGGCCGAACCACCCGTGGGCACGGGCCTGCACCAGCACGTTCCCCAGCGCGGTCGCCTCGACGGGTCCCGCCACGACGGGCAGCCCGGAACGGTCGGCCGTCGCCTGGCACAGCAACGTGTTCAGAGCGCCGCCCCCGACGAGGTGGATCACGTCGACGGCGCTCCCTCGCAGGGCACCCACGGTCCTCACGGCGTCGGCGAACGCGGCCGCGATGCTCTCCACGATCGACCGCACGATCGCCGCACGCCCACCGGGCGCACGCGCGCCGAGCAGGGCCGCGATGCGAGCCGGCATGTCTCCCGGCGCGGCCAGCGTCTCGTGATCGGTGTCGAACAGCGGGACCTCACCGCGGACGTCGGCCGCCTCGGCGAGCAGCTCGGCGAGGTCGATCCGCGCACCGTCCGCCTCCTCCCAGGCGCGCACCGTCTCGTTCAGCAGCCACAGACCGGTGACGTTGTGCAGGAAGCGCACCCGGCCGTCGACACCCCGCTCGTTGGTGAACCTCGCCTCCCTGGCGGCTGCGGTCAGGATCGGCTCCTCGACCTCCACGCCGACCAGGCCCCATGTCCCGCACGAGATGTAGGCGGCGTCGGGCGACGACAGCGGCGTGGCCACGACGGCAGAGGCGGTGTCGTGCGAGCCGACCGCGACCACGTCGAGGGCGGCACCGACGGCGGCGGCGGCGTCCCCCGAGAGGCTGCCGATGACGGCTCCTGGGTCGACCAGGCGCGGCAGCAGGGTGGGCGGGATCCCCAGGCGCTCGACCAGACCCAGGTCCCACTCCCCCGACCTCGCGTCGAGCAGGCCGGTGGTCGAGGCGTTCGTCCGCTCGGCGACCTCAACCCCGGACAGGAGCCACGTCAGGAGGTCCGGGACGAGCAGCACGGTCTCGGCCGCGTGCAGACCGCGCTCGGTCGCGAGCTGGTAGAGCGTGGTGAACGGCAGGTGCTGCAGGCCGTTGCGGCGGTAGAGCTCCTCGAAGGGCACGAGCGCGTGCACCGTCTCCACACCGGCGGAGGTGCGACCGTCGCGGTAGTGGAACGGCTCGCCGACCAGCTCGCCGGAGGCGACGAGGCCGTAGTCGACGGCCCAGGCGTCGACGCCGACGCTGGCGATGTCGGGCTCGAGCTCGCGCGCCGCCGCCAGGCCGGCCACGACGTGGTCGTACAACCCGTTGACGTCCCAGTGCAGGCCGTCGGCCCGTCGGACGGCGCCGTTCTGGAAGCGTGCGGCCTCTACGAGCTCGATCGTGCCGGGACCCAGGCGCCCGACCATCACCCGCCCGCTGGTGGCGCCGAGGTCGACCGCGGCGACCCGCAGGGGCCGGCGCCCCCGCGGGGTCGCCGCGTCGCTCACCGCAGGAAGCCCGCGGCGACGCCGGCATCGACCGGGACGTGCAGCCCGGTCGTGTGGGTGAGATCGCCCCCGGTGAGGGCGAACACGGCGTTGGCGACGTGCTCGGGCAGCACCTCCCGCTTGAGGATGGTGCGCTGCGCGTAGTACGCCCCGAGGTCCTTCTCCTCGACGCCGTAGACGGCGGCGCGCTGGGCGCCCCAGCCCTGGGCGAAGATCCCGGAGCCCCGGACCACGCCGTCGGGGTTGACGCCGTTGACGCGGATCCCGTGCTCGCCGAGCTCGGCCGCGAGCAGCCGCACCTGGTGCGCCTGGTCGGCCTTCGCGGCGCCGTACGCGACGTTGTTCGGGCCGGCGAACACCGAGTTCTTCGACGAGATGTAGACGATGTCGCCGCCCATCCCCTGGTCGATCATCGTCCTCGCCGCCGCGCGGGAGACGAGGAACGAGCCCTTGGCCATCACGTCGTGCTGGAGGTCCCAGTCCTTCTCGGTGGTCTCGAGCAGAGGCTTGGAGATCGACAGGCCGGCGTTGTTGACCACGAGGTCGACCCCACCGAACGCCAGAGCCGCGGCGTCGACCGCGGCCTGCACGGCGTCGGCGTCGGTGACGTCGGCCAGGACCGAGATCGCCCGGTCCCGGCCACCGATCCCCGCGGCCACCTCGCGGGCGCCCTCGGCGTTCAGGTCGGCGACCACCACGCACGCCCCCTCGGCCCCCAGGCGCTCCGCGATCGCCTTGCCGATCCCTGAACCCGCACCCGTGACGAGGGCCACCCGTCCGGCGAGCGGCTTGGGCGCCGGCATCCGCTGCAGCTTGGCCTCCTCGAGCGACCAGTACTCGATCCGGAACTTCTCGCTCTCGTCGATCGGGGCGTAGGCGGAGACCGCCTCCGCGCCGCGCATCACGTTGATGGCGTTGACGTAGAACTCGCCCGCCACGCGCGCCGTCTGCTTGTCCTTGCCGAACGAGAACATCCCGACGCCGGGGACCAGCACGATCGCCGGGTCCGCACCGCGCATCGCCGGGCTGTCCGCGGTCGCGTGCCGGTCGTAGTAGGCCGCGTACTCCTCGCGGTACGCCGCGTGCAGCTCGCCCAGGCGAGCGACCACGTCGCCGAGGTCGGCCGTCCCGGGGAGGTCGACCACGAGCGGACGGACCTTCGTCCGCAGGAAGTGGTCGGGGCACGACGTGCCGAGCTGCGCCAGCGGCACCAGCTTCTCGCGCGAGAGGAAGTCCAGCACGACGTCGCTGTCGGTGAAGTGGCCGAGCTGCGGCGCATCGGTCGAGGCCAGCCCGCGCACGACCGGCGCCAGGGCGGCCGCCCGCGCCCGCCGCTCCGTGTCCGGCAGCGGTTCGTACCCCGGGACGACCGTGCCGAACGGCTCGGCGGACCCGTGCGTCGCGAGGAACCTCTCGGCGGTGCGAATGATCTCCAGCGAGTTCGCCTCGCACTCCTGCGAGGTCGCGCCCCAGGCGGTGATCCCGTGCCCGCCGAGCACGACGCCGATCGCCTGCGGGTTCGCCTGCTTGACCTCGGCGATGTCGAGCCCGAGCTGGAACCCCGGCCGCCGCCACCCGACCCACGCGACCTTGTCGCCGAAGCACTCCTTGGTCAGGGCCTCGCCGGCGGCGGCGGTCGCCAGCGCGATGCCGGAGTCAGGGTGCAGGTGGTCGATGTGGTCGGCGTCGACGAGCCCGTGCATCGCGGTGTCGATCGACGGTGCGGCGCCGCCACGCCCGTGCAGGCAGTAGTCGAACGCGGCGACCATCTCGTCCTCGCGGTCGACACCGGGGTACACGTCGACGAGGGCGCGCAGCCGGTCGAGCCGCAGCACAGCCAGGCCCGGCTCGGTCAGCGTGCCGAGGTCGCCGCCGGATCCCTTGACCCACAACAACTCTGCAGGCTCCGAGGTGACGGGGTCGGTGACCGTTCCCTTGGCCGAGGTGTTGCCACCGGCGTAGTTCGTGTTGCGCGGGTCGGCGCCGAGGCGGTTCGAGCGGGCGATCAGCTCAGCGGGTGCGGTGGTCACGATCAGCTCCATCCTGCCTGCGAGCCGCCTATGCGGGAGGTCTCGATCTCGTCCTGGTAGCCACTGGCCAGGTAGGCCCGCATCGGGTCGCCCGGCAACCCGCGGTCCTCGCGCCAGGCGGCGAGGTCGGCGCGCACGTCTGTGTAGAAGGCGTCCATGAAGATCTCGTTGGCGAGCAGGACGTCGCCGTCGTGTGCGAGCCGCGGCCAGCGCCTCGCGGTCGAGCAGCAGCGCTCGCGCGGTCATCTCCTGGACGTTGAGCACCGAGCGGATCTGACCGGGGATCTTCTTCTCGATGTTGTGGCACTGGTCGAGCATCAGCGCGACGTCGCTGCCCGGGCCGAACCCCCCGCCGCGGATCACCTCGACCATGATCCGGAACAGCTGGTACGGGTCGGCCGCGCCGACGATGAGGTCGTCGTCGGCGTAGAACCGGCTGTTGAAGTCGAACGAGCCCAGCCGGCCCAGGCGCAGCAGCTGCGCGACGATGAACTCGATGTTCGTCCCCGGCGCGTGGTGGCCGGTGTCGAGGCAGACGAACGCCTTCGGCCCCAGAGCCGTCACGTGGGCGTACGAGGTACCCCAGTCCGGCACGTCGGTGTGGTAGAACGCCGGCTCGAAGAACTTGTACTCCAGCACCATCCGCTGGTGCTCACCCAGCCGGTCGTAGATGGTCCGCAGCCCCTCGGCCAGCCAGTCCTGCCGGTCGCGGATGTCGCCCTGGCCGGGGTAGTTGGTGCCGTCGGCGAGCCAGATCTTCAGGTCGCGGGAGCCCGTCTGGTCCATGACGTCGACGCACGCGAGGTTGTGCTCGACCGCCTTCCGCCGGATCGCCGGGTCGGCGTGGGTCAGGCTGCCGAGCCTGTAGTCGTCGTCCTGGAAGGTGTTCGAGTTGATGGTGCCGATCGCGATGCCCTGGTCGGCCGCGTAGCCCTTGAGGACGCCGAAGTCGTCGACCAGGTCCCACGGGATGTGCAGCGCCACGGTGGGGGCGAGCCCGGTGAACCGGTGCACGGTGGCGGCGTCGGCGATCTTCTCCTGCACCGACCGCGGCGTCCCCGGTGTGCCGAAGACCTTGAACCGGGTGCCGGAGTTCCCGTAGGCCCACGAAGGCACCTCGATGGCCAGGGCCTCCAGCGCCCCGGTGATTGAGTCGAACGTCGTCGTCATCTGGCTCATCTCGTCTCTGACGCGGAGGAACGTGCGCTGCTGAGCTCCGCCAGCGCCGCACCGATCCGGGCCTGCACGGGGTGGGGCACCATGAACATCGACTCGCCGAGCGCCCTCGTCGGCACCCACGTGGTGCGGTCCCGCCAGGTACGGGCCTGCGCCTCGTCGTGCTCCCCGTAGACGCGCAGCACGGTGCGGTACGCCTCCGGGTCGTCGACGAGGTCGGCCAGCGTGGAGTCGAGCGACACCGGGCCCGGCTCGGACGGGGCCGCATCGGCGGGGATCTCGATCTCCCAGCGGTGCTCGCCGGAGCCGACCTCGATCTCGTCGTCGCGGTACGGGAGGCGCACCACCGCGGTGGTCCCCGGCGGCACGACCGCGGTCACCACGACCGCTCCGTCCACGCGCTCCCAGCCGGACGCCGCTCGACCGTAAGGCGTCTCGTGCTCGGTGAGGGCCCAGTCCAGTCCGTCGACGGGGTGCGGCTGCACCCGCAGTCGACGGTAGCCCGGTGAGGCGGGGGCGAGGCCCGCCAGCACCCGGTGCAGCCAGTCGGCGATCGCCCCGAAGGCGTAGTGGTTGAACGACGTCATCTCGCCGGGGTTCACCGAGCCGTCCTCGAGCACGCTGTCCCAGCGTTCCCAGACGGTGGTGGCGCCCATCGTCACCGGGTAGAGCCACGAGGGGTTCTCGGTCTGGAGCAGCAGCCGGGTCGCGACGTCCAGGTGGCCGGTCGCGGTGAGCGCGTCCTGGATGATCGGGGTGCCGACGAAGCCCGTGCCGACGCGGTACCCCGCGGCACGAACGAGCTCCGCGAGCCGGTCGCCCATCACCTGGCGCAGTCGCGGGTCCACGACGATGCCGTACACCAGGGCCATCGAGTACGCCGTCTGGGAGTCCGACAGCACCCGTCCCGCCGGCGTCACGTACTCGGCGAGGAACGCCTCGCGCACGCGCTCGGCCACCTCCGCGTACCGCTCGGCGACGTCGTCGCGGCCGAGCAGCCGGGCGGAGCGCGCCAGTACGTCGGCCGAGCGGAACAGGTGCGCGCTGGCGACGACGTCGGGATCGGTGCTGGCGTCCTGCGGCCAGTCCGGAGGGGCGGCGGGGTCGAGCCAGTCGCCGAACTGGAAGCGGCCCTCCCACAGGAACCTGTCTCCGGCCAGCTCGAGCAGGACGTCGACCCAGGCGCGCATGCTGTCCAGCTGGCGTTCGAGCACCTGCCGGTCACCGGACCGCTCGTGCACGACCGCCGGGACGACGGTGGCGGCGTCGCCCCAGGCGGCGGCCGGCGCCGCCGAGTCGCGCAGCACGCTGGGGACGATGAACGGGACGACGCCGCCGGCATCAGACTGCTCGATCGCCAGGTCGACCAGCCACGACGCGAGGAACCCGGCGGAGTCGTAGAGGTAGGTCGCGGTGGGCGAGAAGACCTGGATGTCGCCGGTCCACCCGAGACGCTCGTCGCGCTGCGGGCAGTCGGTCGGCAGGTGCAGGAAGTTCCCGCGCATGCCCCAGACCACGTTCTCGTGCAACCGGTCCAGCAGCGAGTGAGAGCAGGAGAACCACCCCGTGCGACGCATGTCGCTGTGCACGACGACGGCGACCACGTCGGCGGGATCGAGGTCTCCGGGCCACCCGTCGACCTGCGCGTACCGGAAGCCGTGGAACGTCGTACGTGGCTCCCACACCTCCTCGCCCGTGCCGGCGAGCACGTACTCGTCCCGCGCATCGGCGGCCCGCAGCGGACGGGTGCTCAGCTCGCCGTGCTCGAGCACCTCGGCGTGGTGCAGCACCACCGTGCTGCCACGCTCGCCCCGCACGCGGATCCGCAACCAGCCCACCAGGTTCTGCCCGAAGTCGAGCACGGTGCGACCCGAGGGCGTGGTCAGCACCTCCCGCACCGCGACCTCCTCGATCCTGCGCGCGCCCGGCGACGACCGTGGCCCGGGCACGGGGCAGTCCTCGACCACCCGGACCGGCGGCCAGCCGGCGTCGTCGAACCCCGGCTCGGTCCAGCCGGCCGGCACCCGGGTCGAGTCGAAGGTCTCGCCCGCGTAGATGCCGCCGCGCGTGATCGGGCCGTCACCCGTCGCGCGCCACGATCCGTCGGTCACCACGGTCCGGGTGGTGTCGTCCTCCAGCTCGACGACGAGCTGGAGCGCCACAGCGGGCTGGTCGCCGTAGAACGGCTCCGCCATGCCCTGGAAGCCGTAGCTCTCGGACCACCACCCGCCGGAGAGCCAGACGCCGACCGCGTTCTCGCCGTGGCGCACCAGCGACGTCACGTCGGTGCTCTCGTGCAGCAGGCGGTGCCGGTACGCCGTCCACCCCGGCTTCAGCACCTCGTCGTCGACCTCGGACCCGTTGACCTCGACCTGGTACACGCCCTGCGCCGTCGCATAGAGCGTGGCGCGCCGCACCGGGGCGTCCAGCACGAACGTGCCGCGCACCAGGGCCGGCTGCGCGCGACGGTCCGGCGAGTCGAGCGCGATCGTGCGTGCCCGCCAACCACCCTCCGCGAGGAAGCCCGCCACGACGGGCCGGGTCTCGCTCCACCCCGACAGGACCCCGTCGGGACCGGCTACCCGCACCGACACATCGGCGTGCTCACCCGAGGCGAGCGGCGCGAACGGCCAGTCGACGAGCACGCTCTCGGCGGTGTCGAGCACGACCGACTCGTCGGGACCGTGCTCGCGGGTCGCCCGCACCTCGGCGCGGGTCTGCACCCAGTCGCTCTCGGGCGTCTCGACGACCCAGGACAGGCGCGGTGCGGGCACCGCCACGGTGTCGCGGTCGGTGGCGTGTTCGGCCGTGACGCGGACGATCCGGGTCGCGGTGGATTCGGAAGGCACGATGCTCCTGGAGTCTGGTGAGAAGGTCTGCGGCAGAGGCTGGGTCAGCCCTTGACTGCCCCGGCGGTCATGCCGGCCACGATCTGCCTGTTGAAGAACAGGTACATGACCAGCGGCGGGATGGTGATGAGCAGGATGTTGGTGAAGAGGAGGTTGTACTGGGTGGTGAACTGGCTCTGGAAGTTGAACAGCGTCAGCTGGACCGTGGCGTTCTCGTCGCCCGGCAGGAAGTACAACGGGTTGACGAAGTCGTTGAAGACGACCACCGACTGCACGACGATCACCGTCACGGCCACCGGCCGCAGCAGCGGGAAGACCACCTGGAAGAACAGCCGGAACGGGCCGGCCCCGTCGATGATCGCGGCCTCGTCGAGCTCGCGGGGCACGGTCGACATGAACGCGCGGAACAGCAGGACGCTGAAGGACAGGCCGAACGCCAGCTCGACCAGGATCAGCCCGGGCAGGGTCCGGAACAGGCCGAGGGCCTGGAGCACCCAGATCGTCGGGACCACGGCCGGCGGGATGATGAGACCGGACAGCACCAGGAAGTTGATGAAGCCCGTCCACCTCGTGACCCGGCGCTGCAGGACGTAGCCGACCATCGCCGCGAAGACCACCATCAGCGTGACGCTCGCGACGGTGAGGATCGTGCTGTTCACGAACGCGGTCACCAGCATGTAGTCACGCGCGGCGATGACCTCCTGGATGTTCTGCCAGAGCGCGATCTCACCGGGCCAGCTGAAGTCGAGCGTCCGGGCGCCGTCGCGGTCCTTGAGCGACTGCACGACGATGAAGAGGAACGGCACGACGAAGACCACGAGGAACAGCACCATCGCCAGGACGCTGAGCAGCCGGTTGCGCACCACGTTCACTGGTCTGCCTCCTTGCGGTTCAGGAACCACGACAGCGGCAGCACGATCGCGGTCACCACGAGGAACAGCACGACGTTCCCGGCCGTCGAGAGGCCGAAGAAGCCCGACTGGTACTGCTTGTAGATCACCGAGGCGATCACGTCGGACGTGAACCCGGGTCCGCCACGCGTCATCGCCCAGATCAGGTCGAAGGAGCGCAGCCCGCCGATCAGGCTGAGGATGATGACGGTCACGGTCGCCGGCCTGGCCAGCGGCAGGATGACGTGGCGGAAGCGGTGCCATGCACCGGCCCCGTCGACCGCCGCCGCCTCGAGGTACTCCCGCGGGATCGAGACCAGACCGGCGATGTAGATGACCGTGGCCAGCCCGACGCCCTTCCAGACGTCGACCGCGGCCACGGAGTACAGCGCCAGGGAGGGATCGGTCAGCCACCCGGGCCCGTCCACGCCGAACGTGCCCAGGATGCTGTTGAACAACCCGTCCTGCGGATCCATGAACACCTGGAACGTGATGCCGACGCCGATGGTGCTCACCAGCACGGGGAAGAACACCACGCTGCGCAGGAACCCCCGGGCGATGATCTGCGAGGTGAGCAGCACGGCGAGCAGGAGCCCGAGGACCACCTTGGCCAGCGAGGTGAGGACGGCGTAGATGATCGTGTTCTTCAGGCCCGTGACCAGGGCCGGCTCCTGGAAGAACTGGACGAAGTTGTCGAAGCCGATGAACTCCTGGTTGAACAGCGACCACCGGGTGAGGCTGAAGTAGAACGACGCGAAGGTGGGAACCGCGAACAGCACCACGTAGGCGAGAGCCGCCGGCAGGTAGAACCACATCGGGTAGGTGCCGCGGGTCAGTCCCCTGCGGCGGCGACCGGACGGCGCCGGCGGCGCGAGGACGGTGTCCCCGGGTCGGGTCAGTGTGGTCATCATCGCTCCTCGTCGAGGTGGGGACGGTGGGCCCGTCGCGGCGCGGCCGACGACCGCGCCGCGACGGGAGCCGTCACCAGCCCTCGAGCCCCAGCTGCTGAGCCTGCTTCTCGACGTCCTGGTCGTACAGCGCGGCGCCGTCCTCGGCGCTGCGGATGCCGGACCCGACCTCGACCGTGATCTGCTCCAGGGCAGGGCCCTTCACCGGGGACAGGAACTCCAGCGCGGGACCGGTGCCGCCGTCGGTGTCGAAGTACTTCTGGATGTCCTGGACCGCCGGCAGCACGTCGTCCGGCAGGTCGCAGCCCTCGACGGGGTACGGACCGGTGGGCGCCACGGCCTCGGTCTGCGCCTGGCAGCCCTCAGGGCTCGCGTAGAAGGCCATGAACTCCAGCGCTGCCTCGCGCTTCGCCTCGTCCGTGGACTGCGGGAGGTAGATGCCGCCGGGGCTCCACACCGTCGCGGGGTTGGCGCCGGAGTCGTCACCGGGCAGGGCGAAGAAGCCGATGTCCTGCGCCTGGTCCGGGAACGCGGCGGCGATCTCGCCGAGCGCGAAGGTCAGCATCGGGTAGTGGACGCCGTCGCCCGAGGCGAGCATCGCGTTTCCGTCCTCGTAGGTGGCCGAGGCGAAGTCCTCGTTGAGGAACCCCGCTTCGTTGACCTCCTGCAGGTGCTCGAAGCCGCGCAGGGCGGCGGGGTCGTCGGCGTACTTGACCTGGTTGGCGGTGTAGTCGTCCGCCCACTCCGGCTCCTGCGCGAGCACGTTGGCGAAGTCACCCAGGACGAACAGCTGCGAGGTCCACGTCGTGGCGTAGGTCTGGATCACGGGCGTCTTCCCGGCCGCGGCGATCGTCTCGTTGTTCTCCATGAACTCCTCCCACGTGGTGGGGATCTCGAGGCCGAGCTCGTCGTAGACCGCCTTGTTGTAGAGGACCCCGCCACCCATCGAGGTGCCGACGGGGGCACCGAACACCTGGTCGCCCACCGAGACGGACTGGACGAACGAGTCGTCGAGGGCGCCCACCCACTCCTGGTCCGTGACCGGCACCAGCGACTGCTCGGGGCTCAGCGCCGCCAGGAGCGAACCGGAGTTGTAGGCGAAGACGTCGGTCATGTCGCCGGTGGCGAGCCGGGTCTTGACGATGTTGTCGCCCTCGCCGCCCTGCGGGCGGGTCTCGACCTCGATGGTGATCCCCGGGTTGGCGTCCTCGAACGCGGCGATCACGCCCTCGGCGGACTGGACGGTGGTCTCGGCGTTGTCGACCAGGAAGGACAGGGAGACGTCCCCGCCCTCCTCGCTCGACCCGGAGTCGTCGCCTCCGCAGGCGGACAGTGCGAGCGCGGCGCTGAGGCCGAGGCCGACCGCAGCGGTCAGCCGACGCGGGAAGGGTGTGGGGGCCATCGTGGGGTCCTCCGGGACTCGGGGGCGGCGCTGCCGCCGGTCTCGGCGTTGAATCGTTTCAACGCGTGGCGGCACAGTAATCCAGTCCCACTCGGTCGTCAAGAGCGTCTATCTGCCGGGGTGGCGCTGAAACGGTTCACGGGTGTCTGGTGCATGATGGCGCGGAGCCCGGACGACCATCTCGGGTCCACGTCGGGTGAGGAGGTGCGCAGTGGGTCAGCGGATCGGCATCAAGGACGTGGCGCACGCCGCAGGCGTCTCCGTGGGCACCGTGTCGAACGTGCTCAACCGGCCGGAGTCGGTCGCTCCCGAGACGCTCGAGCGCGTCCAGGCGGTGATCGACCGGCTGGGCTTCGTCCGCAACGAGTCCGCCCGCCAGCTGCGAGCCGGTCGTGGCCGGGCGATCGGCCTGGTCGTCATCGACGCCGCCAACCCGTTCTTCGCCGACGTCGCGCGCGGCGTGGAGGACGAGGTCGACGCCGCCGGCGGCGTGGTCCTGCTCGGCAACAGCGCGGGCGACCCGCGGCGTGAGCGGCGGTACCTCGAGCTGTTCGAGGAGACGCGGGTGCGCGGGGTGCTCATCGCCCCCTGCAGCGAGGACCCGCTCCCCCTCGAGCGGCTGACCCGCCTGCACATCCCGGTCGTGTTCCTCGACCGGTTCCCCGACGGCAGCCCGTTCTCGTCGGTCACCGTCGACGACGTCACCGGCGGGCGCCTGGCGGCAGAGCACCTGCTCGAGCTCGGGCACCGCAACGTCGCCTTCGTGGGTGGTCCGTCCACGCTGCGCCAGGTGCGCGACCGCCGGCGCGGTGCCGAGGACGCCGTCGAGTCCGCCCGTGCGGCTGGTGCCACCGACGCCCGGCTGCTGGCGGCGTCGGTCGCCGACCTCACGACCGAGGCGGGTCGCTCCTTCGCCGACGAGCTGGTGTCGATGCCGTCCCGGATGCGCCCCACCGCCCTGTTCGCCGCCAACGACCTGGTCGCCATCGGCCTCCTCCAGGGGCTGCTTCGGCACGGGTTGCGGGTGCCGGAGGACGTCGCGCTGGTGGGCTACGACGACATCGACTTCGCCGCCTCGGCCGCCGTGCCGCTGACCTCCGTGCGCCAACCGCGGGACGACCTCGGCCGTACCGGCGCCCAGCTCCTGCACGAGCAGATCGCAGCGCAGGACGCCGGCCGTGGCGTCACGCACCGGCAGGTCCAGTTCAGACCCGAGCTGGTGGTCCGGCGCTCGTCCGGCGGCCAGGTCGTCGCAGCCGCGTCGGCGGCCGGCGGCTCCGCCGAGATGGCTTGACCCGTCAGGATCCTGACGGCGCCCGGCTCGCCGGTCGCCGGCCCGGCGGCTGCTCGGGGGTGGGCATCAGCGGTCGCCGCGTGCGCAGCTGGACCGTGACGGGGGCGTCGGTACCCACCTCCAGCACCTCGCCGGCGTGCTGCAGCTCGAGCACCGCGTCCGACCCGTCCCGGAGCGTGTAGGTGACGTCGTCGTGCGTGACGTCGACGGTCAGCCGCATGTCGCGCCAGCGCAACCGGAAGCGCAGCCGGGCGATGCTGCTGGGTAGCGCCGGGTCGAGGGCCAGGACGCCCTCGTCGTCGCGCAGACCACCGAACCCCTGGACCAAGGCGGTCCAGGTGCCGGCCAGCGAGGCCATGTGCAGGCCGTCCTTGGTGTTGTGGTGCAGGTCGCGCAGGTCGACCATCGCGGCCTCGTACGCGTAGTCGTGCGCGAGCTGCAGGTGACCGACCTCGGCGCACATCACCGCCTGCGTGCACGCCGACAGCGACGAGTCGCGCACGGTGCGGCGCTCGTAGTAGTCGACGTTGCGCGCCTTCTGCTCCGGCGTGAACAGGTGGCCCTGCATCTGCATCGCGAGGACGAGGTCGGCCTGCTTGATCACCTGCGCCGGGTACAGCCGGACGTAGGGCTCGTTGAGCAGCAGCGGGTACTGCGCGTTGTGGTGGAAGTCCCATTCCTGCAACGTGGTGAACCCGGCCGACTGCTCGTGCACCCCGAGCTCCTCGTCGTACGGCACGTGCACCGCGGCCGCGGCGTCGCGCCACCGGGCCATCTCCTCGTGGTCGACGCCCAGGTCGGCGGCCTGGTCCTGCCGGCGCTCGCACGCGGCCGCGGCGGAACCGAGGTTGTGCGCCGCCATCAGGTTGGTGAACACGTTGTCGCGCACGACCGCGGTGTACTCGTCCGGACCGGTGACGCCGTCGATGTGCCAGATGCCGTGCCGGTCGTGGTGACCCAGCGAGATCCACAGACGCGCCGTCTCGACCAGCACGCGCAGGCCGCACTCGGCCTCGAGGTCGTGGTCACCGGTGACGAGCCGGTAGCGCTCGAAAGCCGCTGCGACGTCGGCGTTCACGTGCCACGCGGCGGTCCCCGCCGGCCAGTACGCAGAGCACTCCTGCCCGCGGATGGTGCGCCAGGGGAAGGACGCCCCCTCCAGGTCGAGCTGCGCTGCGCGCTCCTTCGCCAGGTTCAGCGTCGAGGCGCGCCAGCGCAGGGCGTCGGCGGCGGCGTGCGGCAGGGTGTAGGTGAGGACGGGCAGGACGAACGTCTCGGTGTCCCAGAACGCGTGGCCGTCGTAACCGGGGCCGGTGAGTCCCTTGCCGGCGATGGCACGGCGCTCGGTGCGGGCGCTGGCCTGCAGCACGTGGAAGAGCGCGAACCGCACCGCCTGCTGGATGTCGGGGTCGCCCTCGACCTCCACGTCGGCGCTGTCCCAGAAGGCCTCGAGGTACGCGCGCTGGTCGTCCAGCAGCCCGTCCCAGCCGGTGTACCTCGCCGAGGTCAGGGCAGCCGCGACCTGGTCGCGGAGGGCGGGGCGGGAGCGCAGGCTCGACCAGCCGTAGGCGAGGTACTTGAGCACCCGCACCTTCTGCCCGGGCTGGAGCTCGGTGGTCACCGTGGTGCGGGCCCAGTCCTCACCCGAGTCGGTCTCCACCGCCATCCGTCCGGAGGCCTCGATGGTGTGGGCCATCCCGGCCGCCATCATCAGGTCGCTGCGACGGGTGCGGTGCACGAGGAGCGCCCCCCGCTCGGAGTGCTCGTGGTGGACCGCCTCCAGGACCTCGGCCATCGCGGCGGCCACCCGCGGGTCCTTGCTCTGCGGCGGCTGGTCCTCGTTGGCGACGAGCTCGGACTGGATCGTGACGCGGGTGGTCTCGTCGACGGCGCGCACGACGTACTCCAGCGCCGCGACGCTGCGGTGGTCGAACGACACCAGACGGGTGCTCTCGACGTCGACCAGCCGACCGGCGGGCGAGCGCCAGCGCAGGGAGCGGCGCAATGTGCCGGCGCGCAGGTCGAGGACGCGCTCGTGCTCGATCAGCTCGCCGTACCGCACGTCGAACGGCTCGTCGTCGACGAGCAGCCGCAGGATCTTGCCGTTCGTGACGTCGACGACGGACTGCCCGTCCTCGGGGTAGCCGAAGCCGGCCTCGGCGTACGGCAGCGGGCGGGTCTCGTAGAACGACCCGAGGTAGGTGCCCGGGAGCCCGTAGGGCTCGCCCTCGTCGAGGTTGCCGCGCAGGCCGATGTGGCCGTTGGAGAGGGCGAACAGCGACTCGGACTCGGCGAGCAGCTTCAGGTCCAGCCGCGTCTCGCGCAGCTGCCACGGCTCGACCGGGAAGATCTCACCCGCGATCACGGCACGCTCCGCTCGCTCACGAGCAGGTCTGCCAGGTCCTCGACGACGACGTCGGCGCCGCCGCGGCGCAGGGCGTCCGCGTGGCCGGCGCGGTCGACGCCCACGACGCAACCGAAGTCGCCGGCGCGGCCGGCCTGCACCCCGGAGATGGCGTCCTCGAACACGGCCGCCGCGGCGGGCAGCACGCCGAGCAGCTCTGCTGCCCGCAGGAACGAGTCCGGCGCAGGTTTGCCCCTGATGCCTTCCTCGCGCAGCGTCACGCCGTCGACGCGGTGCTGCACGAACTGCGCGAGGCCGGTCAGCTCCAGGACGTCGGCCGTGTTGGCGCTCGACGACACCACCGCGATGCCGAGCCCGGCCTCGCGCGCCGCAGCGAGGTACCGCCGCGAGCCCTCGAACACCGTGACGCCGTCCTCGCGCAGGGTCCGCTGGAACTCGACGTTCTTGCGGTTGCCCACGCCCCAGACGGTGTCCTGGTCGGCGGCGTCGTCCGGGCCGCCCTCAGGTAGCTCGATGCCACGGCTGCGCAGGAACTCGCGCACGCCGTCCTGGCGAGGTCGGCCGTCGACGTACGCGAGGTAGTCCTCGTGCGGGTCGAACGGGGTGAACGGCTCACCCGTCGCCTCGGCCCGCTCGCGCAGGAAGGCGTCGAAGGTGGTGGTCCACGCCCGGGTGTGGACGCTGGCGGTGTCGGTGAGGACACCGTCGAGGTCGAAGAGGCAGGCCTCGCAGGTGGGCGGCAGGCCGAGTGGTCCCGGCTCGGGTGCTGGCACGTCACCAGCGAACCACGGGCGGGGCGCGCACGCCGCTCGCGACGCGCTCAGCGGTCCTGGTCGCGCTCGCGGCTTCCGGCGGTGGCGCGGTCGTTGGCGCGCGCCACCGCCTCGACCAGCTCGGCCTTGGTCATCCGCGAGCGGCCGCGCACGTCGAGCCGTCGTGCGATGCCGAGGAGGTGCTCCTTGGTCGCCGCCGTGTCGACGCCGCCGGCCGTGCCGAGGTCGGTGGCGGCGCCGCCCTCGGCGGCCTGCTCGTCGGAGGGACCGCGGCGACCGCCCTCCTTCTGCTCCCAGTGGTCGCCGACCTTCTCGTGCGTGTGCTTGAGGGCCGCCCAGGCGGTGCGCTGCGCGCGCTCGCCCTCGCCGTACTGCTCGACCGCCGCGTCGTGGGCGGCCGACCACGTCCTGCGTGCGTAGGCCTTGCTCCGCCGCAACGTGCTCGGCAGGTCCTCGTCGGCGGCCGCCCGCTCCCGGTCCCGTGGTGCCATCACCGCTCCACCTCCGCGTCGCGCTCGCCGGATGAAGCACCGTGCAGCGCGCGGCGGGTCGACGCCAGCCGAGGGGGCACGCGGAGCAAGGTCGAGCGTGCGAAGTCCGCCGCCAGCGCGTCGACCTGCCAGGCCTCGCGCAGCAAGGCGTGGCCGGCGCCGTCCAGCCGGACGAAGAACACCTCGTTGGCCGCCTCGAGGTCGCGGGCGACCGCCTCCGCCCGCGCCAGGGGCGCGACCCGATCGGTCGTCCCGTGCACGAAGAGCAGCTGCCGCTCGCGCACCCGCCGGGCGTCGCCCGGCACCGTCCACGCCGCCAGGGCGACGGCGGAGCGCACCTCGTCACGATCGGACGCCACGAGGGCCGCCCTGCCACCGAGGGAGTGCCCGACCAGGGCGGTGGGCAGCCCGCCGAACCGCTCGCCGAGACGGTCCAACGCCCAGTGGACGTCGCGCACCGGACCGGCGTCGGATCCCCAGCCGCGGGTCGCGTTCAGGAGCCGCGCCACCACCAGGTGCCCACGACCCGCGCGCACCACGGCGGCCGCGGTCGACCACATCCGGAGCACGGACGGCTGGGTGGCGCCGACCGCCTGCGTCTGCGACCCGCCCCCTCCCCCGTGCAGGAGCAGGACGACGCCCTGCGGACGTCGAGGCGCCCGGGTCAGCACCAGTCTCGGTGCGTGCCCGGGCGCCTCGTCCACGTCGTGCGTCAGCCGTTCTGCGGCGGGGCGTCGACCTCGCCGCGCCAGGCACCGGTCTCGGTGCCGCGGCTCTCGACGAACTCCTTGAAGCGCTTGGCGTCGGCCTTGACCCGGTGGTCGTCGGCGCCGATGGCGGCGCCGGCCTTCTCGACCAGACCCTCGGGCTCCCAGTCGATCTGGATCATCACGCGGCTCGTGGTGTCGCTGATCCGGTGGAAGGTCACCACGCCGGCGTGCTTGGTCTCGCCACCGATGCTGTGCCAGGCGATGCGCTCGTCCGGCGTCTGCTCGGTGATCTCGGTGTCGAACTCGCGCTCCACGCCACCGACCTTCGTCACCCAGTGGTTGTGGGTGTCGTCGACCTGCGTGATCGACTCGACCCCCTCCATGAAGTGGGGGAAGCTCTCGAACTGCGTCCACTGGTCGTACGCGGTGCGGACGGGGACGTCGACGTCGACGGACTCCTGGACCTGGGCCATGGCGATGCCTTTCGCTCGGGGACTCGTTCTGCCTCCTTCCTACGCGTCCCCCGGTGGTCCGGCCACTCGGGACGACGTGTCGACCGTCACGCCGAGCGGACGACCAGCAGGACCACGCACACGAGCGCGACGGCGACGGCCGCCGCGAAGGGCACCCGCCCGGTGCGCGACCCCGCCACGGCGGCCAGCGCTGCGCCCAGCGCGAGCGCCGCCCACGCCCACCACGGGACCGGCCCTGGCTCGCCAGGGCGCACCACCGCGAGCACCGTCCCGGCCAGGAGCAGCACCGGGGCGAGCACCCGCACCCAGGTGGCGCCGAGCCGCTGCGGCAGCCCCACCACGCCGGTGGCGACGTCGTCGGCGAGATCGGGCAGCGCGTTCAGCAGGTGCGCCGCGACGCCGAGCACCGCGCCGCACCCGAGCACCCACGCGGGCGGGAGCCCGTCCGGACCGGCCAGGCCGACGAAGGCCGGTAGCGCGGCGAAGGCGACGGCGTAGGGCAGCGGCGACAGGACGGTGCGCTTGGCCCCGAGGTCGTGCGCCCACCCCATGGCGACGCCCACCAGGTGCACGAGACCGGCCACGACGCCGCAGGCCAGGGACAGCGCCACGCACGCGACCAGCGCCACGCCGATCGCGACGCGCAGGACGCCGGGCCGGACGGCGCCCGCAGCGACCGGCTTGTCGGAGCGCCCGGACGCGCGGTCGCGGTCGGCGTCCAGCAGGTCGTTGGCCCAGCCGATCGAGAGCTGGCCGGCCAGCACCGCCGCCACGACGAGCAGCCCCCGGGACCAGCCGGTGCCGCCCGAGACCGCGAGCAGAGCGGTGAGCCCGGTGACGGCCGCGGTCGGGCCCGGGTGGCAGGAGCCGAGGAGGGCGAGCGGCAGCGACGCCCGGGCGCCGGTGGTGGCGGTCACGGGGCGAGGTTAGGGTGCAGAGGCCGAGCACGACCGACAGGAGCCGCAGGTGACCCGCATCGCCGCCGTCCGCGGCACCCTGCCCCGCCACCGGTACGACCAGGCCGACATCACGGCCGCGTTGGCGTCCACGATCGGGGTCACGGGGCACCAGGTGGGGGCGCTGCAGCGGCTGCACGCCAACGCGGGTGTCAGCACCCGGCACCTCGCTCTGCCGCTGGAGCGGTACGCGTCCCTCGACGACTTCGGCAAGGCCAACGACGAGTTCCTCCGGGTCGCGGTCGATCTCGCGTCCGAGGCGCTGCTCCTGGCCCTGGCCGACGCCGGCCTCACCCCCCAGGACGTCGACGTCGTGATGTCCACGACCGTCACCGGGCTGGCAGTGCCGTCGATCGACGCCCGCGTCGCCGCAGCGGTCGGGATGCGGGAGGACGTCCGCCGCGTCCCGCTGTTCGGGCTCGGCTGCGTGGCCGGGGCGGCCGGCGTCGCCCGGCTGCACGACCACCTCGTCGGGCACCCCGGGCACGTCGCGGTGCTGCTGGCGGTGGAGCTGTGCAGCCTCACCCTGCAGCGTGACGACACCTCGCCGGCGAACCTGGTGGCCACCGGCCTGTTCGGCGACGGGGCCGCGGCGGTCGTGATGACCGGCGCCGACCGGGGCGACGCCGGGCCGGAGGTGCTCGCGAGCCGGAGCCGCCTCTACCCCGGCACGCAGCGGGCGATGGGCTGGGACGTCGGTTCCGGCGGCCTCAAGGTCGTGCTCGGCGTCGAGGTGCCCGAGCTGGTCCGCAGCCACGTGGGCGACGACGTCGACCGGTTCCTCGCCGAGAGCGCCCTCACCCGGGACGACGTGGCGTGGTGGGTGGCCCACCCCGGCGGCCCGAAGGTGCTCGAGGCCCTCGCCACCGCGCTCGAGGTGCCGCGCGAGGCGCTCGGCGTCACCTGGGCCTCGCTGGACCGGATCGGCAACCTGTCGTCCGCGTCGGTCCTGCACGTGCTCGAGGACACCCTGCGCGACCACGCGCCCCCCGCCCGGACGCACGGGGTGCTGATGGCGATGGGGCCGGGGTTCTGCCTGGAGACCGTGCTGCTGCGCGCATCCGACGGCGCGGCGTCGCCGGAACCGGCTGCGTGATGGGCTCGCAGGAGTGGTTCACCGTGCTGCTGCTGCTGGTCGGCCTGGAACGGCTGGCCGAGCTGCTGCTGACCCGGCGCAACGTGGCGTGGGCGCTGGCGCGTGGCGGAGCCGAGCACGGTCGATCGCACTACCCGGCGATGGTGCTCCTGCACACCGGGTTCCTGGTGGGCGCGCTGCTCGAGGTGTGGCTGCTGGGCCGGGTGTTCCACCCCGTGCTCGGGTGGACGGCCCTCGCGCTGGCCGTGGCATCGCAGGCGCTGCGGTGGTGGTGCATCACCTCGCTCGGGCGGCACTGGTCGACCCGCGTCGTGGTCGTCCCGGGTGACGAGCTGGTCACCCGCGGCCCGTACCGGTTCCTTCGGCACCCCAACTACGTCGCGGTGGTGGTGGAGGGAGTGGCGCTGCCCCTCGTGCACACCGCCTGGCTCACGGCCACGGCGTTCACCGTGCTCAACGCCGTCCTGCTGCGGACGCGGGTCCGCGTCGAGGACCGTGCACTGGCCGGGGCCGCCGCGTGAGCACCCCCTCGCTCGACCTGGTGGTCGTCGGCGGCGGGCCGGTCGGCCTGGCGGCGGCGCTCCGGGCCGCACGTGCAGGGCTGTCGGTCGTCGTGGTCGAGCGACGGACACCACCGGTCGACAAGGCGTGCGGCGAGGGCCTCATGCCGGGTGGGCTGCGTGAGCTGGCGCAGCTCGGCGTCGACGTCCCGGGTCGGCCGCTCACCGGCATCCGGTACACCGACGGACGCCGCGACGTCGCGGTCTCCTTCGGCCACGGCGACGGGCGCGGTGTGCGCCGCACGGCGCTGGCGCGGTCTCTCGGCGCGGCCGTCACGGCTGCCGGGGTCCCGGTGGTGCGGGTGACCGCGACCACGGTGCAGCAGGACGACGACGCCGTGGTGCTGGGGCTCGAGGGCGCCGACCCGCTGCGGTCGCGGTACCTGCTGGCCGCCGACGGACTGCACTCCCCCGTACGCAAGCAGCTCGGCCTCGACCGCCCGGTGCGCTCGTCGTCGTCCCGTCACGGCCTGCGGCGGCACCTCCGTCTGGCGCCGTGGGACGACCACGTGCAGGTGCACTGGGGGCCCACGGCCGAGGCGTACGTGACCCCCGTGGCCGACGACCTCGTCGGGGTCGCCCTCCTGACCCGTGAGCGTGCCGGGTTCGATCTGCTCGTCACCCAGTTCCCCTCTCTCGCAGATCGTCTCGTCGACGCGGAGGTGGTGGGTGGAACTCTCGGTGCTGGCCCGCTCCGGCAGCGGTCGTCGCGCCGGGTCAGCGGCCGCGTCCTGCTCGTGGGCGATGCGGCCGGCTACGTCGACGCCCTCACCGGTGAGGGCGTCGCCCTCGGCCTGGTGCAGGCGCGCTGCGCCGTCGACGCCGTGCTGCACCACGACCCCGCTCGGTACGAGCCGGCCTGGCGGACGGCCAACCGCCGGTACGCGGCTCTCACCGGCGGCCTGGTGCACGCCACCCGGCTGCCTCCCGTGCGGCGGGTGATCGTCCCGGCGGCCCGGTTGCTGCCCGCGGTCTTCGGCGCGGCGGTGCGCGAGCTCGCGCGGCCCGCGTCGCCCGCTGCACGCGCGACCACGGCGGTGGCGTCGTGACCGCGACCGCCCGCGAGACGCCTGAGGTGGTCGTGCTGCTCGACGAGCGAGGGCGGGCCGCCGGGACGATGGACAAGGCCCTGGTGCACCACGAGGAGACCCCGCTGCACCTGGCGTTCTCGGCCTACGTGCTCGACGGCCGGGGACGGCTGCTCGTCACCCGACGCGCCCTCGGCAAGCGCACCTTCCCCGGCGTGTGGACCAACACCGTGTGCGGCCACCCCGGTCCCGGCGAGGACCTCGTCGGCGCCGCCACCCGACGCGCCGAGCAGGAGCTCGGGCTGGTCCTCACCGACGCCCGTGTGGTGCTGCCACGCTTCCGCTACCGCGCCGAGATGGACGGTGTGGTGGAGAACGAGATCTGCCCCGTCCTGGTGGCCCGATCGGTCGGCGACGACCTGCTCCCGGACCCCACCGAGGTCGAGGAGACGCAGTGGGAGCCCTGGCCCGCGTTCGCCGCCGCCGTGCTGGACGGGTCGCGCGCGGTGTCGCCCTGGTGCACCGAGCAGGTGGCCCAGCTCGTCACCCTCGGGCCGGACCCGTCGCGCTGGCCGACGGCCGACCCGGACGAGCTGCCGCCGGCGCTTCGGTGAGCACGTCCGGGTGAGCGCGACCTGGGACCTCGTCGTCGTCGGCGGCGGACCCGCCGGCAGCACCGCCGCGGTCGCCGCGCTCGACCGCCGTCCGGACGCCCGGGTGCTGCTGCTCGACCGCGACGACTTCCCGCGCGACAAGGCATGCGGCGACGGCATCGCGCCGCACGCGGTCGACGTGCTGGCCGACCTCGACGTGCGCGGTGTCACGGACGGGTACCCGCCGGTGAGCCGGCTCGAGCTCGGTCGGCCCGCGGGCCCGGCCGTGGCCGGTGACATGAACCGGCCCGCGCACGTGGTGCCACGGGCCGTGCTCGACGAGCGGATCGTGCGCGCTGCGGTGCAGCGCGGGGCCGAGCTGCGCCGGCACCGGGTCCGGACGGTCGAGCGGCAGGGCGCCGACGTGGTGCTCGACGGGAGCATCCGAGCGCGGGTACTCGTGGCGGCCGACGGCGCCGGGTCGGTGCTGCGCCGGGCGGTCGGCAGCGTGCACGCGCGGCGGAGGACGGCCGTCGCGATCCGTGGGTACGCACCCGTCACCTCCGATCGCGCTGCGGCGCAGGTGATCACGTTCGCGCCCACGTCGTGGCCGGCGTACGCGTGGTCGTTCCCGGTTGGTGACGGCACGGCCAACGTGGGGTACGGCGAGGTGCTGTCGCCCGGCCGCGAGCTGACGAGGGCCGACCTGCTGCAGCGGCTCGACCTGCTGCTGCCCGGCGCGGGCGACGCGGCGCAGCGATGGCGGGCGCACCTGCTGCCGCTGAGCACCGGTCGCGCCCGTCAGCCGGACGGCCGGGTGCTCCTCGCGGGCGACGCCGCGGGGATGATCAACCCGCTGACGGGCGAGGGGATCTACTACGCGGTGCTCTCGGGGCGGCTGGCCGGCGAGGCGGCGGTGGGCGACAGCACCGACCCCGGGCGCGCCTACCGGGCGGCCCTGCGGCGATCTCTCGGGCGCCACCTGCTCGGCACCGACGTCGTGGCCGCGCTCACCCGCTCACCCCGCGTGGTCGACGCGGGCATCGCCGCCGCCGCCCGCGACCGGTACGTCTTCGACACCCTGGTGGAGGTCGGTCTCGGGGACGGGCTCCTCACCCCCCGGGCCGCCGGCGCGGTGCTCCTCGGCGTGCGAGGTCGTGGACGTGGACGCAGGGTGGGTGCATGAGCAGCGGACCGCGCGACCCCGACCCCTCCGACGCGACCGGGCTCGAGCCGGGCGGCGGCGTGCCGCCCGGTGAGACCCCGCCGGACTCGGGGACGGGCGACACCGGCGGGGCCGGCGGCCGCACCACGCCCGGAGCCGGCGGACGCAGCAAGACCCCGTTCTTCGTGGCCGCCGCGATCGTGCTCGTCGTCCTGGTCACCAGCCTGTTGTTCGTCGGACGGCTGATGGGCTGACCACCCCGGTCGAGCGGTGCGCGGCTCAGGACGCGCCGCGGCCCGTCCGCTGCTGCAGCTCGTCGATGAGCTCGGACGCCCTGGCCTTGGTGAGGTCGGCCGGGACCTCCTCACCTGCCTCGCGGGCGAGCGTCTCCAGGTAGCTCAGCTGCGGACCGGTGACCGGCTCGTCGCCGGTGGTCCACTCCTGCGGGTCCTTCTCGGGGCTGCCCGTGACGGGCTGGTTCTCGGTCACGGTTCGATCATACGTTCGGGCAGGTCGTCGCGCGCGCCGGACCGCAGCCGCCCCGCCTGCCGGGTGGCCACCCAGCCGACGAGCACCACGAGGTGGAGCACCCAGAGCCACAGCAGCACCGCCACGGCGGCGCCCACCCCCGTGAGCCCTCCGAACGGCAGGCCGAGGTCGATCGGCAGGGAGAGGAACAGCACGAAACCCTGCAGGAACCCGGCGACGAACGCGGCGGTGACCACACCGCCGACGACGGCCTGACGCGGTGGCGGGGCATCCGGCACCACCGCGACGAAGACCCACGCCAGGACCACACTGAGGGCGATCCAGGTGACGTTCAGGCCGATGTAGGTGCCGAGCGCGGTGCGCGCCGGGCCGGTGCCGAGCAGGTCGGCCAGCAGCGGCGTCACGGCGAGCACGCCCACGAGCAGACCGGGCGCGACGACGACCACGGGCAGCGCGCCGAGCCGTCCGCGCCAGCCGGCGAACCGGCCGGCGTCGACCCCGCCGAGCGAGGCGCAGGCCCGACGGAGACCCTCGCCGTACAGGCTGGCAGGCAGCACCGCCACGACGACACCGAGCAGCCCGAGGTGGATCCCGCTCTCGATCAGGGCACGCGCGACCGGTCCGGCGTCGAGCGCCTGCGGCAGCGCGTCCTCGAGCGACCCCGCCAGCTCGCCCATCCGGTCCGGCCCCACCAGCAGCACCGCCAGGCGCGCGGCGACGAGCAGGGTCGGCACGACCGCGAGCGCGGCGTAGAACGTCAGGGCGGCGCCGTGCAGCGGCAGGTCGGGCCCGCGGAGCGCGGAGGTCGTGGCGCGCGGGAGGCGGCGCAGCACCTCGCGCCACGGCACGGTGCCCGGGTCCGTGCCCGGGTCGGCAGACGGCACCCGGTCAGACCAGGTCGACGAGGTCGGCGATCGAGTCGACGACGCGCGTCGGGCGGTACGGGAACCGGTCGACCTGGTCGCGCCGGGTCGAGCCGGTGAGGACCAGAGTGGTCTCCAGGCCGGCCTCGATGCCGGCGACGACGTCGGTGTCCATCCGGTCGCCGACCATCGCGGTGGTGGCCGAGTGCGCGTCGATCCGGTCCATCGCCGAGCGGAACATCATCGGGTTCGGCTTGCCGATCACGTAGGGCTCCGCGCCGGTGGCGCGCGTGATGAGCGCGGCCACCGCGCCGGTGGCTGGGATCGACCCCTCCGCCGACGGCCCGGTCGGGTCGGGGTTGGTGGCGATGAAGCGCGCGCCCGCCTCGACCAGCCGGATCGCCCGGGTGATGCCCTCGAACGAGTAGGTGCGGGTCTCCCCCAGCACCACGTAGTCGGGATCGGTGTCGGTCATCACGTAGCCGACCTCGTGCAGCGCGGTGGTCAGCCCGGCCTCGCCGATCACGTACGCCGACCCGTCCGGGACCTGGTCGGAGACGAACTGCGCCGTCGCCAGGGCGGAGGTCCAGATCGACTCCTCCGGCACCACGAGGCCGCTGGCCCGGAGCCGCGCCGCGAGGTCGCGGGGGGTGTAGATCGAGTTGTTGGTCAGCACGAGGAACCGGCGCTCGCGGGCGACCAGCCGGTCGATGAAGTCAGACGCCCCGGGCAGCGCGGTCCCCTCGTGCACCAGCACGCCGTCCATGTCGGTGAGCCAGCACTCCACCGGCTGCCGCTCGGTCATGGGGCGAGCCTAGGGCCGCCGGACGCAGACCGCCCCGGCACGTCGCTCCCAGCCGCGGTGCGGCCCCCGCCCGGGTCCGATGCCCCTCGTGACCCGGGCGGGAGCGGTCCCCACCGCGCCCGGGTGTCGTCGAGGCGTTCGTAGCGAGCATCGGCCGAGAGCGTCTCGGCGTTACTCCGACCGCTCCGGTCGGGAGCACGCTCCTGCGCAGCACCCAGGGAGCGTGTGGGAGCGTGGACCTCCGGCGACCGAGACGGATGGAGCGCGTGCACCTGGTCTACGCGGTGGTCGGGACGTGCGGGGTGCTGCTGGCGCTCCGCAGCCGTCAGCTCAGGAACCTCCCGCTCACCGAGCCCATGGTCATGCTCGGTGCCGGGGTGGTCCTCGGGCCGTACCTGCTCGGGGCGCTCGAGCTGACACCCGAGCAGCGCGACACGACCCTGCTGGAAGGCAGCAGGCTGCTGCTCGCGTGGTCGGTGATGGCGGCGGCCCTGCGGTTCCCGGCGACCGGGCTGCGCTGCCTCGTCCGACCTGTGCTGGTCCTGCTCGTCGTCGTGATGCCCGTCATGGCGCTGGCAGCAGGAGCGGCGTCGCTGCTCCTCGGGTTGCCGATGGCGCTGGCTCTGCTGGTCGGCGCCTGCCTGAGCCCCACCGACCCCGTGCTCGCCGCATCGGTCGTCTCCGGGGAGCCGGCCACGAAGGACCTGCCCGCACGCCTGCGCAAGCTGATCACCGTCGAGAGCGGGGCCAACGACGGACTCGCGCTGCCGCTCGTCGGTCTGGCGGTGGCGGCCGTGCTGCCGGCGACCAGCGCTGGGGACGCCGTCGGCCGGCTCGCCTGGGAGGTGCTGGGCGGAACGCTCATCGGCCTGGTGACCGGGGCGGGCGCGGGCCGGCTGATGGACTCCGCGGTCCGGCGCAGGACGGTGACGCGAGGACCGGAGCTGGTGTTCACGCTGCTGCTGGCCGTCGCCGTGCTGGGCCTGGCGCGCGTGGCCGGGACCGCGGGTGTGCTGGCGGTCTTCGTCGCCGGCCTGGCCTACAACCGCGTCGTCGGGGACGACCCTCGGGTGGCGCAGGAGGGCATCGACGAAGCGGTCAACAGGTACGCCGTGCTGCCGCTCTTCCTGGTCCTCGGTCTGGTCCTGCCGCTGCACGGGTGGTGGGACCTCGGACCGGCCGCGCTCGTCTTCGTGCCGGCCGTGCTGCTGCTCCGACGGCTGCCCGTCGTCCTCCTGCTCGCACGGCCCCTGGGGCTCGCGCGGGCTGACGCCTCGTTCCTCGGGTGGTTCGGGCCGATGGGCGTCAGCGCGCTCTTCTACCTGGCGCACGCGGCGCACGAGGGCGTCCAGGACGAGCGGTTGTTCGCTGCGGGGACGCTGGTCGTCGCGGTCGGTGTCGTCGTCTTCGGCGTGACGTCGCTACCGGGTCGACGCCTCTACGCGCGGTCGCGGCCGGGGTGACGGTCCTCAGACCCAGGCAGGTCGGTCGGGACGGCGTCCAGGATGCTCAGCGTGCCGTCCGTCTCGAGCACGACGGCGGCGACGCCGTCCAGGGTGGCGTGCCCCTCCGCGCGGGCGACCTGTCGGACCTCGTCCCGCGTCACGCGTTCGCGCCGCATCGCCGCGTCGAGGAAGTCGTTGCGGTACACCAGCGTCGGCTCCGACTTCGCCAACCGTTCGACGACGCGGAAGCGCACCGAGGTCCAGGTGACGACGAGCTGCAGGACGACCAGGAGGATCAGGGCCAGGACCCCTTCGGCGATGCTGACGTCCGCGCTGAGCACCACCGTCGCGAGGGTCGACCCGATCGCCACGGTGACGACCAGGTCGAAGGCGTTGAGCTTCGACAGCGTCCTCTTGCCGGTGAGGCGCAAGACCGCCACCAGTGAGCAGTAGGCGACCGGCGCCACCACGATGATCCGGACGAGGTCGTTCCAGTCGTCGAACCACATGAGCGGCCCCTTCTCGTCGGGTGGTTCCGGAGCCTAGCCGCCCAGGTGAGCGGCCCCCTCGGGAGCGATGCCGGGGATAGGGTCCGGCGATGGCGGTGCTCCTGGCGTTCGCGGTGGTGCTCTTCGTCGGGGTGCTGATCTCCGGTGTCGCGCACCGCACGGTGCTGTCGACCGCGGTGCTCTTCCTCCTCGCGGGATTCGTTCTCGGCGAGGGCATGACGGGGATCCTGCACCTCGAGCCGGACGACGGCATCGTCGTCGGGCTGGCCGAGCTCGCGCTCTTCAGCGTGCTCTACACCGACGGCATGCGGGTCGGACTGAACGACTTGCGTCGCGCGTGGCGCCTCCCCGGGCGCGCGCTGGTGCTGGGCATGCCCCTCACCTTCGCCGTCACCGCGGTGCTGGCCCACTACGTCGCGGGCCTGTCGTGGACGGAGGCGATGCTCGTCGGAGCCGTGCTCGCTCCGACCGATCCGGTCTTCGCCTCGGCCATCGTGGGTCGGGCGGAGGTGCCGGCTCGCCTGCGGTCCCTGCTCAACGTCGAGAGCGGGCTCAACGACGGTCTCGCACTTCCCGTGGTGCTCGTCCTGATCTCGGTGCTGGCGCGCGACGACGTCCCGGCCCTCGATCTGGTCACCGAGCTCGCGCTGGGAGTCGCGCTCGGTGTCGTGGTGCCGGCTGCGTCGGTTCTCCTGCTGCGTAGCCGGTTCACCTCGTCGACGCCCCTGTACGCCTCCCTGGGAGGGTTGTCGATCGGGCTGATGGTTCTCGCCATCGCCAGCGCCACGCACGCCAACCTGTTCCTGGCCGCCTTCACCGCCGGCATCACGATCGCCACCCTCGCCCCGGACGTCGAGACCTCGTTCGCCGAGTTCGGGGAGCTGGTCACCGAGCTGCTCAAGCTGGCTGCGATCCTGGTGTTCGGCGCCCTGATCTCGCCGTCCTTCCTCGGCGAGATCCCCTTCTCGGGCTATGTCTTCGCGCTGCTGGCCCTGCTCGCCGCCCGGCCGCTGGCGATCGGTCTCGCCCTGCTGGGCAGCAACCTCCCGCGACCGCAGCGAGCCGTCGCCGCCTGGTTCGGGCCGAAGGGCTTCGCCTCGGTGGTGTACGGCCTGCTCATCCTCGAGGCCGACGTGCCCCGCGCGGACGAGATGTTCCACCTGGTGGCCCTGGTCATCGCGGCCTCGATCCTCGCGCACTCCTCCACCGACGTGCCGATCGCGCACGCCTTCGCGCGAGCCGAGCAACGCCGCCGAGCGCGAGGTCCGTCACCGGGGGTCGGCAGACCGGAGGAGCACGACCCGACCGCGGCAGGCGGCTCGACAGGACCGTCTTGAGCGAGAGGCTCTCTGCTGCAGGGCCGAGTCGCCCGGCCGGATCTGCGGAACCGTCAGCACGGGACCGGTCCCCGATCACCCACCGCCGGCCTCGTCCGGTCGTACCTCGACCGGCTCGACGTCCAGCGTGATCGGGACGAGATCCTGGCCGGCGATCTGCTCGTTGACGCCGCGGAGCTCCAGGTGCTGTCCCGACCTGCCCAGTTCGACCAGTCCGGTGGTCGGGATGATCACCGCGAAGTCACCGGTGGACAGGACGACGTCCGCGGCGACGGCCGACGACGGGGACGCCGTCGTCGTGCGCGAGGATCGTGCCGTGACGGCGACGCTGGTGGCGAAGGACCTGTCGGGCGGGCACGCCCACCGCACCCTGTTCCACGACCTGTCGCTCACCGTCGCCCCGGGCGACGTGATCGGCGTCGTGGGTGCCAACGGCGCAGGCAAGTCGACGCTGCTGCGGCTGCTCGCCGGGTTCGACGTACCGCTGGCTGGGAGGGTGAGCACCACCCCGCCGGACGCCTTCGTCGGCTGGCTCCCGCAGGAGCACGAGCGGGTGGCCGGGGAGACCGTCGCGGAGTACGTGGCGCGCCGCACGGGCGCTGCGTGGGCCACGACGCAGATGGAGGCCGCGGCCGAGCAGCTGGGCTCCGGCGGACCGGGTGCTGACGACCGGTACGCCGTGGCCTTCGACCGCTGGATGGCCTCGGGGGCAGCCGATCTCGACGACCGGCTGTCTCAGGTCCTGGCCGACCTGGGTCTGCCGCTCGACGTCGACACGCTGATGACCGGGCTGTCCGGCGGGCAGGCCGCGCGGGTGGCCCTGGCCGCGCTGCTCCTCAGCCGGTTCGACGTCGTGCTGCTCGACGAGCCGACCAACGATCTCGACCTCGACGGCCTCGCGCGGCTGGAGGCGTTCGTGCAGGGCCTCCGCGGTGGCGTGGTGCTGGTCTCGCACGACCGCGAGTTCCTCTCCCGTTGCGTGACCACGGTCGTCGAGCTCGATCTCGCCCAGGACGCGGTCGTCGTGGTCGACGGGGGCTACGAGGCCTACCTCGACGAGCGCGAGGTCCGCCGGCGGCACGCGCGCGAGGACTACGAGGAGTTCGCCACCAGCAAGGCCGACCTGGTGGGACGCGCTCGGCGGCAACGGGAGTGGTCGTCGCAGGGCGTGCGCAACGCGATGCGCCGGAGCCCGGACAACGACAGGAACCGGCGCGCCGCGCAGACCGAGTCGAGCGAGAAGCAGGCCCGCAAGGTACGTCAGATGGAGTCGAGGATCGCCCGGCTCACCGAGGTCGAGGAGCCGCGCAAGGAGTGGCGGCTGCAGCTCACCATCGGCGAGGCGCCGCGGTCGAGCTCGGTGGTGGCGACGCTGCGCGACGCGGTGGTGCGGCACGGCGACTTCGTGCTCGGCCCGGTGAGCCTCCAGGTCGACGCGGGCGACCGGATCGGCGTCACGGGTCCGAACGGCGGGGGCAAGACCACCCTGCTGCGCGCGCTCCTGGGCAGGGAGGTCCTCGACGCCGGCGCGCGCTCGTGGGGATCGTCCGTCGCGCTCGGCGAGGTCGACCAGGCCCGGACGGTGCTGTCCGGCGACCCCGGCCGCACCCTCGCGGAAGCGTTCGCGGCCGAGGTGCCCGACGTGGTCACCGCCGAGGTACGCACCCTCCTGGCCAAGTTCGGGCTGCGGGGGGACCACGTGACCCGTCCGGTGGGCTCGCTGTCCCCCGGCGAACGCACCCGGGCGGCGCTGGCGCTGCTGCAGGCCCGAGGCGTCAACGTGCTGGTGCTCGACGAGCCGACCAACCACCTCGACCTCCCCGCCATCGAGCAGCTCGAGGAGGCCCTGGCGGCCTACCGCGGCACGCTGCTGCTGGTGTCGCACGACCGGCGCCTGCTCGAGGCGGTGGAGCTCACCCGCCACTGGCACGTCGAGGGCGGGACCGTGCGCGAGCGGTGAGCGCCCGGCTCGCTCCCGCCCACGGTCGCGGCTAGCGTGACGCACCAGGCTGCAGCACGGGCCAAGACCGGTGTCCGTCGGCACGTCCCGAGGTCTCGCATGGGTTTGGTGGTCGCGTCGGTGCCGACCAACCACGTGTACGTGCGCCACCTCTCGGTCCCGGCGACGACGTCGACCGCCTGCCCGACCCGCGCCCGCCTACCGACGTCCCGGACGCGCAGTGGCGGCCCCCGCGCATGCTCGAGCCGGGAGGACCGACCGTCATGGCGTGAGAACGCCCCGGTGCGAATGGTCTTGGCGCTCCGACGATCGAGCCCGCCGACCTCGGCGTCACGAGGCCAGGGAGCGAGCAGAGCGGTCGCCGCGTCGTAGGCCGCGACGTGCGGGCGGTCGTCCCGGTCCCCCTGCATGGCCACGACCACCACAGGCACGCCGAGCAGGCGCACCAGCAGGGTCACCTCGACCGAGACGTCCACCACGACGAGCGAGGGACGGGCGGCGACGACCCGGGCCGCGACCGCCGCACCCGCGCGCGCAGCCCGGGGAGCCGAGGGGTGCCCAGTGCAGCACCCCGCCCGCCTCCGGGTCGCGGACGGGGACCGGTCGACGTCGCTCGCCAGCTCGTGCCACTCCCCCGTCCAGGCCGAAGGGCGCGGCGTCGACGACAGGACGACCGGGGCCGGGGTCATCCAACGCGCCACGGTCTGGACCCGGTTCACGTGCCCGCGACCCGTGGTGGTGGCCGTACCAGCCGATCACGGATCGTGACGTCACGCGTCCGGCGTCGGCCCTGCCCGGCGACGGGCGTGCGAGCAGCGCCACGCGTGCGAGGATGCGGCGACGCGCATCCCGAGGGAAGGCCTGGCCCTGTGGACGACAGCTCCGACCCGACCGACGCATCTTCCGGCGGCGGGGGCGGCGGCACCGACGACGAGATGCTCCTCGCCGACGGCTCGCGGTTGACGCGCGACCGGCTGGCGGAGCTGATCGCGGCGGCGCGCGTGGAGGCGTGGGAGATCGTCTCGCCCACCCGCCCGGCACCGGTGCTGCCCGCGGGCGTCACCCGCTACGAGGCTGCCGTGGACTCGATGCTGGAGGAGGCGCACCTGACGCCGGCGCACGGGCTCCCGGCCCTGATCGACCGGTACGCCGTCGACGTCGGGGCCCTCGGTGCGACGGCGTATCTCGCCGACCTCCAGCAGATCGCCCTGGTCCCGTTCGTCGGTCCGGACCAGGCCGACGACGCCGAGCGGGCTGCCCCGCTGGCGGTCGACACCACCCTCGCGGGCCGGGCCTACCAGCACCTGAGGATCCTGACCGGCGCCGCCCGCAGCGGGGCGGCCGGGCCGGTGGTGTGGTTGCCGCTGCTCGACGGCACCGAGCGGCTCGGCGTCCTTCGGGTGACGGTGCCGGCAGGCACCACCCCGGACGAGATCTCGACCGGCGCGCTGGGGCTGCGGCTGCGCCGGCTCGCCGGGCTCGCGGCCGAGCTGGTCGTCACCAAGACCCTCTACGGCGACACGATCGTCCAGACCTGCCGCCGGGCTCCCATGGGTCTGGCCGCCGAGCTCCAGTGGTCCGCGCTGCCTCCGCTGACGTTCGCGTGCCACCAGGTGACGATCGCCGCCGCCCTCGAGCCCGCCTACGCGGTGGCGGGCGACGCCGTCGACTACGCCGTCGACGAGGGCTGGGCCCGGTTCGCGATCTTCGACGGCATGGGCCACGGCCTGCAGAGCGCGCACCTGTCGGTGCTGGCCGTCGCCGCGTACCGCAACGCCCGTCGCGCAGGGCGCTCGCTCCCGGACACCGCGCGGGCGCTCGACGAGGCCGTGCGCGCGTTCTCCCACGACGAGATGTACTGCAGCGCCCTCGTCGGCGAGCTCGACACCGAGACCGGAGAGCTGTCGTGGATCAACGCGGGGCACCCCGAACCCCTGGTGCTGCGGGCCGGCAGGCTGGCACGCACGCTGCACGTCGAGCCGTCGCAGCCGTTCGGCTTGGGGCCTGCTCTGGCCGACGCCGGCGCCTACGTGGTCGGCACCGCGAAGCTCCAGCCCGACGACCGGCTGGTCCTGTACACCGACGGGGTCACCGACGCGCAGGGGCACGACGGGACGCCGTTCGGGCTGCCGCGCCTGGTCGACCTGCTGGCTCGTACCGACGACCCCCACCTGCCGGCACCGGAGACGATGCGCCGGGTCGTCCGCGCCCTGCTCCGGCACCAGCAGGAGCTCACCGACGACGCGACGCTGCTCTCGATCGACTGGCGCAGCGACGACGGCGAGGACCTGCTCCCGCAGTAGACAGCCACGGTCTACCGGCGGCGCCCTCCTGCGGCGAGGCTGTTGACCTGCCCCTCGTGCACGTCGGCGACCCACTCCCACCCGGGCTCCGCCGACGGCCCGATGCGGGGGTCGTCCGGGATCACGCCGTCGCGCAGGGCGTGCACGTACGTTCGGTCCAGCGCGATCCGGGCACGCAGGTCGTCGGCTCCCCCCACGGAACCGTGCCCCGGGACGACGACGTCGACCTCGTCCACCACGTCCCTCAGCGTCTGCAGGCCGACCAGGTAGTCCTCGATCACGTCCCCCTCGTCGCCCAGCATCGGGACGAGCACGTCGGAGAGCATGTCGCCGGCGACGAGCACCCTGGCGCCCTCGACGAGCAGCGCCGCGTGGCCGATCGCGTGGGCCGGGTGCTCGATGACCCGCACGCGAGGGCCGTCCCACGGGACGTCGGCGGCGCCGGCCGGCAGGCCGGTGACCAGGCCGAACAGGTCCACCGGGGTGTCGGCGGCGATCTCGGGCGGGAGCCCCTCGACCACTCGCGTCTCCCAGTCCGGGTCGGACCGGAGGTCGTGCAGGAAGGCCGCGCAGCGGGCGGTCCCGTAGCGAGGTGCGTCGCCGAGGTCGGGGTCCCAGAGTGCGTGGTCCCAGTCCGGGTGCGTCGCGAAGCCGACCACGACGGGTTGGCCCAGCTGACGGAGATCGTCTGCGAGACAGGCCATCTCGCCACGAGTGATTCCGGGGTCGACGAGGAGCACACCCTCCCGACCTCGGACAGCGACGGCGTTGTTCCTGATGAGCGGGCTCTGGTGGACGAGCACACCCTCCGCGACCTCGGTCAGCACCGGCGCCTCCCCTCCTGGTGTTGGTGTCGGACGGTAGCGGGCGGTGGGCTCATCCGGCGGCGATGAGGCCGACAGCCGCGGAGCACCGCACCAGCCCGAGACGCTGGCCGGCGCCGATCCGCTCGCCGAGCACGAGGCGCACGAGCAGGACCGTGGGGCCGCGGGAGAACAGCACACCAGAGGCCGAGGCCGCCCAGCACCCCGTCGACGAAGGCGCTACCGCCCGGCGGTGGGGGCCGGGAGGCGTGTCGCCGCCACCGACGGCACCGATCACCTGACACCCTGGACGGCGTGCCCGGGACCGTCGACCGACCGCGACCGGGCGATCTCCGGTGAGGACCGTCCTGGCCTCGGCGGCCATCGCGCTGGTGATCTCGCTGTTCGCCACACCGCTGTACATCCGCTTCCTCGTCAGGCGCCAGTACGGCCAGTTCGTCCGCGACGACGGCCCGACCTCGCACCACACCAAGCGCGGGACGCCCACGATGGGCGGCGCCGTCATCATCGGGGCCACCCTGATCGCGTACGTCGGCGCGCACGTGCTCACCCTGTCGCCACCGACGGCGTCCGGGATCCTCGTCCTGTTCCTCATGACCGGGCTCGGCGTCGTCGGGTTCCTCGACGACTTCATCAAGATCTCCCGGCAGCGCAGCCTCGGCCTGCGATCGAGGGCGAAGCTGATCGGGCAGTCCGTCGTCGGGCTCGTCTTCGCGGTGCTCGCGCTGCGGTTGCCCGACGACACCTACCGCACTCCCGCGTCGACGAACATCTCGGTGATCCGCGACACCGCGATCGACCTCGCGTTCGCCGGACCCGTCCTCGGGCTGCTGCTGTTCGTCCTCTGGGCGCAGGTGATCGTGGCGGCGGCCAGCAACGGGGTGAACATCTCGGACGGGCTCGACGGCCTGGCGACGGGTGCCTCGACGATGGTGGCCGGCGCGTTCGTCCTGATCGGCATCTGGCAGTCGGGGCAGTCCTGCCGGGTGATCGCGGTGGCCGGACCCAACTGCTACGAGGTGCGCGACCCGCTCGACCTGGCCGTCGTCGCCGCCGCCGTCATGGGCGCGTGCTTCGGCTTCCTGTGGTGGAACGCCTCCCCCGCCAAGATCTTCATGGGCGACACCGGCTCGCTCGCGCTCGGCGGCGTCCTGGCCGGCCTGGCCATCACCACCCGCACCGAGCTGCTGCTCGTGGTGCTCGCCGGCCTGTTCGTCATCATCACGCTGTCCGTGATCATCCAGGTCACCTCGTTCAAGCTCACCCGCAGACGGGTGTTCCGGATGACACCGCTGCAGCACCACTTCGAGCTCGCCGGCTGGGCCGAGATCACGATCGTGGTGAGGTTCTGGATCGTGGCAGGGCTGTTCGTCGCCCTCGGGCTCGGCCTGTTCTACGCGGAGTGGGTCGTCGCGCGCTGACCCGTGCCGACCGAAGGTGGCGCTGGCGGAGCTGTCCCTACACTGAACTATGTGGTTCACTCTTGAAACTGAACTTGGTGGTTCAACGTCAGGAGACACGATGTCCACGTCCGTCCGCGCACTGCTGACCGGCGCGGTGCTCGCCTCGCCCCTGCTCGTCGGCCTGTGGGCCGCGCAAGCCTTCACCCGCGAGGGTTTCCGCCCGACCTTCCACTCGATGAGCCTGCTCAGCCTGGGCGACCGGGGGTGGGTGCAGGTCGTCAGCTTCGTCGTCACCGGGCTGCTGCTGATCGGTGGCGGTGTCGGTCTCGGGAGCGTGCTCGGCCCGGAGCGCCTGACCCGGTGGGCGTCGGTGCTGGTCGTGCTCATGGGTGTCGGGCTGGTGCTGGCCGGTGTGTTCGTCACCGACGCCGGCGCCGGCTTCCCCGAGGGCGCTCCGCTCGGCGAGCCGCAGACGAGCTGGCACGGTGCGCTCCACGAGCTCGGCTTCGTCCTGACGCAGGTCGCGTTCGTCGTGCTCGCCATCGTTCTCGCAGTGCGGTTCTGGCGGGGCGATCAGCACCGGTGGGCGGCCGGGTGCGGCGTGGCAGTCGTGGCGGCGGTGGTCGTCGCCGCGGTCGGCAACCCCGAGACCCTGGCGATCAGGCTCGTCGTCAGCGCCGCGCTGGAGCTCGGGCTCGTCTCCGTCCTCGCACTCGGATCGCTGCGACAGCGCGTCAGGTAGCTCTGCGCCAGCGTCCCCCCACCTGGTGGCATCGATCGTGTTGCACGTCGCGTACACGCTGGGACTGGTGCGGGCCAACCAGGTCGCTCAGTTCAGCCAGCTGTACCCGATCTCGCGCGGCCTGGCACCGGTGCTGGTGGCAGCCGTCGTGCTGAGCGGTTGGTCGAGTGTCGGCGAGGACCTCTCGGCACGCCAGCACCTCGCGGTCGCCGTGGTCCTGGTCGGGCTGCTGCTGCTGGCCTCCACCCGGGTGCACGCCCGAGCCTGGCAGGCCCGTCCGGTCCTCACCACGGTCGCGATCGCGGTCGCCATCTCCGCCTACGCGGTCGTGGACGGCGCAGGGGTGCGTCGGGCGGGTTCGGTGCTTGGCTACTTCGGCTGGCTCTCGCTCGGTCTGTGCCTGTGCACGGCAGTCATGCTCAGCTCCCGCGCTGACGTCCGCCGCCGGAGCGGCCGGATCGTCGCGGCCGTGGCGGTGGTGATCGGCCTTGCGATCCTCCGTGCCGGGTAGGCCAGGTCGCAGCCGAACCGGAGGCTCCGGCACCCGGGCGAGCCAATGACGCCCTGGTGCACCGACGACGACGGACCGGGGGGCGATGCACGCTGTCGACATGCGGTCGCCGGTGCACGGTTGCATCATCGGTGCGGATTCCCGACCGCGACCGACCCGAGGCGGTGAGTGATGACCGAGTCGTTGATCTTCGGCGTCATCGCCTCCAGCGCTCTCGTGCTGGGAGCAGGTGTCGGTGGCCGGTGGCAGATCCCCCGCCCGGTGCTGGCCGCCATGCTCGCGTTCGCGGCCGGTGCCCTCATCACCGCGCTGTCCTTCGAGCTCTTCCAGGACTCGTACGAGAAGGGCGGGATCTGGCGAGCGTGCCTCGGACTGATCGCCGGCGCCATCGTGTTCACCGTGATCAGCCAGCGACTGGACCGGGTGGCGGAAGGTGACCGGCCGGACGACGACGGGAGCGAGAAGCTCGACGTCGATGCCGCTGCTGCGGAGAGGTCGGCCTCCCCCGCCTCGACCAGCGGCGCCGCCGGGTTCGCCCTCCTCGCCGCGGTCACCCTCGACGGGGTGCCGGAGAACGTGGCGCTCGGCGTCTCGCTGGGCGAGGGCACCGGTGGGCTCGCGCTCCTCGGCGCCATCTTCGTGTCCAACTTCCCCGAAGCCCTCGTGGGGAGCGCGTCCATGCGTGCCCAGGGACGGTCGCAGAAGTTCGTCCTCGGCACGTGGGCCGTGTGCGCCGTCCTCCTCACGGCTGCGGTCGTGGTCGGCGCAGGACCGCTGTCGTCCACGGACCCCGAGACGCTGTCGCTGCCCCTCGCGTTCGCCGCGGGCGCCGTCCTGGCATCCCTGGCCGACACCCTGATGCCGGAGGCCTACGAGCAGGGCGGGCCGCTCGTCGCTCTCAGCACGACCGCCGGCTTCGTGCTGTCGTTCGTCCTGGCGACCCTCTAGGCCCGGGGGTAGTGCGACCGGGAGAGACCGGAGGGCGGCTGCGCCGAGACCGTCGGTGCGCCGCTCACCGCGGCCAGGACTCAGCGGTGCTTCGCCACCGTCAGCAGGACAGCGGAGTCCTCCACGGCCTCGAGACCGTGCCTGGCCTGAGGCACGATCAACAGGTCCCCTGGGCTGCCCTCCCACTCGTCGTCACCGCAGACCAGACGGACCCGACCGACCAGGACGTGCACCGTGGCCTCGCCGGGGTTCTCGTGCTCGTCGAGCCCTCGACCAGCGGCGAGCGCGATCACGGTCTGACGCAGGACGTGCTCGTGGCCGCCGTAGACGGTGTCCGCGCTTCGACCGCTGGACGCCCTCCGCGCGATCTCCAGGTGCTGGCGGGCGACGGCGGTCAACGACGACTTCTCCATGCACCCACAGTCGCACGTCGAGCCGACGATGTGAGTCGCTCAGCCGTGCCGCGACCGCCGTGCCGCGTACCGGCCCAGCGGGTCGGCGTTCACGAGAGCCGGGCGTGCGCCGTGCGGACGCAGAGTCGGTCGAACCGCTGGAACAGCGCCCCTCACACGAGCGGTCAGGGGCATCAGCACAGGCGCGCTCCCGCGCCTGGACTCGAACCAGTAACCGTCCGATGAACAGCCAGCACGACAACGGTCCGGATCGTGCCGCACCGGGCCGCTAGGCCGTGTCTCTCGTGAGCGCATCGTGAGCGCAGCAGCCGCACGTGCGGCCGTCGCGGTGGACTCGATCGACGCAGCCGTCGGGGCATGCACGGACGAGAACGGCTGTCACGCCGCCCACGGTGGGCGTGCCTCCATCCGCCACGTGAGGTCCCGGATCAGCTGGTCGACGCCTGGACACTCGCCGTTCGCCGCCGCCGCAGCGCGCCGTCAGCTGGACGCAGACCGCCAGTGCAGCCGCCGACATCATGTCGAAGCTGCCGTCCGCACGCGGGATCGTGCTGCCAGCAGGGTCAGCGCCGTCACGAGGGTGACGAGTCCCAGTGCGATGACGGACGCCTCCGGACCGAACGTGCCGCCTGTCAGCCACCTGGGTGCTCCGTCCGCGGGGGTGCTGACCAGGAGCGACCCGCCGAGATCACCTCCGGAGACCGTGGCTCCGAACAGGTACCCCTGGGCGAGGTTCCAGGCGAAGTGAAGCCCGATGGGCGCCCAGAGTCTGCGAGTGAGGGCGTAGACCGCGCAGAACATCAATCCGGCGATGGCCACGGTCGCGGTGGAGAGCACCCCGGCTCCGGCGTTCGCCAGGTGCAGCGCGGCGAAGGCCGCCGCAGACAGGAGGAACGCCGGGACGGCACCGAGTGCACGCCAGACCAGGCGGAACAGCAGACCGCGCATCCACAGCTCCTCGGTCACGGCGGCCTGCAGTGCGAGACCGAGCGCGGTCCACGGGACCGCAGAACCGCCGGGTGCCACGTCGTAGAGGCCGCTGGCTGTCTGCACGCCCATGAGAAGAGCCATCAGCACGAAGCCGAGCAGGGTGCCCGCGATCAGGTCGCGCGCAGCCGGTCGGAACGCGAGCTCGCTGGCCGATCGGCCTTCTCCGAGGCGTACGGCCACCGCGTATCCCAGAAGAGCCGTGGTGCACGCGATGACGGTCGCGAGGAGCTGCCGACCCACGTCGTCCGACGGGAGCAGATCATTCGCCCACTGCAGCGGGAGACCGAACGTCCCGGCCGTCAGGAAGAACAGCACGACCATCCACACCATGGCGCGCAGCCACCGGAACCGGCCCGGGCGCAGCACACGTCGCTCCCCCAGCTCGATCCTCCAGATGGGTACCGGCGCCGCGGGCACCTGCACCTCGGCAGCGGGTGACGGACTCGTGGCGCTCTCGAGGACGCGCACGGTGAGCAGCGTGACGCCGAGGTCCCGGACGCGGGCGAGCAGGCCGTGCAGCTGCGCCTGGTCGACCACGGCTCCGGTGAGGGTGGTGGTGCCGTCGTCGAGCCGCAGCAGGGTGAGGTCCCCCAGGCTGGCGGCCCAGTGGTCGTCCAGGTGGCCGTCGACGGTGAGCTGGTAGGTGCCGCCGCCGTCCGTTGCGGGAGACGTCACGTCGACACCCGTACCGTCGCGCTGCGGACCGAGGGCTTGACGCGCTGCCCGCGTCCTCGCCGCCGGGAGGGACGACGGATCGCCCACTCGGCAACTGCCAGGTTGATGAGCCAGGCGCTGCCGCGGGCGACGTCCAGCCGGAGCTCGCCGCTCCCGAGGACGGCTTCGGTGGCGCCTTCGGTGAGCACCTGGGTGCCGGCGCCCAGTCCGAGGGCGAACCCCCGCATCATCCAGGCACGGTGCGCGTCGACGTCGCCGCGACGGATCGCGGCGACGCCGAGCACCAGGCTGGCGACCATCGCCGATGCGAACACCAGTCGGAGGACGAACAGGAGGATCCCCGTGCCTGGCTGGGGCGGCGTGAACAGCGTCAGCCACAGCGCGGACGCGGCCACCGCGAGACCGGCGGCGGCGGTGACCCGTCCGCTGCGCCGGTGCCACGTGCGGTGGCGGCGGCGCAGGAAGGGGGTCAGCTGGACCACACCCAGCAGCGCGAACACCGCGGCCCCGAGGATGTGGACCACCAGGGCCACGGGGAACCCGTCGAACCGGTCGTCGACCGGGATGACGGCCGGTCCGCCGGCGAGCTGCAGGAGTCGCAGCGTGCCCGCGGTGAGCGGGACCGCCGCCAGCGCCAGCAGCGCCACGGGAACCCGCCACCGCGATCGCCGCCGGTCGGTCATCGGACTGCGGGGTGGCGCACCGGGCCCACCGTCGACGTGCTGTCGGCCGAGAGGTCGTGCTCGGTCGCCAGGGCGGGTGCCGGGCTGTGCACGGGGTTGCGCCACAGCGAGACGCCGAGGGCGATGAGAGCGATGCCCTCAGGAACGGCGACGGGCCGGTTGAACGCCTCGGGCAGGACGACGAGGGCTGCGGTCAGGACCGTGCTGACGGCCAGAAGGCCTGCCGCCCAGCGGTTCACGACGCCGGCACGGGCCATGGCGACACCGAGGACGAGGCCGCCGAGAATGTAGCCGGCACCGGCCACGCCGAGCAGCACGGCGACCCCACCGATGTCGCCCTGGGCGGCGCCGCCGTTGGCGGCGATGACGACGTCGTCGACGAAGGCCGGCTGGGTGTCCACGAGGGCGGGCAGGACGGTGGCCGCGATCACCTCCGTGGTGAGCAGCGCCAGGTAGCCGACGGAGAACAACAGGTAGCCGACCAGTCCGATGAGGCCCGACTCGCGGCGCTGCCGCAGGTAGAGACCGGCGATCGCGGCGAGTGCGAGCACGCACATCACCGTCTTCGCGACGCTGCGCGCGACCCACTGCCCGGTCTCGGTGGTGAACGTGTCGCTGGCCGGGTGGCCGAGCTGGACTGCGACGAAGATGGCACCGGCAGCAACGGCTGCGGCGGCGGCGCCCCTGGTCAGGTCGGTCGCGGTGACGTGCATGGGATCTCTCCTCGTCCGGTGCCGGACCGTGTGTCCGGCGGTGCCTGGACGCTAGGAGCGAAGCCAGGCGCTCCACATCGCACGATGATGTGACCGGCGTGGTGACCCTCAGGACGTCCCGACGACCCCGAGGACCCCGGCCCGCGTGACGGCGGCGCGCCGCGTCGTGACGTCGAGCTTGGTGAAGATGTGCCGGGTGTGGGTCCGGAAGGTGTTGATCGACATGTACAGGCGCTCGGCGATCTCCGGACCGGTCAGGTCGGTCGCGAGCAGCCGCAGCACCTCGAGCTCACGCGTGCTCAACGCCTCGGGGCTGCCGGCCGCCACGACCCGAGACCGACCGCTCGGCGCCGACCCCGCCGCCCGCACCGGCTGCAGCAGCAGAGCCGCCTCCTGGGCGCCGGCCACACCGGGTCGGGCGGCTGCGGTCCGGAGCAGTTCGCGCAGGATCGGGCCTTCGTCGACGAACAGCCGCCGGTACCCGGCCGGCACTCCCGCGACCAGGGAACGGCCCAGGTCCTCGAGGGCCGCGTCGAGGTGGCCCACGGCGCGGTGTGCCTGGGCCCTGACGACCAGCGCCTCGACCACGCTCCCACCGCGGTCCGCGGCGGAGGCCGCCGTGACCAGCCGGTCCAACAGTCCGACGGCCGGCTCCATGGTGCCCGAACGGGGGTCGGCCCGGTGCTGTGCGACGAGCAGCCGCGCCAGCACGAGGTGCTCGTACTCGGAGGCGAAGTGGGGTGGGTCATCGACGGTCACCTGGTTCTGGTGAGCCCACGCCTCTGCGAGATCGAGCCGCCCCTGGGCGATGTGGACGTGCGCCCGTCGGGCTGGCAAGGGGCGCACGGCAGGGAAGTAGCCCGGCCGGTAGACCTCCTCGGCCTGGTCGATCATCGCGACCGCTCCGGGGAGGTCGCCGGACGACACGAGCAGGCCGGCTGTCGTGAGGAACCACCGGTACCGGTTCTCCGGCAACGAGGCCCGGTCGCCGAGCGAGCGCGCGGACCGCAGGTGTCCCTCGGCGGCATCGAGCTCGTCCTGCTCGCGGAGCAGTGCGGCCAGACCGACGTGGAGGTCACCGGTGACCCCGACGACCGCACCGGGGCGCGCCCGGGCCCGTGCCAGCGCCGCCTCGTACAGCTGCCGTGCGTGCGCCGGGCGCCCGCGTGCCAGCCACAGGTCGGCCAGGACGACCGTGGTGCCGAGCTCGTCGGTGAGGTTTCCTGCGGCCCGCAGGCTGCGAGCCGTCTCGCCGAACCGGTCCACCGCCGTGGCGAGGTCGCCGGCCGCCCAGGCGGCCAGCCCCAGGAAGCCGGAGCCGCCGGACCGTGCGACGTGGTCGTGCGGCCCGGCGAGGTCCAGGGCACGGCGGGCGTGCGCCAGCGTCCCAGCGACGTCACCGCGTCCCTGGCAGACCGCCGCGCGGTACACCGCCGTCTGCGCCGGCAGGGCGCGCAGCTCCTCGTCGCGGGCAGCGACCGCGTCCGCTGCGGGCTCCCCCGGCGGAACTCGCACAGGTGCAACGGATCTCGATCTGGCGAGGGCGGTCTCTCCCAGCTCGAGCCACCGCTCGGCACCGTCGAGATCGCCCGCGGAGAGCCGGGCCGGGACCATCTGGGTGGCCAAGAGCGCGCGTCCGCTCAGGACGTCGTCCGGGAGCGCGTTCAACCAGGTCCGCAGCCGCACGTCCTCCCGGCGACGCCGTGCTCCGGGCAGGGCCAGCTCGACCAGGTCCGCGACGTGACCGGGGTCGCCGGCGGCGAGGGCGTGGTCGACGGCCACCGCGAGTACCCCGTGCCGCTCGTGCCAGTCCGCGGCCGCGCGGTGCAGTCGACGGACCCGGTCCGGGTTCGTGGCGCGCGCGCGGGAGCGCAGGGCGTCGGCGAACAGGTGGTGGTACCGGAACCACGTGCGCTCGTCGTCCAGTGGGACGAGGAAGACGTTGCGGCGCTCCAGCTCCTCCAGCAGCTCCTGCCCGTCGTCGCCTCCGGTGACGGCGTCGCACAGCGGGCCGGCGAGCTCGTCCAGCACCGCGGTGTCGAGCAGGAACGTCCGCAGCCGCGAGGGCAGGGTGTCGAGCACCTCCTGGACGAGGTAGTCCAGGACGAAGCGGTGGCTCCCGGTGAACGCCTCGATGAACGCCGCTGTCTGCCGGGTCGAGCCGTCACCGCGTCCGGCATGCCCGTGGGCGGACAGCGCCGCGAGCTGCAGGCCGGCCGCCCAGCCCTCCGTCCGCGCCCCCAGGGACGCCACCTGGTCCGGGTCCAGCCCCAGGCCCATCACGTCGTTGAGGAACGTGCCGGCCTCCTCGGCCGTGAACCTGAGATCGGCGGCACGGATCTCGATCAGCTCGCCCCGGGCCCGCAGGCGCGCCAGCGGCAGCGGTGGGTCCGCCCGCGTCGTCATGGCCACCGTGACCTGTGGCGGGAGGTTCTCCAGCAGGAACGCCACAGCGGCGTGCACCTCGAGGGCGTCGACCACGTGGTAGTCGTCGAGCACCACGACGCCGGCGCCGGACGCCGCGTCGAGGTCGTCCAGAACGGCGGCCACCACGTCGTCGACCGGGACGTCCGCTCCTCCCGCCAGCAGCCTCCCGGCCTCGCCGCCCAGGTCCGGTCCGGCGTCCTGAAGGGCACCGACCAGGCGTGCGAGGAACGGCCGCACGTCGTCGTCGGCGGGGCCGAGCGAGAGCCAGAGCACCCGCGCCGGAGCGGGAGGACCGCCACGGCTGGTCGGTGCCAACCACTGGGTGACCAGGGTCGTCTTCCCTGAGCCTGCTGGAGCCGACACCAGGACGAGGCGCGGCGCGGTCATCGGTGACGTGGTGAGTCGGTCGAGCAGCCGCTGCCGGGTGACCAGTGCACGGCGGGGCACCGGTAGGCGTGCGGAGGTGCCTGGACCCGGCATCCGGCCAGCGTAGGTGGGCGGACGCGTCAGCGGCCGGTTCTCGTCCGGGGTAGGGCGGCGGAGGAGGGAGGCGTCCAGAGGTCAGAGGTCAGAGGTCAGAGGTCAGGGCCGTGGCTCGACCAGGTCTCCGCGGAAGTGGTGGCGGTGGTCACCGGGGGGTGGTGCCGAGGCGGCGACGGAAGGACCGGTGCATCGTCTCCGGGGTGCCGAAGCCGCAGGTCCTTGCGATCTGCTCGACGGTGCGGTCGGTGGTCTCGAGCAACCGGCAGGCAGAGTCGAGCCGGACGGCTTCGACGTGGTCAGCCGCGGTGACGCCTACCTCGGACTTGAAGACGCGCGTGAGCTGCCGCTCGGAGACGTTGATCTGGCGGGCGAGCGCGGAGACGGACAGATCGTCGGTGAGATGGTCGCGCAGCCAGGCCAGCAGGTCGCGGACCGGCTCGGTGTCGGCCGCCTGCCCGGCCAGGAGCGCCGAGAACTGGGCTTGTCCGCCGGAGCGCCGCCGGCCAGACCGGCGGCTACGCGTCCTACCTCGGGCTCGACCGCGCCGGACGCAAGGCGGTCGTCGTCCTGTCCGACGTCGCCAACGACGCCTCCGACCTCGGCAGCCAGCTCCTCGCCGACCGGGACTGATCCCGCCACCCTCCGGGTCATGGTGCAGCGGGCTGTCGTCCCGTACGTTGAGGACGTCGCGCGCCGGCCGTACCCGTGTCGTCCCGCCGGGCGGCCCGAGGAGCGCTCGTGCCAGCACCCGATCCAGAAGCTGCCCGAAACCGGCTGCTAATCATAGGTTCACCGGCGATCACGACAGATCGGACAGGTCACGGTCGCCGCCGCGTCGACGACCGTGGGCGAGGTCCTCAGCCTCGGGTCGGCTGGTCGTTCATCACCCTGTACGCGCTCGCCCTGACCAGCACGTCGCTGCTGTTCCTGGCGCCGGTGCTGGTGACCCTGCCGTTGAAGCTGACCTCGCTCGTCGGCCTCGACCGCGCTCCCGAGAGCCTGGCGCTCGTCGCCGGCGTCGGCGCCCTGGTGTCGATGGTGGCCAACCCGTTCTTCGGGCGGATGAGCGATCGCACGACCTCGCGGTTCGGGATGCGGCGCCCGTGGATGGTGATCGGGCTCGTCGGCGGCATCTGCGGGGTGATGGTCGTCGCAGCCGCTCCCAACGTCCTGGTGGTCCTCGCCGGCTGGTGCATCGCACAGGTGTTCCTCAACGCGCTGCTGGCGTCGGCGATCGCGGTACTGGCCGACCAGGTGCCGTCGGAGCAGCGCGGCCTCGTCGCGGGCGTCCTCGGCATCAACGTCCCGATCGCCTCGGTGGTCGGGACCTTCCTCGTGCAGCTCGTCGGCGGGCGCGCCGTGCTCGCCTTCGCTCTTCCGTGCGCCGTCGCCGCCGCGTTCGTCCTGCTGTTCGTGGTGAGGCTGCAGGACCGCCGGCTGACCGCAGCAGAGAGACCCCGGTGGTCGTGGCGCGAGCTGGGTGGGACGTTCTGGGTCGACCTGCGTGCCAACCCGGACTTCGGCTGGGCCTTCGCGAGCCGCTTCCTGTTCATCCTCGCTTTCGCGTTCTTGACGACGTACCAGGCGTACTACCTCCTGAGCCATCTCGGGAGCGCCGAGGCGGACGTCCCGCGGCAGGTGTTCCTCGGCACGGTCGCGCAGGCGGCGGTGGTGGTCGTGGCGTCGGTGGTGGGTGGACGCCTGTCGGACCGGTCAGGTCACCGGAAGCGGTTCGTCCTGGGCGCCGCGATCGTCTACGGCACAGCCATGTTCGTCATGGCGGCAGCCGCAGGCTTCGACACCTTCCTGATCGGCATGGCGATCAGCGGTCTCGGGTTCGGCATCTACATGGCCGTCGACCTCGCGCTTGTGGTCGATGTCATCCCCGTGCAGAGCAGCGCCGGCAAGGACCTTGGCGTCATGAACATCGCCGGCGCCCTCCCGAGCTCGATCGCACCTGCAGTTGCGCCGGTCGTCCTGGCGTTCTCGGGAGGGAGCTACGCCGTGCTCTATGCCGTCGCCGGAGTCTGTGCGGTGCTCGCAGGACTGGCGATCCTGCCGGTCAGACGTGTGCGCTGACGTCGGCCGGGGCCGTGGACGGCGTCGTCGACCAGCAGCGGCCAGGTCGTCTGCGTCAACCCGCTCCCGACCGTGAGGTAGATGCCGTGCACCACCGTCGGTCCTCGCGCCGGCCGGCGCGGCCGCCACGTGGAGGCGTCCATCAGCGTGGGAGGGCGCGGGCGACCAGGACCGACCGCACCCGGTGCAGATGGGGCATCAGCCCGTAGATCACGATGGGGACGGCGATCGTCGCGAGCACGAAGGTGCGCAGCACCGGGTTGAGAGTGCTGAGCCATCCACCGAGCGCGACGTTCAGGATGGTGAGCGTCGGGAACACAGCCACCCAGATCATCAGGGCGAGCTGGTGCTTCGTCGGGGGCGGGACCGTCGGTGGGCGTGAGGCGTTCTGAGCACCGTTCGCGGGGCGGGACATCGGTCGATCTCCTTCGTGATGGGGGGTCTTGTCATGTGCTTCGTTCACGGCCGTGTGGGCCGTCTGCCTCGGCGGCCTCAGAACCCGTGCCGGCGGACGCCGCCGACCACCTCGGCGACACGTGCCTCGGTCTCGGCCGAGAACTCCGACGACCCGGTGAGCTCGTCGACCGCGCGGTCGACGTCCTCGGCCACGAGGTCGGCGTTGATGGCGATCGCCGCGGCCGAACCTGCTCCGGCGGAGGTGATGACCTGCGCTCGGGGATCCACGACGTTGCCTGCCGCCCAGACCCCGAAGGCCGTGGTGCGCCCGGACGTGTCGACGCGTGGGAACCCCGCTTCGTCCGTCTCGCACCCGAGCCCGCTGAGGAGGCCGTCGGGCCGCGGCGCGTTGCCGGGGCGCACGAACACCGCTGTCCGAGCGACGACACGGCCGTCGGCCAGCTCCACACCGGTCAGGTGGTCGTCCTCGACGACCAAGCGAGTCACTTCGCCGGTGACCACCTGCACCCCGCGCGCCCTCAGCTGCCGCCGCTCGTCCGTGCCGAGCTCGTAGGTGTGCGAGAAGAAGACGACATCTGCTGACCACTGCCGCACCAAGAGCGCGTGCTGGACCGACCCGGGCAAGGCGCCGAGCACCCCGAGGGGACGGTCCCGCACCTCCCACCCGTGGCAGTACGGGCAGTGCAGCAGGTCGCGCCCCCACCGCTCGCTCACGCCGGGGACGTCGGGGACCCGGTCGGTCACACCGGTGGTCACGAGCACCCGTCGCGCGCGCAGCACCCGCCCACCGGCCAGGCGGACGAAGAAGCCCGGGTCCAGGCCGACGACCTCGTCGTTGACCAGGTCGACGCCGTAGCCGCTGACCTCGGCCCGGCCGACAGAGAGCAGCTCGGTCGGGGCCATCCCGTCACGGGACAGGTATCCCTGCATGTGGGTGGCCGGGGCGTTCCGTGGGCTTCCGGCGTCGACGACCACGACCTTTCGTCGCGCCCGTCCCAGCACCAGCGCCGCGCTGAGACCGGCCGCTCCGCCGCCGATCACGACCACGTCGTACACGTTCGCCTCCATGGCGATCACCTCCTCCGCAAAGCCTCGGACGCCCCGATCGGCCGGACAACCTCCGTTGCCGGAACCGGGAAGCGTGCGCCGCATCGTCCTCCGGATCAGACGTCGCGTCGCTGCAGGGCCACTGCTGCCACGACGAGCGGGACGACGGCGTAGGCGGTGACCACGAGGAAGCCGGTCGAGGCAGTGAGGCCCGGGCCGCCGAAGGCACTCTCGCCGGAGCCGAGGAACGCCGACGACGCAGGCAGGGGCAGGTAGCGCACCATCGTCTCGATCCAGTCGACGCGGATGAACGCCAGGATGCTCGGCAGCAGGAGCAGTACTCCGAGGGCGACCGTGACGGTGCCGGCAGTGGACCGCAGCAGGACCCCGACAGCCAGGGAGAACAGCGCTGCGACGACGAGGAAGTACGCGGCTCCCCCGAACATCTGCCAGGTGGCGACGTCGTCCAGAGGAGGGACCAGGTCGTAGCGGGACAGCTGCGGCAGGGTGACCAGGTAGGACACGAGCAGGCCCGTGACCGCGACGCCGGCCGTCACCAGCACCAGCGTGATCGCCTTGGCTGCGAGCACCGGGACCCTGGTCGGGACGGCTGCGAACGTGGACCGGACCATCCCGGTGGAGTACTCGCCGGTGATGAGCAGTGCCCCGAGGACCGCGATGGCGACCGCGCCGATCTGGTACCCGCTCGCGACGACCTGCGCGCCGTGCATCGTCTCGAGCGCCGAGGCTGTCATCGGGTCGTCGGCCATGACGTTCAGCGACATCGCCGCAGCGAACGCCACGAGCGCCGTCACCGCGACCGTGGCGGCCAGGACCCACCAGGTCGAGCGCAGCGAGACCATCTTGATCCACTCCCCGACCAGGACCCCCGCGAAGCTGCGACGTGGGAGCCGGACCGAGCCGGAGGCCGGCGTGGGACTCGAGATGGGCGTCGTGCTGGGTCGGGTGGCCAGGGTGCTCATCGGGTGCTGCCTTCCTGTGCTGTGGTGTCGGAGCGGTACTCGACCGCGTCCTGGGTCAGGCTCAGGTACGCCTCTTCCAGGCTGGCTCGGCGCGGCGCCAGCTCGTGGACGGCGATGCCGCGGGCGGCGGCGAGGTCACCGATGCCGGCGGCGTCCACGCCGTGCACCTCGGCTGCGCCGTCGTCCCGAGGGGTGACGGTTGCCCCCTGTGAGGCCAGGGCGGCGACCAGCTCGGGCAGGCTGGGTGAGCGCACGGTGACGGTGGCGCCCATGACGGAGTCGATGACGTCCTGCACCGGGCCCGCGGTGATGATGCGTCCTCGGCCGATCACGAGGATCTGGTCGGCGGTCTGCGCCATCTCGCTCATCAGGTGCGAGGACAGGAACACCGTGCGGCCCTCGGCGGCGAGCTGCCTCACCAGCTGACGGACCCACTGCACTCCTTCGGGGTCCAGCCCGTTGACCGGCTCGTCCAGGACGAGTGTGCGGGGGTCACCGAGCAGGGCGGAGGCGATCCCGAGCCGTTGGCCCATGCCGAGCGAGAACCCGCCGACGCGGCGGTTCGCCACCGCGGCCAGTCCGGTCATGTCGATGACCTCGTCGACGCGCCTGGTCGGGATGCGGTGGGTGGCGGCCATCGCGCGCAGGTGCGAGCGGGCGCTGCGGCCGCTGTGGACCGCCTTGGCGTCCAGGAGGGCACCGACCTCGCCAAGGGGCGAGCGGTGCTGGGCATAGGGCTTGCCGTTGACCGTCACGACTCCGGAGGACGGTCGGTCCAGACCGACGATCATCCGCATGGTGGTGGACTTCCCGGCTCCGTTGGGTCCGAGGAACCCGGTGACCGACCCTGGCGGGACGGTGAAGTCGATGCTGTCGACGGCGGTCTTGTCGCCGTACCGCTTGGTCAGCGCGTGCGCCTCGATCATGACGTTGCCTCTCTGGATGTGTGCTCTGCCCTGGTGTGGGCGCCGTCTGCGCTGACGGTCACGGAGGCATCCGCCGGCTGAGGGATCCGCAGGACGACGCTGCCCTTCTTCCCGGCGTCGACGTGGGCGTGGGCCTGTGTGATGTCGCTGAGGTCGAACGTGGTGTCGCGCACCGGTCTCAGCTTCCCGGCGTCGGCCAGGGCAGACAGGTGGGCCAGGTCGGCGGCGCGCCAGGCCCCGGGGCCGGTCCTGACCCTCCGGCCGCTGCGTCGGGTGTGCCACGGGGCTGTCAGCAGACCCCGCAGGTCGGTGACGACCAGCAGCAGCGCCCCTCCCGGCGCCAGCAGGTGCCGCACGCGGTCGAACGGCGCGTCCCCGAGGCAGTCGACGATCACGTCGTAGCTCGCGTCCGCGGCGGCGAAGTCCTCGGCCGTCCGGTCGATGACGCGGTCGGCGCCCAGGTCGGCGACGAGGTCGAGCCCGGCCGTGCGGCTGACGCCGGTGACGTACGCGCCGGCGTGCTTGGCGAGCTGGACGGTGGCTGTGCCCACCGCTCCCGAGGCTCCGTTGACCAGCACACGTGTGCCGCTGGTGACGTCCCCCTGGGCGAGGAAGGCGCGGGCGGTGATGCCACCGAAGACGAGGGCGACGGCGTCCTCGGACGACAGGGTCCGGGGCTGCAGGGCGATCGCTGCGTCCTGTGCGATCGCGACGTACTGGGCGTGCCCGCCGAAAACGCCTCCCAGCATCGCGAACACCCGGTCGCCGGGGGCGAAGCGCGTGACCCGGGGGCCGACCGCCTCGACCACACCGGCGGCGTCCATGCCGAGGACCTGGTGCTTCGGACGCACGACGCCGAGGCCGGCTGCGGCGAGCATCCCGAGTCCGCGGGGGACCTCGCGGCTGCGTGCGCGCCGGTCGGCTGCGCTGACGGTGCTGGCCTCGACCCGCACGAGGACGTCGTCCGGACCGACCGGGGGCTGCGGGACGTCCTCGACCTGGACGACGCACGGCCCCCCGAACTGTCGATACACCGCGGCCCTCATCGGTCGGTCCCGGCGAACAGCGGCGACGTGGGCTTGAAGCCCTTCACCATCAGGTAGATGCCGAAGGACAGCTCCCAGAAGAAGATCCCCGGCAGGGCGATCATCGACCACACCGAGAACTGCTCGTTGACGCCGAACAGGATCCCGGTGTTGGCCGCCAGCAGCAGCGGGGCGCCGACCAGACCCATCAGCGGGATCACTCGGGGCACCAGCCGCGCGCGGTACACGGCCGAGCCCAGCAGCAGCGCGTTCGCGACCGCCATGCCGGTGCCGAACAAGAAGGCCCAGTCACGCACGGCGACGAGCGCAGCCGCCACGCTGACCAGCGCGTCCTGGTCGGAGCCGGCGGCACCTCCCAGGTCCTGGCGCAGGGTCACCACCGCCATCAGGCTGACGATCCCGATGAACAGGATGGCGGCCTCCAGGAGGCGTGAGGTGACGAAACCCACTGCGAGCACTTCGCTCTGCCGCTTGATGACGGGGAACAGCACGACGGCGGTCCCGATCAATGCCAGCGCGTTGACGACGTCGAGCACGCTGGCGAAGGCGATCTGGGTGTCCGCTCCCGCCCCGATGACGTAGCCGGTGTCGCCGAGGACCGGGTCGAGCAGCAGGACCGCGGGGATGGAGGACAGGAAGGTCAGGACGTAGAGCGCGCCGCCGAGGAAGGCGGTACGCCTCATCGGGTCGCTGCCGCGCCCGGTGTCCGCTGGGTGCGTGGTCGAGCGTCTCAGCGGGGGAACGCTCGAGGCTGGGGTGCTGGTGCGGGAGGCGTCGGTGGTCGCCATGTCGGGCTCCTCGGTTCGTCAGTCGTCGGTCGGTCGGGTGTCACGAAGCGGCCGGAGGTCTCCGGCCGAGGTCGGTGACGGAGATCAGCGGGACGCCGAGGTCCCGCAGCTTCTGCAGGGCGCCGTGCAGCGCGGCCTGGTCGGGAAGCTGTCCGCTCAGGACGGTGGTGCCGTCGCTGTGGCAGGTGAGGAGCAACCCGTCGAACCACTCGGACCAGCGGGACTCGAGGTGGCCGCGCACGCGGATCTCGTAGATCGAAGGTCCGTGCTGGTCGTCGACCGGCATCGTGCTCACCACTCCTCCTGTGCCGGCCGGATCGGATCCCGATCGCGGGCCGGTGCTCCTCGAGTGGTCGGGAACGTAGGAGCGCAGATGGTGAGCAGACATCACCACGTGTGGTGAGGCGGTTGGTGAATGTCAGTCAGGAGCCAGCGTCACGGGGCGCGGGGCGCAGGAGCCCGAGCTCGGCAGCACGACGCACGGCCGACCGGCGGTTGGTCGCGCCGAGCTTCGCGTAGACGTTGCGGGTGTGGGTCCGCAGCGTGTTGAGAGAGATGCTGAGCTCCCGGGCGATGTCGGGCCCGTCCAGGTCCGACCGCAGGAGCCGCAGCACGTCCCGCTCGCGTGGGCTGAGCGGCGCGACGAGTCCCTGCTGCTGCCCGTGCGGTCGTAGGAAGGCCTCGTCGGCGGCAGCGAGGAGCCTGCGCACGTACCGGCCGACCTCGCCCCGGGTGCCGATCGCACGGAGCAGCGTCGTCATCGGACGCCCCTCGTCGAGGAAGACGCGAACGTGTCCCTCGGGTTCGGCCAGCAGCAGCGCGTGTCGAAGGACCGCCAGCGCTTCTGCCGTGTCGCCGCGCAGCTGCAGTGCCAGCGCCTGGAGGACCCTCACCTCGATGAGGTCGCCCTCCCTGGCGCCCTTCTCAGCAGCATCGGCGAGCCTGTCGAGCAGCGCCCGCGCGGCGTCGAGGTGCCCGCCCGCCGGTTCGGCGGCGTGCCGGGCGAGCAGTGCACGTGCCAGGACGAGGTGCTCGAACTCGTTGAGGTAGGACAGGTCGTCATCGGACGACAGGTCTCGGTCTGCGGCCCAGGAGAGCGCGTCACGCCATCGTCCCTGTCTGGTGAGCAATCGCGCTCGCAGGGCGGCGACGGGGCGCACCGGCGGCGCGAAGTCCGCCACGTACAGGCCTTCGGCTTCGTCGAGCAGGGCTGCCGCGCCGACCGCGTCGCCCTGCGCCTCGAGGACCCTGGCCATCGCGACCCGTCGGCGGTACGGGTTCTTCGGGAGGCCGAGGCCTTCTCCGAGCTCGTCCGAGGCGTTCAGGTGGTGCATCGCGGTGTCGGTCTCGCCGAGCTCGACGTGGACAGCCGCAAGACCGACGTGCATGTCCGCCGCCCCCCGTCGTGGGACCGATCCGGTGCTCAGGGCGAGGTCGAGGCCGCGCTGGTAGGTGCTCATGGCGGCGCCGAGCCGGCCGCGGGCGACGTCGAGGTCGGCCAGTGTGGTGGCGCAACCGACGACGTCGGCCAGGTACCCGGCGCGGGCGAGGCTGGCGGAAGCGTCGGAGTACCGGCGATGGGCGTCGTCGAGGTTCCCGGCGCTCCACGACACCAGCCCGAGCAGTGCGCTGGCTGACCCGCGGCCGACGTGGTCGTGCTCGTCGAGCAGGTCCAGCGCCTCACGGGCGTGGGCGGCAGTGGCGGCGTCGTCGTCCAGCATCCGCGCCAGGCCCGCCCGGTGGACGGCGATCCCGCCGGGCAGGTCGCGGAAGGCCGCCTCGTCCGTCACGACCATGTCGGACGGACGGGGCCGGTCGACCGCGCCGGCAGCCGTCGGGTCACCGAGCCACGTCTCGGCGTCTCGGAGGCGTTGCTCCACCCCCTCGGCCTGGCCTGTCGCCAGCAGCGCTCCTGCGTACCCGTTGCTCAGAACGGGCCTGGCGCGGACGACCTCGTCCGGCAGCAGCTCGATCCAGCGGCGGAGGGTCGACTCGCGCCGGTCCCGCTGCATCTGAGGCAGAGCCAGCTCGATCAGACCGGCCGCTCGGGCGGGGTCGTTCGCGGCGAGGGCGTGCTGGATGGCATCCGCCGGGAGGGCGTGCTGCTCGTACCAGTCGCAGGCGCGTGCGTGCAGCCCCCGGACCTGGTCCGGCGCCTCCTCGGCCAGGTGGGTGCGCAGGACGTCGGCGAACAGGTGGTGGAAGCGGTACCAGCGCCGACGGTGGTCAAGTGGCACCAGGAACAGGTTGGCCCGGTCGAGCGCGGCCAGCCGGGCGGTCCCACCGACCTGGCCCGTGACCGCGTCGCACAGGGGTCCGCTCAGCCGACTCAGGACCGACGCACTGAGCAGGAACGACCGAACGTCCTCCGGCTGGCGTTGCAGCACCTCCTCGACCAGGTAGTCGACGACGTAGCGGTCGTCGCCCGCAAAACCTTCGATGAAGGCCCCGACGTCCTCGCGGCCCTGCAAGGACAGGCCGGCCAGCTGCAGGGCCGCGACCCACCCCTCGGTGCGCGCGTCGAGGGCGGCAACCTGCTCGGGGGTCAGGGACACCCCGGCCACCTCGTCGAGATAGGTCGAGGTCTCCTCGGGGGTGAATCGCAGGTCGGCTGCGCGGACCTCCTGGAGCTGGCCGCGGGCCCGGAGCCGGGGCAGGGCCAGGGACGGGTCGGCTCGGGAGGCGATCACCAGGTGGGCCCGCGGCGGGAGGTGCTCGACCAGCATCGCCAGGCTGTCTCGCACGGTTCCGGTCTCGATCACGTGGTAGTCGTCCAGCACGATCGCGAGGTCGGTGGCCAGGTCGTGCAGGTCGTTCAGCAGGCCGGCCACCACGGCCTCGATGTTCGGCACGGCGGTGTCCAGGAGCGCAGCCGCGGCGTCACCCACGCCGGGTGCGGCCCGCCGGACGGCCGCGACGAGGTAGCTCCAGAACAGCACCGGGTCGTCGTCCCGTCGATCGAGCGACACCCAGGCCATCGAGCGCCCCGGCCGGGTGGTGCGGGACCACCACTGCACCAAGGCTGTCGTCTTGCCGAATCCCGCCGGCGCGGACACCAGGGTCAGCGTCGACGTCCAGACCCCCTCGAGCTGATCGTCCACGCGCCGCCGCTCGACGCGCGCAGGGCGTGGCCGCGGGACGTGGAGCTTGGACTCGAGCAGGACCTCGCCCATGCCACCTCCAGAGGCTCTGCGTCTCCGCCCGCACCGCCGGCCCGGCGGCACACGGCGACTATCCCAGTACGCCCGCCAGCGTGGTCTCGGACGCGCGCGCCGACTGCTCGACCTTCACTGGCCGACCAGCTCGGCGCTGACCGTCCAGAGCCGGGCGGCGACGGCATCGTCGTGGCTGCGGGCCGATGAACGGACGGGCCGGCTCTTGGCGAAGTACTGGCCCGACACCTGGTCGAGGCGACGGTCGGAGGCGAGGTGGACCGACGTCGCGGCCCCTTGTGCCGGTGTCTTCATGAAGGGTCGCGCGAACGGGACCAGGAGCCGCTGGACGGGTGCCGGGTCCGCCGCACCGAACGCCGTGCTGACCACGCCGGGATGAAGCGCGTTGGCGGTGACGGAGGTGCCCTGCAGTCGTCGGGCGAGCTCGTAGGTGAACATCACGTTGGCGAGCTTGGACTGGTTGTACGCGCGGGCACCGGACCAGGACCGCTCGCCGTGCAGGTCGTCGAACTCGATGCGGCCGAGCCGTTGCGCGTGGGAGGCGACGGTGACCACGCGGGCGGGTCCGCTGCCCCGAAGCAGGTCGAGCAGCAGATTGGTCAGCAGGAACGGCGCGAGGTGGTTGACCGCAAAGGTCCGTTCCAGTCCGTCGGCCGTGACGTGGCGGGTGTTCCAGTACCCGCCGACGTTGTTCACCAGCACGTTCAGGGCGCCGAGCCGGTCGCGCACCTCGTCCGCGAGGCGGCGGACCTCCGACTGCACCGATAGGTCGGCGACGAACGCAGTCACCGGTCGGCCGCTGCCGGAACGGATCTCACGGGCCGCACGGTCCGCGCGGTCCGCGTCCCTGCCGGTGATGGCGACCGTCGCGCCCAACCGGGCGAGGCGGTACGCGGTGGCCTTGCCGATGCCGCCGGTGCCGCCGGTGACGAGAACCGTCCTGCCCACCATCGGACCCTCGGCCGGGTGCTCCACGGGGCCGCGCCGTGGGCCGCCCCGTGCGAGCCGGGTCACGGGGTGATCGCGATCTTGCCGCGGACGAGCCCGTCCTCCATGTCCTTCATCGCCTGCGGGGTCTCCTCGAGCCGGTAGGTCCGGTCGATGCCGGGCGTGACGGCGCCAGCGTCGATGAGCTCGGCGAGCCGTTCCAGGTCGGCGGCGTTCTCGTCGTTCACGAGCATCGTCAGCCGCTGCGAGACGAACGGAGTCAGCAGGGTCGCTCGCAGCTGACGGTCCATGCCACCGGTCAGGCTGCCGCCGCCCTCGCCACCGACGATCACGGCGGTGCCGGTCGGCGTCAGTGCCCGGCGCAGCCGGGAGACGGACGGGTTCCCGGCGACGTCCAGCACGAGGTCGTACCGCCTGCCGTCGGCGGCGAAGTCGTCCGTGGTGTAGTCGATGACGTGATCTGCGCCGAGCGAGCGCACCAGGTCCTGCTTGGCGGTGCTGCACACGCCGGTGACCTCGGCACCGAACGCCTTGGCGAGCTGGACTGCGTAGCTTCCGACGCCGCCGGAGGCGCCGATGACCAGGACCGTCTGCCCGCGCTCGATCCGGCCGGCGTCGCGCAGGGCCTGCAGCGCGGTCATGCCCGACACGGGAACCACGGCCGCCTCCTCGAAGGTCGTCGAGACAGGCATGCGGGCCAGCTTGCCCTGCGGTGCGAGGGCGTAGTCGGCGAAGGTGCTCGTCCCCACACCGAACACGTTGTCTCCCGCGGAAAACCGGGTGACGTCCTTCCCCACGGCCACGACCGTGCCGGCCAGGTCGTTGCCCAGCCCTGGATTCCTCGGCCTGCGTAGACCGAACGCCACGCGCATCAGGTACGGACGGCCGGTCATCATGTGCCACACCCCGCGCGCCGCGCCCGCAGCGTGCACCTGCACGAGCACGTCGTCCGCGGCTGTCAGGACCGGGACGGGCACCCGAGTGAGGTGGACGCCCGCGGCGGATCCCCAGGTGTCGCGGACGACGGCACGCATCGTGGTGCGCCGTCCGGTCGCAACGGCTGACTGGTCTCGCTGTGTCGTCGACATGGCTCGGCTTCTCTCAGTGGTCGATCGGTCGTCTCCGACAGTAGGTACCGACGAACGCGGCACCCAGGGTGCGGGCCGCACGACCTGAGGTGGACAACCGCACCGCGCGGGGGCGGCGCTACAGTCGCAGGCATGCCACTGCGCGTGATCTTCGCGGACGACAACTATCTCGTCCGCGAGGGTGTGGCGGCCCTGCTGGCCGAGGCCGAGGGCATCGAGCTGGTGGACACCGCCGCCGATCCGAACTCGCTGCTCAAGTCGGTGAAAGAGCACTCGCCCGACGCGGTCCTGACCGACATCAGGATGCCGCCGACCCAGACGAACGAGGGGATCCTGGCGGCCAAGCGGATTCGGTCCGATCACCCCGGGGTCGGCGTGGTCGTGCTGTCGCAGTACGTGGAGGAGGACCACGCGTTCGAGCTGCTGGCTGACGGTGTGGGAGGCATGGGCTATCTGCTCAAGGAGCGGGTGTCCGATCTGGGCGAGATCGTCCGCGCGCTGCAGGAGGTCGCACGAGGTGGTTCCGTCCTCGACCCACGCGTGGTGGAGGGGCTGCTCGCCCGCAGGAGCAGCGACGGCCCGTTGCTGGGACTCACCGACCGTGAGCGCGAGGTCCTCCAGGCGATGGCGACCGGCCGCAGCAACGCGGTGATCGCCACGACCCTGTTCATGAGCGAGCGGGCCGTGGAGAAGCACATCGGATCGGTGTTCCAGAAGCTGGGCCTGGTGGACGGTCACGACGTCAACCGGCGGGTGATGGCGGTGCTGGCCTACCTGGACGCCGGGGGCGCGAGAGCCTGACGACGCCAGGGCCCCACGCGGTCGGTCGCGTGAGGCCCTGGCACCGGATGCGCGACGTCAGTCGGTGATCACCGCCTTGAGGACGTCGACGCGCGCTGCCGATCTGGCCGGTGCCACGGCCGCGAGCACGCCGGCGACACCCGCGGCGGCCACGCAGGCGAGGACCTGCAGCACCGGGACGTCGACCGCTGTGATCCCGTCGCCCTTGAGCGCCTGGACCAGCGCGAGCCCCAGCCCCATCCCGAGTGCGGCACCGATCGCTGCACCGATCAGGGAGATGATCACCGACTCCCACCGGACCACGGCGCGCACCTGCCCCTTGGTCATCCCGATCGCTCGGAGCAGGCCGAGCTCGCGGGTCCGCTCGAACACCGACAGCGCCAGGGTGTTGACGATGCCGAGCAGCGCGATCAGAACGGAGAGCAGCAGCAGCACCTGGACGAAGGTGAGCAGCTGGTCGACGATGCCGTTGAGGTCCGCCTCGTACCCGGCACGGTCGAGGACTTTCGCGTCCGGGTGCGTCTGGAGCGCCGCGGAGATGCGGTCGTGGACGATCTCGACCCCGACGCCCTCGGTGACCTTGACCAGCGCCGCGCCGTCCAGCCTGTCGCCGGCGTTGGCCTCGTGCGTCGCGCGGCTGATGACGTAGTCGTCCGCGACGAATCCGGTGTTGGTGCCGTAGACGCCGCGGACCGTGAGGTCCTGGGCGCCGGTCGTGGAGAACTCCACCCGCACGGTGTCGCCCACCACCCAGCCGTGCGCTGCGGCGGCATCGGCGCTCAGCAGGACGCCGTCGTCGCCGAGGTCCTCCACCGATCCCGAGGTGATGCCCAGGTCGAGGACCTGCTCGATCGTGGCCGCGTCGACCGAGGCGTACGCGGACGGGGCTCCGTCGAAGCGTGCCTGGCCGTAGGACGTCGGTGAGACCACGTCGACCCCTGGGACGTCGGCGACGACCTCGGTGACCACGGGGCTGAAGCCCTCGATCTGGAGGCTCGGCGCGGTGACGAAGAGGTCCGCGGTCGTCGCGTCGCTGAGGATGGTGCCGAACGAGGTCTTCAGCGACGAGCCGAAGACGCTCATGGTGACGACCAGGGTCAGGCCGATCATCAGGGCCGCAGCGGTCGAGGCGGTCCGCCGCGGGTTGCGCATGGCGTTCTGCCGAGCCAGGTCACCGGTCACACCGCGCAGGCGCAACGGGGCGCCGATCGCGGCAGCGAGCGGTCGGACCGCCACCTGGGTCAGGGTGATGACGCCCACCAGGGTCGCCCCGATGCCGGCGAGGACGACCTTCTGGTCCTCGTTGCCGTACAGGCCGACCAGGATGGCCGCAGTCCCTGCGCCGGTCACCACCGCGCCGATGACGGCGCGCAGCCTGGACGGGCTCTTGGCGCCGGGAGTCGCGTCGAGCAGGGCCTCGACCGGCAGGACCTTGGTCGCGCGCCGGGCCGGCACCAGGGCCGACACGACGGTGACGAGGGTGCCGACGAGCAGCGAGAGCCAGACCGTCCGGGGCAGCACCTGGAGCGACGCGCTCGGGGTGCCGAACCCCATCAGGGCGTCCAGGCCCTTGGCGACCCCGGCGCCGAGAACCACGCCGATCGCCGATGCGGCGACGCCGATGACCGCGGCCTCGACGACCAGGCTGAGCTGGACCTGGCGCTTGGTGGCCCCGACCGCTCGCAGGAGTGCGATCTCGCGGGAGCGCTGGGTCACGATCATGGTGAAGGTGTTCCAGATGATGAAGGACCCGACGAACAGCGCGATGCCGGCGAACGCCAGGAACATCATGTGGAGGAAGCCGAACTGCCGGTTCAGCGCCTCAGAGGACTCCTGGGCGACCTGGGCGCCGGTGACGGCCTCGACCCCGTCGGGAACCGCGGCGTCCAGACGCTGCGCCAGTGTCGCGGCGGCGACGCCGTCGGCGGCACGGACCTGGATCTCGTCGAAGACCGCCGGGGTGCCGAGGACGCGCTGCGCGGTCTCGAGGTCGAAGTAGGCCGCTGACATTCCACCCAGGTTCTTCTCCTCCCCGTAGCCGACCGTCCCGACCACGGTGAACTCCTGGGTGGGACCCCGGAACAGGACGTCGATGTCGGTGCCGACGGCGATGCCGTGCTCCTGGGCGGAGCTCGCGTCGACGGCCACCTCGTGGGCGCCGCGTGGCTCACGGCCGGACAGGAGGTGGAGATCACCGCGCAGGCGGGTGTCGGTCGGCATGCTGTAGCCCATCGTCCTGGCGCCCCCCTCGGTGAGCACCGCCCTGCCGTCGGGGTCGGTCAGCAGCGCGTACCCGCTGACACCGCCCTCGGCGGCGGCGACGCCGTCGACGGCGCGGATCGAGTCGAGGAGGGCGACCGGTACGGGAGAACGGCCGAGAGCGGCGCCTGCCGTCCCGGCGTAGGCGGACTGCTGCCGCACGACGGCGTCGGTTCCCGACGAGACCCGGCCGGACAGCTGCTCGAACGCCAGCTTGGTGGTGTCGGTGAGCATGAACGTCCCCGACAGGAACGCGATGCCGAGGGCGATCGAGGCGGAGGTGAGGACGAGGCGCAGCTTGTGCGCCAGCATGCCGCGGACGGTTGCGGTGAACATGGCGTCACGCCCCCAGGTGCTTCATGTAGTCGAGCACGCGGTCTGCGGTCGGGTCGGACATCTCGTCGACGATGTGTCCGTCGGCCAGGAACAGCACCCGGTCGGCGTACCCGGCCGCGACCGGGTCGTGCGTGACCATCACGACGGTCTGGCCCATCGACCGCACGGCTTCCTGCAGGAAGCGCAGGAGCTCGGCGCCGGCACGCGAGTCCAGCGCGCCGGTCGGCTCGTCCGCGAACACCACCTGCGGACGGCTGGCGAGGGCGCGAGCCGCCGCGACACGTTGCTGCTGGCCCCCGGAGAGCTGAGACGGTCTGTGGCCCAGTCGGTCACCTAGACCTACGGTGTCGACGACCAGCCGGATCCACGCGACGTCCGGCTTGCGGCCGGCGATCCTCAGCGGCAGCTCGATGTTCTCGGCCGCCGTCAGCGTGGGCAGCAGGTTGAACGACTGGAAGATGAAGCCGATCTCGTCTCGCCTCATCAGGGTGAGCCTCCGGTCGTTCAGCGAGGTGATCTCCGTGTCTCCGAGGTAGATCTCGCCGGACGTGGGCCGGTCCAGGCCGGCCAGGACGTGCAGCAGGGTGGACTTGCCGGAGCCCGAGGGGCCCATGATCGCGGTGAACTGCCCGGCCTGCAGGGACACGGTGACGTCGTCGAGCGCGCGCACGGCGGCGTCGCCGTGACCGTAGTGCTTGCTGACGCCGACGGCTCGAGCCGCGGTGCTCGTGGAGGTGGTGGTCGTGGTGCGAGAGGTGGTCGTGGTGGTCATGGCTCGGGGCTCCCGGATCGGTGGGGCCGCCGTGTTGTGGCCCGGCACCAGCAGACCTCTCCTGCGTCGGGACGACGATCGGTTGACGCGCACTCCTGCGCGGAGCAGCCCGCCGGGCACCGGCGGGGCAGGCGTGCGGCCAGCCCCACCCGGGGGTTCGGCCCGAATCCTGCGTCAGAGTGGGGAATCGGGTGGCCACTGCGAGGAAGCGGTGGCGGTGGCGGGCCGACGAGTCGGGCGAGGCGAACCACCGGCACGTCGACGGTGGGCTGCGCGCTGACGGGGGCGCTGGTGCTGCGCCGGCACCCGCGGCACCCCCTCGGCTGGCTGCTCTGCGTTGCCGGTCCCGCGTCGGGGTCGCAGGCGACCGCCACCTACGAGACCTGGGGCAGAGGCCACGGCGAGGTCCTGGGGGCCGCAGCAGAGAACGTCATCGCCTGGGGCGCGTTCCTGATCGGGGCACCGTTGGCCCTGGCAGCCATCACGACGATCTTCCTCCTCGCGCCCGATGGGCGGCTGGCGTCTCCCAGATGGACCTGGGTCGCGGCGGCGACCGCAGTCGGCGTCGCCCTCTTCACGGCCGGGATGCTCACCATCCCGCCGGTACGCTTCGACCCCTCCTACGTGGTGGCGGAGCAGTCCGAGATCACCGGACGGCTGTTCGCCATCGGTTACTGGTTGATCAAGGCAGCTCTGCTCGCCTCGCTCCTCTCCCTCGCCCTGCGACTGCAGGCGGTCCGAGGACCCGTCCGCACCCAGTTGTGGTGGATGGCGTGTCGGCCGCCTGCCTGAGATCACCCTGGACGGCGACGTCCTCGGCACCATCGAGGTCACCATGCCTACCGGCCGCACCCTGCGAGGGTTCGAGCACCGCCTCGTCCAGGATCTTGCCGACGGAGCAGCGACCGCCGTCCGCGGAGCACACCTGTCGACCGAGCTGGGGTACCAGGTGCGCCGGCTCGACGAGCACACGATCGAGCTCGCCGCATCCCGCCGGCGGTTGATCAGCGCCGGCGACGCCGAACGACGCCGGCTCGAGCAGTCCATCGCCCACCACGTCCTGCACCACCTCGAACCCCTACCCACCCGGCTCGAGGCACTGGCAGAACACCACCCGCTCGACCGTGCCGATCTGCTCGGACCCACCGCCGCCACCAGCTCGGCCTTGGAACAACTCCGCGAGATCACCCGCGGCGTGACGAGAGGTGGCCCTGTCGACGCAGCCAGATCAACGCCACCAACCCGAACGGGGCCGGCAGCCAGAACGTGACGGCGCGGAAGGCGAGGACCACCGGCACGGCCGTCTCCACCTGGACGCCGACCGCGAGGAACGCAGCGACCATCGCACCCTCGACACCGCCGACGCCTCCTGGGGTCGGCAGCGCCGAGCCGAGCGTCGTCCCGACCAGCAGGACGACGGCGGTCGCCGCGAGCCCGACGTCGCCCCCGAGAGCCCTCGCGCAGGCATACAGGCACAGCGACAACGACACGGTGACACCCGTCGCACCGACCACCATGAGCAGAACGCGTCGTGGCGACCGCACGAGGACGGACAGCGGCTCGAGGAGTGCGCGCTGCGCACGCGCCCTGCCGAGCACGCGGCGGCCCGGAGCCGTCGCGAAGAGGGTGGCGACAGCGACTGAGCCCAGGGCGATCCCGGCCACGACCCCGTGCGCGGCGTGACTGGTGATGCTCGGCAGCGGCAGCCGCACTCCCGACGCCAGCAGGATCACCGGCAGCGCCGCCACGGTGAGGGCTGCCTGGGCGAGCTGGCCACCAGCGATCGCCGTGACGGCTACCGGCAACCGGGCGCCGCGGGACTGCAGCAGCCGGGCGTTGAGCCCCACGAGCCCGAGGGACGCCGGCGTCACCAGCCTGGTGGCGCTGGCGGCGACCTGGGTCGCCACCACGGCACCGTGACTGAGACCGACCGGGGTCACTGCCAGCACTGCCGAGGCCGCCGCCCAGAACGACGCGGCACAGCTCACGAGGGCCACGACGACCCACCACCAGCTGGTCACGACCGGGACGTGGAGCTGCTCCGCACCGGATCGCGCGGCCCACACCACACCGGCGACCCCGAGCACGACGCACCCGGCCGGCACCAGCCACCGGATCACGGCTGCGTCGCTCCGCGGAACTGGATCGGCCGGTGTGATCGGGAGGATCCTCAGGACGTCCATGTCGGGCTCCACGCCTCGTGATCGGTCGTCGTGTGCGACGTGCCACCAGGAGACCCCCCACGTCGCGCCGTGCCCATCGGGCCGGTCGCACCGTCGCCCTCGTCGACCCGACGGGTACTGGGCGGGCGAGGGTGCGGCCAGCCCCACCCAGGGGTTCGGCACGGACCCTGGGCAGCAGGGGCCGGCAGGGGGAGACTGCGAGCATGCGGTGGTGGCGGTCGACGAGCGGGACGTGGCACCGCCGACGCGTCCACGTCGTGGTGCTGGCCGGCCTGGCCGTCTTCGTGCTGTCCGTCTACGGCGTCGTCGTCCTCGGCGTCGGTGCGCTCCTGGGACGGACGCAGGAACCCGACCTGGTGCTGTCGGTGCTCGCGACCGCCGTCGTCGCACTGGGTTTCGAACCGGTCAGGGCTCGGCTGCAGACCGCAGCCTCACGACTGGTCCATGGTGGCACGCCGCTGCCGTACGACGTCCTGACCAGATTCTCGGAGCCGATGTCGGACGTGGACGCGGCAGAGGACCTGGCCGCACGGATGGCAAAGGTGCTCGCGGAGGGCACCGGTGCTCGCTGGGCTCAGGTCTGGCTGACGGTGCACGGACGGCCGACGCTGGCAGCAACCTGGCCGACGGACATCGACACCGACACGAGTCCGCCCTCCTCGGTCGCCGACGCGGAAGACGCCAGCAAGAGCGGGCGTCGGTCCGCGACCGTGCGCCACAGCGGCCAGGTGTACGGCGTGTTCCGTCTGCAGGAACACGCCGGCACACCGCTCAGCGCGGTGGAGCAGAGGCTGTTCGCCGGCCTGGCGGCCCAGGCGGGCCTGGTGCTGCGGCTGGTCAGCCTGCGGGCCGACCTCGCTGCGCGCCACGGCGAGCTCCGGACGAGGGCCGAGGAGCTGACGGCCTCCCGCCAGAGGGTGATCCAGGCCCAGGACGCCGAACGACGCCGGCTCGAGCGCGACATCCACGACGGCGCGCAGCAGCACCTGGTAGCGCTCGCGGTGAACCTGCGCCTGGCGGAGACGGTGGCAGCACGCGCACCTGAGCGGGCCGCACAGGTCCTCTCTCAGCAGGCGGTCGCCGCCAGGGTCGCCATCGAGAACCTGTCGGAGCTGTCCCGCGGGATCTACCCGCGGCTGCTCGCCGCCGAGGGCGTGGTGCCTGCGTTGAGGGCGGCCGTGGAGACGAGCACCATGCGCGTCGCCGTCGAGGCCGAGGGTCACCAGCGTCCGTCGGCAGCGATCGAGGCAGCGTTGTACTTCGTCGCGATGGAGGCTGTGCAGAACGCCGCGAAGCACTCCGGCGCCGGACGTACCCGGGTGCGTCTGGTTGCGTCCGGTCGAACGTGGCAGCTGACGATCGACGACGACGGCCACGGCTTCGACCACGCCCTCGTCGACGCAGACCCTTTGCACGGCAACGGCCTGGCGAACATGCGGGACCGGCTGGACACCGTCGGCGGCACCCTGTCGGTGACGTCCGTCCTCGGCGCCGGCACGACCGTCGTGGGCGTCGTCCCGGTCCTCGAGCACGTCCCCCACCCGCGACCGGCACCCTGACGTGCGGAGCAGACTGGCACTGACGCTGCTGGTCATCACGGTCGTCTGCGTCACGGCCGACACCGTGATCACCGCAGCATCCGGGGCGCTGCTGTCCCGGGAGACGTGGGCCGTTCACGGCTGGCCGTTGGCGACGGCGGCCAGTCTGGGTTACTCCGTCATGGGCGCGCTGATCCTCGCCCGCCACCCTGGGCACCGGATGGGCTGGCTGTTGTGCATCGTCGGTCTCTCGTCGGTGGCTCAGGCCACGCAGGCCTACAGCTACTGGGTCCTGGACAGCGGCGGCCCCGGTCCCGCCACCGCAGGTCACGTCGCCGGATGGGTCTCGGTCCTGTTCAGCGGCCCGCTGGCGAGCTCCGCCGTCACGTTCGTCTTCCTGCTCGTTCCCGACGGACACCTCCCGTCGAGGAGGTGGTGGTGGGCGGCGGGCACCACCGTGGCCGGCATCGCGCTGAACACCGGCGCACAGCTCAGCGTCCCACCCACCCAGTTCCGGCTGACCGACGACACCGCGGCGCGCGGTGGGCTCGCAGGCGGGCTGTTCACGTTGGGACTGGCCCTGATGCTCGTGGGCCTCCTCGCCTCGGCCCTGTCCCTGTTCGTACGGCTGCGGAGGTCTCGTGGCTTGTTGCGCAGGCAGCTGCTCTGGATCGCCACGTCAGCGGTGGGCCTCGCCGCCGGGTTCTTGTTCCTGGCCGTGATGGGTGTGCTCCAGGGGGAGCAGACGGTGCTGGGGGCGACGCCGTTGTTCACCGCGTACCTGGCGTTCCCGGTCGCGACCGCGGTGGCGGTGCTGCGGCACGGGTTGTTCGACATCGAGCTGATCGTCAACCGCGCCCTGCTGGTCACCCTGGCCACCGCGGTCGTGGCCGCCGGGTACGTCGCGGTCGTGGTCGGACTCGGTGCCGCCGTCGGCGGCGGCGGGTTCTGGCTCTCGCTGGCGGCCACCGCCGTGGTCGCGATGGCGTTCCAGCCGATGCGGCGCCGGATCGTGCGGCTGGCCGACCGGCTCGCCTACGGCTCGGCCGCGGTGCCGTACGAGGCGCTGGCCGACCTGAGCCGGCGCCTGGGTGACAGCCCCGACCCGGCCGCGCTGCTGCCCGCGATCGCCGACGCCGCCGGCACCACCGTCGGCGCCCACCAGGTCACGGTCCGGATGCACCTGCCCCACGGCCCCGACCAGACCGCCACCTGGACCGGACCCCACCAGCGAAAGGCCCACGAGCACACCGACTTCGAGATCACCCTGGACGGCGACGTCCTCGGCACCATCGAGGTCACCATGCCTGCCGGCCGCACCCTGCGAGGGTTCGAGCACCGCCTCGTCCAGGATCTTGCCGACGGAGCAGCGACCGCCGTCCGCGGAGCACACCTGTCGACCGAGCTGGGGTACCAGGTGCGCCGCCTCGACGAGCACACGATCGAGCTCGCCGCATCCCGCCGGCGGTTGATCAGCGCCGGCGACGCCGAACGACGCCGGCTCGAGCAGTCCATCGCCCACCACGTCCTGCACCACCTCGAACCCCTACCCACCCGGCTCGAGCTCCTCGCCGGCCGACCCAGCGGTGCCGCCACCCTCGACGACGGCGAGCTCGACTCCTTGATCACCGCCACCAGCACCGCGCTGGAACAGCTCCGCGAGATCACCCGCGGCGTCTTCCCCGCCCAGCTGGCCCGATCGGGCCTGGAACCGGCACTGGCCTCGCTGCTGGCCCGCCACCCTCACGGCCGGCTCGAGACCGGCTCCCCTACCGGGAACCAGCGGATGCATCCGGCCGCAGAGGCGGCCGCGTTCTACTGCGTCGCAGAGCTTCTCGCTCACCACTCAGGGCCGGTCGACGTCCTGCTCACGATGGCCGACGACCTGGACCTGCTGCTCCGTCTCACCGGGTCGAGGATCCACCCTCTCCCCCTGCACGCCCTGCAAGACCGTGTGGACGCCCTCGACGGAGTCCTCAGCACCCGCGCCGAGGACGGCGGCATCCACGTCCACATCGCCCTGCCCGGCGCCGGCAGCTCCGGTGACACCCCTGATCCGCATGTCGCCCGACCCGCGGTCGTCTGAGGATCCCGACGGGGTCCCGACAGCCCAGGCGGCGGTCAACCGGTCGGGGCTGAGTGACGACTTGGTCACGTAGCAGGCGGCTCCGGACCACGCGACGAAGCGCACGCCGTCGGTGACGTCGTAGGTGGACAGCAGCACGACCACGGGAGGTGCCTCGCGCGACCGGAGTCGATGCGTCGCCTCCAGGCCGTCCATTCCCTGGAGGTTGACGTCCATGAGGACCAGGTCCGGTCGAAGGGCAGCCGCCATGGTGAGCGACTCCTCCCCCGAGCGAGCCTGACCCACGACCTCGAAACCGTCGGTCTCCGCGACGACCGCGCTCATGGCGGAGCGGAAGACCGCCTGGTCGTCGACCACGAGAACCCGCACCATCGAGATCGACATCAGCGCACCACCTCCTGACCCAGGTTGACGTCAGTCGCGGTCAATCGGGAGGGGTGCCAACCGCACGTCGAGCTGGGCTCAGCCGTACGCGACGCCGGACCCGTCATGCTGTGGCGGGGTCGTCGTGCGGACGCGGCCACGAGTCCGCCTCGAGATCGTGGCCGGCGGGCGCGTCCGTCGCTCGGGGGAGGATCTGCGGCGGGATCGACCCGCCGGTCGAGGGGAGGAGGTTCGCGTCAGCAGGTGCGCGAACCGCAGTGACCGGATCCCTGTATCGCATCATGACTGCTTCCTCGGGAAGAGGCTCCGGCAGGTCCGGAGGGGTGGTCGTGACGCTATTCAGCCCGCGGCCTGGTCACGATCGGGTGAGCCGCCCGGCCGAGGGGCGCCGCCCGCCCCTCGTGGGTGGGACCACCCGAGGGTCGGGGTAGGTCCGGAGGGTCCTCTCGAGCGCCTGGTCGAGCGGAGTTGCTCGAACGCCCAGGCGGGTGGAGATGCGGGTGCTGTCGACGACGAACGGCTCCTCGAACTGGTACTGCATCTCGACGAGCTCGCTCACCGTGGCGTTCGCGACGGCAAAGACCCTCAGCGCCCAGGACGGGACGGTGCGCAGCCGGGTGCGCGGGCGCCCGGCGAGGCGGTAGACGGTGTCCACGAGCTGACGGGTCGTGCGGGTGTGCGGGTCGTTGGGCAGGTGCCAGACCGCACCGGGTGCATCCGGATGCTCACCGAGGGTCGCGAGTCCCTCACCGATGTCGGGCACGAAGGTGTAGCTGTGCGGCTGGTCCGGGTCGCCGAGGACGGTGGCCGTCCTCCCGGAGACGGCGGACGGGAAGACCCGGTCCCCGAGGTTGGACTGCGCGCCGCCCCGGGGCCCGAAGTAGTCCGATGCCCGACCGATCGCGACCTCGACACGGCCTGCCTGGTGGGCGGCGAGGAGATCGCGCGACATCGCCGAGCGCAGCTCGCCCTTGCGGGTGTGCGGATTGTGAGCGCGGTCCTCGGTCAGAGGTCGCCCGTCGGGGCGGCCGTACATGTAGACGTTCTCCATGCTCACCAGCCGCGCCCTGTTCGCCTGCGCCGCGGCGAGCACCCCCGCCTGCAGGAGAGGAAACTGCTGTGCCCACTGGTGGTACGGCGGGTTGAGGGTCTGGTAGACGACCCTGGCCCCGGCCGCGGCGGCAGCACTGAAGGCCGGGTCGCCGGCGTCGCCGCCGACGACCTCGACGCCGTCCGGCACGTCAGCACGTCCTGAGCGGTTGACCATGCGCACCGCCTCGCCGCGCTCCCTCAGCGCGTCGAGGAGGGCCATCCCGATGGCACCCGTTCCGAAGATCACGTGGCGGGGGGTGGTCGTGATCATGACCGGCCCCGGATCGCGACGGTCGGGGCGGTTGGCCCGCTCGGCGTGGAAGCCGTGGGCGGCAGGAGCAGGTGGAGGCATCCGGCGAGCAGCACGGTGGCCGTGAGGGCGCCGCTGGCGCCGAAGACCATGAACTGCTCCTCGACGGCGATGCCTGCGGCGGCGGTGACGGACCAACCCGCCGCCCACACGGGCGGCATCGCGGCGGCCCAGATCCACCGGTGCCGAGCGCGTGCGGGAAGCGCGAGGGCCTGGACGGGGCCGAGCACGGCTCCGGTCAGGGCCCCCATCACGGCGAGGTCGGCGAGCCCCGTCGCGTAGGAGACGGTCGAGGCGCCGAGGAGGAGCCCCGCCGCCGTGCCCACCGCGGTGGCGAAGGTCCAACGCAGGACCGCCAGCCGGCGGGTGCTGACCAGGGCCTGGCCCAGGCCGATCACGGCGCCGGTGGTCAACCCGCCGAGGAGGGCGGCGACCGGGGCGTCGAGAGGACCGGCGACGGCAGTCCCGGCGACGCCGGCGACCGGGAAGGTCAGGAAGCCGAGGGTCCACAGCGCGGCCGCGGGCAGGCTCCGGGTGGGGCGGGCGACGACGGCGGAGGTCGTGGTTGTCATGGCGATCAGCTCTGCGCCGTCGCGAAGGCACGGCCGGAGCGGTCTGCCGTCGCGTTCGGAGTGCGTCGGAGGAGCACGACGGCGAACACCACGAGCCAGAGGCTCCACAGCACGTACCCGACGAAGTTCGCGGTGTCGACCACAGGGAGGTCGAGCGGGGACAGCACGCCGACCAGGACGAGGACCGCCGAGACCGCGCCCAGGGCCGTGAACCAGCGCCCGGCCAGGGCCCGGTGCAGGGCCGTGACCACGAGGAGGGTCCACGCCGCCGTCAGGAGATAGCCGAAGGTCTCACCGATGACGTTGCCGAGGACGAAGTGCGCGGTCTCGAAGGCGCGCACACCGCTGTCAGCGACTGCGGGGTCGGGGCTGGCCGCGTCGGCGGCGAAGCCGGGGACCAGCAGCGGCCACCGGGACAGGCCGATGACCTGGACCACGCCGGCCGCGATCCCGAGCGGCACCGCGATCCGCATGGCCCGGTGCGTCGACAGCCGCCCGACCCCGATCGCGATCGGGACGAACAGGGCGGCCGAGACCGCCATCATCGCGAACCACAGCGTGATCTGGGCCTGGTCGGCCCGGAAGGCCTCCAGCACGTCGGTGACGGGCTGCTTGAGCACGTCGGGGTAGTCGAACACGGTGCCGAGGACGGTGAACGCGGCGTTCGTGAGGACGGCCGCGGATACGAGCATCGCGGCGGTGAGCTTGCGGTTCATGGCTTCTCCGGTGGTGTGGTGGTGGGTCGGGATCCTGTGACCAGAGTCCCTGCGCCGCTTGCGATCCAGGCGGCCAGGACGCTGTCGGGGTGGTCGAGCAGGTGTTCTCGGGCCAGCGCCGAGACGCGGTCGCGGTCGCCGGCGAGGTGAGCGGCGGCGAGCGCGCTGAGCTGACGGTCCGCCGGGTGACGCGCGGCTGCGACGGCTCGTCGCAGGAGGTGCTCGTCGTCGGGCGCCAGCAGCGCTGCGGCGACGAGGACGAGGGGCTCGGTGGAGGTGAGGGCGTCGTGGGCGAGGGCCGCGGCCGCTGCGGGGTCACCGCTGATCAGGCACCGGACCAGGTCGTCGACGTCTGCGGGGGTCACACCAGGAGCGTCGCCGGGGGCGCTGTCCCGCCGCTGACACCTGGCTGACACGCCCGCCACCGGTCCGGCCGCTCGTATGCTCACACGATGCTGACCTTGTCGGTGCTCGGCCCGGTGGTCCTGCGCCAGGACGGGGTCGAGCGACGGGTTCCCGGGGGCAAGACGACCGAGCTGCTGGTGCGGCTCGCCCTCGAGGCGGGGACGCGGATCCGGACCGAGCAGCTGCTGGAGGACCTGTGGCCGTCGCCGGACCACGGTGCGTCCCCGAACACGTTGCAGGTCAAGGTGTCACGACTGCGCCGCGCACTCGGCGACCCAGGGATCGTCCGGGGCGACAGCACCGGCTACACGCTGGGGATCGACCCGGCCGACGTCGACGCGACCCAGGTGCTCCGCCTGGTCGACGACGCCTCCATCCTGCGCGAGCGCGGCCACCACACCGCCGCGGCACGAGCCTGCGAGGCGGCCCTGGGCCTGTACTCGGGCAGCGTGCTCCCCGACGCCGGCGAGAGCCCGTGGGTGACCCCGTACCGGGCGCGGCTGGAGTCCTCCCGCCTCTCCCTCCTCGAGCACCGCCTCGCCAGCCTGATCGCCCTGGGTGCGGACACCGCCGTGGTGGCCGAGCTGGAGACCCTGGTGGAGGCGCACCCGTTGCGCGAGGACCTCTGGGCGCTCCTCGTCACCGCGCTCTACCGGGCCGGACGGCAGGCGGACGCACTCGCCGCGTCGGCCCGCGTCCGCCGGCGACTGGCCGACGACCTCGGCGTCGATCCGGGGCCGGCGCTCCAGCACCTCGAGCAGCAGGTCCTGCAGCACGACCCTGCGCTCGTCCTCCCCCGCCAGCGCGCGCACGCACCTGCGTCGGGGGGGCCGGGGAACCTTCCCGGCGACCTGCCGTCCCTCGTCGGCCGTGACGACGACCTCGAGCGCGTGGTCGCCGCGCTCACCCGGCACGGCCTGGTGACGCTCACCGGCACGGCCGGCACCGGGAAGACCAGGCTCGCGCTCGAGGCCGCAGGGCGGACGCCGCCCGCTGGGGGCGCGTGGTGGGTGCGGCTCGACAGCGCGCACGACCAGCAGACGGTCTGGCAGACCGTCGGTGAGGCACTCGGCCTCGTCGACCCGACCCGCAGGGCGGTCACCGAGAGAGTGGCGACGGGCCACCTCCTGCTCCTGCTGGACGGCTGCGAGCACGTCGCCCCCGAGACGGCCGAGGTCGTGGGCCCGCTGCTCGCAGCCGGCGACGGGGTACGGCTCCTGGCGACCAGCCAGGTGCCGTTGAAGGTCGCCGGGGAGCACGTGCTGGGACTGGAGCCGCTGGGTGCCGCCGACGCGGTGGCGCTGTTCACGGCGCGGGCTGCGTCGCAGCGCCCGGACGCGCTGGACGACGATGACGCACCCCGCCTGGTCGAGGACGTGTGCCGTTCGTTGGACGGCCTCCCGCTGGCGATCGAGCTTGCCGCAGCCAGGACGAAGGTGCTTCCCCTCCGGGAGATCGCGCGCCGGCTCGACGACCGCTTCGCCCTGCTCCGAGACCCGACGAGCAGCCTGCCCGCCCGACGCACCACCCTGCGCGCCGCCCTGGCCTGGAGCCACGACCTGCTCTTCCCCGATGACCAACGCGGCCTGTGGGCGCTGTCCGTCTTCACCGCAGGCGCCCCGTTGCCGGCCGTCGAGGCGGTGCTGGGCGCCCTGGAGGTGCCCGCGGAGAACGCGATCGACATCGTCTCGCGGTTGGTGGACCGCTCCCTGGCGAGCGCGGAGGTCCCCCGCCGCGGCCACCCCCGCTACCGCCTGCTGGACAGCGTCCGTGACCTGGGCCGGGAACGGCTGCACCAGGCAGACCTGTTCGACGTCGCCGCCGCAGCCCACGCCGCCTGGTTCACCGCTGCGGCCGACCGGGCAGCCCTGGGTGGACGCGGACCCGAGCAGCCCGACCACGTCGCGCTCGCCCGGGCCGAGCGGGCGAACATCGACGCGGCCCTGTCCTGGTGCGCGACCAACGACCCGACGCAAGGGGTCCGGGCCGCTGTCGGCTTCGGCTGGACCTGGGTCGTCATGGGCACCGGCGTGGTCGGTGCCACCCGGATCAACCAGGCCCTCGCCGCAGCCTCGTCCACGAGCAAGTCCGAGCGGGCGGCCGCCTTGACGTTGTGCGGGTGGTTCGAGGCGTCCGGGGGCGACCTCGACCGCGCAGCGACCGCCATCGAGGAGGCGATCCGGATCGGAGACCCGACAGCGGCCGCCGTCGGCCGGCTGCACCTCGCGTTCGTCCGCACCCAGGGAGGACGAGCGGCCGACGCCCTGACCCTCCTCGACGGCTGTCGGCCTGATCTGCACCGGTTCGGCCTGCGGTGGGAGGAGGCCGTGAGCTGGCTGCTGGCCGCGTGGGCGCACATCTCGGCCGGCGAGGTCGCCGCAGGAGCGGCCGCGTGCGAACGCGCCGTCGGGCAGCTCGAGCCCATCGGCGACCGTTGGGCGATCGCCCATGCCGAGGGACTGCTCGGCGAGCTGGCCCAGGCCGAGCACCGGTACGCCGACGCCACCGACCACCTGGGCCACGCCGCGCGAGCCACGGGCGAGCTGGGGTTCGTCGCCGCGCACGCGCACCACCTGCTCAACCTCGGCCGCGCGCAGCACCAAGCCGGGGACACCGCCGCAGGCATCGCCACGCTCCAGCAGTCCGTTGACCTCGGCGTGCAGTGCGGCGACACCCGCACGGCCGCCTTCGCTCGCACCCGGCTGGCTCAGATGATGCGCGCTCTCGGGCGGTTGGGCCCAGCCACCGAGCTCGCCGAGCAGGCGCACGAGTGGTTCCTCGCCGCCGGCGGCGGGGACGGTGCCCGCCTGGCCGCCCACCTCGTCGCCGCGCTGCACGCGGACGCAGCAGGCACCTCTGCCCGCGACGAGCTGGTCGACGTGCTCACGCAGGCGCGAGACACGGGCGACGCGCTCGTCGAGATCCTGACCCTCGACGCCCTCGCGGCCGTCGACGCGCATGCGGGCGACCACGTCCGCGGGCAGGCGGAGCTGGAGGCGGCGGACGGGCTGTTCGCCGAGCGGACCGGCCTGTGGGCCGGCGACCGCCTCGACGACGACGTGGCGAGGCGCATGCTGCCGGCTGCCCGTTGACGCCGTGCGGTGGAGTCAGACGCCGGAGCTGGTGCGGACCGTCATGCGTTCTCCCGGTCGACCGAAGATGCTGAGGATCTCCGCGGGTTCCGAGCCGGTGCTGCCGAACCAGTGCGGCACGTGCGTGTCGAACTCGGCGACGTCACCGGCAACCAGGACCTGGTCCGTCTCGCCGAGGAGCAGCCGTACGCGACCTGTCAGGACGTAGATCCACTCGGATCCGTCGTGCGAGCGTGGCTGCGGCGTCGTGTTGTCGACGGGAATGACGATCTTCCACGCCTGCACGCCGGGTTGACGTGTCAAGGGGATGACGGTCCGGCCCTTGAGCTGGCCGGGCTTGAGCCGGATCCGGGGGTCCCCGACCTCGGGCGCAGCGACCAGGTCGTCCAAGGGCAGGCGATAGACCTGTGACAGCCCGAGCAAGAGCTCGAGCGTCGGCCGCCGTTGTCCGGTCTCGAGCCGCGACAGGGTGCTCTTCGAGATGCCGGTGGTGCCCGCCAGGGCCGTCAGGGTCAGTCGCCTCTGGACGCGGATCCCTCGGAGCCTGCGGCCGATGCCGTCCAGGACGGCGCCGACGTCTGTCGAGGTGGGATCCATCTGCTCATCCCACTTGCCATCCCTGAGATGCGCAATGCCCCAGAAGGGACGAACAGCATCGCGGAGACCGCCTACCTCCGTGTCACCACGCCGAGTTTGCAGACCCGCCGCTACCTTCGCTGCTGGGGGACACCGGTCCGGAAGTGAGGCTCTGGCTATCGTCGCCGCCTTTACTACGTGACGACACTCGACCCTCGTCCTCGTCGAGCGCGAGCCTTGTCGCCGCGTCCTACGAACGGCACCTGGTTGAGGTACGTCGTTCAACGCCTCCTGGACTGGGCGAACGTTCGCTCATGCCGATGAGCACGCACTCATCAGGACGGGTAGGTGGGCCGTACAGGCGGAGCAGAGCCTGTTGTCCGGCGCCCCGATACGAGAGCCCCTTCGGCGATGTCGTCCGCGTAGGTGGGTCATTCGGCATTCGCTGCCGCCGCCGCCAGGAGTCAGCGGTCTGAGAACCAGTGGGTGGCGGAGTCCGCCGCGGCTCCGCTCTCGGAAGCCGCTGGAAGATCATTCTGACGAGTCGCTTCGGAGCACAGGTGACGCCCGGTCTGGTCCTTGTGGGCGGTGGTCGGTCGGAGTAGTTTCCAATCGAGGACGCCTCGTTTGCCGGCCGTTCACAACCGCCGCACAGGCCCGATGCCCTCCCGACCAGAGGACATCTCGATGCGCAAGCCTGTGGTAACTGTTGGCGCCGCTCCTGACGCCGCGGTCCCCTTCACAGCCGTGTCGGGGCGCGCGACGATGGTCGTGGCAACCGTGCTCGCCCTGGGTGTGGTGCTTGTCGGCACGGTGGCCCGTCCCGTCCCGCCTTCGCTCTCCACCAGGGTGACCGGCGACTCAGCTCTGGCCGCAGCGGCGCTGCCGTACCTGGACGGGGCGCTCGACCGGGTCAGCATCGCGGTTGTGGACGGCGAATCTGTGTCCTTTGCGAATTTCGGGGCCGAGAGCGACACGGTGTACGAGATCGGTTCGGTGACCAAGACCTTCACCTCGCTGCTGCTCGCCGATGCCATCGAGCGGGGCGACGTGACGCCCGACTCGACGCTGGGTGCGTTTCTTCCGCTGGCGGATGCGCCCGCGGCGGACGTGACGCTCGCCGAGCTCGCCAGCCACCGCTCCGGGCTGCCGCGTACTGCACCGCTCAGCTTCCAGGAAGAGCTGCTCTTCCTCGGAAGCCCTCACCGTGACCCCTTCGTGCAGGACGTCGATGAGGTCATCGCACAGGCACGGACGCTGTCACTGAGCCAACGAGGCACGGTCCAGTACTCCAACATCGGCACGACACTGCTCGGGCAGGCGCTCGCAGCGAGCAGCTCGATGACCTACGAGGACCTGGTGCGTCAGCGCATCTTCGGGCCGCTGGGCATGTCTGCCAGCACCGTTCCCCTCATCACCGAGAACCTGCCGAGCGATGTGCTCACCGGCTACAGCGTCGACGGCAAGCACGCCCCCGCCTGGACCCTGAACGGGTCGGCTCCAGGAGGGGGCATCCACTCGACCGCCGAGGACATGGTTCGGTACGCGCAGGCGCTGCTCAACGGCACCGCACCCGGCATGGGCGCGCTCACCCCACGGTGGGATGACGGGTACGGCACACGGATCGGGTATGCCTGGAACACCACGACGGTTGCGGGACAGACGGTCACCAGCCATGGCGGCGCCACCGGAGGGTTCTGTGCCGCTCTTGCCCTGGACCTGGTCAACGACCGGGCGGTCATCATCCTCTCGAGCACGAAGGCGTCCGTCGAGCAGGCCGCGCTGACACTGCTCGTCGGGGAGCACTGATGGATGTCATCGTTCTGACAGTCATTCTGACGTTGGTGCTTGGCTCACCGGCCGGCATCCTCGTCGGTCTCGCGGTGGCGGTCATCGCCGCGATATCCCGCTCGCACGGAGGGCCCCGCGAGCGAGCGCTAGGGGTGCTGAGGACGCGATTCCTCTGGGCCAGTGCCACATTCTCGCTGGCAGCGCTGCTCCTCGAGGAATGGCAGCTGGTCGCAATCCTCTGGCTCATCTCGGCGTTCACGATCAACGCCTGGCGCAGACACGGCCCGGCAACCGATCGTGACCGATCCCGTCTGCTCGCGCGCTTCGCCGCGGCGCTCACCGGGCTCGCCATGGCGTGGGTGACGGTGAACTGGGTCACGACCCCGATCGTCGTGTGGCTCCTGGCCGTCGCGTTGCTCGCAGCTGGCGTGTTCGGGATGGTCCGGCGCTGGCCAGCCCTTCCTTGGTTCGCGAAACCCTTGACACCGCCGCGTGCACTCGGCCTGACGACTACAGTCGGGATGTGCGCGCTGATCGTCGCCGTGCCCTTCGCTTGAGCCGGCGCCCGGCGCCGTGCCCCCGGTACGGACCCCCTTGCGTCGCGACCTCTCGAACGGCGATCCACCCTGGCACTCCGTGCGACGGTGGCTCGCAGACGGCTTCTGAGCCGGATGAGAAGCGAGGTCTTGGAAGGTCGCAGAGCACGCACACCGGGAGCCGAGTTCGTCGGCCGAGCCATGTAGTGAGCATGTCAGCGCGTGCGGCCCGAGTGACGCCGCCGGGCGGCCTTGCCCAGCGATGTCGGCGCTACGGGTCCATGAGGCGCGAGCGCGACCGTGCAGGGTGTTGATGACATAGCCGCGGCGCCGCCGCCGTTGGTGCGGCACGCACAAGCATCCGACGCGAAATCGGATGGTCGTCGGCCGCAGGAACTGTGACGTACCGGCACGGACCCGCACGGGTCGACACACTTCGGCACCCGACGCAGCGATCCGGAGGCTGGAGGGAGCCCCGACCTCTGTACGTGCCGACACCAGCCGACACTCCCCAGCGCGAACGACGTGAGCCCGCGACAGCTGATCGTGAGCGCATGTGAGCGCACACGACATAAGAACAGACCCTGCGGGTATACCCAGAGGGCATACCCGCAGATCAGAAGCTCCCGCGACTGGACTCGAACCAGTAACCGTCCGATTAACAGCCAACACGTCAACCGTCCGGCTGGTGCCGCGTCGGGCCGCGCAGGGCCGTGACCTGCGGAAACGCCGTCCGGCCAGTGCCGGCTCCTCCGCCTGTCATCGCTTCATGCCGGGACCGCCGTGAGCGCATCGTGAGCGCACCAGCCCCTCAGTGCACCTCCCAATCGGGCGTCATCTAGCAGCCTGGAGTAGTCGGCTCACGGTACTCCGCCGCTGTCACCGCCGGTCGCTGCTTGCGGCCTGCGCCACCGGGAGAACCGTGATCCACGCGACCGCACGAGAACGGCCGACCACCCTCACCGAGCCTTCAAGCCGCCTGTGTCTCAGACCGTCCCTGGCGCTGGCCACCGCCCTCAGCAGGGTATCCCCAGGGTCGCTGATCTGCGAGAATGGCCTCTGACCTGCAGAAACACCTCTGGAGGCAGGGTGCAAGAGGGAGCCATCGGGCCTCAAGTGGCACACAAGTTGTGGCATGCGAGTGGCATGGCGGGTGAGGGAGCGCGATGGGCAAGCGTAGGGAGTTCGGCAGCGTGCGGCGGCTGCCGTCGGGCAAGTGGCAGGTTCGGTACCGCCAGGATGGGCGGTCGTGGTCGGGTGGTGTGTTCGACACCAAGGCCCAGGCCACCGGCGAGTTGGCGAACGTGCGGGTCAAGGTCGACAGGCGGACGTGGCGGTCCCCCGACGCGGACGATCTGACGCTCGCAGCGTTCGCACAGGGCTGGTTGGAGTCGCGCGACCTGCGCGACCGAACCCGAGGGCACTACGCCCGACTCCTCGACCGGTTCATCATCCCGGCGCTGGGGAACCTCCCGCTCGGGAAGATCACGCCCACGGTGGTGCGGCGATGGCACTCGTCCCTCGCCGATCAGACCGGCCCGACGATGAGAGCGCACGCCTACTCGCTGCTGCGCACCGTGCTCGCTACCGCCGTCGCAGAGGAAGCCATCGCCGCGAACCCGTGCCGGGTCCGAGGGGCAGGGTCGGTCAAGCGTGCTCGCACTATCGAGCCCGCGACCGTGGGCCAGATCGTCGCCATCGCAGGGGCTATGCCCAAGCAGTACCGCATGCTGGTGCTGGTGTCGGCGTGGTGCGGGCTGCGCTTCGGCGAGGCCACCGAGTTGCGCTGCTCCGACGTGGACCTCGACGCCGGACGGCTCAAGGTCCAGCGAGCCGTGGTGCGCACCGGCAGCGGTTTCGTAGTCGGCCCGCCCAAGTCCGAGGCCGGTCGGCGCGCCGTGGCCATCCCCCCGCACCTGCTCCCGGCCCTGGCCGAGCACCTGGCCGAGCATGCCGAGCCGGGTCCGCAAGGGTTGGTCTTCCCTGCCCGCACCGGTGGGCACCTGGCGCAGTCATCCCTGTCCTGGCACTTCAACCCAGCCCGTGAGGCTGCAGGACGTTCCGACCTGCGCTGGCACGACCTGCGCCACACCGCAGCCGTTCTCGCCGCTGTCAGCGGCGCGACCCTGGCCGAACTCATGCTCCGCCTCGGGCACTCCACGCCATCGGCGGCGATGCGGTACCAGCACGTAGCACAGGACCGCGATGCCGCCATCGCTGCCGCCCTGTCCGAGGCCGCGACCGGCCTGATGCTGCCGCTGCGTGCTCTCCAAGGGGCCTGACTCTGGAATCCGGCTCCTACAGGACACCTCCTCGCCTAGGTTGCAAGCGTGCAGGAGATCTTGGAAGAGGTGCTGCTGCTCCAGCCGGGCTGGAGCGCATCGAACACCCCCGACATGGAGCGGCGAGGCGTTCTCGTCCGCCAAGAGGCAGCGGACTGGCTTCGGGACCGCCTGCCCGAGCTCTCAGTCTGCGATGCCGGCCGCCATCGATGACCTCCGTGTCGAAGGCCGAGATGGAACCGGTCCGAAGACCGAGATTCCCTGGGTGCGCGTGCACTCGCTCAGTCGCGGCCCGTCACCCTCAGCCACCGAGGGCTGGTACATCGTCTACCTGTTCAGTGCCGAGGGCGCACCGGGTGTACCTGTCCCTGAACCAGGGCACCACCCGTTGGAGAATGGCGAGTTTCGGGCGCGCCCGGCGGCCGAGCTGGATGCCAGGGTGGTGTGGGCCGAGGCAAGTCTTGCAGAACAGATGGCTGCCCGTCCCGACCTGGTCGAGGCCATCGCGCTCGACTCGCGACGATCCGATCTCGGACGTGGCTACGAGGTCGGCAACGCGTCCGCTGTCGAGTACGCGGTCGACGACATCCTAGCCCGACCGTTCTCGAAGCGGATCTCGAGTTCATGGCCATGGCCCTCGGCAAGCTGTACGCCACTATCGAACGGGCTGTGGCGATTCCGGGCGAGCTCGCCCCGGAGGTGAGCGACGTCATCACGGCCGCCGAGCGCGGCCGGGAAGCGTTCGCGAGGCCAGGGATTCGGCTGACGCCGCCGAACGAACCGCCATTGAGAAGCGCGCCTGCCCCGTCGCGGTCGCATCCGAGCACTTAAAGTCACTGAACTTCTCGGTGAAGGACGTCGGAGCGTCCAAGTCCTACGACTTGGATGTGCGCCGCGGCTCGGAGCACCTGTACGTCGAGGTCAAGGGGACGACCTCGACGGGCGAGGAGGTCATCCTCACCCGAGCCGAGGTGGAACTTCACCAATCGCAGCACCCGAGCACCGTTCTCATGGTGGTCGCTGGCATCGATCTGGATCGGTCCGTGTCCCCACCAGCCGCCACTGGCGGTTCCCTCTCCGTCGTGCACCCGTGGATGATCGAGGCTGACGCATGGACCGTGGTCGCGTACCGCTACAAGGTGCCGGCTGCCGCCTCCACACTCACTGCACTCCCCGGGGGTGGGGGGGCCGAGAGCTAGGTCCAAACCTGCGCACACCTTCGGTAAGCGTGGAATCATGGCGCAAGTTATCGTGACGCTAAGTCAACGTGTGAGAAGGTGCTGGATGTGCAGCATTTGGGCGACGTGCGATGGGTGATCGCGGGTCTAGACATCACGACGGGGCTGACGCTGGCACGAGCTGAGATGTATGGCGACTGGTTCCGAGATCCGTGGGGGTGGCCGGAACTGACCCACGCGTCCGCAGCGGACATCGATGCAGAAGAGGATCTCTGCTTCGCAGGCAGGAGTCGAGACGGGCTCGAGAGACTCCCCGTTCTTTCACGACATCGATGTGCCAAAGTCACGTCTGGGTATCCGGCCTGCAGTAGTACAGGACCCATTGAGCCGTCTTGCCTACTTGTCTTCGGTTGCAAGCGGCCGGGCGCTTTCCATGTGACTTAGCGCCCTGGGTGTACGGCTGGCGAATGCGCGAGCCCGGTGAGATGGCAAAGTCGTCCCGGGGAATGGAAAGGCTACGTGGCGACGATGCGGGCTACTGAGGATGATCTCTCGGGCGAGTTCGGACTGCAGTCAGACATCACTTCATTCTTCGCGTCAGTCGAGCCTGAGCGGATTCTCGAGATCATCGTTGGCCGAATCGGCGGCAACGCTGCCCACGGAGTGATCGCTCACGTGATCCATACACATGACGCCATTGGCCACGCGGCAGCGGTCTGCCGCAGAGAAGCTTCGCTTCTGCGATTTTAGCGCATCTGATTCTCCGGCCCGTCGACGAGGCGATCGCTCTTGCCTTGGCGGATGGGCGGATCTCGGCTGCCCGCCGATGGATGGACGACGTCAGTGCCGAGGGCACGAAAGATCAGCTGTACGCCCTTTCACTCGCCATTCAGCACCAGTCTCGGTCGGCCGGCCTGGAAATCAACTCAGCGAAGACGCACCTGATGCCGAAACACCTAACGGCAGCGAACATGCATCTTGAGGCGCTGGCGGAGATCGAAGTCCCCATGGAAGCTGTGATGGATGGCTACACCAATGAGGAGACGTTCCAACCAAATTTCGAAACCTTATTGGAGCTCGAGAACGATGTACTTACGTCCTCCAAAGAGTTCCCTCGGCCCTTGATTCGCGCAGTTCTGGTTTCACTGACGAAGAATATTGAATTCCGCAGGGAAGCCGAATGGCGTGCCAGAGCTCACGATTTCGCCCATGCCGCCGACGCTCTGGGCCGCTATCTCCGTGGGGCGTCGGTGGTAGACCCGGGCCTATGGTGGGAACATGCGGAGTGGTTCCATTCCTTCGAGAGTTCTGCTTACGGGGCGCTTGATTGGGTTTCTTCGCAGTACGCCCTGATGTTTCCCTCCTTCCACGTCGAGGGTCAGATCATCGAGGTTGCGGCGATGGCTTACGAGTTCCACCGATCTGCAGCAGGTCGCGGTAGCTACGCAGCGGTTGGCTGCAACTGATCCGGCGTTTGGCACGGACCCTGATCCGCCGACGCCTGGATGAGGCGGCATTCCCCTCATCGTGCGCACATTCGCTTCTGGCCTGTCGGCGACTGGCGATGTAGACCTCGCCCGTGGTGCTCTACGGCGAGACCCTCGAAACCGATTGCTGGTGCGCATGCTCGACCGAACCGACTGGCGAGCGCCATCCGCATCCGAAGACTTCGACCCGCCTGCGCCACCTGAGACGCCGTTCGACCTCTAGATCGTGAGCTTGCGGATGGTCTTGGCGGCCACCGGCAGCCCCACGCCGAACCGGCCGGTGATCTTGAGCGCGACCTTGTCGCCCTTGAACGCGGGCGCGTAGTCGGTGGAGCGCTCGACGCGGAAGTCGCGGGCCACCACCGAGTAGAGCCGGGCGGCGTCGTAGACCAGCGGGTCGGTCAGGCCCGGCACTGGCACCACGGTCAGGCCCTGCATCTCGGCCATGCCGGTGGGGTGGACCGGGTGCCCGTCGTTGCCCTCACGGGCGGCCTCGGTCGCGGCAGCCGTCGGGGACAGCGCGAGGTGGGTCGGCCGGCCCCCGTCCTCGCCGATCTCGGCCACGGCAGCGGCCACCGCGCCAACCAGGGACGCGGCGGTGACTTCGGAGGCGCGTCCGACAACGCCGAGCGGGTTTGCGCCCGCGCCGGTGCCGATGAGCAGCCCGAGGTCCAGGTCGCGGCTGAACGCGTCCTGCACGACGCGGGCCACCTCGTCGGCGATGGGCCAGTCGGCGTCCTCGAACGCCTCGCGGGTGATCAGGACGATGCCGCCGAGCTTCTTGACCGCGACGACCTCCGAACCGGTGGTCATCTCCACGTCGGGGATGTCCGCGCCCTCGGCGACCCAGCCCTGTCCGGTCAGGGACTGCACGACCGGGATGGCCAAGTTCCCCCGCGAGGGGCGGCGGGTGAGGGTGGCGGTGAACGGTGCGCCGCCGACGATGGCGTCGGCGACGAAGGCGGCGACCTCGGGCGGGAGTGTTCCCGCCGAAGTCGGTGCGCGCGAGGGTGTTTCCAGCCATGACGTACTCCAGTGCTTGAGCGATGCGTTGTCGCCGTGCACTGCGGCTGCGTCACGCGAAGCCTGCGGCGGGCCGGGCTGTCCGACGTCGCCCAAGGTCTATCTTGCCGTCTCCCGCGTCAGTCGCGCCACCTCCTGGCGCAGCGCGTCGGCGCGTCGCACTACCTCGGCGCGGTCGCGCTCGTCCGGCAGCAACGACAGCACGGCGTCCGTCCCCGCGACCACCGCCATCGCCGCAACGTCGAGAGCCGTTGAGCGCCAGCGGATCGCGGTCACCTTGTACCGCTCGCTGCGGCTGCTGGCGATCACGCCGGGTCGTCCGAGCGCAGGCGGAAGTCCTCCAGCGGCACCGGCAACGTCATGTAGGCAGGCACTGGAGCGGTCACGCCGTCCAGGGTCACGTCCACGACGCTACAGAGCGTCTCGCCGAGTCCATCGCCGGTGCGGGTGATGGCGCTGTAGGTGTCGGACGACTCGGGACGACGCAGCGTGTGGTGGTCCTCGTGCTCGGGGTCGGGCGTCAGGTCGTGGTCGTCGGTGCTCATGTGGTCCTCTCGGTCGGGTCGATCCAGGGCTCTCGTCCTCGGACAACGTGACGATGCCCGAACGGGTGGGGCTACAGCGTTCGATCAAGCGGTTCAGATCGTCGTGGCTCATGGTTCGGAGCGCCGTTGTGACGTAGGCCGTTGTGTTGCCGACTGCGCCGGCCGATTTGCGGCACACCGCGTCCACGAGGTGCCCCGCCACTTCCTCGCTGATGGCCTTGTTCGCCTTCTTGCTGACGACCGCCACCACGGCGGCGGACGCGCTCCCCGCGCTGAGATGATGAGTTCCTTCTGAGTTCCTCTTGGATTCATCGGTACGTCGGTGCGGAACCTCGTCCCCGTAGGTGCGGAACCCCCCACCCTCAGGTGCGGAACCTCCGCGTCGCCTCCGGACTGCTGGTGCGGAACCGTTCCGGTCCTGCGGTGCGGAACGGGGCTGGGCGGCAGCCGCGCTCGGTAGAGGTTGGTGGCACCGTTGGCGGTCCGGTGCCGCCGTGACTCCACCTCCAGCCATCCGCGCGTCTGAAGCACCTTCAGCATCGCCCGCACGTGCTTCTCCGAGACACCGCACTTGACCGCCAAGGTCGCGTGCGAGGGCCACGCCACCGGGTCGCGTCCGGACTTCATGTAGGAGCCCAGGACGATGACCAGCATCCGTGCTGCCACTGGCAGGTCGGAGTCGAGCACCCTGTTGCGCCAGGCGTCCCTGGTGACGTTGACGACGCAATCGAGCCCTCGGTTACGCGCCGCTCGGCCTCGCCGATGATCCGCAACAGCGCGAGCCGCTGCCCGGACTCAACGCGCTCGGTCGTCATCGCCTTGGTGCCGTCGCGGTACTTCCGCCCGAGGTACTTGTCGTACGGCTCGGGCACGAAGCCGTCCCAGAGCTGCGGGTCGCTGTACGGGTAGGGAAGGAACTCGATGCTGGTCAACCTCAGGGCCAGTTCCGGGTGGGCCAGCACGAGCGTGCGGCGGCGCTGCTTCTCGGCCTGGAGGCGCGCGCGCTCCGTGGCGACCAGCGATGAGAACGACTGTCGCCCAGTCGTGGCAGACTGCGGAGCGGTGCTAGTGGTGGCGCGTCCAGGGCGGTCGTCCCCCTTCACGGGGCGACCGTCTCGCGTGTGCGTGGCGCTCACGCGGCACCGCCGCGCACCGGCACCCGACGGGCGACCACCGCGTCCAGATCGGCCGGGTCGATCCGCACGCACCCGGCGACGTAGTAGGCCGCAAGCCGACCGCCCTTGATCCAACGGCGGACGGTCTTCGGGTGCACGCCGACCTCGGCCGCAACCTCGTTGACGCTCATCCACTCGCGCCGCGCCGCCTTCCACTGGCCCATCGCGTCTTGCGCGGGCGTGATCCTCGCGGCCGCTGCTCAACCATGGTCTCGGACATGGGCAACTCCTCCTGGGCATGTCAAAGCCCCCTGTGCCGCAGGGGCACAGAGGGCTAGGGGCTGTCGAACTGCTGGAACGAAGAAGGCCCGGACCCCTACGCGAGGGTTCGGGCCACCGAGAAGTCGGTCTGGTTGCCGACGCGTTCAGCGTAGCAATGAACCTGCCTCACTGGAACACATTCGGGAGCGATGTAGCCGGTTCGTGCGTGACATCGTCGGACTCCGGTCATCCCGAGACCCGTACGTGAGGCAGAGGTGCCACCAGGTCGTCGGTCCTGTCGCTCGACGCGAGCAGCGTAGCATCCGGCCTGGTGCACGTGGGAGCATCCGACCGGGCTCGACTACATCGGGCGGGCAGCCGGTCCGCTCGCACCGGGGGGCAGCCGCGCCGATGCCGCCCCACCCGCCGGGCCGGACCGTCCCAACCGACAGGGAGGCCCCTGCGGCCCCGCAGCCGCTCCAGCCGGGTCCGGGCAGGATCGGCCCCCCAGGGTGCCCCACAGGGGGGCTGCCGCCCCCGGAGGGCCGGAGCATGCGGAGCACCCGCGCGGCGTGCCAGCAGCCGTGCCACCGGCCCGGATGTGGCATGCCGGTGGCATGTCAGACAAGAAAGACCGCCTGAACCGTGCGTTTGCGCAGGTCAGGGGTGTGGACGCCTGCTCCCGCGACTGGACTCGACCAGTAACCTTCCGATTAACAGCCAACACGTCAACCGTCCGGTTGGTGCCGCGTCGGGCCGCGCAGGGCCGTGACCTGCGGAAACGCCGTCCGGCTAGTGCCGGCTCCTCCGCCTGTCATCGCTTCATGCCGGGACCGCCGTGAGCGCATCGTGAGCGCACCAGCCCCTGAGTGCACCTCCCAATCGGGCGTCATCTAGCAGCCTGGAGTAGTCGGCTCACGGTACTCCGCCGCTGTCACCGCCGGTCGCTGCGTGCGGCCTGCACCGCCGGGAGAACGTGATCCGCGCGGCCGCACGCGAGCGGCCGACACCCTCACCGAGCCTTCAAGCCGCCTGTGTCTCCGACCGTCCCTGGCGCTGGCCACCGCCCTCGCCGCCGCCGCGGTTCACTCGATCCAGGCAACAACAACCACGCCCCTACCGCCCAGATTGGGTATAGACCGTCGTCAGCTTCGGTGGGCGACACGCCGCCACTGCGCGCTTCGAGAGTGCTGGCTCAAGCGTGCGGCCAAGCTTGGCCGTGGGTATAGCCGTATCCCGATGGTGAGCCTGGAGGCGCTATCGCGAGCGAACTTTCCTTGTCGGCTAGTTCACCGCCCTAGTCGCTGGACTCCCGCTCTGAACTAACGAGGCGGCCATCATCTAGCAGTACGACGTCTGGAGCGACTCGACGCAAAGCTCTCTCGCACGAGAGGACCTCCGAGTGCCCAGTCGGGTAATGAGCGCGTACGATTCGTACGGCCCACACCAGCAAGTCGCGCGCCTCATCGGGCTGTCCCAAGTCTGCCCGAGCCTGGCCGAGGGTTTGCAGGCCTGTCGCGACTCTGAGGTGATTACGCCCGAATTCGCGCTCAATGATGACCAGCGCGCGCTCTAGCAGCGGGCGCGCCTTGGCTGGCTGCCCCATCTTCATCCACGCGACAGCCAGGTTGTGCAGGATGGCAGCGACCGTGCGGCCATCAGGACCATATGCGTGCTCGGCCGTCGATGCCGTGGCGTCAGCAGGCCGGGGTAGGCTCGCCGCGAACGGCTGATCGGCGAGGCGCTGGCCTCGGTGCATGATCTGGAGCACGGCGTAGCGCTGGCGGTCGGCGTAGTCTGGGACGTGGTTGACGCTGCCGTAGCGGGGCGTCAGCAGCAGGCCGGGAAGCGGCCCGGGGCCGGTCGGGACGCTGTAGTACCCGAAGATCCGGTACGGCCCGACGCTGGTGAGCTTGACGGTGTAGCAGGTGTACTCGTCGCTGGAGCGCAGCGGCAGCGGCTCCAGGATCGGCGGCGGCGGGAGCGCTGCAAGCTCGGCGTCGAGGGCGTCCCAGTAGGCGGCGAAGTCGGCCGGGGCGCGCTCGTGGCTGGCGATCATCTGATCCTCCCTCAGCCGACCGTCTGCTCGGCGCGGCGGCCGGTCGAGGCGGGCTTCAAGTGCTCGGCCAGGAACGCGGCGACCTTCGGCATCATCCAGTAGACCCCGGCGTCGTGGGCGCAGTCTGGCGGTGGCGTGAAACTCGGTCGGCGCGGTCAGCGCGTCGCGCAGGGCGTAGCCGGTCTCGGGCGGCACACAGTCGTCCACCAGTCCGATGTAGACCATCGTCGGGCAGTGTCACCAGCGGCGCCATGTTGACGCACGTCGAAGTACGCCATCGTCTCGTGCAGGGCCGGCTCGCGGTCCGGGTAGAGGCGCAGGTACTCGTTGATCTCCTCGTACGGGTAGGTGTGGGAGAGCGATGGCGCTGTCCATGATGCAGCAGAGGTACGGCGCGCCGGCCGCGCGCGGCGATCTCGCCGGCCGCAGCGCCGCCGACGACGATCGTCGAGCGCGCCGCCCTGGCTCGATCCGTGGACGCCGATCCGGGTCGGATCGCACCTCGGGCCGGCGTCTTGACGAAGTCGAGCGCGCGGACGGCGTCGACGTAGAAGCCCGCGGTAGCTGTAGGTGTTGCGGTCCAGGGCGTTGTCGAGCAGCAGGCCCGGGTAGCCGGGGTTGAACTGGCGATTCGAGCGCAGCTTGCCTCTCGGCGCCACGCCCGACGGCCGCGTACCCGAGCTTGGCCCACGATTTCGGCAGGGTCGGCTCGGAGATGTAGCCGGGCACCAGCAGCAGCGCCGGGATACGGCGCCGGCAGGTAGCTCTCGCGCGGGCGGCAGTACCAGCCGGCGATCCTGCACGCCGTCCAGGCTGTCGTACCCGATCTCGAACACCTCGACCTCGTCGGTCGAGCGGTGCGGGACCGGCTCGACAGGTCGGGTTGAGCGGGATCGCGGCCGGCCTGGGCCAGGATGTCGGCCCAGAAGGCGTCGAAGTCCGGCGGGCGGACCAGGCTGGTCTTGAAGGCGTCAGGTGAGCCTCGCGGGTCGTGGCACGGCACCCTCCATGGTCGGCCGGTCGGCCTGCAGTGAGATCGCGCACACCTGGCGGCCGGCAGTGTAGCCCAGCACTAGGAGCGCTCGTCGCCTGAAGTCCACGGCACGTGGCGTGAAGTCGCTACGCGACGCGACTCTGCACCGTCGTCTCGTCAGCAAAGCGGGCCGTGCGGCGTTACTCGATGTGCATGCCGGAGCATGCTGCCCCGATCCTGCCACCGCCGAACGTGCCGTGGACGTCAGTCCAAGGCGCCGGAGACTGCCCTGCAATCATGCTGACGGGCTAGCCCCTGCTGCTACCGCTGCGCCAGGATGCGTGCGCGGCTACACTACGCCCCAATCACCAGCTACCGATCTGAGCCACCACGATCTCGACGAGGAGCCGCCGGACGTGGCTTGGGGAGAGGGACACGCCCTTGATCCAGCCACCTCCGAGCGCTCGCGGCCGTCATCGAGCGCCGAGGCTCGTCCGCTCGAACGCCAGCCGAGGCGCCAGCCCGGCGCGTCCAGGCGGGCGGCTGCCGCCGCGCTGATCGAGGTCAGCCGCACCCGGCGCCTGATCGTCATGTCGGCGCTCGGCGTCGGGACGTTCGTCACGGCGCTCTCGAACAGCGTCCTGAACGCGATCTTGCCGCTGATCGCCGACGCGCTTCAACACCGATATCTCGGCCGTCGAGTGGATCGTCACGGCGTTCCTGCTGGTGCAGAGCGGCCTGCTGCTGACGTTCGGCCGGCTCGGCGACATGATCGGGCACCGCCGGGTGTACCTGGCCGGGCTGCTGGTCTTCATCGTCAGCATGGTCCTGTGCGCGCTGGCGCCGTCGGTGCTGACGCTGATCGGCGCGCGGATCCTCCAGGCGGCCGGCGCCGCGATGTTCATCGCGAACTCGTCGCCGATCCTGATGGCGGTCTTCCCGCCGCAGCCAGCGCGGCCGGGTGCTCGGCATCCAGGCGACGACGGTCTACCTCGGGCTGGCGACTGGCGCGCCGCTCGGCGGCTTCCTGGCCGATCAGTTCGGCTGGCAGTCCGTGTTCCTGATCCCGATCCCGTTCGCGGCGCTGGCGCTGCTGCTGAGCTGGCAGGCGCTGCGCGTCGAGACGCCGCCCAGCCGAGCGCGAGCGCTTCGACCTGGTCGGGGCGGGCGTCTACCTGGTCGGGCTGATCGTGCTGCTGCTGGCGCTGAATCGTGGCCGAAGCTGGGGCTGGACCTCGGAGCTGACGCTCGGCTGCCTGGCTGCTCGGGGCTGGTCGCTGCTGGCGGCGTTCGTGCTCCACGAGCGCCGCACCCCGAGCCCGATGCTCAACCTGTCGCTGTTCGCGCAGCGGGCGTTCACGGCGCCGGTGATCAGCTCGATGCTGAACTACGCGGCGTCGGCCGGCGACGACGTTCCTGCTGCCGTTCGCGCTGATCCAGGGGCGCGGCCTCTCGCCGGGTCAGGTCGGGCTGGTGCTGACCTCGCAGCCGATCGTGATGGCGGTGATGGCGTCGCTGAGCGGCGCGCTCTCGGACAAGATCGGGTCGCGCATCCCGGCGACGGTCGGGATGGGCGTCCTGGCGATCGGGCTGTTCCTGCTCTCGCGGATGGACCTGTCGACGCCGCTGCCGTTGATCAGCGCCGGGCTGGCGGTGGTCGGGCTTGGCATCGGGCTGTTCACCTCGCCGAACAACAGCTCGGTGCTGGGGGCGGTCGGGCCGGAGCGGCGGGGCGTGGCCTCGGGCATCCTCTCGACGGCGCGGACGCTCGGGAACGTGCTCGGGATCGGGCGCGGCCGGCGCGGTCTACGCGACGACGCTGGCGACGAGCGGCGGCGACGGCCCGGCCGACGTCGTGCAGCGCGACCGGCTACGGGACTGCTGTTCGCCAGCGTGCCTGGCGCTGATCGGCGCGATCACGTCGGCCACCCGCCCGGGCCGCTCGCAATCTGGATCAGTGACTCAGGAAGGACCCCGCACCGCAGGCCTCAACGCCACCTGCCCGCATCGCCGACGGCCCTTGACGAGGGGAACGGGTGGTGCGATCGGGCCGTTGCCCCTCCACCGCGACGAGGGAGGTTTAGGGAATGGGACCGTTACGGAAGCGGCGATCTCGAGCAGGATGAACTGGTTGATCTGCGGCGGATCGACCGGCCGCGTGAAGTTGTCGTCTGACATCACGATCAGGCTCTGGTTGCCGTTCGGGAGGCGCGGGCCGAGCGCCAGCGCTTCCAGGTTGTCCGGCGTGATGCCGAGCGCGCCATGTTCGCCAGCAGCGTCTTCGTGGCGGCCCGGCCGGTGTACGGCGCGGGCAGCGCCTCGACGTCGCGGACGTCGGTGGCGTCCGTCCAGCCGACGCCGTAGATGTTGACGTCGTTGCCGACGCCGGTGGCGAAGGCGCGCTCCATCACCAGCAGGTCGTACTGGGGCAGCAGTGGCGAACCCAGAGCATCGCCGAGACGCCGTTGTCGGCCGGGCTGTTCGGGTCGGTTGAGGCGGCGAACGCCTTCTCCACGGCGTAGACGTACTCGGCGGTTGGCGCGGCCTCTCGGCGCCGTACAGCTCCATCCGCAGGATCCGGACGTTGGTGCCGGCCTCGAGCGATGACGACCGGGCCGTCCTGGGCCAGCGCCTGCTCGTTCGCCAGGTACAGGGTCTCGCTGGAGGGCGTCAGCGCCATCCCCTCGAACCCGAGGTTGCCCCGGATGCCGCGCGTGACGCGCGGCCGGCCGTCCGGTCCGGGCTCGGTGACGGTCATGAACCGGGCCGGGATCGGGAGGTCGCCGAGCAGGCGTGCCGTCCAGCGCGAACCGCCGGATCCACGGCGGTTCGTCGCGGTCGCGCTCTGACGAGATGAGCAGCGTGTCGTCGGCCAGCAGTTGGATGTCTTCCATGTCGCTGTCGCCGCGCTCGTATCGGCTGGATGCCGGGCGTCGCTGGCGTCGCTGTCGAAGAACGTCACGCCGACGACGCGCACGTCCTTGATGCCGCTCGCGTCGAGCGTCGATCTGGAGGGTGTAGAAGCGCGGCGCCTGGTTCTCGCCGCGGTCGTCGGAGACGGCGTAGTAGACGCCGCGCTTCGCATCGTAGGCCAGCCCGGAGAGGCCGCCGACGGTGGTGTCCTGGAAGCGTGCGCCGCTCTCGAAGGTGTACTGGCCGAGCAGGCGCACGGCCGCCTGCTGCGCGCCCACCGTCCAGGGCCAGAACACGGCGGCCAGCGCCAGCACCAGCCCGATCAGTGTCGGACGCCGCATGCCTCTCGTCCCTCCTACCCAGAGCAAGCGAGCCGCGGAGGGTCTCGAGCACTCAGCCCCAGGAACTCGACCACCCCCAGCGCCGATCCAAGTGTGCGGCCAACATGACAGAAGAGCAAGTGTCATTCTGGCGGTTTGGGCGGTCTGCGCGTGACGTACGCACAAATAGCGTGCGGAGATGGCCTCGTCGGTGGGCCGGAGACGTCTCAGGGTCTCACGCCTGGTCGGGCTACGGTGGGTCAGGCAGCGGTTCTCGCCGCTCATGTCGAACAGGCAGTCGCCCTCAGGTGTCAGCAGGCGCACCCGCTGAATCGTCGGGAACTGGCGCAGCGTCGCGTTCAGGGCGCTCTGACCCGGGCGTCCTGGCCGATCCCGGCCGAGCTGACCTCCGACAGAAGCGGACCGTCGCCGTGCCGTCCTCGATCCGGACGGCGAAGTCGGCCCGCCGCAGTCGGATGGCCCGACGAGCATCTGGCCGAGCTCCGAGAAGTACCCGTTCGCGGCCTCGTGCGGCGTTGGACCGGCGATCAACGCGTTCAAT
>CAWGTL010000007.1:0-102540 GCA_963825505.1 uncultured Actinomycetota bacterium | reverse complement strand
CGCTCAGCTCCCGATGAAGGCCGCGAGGTCCTTGGACTGCTGCACCCGGGACGGCTCGTGGACGTACATCATGTGGCCGGCCTCGTAGTAGCGGACCTCGATGTTCGCCTGCAGGTCGTCCGGGATGTGCAGGTGGGCGAGGGTGTGCTCGGCGGCCGTGTAGGGCGTGGCGCCGTCGTGGTAGCCGCAGGCCACGTGCACCCGCAGGTGCGGGTTGGTGCGCATCGCGGCCGAGAGCTTCGAGACCACCGAGACGGAGCGGTCCTCGAACTCCTTGTACGACCACGGCCGCACCTTGTCGGTGAGGATCTCGTACGGCAGGTCGCTCTGGTACCCGAGGTCCTCGCGGACGTAGTGGTTGAAGGCGGCGCTGTAGGGGCCGTGGATGGCCGTGTACGACGGGTCGCGGTCGAGGTGCTCGGAGACGCGGTCCTTGTCCCAGCCGGCGAACCGGCCGTCCAGGCGCCCGACCGTGCGCCCCTGCCCGCGCAGCAGCTCGGTGAAGAAGCGCAGGTGCTCGATCCGCAGGTCGGCCCGGTCGACGTACTCGCGCGGCAGCCCGGTGAGGCCGGCGATCTTCCGGACGGCCGCGGTGCGCTGGGACGGCGTCAGCCGCGCTCCGCGCGACAGCACCCAGGGGTAGTCGCGGGCGGCGTACTCCTCGGCCTCGGCGAGCACGTCGCGACAGCGTCCGGTCGCCGTGCAGGCCGTGGTGGTGGGCGATCGCGGCATAGGTCGGCAGGTAGAGCGCGTGCGGGAGGTCGTTCCCCTCGGTGAACCGGATCGTGCCCATGTCGAGCACCATCGAGATCAGCATGATCCCGTTGAGGTACATGCCGTACCGCGACTGCAGGTGCTCGGCGAGCGCCGCGGCGCGCAGCGTCCCGTACGACTCGCCGGCGAGGAACTTCGGGCTCATCCAGCGGCCGTTGCGGGTGGTCCACAGCCGGATCACCTCGCCGACGGACTCGATGTCGGCGGTGTAGCCGTGGAAGTCCTGGGGCTTGCCGCCCTCGACGGCCCGCGAGTAGCCGGTCGACACCGGGTCGATGAAGACCAGGTCGGAGTGCGCCAGCAGCGTCTCGGCGTTGTCGGCCAGGCCGTACGGCGGCGGGAGCAGCTCGCCGGCGTCGCCCATCAGCACCCGTCGCGGGCCCAGCAGGCCGAGGTGCAGCCACACCGACGACGACCCCGGGCCGCCGTTGAAGCAGAACGTCACCGGGCGCTGCGGGTCGGGCTTCGCGTCGGCGTCGTCGGACCCCGTCCCGGTGTCGAGGGTGTACGCCGTGACGAACACCTCCGCCTGCGGCCGGTGGCCCTTGAACTCGCCCTCGTCGAGCTTCTCGTGCCGCAGCACGACCCGTCCGGACGTGGCGGTGTAGCGCAGCGTGCGCCGCCCGGCCTTGACCCGGTGCCGCGTCGTGACCAGGTCGTCGCTCACCTCGGGGGTGGCGGCGGTGTCCTCGGTCGAGGTCTTCTCGTCGGCAGGGTTCTTCTCGTCGGGCACGGGCCGACCCTACGACGGGCTCCCCCGAACGGGCACTTCCCGAGGGGGGCCAGGTGTGGTGACCTGATGCGATGGCAGACGTGATCACCCAGGGCGAGACGATGAACCGGCTGATCCACCAGGCCGTCCGCCGCGACCTCGGACGGTTCGAGGCCGCCCTCGACGCCCTCGCGCCGGGCGACCGGAGCCGGGCCGCGGCGCTCGGCGAGGCGTTCGCCCACTTCGACACGATGCTCACCCACCACCACGAGGGGGAGGAGCACAACCTCTGGCCGGTGATCGGCGACCCCGCGGGCGGGCACGAGGGCGACGTCGCGACCCTCACCCACGAGCACGAGGAGATCGTGGCCGGGCTGGCCGACTCCCGGGCCGCCTTCGCGCGGCTGAGCACCTCCGCCACGGCCGCGGACGCCGCGGACGCCGCCGCCGGGCTCGCGCGGTTGCGCGCGGCCGCCACCACGCACTTCGCCCACGAGGAGGCGGAGATGCGCGGGCTGATGGAGGGCGCCGACCCGGACCGGCTGGCCGTCGCGCTGAAGGCGATGGGCCGCGACGCCCCGGCGGCCCAGGGCATTGTGGTTCATGCAGTGGGTCGCGGACGGGCTGACCTCGCAGGACTCCGCCGAGCTGGCCGCGATCATCCCGGCGCCGGTGCGGCTGATCTCGAAGGTGGTCGCAGGACGGAAGTACGGGCGGGTGCGGTCGGCCGCCTTCGCCTGACCTGCTGCGCCCGCGACCACCCTCAGGGCAGGTACAGGGCGGCGTCGCCGAACTCGTGCCACAGGTAGCCACCAGCGACGGCTGCGTCGTACGCCTGCTGGGTCAGCCGCGGGCCGGCGACCGCCTCCACCAGGAGCAGGTGCGAGGCCTGCGGGTCGTGCCACCCGCTCACCAGCCCGGTGACCACCTGCGGCGGGTCGTCGCAGGAGACGACGCGGGTGGTCCAGCCGCTCCTCGGGCGCACCACGCCGTCCGCGCCGGCGGCCGACTCCAGGGCCCGGGTCACCGTGGTGCCCACCGCGACGACCCGGCCACCTGCGTCGCGCGTGGCCCGCACGGCGGCGGCGGTCGCCCCCGGCACCGCGAACCACTCCGGCTGCGGGGCCTCGCCCGCCTCCTGCGACGAGAACCCGGTGTGGAGCGTCACCGGCACCACCCCGATGCCGCGGGCGACCAGCCGGGTCACGAGGTCAGGGGTGAAGGGCCGTGCCGCGCTGGGCATCTCGGCGCTCCCTGGACGTACCGAGAACACCGTCTGGTAGGCCTCCAGCGGGAAGCGGTGGTCGAGGTAGCCGTAGGCGATCGGGCGTCCGTGCTTCTCCAGCACCCGCCGCACCGGCTCCCCGGCCACGTGCGCGCGCCACAACCGGTTGCCCGCGCCGGTGGGGGAGGAGCCGGGGTGCGGGTACGCCTCGAGCAGCGTGAGCGTGGTGAGACCGCGCAGGTCCACCGTGTCACCGGGCGCGGCGTCGAGCACGGGGTCGGCGGCCTGCGGGGAGGTGCGCAGCTCGACCACGCGGCTGCCGTCGTCGAGGCGGGCTCCGACGTGCACGACCACGGGGTCGGCCGGACGGCGACCGGACGTCACCACCCCGTCGATCTCCGCGGGCACCGTCGCCGAGTCGTTCACCACCACGAGGTCACCGGCGCGCAGGTGCTCGGCGAGGTCGTGGAACCGTGCGTGCAGCACTCCGTCGGGCGTGGCCACCAGCAGGCGCACGCCGTCGCGCGGGAGCCCGCGCTGCTCCGCGGGCTCGGCCGCGAACGCGTGCACGGGTCGGTCGAAGGTCGTGGTCGGACCCGTCGTCAGGGCGGTCACGAGGCGCTCACCTCCACGGCCACCTCGGACGCCCGGAGCCGTCCGCTCGGCGGTCGCCGCTCGAGCAGGGCGAGCAGGGCGGGGACGACCGACTCCGGCTCGGGCCGATCGCCGATGTCCTCGCCCGGGAAGGCGGCCTGGTGCATCGAGGTGCGCATGTCGCCCGGATCGACCGCGTACCAGGCGATCTCGGGGTGCTCGGCCGCCCAGGTCAGGGTCAGGTGGTCGAGGGCGGCCTTCGAGGCGCCGTACGCCCCCCAGCCCTCGTAGTTCTCGGCCGCGGCGTCGGACGAGATGTCGAGCACCGTCCCGCGGCTGGCCACCAGGTGCGCGAGCAGCAGCCGGGTGAGCTGGTGCGGCGCGACGAGGTTGGTGTCCAGCACGCCACGGAGCACGTCCTCGTCCAGCGCCTCGAGCCGTGGCTGGGGGCTGGCGCCGAGGGTGCTGGCGTTGTTCACCAGCAGGTCGAGCCGGCCGGACCACCCGACCGCCGCCCGCAGGTCGTCGCGGTGGGCCGGGTCGGTCACGTCGCCGGCGAGGGCCACCACGTCGGGGGCGCCGGCCGCCTGGAGCTGCTCGCGCACCTGCTGAAGCGGGCCCGGGCGGCGGGCGTCCACCACCAGCCGCCAGCCGCGCCGGGCGAGGGCGGTGGCGAGCGCGCGGCCGAGGCCCTCGGAGGCACCGGTCACCAGCGCCACGCGGTCGTCGGACGGGGTGAGGGGTTGCGTCGTGGTCGTCATGCAGACGATCCTGATATCTCAAGTCCACTTGAGGTCAAGGGAGCGCCCCGTGCAGGCCACCGACCAGCTCACCGTCGCCGAGGTGTCGCGGCGCAGCGGCTTCGCGCCGTCCGCGCTGCGCTACTACGAGGCGGAGGGGCTCATCGCCGCGGAGCGCACCGCCGGCAACCAGCGGCGCTACCAGCGCCAGGTGCTGCGCCGGCTCGCGTTCGTCCGCGCGGCGTCCGTGGTCGGCCTGACGCTCGACGAGATCCGCGCCGAGCTGGCGTCGCTGCCGAGCGGCCGGAACCCGAGCAAGGCCGACTGGAGCCGGATCTCGCGGCACTGGCGAGGACGCATCGACGAGCAGATCGCGGCGCTCGAGCGCCTGCGTGACGGGCTCGACTCGTGCATCGGCTGCGGCTGCCTGTCGCTGCGGTCGTGCACCTTCTCCAATCCTCAGGACGTGATCGGTCGCTCCGGTGCGCGCGGCGCCCAGCTGCTTCCGCGCGTGCTGCGCGAGGGTGCCGGGAGCACGGACGGTGGGTGAGGGCGCCCATCGGTGAGCAGGCCGCGCGCTGCGCCGGGAGGGTGACGCCGCGGGCCACCCGTCACCCTTGCGCCGTGGGCAGGCGCCGCGGCACCGACCCGGACGGCCCTGCCGGACCGCACCCGCCTGCCCGCGGTGCTCCGTCCCGGCGAACCGCGGCCCGGTCGCTGAAGTCGGGGGCGTCGGCGGCCGATCGTCTGACATGTCGATCCGTAGGTGGGGAAGCCGCACGGCGCTGGTCGCGACGACCGCGCTGCTGGCGACCGTCGGCGTGTCCGTGGCCCCGGCCAACGCCGGCCTGCTGGACGGCACCCTTCGCCCGCTCGTGGGCACCCTCGGCGGGACGACCTCCGCGCTCGTCCGCACCGTCGACGGGGTGCTCGGCTCCCTGCTCGGTCCCACCGGCTGGCTCGTCGAGGACGGCACCACCTCCCTCGGCCACGTCTCGGACGTGATCGGCGCGACCCAGGTGCGGGCCCAGGGCTTCGACGGCCGCGGCGTCGGCGTCGCGCTGATCGACACCGGCGTCGCCCCGGTTCCGGGGCTGTCGTCGGGCAACGTGGTGAACGGCCCGGACCTGAGCTTCGAGAGCCAGTCGCCGGAGCACCGCTACCTCGACACGTTCGGCCACGGAACGCACATGGCGGGGATCATCGCGGGCAACGAGCCCGGGTACGCTGCTGCAGCCCGGTCTGCGCGGTGTCGCGCCCGGTGCACGCCTCACCAGCATCAAGGTGGCGACGACCGAGGGCGCCGTCGACGTCTCGCAGGTCATCGCCGCTGTCGACTGGGTCGTGGCGCACCGGAACGACGACCCGAGGAACCCGATCCGGGTGATCAACCTGTCGTACGGCACCGACGGGGTGCAGGACCGGATGCGCGACCCGCTCACCCACGCCGTCGAGAACGCCTGGCGCGCAGGGATCGTCGTCGTCGTGGCCGGCGGGAACAGCGGCACCGACCAGCCGCGGCTGAACAACCCGGCGTACGACCCGCTCGTGCTCTCGGTCGGGCGCCGCCGACACCCGCGGCACCGTCGCCGCCCGCGACGACCTCGTGCCGGGGTTCAGCAGCCGCGGCGACGCCGCCCGCCGGGTCGACGTCGTGGCCGCGCCGGGCTCCTCGATCGTGTCCCTGCGCGACCCCGGCTCCTACGTCGACGAGGCGCACCCGTCCGCGCGGGTCGGCGAGGCGTACTTCAAGGGCAGCGGCTCGTCGCAGGCCGCCGCCGTCGTCTCCGGCGCCGTGGCGCTGCTGCTCGACGCCCGCCCGAACCTGACGCCGGACCAGGTCAAGGCCGTCCTGCGCTCCAGCGCAGAGGCGATGCCGTCGGCCGACTCCGCGGGTCGCGGCGCCGGGGAGCTCGACGTCCTGCGCGCCCTCACGACGGCGACCCCGCGGACCGCCCAGACGCTGCCCGCGTCGACCGGTCTCGGTTCGCTCGAGGCCGCCCGCGGCTCGCAGCACGTCGCGATGGACGACGCCGAGCTCCGCGGCGAGGCGCACGTCCTCGGCTCGTTCGACGCCCGCACCTGGGCTCCGCGCAGCGCCGCCTTCTCCGCGTGGTCCGGCGGCACCTGGGCCGGCTCCGACTGGACCTCGGGCTGCTGGTGCTCGGACTCGTGGACCGGGAAGTCGTGGACCGGCGAAGTCGTGGACCGGCAAGTCGTGGACGGGCAAGTCGTGGACCGGTGCCGCCTGGTCGGGCAAGTCGTGGACCGGCAAGTCGTGGACCGGGAAGTCGTGGACGGGGAACGGCTGGACGGCCACGTCCTGGACCGGCAAGTCGTGGACCGGGAAGTCCTGGGGCTGAGGTGACCTCGTCGGGCGAGGACACCTCGCGCGCCGGCGCCGTCTGGGGCGTCATCGCCCTGATGGCGCTGATGGCGTCGGGTCTCCAGGCGCTCGTGCTGGTGGGGCCCGCGCCGTGGTCCGCCGCGCCGGCGCCCACCGCGCTCGCGACCACGCCCGCGCTCGTCGTCGGCGGGCTGCTGCTCGTGGGCTTCCTCGTCGCCGAGACCTGGGCCGTGCACGTCCGCACCGGGCGCGAGACGGTCACCCTCACCCTGAGCGACGTCCCGCTCGTCGTCGCCCTGTTCTTCCTCGGTCCTCTCGCGGTGATCGGGCTGCGGATCGCAGGTGCCGCCCCCGTCCTGGTCGCCCGCTCGCGGACCAACCCCCGCAAGCTCGCGTTCAACCTCGTCTGGTTCTGGCTCGAGGCGTGCTCGGCGGTCATCGTCTGGCAGCTCGTCGTGGGGCCCGACCACGAGCTGCGCCCGCTGGTGTGGCTGGCAGCGGGTGCCACCACGGTCGTCCTCGACCTGCTGGGGACGCTGCTCATCTCGCTGGTGATGGCCGCCGACGCCGGGGTGCGACCCGGCCTGCGGGAGGTCTTCTCCGAGTCGAACCCGTTGGTGGCGCTGGCGAACGCCGCCGCCGCGCTCCTGGTGGTCCACGTCGCGGTGGCCGACTGGCGCGCGCTCTGGACGGTGGCGGTGGTCGTCGCCGTCCTCGCCTTCGCGCAGCAGTCGCACAACCGCCAGCGACGCCGCAGCGACAGCATCGAGCAGCTCGGCCGCTTCACCGGTGCGCTCGGGGACCAGCTCGACGTCTCGTCGGCGGCGCTCACCGCCCTGACCTGGATGACGCACCAGCTCCGCGCCGAGGTGGTGGAGCTGGTGCTGCCTGCCGGCTTCGCCGGGGAGGAACGCGGCTGGCGGGTGACGTACGACGGCACCGTCACCGAGGTGCGGGGTCGCGGTCTCGCGGGGGTCCTCACCGAGGAGCTGGCCGCCGGTCCCGTGCTGGTGAAGCGCACCGAGAGGGGCCGGTACCTGTCGCAGCGCCTGCGCGACGAGGGCCTGCGCGACGCGATGGCGATGCACCTGCTCGGGGACGGCGACCGGATCGGCACCCTGGTCGTGGGGCAGCGGCTCAGCGCGGTGGAGACGTTCCAGCGCAGCGACCTCGACGAGATGCTCGCCCTCGGCAACCACCTGAGCGTGACGCTTCGCAACGCGCGCCGCGCCGACCTGATCCGCGAGCACGCGCAGGAGGAGCTGCGGCGCTCGCTCGTCGACGACCTCACGGGACTGAGCAACCGGCGCGCGCTGGAGCAGGACGTCGCCGCCCTGCTCGTGGACGGGCACGACGGTGCGGCCGTCGTCGTCCTCGACCTCGACCGGTTCACCGACGTGAACGACACCCTCGGCCACGCCGCGGGCGACCAGATGCTCGGCCTGGTCGCCGAGCGGCTGGTGCAGCTCGCCCCCGAGGGTTCGACGGTGGCGCGGTTGCACGCCGACCACTTCGCGGTGCTGCTGCGCGGCGGGGACCCCGTCGCGGTGGACCACGTCGTGACGTCGGTGCGGGCGGCGTTCGCGACGCCGTTCTCGCTGGGGTCCCTGGCCGTCGGGGTCTCCGCCCGTCTCGGCCTCGCGGTCGCCGGGCCGGCCGCACCCCGGGTCGACCTGCTCCGTCAGGCCGTCATCGCGGTGGCGGCCGCGTCGTCGCGCCGGACCGAGCTCGAGGTGTTCAGCGCCACGATGGAGGTGGGGAGCCCGGCGCGGCTGACCCTGCTCACCGAGCTGAGGCGCGCGATCCTCGTCGGCGAGCTGCGGGTGCACCTGCAGCCGCAGGTACGGGTGAGCGACGGCGAACCCACCGGGGCGGAGGCGCTGGTGCGCTGGCAGCACCCGCGCCACGGGCTGCTCGCGCCGGACGAGTTCGTGCCGCTGGCCGAGAACAGCGGGCTGATCACGTCGCTGACGTCGGCGGTGCTCGAGCAGAGCCTGGCCGAGTGCGCGCGGTGGCGGCGGTCGGGTCGAGAGCTCGGTGTCGCTGTCAACATCTCGCCGCGCAGCCTGCTGGACGACGGCTTCGTGGTCGAGGTCGCCCGCCTGCTGCGCGTCGCCGGCGTCCCGGCCACGGCGCTGACCCTGGAGATCACCGAGTCCAGCCTGATGGCCGACCCGGACCGTGCGGTCGTCGCGCTGGAGTCGCTGCGGGCGCTGGGGGTGCGGCTGTCGGTCGACGACCTCGGCACCGGGTACTCGAGCCTGTCGTACCTGCACCGGCTGCCGGTGACGGAGGTCAAGATCGACCGCTCGTTCCTGCGCCCGCACGGCACCACACCGGACCTGGGCGCGGTGGTCGGCGGCATCGTCGACCTCGGCCACCGGCTCGGCTACGACGTCGTCGCCGAGGGCGTCGAGGACGAGGCGACGTTCCGCCGTCTGCAGGAGCTCGGCTGCGACCTCGCCCAGGGCTTCTGGATCGGGCGGCCGATGTCTCCGGAGCTGTTCGCCGAGTGGCTCGAGGAGCGGAGCCCCGCCACCGTCCCGGCGTTGCGCGTCGTGGGCTGACCGACCCGCGGGGTCAGTTGCCGAAGACCTCGAACAGCAGCGCGTGCTCGGTGCCGGCGGCCTGCGCCCCCATCGACAGGATCATCGTCACGAGGTCGCGCGGCTTCGGGAAGTCGTCGGGCAGGGCCTCGTTGTACGCCCGGTGCGCCTCGAGCGAGGCGATCGCGGGCTCGAGGTGGCCGGTGACGTCGAGGTAGTGGGTCGGCTGCGTGGAGGCGCCGGCGATGACGGCCTTGAGACCCTTCCACGGCTCGTACCCCTCGGCCACGAGCTCGGGGAAGATCCAGCGGTTGCCGCAGTCCTTCGCCGCGTCGAGCACGCAGATGCCGACGGCGCGGTGGTCGGCCTGGTTCGACATGCCCGGACGGAACCGCAGGTCGTGGCTGCCGGTGACGACGACGTCCGGCTTGAGCCGGCGCATCGCGCGGCAGAGGTCGCGCCGCAGGCCGAGCGTCGGCTCCATCACGCCGTCCTGGTACCCCTCGAGGAACTCGACGACCTCGACCCCGACGACGAGGGCGCCGTCCCGCTCCTCCTGCTCGCGCACCGGCCCGGCCTCGGCCGGCGGCATCGTGTCGATGCCCGCCTCCCCACGGGTCGCGAGGAGGTACGTCACCGTCTTGCCCTGCTTGACCCACCGGTCGACGGCCGCCGCCGTCCCGTACTCCAGGTCGTCGGGGTGCGCGGCGATGCACAGCACCGTGTCGAAGGACTCGTCCAACGGCTCCAGACCCGGGCGTCCGGGCGGGCCTCCCTGCTCGCTCATGACCCGACGCTAGGGACCGCGGGGCGGGGCGTCCAGGTCTGGGAGACTCCCGGGGTGAGCGAGCCGATCAGCCTGCCCGGATGGACGCACACGTACTCGGGCAAGGTCCGCGATCTGTACACCAGCCACGAGCACCCGGACGAGGTGCTCGTGGTGGCCAGCGACCGGGTCAGTGCTTACGACCACGTGCTGTCGACGCCGATCCCCGACAAGGGCCGGATCCTCACCGCGATGACGCTGTGGTGGTTCGAGCAGCTCGACGGCCGGGTGAGCAGCGACGAGGGGCCGCTGGGGACCCACCTGCTCGGCACCGACGTGCCGGCTCCGGTCGTCGGCAGGGCGATGGTCTGCCGGCGGCTCGAGATGGTGCCGGTGGAGTGCGTGGCCCGCGGCTACCTCACGGGCTCGGGGCTGAGCGACTACCGCTCGACGGGCGAGGTGTGCGGCAACCCGCTGCCACCCGGACTCGTCGACGGCTCGCGGCTGCCCGAGCCGATCTTCACCCCCGCGACCAAGGCGGCGCTCGGGGAGCACGACGAGAACGTGTCGCTCGTGCAGGTCGCGGCCACCGTGGGGGACGAGCTGGCCCACCGACTCCGTGACCTCACGCTGGCGATCTACGCTCTGGCGGAGGGGATCTCGCGCGACCGGGGGATCGTCCTGGCCGACACCAAGCTCGAGCTCGGCCACGACCCGGCGTCCGGGGTGCTGGTGCTCGGCGACGAGGTGCTCACCCCCGACTCCTCGCGGTTCTGGCCGGCCGAGGACTACGAGCCGGGACGGACGCAGGCCTCGTTCGACAAGCAGGTCGTGCGCGACTGGCTGACCGGTCCGGAGTCGGGTTGGGACCGAGCCGCCGACACCCCGCCTCCGCCCCTGCCGGACGAGGTCGTCGAGCGCACCCGCGAGCGGTACCTCGAGGCGTACCGCCGGCTGACCGGGCGGACCTTCTCGTGAGGGCGCGCCGATGAGGTCCGAGGTGGTCCAGGTCCGCACCGGCCGCGAGCAGGTGGTGGTCGACCTCACCGACGAGTGCGCGCGGTTCGTGGCCGACGAGCAGGACGGCCTGCTGCACGTGTTCGTCCCGCACGCCACGGCGGGTGTCGCCGTGCTGGAGACGGGCGCCGGCAGCGACGACGACCTGCTCACCGCGCTCGAGCACCTGCTGCCGCGCGACACCGCGTGGCGGCACCGGCACGGCAGCCCCGGCCACGGTCGCGACCACGTGCTGCCCGCCCTGGTGCCGCCCTACGCGACCGTCCCGGTGCTCGGCGGACGGCTGGCGCTCGGCACCTGGCAGAGCATCTGCCTGGTCGACACCAACGTCGACAACCCGGACCGCGAGGTGCGGCTGTCGTTCCTCGCCGGCTGAGCCTGACTGTTCGGCAGGCGGGCACGGACTGTGCCCACAGGCCGGCTCTCGTTCCAGCTGTCCACAGGATCCGTTGCAGCACAGCGGTTGTCAGTGGTCGCACCTAGTCTTGGGGTATGGCGGCGGAGACGGTGGACGCGGGGTCGGGGCACCCGGTCCTGGCCGCGCTGGCCCAGCTGGACCAGACCTCGACGCCGCCCGGCGGCGTCGACCTGGTCGATGTCGGAGTCCGAGCTGCGCGAGGCGCTGGTCGCCTCCACGTCACTCGGCGGCCGGTCCGAGGCGCTTCGTGGTGCAGCGCTGCGCGAGTCCGTCGCCCGGGAGACCCCGGACGCGAGCGGTGAGCAGGGTGCGCGGACGGTGAACCTGCTCAAGTCCCGGTGCCGGGTCTCCCCGAGGCGGGCGTCGGCGGATGTGGAGAACGCGAAGCTGACCTGCCCGGACACCGGGACCCTGCGCGAGCTGGGCCGTGCGCTGGCGGCCGGCGCGGTGTCGCGCGAGCACGTCGACGTCGCGAGGTCGGCCCTGAAGCGGCTGCCGGGCCGGGTGGTGCGGGAGCGCCGGGACGAGGTCGACGACCTGCTGACCGAGCACGCCCGCACGTTCGAACCCGGGGCGGCGGAGTACCTGTCGCGGCACCTGCTGTCGGTGATCACCCCGGACAGGGCGGACCGGTACGACGAGAACGCCCTGGACCGGCGGCACCTGTCGGTGGCGACCGACCAGACCGGGATGGTCCTGCTCAGCGGCCAGCTGGACCAGTGCACCGGGTTGAAGTTCGCGACGGTCCTGGACCACCTCGTCGAGACCGACCGTGCCACCGGCAGCGCGGATGGCGCCGACGGCGCGAGCCGGATCTGCGGACCCGTGGTCAGCGTCGCGTCGACGCCCTCGGGGTGATGGCCGACGCCGCCGCCGAGTTCCTCGGCCTCGGCGCCGCCGCACAGCAGGCGACCGATGAGGACGCGCCTGTCACCCGGCAGCGTGCGGCACGGGCGGTCCCGCGGGTCGTGGTCGTCACGACCCCGGATCAGCTCGCCGGCACCGAGGGGGCCGGTGCCGCGTGCACCACCGACGGCGACCTGGTCGGCCGCGGCGCCGCTGACCCGGATCGCGTGCGACGCCGTCATCGACCGCGTGGTCCTGGACAAGACCGGGCGGGTGCTGGCGATGGACACCCTCGGCCGTCTCGCCACCGCCGCCCAGCAGACCGCCCTGGCCGCCCGCGACCGCGGCTGCGTCTGGCCCGGGCTGCACCACCCCGCCGTCGCTGTGCGAGGCGCACCACGTCATCTGGTGGTCCCGCGGCGGACCCACCACCCTCGACAACCTCGCGCTGCTCTGCCACCGCCACCACACCCAGATCCACGCCCAGCCCGACGACACCGACCGACCGGACGACGCCTGGGTGATGGTGATGCGCGACGGGATCCCCTGGTTCCGACCACCCGACCGCCTCGACCCCGACCGCCGGTTGCGGCGCAACACCTTCCACCAGACCGTCCAGGCCACCCGCGCCACCGGCCTGCGCTGGCGCGCTCCCAGCAGCACCGGCGACCCGGACCCGCCGCCGGGCTGACGAGGCGACCGCGACTCGCGGGCGCGGTAGGGGTCAGGGTCCGGTGGCAATGGAGTAGCGCCTGTCACGGACGCACCAGGACCATGAGGCGCATGGAACCCGATGTGGCACCAGCGGCGCCGGAGTGTGTCTTCTGCGCCGTCGTGGCCGGAGAGGCCGAGGCCAGCGTGGTCCACGAGGACGAGACCGTCGTGGTCTTCATGGACCTGAACCCCGTGACGCCCGGCCACCTTCTCGTCGTGCCACGCGGGCACGCGGTGGGCCTCGAAGACCTCGATGTCGCCATCAGCACCCACGTCTGGTCGGTGGGACATCACATGGCACGAGCCTTGCGCCGCTCACGCCTGCCGTGCGAGGGGATCAACGTCCTCCTCTGTGACGGCGCGGCCGCCTTCCAGACGGTCTTCCACTTCCACCTCCACGTCATCCCGCGCTACGCAGGGGACGGCTGGACCCTCGAGGCCCGTTCGAAGGAACGCAAGAGGTCCCTCCTCGACCGCGAGGCGCGAGCGATCAGGGACGCTCTCGCTCCGAGCGACCGACCGGCGCGCTGACCGCCCCCGATCCTGAGCCCTCAGCGGGGAGTGAGGCGGAACACCGGGATCACCCGGTCGGTGTGGCGCTCGTACTCGGCGAAGCCGGGGTAGGCGCCCACCATCTGCGCGTACCCGGCGTCGCGCTCGGCACCGTGCAGCTCGACGACGTCGACCTCGTGCTCGGTGTCGCGGTCGAGCACCCGCGCGGTGTCGCCGCGCTCGTCGTGCCCGCGCAGGTTCCAGGCCCAGGCCGGCGTCTTCTCGGTGCCCCCGCGGGAGCCCGCCACCAGGTAGGCGGCGCCGTCACGCGCCGCGGCGACCGGCACGCGCTGCTCGGCACCGGAGCGGCGGCCGGTGACGGTCAGCCAGACGATCGGCGCGCCCGCCAGGGTGCGTCCGAGGCGTCCGCCGCTGACGGCGTGGACGACGCGGTGCACCACGGTCATCGCCGTCATGCCGACGACGGTGCCTGTGTCGTAGAGGCGAGAACCCATGAAGATCAGGCCATCTCGACGGAGCCGGCGCCGGCGAGGTCGCGCACCGGCGCACCGCCGAGCGCGCCGAGCTGGCGCACGTACAGCGCCCGGCCGGCGGGGGACAGGAGGGCGTCGTGGATCGGGACCACGGCACCCGGCTGCACGCCCCGGACGAACGCGACCGTCTCCTTGAGCGCCGCCCACGGCGCCGACACCGGGACGGCGAGGACGTCGACGCCGGTCGGGGTGTACTCGTAGGCGTCACCGGGGTGGAACACGGTGGGCTCGCCGTCGGCGCGCAGCAGCACACCGACGTTGCCGATCCGGTCGATGTCCTCGTGGATCACCGCGTGCCGGCCGCCCACGCCCTCCACGACCAGGCCGCCGACGTCCGTCCGCTCGCCGGGGGTGAGCACCTCGGCCCGCTCGTCACCGCTGGTCAGGCCGAGCAGGGCGGTGTCCGCGGCCAGGGCGGGCTCCACGAGGAGCCGGGCCCCGGGGCTCGCGGCGAGCAGGGCCGGCAGGCGCTGGGCGTCGACGTGGTCGGGGTGCTGGTGCGTGACGATGACCGCGTCGACCTCGGTGATGGCGTGCCAGTCGTGGCTGAACGACCCGGGGTCCACCAGGACGCGGCGTCCCGCGGCCTCGACGAGCAGGCAGGCGTGTCCGAGGTGCGTGATCCGCATGACCTCACGGTCGCACCTGGGCGGGGCACCGTCCACCGGAGCACGCGGCGCCGGTAGCCTGGGGACCGGCCCGGTCGGTGCCTCCGCCGACCTCCCCGCACCCGCTGGAGCAGCCCCGATGGGACGCATCGTCGTCGACGTCATGCCCAAGCCCGAGATCCTCGACCCGCAGGGCAAGGCGATCGCCGGGGCCCTGCCGCGTCTGGGCTTCACCGCCTTCGCCGGCGTCCGCCAGGGCAAGCGGTTCGAGCTCGAGGTCGACGGCGAGGTCACCCCCGAGGTGCTCGCTGCGGCCCGCGAGGCCGCCGCCACCCTGCTCAGCAATCCCGTGATCGAGGACGTCGTCCGGGTCGAGGCCGTGCAGCCGTCCGACGACCACCTGGCGGTGGGCTGATGCGGGTCGGGGTGGTCACCTTCCCCGGCTCGCTCGACGACAAGGACGCCGCCCGCGCCGTGCGGCTGGCCGGCGGCGAGGCCGTGGCGCTCTGGCACGCCGACGCCGACCTGCACGGCGTCGACGCCGTGGTCATCCCTGGCGGCTTCTCCTACGGCGACTACCTGCGCTGCGGCGCGATCGCCCGGTTCGCGCCGGTGATGGAGCCGCTGGTGGCCGCCGCGAACGGCGGGCTGCCCGTGCTGGGCATCTGCAACGGCTTCCAGGTGCTGTGCGAGTCGCACCTGCTGCCCGGCGCCCTGGTGCGCAACGACCACCGCACCTTCAGCTGCGTCGACCAGCGGCTGCGGATCGAGCGCACCACCACCAGCTGGACGAACGGGTACTCCGAGGGCGAGGAGGTGGTCGTCCCGCTGAAGAACGGCGAGGGCGGTTTCGTCGCCGACGAGCCCACCCTCGACCGGCTGGAGGGCGAGGGGCTGGTCGTCGCTCGCTACCTCGGCGACAACCCCAACGGCTCCTACCGCGCGATCGCCGGCGTCTCCAACGCCCGCGGGAACGTGGTCGGCCTGATGCCGCACCCCGAGCACGCCACCGAGGCCGGCTTCGGCCCCGACCCGCGCACCGGCACCGACGGCCTCGACGGCCTGCGGTTCTTCACCTCGGTCCTCGAAGGAGCCCTCTCGTCGTGACGCTCGACACCGTCGGCCACGCGGCCGGGACGCCCGACGCGGAGCAGCCCTGGGCCGAGCTCGGCCTGAAGCCGGACGAGTACCAGCGGATCCGCGACATCCTCGGTCGCCGCCCGACCTCCGCCGAGCTCGCCATGTACTCGGTGATGTGGTCCGAGCACTGCTCGTACAAGTCGTCCAAGGTGCACCTGCGCAAGTTCGGTTCGCTGCCCACCGAGACACCGGTCGGCAAGATGCTGGCAGGCATCGGCGAGAACGCCGGCGTGGTCGACATCGGCCAGGGCTGGGCGGTCACGTTCAAGGTCGAGTCGCACAACCACCCGTCGTACATCGAGCCGTACCAGGGCGCCGCGACCGGCGTCGGCGGCATCGTCCGCGACATCATGGCGATGGGCGCCCGGCCGATCGCGGTGATGGACTCGCTGCGGTTCGGCGCGTTCGACCACCCCGACACCTCCCGCGTGGTCCACGGCGTGGTCGCCGGTGTCGGTGGCTACGGCAACTGCCTCGGCCTGCCCAACATCGGCGGCGAGGTGGTCTTCGACGACTGCTACCAGGGCAACCCGCTGGTCAACGCGCTCTGCGTCGGCGCGCTGCGCCACGAGGACCTCCACCTGGCCAACGCCACGGGCGAGGGCAACCTCGTCGTGCTGTTCGGCGCTCGCACCGGCGGCGACGGCATCGGCGGGGTGTCGGTGCTCGCCTCGGAGACCTTCGACGAGACCGGCCCCGCCAAGCGCCCGGCGGTGCAGGTGGGCGACCCGTTCACCGAGAAGGTGCTGATCGAGTGCTGCCTCGACCTGTTCGCCGCCGGCGTGGTCGACGGCATCCAGGACCTCGGCGGCGCCGGGCTCTCCTGCGCCACGTCCGAGCTCGCGTCCGCCGGCGACGGCGGCATGCACGTCTGGCTCGACCGGGTCCCGCTGCGCGACGCGTCGCTGTCGCCCGAGGAGATCCTGATGAGCGAGTCGCAGGAGCGGATGATGGCCGTCGTCCGCCCCGACCAGCTCGACGCCTTCATGGCCGTCACCGAGAAGTGGGACGTGCTGGCCGCCGTGGTCGGCGAGGTCACCACCACCGGCCGGCTCGTCGTGCAGTGGCACGGCGAGGACGTCGTCGACGTGCCGCCGCGCACCGTCGCCCACGAGGGCCCGGTGTACGAGCGCCCGTACGCGCGTCCGGACTGGCTCGACGCCCGGCAGGCCGACTCCGCCGACACCCTGCCGCGGCCGGAGACGGCCGAGGAGCTCCGCGCCACCGTGCTGCGGATGGCCGCCTGGCCGAACCTCGCGGACAAGTCCTGGGTCACCGACCAGTACGACCGGTACGTCATGGGCGGGACGGCGCTGGCCATGCCCGACGACGCCGGGGTGGTGCGGGTCGACGAGGAGACCGGGCTCGGGGTGGCCGTCTCGCTGGACGGCAACGGCCGGTTCGGCGCGCTGGATCCCCTTCGGGGAGCGCAGATCTCGCTCGCCGAGGCGTACCGCAACGTCGCCACCGCGGGTGCCGTGCCGATGGCCGTCACCGACTGCCTCAACTTCGGCTCGCCCGAGGACCCCGCGGTGATGTGGCAGTTCGCGCAGGCGGTCGAGGGTCTCACCGAGGCGTGTCGCGAGCTCGGCCTGCCGGTCACCGGCGGCAACGTCAGTCTCTACAACCAGACCGGCGAGACCGCCATCCACCCCACCCCGGTGATCGGGGTGCTCGGCGTGATGGACGACGTCACCCGCCGGACGCCCTCGGGGTGGCGGCACGCCGGCCAGAACCTCTACCTGGTGGGCACCACCCGCGACGAGCTGTCCGGCTCGGCCTGGGCGCACGCCGTGCACGACCACCTCGGTGGGCTCCCGCCGGTGCTCGACCTCGCCCACGAGAAGACCCTCGCCGAGGTGCTGGTCTCCTGCAGCCGCGACGGCCTCGTCGACGCCGCCCACGACCTCGCCGACGGCGGCCTGGCCCAGGCTCTCGTCGAGTCGTCGCTGAGATTCGGTGTGGGAGCGCGGGTCTGGATCGACGACCTCGGCGAGCGCGACGGCATCACGCCGTTCGTCGCCCTCTTCTCGGAGTCGACGGGCCGGGTGCTCGTCTCCGTCCCGCGCTCGGAGGAGGTGCGTTTCACCGACGTCTGCACCGCCCGCGGCCTGGCCCACGCCCGGATCGGAGTGGTCGACGACGCACCCGGCGACGACGGGCAGCAGTCGCTCGACCTCCAGGGTCTGTTCCGCCTCGGCCTCGACGACCTGCGCGAGGCGTGGACGGCACCGCTGCGGGAGCGCTTCGGCGCCTGAGCGGCGCTCAGTCCTCGGAGAACCCCTGCACCAGGACGGGGACGGCGTTCGAGGCCTGGTCGCCCTGCTCGTAGAACCTCGCGCGGGTGTGGACAACTCGGACACGAGGTCGGCTGTGGCGCCTAGGTTCTCAGGAGTCGGCACCGGCCGGGGATCCGACCGTCAGTGATCCGTACGTCGCTCCGAGCGACCAGCCCAGGAGGTCCACCATGCGCTCCGTCCTGCCCTCGACCCGACTGCGCCCCCGCCAGGCGTTCACCGCGCTGGCCGCGGCCGTCCTCGCCCTCGGCGGCCTCGTCGCCGTCGCACCGGCCGCGTCGGCCAAGCCGGCGTTCCAGGTGCCGTTCCCCTGCGGTCAGACCTGGTCCGGCCAGACCCGCACCGGCCACAGCCCGCAGCTGAGCGTCGACTTCAACCGCGCTGACGACCTCGGCGACCCGGTGGTCGCGAGCGCCGGCGGACGGGTCAGCACGGTCCGCGACCTCGGCGGCACGTCGTACGGCAAGTACGTGGTGATCGACCACGGCGGCGGCTGGACCACGTACTACGCCCACCTGCAGAGCTTCGGCGTCAGCGTCGGCCAGCAGGTCGCGGGCGGCCAGCGGATCGGCGCGGTCGGCAGCACCGGCGGCTCCAGCGGTCCGCACCTGCACTTCGAGCAGCGGCTCAACGGGGCCGACCAGCGGGTGGTCTTCAACGGCGCCACGGCCCTGTACTACGGCACGAAGAGCTACACCTCGCGCAACCGCTGCGGCAGCGGCTCCGGAGCCCCGGGGACGGTCGACACCGCCGGCGCACCGCTGACGGTGCGCGGAGGTCCCGGCACCGGGTACGCCGCCGTCGGCTCGCTGGCGGACGGCTCGGCCGTGACCATCAGCTGCCAGACGACGGGCACCTCGGTGACCGGGACCTACGGGACGTCGCGGATCTGGAACCGGATCGGGTCCGGCCGCTTCATCTCCGACGCCTACACCTACACCGGGTCGGACGGCCGGGTCGCGCCCGACTGCTGACCCGCGTCCGTGCGATCAGCTCGGGGCCGGCGCACCACCGCGACGGCGGCGGTGACCACCAGCAGGGCTCCGGCCCCGAGCAGCACGGCGGGCAGGGCGAGGGACGGGTCCACGTCCCAGCCGGTGAGCTCGGTCAGCCCGGCCAGCGTGGCCAGCGCGAGCAGCACCAGGCCCCACACGACGGTCGCCATGCTCGGCCCGCGGGGCGCCGGCGGCGCCTGCGGCGCCACGGGCGCGGCCGGCTGAGCGGGGGCGGTCGGTGCGGGCTGCGGGTTCTCGCTCATCGGTTCTCCTCCTGGACCAGGAGCTCACCGAGGCGGACGCCGCCCTCGATGCGCAGGTCGACGGGCCCGTCCGGGCCGATCGTGGTGGTGATGTCGCGGTCGCCGTTGCCGGTGAAGCCGGGCGCCTCGAGGTTGGCCTCGCTGGCGGTGAGGTCGAGCTCGATCGTCTGGTCCGGGTCGACGACCACGATCATCGAGCCGAGCCGGACGTCGGTGACGACGGTCGGTGCGTCGCCGCCGGTGGAGCGCACGCCGGTGAGGTCGAGGGTGCCGGAGCCGAACCGCACCGAGTACTCCTCGCCGTCCTCCACGGTGGTGGGCGACCAGCGGGCGTCGTCGAAGCTCGACGACCGCTCCCCGGTGCTCCAGTCCGAGATGACGCCGCCGGCGCGGGCGTCGGCCCACCCGGCCCCGAGCATGATCAGCGCCACCACGGCGAGACCGGTGAGGCCGCCGGCGCGCCGGCCGGCCAGGCCGGCGAGCACCACCGCGATGCCGATGACGACGACGGCCGCGCCGGTGGCGAGCAGGCCGGTGTCACCACCGAGCGAGCTGATCCGGTCGATCAGCAGCACGACGGCCGCAGCGACCAGGGCGAGACCGGCGATGAGCGCCGTGAGCGCGGGTCCGGCCGGGCGGCGCCGCGGCACCGGCGGGGGCACGTGCACCGGCGGCGGCACCGGTCGCGGAGCGTGCACCGTCGGCGTGAAGGGCTTGGTGAGGGCCACCGGAGGGCCGCCCTTGGTGAGCGGGACGGTGGGTGCCGTGCCGGTGGCGGTGGTCGAGGGCGCCGCGCCCGTCACCTGACCCTCGCCCTGGCCGTGGTCGCGGTTCTGCTGGATGCCCCAGACCACCAGCGCGACGACGCCGGCGATCGACAGCACCGCGATCAGGGCGCCCCAGCTGCCGCCCGGCTCCCACCACCAGCGGCCGAAGCCGCCGAAGCCGAAGAAGATCGCGATCAGCGAGCCGACGCCGCCGGAGGTGAACCGGCCGCCCAGCATGTCCTCGGCGTGGATGTGGCCGTCGACCTGGGGGAACAGCAGCCAGGCCAATCCGTAGGCGAGCAGGCCGAAGCCGCCGAAGAGGGTGAGCACGACGACGCCCACGCGGACGAGGGTGGCGTCGACGCCGAGCTTGTTCGCCAGCGCGACGCAGACGCCGGGGCCGGAGCGGGTGCTCTCGTCCGGGCGCACCAGGCCGGTGCGGCGCATCGAGTCGAAGAAGCCGGTGAGCCCGTTCGACGGCCCGGTCGGTCCCTGGTGGGGCGGCTGCTGTGGCCCCTGCTGCGGCCCCTGCGGAGGTCCCTGCTGGGGTCCCGCCTGGGACCCGGGCGGCGTGCTGGTCGATTCCATGCCGTCAGCGTGGCCGCCGGACCCTGCGTCCCGCGATCCGGGACGACCCTGAGCCGACCCTGGGGCCCCACGGACCGGCCGGCGCGCCGCTCAGGGTGATGCCGCCTGACGCCCGGGCGCGATGACCGTCAGGATGGGGACGTGGACGTCGACGCACGCGCCGACGCCGAGGCGCGCCCAGGCGCGCCCGGCGGCCCGGGCGCGCCCGGCGGCCCCGGCACGGTCCGACCCGCGCTGGTGCGGCCCGTGCAGGGCAGGCTGCTCGCGGGCGTGGCCGCCGGGGTGGCACGGCACCTCGGGCTCGAGGCCTGGCACGTGCGCCTCGGCTTCGTCGTGCTGGCGCTCGCCGGCGGCGCGGGAGTCGTGGCGTACGGCCTGCTCTGGGTGCTGGTGCGTCAGGACGACGCCGTCCAGACCGCGGCCGAGACGCTGCGCACGGCGGCGGCCCGCGGTCGCCCGGACGCGCAGGCCCAGGCCGTCCGCACCCTCGAGCAGGTGCGCCGGGCCACCCACGACAGCGAGCCGGTGCGGCTGCTGCTCGGCGGCCTGGCGCTGTGCGTGGTGGCGGCGTTCCTCGTGGCCGGGCGACTCGGCATCTCGCTGCCGTGGCCGTGGCTGCTCCCGGTCCTGGTGGTGATCGCGGGGGCCGTGCTCGCGCTGAGCCAGCTCGACACCTCCGAGCGCACCCGCTGGCTCGAGCCGGTCGGCATCCGCGGCACCGGCGGGCTGGTCCGCCTCCTCGGCGGCCTGCTGCTCGTGACCGCCGGCGCGGTGATGCTGCTCGAGCCCGACCTCGACGTGCAGCAGGTGACGCTCGTCGTCATCGCCGCGCTCGCGGTGCTCGTCGGCATCGCGCTGGTGCTCGGCCCGTGGGCGCTGCGGCTGTGGCGCGACCTGGAGAAGGAGCGCGGCCTGCGCGAGCGCGAGCAGGAGCGGGCCGAGATCGCCGCCCACCTGCACGACTCGGTGCTGCACACCCTGTCGCTGATCCAGCGGCGCCCGGGCGACGCCGACGAGGTCGCCCGGCTCGCCCGCGCGCAGGAGCGGCAGCTGCGCGAGTGGCTCTACAGCTCCGAGCGGCCCGCACCGGACGCGGACGAGACCATGTCGGTGGCCGTCCGCCACGCGTGCGCCGAGGTCGAGGACGGCGAGGGCGTCGCGGTCGAGGTGGTGGTCGTCGGCGACGCCCCGATGGACCCGCACACCGCGGCGCTGGTCAAGGCGATGCGGGAGGCGCTGCTCAACGCCGCCCGGCACGGCCGGGTCGGCGTCTCGGTGTACGTCGAGTGCACGGCCGACGTGGTCGAGGCGTTCGTCCGCGACCGCGGTCCGGGCTTCGACCTGGAGACCGTGCCGCAGGACCGGCTGGGCGTGCGCGAGTCGGTGATCGGCAGGATGGAGCGCCACGGCGGCACCGCGACGCTGCGCCCGGCCCCGGGTGGCGGCACCGAGGTGACGCTGCGCCTGCCCCGGACGGCGCGCACCGACCGCACCGACCGCACCGACCGCACCGACCAGAGGGACGACCAGGAGGCAGGACGATGACCGAGCCGACCGTGCGGGTGCTGCTCGTCGACGACCACCGCCTGTTCCGCTCCGGCGTGCGCTCGGAGCTGCTCGACGCGGACGCCGGCCTGGACGTCGTGGAGGAGGCCGGCGACGTCGACACCGCCATCGCCGCCGTGCGATCGGTCCAGCCCGACGTGGTGCTGCTCGACGTGCACCTGCCCGGCGGCGACGGCGGCGGCGGCGCGGAGGTGCTGCGGCAGTGCGCCGCCACGCAGACGCCGGGCGGCGACCCGGTGCGGTTCCTCGCGCTGTCGGTGAGCGACGCCGCGGAGGACGTCATCGCGGTGATCCGGGCCGGCGCCCGCGGGTACGTCACGAAGTCGATCACCGGCGAGGACCTGGCCGCGGCCGTCCGCAAGGTGGCCGGTGGCGACGCGGTGTTCAGCCCGCGCCTGGCCGGGTTCGTGCTCGACGCCTTCGGCTCCGCGGCGGGCGAGGTGGCGCAGGTCGAGGACGAGCTGGACCGGCTCTCGGCCCGCGAGCGCGAGGTGATGCGGCTGATCGCCCGCGGCTACGCCTACAAGGAGGTCGCCAAGGAGCTGTTCATCTCCGTCAAGACGGTCGAGACCCACGTGTCGGCGGTGCTGCGCAAGCTCCAGCTGTCCTCGCGGCACGAGCTGACCCGGTGGGCGGCCGACCGCCGGCTGCTCTGATGCCGCCCCGACGCCGCACCGACCCGGCGACCGGCCGGTCCGCTCTGCGTGCCTGGGCGGCCGACCCCGGCTCCGCGGAGCGTGCCACCACCGCCACGGCCGTCCGCTGGTCGCTCGAGGAGCTCTCCGACCGCACACCGGGCAACGCCGTCGAGGTGCGCGTCCCGCCGTTCGGGGTGAGCCAGTGCGTGCCCGGCCCGCGGCACACCCGGGGCACCCCGCCCAACGTCGTCGAGACCGGCGCGGACGCGTGGCTGCGGCTCGTCACCGGCGCCACGGCGTGGGACGAGGCGGTGGCGTCCGGGGAGGTGCGGGCGAGCGGCCGGCGCGCCGACCTGTCGCCCTGGCTGCCGCTGCTGCACCTGCCCCTCGGTACCGTCGACCCGTGAGCGAACCCGCCCGGCCCGAGCAGCCTCCTGTCGAGGAGATGCCGCGCTTCCGGCGCACCCGGCGGCCGAAGTACCCGGTCTTCATCGCGCTGGGGGTCGTCGTCGGCGTGCTCGTCGCCGGTGTCGTGACCTTCCTGACGCCGGTCGAGCCGGACCCCTCGGTCACGGGAGAGGAGTTCTCGGTCGGGAAGGTGCTCGCCTACACGAGCCTGGTGCTCGCCCTCGTCGGCGGCCTGCTCGGCGGCCTGGTGGCGGTGCTGCTCGACCGTCGGCGCTGATCGTCGGCCTTCAGGCGAGGTCGAACGTCGCCCGCTGGCCCTGCGGGACGAGGTCGACGTACTCGGGGTGCCGTGCGATCCAGTCCCTGACGAAAGGGCAGTAGGGCAGCACCTCTGACCCGCTGGCCCGGACGGCGTCGAGCGCGGCGCGGGCGAGCTGCGACCCGACCCCCGTGCCCTCCGCCGCCGGGTCGACCTCGGTGTGCAGGAACGCGTACCCGCGGGCGGTGCGGCGGTAGGCGATGTGGCCGACCACGGCGCCGTCGCGCACGGCGTCGAACCTGTTCTCGTCGGCCACGTCCCGGACCTCGATGCTCACGCCGCCAGCTCCAGCACCAGGCGACCGGAGGCGTCCGGAGCGAACCCCACACGCGGGAAGTACTCGGCCGCGTCCGGCATCCGGGTGGACGCCACGAGCCGGCGCAGCCCGCGCCCGGCGAGGTCGCCGCCGCGGCGGTAGACGAACTTGCCCACCGAGAAGTCGCGGAACCGCGGCACCACGTAGTCGAGCTCGACCGTGCCCTCGCCCGCCCCGTCGTCGGTGAGCAGGACCACGCCGACGGTCTCGATGTCCTTGAGGACGAGGTACGCCGAGCGGTCCGCCTCGCCGGGCGACCACGCGAAGCCGGGGTTGTGCCGCTCGATGTCGGCGGCGTGCCTGGTCAGGACGTGGGCCAGGTACGCGTCGTCGGCCGGCACCTCGACCACCTCGTAGACGGCGTCGTCGTCACGGGTCCGCAGCAGCCGCACCAGGTGGAAGACGTCGAGCCCGGCGATGACGGCGTTCATCGCCACCATCGGCCACACCCCGAGCGCCGCGTTGTAGCCGGTGAGCACCACCGAGGCGACCAGGTTCAGCGCCCGGAAGCGCACCACCCGCGCCTGCGCCAGCGACCACACCAGCACGGCCGAGCCCAGCCAGCCGATCACCTCGAGCCAGAACGTCATGGCGGGAGCGTAGGGCGCGGATCGCAGGGCGCGGGCGGCGGAGGGGATCGCCCGCGCCGTGCGACGATGGAGCCATGCCACGTGGTGACGGCCGCCTGTCGCACGACCTGCTCCCGAGCGAGAAGGGCCCGCAGGACGCCTGCGGGGTCTTCGGGGTCTGGGCCCCCGAGGAGGACGTCGCCAAGCTGACGTACTTCGGCCTCTACGCGCTGCAGCACCGCGGGCAGGAGTCGGCGGGGATCTGCGTCTCGAACGGCAGCCAGCTGCTCGTCCTCAAGGACATGGGCCTGGTCTCCCAGGTCTTCGACGAGCGCTCGCTCGCGCCCCTCCAGGGCCACCTGGCCATCGGCCACACCCGGTACTCGACCACCGGCGCGAGCCGCTGGGAGAACGCGCAGCCCACGCTCGGGAACACCGCGGCGGGCACGGTGGCCCTCGGTCACAACGGCAACCTCACCAACACCGCCGAGCTGCGCGACCTCGTGGAGTCGATGTACGGCCGGATGACCCGCGGCGAGATGGCCCGCGGCAACACCACCGACACCGTGCTCATCACGACGTTGCTCAACGGCTCGGCCGACCGCACCCTCGCGGCCACGGCGCTCGAGGTGCTGCCGCGGCTGCGCGGGGCGTTCTCGCTGGTGTTCATGGACGAGCACACCCTGTACGCCGCCCGCGACCCGCACGGCATCCGGCCGCTCGTCCTGGGTCGGCTGGAGCGCGGCTGGGTGGTCGCGTCCGAGACCGCTGCGCTCGACATCGTCGGTGCGTCGTTCGTCCGCGAGATCGAGCCGGGCGAGATGGTGACGATCGACGAGAACGGCCTACGCACCCAGCGGTTCGCGGAGGCGACGCCCACGGGGTGCGTCTTCGAGTACGTGTACCTCGCCCGCCCGGACACCACGATCGCCGGTCGCGGCGTGCACGCCGCGCGGGTCGAGATGGGCCGCCGGCTCGCGGCGGAGCACCCCGTGGCGGCCGATCTCGTCATCCCCACGCCGGAGTCCGGCACCCCGGCGGCGATCGGGTACGCCGAGGCGTCCGGGATCCCGTACGGCCAGGGGCTGGTGAAGAACGCCTACGTCGGACGCACGTTCATCCAGCCCTCCCAGACCATCCGCCAGCTCGGCATCCGGCTCAAGCTCAACCCCCTGCGCGACGTCGTGCGCGGCAAGCGGCTCGTCGTCGTCGACGACTCGATCGTCCGCGGCAACACCCAGCGCGCCCTGGTGCGGATGCTGCGCGAGGCGGGCGCGGCCGAGGTTCACGTGCGCATCTCGTCCCCGCCGGTGAAGTGGCCGTGCTTCTACGGCATCGACTTCGCCTCCCGCGCCGAGCTGATCGCCAACGGGCTCACCGTCGAGGAGATCTGCTCCTCGCTCGGGGCCGACTCGCTCGGCTACATCGGCGTCGAGGCGATGGTCGCGGCCACCGAGCAGCCGGTCGAGCGGCTGTGCACCGCGTGCTTCACCGGCCGGTACCCCGTGCAGGTCGACGACGCGTCGGACCTCGGCATCCTGCCGGGCCAGACCGAGCTGCCGATCGACGCCGAGGGCGTCAGCCCCGGTCTGGGCGGCGGCGCGGTGGACGCGCTCACCCGGCCCTGACGGGTCGACCGGGCGATTGGTGGTCACGCTCTGTTCCGCGACCTCGCGCGCGAGTAGGTTTCGACCTGCTCGGGGTCGACCGCGGAGAGGATCCACCATGTCAGCACGACGACGACCACGACCCCGCAACCGGCGCCTCGGAATCGGCGCAGCCGCCGCCGGCGCGCTGCTGACCGCCACGATCGCGGTCGCTCCGGCCAGCGCGGCCCCCTCGGTCGCGGGCTGCGAGAAGCGCAACAACAACACCTACACCAAGCTGCTGGAGTGCATGCGGGTCGCCGGCGTCCGCGAGCACCAGCAGGAGCTCCAGGCGATCGCTGACGCCAACGGCGGCAACCGTGCGGCCGGTACGCAGGGGTACGTCGACAGCGTCGACTACGTCGTCGAGACGCTCGAGGCGGCGGGCTGGCAGGTCACGCTCGACGAGTTCCCCTTCACCTACGTCCCGCCCGCGGTGCTCCAGCAGCTCGCCCCGGTCAACGCCACCTACCAGACCGGGCCGTTCACCGGCACCGGGACCGGCGAGGTCACCGGAAACGTCACGCCGGTCGACATCAACCTCACGCCGCCGCGCGCCAGCACGAGCGGCTGCGAGGCCGCGGACTTCGCCGGTCTCGACTTCTCCGGAGCCAGCGACATCGCGCTGATCCAGCGCGGGACGTGCACCTTCGGGGTCAAGGCAGCCAACGCGCAGGCGGCGGGTGCCGAGGCGGTCATCATCTTCAACCAGGGCAACGACCCGAGCCGTGAGGGCCTCATCGTCGGCACCCTCGTCCCCTCCGTCGTGACCATCCCCGTCGTCGGCGCCTCGTTCGCGGATGGCGTCGCGCTCTCGCAGCCGGGATCCGTCGCGCGCGTCGTCGTGCCGGCGGCCGAGCAGCGTCCCCAGCTCAACGTGCTCGCGGAGCTGCCCGGTCGCAACGCCGCCAACGTCGTGATGGCGGGGGCGCACCTCGACTCCGTCCAGGCCGGTCCCGGCATCAACGACAACGGCAGCGGCTCGGCGGCGCTGCTGGAGCTGGCTCAGCAGCTGTCGGGCCACCGTCCCCAGAACACGGTGCGGCTCGCCTGGTGGGGCGCGGAGGAGGCGGGCCTGATCGGCTCCACCCAGTACGTCGCCGGACTGTCGGCCGCGGAGAAGGAGCGGATCGCGCTCTATCTCAACTTCGACATGATCGGCTCGCCGAACTACTACTTCGGCGTGTACGACGCGGACGAGTCGAGCTTCGTCGCACCGGTGGTCGTGCCCGACGGATCGGAGGCGATCGAGGAGACCTTCGAGTCGTTCTACACGTTCCGCGGGGAGCCTTACGACGACTCCGCCTTCAGCGGACGCAGCGACTACCAGGCGTTCATCAACGCCGGGATCGCGTCCGGCGGCCTGTTCACCGGCGCCGAGGTCGTCAAGACGGTTCAGCAGCAACAGATCTGGGGTGGCACCGCGGGTGCGCAGTTCGACCCGTGCTACCACCTCTCCTGCGACACCTACGCCAACAACAGCCTGCACGCCCTCGAGGTGAACTCCGATGCGGTCGCGTTCGCCGTGCTCACCTACGCGCACTCCACCGAGAGCGTGAACGGGGTGCGCGGAGTGCCGGTCCGGGGCAACTTCGCCGTCCCCGCACCCGCGGGGCCGGAGCACACCTTCGCCGGTCCGCTCGGCGGGGAGGACGAGCACGACCACGACGGGGTGACGCCCTCGTCCTGATCGGGGTCAGATCCAGGTCTGTCCGGATCTGATCCGGTGACCGCGGCGGCCCTGTGGGAGCGCCCACGGGGCCGTCGTCGTCGCTCGGTAGCCTGGCACCGTGGCGACCGAGCGAGTGACCTACGCCGGAGCGGGTGTCGACACCGAGGCGGGCGACAAGGCCGTCGAGCTGATGAAGGACGCCGTCGCGGCGACCCACGACGCGCGCGTCCTCGGCGGCATCGGCGGCTTCGCCGGGCTGTTCGACGCCACCGAGCTGCTGCGGATGCGACGCCCGCTCCTGGCCACCAGCACCGACGGCGTGGGCACCAAGGTCGCCGTCGCGCAGGCGATGGACGTGCACCACACGATCGGGCAGGACCTGGTGGGCATGGTCGTCGACGACATCGTCGTGAGCGGCGCCCGGCCGCTGTTCATGACCGACTACATCGCCTGCGGCAAGGTCGTGCCGGAGCGGATCGCCGACATCGTCCGCGGGATCGCGGAGGGCTGCCGGCTCACCGGCACCGCGCTGGTGGGCGGAGAGACCGCCGAGCACCCCGGGCTGCTCGGCGAGCACGAGTACGACGTCGCGGGCGCGGCCACCGGCGTGGTCGAGGCCGACGACGTGCTCGGGCCGGAGCGGGTCCTCGCCGGCGACGTCGTGATCGCGATGGCGTCGTCGGGCCTGCACTCCAACGGGTACTCGCTGGTGCGCCGCGTGCTCGAGCTCGCCGGCTGGACGTACGACCGGCACGTCGACGAGCTCGGACGCACGGTGGGCGAGGAGCTGCTCGAGCCCACCCGGCTGTACACGCTGGCGTGCCTGGCGCTGGCCGGCGACGCCGCGGCGCAGGTGCACGCCTTCAGCCACGTCACCGGCGGCGGGCTCGCGGCCAACCTGGCGCGGGTGCTGCCGGCCGGCGTGACGGCCACCGTGGACCGCTCGACCTGGACGCCGGCGCCCGTCTTCGGGATGGTCGGGGCCCTCGGCGGCGTGCCGCGCGGTGACCTCGAGCGGACGCTCAACAACGGCGTGGGCATGGTCGCGGTCGTCGGTGCCGGGGGTGCCGACGCCGCGATCGACCGGCTGACGCGCTCCGGGATGCAGGCGTGGGTGCTGGGCGCGGTCGCCGGCGACGAGGACGGGCTCCCGGTCGTGGCCGAGGACGTCGTCCGCGGCGCCAAGGGCGTGCGCGGAGGCACCGTCCGCACCGTGGGGGAGCACCCCGGCTAGAGGCAGAGCACAGCAGCGCCCGGCGCCTCCCGAGGGGCGGCGCCGGGACGGGTCAGCTGCTCAGCGGCCGGTCGACGAGGTCCAGGCCCCGTACTCGTCGTCCTCGTCGCTGTCGGTCTCGTCGGGAGCCGGAGAGGGCTTCAACGGCTCTCCCCGCAGCTCGCGTTGCAGACGCTCGTAGTCGGTCTCGGGGCTGTAGTACTTCAGCTCCCGGGCGACCTTGGTCTGCTTGGCCTTCTGACGGCCGCGCCCCATGGCGTGACCCCCTCATCGTCATCCCAGGGCTGGCTCGACGGCGGCCCCAGAGGTTGGCTTCTCTGCGTGGCCCAACGGTACATCGTCGCCGAGAGTTCCGGCACCTCGGTCCGGTGCAGCGCGAGCCGGTTGCGCTCGGTGACGGCTCGTCACGCCGCGTAGATCTCTGGACCGAGCACCGGGGGCGGTTGCTCACCGTCCGTCCCGGTCCGTGCTCCGCCGGGGTGAGCCGGCGCGACAGGCGCCGTCGCCGATGGCTCAATGAGATCAGCGGAGCGGCGTGCCGGGGGGCCTTCGACACCGCTGAGGGGGCGACGTGGGCCGGGAACGCATCCCGACGGCACTCGTGCGGCGCTGGCTGCTGCGCGGTGCCCTCGTCGGCGGTGCGGTCGGTGCGACCCTCGTCCTCGGCGCCCCGGTCCAGGCCGCGGAGACCACCCCCGCAGGCCCCGTGACGGGTCTGCTCGGTGGGCTCACGACCGTCGCCGACGACGCGTCCGGCTCGGTCCTCGAGCTCGCCTCCGGCACCGTCGACCACGTGGTGCCCGCGGTCCAGGACGCCCCGCTGGTGCGCGACGTCGCCGTCGTCGACGACCTGCCCGTGACCGACGCCGTCCGCGGCGTGACCGACCGGACGACCGGCGTCGTCCGCGAGCTGACCACGACCGTCGACCAGGTCCTGGCCCCGGTGGTACGGCCCGTCGACACCGTGGTGATCGAGGTCGTGCCGCCGCCCGTCGTCGACGCCGTCCCGGCGACGGACGAGGGCCATCGCGGATCCGGACGAGGGTGCTGCGGCGGCGGCGGCACCCGCCGGCCCCCATCTCCCGACCCTCCGCGCGCTGTCCCTGTCCGCGGAATATGGTTCTGCTGCAACGGATCGCGCATCCGTCGCCGGCGCGCCGCTGCCGACCTCCGCGGCCGCCCGGAACAGCTCCTCGGGGTCGACGGGACCCACGCAGCCCACGGGGCCGTGGCCCGTCCACGACCCGGCGACGGGTTCCGGCTCGGTGTCCGGCACCGGCGGCCTCGCCGGGCCGGACCTGGTGGCCCGGACTCCTGGTGTCGCCCGGCTCTCCCCTGGCTCCGGTGGCGTGCGTCCGCTCGCCCCCGACGCCGCGCTCGCCGCGTCCCGCGCTCCCGTCCCACCCTTCAGCCCCGACTGAGGACGTCGTCGCCGGCTCCGAGCCGGCCACGGCGTGACCTCGCGCGGGCATCCGCCCGCGCGATCCTCGGGACGAAAGGGACGTGAGGCAGCCATGCACGCTGTCGTCAGAAGGGTTCTCCTCGCCGGCGCGATCGCCGGCGGAGCAGTCGTCGGAGGTGCAGCGGCCGCGCAGGCGGACGGGCTGCTCTCCGGGAACGACGTGGGCGGCGCGGTCGTCGCCCCCGTCCAGGTGTGCGGGATCGGGGTCGCCGTCCTCGGCGACGCCGCGGCCGGGTGCGACGACGCGCAGGTGTCCGCCACCACGGACCAGGCGCCGGCGAGCGAGCCGGCCACCGGGCCGGCCGAGCAGGCGGAGGACGCCGTGCTCTCGGGGAACGACCTCGACCTGGCGGCGGTCCTGCCGGTCCAGGTCTGCGGAGTGGCGGTCGCCGTCGGTGGCGACTCCTCGTCGTCGTGCGATGCGGCGACCAGCTCGGGCTCGACCGGCGCGTCCGGTGGAGGGTCGACGTCGGGCGAGGACGCCGTGGCGTCGGGCAACGACGTCGACGCCGTCGCCGTCGCGCCGGTGCAGGTCTGCGGCATCTCGGTCGGCGTGCTCGGCGACGCCGAGGGCTCGTGCGGCGAGGCGTCGACCGAGGGCTCGGCCGGTGACGACCCGGCGGGCCCGGGCACCCCGGGCGAGGGCTCGGACGACCCGGTCGGCTCCGGCAACGACGTCGACCTGTCCGGGAGCGTCGCCGTGCAGGTCTGCGGCATCGCCGCGGGCGTCCTCGGGGACGCCTCGGGCGGGTGCGTGGCGGGCGGGTCGAATGACCCGACCGGTCCCGGGACGGACCCGGCCGACCCCGGCTCCGGCTCGGGTGACGGGGACGTGCTGGGCGACGAGGTCGTCGCCGACCGCACCCAGGCCCGGGCCGTGGTCCAGCCCTCGGAGCTGGCCGAGACGGGCGCGTCGCTGTCGCGGGCGGGGCTGCTGTCGCTGGTCGCCCTGGTGCTGATGGCGCTCGGCGGGCTGATGGTGCGCGGTCGTGGGTACGCAGAGGGCTGACCGCCGGCGGACGGCTCCGGCGGGCGGTGCCGGCGACGGCTCCACCTGCGGGCGGCCGCGCCGCGAGGACGGGCGCCTGCTGCTCGACCTGACCCGGCTCGAGCAGCCGGTCCGCACCGCCTCGGACGGGAAGGAGGTCAGGCCGCAGGGCGTGCGCGGCAGCCGGCCGCGCTGACCGCTGCGGTCAGCGGCGCGGCAGCCAGGGGCGGTCCTGGCCCACCTCGGCCATCCGCCGCTCGGCGAGGGCGTCGGCGGCTGCGGACGGTGTCACACCGCGGTCGGCCGCCTCGGTGAGCACCCCGAGCGTGGCGTCGTAGATGCGTGACGCCTTGGCGCGGGCACGGTCGAACGAGAACCCGTGCAGCTCGTCGGCGACCTGGATCACCCCGCCGGAGTTCACCAGGTAGTCGGGGCAGTAGAGGACGCCGCGCGCGGCGAGGGCGTCCTCGGTACCGGGGTGGGCGAGCTGGTTGTTCGCCGCACCGCACACGACCGTGGCCTTGAGCGCCTGGACGGTCTGGTCGTCCAGGGCCCCGCCCAGCGCGCAGGGGGCGTACACGTCGAGGTCCTCGCGGACGAGGTCCTCGGTGCCGGCGACGGCCTCGACCTGCGGCAGCGTCCCCTGCAGGGTCGCGACCGCGGTGGGGTCGACGTCGGTGACCACGACGTCGGCGCCGTCCTCGACCAGCAGCCGCGACAGGTGCTTGCCGACCTTGCCGACGCCGGCGATCCCGACCCGGCGCCCTGCGAGCGAGGGCCCGCCCCACAGGTGGGTGGCCGCCGCGCGCATGCCCTGGAACACCCCGTACGCGGTGAGCACGGAGGAGTCGCCCGCGCCGCCGTCGACCTCGGAGCGTCCCGTGGCGAAGTCGGTCTCGCGCGCGACGACGTCCATGTCGGCGACGTAGGTGCCCACGTCGCACGCGGTCACGTACCGCCCGCCGAGCGACTGCACGAACCGCCCGTACGCCCGCAGCAGCGCCTCGGACTTGTCCGTGCGCGGGTCGCCCACGATGACGGCCTTGCCGCCGCCGTGGTCCAGGCCGGCGAGGGCGTTCTTGTACGACATGCCCCGCGACAGGGCCAGGACGTCGCGCAGGGCGTCGTCCATGGAGGCGTAGGGGAAGAACCGGGTGCCGCCGAGGGCCGGTCCGAGCGCCGTGCTGTGGATCGCGATGATCGCCCGGAGCCCGGTGGCACGGTCGTGGCAGACCACGACCTGCTCGTGCTCGACCTCCCACCCGGGGGGCGGGACCGGGCTGCTCCCGGGCGTCGTCGGGGTCGTGCTCGCGGACGGGTGCGCGCTCATGGCGGATGCTCCTTGTGGTGGCTGCCCCGGGTCGCGAGGCCGGCGGCGTCACCCTATCCGCCGTGTGAGCGCGTCCACGGATAGTCATTTCGGGCTATGGCGGACATGCCGACCGTGGGCGGACAATGGCGGGGTCGCAGACGGGCGTTCCCCGGCTGCGGTGCGGCCTGGTGGAGGCCGGCACCACGAAAGAGGAGGACCCGATGGCCGCTCGCGCGACCGAGACCGAGAACCTGCTGACGCCTGCCGAGGTGGCCGCGCTGTTCCGGGTCGACCCCAAGACCGTCACTCGCTGGGCCAAGGCCGGCAAGCTGTCGTCGATCCGCACGCTCGGCGGTCACCGCCGGTACCGCGAGGCCGAGGTCCGCTCCCTCCTGGCCGGCATCCCGACCCAGCGTTCCGAGGACTGATCCCAGGCTGGCGGCCGGTCCCTCCCGGGATCGGCCGCTCCGGCGTGCCCGGGTGCGCTCGGCAGGCCGTGCTCAGCGCGCCGGGAACCAGTCCGGCACGCCTGCCCTCGCGACCATCGCGGGCAGCTCCTTGCCGAGGTGGCCGGCGAGCCAGCCGTTGACCTCGACGACCGCCTCGATGTCGATGCCTGTCCGCAGACCCTGGCCCGCCAGCAGGTAGGCCAGGTCCTCCGTCGCGATGTTGCCCGTCGCCCTCGGTGCGAACGGGCAGCCGCCGGTGCCGCCGACGGACGCGTCCAGGCGCCGCACCCCCGCGTCGAGGGCGGCCAGCGCGTTCGCCAGCCCGGTGCCGCGGGTGTTGTGGAAGTGCATCGCCGGGGTCGCGCCGAGGTCGAGCAGGCCGCGGGTCAGCGCCGTCACCTGCGCGGGCACCCCGACGCCGATGGTGTCGCCGAGGCAGATCTCGTCCGGCGGCACCTGCATCACCTGCTCGGCCACGGCCAGCGTCTGCGCCACCGGGACCTCGCCGTCGAACGGGCACCCGAACGACGTGCTGAGCGTGACCACCACCGGCAGACCGCGCTCGCGGGCGGCGGCGACGATCTCGTGGCTGCCCGCCACGCCGTCCGCCACGGTGGTGTTCTGGTTGCGCGCGGCGAACCCCTCGCTCACCGGGAACGAGTAGTTGACGACGTCGACGCCGGCGTCGACCGCGCGGTCGAACCCCTTGCGGTTCAGCACCAGACCGCTCACCGCGACGCCCTGCGGGCGGTCGGCGGCGAGCGCCGCCATGATCTCCTCCGCGCCGGCCATCGCCGGCACCCAGCGCGGGTGGACGAACGACACCGCCTCGACCCGAGGCACCCCCGTGCCGCAGAGCCGGCGCACCAGGTCGGCCCGCACGGACGGGTCGAGGACCGTCGCCTCGTTCTGCAGCCCGTCCCGGGCCCCCACCTCGGTGACCAGGACGTCGCGCTCAACCGTCGAGTCGTTCACCCGTCGATCCTGTCACTGCCCCGCGGTGGCGGCGGCAGCAGTTGTCCGCGCCCGCGCAGGGGCGGCACGCCACAGTGCGACGGCTGCAGCAGCCGTCACCGGGACCCAGATGAGCCGCTCGGGGAGCGAGGGTGAGGCGAGGTTGACGACGGTGCCGACGGCCATCCAGGCCGCTCCGACCCGCAGCACGAGCGAGCGGGCCCGACGCGACCCCGCGCCGCCCGCGACCGCTGCGAGACCCAGGTAGAGCGGAGCAGCCACCGCGCTGACGGTGCGCAGGTGGTCGGGCAGCGTCCCGGCCGTCGCACCCCCGTACGACACCGCCCCCCACGGGGCGCCCGAAGCCAGGGCCATCTGGAAGCCGGCGACACCGATGAGCAGCGCGGCAGCCGTCCGCCCCGCCACGTCCGATCCGTTCTCAGGCATGACGCCAGTGCAACATATCTGTCAGATATAGTCCAGAGCGTGACCCGAACGTCCCAGACCGACCTCGCCGTCCTCGGCGGGCTGACCCTGCAGCCGATGACCGGGTACGCCCTGCGAGCGGCCATCAGGGACGCCCTCGGGCGGTTCTGGAGCGAGAGCTTCGGCCAGATCTACCCGACCCTCGCGCGGCTCGAGCGAGACGGCCTGGTCCGCAAGGGCGCGGACGGTCTCTTCCGACCGACTCCGGAGGGCCGACGTCACCTGCGCCGGCGTCTCGGCGAGCCGGTGGAGGTGGTCCCGCCACGCAACGGCGTCCTGCTGCGGCTGTTCTTCGGGCGCACGCTCGGCCCCGCGGCGTGCCTGCGGCTGGTCGACGACGTCGCGGCCGAGGCCGAGAGTGCGATGCGCGCCCTCGCGGCGGTCCGTGCCGAGGTCGAGGGTGAGCCGCCGTCACCGGACCGGCCCTACGTGCTCCTCACGATCGCGGCGGGCGAGACCTCCGCCCGGGCGCGGCTGGCCTGGGCCGAGGAGGCCCGTGCGGTGCTCACCGGTCTGGCCGAGCGCGCACCGGCCCCCTGACGTCGGCTCGTCAGAGGACCGGCGCGGTGCCGGCTCAGTCGTCGGCGGCGTGCGCGGCGGCCTGGACGGCGGAGTACCGGCGGTCGGCGGCGTCGATGCTGGCCCGGCTGTCGAGGTCGACCCCTGCGCGCGCAGCGGCGGCTGCGGCCTCCGGCGTGGTCAGGTCGGGCAGCACGAACTCCTGCGGACGGATCGAGCGGTCGGCGTCCGCGTGGGCGGCGCCCTGGCGGGCCAGGCTCGGCCCGGACGCGTCGGCGGCGGCGACCGTCTCGGCGGTGATCGCCGCGGTGGCCCCGGTCAGCGGACCGCTGACGAGGGGCGCGTAGCCGGACGCGTGCCCGGCGACGTTCGGGTGGTACGACTCACCGATCGGGTTCGACAGGCCGTTCAGCCACTCGGGGTCGTCGCACACGGCGTGGCCGATGAAGGCCGAGGTCGGGTCCGCGAACCGGAACCCGGCGCGTCCGGCGGCGGCGGCGAGCACCGAGTTCGCCTGGTCGGCGACGGCGTTCAGCCGCGCCTGCTCCTGCGGCGAGAACCAGGTGAAGGCGTTGCAGTCCTCGCCCATGAAGATCCGGGGGTAGCCGACGACCACGACCCGGGCCTGGGGGGCGCGGGCGCTGATCTGGCCGTAGAGCGAGTCGAGCGCGCCCGGCAGCTGGCCGTTGATGACCGCCTCGGCGCCGTCGACCGCGCCGTCGCAGTCGCTCATCCAGCCGGGCTGGGCGCACTCGGTGAGCACCGGGGCGAAGCCGGCGTCGTTGCCGCCGACGGAGACCGTCACGTACGAGGTGCCGGCGGTCAGGGCGCCGAGCTGGTTGCCGACCACGTCCGGGATGGTGGCGCCGGAGCAGGCGCGGAAGTCGAGCGCGTAGCCGGTGGAGGCGGCCACGAGCGAAGGATAGGCACGCGTCGACCGCTGGCACTGCGTGCCGTCGGCGACGTAGTCGCGGGTGCCGGTGCCCGAGGAGTAGGAGTCGCCCAGGGCGACGTAGGACGGTGCGGCCGCCGTCGCCGGCGTCGCCAGGCCCCCGACCAGAGCGGCTCCCAGCGCCGCCGTCGTCAGCACCACCCGGGTGCTCACCCCACGCTTGCGTGTGCTCACAGCTTCCCTCCGAGTCTCTGCGAGTGCCGTCACGTCCTCGGGACGGCTCGGGGATGAGCCTGTCAGGCAAAACGGGCGAAGGGGGCGTTCTGCACAGGCGAAGTGACCGACGGGTACGGCGAGGTCGTCGCGAGGACCGAAGGCAGGCGGTGTCGAACCCGCCGCACGGGGGCGCGGCGTGGAAAACTCGGCGCGGGCGCGCTCTGAGACCGCCCGGACGTGGGAGAGGAGGCGCACCGGTGCAGCCGCGGACCGTGCGCCTGCCGCCCGAGGCCGCCAGCGTGTCGGCCGCCCGCCGGCACGTGCGCGAGGTGCTGACGCTCGCCGGCCACGAGGACTGGGCCGACGACGCCCAGCTGGCCGTCAGCGAGCTGGTCACGAACGTGGTGCTGCACGCCCGCACCGAGTGCGAGGTCTCCGTCGAGCTGGGCCCGGACGCCGCCCGCGTCGCCGTGGCCGACCACAGCCCGGCCGTCCCGCTCGAACGGCACTTCAGCGACCAGTCCACGACCGGACGCGGCCTGCGCCTGGTGGCGCGGCTCGGGGCCGACTTCGGGATCGAGCCGCTGGAGTCCGGCGGCAAGGCGGTCTGGTTCACCGTCGACGGCACCACCACGCCCGCGTTCGAGGGCGCCGACGCCGAGTGGGACCTCGACGGCCTCGACCTGCTCGAGGACGTCGGCGCCGTCGTCGTGCTCCCGCTCGTGCCGCGCCGGCTCTGGCTCGCGGCCATCGAGCACCAGGCGGCCCTGCTGCGCGAGCTGTTCCTCGTCCGCGCCGTGCGCCCGGAGGTCGTGCGCGCCGACGTGCTCGCCGCCGCGGAGGAGGCCGTCGCCCTGCTGCTGGCGGGCACCGACACCGCGATCCGGACCCTGCCCGCGGGTCCGCGCCCGGCGACGATCGACGTCGTGGTCGGGCTGCCCGGCACCGGTGCGGACCTGTTCGACCACTTCCGCGACGCCCTCGACGTCGGCCGGGTGCTCGCCCGCGAGGGCCAGCTGCTGCTGCGCCCGCCCCTGCCCGAGATCGACACCCTGCGCGACTGGACCTGCGACCAGGCGGTGGCGCAGGTCAAGGGCGTGCCTCCCACGCCGTGGGACACCGAGCTGCTCGGCCCGGGGTCGGGGCTCCCGTGGGGCGTCGAAGCACCTCGTTGGGACGACGACGTCGTGCGGTCGTCCACCGTCCCCGTGGTCGCGGCCGACGACACCAACCGCATCATCGCGGTGAGCACCTCGGTGGCCGAGCTGCTCGGTTACGACGTCGCGGAGCTGGTCGGCGCGCGGGTCACGGCGATCATCCCGCCACGGCTGCGCGAGCCGTACGTCGCCGGCTTCACCCGCTACCTGGCCACCGGCAAGGTCACCCTGCTCGGTCGCCGGCTGCAGCTACCCGCCCGGCACCGCGACGGCTCGGAGATCGAGCGGATGTGGCGGTTCGAGGCGCGGGCCACGCCCGGCGGGCGTCAGGTGTACCTGGCCTGGATCGAGGAGTGACGCCACCACCCGGCGGCGCCGGCGCCACACGTTGATGGCGACCCGGTCCCGGCGGTGGCGCCCGTCGAGGCGGAGTCGTCGCAGGTCGACGAGGGCACAGGGGTGCGGTGGTGGCCAGAAGCGGGGTCGAACCGCTGACCTTCCGATTTTCAGTCGGACGCTCTACCAACTGAGCTATCTGGCCTTCACGAGCGACGTGCTGCTCGCTGAGCGACCCCGACGGGACTCGAACCCGCGACCTCCGCCGTGACAGGGCGGCGCGCTAACCGACTGCGCTACGGGGCCTTGCGGTGCAAGACCGGTGATGCTGTCGTGCGGTGGTGCTGTACCCCCAACGGGATTCGAACCCGCGCTGCCGCCTTGAAAGGGCGGAGTCCTAGGCCGCTAGACGATGGGGGCCGATCTCGACCGGGACCACCGTCCACCTGCCTCCGGACGCGAACCGTCGAGGACCCGGACAGCATAGGGGACCACGGCGGCCTTCTCCAAAGCGGTACCCGGGACGGCCGGGAGGGCAGGATGGGGCCGTGGTCGAGATGAGCCGGGAGGCGTTCGAGGAGGCGGTCTCCGACGCCCTCGACCTGGTGCCGCCCGAGCTCGCCGCCCAGATGCGCAACGTCGTCGTCCTCGTCGAGGACGACGCCCCGGCCGACGAGCCCGGCCTGCTCGGGCTCTACGAGGGCACGCCGCTCACCGAGCGCGACGGCTGGTGGGACGCCGGGTCGCTGCCCGACCGGATCCTGATCTTCCGCAACCCCACGCTGGCCGTGTGCGACACGGCCGAGGACGTCGTCGACGAGGTGGCCGTGACCGTGGTGCACGAGATCGCGCACCACTTCGGCATCGACGACGAGCGGCTGCACGAGCTGGGCTGGGGCTGAGGACCTCCGCGGTCCGCCGCCTCGTCCGCCGTCAGCCGCCGAGCAGACCCGCGTCGTGCGCGAGGATCGCGACCTGGACCCGGTTGGTGGCGTCGAGCTTGAGCAGCAGGCGCGACACGTGCGCCTTGACGGTGGCCTCGGACAGGAACAGCGAGCGCCCGACCTCGGCGTTGGACAGGCCGCGGCCGACGGCGACGAGCACCTCGCGCTCGCGCTCGGTGAGCACCTGCAACCGGGCCAGGGCGCGCTGGCGGCGTCCCTGCGAGCCGTCGGCGGCGAAGTGCCCGATCAGGGTGCGGGTGACCGTCGGCGACAGCATCGCCTCGCCCGCCGCCACGATCTTGACCGCCGCGACCAGCTCGCGCGGCGGGGTGTCCTTGAGCAGGAAGCCGCTGGCCCCGGCCTCGAGCGCGCGGAAGACGTAGTCGTCGAGGTCGAAGGTCGTGAGCACCAGCACCTTCGGGGGCCGCTCGGTCGCGGTCAGCCGCGCCGTGGCGGTCAGACCGTCCACGCGCGGCATCCGGATGTCCATCAGGACGACGTCGGGACGGTCGGTGACGACCCGGTCCATCGCGACGGCACCGTCCTGCGCCTCCCCGACCACCTCGATCGCGGAGTCCGACGACAGGATCATCGAGAGCCCGGCGCGCACCAGCGGGTCGTCGTCGACGAGCAGCACCCGGATCGGCGCGGTCACCGCAGCGCCCCGACCGGGCGGTCGGCCGACCAGGGCAGCCAGGCGCGAACCCGGAAGCCGGTGGGCGTGAACCCGGACTCGACCTGCCCGCCGGCCAGCCGGACCCGCTCCGCCAGCCCCTCCAGGCCGGTGCCGGTGCCGGGCAGCAGCGGCTCGACCGTGGTGCCCACCGGTCGCGGGTTCGTCACCTCGATGTCGAGCCGCTCGCCGGGACGGCCGCGGACCAGGACGGTGGCGCTCACTCCGTGGGCGTGCTTGTGCACGTTGGTCAGTGCCTCCTGCAGGACGCGGAACGCGGTGCGTCCCACCAGCTCCGGGACGGGGACGCCGCCGGGGACGTCCCAGTCGAGGTGGACGGGGACCCCCGCGGAGCGCGAGGCCTCGACGAGCGCGCGGACGTCGTCGAGGCCGGGCTGGGGGGTGAGGTCGGCCGGTCCGCCGAGCGCGCCGGCGGCGGCGGCGTCGACCCCGCGCAGGACGCCGAGCACCCCGCGCAGGTCCTCCAGCGCCTGCCGCGCGGTGGTGCGGATCAGTCCGGCGACCCGCTCGACCTCCTCGGGCCCGGCGCCGGGGTTCACCTCGAGACCACCCGCCTGGAGCGTCACCAGCGAGATCTTGTGGGCCAGCACGTCGTGCATCTCCTGCGCGATCCGCGAGCGCTCGGCGAGCCGCGCCTGGTGGCTGCGCATGAGCTGCTCGGCCTCGGCCCGCTCGGCCCGTTCGCGCAGGGTGGCGAGCAGGGCGCGACGGCTGCCCACGTACGCGCCGCCGGCGACGGCGAAGCCGTACATCGAGCTCGACAGCCAGAACCCGATGGACACGGGGATGCCCAGTGCGCGCGCCGAGACGATGCTGCCGGCCCAGGCGACGACGGCGGCCACGACCAGCCAGCGGTCGCGGCGTCGGACGGCGAGCGCGAACAACGCGAGCCACGCCGCGGCGTAGGTCCAGGCGACGAGGCAGCAGACGGCGGCGCCCAGCGCGATGGCGAGCGGCCAGCGCCGGCGCCAGACCAGCGCGACGGTGAGGACGACGCCCGCCACGGCGGCGAGCCCGCCGGCCACCACCGCGCCGTAGCCGCCGGCCATCCGCGAGCCGGCGCCCACGGCGCCGGTGATGATGGCCGAGCCCGCGATCCCGAGGGCCAGGTACGCCGCGGTCGAGAGCGGTCCCGCGCTGCGGGCCCACACCCCTCGGGCGCTCTCGACGACGTGCACCTCGACAGCGTAGGCAGCGCCGCCAGGTCCCGGCACGGGCCGGACGTCGGTCCGGTCGGCGCGCAGGCACCGACTTTCGTCGCACCAGGTGCCGACCCGCGACCGACGCGGTGGACGGGGTCCCGGCGCCAGGCTCGCTGCATGATCTCCCTCGAGCGGCTCAGCAAGCGCTACGGACGCACCGTGGCGCTCGACGGCGTCAGCCTCACCTGCGAGCCGGGGACGGTCACCGCCCTGCTCGGCCCGGACGGCTCCGGCCGCTCCACCGCCCTGCGGGTCCTGCTCGGTCTGAGCCGGGCGTCCGACGGCCGCGCCACCATCGGCGGCGCGACCTACCGCGAGCTGCGCAACCCCGGGCGGGTCGTCGGGTCCTCGCTGGACCCCGCCTCCCTGCCCCCGGGCCGCACCGGCCGCGAGACGCTGCTGCTGGCCGCGATCGCCACCGGTGTGCCCACCTCGCGGGTCGGCGACGTGCTCGAGCGCGTGGGGCTGGACCACGCCGGTCGCCGCCTCGTCGGGCGGTACTCGTTCGCCATGCGGCAGCGGCTCGGCATCGCCCGCGCACTCGTGGGCGATCCGCACGTCCTGGTGCTCGACGAGTCGGCGAGCGCGCTGGACGCCGACGGTCTCGCCTGGCTGCACGGGTTGCTGCGGGAGTTCGCCGACGTCGGTGGAACCGTCCTGCTGACCGGTCACCGGCCGGACGAGGTGCACGGCACCGCCGATCACCTGGTGGTGCTCGACCGCGGCCGGGTGGTGCGGTCGGGGTCCGCCGACGAGCTGCTCCGCCCGGCCGGTGTCGTCGCGCGCGGCCTGGACCGCGAGGAGCTGGTGGCCGCGCTGACGACCGCCGAGCTGCCGGTACGGCTCCGCGCCGACGGCCGGGTCGTGGTCGCCGGCACCGTGGAGCAGGTGGGTCGGGCGGCTGCCGCGGCCGGTCAGGTGCTGCTGGAGCTGCGCGAGGACGATGTCCCGCTCGACCTGGCCGAACCGGCGGCCGAGCTGTCCGCCGCCGGGGTGGCGGCGTGACCGGCGGCCCCGAGACGCTCGAGCACCTCGACGTCGACCCGGCCCTGCGCCCCCTCGCCCGGGCTCTGGCGCTACGCGGACCGTCGTGGTGGGTGCTGGTGCAGCTCGAGCTGCGCAAGGCGGTCGACACCCGGTGGGGTCGGTGGCTCCTGGTCGCCGTCGTGCTCGTGGCTGTCGGGGGCGCCGTCCGCGGGCTGACCACGGCGCCGGCCGCGGTCGACCTCGCGCACCACGTGCGCTCGGTCTTCGCCGCCGTCGTGCTCGTGCTACCCGTCGTCGGCGTGCTGGCGACGGCCGGCGAGTGGTCGCGGGGGGCGGCGGTGTCGTTCGCCCTGGTGCCGCAGCGCGGTCGGGTGCTGGCTGCCGCGGTGGCGGGGGCGTTGCTCCTCGCCACCGCGACGGCCGCGACCTGCGCGCTGGTGGCTCTCGCTGCGGCGGCCCAGGCGGCTCAGGGCAAGGGCGTCCCGCTGGTGCTCGACGGCGGTGGTGAGGCGCTCCTCGTCGCTCTCGCCGCGGCGGCCCTCGCGACGGTGGCGGGCGCCGGGCTCGGCGCGGTCACCGGGAGCACCGCGGTCGGCGTCGGCGCGCTCGGCGTGATGGCGGCCGTGCACCTGGTGCCCGACGTCCTCGGCGGTGCGACGCCGTGGCTCGACGCCCACGCGGCGTTCGAGCAGGTCGCAGGCGGCGCTGTCACGTCCTGGCCGCAGACCGGGACGGCGCTCGCGGTGTGGCTCGTCGTCCCGCTGGTGGCCGGCTCGGTGCGGTGGCTGCGTCGTGAGGTCGCCTGACTGTCCGGTGGGTGGGACGCCGGTCCCGCGGCCTGGACGGTTCGCAGTGGTCTCGGTCATCCTCGTCGGAGGTCATGAGCGCCAGCGTCAAGCCCCGGCTCGCTGGCCGGCAACCCTCCTCCGCGGTGGGGTGCCCCGGGTGACGACCTGGCCGCGCCGTCCTGGCGCGGCAAGTGCGGACCCGCCCCGGGTCCCGGACCAGGGAAGACCAGGGATCGACGATGAGCACCACCACCTCCTGTCGGCCGACCACCGCGCGCGTGCCGGCCCTGCTGCCCGTCGTGGGCGCGGGCACCCAGGTGCCGCTGGCCACCGGCGGACGGCTGCCGTACGCGAACCTCGACCTCGCCGCGAGCGCCCCCGCGCTGCAGCAGGTCAAGGACCGCGTCGACGAGGCCCTGCCGCTGTACTCCTCCGTGCACCGCGGTGCCGGCTGGACCTCCCAGATCAGCACCCGCGCCTACGAGGCGTCGCGCCGCCGGGTCGGCCGGTTCGTCGGCACCCGCGAGGACGACGTGGTCGTCTTCACCCGCAACACCACCGACGCGCTCAACCTGCTCGCCTCCGCCGTGCCGGCAGAGGCCGGCGAGGTGCTCGTGCTCGACATCGAGCACCACGCCAACCTGTTGCCGTGGCTGCGGGGGCGGCACCGGGTGCTGCCCGCAGCCGGCACGCTCGCCCGCACGCTCACCGTCGTCGAGGAGGCGCTCGCGGTCGGCGACGTCGCGCTGCTCGCCGTCACCGGTGCGTCCAACGTCACCGGCGAGGAGCTGCCGGTCGCGCACCTGGCCGCGCTCGCGCACTCCTACGGCGCGCGGATCGTCGTCGACGCCGCCCAGCTGGCGCCGCATCGGCGGATCTCGTTGCAGGACAGCGGTGTCGACTACCTGGCGCTGTCGGGCCACAAGCTGTACGCACCGTTCGGCACCGGCGTGCTCGTGGGTCGGCGCGACTGGCTCGACGCTGCAGACCCGTACCTGGCCGGTGGTGGCGCGGTGCGCGAGGTCGGCCTCTCCGAGGTGCAGTGGGCGCCTGCGCCGGCACGGCACGAGGCGGGCACCCCGAACGTCCTCGGCGCGGTCGCGCTGGCGGCGGCGTGCGAGACGCTCGCCGCCCTGCCGGAGGGAGCGCTCGAGGTGCACGAGGAGACCCTGCGCGCCCGGCTCGTCGACGGCCTGCGCGAGATCGACGGCGTGCGGGTGCAGCGGATCTGGCACGACAGCCCGTCCTCGATCGGGGTCGTCACCTTCACCGTCGACGGGCTCGACGCCGGCCTGGTGGCCGCGGTGCTGAGCGCCGAGCACGGCGTGGGCGTGCGCGACGGCAAGTTCTGCGCGCACCCGCTGCTGGCCCGGCTCGGCCTGGACCGCGGCGCCGTCCGCGCCAGCATCGGGGTCGGGACGAGCTCGGACGACGTCGACCGCCTGGTCGAGGCCGTCACCGCCCTGGTCGCCGCAGGGCCCGCTCTGGCCTACGAGCTGGTCGAGGGCCGCTGGGCGCCGGTCGGTGACAGCCGGCCGCTGCCGTCGTGGCTCGACGACGGCGACGGCACCGGTGTCTCCTCGCCGTGCCAGGGGGCCTGATCGCGCTCGGACCGCTCAGGCGGGGGCGGACGACCTGGTGGCGGTGATGACGCGGGTGAGCGCGTCGCGCAGGTCCTCGAGCTCGCCGAGCTCCATGCCGAGGCGCTCCAGCACCGCGCCGGGGATCTTCTCGGCGCGCGACCTCAGCCGCTTGCCCCTCGTCGTGAGCGAGACGGCCAGCGCGCGCTCGTCGCGGGGGTCGCGCCCGCGCGTGACGAGCCCGGACGCCTCGAGCCGCTTGAGCAGCGGGCTCAAGGTGGCCGGCTCCAGGCTGAGCCGCTCGGCGAGGTCGGCGACCTTGAGCGGCGTCTCCTCCCACAGCGCGAGCATCACCAGGTACTGCGGGTGGGTCAGGCCCATCGGCTCGAGCAGCGGACGGTAGACCCCGACGACGGTGCGTGACGCGACGGCCAGCGCGAAGCACACCTGGCGGTCGAGGGCCAGCAGGTCGGTGGCAGGAGCGGTCGTCCGGGGCACGGGTCGAGCGTACCTCGACGGAGAGCGTATGATCGTGCACGAATCATCAGTGCACTCATGATGGAGTTGGCGTGAGCGGCAGAGCAGATCGCGAGGGGCTCTCGTTCTGGTACCTCGTCTGGTACCGGATCCAGTACGTCGTCTGGCACCTCATGGGTCCGGCCCAGCTGGGCGAGGCCGACGACCCGCACGCGCGGCTGCGGCGGCAGCGGCAGGCGAAGGTCGAGGCGGCGCGCGCCGCCCGGGTCGCGCGAGAGGCCCGCGGCCGGACCTGACGGGCCGATACTGGGTCCGTGCCCACCTCGCGAGCCCACGCGACACTGGTCGCGGCCGTCGCCGTCGTGGTCGGTCTCCTACCGCTGGCGGCGCTGCAGGCGTGCACCGCCACGGGCGAGGACGCGACGGGGGACGCGTCCGGGGTCAGCGCCTCCGCCCCGCCCCTGTCGGGCGAGCTCACCCGCTACCGGCGGGACGAGGCGCTGCGCCGGCTCCAGGTGAAGCTGGGCCAGGCCGAGGGTGAGCCGGCCGTCCAGGTGGTCTCCCTCCGGTTGTCGCTGCCCGGGTACGAGGACGGACCCGAGTCCGACCTCGACAGCACGAGCCGGCCGGGCTCGGTCGTCGACCTGCCCGTCCAGCTCGGCGACCCGGTCTGCCCGCGGGCGGGAGGACCGACGACCGAGGACGCGGTCCCTTCGGGGACCGCGGTGGCGGTCGCAACCGTGCGCGGGTCCGACGGCCCGGTCGAGGTCGAGATCGCGGTCACCGACCCCGACGGGGTCGGCCCTCAGACCTGGTCGCGCGAGTGCTCGTCGCTCGCGGCCCTGGCAGCCGCTCCGCTCGAGCTCGGCCCGACCTGGGCGCGTGGTGGCGCGGCGGGTGCGCTGACGGCCTCGGGCGAGCTGGTGGTCGGGCCGGTGGCCGCCGGCCGCAGCGTCTCCGTCGTCGAGGTGGTGGGCACCACCCTGTTCTCGGCCACCGCGGCCCTTCCGGTCGATCTCGTTGCAGGTCAGACGCTCTCGCTGCCGCTCGTGGTCGCGCCCGCGCGGTGCGACCCGCACGCAGTGGGCGAGAGCAAGCGCGGCTACGCCTTCGGCGTCCGGGTGGTCGTGGACGGCGGCGACCCGGTGCTCGTCACCGTCGAGCCGACCGAGGCGGCGCGGGTGCAGATGGAGGAGGTCCTGCTGGAGCAGTGCGGGCTGGACTGAAGCCGCTTCAGAGGCGGCGCAGGGTCTCGGGGTCCTCCTGCCCGGCGAAGAACTTCTCCAGCACGGCGAGGAACGCGGCGCGCTCGTCGTCGGTGGCGGCGTGGGCGAACAGCGTCATCGAGGACCGCAGCTTGATCGCGTCGATCCCGCCGAGAACCGCCTCGGCGTCGTCGCCCGGCAGCGCGGTGAGGGTCTCGGCGCACTCGACCAGGCGCGGTCCGAGGACCGGGTGGGCCAGGTAGTCGCGCGCCTCGGCGAGGTCCGCGACGGCGTAGTGCTGGGCCGTCGAGCTGCGACCGAGCCCGGCGAGCTGCGGGAAGACGAACCACATCCAGTGGCTGTGCTTGCGTCCGCCGCGCAGCTCGGCGAGCGCCGTGCCGTAGGTGCCGCCGTCGGACTGGGCGGTGACGAAGCGGGTGAGGTCGGAGGCCATCGGTCCATCGTGGCGCTAGGTTGCCGGGATGGCACGTCGCGCCCTCGTCCGCCGCCCCGGTCCCCGTCTGGCGGACGGTCTCCTCACGCACCTCGACCGCGTGCCCGTCGACGTGGATCTGGCTACCCGGCAGTGGGAGTCGTACGTCCAGGCGCTCGCCGCCGAGGGCTGGGAGACGATCGAGGTCGAGCCCGCGCCGGACTGCGCCGACGCGGTGTTCGTGGAGGACACGGTCGTCGTCAGGGGCGACCTGGCGGTCGTGTCGCGACCCGGTGCGGACGAGCGGAGGCCGGAGACCGCGGCGACCGAGGACGCGCTGCGCGGGCTCGGGTACCGGGTGGAGCGGGTCGAGGCGCCGGGCACGTTGGACGGCGGCGACGTGCTGAAGCACGACGGCACGGTGTGGGTCGGGGTCGGCGGTCGGACGAACGAGGCCGGCGTGGAGCAGCTCCGGGCGCACCTGGAGCCGCAGGGGGCGCAGGTGGTGAGCGTGCCGGTGAGCAAGGTGCTGCACCTGAAGTCGGCGGTCACCGCGCTCCCGGACGGCACCGTGGTCGGCTACGAGCCGCTCGTCGACGACCCGTCGGTGTGGCCGTCCTTCCTCCCCGTCCCGGAGGAGGGCGGCTCGCACGTGGTGGTGCTCGACGAGCGGACCGTGCTGATGGCGGCGAGCGCGCCCCGTACGCGCGAGCTGTTCGAGTCGCGCGGGCTGCGCACCGTCGTGGTCGACATCTGCGAGTTCGAGAAGCTCGAGGGCTGCGTCACCTGCCTGTCGGTGCGGCTGCGCGGCTGAGGCGTCTCATCCCCTTGCCGGGCGCCAGACGTCGAGGGCGACCGGGGTCGGCTGCTCGGCGAACAGCCCGCCGGGCGAGACGGCCCGCAGGACCGTCCGCAGGTCGGCGCGTGACGGCTTGCACGTGACGACCTGCTCGTAGAGCGGCGCCAGGGGAATCGTCACCGAGCCGGGCCCGCAGCCGAGGTCGAGCAGTCGACGAGGTCACCGGACGCGAGCCCTCGAGCTGACGGCGCAGCGGAAGCCGACGTTGCCGCTGCTCGAGCCGGGGTCGTTGCGGCTGCGGGCGGCGACCCGGTAGCGGTTGCAGTAGGAGTCGTGGCACAGGTAGGAGCCGCCTCGCATCACGCGCTCGCGGCCCTGCTCGGGACCCCGCGGGTCGACCGACGGCCGCGCGGAGTGGTCGGTGGTCCACCAGTCGGCGCACCACTCCCACACGTTGCCCGAGGTGTTGTGCAGGCCGTACCCGTTGGGCGCGTAGCTGGTGACCGGTGCGGTGCCCGTATAGCCGTCTTCTCCGGTGTCGCGGAACGGGAATCGTCCCTGCCAGATGTTGCAGCGGTGCTCGCCGTCGGGCAGCAGCTCGGACCCCCACGGGTAGCGCGCGCCCTCGAGGCCGCCACGCGCCGCGTACTCCCACTCGGCCTCGGTCGGGAGCCGCAGGCCGGCCCACGCGCAGTAGGCGAGTGCGTCGTCGTGGTCCACGTGCACGACCGGGTGGTCGGCCCTGCTCGTCACGTCGCTGCCGGGGCCCTCCGGCGCCGACCAGCAGGCGCCCCGGACGGCGCACCACCACGGGGTCTGCTCCGGGCGCGCTGCGCCGCGTCGCAGGTGGACGGGCAGGAAGCCGGCGAAGGCGTACGACCAGCCGAACCGCTCGGCCCCCGTGGTGTACCCCGTCCGGTGCACGAACTCACCGAACTCGGCGTTGGTGACGGCGGTCGCGCTGATCCCGAAGGCCGTCAGCCGCACCTCGCGCAGCGGGCCCTCCCCGTCCAGCGGGTTGGCGTCACGGTCCTGCGAGCCCATCGTGAAGGTGCCGCCCGGCAGCGCCACGAGCCCGTCGGCGCCTGCGCCCGTCGGTGCGGCGGCCGGCGCGGGGGCGGACCCGACCGGGGGCGGAGCCGGTTCCCTGCCTGCGGACGGGGCGCAGCAGGCGCCGCGCCCCACGTCCGGGTCCTGCACCGTCAGCACCTCCTGCCTCCGGAACGCGTACCGGGAACCTGCCTACCGGTACATCGTCACAGGTCAGCGGTCGCAGCCGCCGTCCTTGTCCGGTCGCGACATCGGACGGGACGCGTCGACCACGCCCTTCCAGGCGTACGGGTCCTCCCCGGCGACCATCACGATGTCGCGGAAGTCGTGCTTGCCGACGTGGACGCCCTCGGGGACCGCCTTCCACGGCAGCAGCGACTCGGCGCTCATGTAGTGGTTCACCAGGGCCCGCCGGAAGCCGTGCCGGCCGGAGTTCGGCAGCGAGCGGTGCAGGAGGTAGCCGTTGAAGAGCACGGCGGCACCGGCCGGCACCTCGACGGGAACGGCGTCCTCGTCGCGGTACGGGAAGTCGTAGGCCTCGTCGGTGCAGTCGAACCGGACGTCGTCCTGCTCCCGGTCCGGGTAGAGCACGCCGCGCCGGTGCGAGCCGGGCAGCACCCAGAGGCAACCGTTCTCCACGGTGGCGTCGTCGAGCGCGATCCACGCCGCCGTCAGCGAGCGGTCGCGGGTGGGGATGAAGAACTCGTCCTGGTGCCACGCCTGACCGGGCTTGCCCTCGGACTTGATGAAGAGCATCGACTGCATGCACTTGACGTTCGGGCCGATCACGCCGGTGAGCAGCTCGACCACACGCGGCGTGTGCATCGTGCGCAGGGCCACGTCGGACACCTTGTGCGGGTAGTGCAGGCAGAGGAACCGGCGGAGCACCTCCTCGTCGGACTCCGATGCGCTCGTGCCGCCCTCGCGCCGGTCGTGGTCGCGGCACAGACGCACGGACTCGCGGTGCAGCTCGGCGACCTCGTCCGGGGAGATCGCGTCCTCGAGCACGAGGAAGCCGTCCCGCGCGAACTGCTCGACGAGGTCGCCGGTGGACCGGTCGCGCCCCTGCAGCGTGGTGCTCGTCATGACGTCCTCCTGGCTCGGGCGCGTCGGGGCGCCCTGTGCGTCGCTGATGTCGTCGAACAGGAGTCTCGCGCCAGATCGCCTCTGCCGCCATGCCTCGGCACCACGCGATAATGTCCGATCATGATGTCGAGCCGGCTGCACGTGCGACCGCGCGGGCTCGTGCGGACCGCCGACTACCCACCGGGAGCCACGTTCGGACCGCGACGCCTCCCCGACCACGAGTTCGTCTGGCTCCTGCGCGGCACGGCGCGCTGGCGGGTGGAGGAGGGACCTGAGGGGCAGGAGGTGGAGCTGCGCCCCGGCGTCCTGGCCCTGGCCCGCGCCGGCACGACCGACGGCTACCGCTGGGACGCCCGCCGCCCGTCCACCCACGCGTACGTGCACTTCGCGGCGGACACCACCGCCCTGCCCCCGGGGACGCAGTGGCCGCGGACCCGGACCCTGGGCGACCAGGACCCGATGCAGAGCCTGTGCTCGTACCTGCTGCGCCTGGCCGAGACCGGTGACGACGAGGCGCGGGCGCGCAGCGACCAGGTGGTGGGCTGGCTGCTGGAGCTGTTCGTCCGGGGCCCGTTCGCCGGCGAGGGCACGCCCGGGCTGGCCGTGCCCAGCACGCTGCGGGAGCCGCTCGAGCTGGTCCGCGCGCGGTGGCAGGCAGGTGGCATGTGCCTCGTCCGCGTGGACGAGCTTGCGGCAGCGGCGCACGTGTCGGGCGCCCACCTGTCCAGGGTGTTCGCCGCCACGTTCGGCTGCGGGCCGGCGAGCGCCCTGGAGCTCGTCCGGCTCGCACGCGCGGCGGTCGTGCTGCAGCGCAGCAACCTGACGCTGGTGGAGGTGGCGCGGCTGACCGGCTTCGCCGACGCCTACCACTTCTCCAAGCGTTTCGCCGCGGCCTACGGCGTCCCGCCGGGACGCTTCCGCCGGGCCGGTGAGGACCAGGACCCGCTGGCCCCGGTCGTCCGGCAGGGGATGGTCGGGCTCTTCCACCACCTGACCGGCGGCACGGTCAGCGGGCGAACGACAGGGTCTGCTCGACGGTGAACTCGTGCAGCCCGCTCATGCCGCCCTCGGTGCCGAGGCCTGCGTCGCCGCGGCCGCCGAACGGGACCTCCGGGGTGTTGGGCGCCCCGTTGTTGATCCCGACGATCCCGACGTCCAGCGAGCGTGCCAGCGCGACCTGGTGCTCGGTGTCGCGGCTCACGACGTAGCCGCCGAGGCCTGTGCGCCACTGCCGCACCTGCGCCACCACGTCGGCCTCGTCGGTGTACGGGCGGACGCTGAGGACGGGGCCGAACAGCTCCTCGGACCACGCCGGGCCGTCGGACCGCGACTCGACCAGCGCCGCCGGCGCGAACCAGCCGCTGGCGGGCGCCCGGCCGAAGGTCTCGACGAGGTCCCCACCGGCCCGGGCGGCCTCGAGCAGGCCCGTCACCCGGTCGACGGCGTGCGGGCGGATCAGCGGGCCGAGGTCGGTGTCCGGGTCGCGGGGGTCACCGACGACCAGGTCGGACAGCCGGTCGCGCAGCGCGGCCAGGACCTCGTCGTACCGGTCGGCGTGGACGAACACGTTGTTGGCGGCCAGGCAGGACTCGCCGTTGTTGCGCAGCTTGGCCACCAGCAGCGCCTCGACCGCGACGTCGACGTCGGCGTCCTCGCACACCACGAACGGCGACCGCCCGCCGAGCTCGAGCACCGCGCGCGTGAACGTGCGTGCGGCTCGCTCGGCGACCGACCTGCCCACCCCGGTCGAGCCGGTGAACGACACGGCGCGCACCTCGGGGTGGTCGACCAGCGCCGGCGTCAGCTCCTGCCCGTCGCCCACCAGCACGCCGACGACACCGGGCGGCAGGTGCCGCTCGCACACCGCGGTCAGGGCGACCGCAGACAGCGGAGCCAGCTCCGAGGGCTTCTGCACCACCGCGCAGCCCGCCGCCAGCGCGGCCGCGAGCTTGCGGGCCGGGATGGACAGCGGGAAGTTCCACGGGCTGACGGCTGCGACGACACCCACCGGGCGGTGCTCGACGACGAAGTGCCGCTGCTCGGTGCGGTAGTAGGTGGACGACACGCGCGTGCTCGCGTCGGCGAACCAGTCGAGGTAGCGCGCCGAGAAGCCCACCTCGGCGACCGCCTCGGCCATCCGCTTGCCCGACTCCGCGCAGATCAGCTCGCCGAGGGGCTCGGCGACCGCCCGCAGGTCCTCGGCGATCGCTCGCAGCGCCCGGGCCCGGTCGCGCACGTCGGAGGTCGCCCACTCCGGCTGCGCCGCGGCCGCTCGGCCGACGGCCGCGTCGACGTCGGCCGCTGTCGCCCAGGCGATGTCGGCGACGACCGCTTCGGTCGCGGGGTCGGGCACCTGCGCGGGCGCACCGCCCAGGACGACGCCGCCGACGCGTCCGGCACCCACGCCGGCGGCTCGGCCCCCACGGTCTCCACCATCCAGACCCAGCTCAGACCATCGCACGCAGCACACACTCCGTTCGGTTGACGAGATAGTGGTCCACGACGTCGCGATCGAGCTCGACGCCGAGCCCGTGCCCGCTCGGGACCGGGAGGTGACCGTCCGCCGCGGCGACGGGCACCGTCAGCAGCCGGTCGCGCAGCGGGTTGGGGCGCACGTCCAGCTCGACGTAGGGCACGGCGTCGTAAGCCGCCGCGAGGTGCACGCTGGCGACGTTGACGACCGCACCGCCGTAGCAGTGCGGCGCCAGCCGCACCTCCGGCGGGAGGTTCGTCGCGAGCCGGGACGCCATCGTGAACCCGCCCGACTTCGCGAGGTCCGGCTGGATCACCTGCACCGCCCCGGACTCCAGGTACCGCGTGAACTCGGCTGCGCCGTAGACGTTCTCTCCGCACGCTAGCGGGATCCCGCTCGCGTCGTGGAGCCGCACCAGGTCCTCGACCCGGTTGCCCGTGACGGGTTCCTCGAGCCAGGACAGCCGCAGCGGAGCGCTCCGGCGGCAGAAGTCGAGCGCCTCCTGCGGCGTCCAGGCCTGGTTGGCGTCCGCGCACAGCTCGACGTCGTCGCCGAGGACGGCGCGCGCGACCCCGAGGATCTGCTCGTCCCGCTCGCGCCCGAAACCGACCCGGGCCTTGACGGTCCGGATGCCCTGCTCCGCGGCGCGGGAGCAGTAGGTCTCCACCTGCGTCGGCCCGACGCCGCTGGCGTACGCAGGCACCCGGGTGCGACCGGGGCTCCCGCGGAGCAAGGTCGAGACGGGCACCCCGCGGACCCTGGCCGTCAGGTCCCACAGCGCCGTGTCGACCGCGCTGATCGCCTGCCAGACCGGCCCGGGCGCACCCCACTGGCGTGCCACGCCGGCCAGGTTCTCGACCAGGACGTCGTGGACGCGGGTCGGGTCCGAGACGTCGAGCCCGACGAGCAGCGGGAGGACGCCGTGCTGCAGCGTCGCCACCCGCTCGACGGCAGCCCACGAGGGGTAGTTGACCCAGCTCTCACCGAGTCCGACGTACCCCTCGGCCTCGAGCTCCACGACCACGACGTCGCGAGAGCCGAGCTGGGAGAACGACATCAGGACCGGCTCGTCGATGGGCGCCGACAGGACGGTGATCGTGCAGCGGTCGAGCACCAGTGCGGGTCGATCGACGTCCTCGGGCGCCTCAGCGATCATGCGGGTCGCCGTCGTAGGCGTGCAGGACCGCGATGCTGTCGCGCGACCCGTACCCGAGGGCGACTGCGCGCTCGTTGACCTGCGCGACCACCTCGGCGACCGGCGCCCCGAGGCCGGCGCCGGCAGCGAGGTCCAGCGCCAGCCGGTTGTCCTTGGCGAGCAGCTCGAGCGCGAAGACCGGGTCGTCCTGGCCCGCCACCAGCCGCGGGCCGATGTCGCGGAACAGGTTCGACACCGTGGCCGCCCCGGACTCGAGGACGGCGTCGACGAACAGGGACGGGTCGATCCCCGCCCCGCGGGACAGGTGCACGGCCTCCGCCGTCACCGCGTTGATGGCGCCGAACATCAGGTTGTTGAGGATCTTCACCACCGATCCCGCGCCGACGTCCCCGACGCGGACCACGCGGCGAGCCACGGTGGACTCCAGCAGCGGTGCGACCCGGGAGACCTCGCTCTCGGGACCGCCGGCGACCAGCGTCCAGGTCCCGCACCCGGCGGGGCGGCCCAGGACCGGGCAGTCGAGGTACACGACGCCGTCCTCGGCCAGCGTCGCGGCTGCCGCTCGGGCGGTCGCGGGATCGATGGTGGACAGGTCGACCACCACGGTGCCGGCCGCGGCCGAGCGCAGAACGCCCTCGGCCAGACCCCGCACGTGCTCCGGTCGCGGCACCGAGACCAGCACCACCTGCGCGCCCTCGAGGGCGGCCTCGGCGGCGTCGACGACGCGGACGCCCTCGCCGGCCGCACGGGCCCGGACCTCCGGCACCGGGTCGAAGCCCACCACGTCGTGCCCGGCGGCCGCGGTGGTGGCGGCCGCGCGTCCGCCCATGGTGCCGAGGCCCAGCACCGCCACCCGCACCCGTTCCTGCGTCTGCTCGTCGGTGGTCACGTGCCGCCTCCTCCTGGTCGGGCGTCGCGGGCCATGACGGCCTCGCGCTGCTCGCGGCGCCGGCGCTGGCGCTCGGGGTCCGCGACGGGCGCGGCGCCGAGCAGCGTCCGCGTGTAGGGGTGCTCCGGCCGGGACGTGACCTGGTCGCCGTCGCCGACCTCGACGATCTCGCCCCGGTACATGACGGCGACCCGGTGGCTCACGTGCCGGACGACGGAGAGGTCGTGCGAGACGAAGACGTACGCGACACCGGTGTCCTGCTGGATCTGCACGAGCAGGTCGAGGACGCGGGCCTGCGTGGACAGGTCCAGCGCCGAGACCGGCTCGTCGCAGACGATCAGCCGCGGCTGCAGGGCGAGCGCCCGGGCGATCGCGACGCGCTGGCGCTGACCGCCCGAGAACTCGCGCGGCAGCCGGCGCCCGGCGTCGGCCGGCAGCCCGACCTGGTCGAGGAGGCGAGCGACCCTGGTACCGGCCTCGGTCGTGGGGACGCCGTGCGCCGCCAGCGGCTCGGTGAGCGTGTCCGACACCGTCCGGGCGGGGTTGAGGGAGGAGTACGGGTCCTGGAAGACCACCTGGATCTCACGGGCGAGCCGCCGCCGCTCGCGCCGGCCGGCCGCGGTGATGTCGCGCCCGTCGAAGCGGAGCGTCCCTGCCGCGACCGGTGCGAGACCGAGGACCGCGCGGCCGAGAGTGGTCTTGCCCGACCCCGACTCCCCGACCAGCCCGACCGTCTCGCCGTGACGCACGTCCAGGCTCACGCCGTCCAGCGCACGGAACGGCTTGGCGAACCACCCGCGGCCCCGGTACTCGACGACCAGGTCGTCGACCTCGAGCAGGCGCTCGGCACGGCCGCTCATCGGACCTCCTGCCCGGTGGCAGCGGCCACGTCCGGGCCCTTCCTCAGGTCGGCGGGCACGGCTGCGGCGGGGTCGCGCCACGGTGCCCGCGGCGCGGTGTCGTCGAGGCCGGCGGCGAGCAGCATCCTGGTGTAGTCGTGCTTCGGGTCGGCGAACAGGTCCGCCACCGGGGCCGCCTCGACCACCCGGCCGGCCTGCATCACCGCCACCGAGTCGCACAGGTCGGCGACGACGCCGAAGTTGTGGGTGACCAGCAGGACCGCCATCCGCCGGTCGCGCTGCAGGCGCCGCAGCAGGCTCAGCACCTCGGCCTGCACGGTGACGTCGAGCGCCGTCGTGGGCTCGTCGGCGACCAGCAGCAGCGGGTCTCCCGAGATCGCCCCGGCGATGAGCACCCGCTGGGCCATGCCACCGGAGATCTCGTGCGGGTACGCGCGGAAGGTGCGCCGCGGGTCGGGGATGCCGACCTCGTCGAGCAGCTCGAGGGCGCGCGCCTTGGCGGCGGCGCGGCCCAGGCCGTGCGCCGTCAGCGGCTCGACGAGCTGCTGACCGATCCGGAAGGCCGGGTCCAGGTTGCTCAGCGGCTCCTGCGGCACGTAGCCGATGGAGCGACCGAGCAGGCGCCGCCGCTCGCGCTGGGGAAGGGCGAGCACGTCGGTCCCTCCCACGGCGACGGAGCCGTCGAGCACCTCGCCACCTCGCGGCAGGAGCCCGAGGACGGCGAAGGCGGTCTGGGTCTTGCCGGAGCCGGACTCGCCGACCAGACCGAGGACCTCGCCCCGCTGGACGGTGAGGTCGACCCCGTCGACGACGACCGACACCTCGCCGTCCCCGCCCGGGTACCCCACCCGCAGCCCGCGCACCTCCAGCACCGGGGTCGCGGCGTCGGCCGCTCCGCGGTGTCGGCGGAGGCACCCGCCGCCCGGGTCCGCGTGCGGTCCCGGCCGGGTCGACGAGCCTTGCGACCGATGCGGGCGCGGCGCGCCGGCCGCCGTGCCGCCGTGCCCTGCACGGCGTCCCGCAGGCCGTTGCCGAGCAGGACGAGCGAGGCGACGGTGAGGCCGATGGCGATGCCCGGCCACACCATCGCCGTCGGCGCGAGGTAGATCACCGAGAACGCGTTGCCGAGCATCGAGCCCCAGGTGACCTGGTCCGGGGAACCGAGACCCAGGAACTCCAGACCGGACTGGACGATGATCGCGATGCCGGCGAGGGAGGCGGTCTGGATGATCACCGGCGCCTGCACGACGGGCAGGACGTGCCGGGCCACGATGCGGGTCGCGGACAGGCCCGAGACGCGGGCGGCGTCGACGTACAGGTCGCGCTTGACGCCGATGGCCTGCGCACGGACCAGCCGGAACAGGTGCGGCGACAGGATCACCCCGAACGCCGACATCGTGATGGTCACCGAGGGACCGAACGCCGCGATGACCGCGAGCAGCACGACCTTGCCCGGCACCGACAGCAGGACGTCGGAGACCCAGGAGGCGACGGCGTCGACCGCACCGCCGGTGTAGCCGGCGACCAGGCCCGCAGGCACCCCGATCACCATGGCCACCACCACGGCCAGCGCTGCGCCGAGCAGGGTCAGCCGGCTCCCGTGCAGCAGGCGGGAGAGGATGTCGCGCCCGGAGCCGTCGGCGCCCAGGAGGTGGTCCGGGGTGCCGGGCGGCGCGTTGCGCAGCTGCAGCGTCGGGTCGAGCGGGTCGTGCGGTGCGAGCACGCCCGCGAACAGCGCCACCAGCACCATCACGCAGAGCAGGATCAGACCGGTGAGCGCCAACGGGTTCCGGACGATCAGGGCCGGCACGCTGCGGCGCAGGGCGCGGGAGGCGGGCGCTGCCGGCAGCGCCGGGACGTCGGTCACTGCAGCGTCACCTTCGGGTTGACCCAGCCGCTGACCAGGTCGATCAGCAGGTTGACGACGACCACGATGACCACCGTCACCGCGACGACGCCGAGCAGGACCGGTGAGTCGCCCTGCAGCGTCGCGTTCACCGCTGCGGTGCCCAGCCCGGGCAGCGCGAACACCTTCTCGATCACGATCGCCCCGCCGAGCAGGCCGATGAACTGCAGCGCCAGGACCGTCAGCGCCGGCGACGCCGCGTTCTTCAGCGCGTGCCGGAACAGGATCGAGCGGTCGGGAAGCCCGCGCGAGCGCAGGGTGCGGACGAAGTCCGCCTCGAGGACGTCGATCATGGCGCCGCGGACCTGCTGGGTGGCGGCGGCGATGCCGCCGAGTGCCAGGGCGGTGATCGGCAACGTCACGCTCGCGAGCCAGCCGACCGCGGACACGTCCGGCGACACATAGCCCGTGGCCGGGAAGATCCGCCACGTCACGGCGAAGGCGACGACCAGCATCAGCCCCACCCAGAAGTTGGGGAGCGAGACCCCGATCACCGAGATCACCTGCACGACGCGGTCGGCCCACCCGCCCCGGACCGCGGCGAGCATGCCGAGGGCGACGGCGACCAGGGCGGTGACCAGGACGGCGCCCCCGACGACCGAGAGCGTCACCGGGATCCTGCTGAGCAGGACCCCGGTGACCTCGTCGGTGGAGAAGTACGACCGGCCGAGGTCACCGGTGATCGCACCGCGGAACCAGTCCCCGAGCTGGACCAGGAGCGGGCGGTCGAGCCCCAGCTCCGCGGCCCTGGCCTCGACCTGGTCCCGGGACGCGCTCTCTCCCAGGATGTTCCGCGCGACCGTGGTGCCGTCCCGGTAGACCAGGACGAAGGTCAGCGACGTGGCGATCACCACCAGGCTGACGGCGAAGACCAGGCGTCGCAGGACGAACAGGATCACGCGGGGTCGCTCCCTCGGGTTCCGGCCGGACGCGGCCGCGGGTGTGGCTGGTGCCTCGTCAGCGCCGGCTCACCCGGCCGGACGGAACTGCCACAGGGACGGCACCGCGTTCTGCGCCTGCATGGTCACCTCGGTCTGCGCGGTGGAGCCGAAGATCTGCTCCTGCCGGAAGAACGGCGCGAACCAGGCCTCGTCGACCAGCCACTGGTTGACCGCCTGGAACGCCTCGGCCTGCTCGTCCTCGGGGGCGAGCTGGGCGGTCTTGATCAGCGCATCCAGCTCGGGGTCGCCCGCGCCGAGCATGTTCCACGGGGCGTCGGGGGTCACCCAGGTCTGCAGGTCCTGCCAGGCGGTCGCCGAGGCCAGCGGGAAGAAGGCGACCGGGTAGTCGCCCGAGAGCACCGACGAGATCGCCTGGTCGGAGGGCACCTGCGCGTACTGGACGGTGATGCCGACCTCGCCCAGCTGCTCCGCCAGCACGGGGAACAGGTCGTTCCAGGGCCCGTCCCACTGCGGGACGGTGATGGTGAACCCGTCCACGCCGGCCTCGGCCATCAGCTCCTTGGCGCGCGCGGGGTCGTAGTCGTAGGCGGTGTCCAGGCCCTCGTCGTAGGCCGCGCTGCTGGTGTTGAAGACCTGGTTGGTCGGCTCGCCGTACCCGTTGAGGATGAACTCGACCATCGCCTCACGATCCACGGCGTGGTTGATCGCCTGGCGGACGCGGGGGTCGGCCAGCTCGGGCACCATCGCGCCCTCGCGGTCGGCGAGGATCAGACCCGCCCACGCGACCGGAAGGGTGTTGATGGTCACCCCGGACGACTCCGCCTCGGCGGCGACCGCGGGCGCGAGCAGCGCGCCGTCGACCTGACCGGTCTTCATCGCGTTCAGCGCCGGGGTGACGTCGTTGATCGGGCGCACCTCGACGCTGTCGTACGGGAACTCCTCGGTGTTCCAGTAGTCCTCGTTGCGGGTGTAGACGTAGCTCGTGCCTGGTGTGCTCTGGGCGGCGTCGAACACGTAGGGACCGCTGCCGACCGGCTCCTGCGCGATGCTGCCGGCCGCGAGCGCGGCGGGGCTCGCCATCGCCCCGCCCACCCAGCCCAGGTAGGACAGCAGCGAGGGCACCGGCGCAGACAGCCGCAGCTCGACCTCGGTCGGGGAGTTGACGGCGACCTCCTCGATCCCGGCCACCATGAACTGGTTCTGGCCGGTGCCGGCCTTGATGTGCTCGATGTTCGCCTTGACCGCCTCGCCGTCGAACGGCTCGCCGTCGGTGAAGGTGACGTCGTCACGCAGCTGCAGGGTCAGCACCGTGCTGTCGTCGTCGTAGGACCACTCGGTCGCCAGGTTGGGCTGCGGCTGGGCTTCGGCGTCGAGCCGCACGAGGGTGTCGTAGACCGGCTGCCAGTACTGGACGCGGTTCCCGATCTCGAGGTCGGCGGGGTCGAAGGAGTTGTTGTCGACCCGGGCCGCGAGGGTGAGCCGGGCGGTGTCGGCGCTGCTGCCCTCCGAGCCGGAGGTGTCGCTGCCCGTGGCCTCGGGGGTCCGCCCCTGCGACGTGCACCCCCCTGCCGCGAGCACGGCGCCGAGCGCCAGGAGCGCCATGATCTGTCGGGTGGTTCGCTTCATCGGGAACTCCTCGTGTGGCGGGACGAACCGCTATCGCATATTGCACATTACATGCAGCATGCACGGTAGGCTACCCGCATGGAGCCGATGGTCGTCCCCGCACCGCAACCGTCCCACCCGTCGGAGCAGCCGGCGGGCGGTCCCCGGCCGGGCGGGCGACCGCCGAACGTGCTGTGGATCTCGACCCACGACATCAACCCCGACCTGGGTGCCTACCGCGGCGTGTGGCCGGGTGCCGAGTACGCCGACACCCCCCACCTCGACCGCCTCGCCGCGCAGGGCGCCGTCTACGACCACGCGTACGCGAGCGCCCCGGTGTGCGCACCGTCCCGCTCCGCGGTGATGACGGGGTGCCACCCGACGGCGATCGGCACGCTGCCGATGCGGACCAAGGCCGTGCCGCCCCCCGAGGTCCGGCTGCTGCCGGAGTACTTCCGCGCCGCCGGGTACTACTGCACGAACAACGTCTTCACCGACTTCCAGGTGCAGACCCCGCCGACCACGTTCGACGAGTGCAGCACGACCGCGCACTGGCGGGACCGGCCGAGCGCGGACACCCCCTTCTTCGCCGCCTTCCACAGCAGCATCACCCACGAGTCGCGGCTGTACTACGACGACGACGCGTTCGCCGCGGAGACGGCCGACGTCGAGCCCGCCCGCCGGCACGATCCCGCGCTGGCGCCGCTGCCGCCCTACCACCCCGACACGCCGGTGTTCCGCCGCACCTGGGCGCGCTACGCGGACCTCATCACCCAGGTCGACCACTGGATCGGCGGGCTGCTCGACCAGCTCGAGGAGGACGGGCTCGCGGAGAACACGGTGGTGGTGTTCTGGAGCGACCACGGCGCCGGCGTCCCCCGCGCGAAGCGGTGGCTGCTCGAGGCCGGCCTGCGGGTGCCGCTCCTGGTGCGCTGGCCAGGGGCCGTCGAACCCGGCCACCGGCGCGAGCTCGTGCACCTGATGGACCTCGCGGCCACCACCCTCACCGTGTGCGGGATCCCGGTCCCGTCGCACCTGCACAGCCGCCCGTTCCTGGACCAGGACGGGCGCTTCCTGGACCCCAACCCCGCGGTCTACGGCGCGCGAGCGCGCATCGACGAGCAGGAGGACGACTCCCTCACCGTGCGCGACGCACGGTTCCGGTACGTGCGGCACTCCCACCCGGACCGCTCGCCGATGCAGCACAGCACCTACCCGGACAGGTTCGCCACGTGGAAGGAGCTGCGGGAGCTGGCTTTCCAGGACGCCATGGACGTCGCCCGCGGCAACAGCGCGTGGCGGCTCGACCCGACCCAGCGCTCGGTGCTCGCGGCCGGCCGGCCCCGCGAGGAGCTCTACGACCACGACGCCGACCCGCACGAGCTGCACGACCTGTCCACCAGCGCCGCGCACGCCGACGACCTCGAGCGGATGCGCGGGCTCATGGACGAGTTCCAGCGCGGTTACGCCGACCCGTGGCCGACGCCCGAGGCGGAGGTGCTGGAGCGGTGGCGGCCCGGTGGCAGGTCGCAGCGCACCGAGCGGCCTGCGGTCGAGGTCCGGGACGGGCTCGTCCACGTGTCGTGCGCCACCGCCGGGGCGTCGCTCGGCTGGACGACGCAGCCGCCGGGTGAGGTGCGTGAGCGGAACGACGTCGAGGTGATGACCGGTGCGCCTCTGGACGACGGCCGGCGCTGGTCCCTGTACACCGGTCCGTTCCGGCCCGCGCCGGGAGCGACGCTGCGGGTCGGCGCCTTCCGGCTCGGTTTCGAGGCCAGCGAGGAGGTGGTCGTGCCACCATTCGAGGATCGGGACGGCCCGCAGGTGGAGCCCGTCCGGCGCGACGCTGGACCGGTTCCGGCAGGCGCGCAGGTGACCCAGGAGGAGTCATGACCGACGGCGCCGCGGCTCCCACGACGAGCGCACCGGCCGGGGACCAGCTCGGAGCCGTCGCCGCGTCGGTACCGTTCTCCGCCCTGCCCCAGCAGCCGCGCGTGGCCGACAGCGTCCACGCGACCCTGCGGGAGGCGATCATGGCGGGCCGGCTCGCACCGGGCAGCCGGCTGAGCGTGCCGCTCCTCGCCCAGCAGCTGAACGTCAGCCGCAGCCCCGTGCGGGAGGCGGTGCAGCGGCTGGTCCAGGAGGGGCTGGCCGACGAGGAGCCCCACCGCGGAGCAGGTGTGGCCCGGCTCGACCCCGTCGAGCTCGTGCCGCTCTACGAGATCCGCGAGGTGCTCGAGGGGCTGTCGGCGAGACTGGCCGCCCAGCACGCGGACGAGGCAGACCTGCAGGCGCTGGGCGCGGCGCACGAGGTCCACGCGGCGGCGCTGGAGCGCGGTGACGCCGCCCACCACGTCCCGCTGGACATGGCGTTCCACGCGATGCTGCGTGCGGCTGCGCACCACACCGAGCTCGATCGCTACCTCGACCAGGTCCAGGGCAAGATCGCGATCGCGATGCTCGGCGGGAACCCGCTGGTGTGGTCCCGGCAGGCGATCGTCGAGCACCGGGCCATCCTGGACGCCGTGCTGGCCCGGGACCCGGACGCCGCGGAAGCGGCTGCGCGCGCGCACATCTGCCGGGTGCGCGGCGACCTCGCAGCACTGCACGGCCGCGCGTGACCGACAGACCGACCACGGCTGAGGGCATCGCGGAGGTCGAGGTCGAGGCCGTGCTCGACGCGCGGCTGGCACGGTTGTCGCTGTCCGAGAAGGTGCTGCTGCTCACCGGCCAGGACCACTGGCGCACAGCCGGTTCCGACCTGATCGGCCTGTCCCCGGTCGTCTTCTCCGACGGGCCGGTCGGGGTCCGCGGGCAGGTCTGGGACGAGCGGGCGCCCTCGCTCAACCTGCCGTCGTCCACCGTCCTGGCTGCCACCTGGGACGCCGCACTGGCCAGGGCGTTCGGCCGGGTGCTGGCCGGAGAGGCTCGCCGCAGCGGTGTGCACGTGGTGCTGGCGCCGACGGTGAACCTGCACCGTTCGCCGCTGGCGGGACGGTGCTTCGAGGCGTTCAGCGAGGACCCGCTGCTCACGGGCCACCTCGCCGCCGCCCTGGTCAGCGGTCTGCAGGAGTGCGGCGTCGGCGCGTGCGTGAAGCACTACGTCGCCAACGACGCCGAGACCGAGCGGTTCACGGTGAGCAGCGAGGTCTCGGAACGGAGCCTGCGCGAGCTGTACCTCCGGGCGTTCGAGCGGCCGGTCGTCGACGCCGGGGCGTGGACGGTGATGTCGGCGTACAACGCGGTCAACGGCGTGACCGCGACGCAGAGCCCGTTGCTGACCAGCCCGCTGAAGGACGAGTGGGGCTTCGACGGCCTGGTGGTGAGCGACTGGACGGCCGTGCGATCGGTGTCGGCGGCTGCAGGAGGTCAGGACCTGGTGATGCCGGGACCGCGAGGACCCTGGGGTGAGGCGCTCGTCGCGGCGGTCCGCGACGGGGAGGTGCCGGAGGCTGCGGTCGAGGACAAGGTGCGACGGCTGCTCCGGCTCGCAGCCCGGGTCGGGGCGCTCGCCGGCGCCGAGCCGCCCGCTCCCGCCGTCGCGGTCCCCGACGTCGCCTCCGGTCAGGCGCTCGCGCGTCAGGTCGCGGCCGACGGCACCGTCCTGCTCACGAACTCGGGTCTGCTGCCGCTCGCAGCGGACCGGCTACGGCGCGTGGCGGTGCTCGGCTCGAACGCCGCCGTCGCCCGCACGCAGGGCGGGGGCTCGGCCACCGTGCTCCCGGTCGCCACCGTGAGCCCGCTGGAGGGGCTGCGCGCCGCCCTGCCCGGGGTGGGCGTGGACCACGCGCTCGGCGCCGTGGTGCAGGCGGGGGTGGCGCCGCTGCCGCTGGACCAGCTGACCCACCCGCTGACCGGCGCGCCCGGAGCGCGGGTGCGCTTCCTCGACACCGGTGGGGCCGCGGTGCACGAAGAGCATCGGCTGACCACGGACCTGGTGTGGTTCGGCGGTGACGCGCCGCTGTCGGAGACGGCCAGGGTGGAGGTCTCGTTCGGGTGGACGCCCGAGCACAGCGGGGTCGTCCGGCTCGGGTTCGCCGCGGTGGGCCTGGCTCGGCTCCGGGTCGACGGCCGCGAGCTCCTCGCTGCGCACGGGGAGGTCGCCGTGCCGCGGCTCGGTGCGAGCCCCCTGGCTCCGCCGTCGGTCGCGGTGCCGCTCGAGGTCCGGGCGGGCACCTCGGTCCGCGTCGTCTTCACCCTCGCGCTCACGGACGAGTCGCGCGGTCCCGCGGGGCTGCTCGCGCTGCGGGTAGGGCTGGAGCCGCCGGACACCGAGCCGGAGGTGCTGGTCGAGGAGGCAGCCGGGCTGGCCAGGACGGCGGACGTCGCTGTGGTCGTCGTCGGCACCGGTCCCGACGTCGAGTCCGAGGGCTTCGACCGCACGACCTTGGCGCTGCCCGGCCACCAGGACGCCCTGGTGGCGGCGGTCGCCGCCACGGGCACCCCGACGATCGTGGTCGTGAACTCCGGTGCGCCCGTGCTGATGCCGTGGCGCGACCAGGTGGCCGCGGTCGTGGTCCCGTCGTTCGGCGGGCAGGAGCTCGGGCACGCCCTGGCCGACGTGCTCCTCGGGCGCACCGAGCCAGGTGGCCGGCTCCCGACGACCTGGCCGGACGACGACGACCCGCCCGTGCGAGACGTCACCCCCGTCGACGGCCGTCTGGAGTACCGCGAGGGGATCCACGTCGGCTACCGGGCGTGGCTGGCCGCGGGCCGGTCACCGGCGTTCCCCTTCGGCCACGGTCTCGGGTACACGACCTGGGAGCTGACCGACCTGGACGTGACACCGCCCGGTGCCGGCGGGCAGCGTGCAGATGGGAGGGTCGAGCTCGAGGTCCGCAACACCGGTGGGCGGACGGGCAAGCAGGTCGTGCAGGTCTACCTTGCCCGCCGGTCGAGCGGGATCGACCGTCCTGCACGGTGGTTGGCGGGCTTCGCCGTCGTCCGGTGTGCCGCAGGCGAGTCCCGCCACGTCACCGTGCCGCTGCCGGTGCGCGTCCTCGAGCACTGGGACGTCGCCCGCGGCTGGCAGGTCGAGCCCGGCCGCTACGAGGTCCACGTCGGTACCTCGGCCACGGACCTCCCGTTGACGGGAGGGATCGCGGTCGGCTGATCGTGCACGCTCAGCTCGAGGGCTGCGTCAGGTGCCTGTCGGTGCGCCTGCGGGGCCACGTCGCCGCACCGGCTGGCGCAGGATGGTCCGGAGCTTCTCCGGGGCGACCCGGCGGCGGTCGTTCAGGTAGATCTCGTGGTGCTGACCGGTCAGCACCAGCCCGTGCTCGGGGACGAACTCCTCGTGCAGCCGGCGCAGCACCTCGGCCTCGTCGTCATAGCTCCCCACGTGCAGCACCTGGACGCACAGGCCCTCGCCGAGCATCTCGAGACGCACCGCGCCGAGACGCGCCGGCGCCTTCTTCGCCGCCACCTTCTCGACCGCGGACGCGAACAGGGCGTGGTCGATCCACTCCGGGACCATGATCATCAGCGTCCACTCCCACCGCGTCTTGTCCCGCGCGGCGGTGAAGCTCTCCATGTCGTCGGCCCACCAGAGCCCCTCGAGCGGCATCACCACGTAGTCGCGACCCAGGTCCTGCTTGCTGGCGAACTTCAGCGTGTAGGCCACCGGGTAGAGCGACTCGACCGCCTCGGTGAACTCCGCCGAGGTGTTGGGGTCACCGTGGCCGTCGACCATCAGGTACTGAAGATCGGGCACCTCGACCAGCTCGAACCGGCTGCGCGCCTGGTAGGCGCTGATCGTCCGCCGGAAGTCGATCTTGTCGGCGGTCACGGGCGGTGCTCCTCGGGTCGGAACCCGTCGGGCGGGTCGGCGGACCGGTGCTGCCGTGGCCAGGTTATGCCCAGGAGGGGGGCTTGTCTCAAGCCCCCGGAGGGGGCGCAGACTCCCTGACCGTGGACGACGAGGGGAGCGGGTCGATGGTGTTCACACGAGGTCTGGAGGAGGTCGACGCGACGCAGGTCGCGCTCGTCGGGGGCAAGGGGGCGCAGCTCGGCGAGCTCGCGCGGATCGAGGGGGTGCGGGTGCCGCCAGCCTTCTGCGTGACGGCCGCCGCGTACCGCGAGGCGGTGGGTGGGGTGCCCCATCTCGATCAGGCGGCTGTCCTCGCTGCACCGGTGCCGGACGGGCTGGCGGACGAGATCGGCGCCGCCCTGGCCCGTCTCGGAGAGGACGCGGCGTACGCCGTGCGCTCCAGCGCGACCGCGGAGGACCTGCCGACCGCCTCGTTCGCGGGGCAGCACGACTCGTACCTGGGCGTCGTCGGACGCGACGAGGTGGTGGAGCACGTCCGCCTGGTCTGGGCCTCGCTGTTCAGCGAGGCCGCCGTCGCGTACCGGCTGCGGCAGGGCATCGCGCCGGACGCCGCCGACATGGCGGTCGTCGTCCAGCGGATGGTGGAGCCGCGCGCCGCCGGCGTGCTGTTCACAGCAGACCCGTTGTCGGGCAACCGGTCCGTCGCGGCCATCGACGCCGTGAGGGGGCTCGCCGACGAGCTCGTCTCAGGACGCGTCACGCCCGACGTGCTGCGCGTCCGCGACGGGGCCGTGGTCGAGCGCACCCCGGCCGACCCGGAGCAGCCGGTGCTGACCGACGAGGAGGCGCTGCGCCTGGTCGAGCTCGGGCGGCGCGTCGCGCAGCACGCCGGCGCGCCGCAGGACGTCGAGTGGTGCCTGACCCGGGACGGGGGGTTCGAGCTCGTGCAGGCGCGTCCGATCACGACGCTCTTCCCGGTGCCGGCGGCGACCGACGACGCGTTCCACGTCTACGTGTCGGTGGGGCACGGCCAGATGATGACCGACCCGATGCGGGCGCTGGGGTGGTCGCTGTGGCGGCTCACCGCGCTCCCGCCGATGCACGAGGCGGCCGGTCGGCTGTTCGTCGACGTCGCGGCGCAGCTGTCGAGACCGAGGTCCCGGGCCGCGGTGCTGGACGCGCTCGGGACGGGCGACCCGCTCATCGGCGACGCGCTGCGCACCGTGCTCGCCGCCGGGTCGGTCCCGGACCTTGCCGACCCCGACGCGCCGACGGCGTCGCGCTACGACCCGCCCAATGTGGAGGCGCTGCCGACCGACCCGGCCGTCGTCGACGAGCTGGTCGCCGTGACCGACGCCGCTGTGGACGCCACGGAGCGCGTCATGGCCGCTGCCACGGGACCGGCTGTCTTCCAGTCGATCCGGGTCGACCTGGCCGACCTCAAGCGACTGCTGACCCTCCCGCGCAGCAGCCAGGTGATCATGGCGGCGATGGACGCGGCCCGGTGGCTCAACGAGCACGTGGAGGAGTGGCTCGGCGAGCGCAACGTCGTCGACGCGCTGTCGCGCTCGGTGCCGGGCAACGTGACGTCGGAGATGGGGTTGGCGCTGATGGACGTCGCCGACGTCGTGCGTCCGTTCCCCGAGGTGGTGCAGGTGCTCGAGAGCGCGGGTGACGACGTCCTGGACCGCCTGGTCGGCGTCGAGGGCGGTGACCTCGCGCGGGTCGCGCTGCAGGGGTACCTCGATGCCTACGGGATGCGGTGCGTCGGCGAGATCGACGTGACCCGCCCGCGCTGGGTGGAGCAGCCGTCGGCGCTCCTGCCGGCACTGCTCGCGAACGTGCGCAGCTTCGAGCCGGGAGAGGCGGGGCGGCGGTTCGAGCTGGGTCGCGAGGAGGCGGAGGCCACCGAGCGCGAGGTGCTCGCGCGCCTGCGGGCGCTGCCCGACGGCGACGCCAGGGCCGTCGAGGTTCAGGAGAAGGTCGCCGTCGTCCGCACCTTCGCCGGCTTCCGGGAGTACCCGAAGTACGGGATCGTGCGCCGGCACCTGGCGTACAAGCAGGCGCTGCTGCGCGAGGCCGACGCACTGGTCGCGGCCGGCGTCCTCACCGACCGCGAGGACTGCTTCGACCTCACCTTCGACGAGCTCGAGGAGGCGGTGCGGACCGGGGAGGTGGAGCCGGGGCTGGTGGCGCGCCGGCAGGTGGCGTTCGCGTCCTACGCAGCCCTCACACCCCCTCGCGTCCTCACCTCCGAGGGCGAGTCGCTCGACGGCGAGTACCGCCGTGACGACCTCCCGCCCGGCGCCCTCGTCGGCCTGGCGGTCTCCGGCGGGACGGTCGAGGGACGCGCCCGCGTGGTCCACGACGCGGCGACGGCGGACGTGGGGCCGGGCGACGTCCTCGTCACGACCCACACCGACCCGAGCTGGTCCCCCCTGTTCGTCGTCGTGTCAGGGCTCGTCACCGAGGTCGGCGGGCTGATGACCCACGGCGCCGTGATCGCCCGCGAGTACGGGCTTCCCGCCGTGGTCGGCGTGAAGGGTGCCACCCGGCTGATCCGTGACGGGCAGCTCGTCCGCGTGCACGGGACGGAGGGGTTGGTCGAGATCCTGGACTGACCGTCGCCCCTACGGGAGCTCGGCGTTGGAGAAGAACGGGGCGGTGAAGGGCAGCTCGGCGCCGATCCAGCCGAGCACGGCGTCGTGGACCGCGGTGTAGAGGCCGGCCGCGTAGGCCGGAGGTGTGACCCACCAGCTGACGTCGACGTCGTGACGGAGCAGCTGCGGGGTGAGCGGACGGCGGACGCCCAGCGGGTAGAGGTACAAGCACCCGATGTAGCCGCGCCCCGGGCTGGTCAGCACGTACGTGAACGACTTCTCGTCGCGGAACTCGCACTCGTGCCAGACCAGGTCGACCTCGTTGCCCTCGGCGGTGACCGGCTCGCTCGGCCAGGTCCCCCCGCGGGTGCGCCGGATCAGGTCGAGGCTGGCGTTGATGCCGGCCACGTCGTCGTCCAGGTCGTCGCGGGTGATGGCGTGGGCACGCACGGCGCCGTGCGTGAGGATGCGCGGGACGCCGCTCCCGGCGGGGACCGAGAGGCGCTTGGTGAGTCCGGTGAGGTCCATGGTCAGATGCCTTTCGACTGGATCGCGGCCTCGATGCGGTCGAGCACGTCCTCGACACCTCGCCGGGACGACGCCGGGTCCGTCGGGGCGGGCCACCGGACGTCGTCGTAGGAGAGGTCCACGCCGTCCCCACCGGCCTCGCCGTCGTCGGTGGCGGGGTTGCTGTACCCGTCTGTGCGTTGCTCTCGGGGTGAGATCGGTTCTGCGGTCTGGTCTCACAAGGAGGTGATGAGCACGCCGACGGCGAGGACGGCGTCGAGCGCGAGGCAGAAGACCGCGTAGCGGCGGGTCACGACCCGGCGGGTGCGGTGGTGGTACCCGTCCCAGCCGGCGTGCGCGAGCAGCCCGGCGGCGACCAGGACGGCGCCGGCGCGGGTCCCGAGCGCCAGACCGGCGGCCGCGAGCGCGCCGAAGGCGACGACGGCGAGCACCTGGACCGGGACCAACGACGGGTCGGTGCCCCTGCCCAGTCCCCGCCGCGCCAGTCCGAGGACGAGCAGCGCGAGCGCTGCGGCGAGCAGCACCGAGGTGGCGTCGACGGCGCCGTCGGTGAGCCCGTCGGCGGCGATGGGGACGCCGGTGGCCAGGAACCAGAGCCAGGTCGAGCGGCGGGACCCGGTGGCTGCCACCCCGATGTACACGACGGCCGCTGCGGCCAGGACGGCCGAGGCCGCCGGGCGCACGGGGCCGGCGCCGACGGCCAGGACGAGGGCGAAGGCCACCCCGGCGGCGGCAGGCAGCAGCCACGTCCAGCCGCGCCGTGCGCGAGCGTCTCCGAGGTCGGTGCGGTCAGCGAGGTCGCGCCGGTGCGTCGTCACGACCGCCGTCCGCAGCGGTCCAGGTGCTCGGACCGGCGGGCGAGCATCGCGCCGAGCACCGCGACGACCGGCTCCAGGTGGTGCCGGACGAAGGCGCGGACCGAGCGCGCGTTCGCCCACCGCTGCGTGTCCGGTGCGGGCGACGGTCGCGTCGGGGAGGTCGTGCTCCAAGCCATCGCTGGATCCTCTCGTCATGGAAACCGAACATCAGTGTCCAGGTTTCTGCACGGTACACATCTCGTACACGCCTGTACAGGATCATTCGTGTCGGGCATGATCTGAGCCTCGACCTCGGAGGTGGACGACCGTGACCGGACCAGCCGGCGCCGCGCCGCTCGCGGCCGAGCGGATCAGCTCGCGCCGGCTGCGGCTGGATCCCGGGCTGAACCGGATCGTCCGGCTCGCCGACGGCGACGAGAGCCGTGCGATCGGCACGGTGCAGGCGACCGTGGACACCGACCGGGACCAGGCCGAGGTCGCCTGGGTCGTCGGGACCTCGTGGCAGGCCGCGGCTACGTCGGTGAGGCGGCCATGGCGCTGACAGACTGGTCGCGCGAGAAGGGCGTCCAGCACCTGCTCGGCCACGTGCACCCCGAGCACGTCACCTCCGAGAAGATCGACGCACCCTCGACGGAGGGCGGATGATGACGCAGGCCGCGGGCACCCCGCGGGCCCTGCGGGCCGACGCCCGCCGGAACGTCTCGGCGATCATCGACGCCGCGACGCAGTGCCTCGCCCGGGACCCCGACGTCAGCCTGAACGAGATCGCCCGCGCTGCCGGGGTCGGGCGGGTCACGCTGTACTCCCACTTCGACTCCCGCCCGGGGCTGGTCGAGGCCGTCGTCGCCCGCGCCATCGGGCACTCCGACGAGCTGCTCGGCGGTGTCGATCTCTCGGGCGACCCCGTGGACGCGATGCGGAGGTTGATGGAGGCCACCTGGGAGCTCACCCTGCGGTACGGGGCGCTGGTGGTGGCAGCGGAGCACGTCCTCCCCGCGGACCGCATCCACGACCTGCACGAGGCGCCGGCCGTCCGCGTCCAGCAGCTGCTGCGGCGCGGTCGTCGGCAGCGCGTCTTCCGCACCGACGTCCCGGTCGCGTGGCAGGTGGCGACGATCCAGGCGATCCTGCACGCAGGCAGCGCCGCCGCCTACCGCGGCGAGATCAGCGCCCACGAGGCGGGCCGGTTCGTCACCTCCACGATCATGGTCGCCATCGCGCGACCGGCCGGTTGACCCGCGGCCAGGGGGCGCGGGGCGATGAGTTCGGTGCGGCACGGTGGTCTGACCGACGTGACCACAGCCAGCGCGCCGTCGCTCGAGAAGCACAGTCCGACCTCGTCGGCCGCGTCCATCCCGGCGCGTTCGGACGGCCGACCGACGACGCCACCGGTGATCCGCTGGCTCGTGCTGGCGACCTTCGTCGTGATCCTCAACGAGACGATCATGATCAACGCGATCCCGCGGCTGATGGTCGACCTGCAGGTCTCGGCGCGTGCGGCGCAGTGGCTGTCGACGGCGTTCATGCTCACGATGGCGGCCGTCATACCCGTGACGGGCTGGTTCCTGCAGCGCGTGACCACCCGCGCGGCCTTCTCGACCGCGATGGGGATCTTCCTCACCGGGACCGCGCTCGCCGCGGCGGCACCGACCTTCGAGGTCCTGCTCGCGGCGCGGGTCGTCCAGGCCGGCGGCACCGCGGTGATGATGCCCCTGCTGATGACGACCCTGATGACGGTCGTCCCCGAGCACGACCGCGGACGGGTGATGGGCAACGTCACCCTCGCGATGTCGGTGGCCCCGGCGCTCGGCCCCGCGGTGTCCGGCGTGGTGCTCGGCCTCGGCTCGTGGCGGCTGCTGTTCGTCGTGGTGCTGCCTGTCGCGATCGCCATCACCGTCGTCGGGCTGCGCCGGCTCGAGGACGTGGGCGAGACCCGGACGGGTGCGATCGACTGGTTCAGTGTCGTCGCTGCCGCCGCCGGGTTCGGCGGGCTGGTCTTCGGGCTGAGCCGGTTCGGCGCGGGCTCGGTGCTCGGTGCGGTGGCCGTCGTCGTCGCGGGACTGGTGCTCATCGCGGTCTTCGTCGCGCGTCAGCTCTGGCTGCAGCGCCACAGCGTGCCGTTGCTCGACCTGCGCACCCTGCGGCACCGCACCTTCACCCTGTCGCTGGCCCTGATGTCCGTGGCGTTCATGGCGATGATGGGATCGATGATCCTGCTGCCGCTCTACCTGCAGGACGTGCGCGGACTCTCCGCGCTGCAGACCGGTCTGCTGGTGATGCCGGGCGGGCTCGCGATGGGGCTGCTCGGCCCGACGGTGGGTCGCGTCTTCGACCGCCTCGGCGGCCGACCCCTGGTGGTGCCCGGCTCCCTGGGCATCGCCGCCGCGCTGGTGGTCTTCACCCAGGTCGGCGCGTCCACTCCGTACGCCGTCCTGCTCGCCGGACACGTGCTCCTGATGGTCTCTCTCGCAGCGGTGTTCACGCCGGTCTTCACCCTCGGCCTCGGTGCCGTGCCGATGCGCCTGTACTCGCATGCCAGCTCGATGCTCGGCACGCTCCAACAGGTGGCGGCGGCGCTCGGGACGGCGCTGGTGGTCACCGTGATGTCGTCGCGGGCTGCGTCGCTGGCGGGGCGCGGGGTCGAGGAGACCGGTGCGCTGCTGGGCGGGATGCGCTGGGCGTTCGTCGTGGGCGCCGCGCTGTCCGTGGTGGTGGTCGTCCTCGCGGTGGCGCTGCCCGGTCGTCCGGCGCGCGCACCCGGGGAGCCGGCCGTACCGTCCGGGCATGGCCACGCGTGATCTCTCCGGTGCCCGGGTCGCGGTGGTGGGCGCCAGCGGTGCCCTCGGCTCCCGCGTCGCCCGCGAGCTCGCAGGCCGCGGTGCGCGCCTGATCCTCGTAGGGCGCGACGCGGACCGGCTCGCGGCGACGGGGGTCGACGGCGTGCCTGTCGTGGTGGGCGACATCGCCGAGGCGGGCGAGGCGATCGTGCGCGCCGCCGCTGACGAGCTCGGTGGTCTCGAAGGCCTCGTGCACGCCGCGGGGGTGGTCGCGTTCGGCTCCCTGCTCGACACCGACGACGCCGTCGTCGAGGAGCTGTTCCTCACCAACGTGATCGGCCCGCTCGCCGTGCTCCGCCGTGTGCTGCCGCTGCTCCAGGAGTCGCGCGGCTTCGTGGTGAACCTCAGCGCGGTGGTGGCCGAGCGACCGCTGCCGGGCATGGTGGCCTACTCCGCCAGCAAGGCCGCCCTGAGCGCGGCCGGGACGGCGCTGCGCACCGAGCTGCGACGCAGCGGCGTGAGCGTCCTCGACGTTCGTCCGCCCCACACCGAGACCGGCCTGGCCGACCGCCCTCTGTCGGGGGCGGCCCCGCGGCTGCCGCAGGGGCTCGACCCGGACGACGTGGCGCGGCGGATCGTCGACGCACTCGCCGACGGCGCGGACGAGCTCGCGTCCGGCGACTTCACCGGTGGCTGAGACGTTGTCGCAGAGGGTGTTCGGTGTCGCAGCGGTGGCCCACGCCGGCTTCCAGCTGGTGGTGACCCTCAAGCTGTACCCCGCCCTCGTCGAGGTCGCGGCCGCCGACTGGCACCAGGAGCACGACGCGCACTCGCGACTGGGAGCCGATCGGGTGCGCACCGCCGCCGCGCTGGTCGGTGGCGTCGCTGCTGCACGCCGGCTCGCCAGCGGCGCGGCGCGCTGACCAGGAGCGGGTGCCCGCGCATCCGGACGGCCTCCTGCGACCGAACACCCTGATGACCAAGGACGCTGATGAGGAGCGCCGACGCAACCGGGCGGGTCCAGACCCAGAGGAGAACACGATGAGCACGTCAGGCACCGAGTCGAGCGGTGGGGTGTCGGCAGCGGCCAACACGTTCCAGGCACCTGCGCCCGACGTGTCGTGGACGGATCTGGGCCACGACCTGTGGTCCTTCCTCACCGGTCGCGGAGCCGCGATCAACTACAGCTTCGAGGGCCTGCGGGTGCAGGTCCCGCGCGACACCGGCGACGACGCGCCACGGGCGACCTGGCAGCTCGACGGCACGCTGCGGATCACCACGAGCGACGACGAGCGCCCCGGCGCGGGCCCGCACACCAGCTGATCCCGTGACGCAGCTCAGGATCCGTGCCGACCTGGCGTTCAGCGTCACGGGCTCGGACGCAGGTGGACCTTCGACCCCCTCGCTATTCGGCACCGTGCGCGCCGACGGTACGCACGTCGTCGTCCACAGCGACGACCTGCTGTCGCTGTCGGCCGGTCGTGGGCCTCGGGAGGTGAACGCCCTCGCCGCGGGACTGGCGCGCACCGGCCTGACCGTGTCGCTGTCCGGACCGGGTGGTCCGGTGGCGACGATCGGGGCGGTGCGCAGCAACCTGGTGCACCGGGTGCTCACGGGGTCGCGGCACGTGCGCGTCGACGGCTGGCGCGAGGCCTGGCGGATCCGCAGGGCGCAGCGCGGCACGCCCGGACCCGGTGCGCCCGGGCTGCCGCCGACGACCCCGATGCCGTTCGCTCCCACCTTCGCCCGTCGCGGGCCGCTGACCACGACGCACGACCCCCTGGGTGGCGGGCGCCCCCAGCTGGTCCTGGCGACGGGGCCGGCGGCCGGGCGCGGCGCCTCCCGCAAGGTGTTCCGGCTGCGCCGGGAGATCACCCGCATCGGCAGCGCGCCCGACGCCGACCTGCGTCTCGCGGGACTCGCTCCCCGGCACGCGGAGATCCGCTGCGACGACGCCGACGAGTACCGGCTCGTGGTCGTCGACGGCGGAGCGGCCACCTCGGTCAACGGCGCCGTCGCCGCCCAGCACCTGCTGCGGTCGGGTGCGCGGGTCCAGCTGGGCGAGTGGCGGATGAGCTACTGGCGGGACGAGTACGCCGACCACGGTCGGCCCTACGGCGGGCGCGAGGGCGGCGAGCTGAGCCACCAGAGGCCGCAGCCGGTACCGGACTACCGCAGGTCCCGCACGTCCCGGCCGGACGGCCCGCGACGTCCGACCTGATCGAGCCACGCCGCGCTGCTGGCTACCTGTGCGTGCGAGACGTGCGCCGGGCGTGATGTTCTCCGCCACACCACCCCCTGCAACGCACCCAGGGTCAGCGGGAGTGAGGCACCGAGGGCGAAGACGACCAGACGCACGGCCACCCCTTTGTCGACGGACGTCGATCTTCTGCCTCGACGACGTCGTGCGCGCGCTCGATGACCTGCGGGTGCCGCGTCCTGCGTGGGTGGACCTACGGTCCGGCCCCCTCGTCGTCGGCGAGTTCGGCGTGGGCCTGCTGCCAGGCCCGGACGATCTCCGGACGCAGACGTCCTCGGTCCGAGACGGTCAGGCCGGACCGGCGTGCCCAGTCACGGACCTCGCGGGTCGAGGGCGCCGGAGCGACGCCGCGCGCGGTGTCGTCCTCGGGCGCTGCGTCCTCGTGGGGCGCCCCGTCGTCCGCGCCGATCCTGGTCTGCGCGGGACGCTCCGCCTCGGCCCACGCGTGCGCGGCGGCGAGGTACCGGTAGGTCCACTCCTCGGCCAGCTTGCGGTTCTCGCAGAACACGATCGGCACGTTCGGCCAACGGACCTGCAGCTCGGCCAGTCCGTCGGCGACCAGGGCGGGGCGGACCCGCTCGAGGGTGAACACCTGGGAGTACCGGTCCTCGACCACCACCGCCGCACGGGGGAGGGTCGCCAGCTCGGCCACGGCGTAGCGCAGCCGGCCGCCGGTCAGGCTCGAGACCAGGTCGGGCAGCGACTTGCGCTCCACCGAGGCGACGACGCGTCCGGAGCGGGTGACGGCGTAGTCCCCGCACGTGAGGCCACGCCGCACGGTGCGGACCTGCTGCCCGGCGAAGGTGTACGGGTAGCGCTCGTGGGAGTCGACCACGATCTCGAGCTCGTCGATGCCCGCCGCGCGCGCAGTGGGCAGCCGCACGTCCGGACGGGCCTGCTTGCGGGTTCGCGGCGACTGCCAGAACACCATCTCGCGACCGCGCGCGCGGGTGAACACGATCTGGGACCGCTGCTCGCGGCTGCGGTCGGCGATGACGTCGATCGCGGCACCACGGCGCGTGCAGGCCCGCAGCGCGACCCGCTCGACGACGTCCGGCTCCGCGGGCCACTCCGCGACGTCCACCGGGTGGCAGTACACGGCGCTCGTCCTGGGCCAGGTCCCCTTGGTCCTGAACACCAGCCCGCCCCCCAGCGGCACCCGCAGCAGGTACGGCAGGGAGCTGTCCGGATCAGGGTTCCGGGCGATCAGCAGCTCCACCCGACCCAGTGTGCCCCCAGGAGGTTCGGCGCTCGCCCGTGCGCAGGCCTCGCGGTGTGTCCGAGGTGGGTGGGGCGCCGAACGCTGTGGGCGGCGACCGCGCGGTTCGTGATCGTGGACCCGGCGGTCTACAGGACGGCGCCGGTCCGGCCGATGGGACAGGAACGTCCAGGAGAGGTGCCACGTCGATGCCGCGCATGACCCGCAAGGTCTTCACCGACCTCGCGCTGTGGATGCTGGCCCTCGGTATCGCGGTCGGGCTGGCGTTCCCGCCGGTGCTGGTGCTGCTCGGCGTGCCCGCCGATCTCGCGCTGCGACCGGCCTTCTTCCTGGCCTGCGTCGTCGCAGGCATGGTGCTGGCCCTGGTGAACCACCTGCTGGCTCGGAGCGTCGTCGGCATCCGGTTGAAGAGCCTCTCCGATCAGATGCAGTACGTCGGCGGCATCATCCGGGAGACCTCCTTCACCGGCGACTGGGGGCGTTGCACCCCGCAGGAGTGCAGCCTGACCGTGGACTCGGACGACGAGCTGGGTGCCGCTGCGGCGTCGTTCAACGACCTGGTGGCGTCGCTGACGCTGTCGCGCCAGGTCCAGCAGGCGGGCACGGAGCTGACCAGGACGCTGGCCCGCCACCTGGAGGTGGACGAGTTCGCGCCCGCCACGCTCGCGGCGCTGCTGCAGCACAGCGGCGCCGACGCCGGGGTGCTCGCCGTGGTGCGGGACGGCCAGCTGGAACCGGTGGCGAACCACCGTCTGAGAGAGGCCCTGCTGGCCGAGGACCCTGCGGTCCTGGACGCGCTCACGAGGGACGACGTGGTCTGCCTGGGCATCGACGCGCGGGTCGAGATCAGGGCGACGCTGGTCGACTTCCGCCCCGCCCAGGTCGTCCTGGTGCCTCTGCGGTACCGGTCCGTCCCGGTCGGGGTCGTGGTCCTCGCGTTCGCCGTCGCCCCGGAGCCGGCGGTGGTCCGGCTCCTGCGCTCGTTCGCGGACCCGGTGTCGGTGGCTCTGAACAACGTGATGACCCACGAGCGCTTCCAGCGGCTCGCGGCCATCGACCCCCTGACCGGCACCTACAACCGCAGGTTCGGGCTGCAGCGGCTCGAGGAGGAGTGGGCCAGGGCGATCCGCGGAGACAGCCCTGTCGGCGTGCTGTCGCTGGACCTGGACCACTTCAAGGCGATCAACGACGAGCACGGGCACCTGGTCGGGGACCGGGTGCTGCGCGAGACCGCCCTCATCGTCCGGACCGCGCTGCGCGAGGGCGACGTCCTCGTCCGCACCGGCGGTGAGGAGTTCCTCGTGATCCTCCCCGGCGCGAGCGCGGCGGACGTCGGTGAGATCGGCGAGCGGATCCGGTGCGTCGTGGCGGCGGCGTACGTGCCGGTGACCGGCACCGAGGTGCGGGTGACCGTCAGCCTGGGCGGGGCGTCCACGACCGACCGCTCGATCACGAGCACCGAGATGCTGCTGGGGGTGTCGGACGCGGCGTTGTACGCGTCCAAGCACTCCGGACGGAACCGGGTCACCGTGACCTCTTCCGACGGTGCGGCCACGGTGACGACGGTCCCCGCGCCCCGGGCCGGCTGACTCGAGGTCGGGCGTCGTCTGCGACGGCTCCGGCAGTGCGACGCGGTCGTCAGGCCCGGACCGAGGTCGGTGGCGCGGCACGGTCCTTGGGCAGGCGCAGCACGAACGTCGCCCCTCCGCCGGGGGTCGGGACGACCCGCACGGAACCGCCGTGCTCGTCGACGACCTGCCGCGTGACAGCCAGGCCCAGGCCCGCGCCGTCGACCTGGCCCGCCCGGACCCGCGAGGGGTCGAGCCGCGCGAACGGGAGGAAGATCCGCTCCCGCTCCTCCTCGACGATCCCGGCTCCGTGGTCGATCACGCTCACGGCGACCGCGTCCGGCGTCGACTCGAGCCGGACGACCACAGCCGTCCGGGGGTCGGTGTGGGAGCAGGCGTTCGCGCCCAGGTTGAGCAGGGCCTGGTGGATCCGGTCCGGGTCCGCGACCACGGTCCCGGCGCGCGCGGCCCCGATCTCGAGCTCGATCTGACGCCCTGGGTACGCCGCGCGCAGGTCGTCGACGACCTCTCGCACGACCTCGGTGACGTCGACGTCGGTCGTCGCCGGGGTGATCGCCTCGCGAGCGCGGGTCAGCTCCAGCAGGGAGCTGACCAGGCGGTGCAACCTGCCGCTCTCGCTGCCGACCCGCGACATGGCGCGGTCCAGGGCTCCCGGTTCCGAGAGCATGCCCCGCGCGTACAGGTCGCTGTAGCCCCTGAGCGCGGTGAGGGGGGTGCGGAACTCGTGCGAGGCGTCGGCGAGGAACCGCTTCATGTCGTCGTGGGCACGAGTGGCGGCGGCCGCAGCCAGCTCGCGCTCGGTCAGAGCCGATCTCAGCCGCGTGACCATCCGGTCGATGTCGGTCGACAGCTCGAAGACCTCGCGGGAGCCGCCGGCCGGCTGCACCTGGGTGTCGAGGGCTCCCGCGGCGATCCGGTTGGCGCCGGCGGCGATCGCTGCCAGCGGACGCACGATCCGTCCGGCCAGCCACCAGGCCATCGCGGACTCGAGCGCCACGATGACCAGGCCCCCGACGAGCAGGCTCCGGCGGAGCGCGTCGGTCGCGGCGTCGTAGGCCGCGAGGGGCAGGGCCGTCACGCGGACCTGCCCGTCGGGCTGCGGCGACGCCAGGACGCGGTGGTCACCGACCTCGCTGGTCGTGACCTCGCGCGTGGAACCCAGGGCGAGCAGGTCCTCGGGGGAGAAAGGGTTCTCGTCCTGGGACGACACGACGTCCCCGTCGGTCGAGACGACGAGCTGGACCGGCGGATCCACCCCCGTCGCGGCGACGGCGGCGCCGCTCGGTGCCGGCGGCGCGTCCGGTCCGGGTCGGCCCGGTGGGCTCGCGCCGCCGTCGACCTGCGCGGCGCGCGTCAGCTCCCCGTCGATCGCCCTCAGCCGGGTCTCGCGGTCGGCGCGGTCGATGTACACCGCGAAGGCCACGAAGCCGACGACGATCGTGGCCAGGAGGGGGACCAGGACCACCCAGCGCAGCGACAGGCGGTTCACCGGGGCTCCTCGCACAGGACGTAGCCCAGCCCCCGCCTGGTGTGGATCAGCGGCGGGTGGCCGTCGTCGAGCTTGCGCCGCAGGTACCCCACGTACAGCTCGACGACGTTCTCCGTCCCCTGGTGCTCGCCGCCCCAGACGGCGAACAGGATCTGCGCCTTCGACAGCACGACGCCGTGGTTGACCATCAGGTACTCGAGCAGCCTGTGCTCGGTTGCCGACAGGTCGACGAGGACACCGGCGCGACGCACCTCGCGGCCCGCGGGATCGAGGGTGAGCGAGCCGACCCGGAGCAGCCCGGGAGGGGCGTCGGCCCCGGTGCGGCGCAGGATCGCCGCCACCCGCATCACCAGCTCGTCGACGCTGAACGGCTTGGGGAGGTAGTCGTCTGCGCCGGTCGCGAAGCCCCGGACCCGGTTCTCGGTCTGGTCGAGCGCGGTCAGGAACAGCACCGGCGTCGTCGATCCCGCGTCCCGCAGCCGACGGCAGGTCTCGAACCCGTCGATGCCCGGGAGCATCACGTCGAGCACGACGAGGTCGACGCCGCCCGCGGTCGCGAGGGCCAGACCCTCGAGCCCGTCAGCGCTCTGGACGACCGAGTGCCCCTGGAACCGCAGGGCGGTGGAGACGACGTCGCTGATCGAGTCGTCGTCCTCCACCACCAGGATCCGGCGAGGTGCCGCGTGCTGGGGAGTGCGCATCGGGACCATCCAAGATCGCGAACCTGTGCCGACGCTGTGAAGCGGGCCACAGGACCGTCACAGCGGCGACCGTCATGCTCCGAGCATGACCTACGAGCACCCTGGCAGCGTCCGAGCCCACCGGTCGACCCTGTCGAACCCGCGAGTGGTGCTGCCGCTGGCGGCGGTCGCCCTGCTGACCGCCTGCGGCGGATCGGGGTCGGGCGAGGTCACGGCGACCACCTCGACCGGGACGATCTCGACCACCAGCCCGGTCGCCGGGCTCGACACCACCCTGTTCCTCGACGGGGCGCTGGCCGAGGAGCCCACGACCGAGGACTGCACCCTGAGCGACGGGACCGAGACGAGCTGCTGGCGGATCACGGTCGCGGGCTACCCCGCCGACCACGACGTCGGTCCGTTCTGCCCCGACACGATCACCGACGGCGCCGACGAGGGTGGGATCTGGTTCGACGGTGACGCCCTCTACGAGCTCGACGGCGCCTTCGTGGAGGGTCTGGCCGAGACCTACGACGACGACGGCTGGAAGATGTACGACGAGGACGGCAACGTCCTGGTCACCGAGACCAAGGAGGAGTTCGAGGCCGCCGCCCGCCCGGACGTGGACCCCGACCTGCAGAACCACTGCATCCAGGGATCGGTCGAGTGGCTGGAGGGTGGGGAGCCCATCACGACCGAGGTGCTGATCCCCGCGACGCCGGAGGCGGCGACGGAGCCCGCGACCCCGCGGGCCGTCCTCGGGATCACGCTCGACGGCGTCCGCATCGACGCCTCGGCGCCCGTCGACGCCATCCTCGGCGCGTACACGATCGCGGCGTTCGACGACTGCGGCGGCCACTTCAACCCGGCCGAGGGCTACCACCTCCACGGCGCCGTCGGCTGCTCGGAGGTCGGCACGGCCAGCGAGGGGGACACGCCGGTGTTCGGGTACGCGCTGGACGGCTACCCGGTGCACAGTCCGTTCGACGACGGCGACGAGCCCGACGGGTTGGACGAGTGCAACGGCCACGCCACGGAGGCGGACGGTTACCACTACCACGCCAACCCGGCCGCGCAGAACCAGGTCATCTCTTGCCTGGTCGGTCAGACGGTGGCGTCCGACGACGCGGGCGGTCCGCCCGGTGGTGGCCCTCCCGGGGAGGACGGGTGAGGCGTCCGGCCGCGACCCGCGCCGGCCTGGTCCGCGCGGTCGCCGCAGGATCGAGCGTGCCCGCCCGCCGCTCACGCCGTCGGGCCTGCCTCGCGCTCGCGACGGTGGTCGTCCTGACGGCCTGCGGCTCCGGGTCGACCGGCACCTCCGCGACCGGCACCTCCTCGGCCACGGCGCAGCCGGGAGCCGACCCGACCACGCTGTTCACCGACGGGGCCCTGACCTCGGACCCGACGACGGTGGACTGCACCCTGGAGAACGGCAGCGAGACCACGTGCTACCAGTTCGAGATCGCCAGCGTCGCCTCGACGGTCGCCACCGACGGCCCCTTCTGCCCGGCGACGACGACCGACGTCGGTGGGATCTGGGTCTGGGACGGTGACGACCCGGGTCTCTACGCCCTCGACGGTGACTTCTGGGACCTGATGGCTTCGCAGGGCTACGAGTTCGCCGACGCGGACGGGCGGATCACGGTCACCGACCCCGCGCAGGGTCCGGCAGGCTCCTCGACCACGGCGAACTCCTGCCTGGAGGCGACCGCCGACGGGTCCTTCCACCTGCAGGTGCTGATCCCCACCAGCCCGGAGCTGCTGGACGTCCCCACCGACCTGGCCACGATCTCGCGGGTCGGGTTGGCGCTGGACGGGGTCACGATCTTCGGCGACGCGCCCTCGGTGGCCGACCGCGGTGGACTGCCCGCACTGGACTCCTGCGGAGGCCACGTCGACCCGTCCGGCTACTACCACTGGCACTTCGGCGCCGAGGCGATCCAGGCCGAGCTCGACGCGGCGGGCGCCGGCGTGACCTGCTCGGTCGACCAGGACGCCGAGGCTCTCGTCGGTCTCGCCTACGACGGCTTCGGGATCTACGGACCCGTCGAGGACGGTGCGGTGCCGGACGACCTCGACGAGTGCTCCGGGCACGTGTCCGAGACCGCTGACCTGGGCGTGGCGTACCACTACCACCTGGTCCAGGACAGCCCGAACCTGCCGGCCTGCCGGGTGGGTGCCACCGCCCGGTCCGGCCTCACCAGTCCCGACAACCCCGACGTGGCGCTCCCGGACGGCGAGGGTGCCGGCGGTGGTCCTGGCGGGGGACCGGCGCCCGGTGACGGCTGAACCGAGCGCGGAGCAGCCGGCGCTGCTGGTCGGACGGCGAGCGGTCGGCCGTCTGACCGCGGTGCTCCTGCTGCTCGCGATCACGTCGCTGCTGCCTGGGGCGACCGCGCCGGCTGCGGCCCACGACACCGCCGGCGCGAGCACCGTCGTGGAGCTCGGCGACCGGTCGGTGGTGGTGACGGCGTCGGTGGGGTTCGCCGAGCTCGGTTACCTGGACACCTCCGGTGACGGGCTCCTCGACGCCGACGAGCTCGTCCAGCAGGAGGCCGCGGTCGCGGCCACGATCGTCTCCACGGTCCGCGACCGGGTCACCCTGTCGGTCGACGGCGAGCAGGTCCCGGTCGTCGGGGCCGGGGTGCCGTCACCGAGCGAGGACGCCGCTGGCGGCGGATCGCCGTACGTGGTCCTCGTCGTCGCTCTCGGACCGCACGACGGGGAGGTCGCGGAGGTCGAGCTCGACTGGGCCTTCGGTGGGCCCTCGTCGACGGTGGTGCTCTCGCACCCCGGCGGTGCCGTCAGCGCCGACCTCGGGCGCGACGGGACCGTCGCGTTCTCCCTCGGGGCGTGGTCCAGCGCGGTGTCGTTCTTCGTGCTCGGCGTCGAGCACATCCGCGACGGTCCGGACCACCTGCTGTTCCTGCTCGTGCTCACCGTCACGGTCGTGGGTCGCGCGCTCGACGCGACGAGCGCGCGACGGACGGTCGTGCTCGTCACGGCCTTCACCGTGGGGCACGCCCTCAGCCTCTGCCTCGCCTACCTCGCGCTGATCTCGGTGCCTGCCTCGATCGTCGAGCCGGCCATCTCGTCGTCGGTCGTGGTGGCAGCCGTGCTCGCTCTGCGACGGTCCGCCAGCCCCGTGAGGCTGTGGTTGGCCCTCGTCGTGGGCATCGTCCACGGGCTGGGTTTCGCCTCGAGCCTGGGCGGGCTGGGCGTCGCCAGCTCCGAGCAGGCCGTCGCGCTGGCGTCGTTCAACGTGGGGATCGACGTGGCGCAGACGCTGTTCGTGCTGCTGGTCCTCGGCGCGCTCTGGGTGTGCGGCCGGCTCCTCGGGGAGCGGGCGCGGCTCGTGCACGTCGCGCTGGCGGCGTCGGCTGCTTGCGTCGGCCTGTACTGGACCGCCTCCCGGCTGGGCGACGTCCTGGTGAGCCAGGTCGGCACCTGAAGCAGAGGGCGGCCGACGCCGGCACCAGCGAGTCGTCCCTGAGGACCTGGCAGTCCCTGGCCTGGACGGGGTAAGTCGACAGAACCGTGGGCCATCGCCAGCAAAGCTCATTGCCCTTGTGGGCCGCCATCCTCACCCAGACTGCGGCGGCCGTGCTCACAGTCGTTACATCACAGGGGGCCCGCTGAAGAAGTCCATGTAGATTCGCTGAGCGCGTAGCGCGGCGTCATCGGCGAGCTCAGCAGAGCGTCTTCGGGTGAGCTCCAGGCTGACTTCATGATCGGTCATTCGCTGCTGTCGGTTGCGGTCGAGGAGGAAATTCGTGATGAAGTCGCGAGTCATCTCGGGGTGGAACTGCACCCCTACGTGATTGCCCACTCTGAACGCCTGAACGCAGTTGTCGCTCGAGGCAAGCACGGTTGCACGGGCGGGTAGCAGGACGTGATCACCGTGCCAGGAGAACCAGGAGCCGCCATAAGGATCGGCGCCGGTGAACTCGCACCATCCCAGCTCTGGTTCGTCCATGGGGCGAACCTGCCCGCCCAGGACCTCAGCGAGCAGCTGTGCGCCGAAGCAGATTCCAAGTACCGGGGTCCCCTTCGCAGCGCAGTCTGTGATGAAGCGTCTTTCGTCCTCGATCCACGGTGTCGGGTCGTACACGGCGGCGGGGTGGCCGGGCACGATCAGTGCGCGGAACAGGTTCGGCGGTGGCAGCTCGTCGGCTACGTCGACCAGCTGCGTCCGGTACGTGTTCTCGTGCAGCCACGTGCGGAGACTCCCCGTCTCGGCTTCTCCTGGGTGCTGGAGGATCAGGACTGCCTCGGAAGCCTCAGAACGGTCGGGCCGCAGCGGTGGGGGCACATCATCCGGATCGGTGGGGTGGACGTGTGACCGCGCGGTGTCCAGCATGAGATCCCTTGACGTCGGTGAGGTCGAGCTGTGGGTGGTGTAGACGAGGTCGCGCATCCACGACGCATGCGCCATGGTCCGTCCGGGTCGATGACCGCGCCCGAGCCTTCCGCCAGACCCGTGCGGCCGACGCAGTCCCTGTGACCGTCCACGTCCCCCCGTTGGCGTGTCGACAGGTGCGCAGTGTACTTCTCACTGATTGCGCAGTATAGTACTCGCATGTCGACTCCCACGCTGCCCCCGTTCCATCTCGCCATTCCGGTCCACGACATCGACTCCGCGCGCCACTTCTACGGTGCTGTCCTCGGCTTCGGCCGTGGTCGCTCCGCCGAGCGGTGGACCGACTGGGACCTTGACGGCCACCAGGTCGTGACGCACCAGGTCGACGGCCACGCCAACGCGGTTGCCGGCACCAACCCGGTTGACGGCCACGACGTGCCCGTGCCGCACTTCGGCCTGGTCCTCACGGTCGAGCGCTTCCAGGAGCTCGCACGGCGTCTGACAGACGCAGGCACCGACTTCGTCATCGAGCCGTACGTCCGCTTCGAGGGTGAGCCCGGCGAGCAGTGGACCATGTTCTTCCTCGACCCCTCCGGGAACGCGTTGGAGTTCAAGGCGTTCCGGGACATCTCGCAGCTCTTCGCGGTCTGAGCCGCGGGGCCCACGAGAGGACGGACGTGGTGGAGGACGACCTGGCCGCCCGCCCGGGCGCTGAGGGTGAGCTCGCACAGGACTTCCTGTCGCAGGTGGGCTCCCGCATCCGGGCGCTGCGGTCGGACCGGTCGCATACGGTGCAGCAGCTCGCGGACCTCTCGCAGATCAGCCGCCGGCTGCTGACTCAGATCGAGCTGGGCCAAGCCAATCCGAGCCTGGTCACCATCACCCGGATCGCCCGACAGCTGGGCGTGGAGTTCACCGACCTCCTGGGCGACCCACCCGCCGAGACGCCGATCGAGGTGCACGGGCCGGACGACCACGTCCTTGTCTGGTCGAGCGCGGCCGGCAGCACCGCCCACCTGCTGGCCGCAACCGCCGGGACGCGCGCGACCGACATCTGGCGGTGGTGCCTGGTCCCGGGCGAGACCTACCGGGGGCAGGCTGACCCGACCGGCTCCCAGGAGCTTTTCCACGTCCTGTCCGGAGCCCTGACCCTCGAGGCTGACGGTCAGGTCGTGGTGGTTGTGGCCGGGTCCTCAGCACGCCTCCGCAGCGACCGCCCCTACGCCTACGCCAACTCCGGCGAACTCCCGGTCGAGTTCGTCCGGACCGTGGCCCTGACCCGCTGAGCACCACACCGATCAGACAGGACAGAACCATGGCCCCACCAGACTCTGAGTTCACCTCGGCACCCCGCAGCGTCTTCCAGATCGGCGCCGCCGGCGGCGTCGGACGACCGCTTGCCGCCCTGCTGAACGCGGAAGGGCACCGGGTGACCGGCATGCACCGGGCCGCCGGGCAGGACGCCGTCATCCGCGAGACCGGCGCCACACCCGTCGTCGGCGACCTGGTCTCGGACCCGGTGGACGCCCTGGCCGAGCGACTGGCCGGGCACGACGCCGTCGTCTTCAGCGCGGGCGCGCACGGCACCGGCGCGGACATGACCACGGCAATCGACGGCCGGGGCCTGGAGAAGGCGGCCGACGCCGCGCTCGCGGCTGGTGTCCGCCGCTTCGTCCTGGTCTCGGTGTTCATGGACGCCGGGCGGGACGGACCGCGGTCGGAAGGGTTCGAGCACTACATGGCGGTCAAGAGGGAGGCCGACGTCCACCTGGCCGAGACAAACCTGGACTGGTTGATCGTCCGTCCGGGGACCCTGCTCGACGATCCGGGCACCGGGCGGGTGCGCGCCGGTGTGGCAATTCCCTACGACTCCGTTCCCCGCGACGACGTCGCCGCGTTTCTCTCCGCCGCGTTGTTCCACCCCGACCTCAGCCGCACCGCCATCGAGCTCACCACCGGCGATGTGCCCGTGGCCGAGGCCGTCATCAGCGTCACGCCGCGGCCCTGGCGCCCCTGAGCCTGGATGTACCGCTGAGAGGGCGGCCTGGGACGGTGCGGCGAGTTCAGCGGGTTGCCCGGGTGGTCGCCATCGAAGTGTTCGAGGTGATGGCCACCACCAGCACCCGTCCGCAGCCGGCTGCGGATGAAGGCGTCTTCCGAGACGATCAGGACCGGCCGGAGCTTGGTCGGGGCGCTGCCGGCGGATTCACCGAGATCGACCCGATCTGGAACACACCGGCTCGGGGGACGGACTCAGCCGTGATCCACCGATCGGTGGGCGGGTCGGGCGGGTCGTGACACGCGAATGCCCCTGTGGGGCGGCAGGATTGGACTTGCTGAGGGTCTGATCCGAACCGTCCAGAGGGGAATCCGACATGTGCAAGCATCGCACAAGATCTCCGCGGTCTTCGATGACCCGAGTCTGATCGGTGCGGCGGGTCTGGTGCCGGCGATGCGGCTGGCGCAGCGGGCCGGGTTGCACGACCTGCTCGACACCTGTCTGAGCGTGCCGTCCCCACGTGCCGGGGCCAAGGCCCGGGTGGTCGCGGGGATGCTCGCCGGCGCGGACTGCATCGACGACCCGGACGTGCTGCGCCACGACGGCATGGGAAAGGTCTTCACCGGGGCTCGAGCACCCTCGACGACGGGCACGTTCCTACGGTCCTTCACGTTCGGGCAGGTCCGTCAGCTCGACGCCGCCGGGTCCCGGTTGCTGGCCGGGCTCGCGGCGAGGGTGCCGGCGCTGCTGGCCCCCGGGGCCCGGGAGCCGGCGTTCGCCGACATCGACGACACCATCCGCGAGGTCCACGGCTACGCCAAGCAGGGCGAGCCCGGATGAGGGTTAGTTTCCTACTGCTTGGAAGTATCCAGCACCCGACAACGTCGTGAACGAGGTGGTCCGTGTGGACCCGAGGAGTCCCGAGGCAGACGAGAAGCACGTGACCCACTCGACCGATCACCCACCCGACTTGATCGTCCTCCAGGCCGCAGGCGCCACACTCGTCCTGGACTGCACCGGCCGCCGGCTGCCGCGTGTCCTGTACTGGGGTCCGGCCCACGACCATCTCGACCAGCAGGACCTCACCGGCCTCGCAGCGGCCTCGGTCCCCGGCACCGCGTCGGGGCAGCCAGACGTCGTCGTCCCGCTGTCGGTGCTCGCCGAGCAGTCAGCCGGCTGGCTCGGCACACCTGGCCTGACCGGCCATCGCACCGGACGCCACTTCTCGACGTCGTTCGCCACCGAGCCGGCGCGGTTGGAGATCGCACCGACCGACCGGACTGTCGCTCAGCAGGTCCAGGTCGCGTCCACCGACGCCGTCGCGGGGTTGCGCCTCGACCTGCGCATCCAGATGCTCACCTCGGGCCTGGTCCGGATGAGGGCCGCCGTCACGAACCTCGACGACGACGTCTTCGACCTCACCACGCTCGACCTGAACCTGCCGGTCCCGGTCGAGGCCGACGAGATCCTCGACCTCACCGGACGGCACTTGCTCGAACGCGTCCCGCAACGACACGCCTTCACCCTGGGCACCCACCTGCGCGAGAGCCGTCGCGCACGGGCCCATGACGCCAGCGTTGTGCTCGCCGCCGGCGCGACCGGGTTCGACTGGCGCACCGGGGAGGCCCGCGCTGTTCACGTCGCGTGGTCCGGCAACACCCGCTGCTACGCAGAGCGGGACAACACCGGATCGAGCATCCTCGCCGGCGGCGAGCTGCTTCTGGCCGGCGAGGTGCGGCTCGGCAGCGGCCAGACGTACGAGGGTCCCTGGATCTACGCCTCGCTGGGCGACGGACTCGACGACCTGGCCACCCGTTTCCACGGCTACCTGCGCTCACGCCCGCAGCACCCGCGGTCGGCACGGCCGGTGCTGCTGAACGTGTGGGAGGCGGTCTACTTCGACCACGACCTCCACAAGCTCCGCCGCCTGGCAGACGTCGCCGCGTCCGTGGGCGTCGAGCGGTTCGTCCTGGACGACGGGTGGTTCGGCGCCCGCCGGGACGACACCGCGGGTCTCGGAGACTGGGTCGTCTCCGAGGAGGTCTGGCCGAACGGGCTCGATCCGCTCATCGACCACGTCCGCGCGCTGGGGATGCAGTTCGGGCTCTGGTTCGAGCCCGAGATGGTCAACCTCGACTCGGACCTGGTCCGAGCGCACCCGGAGTGGATCCTGGCGCCCAGCACCAGGCTCCCGGTCCCGGCCAGGCAGCAGTACGTGCTCGACCTGGCGCACCCCGACGCCTACGACCACGTCAGGGACCAGGTCCTCGCCGTCCTCACCTCCCACCGCATCGACTACGTCAAGTGGGACCACAACCGCGACCTGGTCGAGGGCGCCCACCGTTCCACCGACCAGGCCGGTGTGCACGAGCAGACCGTGGCGCTGTACCGCCTGCTCGCCGAGGTCCGCGCGGCCAACCCGACCCTGGAGATCGAGTCCTGCGCCGGCGGCGGCGGCCGCATCGACCTAGCCATCCTCGAGCTCGCAGAACGGGTCTGGGCCTCGGACTGCATCGATCCGCTCGAACGCCAGGACATCGACGCCTGGACCTCGCTCCTGCTGCCCCCGGAGATGATCGGTACCCACATCGCCTCGGCCGTGAGCCACACCACGGGACGAGCACACAGCCTCGACTTCCGCGCAGGCACGGCCTTCTTCGGACACCTGGGCATCGAGTGGAACCTCACCGAGGCCACCCCGGTCGAGCTCGACTCCCTGCGTGGCTGGGTCCGGGCCCACAAGGCACATCGCGACCTGCTCCACTCCGGAACCGTGGTGCACGACGACCGACCGGGCGGCACCCACCGGTTGCGCGGCGTCGTCGCGGCGGATCGCAGCCAGGCGATCTACGGCGTCGCGGCGCTGCGCACCGGCGTCGTCAACCCGCCCGGACGCTTCCGCCTCCCAGGGCTCGACCCTGACGCCCGGTACCGCGTGACCCCGATGGCACCCGGGGCAGGCGTCGGAGGACGTACCTCGGACCTGATGACGACGCCGCCCTGGTGGGGGGAGAGCGTGACCATGACGGGGGCTCTCCTCGGTACCGCCGGCGTCCAGGTGCCCGGGCTCCATCCCGAGCAGATGGTCCTGCTGCGAGCGTCGAGAGAGACCGCGGACAGCGGACGGTGCGACTAGGGACGAGGAACAGGACGCGTGCGTTCCTTCAGGTCACAGGTGCTTCGACGGTCCGGGACGTGGCAGCCCGTGTCGCCGCGGCCGGGGCGTGATGGATGGTTCGGGGCAAGTTCGGGCAGAAACTCCGACTGGTTCGGACCCTCGCCCGAAGGCCGTGGCGAAATCGTCCGCCTCAAGGAGGCTGCGGCGGTTCACCGCCGGCGGCAGGGGGCGTCACGTCGCTCGCCGACTGGACTCATCGCAGAAACGTCGACGTCGATGGGGGCGCGGTCGTCCCTCGAATCTCGAGCCGTGTCGGCAGCTCGATGTGCCTGGGCTCGTGCTCGCCGCGTTGCAGGTCGTCCAGCAGCAGGTGAGCCGCCGCCTCCCCCTGCTCGCAGACCGGTTGAGCGATGGTCGTGAGGTCGACAACGGAGGCCATGTCGTGGTCGTCGAAGCCCATCAGCGAGATCTGTCCGGGGATGTCGATGCCGGCTCGGACGAAGGTCTTCATCGCGCCGAGGGCCAGTTCGTCGTACTCGGCCAGGACGGCAGTGGCGACCCGCTTCCGCGCCAGGATGGCATGCGCAGCCTGCGCGCCACCTCCGACGCCCGGTAAGGGGGCGTGGACGAGGTCACAGCGCATCCCGTGCGCCCGGGTCTCGGCCAGGAAACCCAGGCGTCGTTGCTCGGCCGCGACGAACGCGAGGTCGTCGGCGGGGCTGACGAGCATGGTGACCGACTCGTGGCCCAGCAGGCGCAGGTGCCGCACGGCCATCCGGACCGCTTCGGCGTCGTCGATGTGCACCGAGCTGAAGCTCGGACTGCGCGTTCCGATCGACACCACCGGCACACCGACCTCGAGCAACCGGCCTGCCTGCGCGTCGTCCAAGGGGAGTGTTAGCACCACGATGGCGTCGACCCGGCCGCGCAGGGGCATGGCAGCGAGGAATCGCTCGCGGCCCGTTCGGTCGCCGATCGTGTAGAGCAGGACGTCGTACCCCGCCTCGCGCAGCACCCGCTCCACGCCGGCGACTGCTTGGGCGAAGAACCAGCGCGTGACGTGCGGGACGACGACGCCGATGGTGTTGGTGCGACCGCTGGCCAGCTGTGCTGCAGCCGGTGAGGGCACGTACGAGAGCTCGGTCGCTGCCTCCAGGACGCGGAGGCGAGTGGCGTGCGAGACGTGTGGATGGCCGCGAAGGGACCTGGACACCGTGGCCGCAGAGACCTGCGCCAGTCGCGCGACGTCGTGGATGCCAGCTCGTCGAGCCACAGCCAGCCATCCTCCCCATGAATCATGGAAGCGCATTCGAACTCACCTGATGCATGAGTGTCTGGTCGAATTCGTTTCTCGCGCAACGCCGATGCCAGATCGTTATCAGATTTGGCTGGCGAACGACCTCGATCTAGTGCCACCTTGCTGGAAACGTTTTCAGTGATCTACATCACGTCCATGCAGGATGGTGGGCGAGCGGCACTGGGACGAGGACAACGACGTCGAGGCTTTGAGAGGGACGAGATGCGCGCACGGAACACGACGAGGGTGGCCCTGGTCGCGACCAGCACGCTGCTGCTGGCCGGCTGCCTGAGCGACGGCGGAGACAGCGGAGGCGGGGGTGGTGGTGCCGGCGGCGACGGCGAGGTCGAGATCATGTACGGCTTCGCGAACGAGCAGTCGGACGCGTTCATCGAGCACGTCGGCGCGTGGGCCGAGGGTGAGGGCATCAACGTCAAGTTCTCCCCGACACCGGACTTCGACAAGCTCGTGCGCAGCCGGGTCCAGGGGAACAACCTCCCGGACATCGCGATCTTCCCCCAGCCCGGTATCACGCTGGACATCGGTCGGTCCGGGAAGCTCGCCGACCTGCGCGACGTCCTGGACATGGACGCACTGGAGGCGTCCGTCGTGCCGGGCATCCTCGACGCGGCCACCGACGAGGAGGGGGCGATCTTCGCAGCGCCGATCTCGATCAGCGTCAAGAGCCTGGTCTGGTACCCCAAGGCGCCGTTCGAGGCCGCCGGGTACGAGATCCCCACCAGTCAGGAGGAGCTCCTGGCACTGACCGAGCAGATCAAGGCCGATGGCACGGCGCCGTGGTGCATCGGGATCGAGAGCGGCCCGGCGACCGGGTGGCCGGCCACCGACTGGCTCGAGGACTACGTGCTGCGCGTGGGTGGGACCGAGGGGTACGACCAGTGGGTCAAGCACGAGATCCCCTTCGATGACCCGATGGTCAAGGAGGCGCTGGGCCACGTCGAAGACATCTGGGGCCCCGAAGGCAACGTGCTGGGCGGCCGGGACACCATCACCAGCAACGCGTTCGCCATCTCGGGCAACCCGATGTTCGAGACCCCCCCGGGCTGCTTCCTGCACCGCCAGGCAAGTTTCCTCGCCCAGCCGGGCAGCTTCCCCGACGAGGTGATCGCCGACCTCGACAACGTGGCTGGTGTGTTCCAGCTGCCGCCGATCGAGGCGGGCGGCGACGCGGCGATCATGGGCGGTGGCGACATCGCCGGACTGTTCAGCAAGGACGACGAGGACTCCATCAAGGTGCTGGAGTTCATCACCGGCCCGGACTTCGCGAGTGGCGTCGAGGCGGGCGGCTTCCTGTCGCCCCACACGGGCTTTGACGTCAGTCTCCAGCCGAACGAGACGATGCGGGACATCTCGGAGATCGCCTACAGCGCAACCGACTTCCGCTTCGACGGCTCGGACCTGATGCCAGGCGAGGTCGGTGCCGGCAGCTTCTGGCGCGAGATGGTGGAGTGGACCAACGGCAAGTCGGCCGATGAGGCGCTCGCGGCCATCGAGGCCAGCTGGCCTGCGGGCTAGCGGACGCGGTCGGGTGGGCGGGCCGCCGGGCCTGCCCACCCGACCGCCCACGCGCTGTGCTGCCGGGTCGACGACACGCAAGGAGCTGACCAGTGACCATCAAGATCGCCAACGCGTTGATCGCCATCGTCGCCGGGGTGGGCGGCGCGGTGGCCCTCTACTTCATCCTGAACAAGCTCGTCGAGCTCCTTCCCCAGAAGTGGGAGGAGCGGATCAAGCCGTTCGTCTTCATCGGTCCCGCCTTCGCCGCGATCACGATCTTCCTGATCTACCCGACGATCCGGACCGTGATCCTGAGCTTCGCGAACAGGGACTCCACGGAGTTCGTCGGGTTCGCGAACTACACCGAGCTGCTGTCGAGCCCGAACTTCCAGTCCACCCTGTTCAACACGTTGCTGTGGATCGTCATCGTGCCCGCCGTGACCGTGGGTCTGGGTCTGGGGGTCGCCGTCCTGGCGGACCGGTTGAGACCAGGACCCGAGAAGCTCAGCAAGACCATCATCTTCTTGCCCATGGCGATCAGCATGGTCGGCGCCGGAACCATCTGGCGCTTCGTGTACGAGGCGCGCCCTGCTGGCCGACCCCAGATCGGACTGCAGAACGCGATCGTCACCGGTCTCGGGTTCGACCCCGTGGTGTGGCTGCAAGAGTCGGGCTTCCACCTGAACAGCTTCTTCCTGATGGTCATCTTGATCTGGGCCCAGGTCGGGTTCTCGATGGTCCTGCTGTCTGCGGCGATCAAGGGTGTGCCGACCGAGACGATCGAGGCGGCCCGGATCGACGGCGCCAACGAGGTGCAGGCGTTCTTCCGGGTTGTCGTCCCACAGATCTGGCCCACGGTGATCACGGTGTTCATCACCGTCACCATCGGTGTGATGAAGGTCTTCGACATCGTCTACGTCATGACCAACGGCAACTTCAACACCAACGTCATCGCCGTGGACTTCGTGAACCAGCTCTTCACTAACGGGAACTCCGGGTACGCGTCGGCCATCGTGGTCATGCTGATGCTCGCCGTCCTCCCGATCATGGCCTACCAGGTACGCCACTTCCGGGAGCAGGAGGCCACGCGATGACCACCATCAGCTCGGGTCCAGCACCGACCGTCGTCCAGGACGCGCCCCGCGCCCGCCGCGGCAAGGCACGCGCCGAGGGTCACGGCTCGGGACAGGGCGAGGCCGGCTGGCCGGTCAAGATCGCCCTGATCGCGATCTGCTTCCTGTGGATCGTCCCCGTCATCGGACTGCTGGTCACCTCGCTGCGCGAGGGCAGCGCAGCGAACGCAAGCGGGTGGTGGACGGCGATCGCCTCGCCCCTGGACTTCACCCTCGCGAACTACGGTGAGGCGCTCGACCGGGGCAACATGGGCAGGGCCTTCGTCAACAGCCTGGCGATCACCCTGCCGGCGACGATCATCCCGATCATGATCGCCGCGTTTGCCGCCTACGCGTTCAGCTTCATGCGCTTCCCCGGCCGCGACTTCCTCTTCATCCTGATCGTGAGCCTGCTCGTGGTCCCCAACCAGGTCGCCCTGGTGCCGCTGCTGCAGTTCTACGGGGACCTCGGTCTCAACGGCACCTTCGCCGCTGCCTGGCTGGCCCACATCGGCTTCGGCATGCCGCTGGCTCTGTACATCCTGCGGAACTACATGTCGAGCCTGCCGAAGGAGCTGATCGAGTCGGCGAAGATCGACGGTGCCAGCCACTTCCAGACCTTCTGGAGGCTGATCATCCCCATCTCCACACCGGCGCTCGCCTCGTTCGCCATCTTCCAGTTCCTGTGGGTCTGGAACGACCTGCTGGTGGCCCTGCTCTTCGTCGGTCCAGGCGACAACGCGCCGATGACGGTGCAGCTGGCTGGACTCTTGGGTGCCCAGGGTCAGGGCTGGGAGCTCATCACGGCGGGAGGCTTCCTGACCATGGCCGTACCGCTCCTGGTCTTCCTGTCGCTGCAGCGCTACTTCGTCCGCGGCATGACAGCCGGCTCTGTGAAGGGCTGATGACGGTGCGTCCTGGGCACCCAATGCGCAGAGCATGAGCGAGCACCACCGTCCGGGCTTCCATGTGAGGCCGGCGTCCGGGTGGGTCAACGACCCCAACGCGCCCGTCGTCATCGACGGTCGCTACCACCTGTTCTGCCAGCACAACCCCGGTGGGACGGACCATGGCGACGTGCACTGGGCCCACTTCTCCAGTGCCGACCTCCTGCACTGGACGACCCACCCCATCGCGCTCACGCCACGACCCGGGGGGCCGGACGAAGGCGGCTGCTGGTCGGGCAGCGCTGTGGTGGTGGACGGTCAGGCCTGGTTGGTCTACAGCGGCAACCTCGACGACGCGGAGCACCAGACGGTCTGCCTGGCCCGCCCCGCTCCCGGTGCGCTGCGATGGGCCCCTCACCCCGAGGCGGTCATGCAGCGCCCGCCCGAGGGTGCTGAGCTTGCGGTGTTCCGCGATCCGTTCGTCCAGGTCGTCGACGGTGGGTACCGCATGCTCGTCGGTGGCGGGTACCGGGACGGCACCGGCGTGGTCCTGCAGTACCGCTCGCAGGACCTGGTCACCTGGACGGCGATGGGCCCGTTCTGCACCGCAGCCGATTGCGTCGTCAGCGGGCGAGACACCGGCGACGCGTGGGAGTGCCCCCAGCTGCTCGTGCGTGGTGACCGAGGTCTGCTCATCATCTCGGCCTGGAGACACGGCAGCGGGCCCTCCCACGTCGAGTACGTCACCGGCCGGCTCGCCGGCGACCGGCTCGAGCCGGACGGCGCCGGCCGGCTGGATCACGGCCCAGACTTCTACGCCCCGGCTCTCACGCTCGACCCCACCGGGCGGTGCCTGCTGTGGGGGTGGGCCTGGGAGGCCCGCGACGACAGCGCGGTCGAGCAGGACGGCTGGGCAGGGCTGCTCACCGTCCCACGGGTCGTCGAGCTCGCAGCGGACGGCACTCCCCGGTTCTCGCCCGCAGCCGAGCTCGTGGGCCTGCGCGGCGACGGTGGTAGCCGGACCGGCGACCTTGCAGCCGGCGAGTGCGTCGTGCTCGACGTCGACGCCGGTCGGGCGCTGGACCTCGAGGCGAGGCTCGTCCCGGGGGCCGGCGGCCGAGTCTGGCTGCGGGTGCTCGCCAGCGCTGACGGCGCCGAGGCGACGGACGTGGGCGTGGACCACGCCGGCCAGGTGTACCTCTCGCGCGACCGCTCCAGCAGAGGGCCCGGGACCCTCGGGGGCACCTTCCGGATGCCCGTCGGCCTCGACGAGGGCGGTGGTGTGGACCTCCGCGTCCTCGTGGACGGGTCCGTCGTCGAGGTCTTCGCCGGCGATGGTCACACGCTGACCGCTCGGGTCTACCCGGAGTCACCGGACAGCACCGGGCTCGTGGCCGGAGCCGATGACGCAGCCGCCGGCGTCGAGGTGCAGTGGTGGCGCCTCAGGACGCAAGAGGGCTCGTCCGTAGCCGTCGCCTCATGACCCGGCCAGGTAGCCGACCTCATCGGCCGCGCGTACCTGACCCGAGCAGGGTCCACAGCCCTCGCAGGGAGCACCACGCTGCGCCGATGAGACCCAGCACCGTGCCACCGAAGGTCAGCAGCACCAGGCTGGTGTCATCCCGGGCGTACATCACGTTGGAGGTCAGGACCGCCGCCGCGGCCAGCGTTAGGAAGGCTAGCGTCCGCAGTCCCCAGCGCGGGGCGGGCCGGGTCGACGGGTTCTCGGTCACTCAGTCCTCAGTCCCATCGGCCGACCTGGAACGCAGGACGGGTCCTGACAGCTCGTAGTCGACCAGTGTCGGTCTCACCTGGCACAGGGTCTCGGCAGGATCGAGAAGGAGTCCTGCGTTTGGCAACGCATGACGCTGTCGGGTCACGCGTCCGTCACCGCTGCGGACGTCGATCTGGATCTGGAGCCCGAGGTCGGGGTCGACGGCTCCTGACGAGCAGGTCAGGAGTGCGGACACCGGCACGAGGATCGCGCGCCCGGCGTCCAGGTGGCGGGCGCGGTCGTCGCTGGAGCGCAACCGGAGCCGTTCATCCGACGCCGTCACGGACATCACCTCGAGCGGGCTCGCACCACTGTTGCGGATCTCCAGGTAGTAGGTCACGTGCCCTCCCGGCGGCGAGGACGACGACGTCCACACCCCGAGCGACGCCGCCAGGCTGACTGCCCTGCGGCGATCGCCCTCGTCCAGCCAGGCGCTCACCTGGACCGTCCCGGCAACGGTCAGCAGGACCACGACGGGGCCCGCAGCCAGAACCGTCGCTCCTCGCCGTCGACGAACCGGCAACGAGAGCCACCACCGCTCCCACCAGCCGGCAGCGGACCCGTCGAGAACCTCGGCCCGGTTGGGGAACGTACCAACCGAGGTCACGGACACCTCATCGAGAGCTCGGCTCTCGTCTTCGTCTCTCGAGCGTCGCCCGGGCACACCCTCATCGTGGGACATCCACGCCTAGCGCGCCAGCACCGGAGCGGCACCGAACTGACTCGCGAATCACGGGGCAGAAGTAGCCCCACTCTGGCCACGCCGCAGTCTCTCCATCGCGCTGGCGCCGCCGGGTAGGGGAATGGCCTGACCACCAGGTCCACGACGCGGTCGAGACGCTCTGCCTCAGGGCGTATGAGCCGACCAACCGCATGCTTTGCCGCCGTTCAGAAGGGGCTGCTGGACGGGGGCTGCTGCTTGCCTCCCGCGTCGCGGAAGGGGCGCTACCGCGTTGGCCTTCTGCAGTCCTAGCGCACAACGCGCAAACTGACCATCAGCGCTCATGGATGACGTCAACCCCGCCGAAAACGCAACGTGCCCCGATCCATGGACCGCGCCACAGCCCTGACCCCCCGCAGTGGCGTCGACACGGGTGCGCGTCAGTGGCGCTGCCAGGATGACGCCGTCCGCCCACCAGACGCGCCGATCACAGGTCCATGGCCAGACGTAGGCCTGCGTCGAGGTCCGTCATGAGGTAGCTCGGGACAGCGCCGGCCGGTTGCTGGCCCCCAAGGTCATCTCGGTCGAGTGTGACCAACTGGGTGACGTTGACGACGGAGTCCTTCGACAATCCTGTGGCCGTGGAAGGGAGGAACACGTTGCCCGGATGGGCCGCCATCGCAGTGTTGGACGTGATGGCTGCCGCGAGCACCGTCCGCAGCCGGCTGCGGTTGAAGGCGTCCGCCGAGACGATCACGACCGGTCGGCGCTTGGCCGGGGCGCTGCCCGACGGTTCACCGAGATCGACCCAGACGATGTCGCCGCGGCGGGTCACCACTCGTTCGCCAGGAGCGTCCGTCGGCCAGCTCGGACGGCGGCGGCCTCGGCCTCGTCGTCCGTCGCGGTGTCGAGGGCGGCGTCCAGGCGGGTGGTCAGGGACGCGGCGTCCAGCTTGGCGAGGTAGTGGTCAACGGCCCTGGAGAAGAACTCGGACCGGCTCATCCCGAGCTCTTGCGCGCGGCGGGTAGCGGCCTCGAACGTGGGGTCTGGGACGGAGATGGCGGTCTTCATGAAGAGAAGTATGACTCGGTAATACCAGGCTAGGCAACTGCTCAACCGCAGAAGCCGGGCTCGGCTCCGTCGTCGACCACCAGGGCCAGCTCAACTCCATGCTCCGTGGCCTGGATTGCACCGGTCCGTGGGGAACCTCGACTTCGCGCTCGCGGCGACACCGTGCCGGTGGTGCGGGTCTGCGGGAGGCGCCAACGACGCGCGACGCCGAGCGCGGCGACGGTGTCAGCGACGAATCGGTCATCGTGCACTCTCTCCTAGTGCCTCCCACAGCGACCCCTCCGGCGGCGTCAGCCGACCACGGGGCGGTTGCTGCGGATCGTCCCCTGCGGGTCCCGCAGCCGCTTCAGCTCGCGCAGCCTGTCCAGCGTCTGCGCCGACCGCGCCCGCGACGGGTCGCCGTGCACTCCGAGGAAGTTGGGCACCGTGGCGCCGGAGGTGTGCGACGCCAGCTCGGAGTCCAGCCGGGCGAATGTGTTGTCCAGCGCGGCGGCCAGGTCCGGTCCCGCCGGGATCCCGAGCGCGAACAGCAGGTACGGCTCCTCGACGTGGCCGGCCGCTCCCGCACCCGCCGGAGGCGTCGCGAACGCGCCGCCGAGGTGCCGCACCTGCAGCACCGCCAGCGGTGACCCGCTCGCGGCGCCGGCGACCCGCACCAATGCCGACACCGCCGCGTCGTCGAGGTCGTGCAGCAGCATCGAGTGCTCCATCGTCGGCATCGGGTCGAGCGGCTCGTCGGCGATGTCGCCGAGCCTGCACATGGGTAGGTTCCCGAGCAGGTCCATCACCGGCGCCCCGACGGCTCGCAACGGGGCGAGCAGCCGCTCGGCCTCCTCCGCGACGCCGAGGTACGCGACGGCCACCGAGACGAAGGCGTTCCCCCGCAACGGTTCCGGCACCTCCGGGAACGGCGGGAACTGGTAGACGTGGGCCCACACGGTGAGCTCGGCAGGAGCGCGCTCGGTCACGGCGCGGAACGCGCGCAGCACCGGTTCCAGCTGCTCCACCGGCCACAGCAGCCGCCCGCCGTAGAGGGCCTGTGCCGGGTGCAGCGCGATCTCGACCTCGGTGACGATCGCGAAGTCGCCGCCGCCACCGCGAAGAGCCCAGAACAGATCCGGGTCGTCCGCACGGGTCACCCGCTGGGTGCGGCCGCACGGGTCAACGACCTCGAGCGCCAGGACGTCGTTGGCCGTCAGACCCCACGCCCGGCCGAACCAGCTCATCCCGCCGGCCAGCGCGAGCCCGACGACGGTCGGATCCGGGCTGCTGCCCGCCAGGAAGGTGAGCCCACTGCCCTGCAGGGCCGCGAGCAGCTCGCCGCTCTTGACCCCGGCACCCACCCGGGCGACCCGGGCAGGGGCGTCCACGTGGATCTGGCGCAGCGCGCGGGTGCGCAGCACCAGGACGTCCTGGAGGGCCGAGGTGGCGCCGTGCCCGACGGGCTGGGCGGTGACGGCGACGCCGTGGTCGCCGGCCCACCGGACCGCCGCGGCGACGTCGGAGGCGTCGGCGACCTCCAAGACGGCGAGAGGGTGCTGGTCGACCGCCCGCTGCCACGGCGCCCGGGCGTCGTCCCAGCCCGGGTCGCCGGGAACCGTCAGCAGGCCGCGGGTCGCCGCGGCCAGACCGGACAGGTGGGCCGCACGGTCCGGCCGGGCTCCCGCGCCGGCGGCGCTGGTCGCGGTGGGGACGTCGGTGCTGGTGCTGGTGTCGTTCGCGAAGTCGGTGCTCATGGTCGCTCCTCGTGGTCTGCTGGTGGTGGCAGCAGGCTCGGGCAGGCGACTTACGCGGTCCTTGCACCCGTCTTACCGGTGGCCGCGGACGGTCCGCCCAGGGCCTCCCACCGGCGGGCGGCGCGACGTCCCCAGGCGAGGTTTCCGATCCGGTCGTCGAACTCGACCGCGCGTCCGAAACGGACCCGGGCCTCCTCGGCGCGGCCGAGCACCTCCATGGCCCGGGCCACGAAGTACTCCACCGAACCGACCGAGTCGATGCTGCCGTAGGTGGCGAGCTCACCCGCCCACGGCAGGACCCGCTGCAGCCACGGCTCCACCAGGTCCGTGCGACCCGCCGCGACGGCGACGTCGAGCCGCAGGCAGTCACCGGCCAGTGACGCGTAGTCCCGGGCGCCGAGGGGTACGGGGTCGCCGAGCAGGGCGAGCCCATCGTCCGGACGCCCGGCCTCGGCCAGGGCGTGGGCGATCGTGGCGCGGTACGCGGGGTTGCGGTTGGTCCGGGCGCCGGCGACGACGTCCGGAGGGACGTCCGCACCCGGCGCCGTGCGCACCGTCACGATGCCGGTGAGCTCGGGCAGCCCGACCACGCTCGTGCGGCGGTGCAGAGCCAGCCCGGCCCGGGCGATCTCGTGCAGGGCGGGGTCGTCGGTCTCGACCGCGCGCATGAACCGCCACCAGGTCAGGGGCACCTCGGCGCTGATGTAGCGCAGCCGCGAGCCGAGCTCCAGGCAGCGGACCATCTGCTCCTCGGACCGTTCGGGCAGACCGGCCTGGTGCAGCGCCATCCCGAGCTGCCAGCGGGCGTAGAGCTCGTCCTCCTCACGCAGGTCCGTGGCGAGCAGCTCCTCGGCGAGCGCGATGCGCTCGCCGTGCGTGCCGGGTCCCCACAGCGCCAGGGCGCGCAGGAGCAACGCGTCGGTGAGCACGTCCGGATCGCCGCAACCCCGTGCGGCGTCGAGCGACTCGCGCCCGTACCGGTCGACCTCGTCGGTCTGCCAGCCGTAGCAGTTCTCCATCTGCGCGCTGGCCAGCACCCGCGCCCTCAGAGGTCCGTCGGGGAGCCGTTCGAGGCACGCCTCCAGCACCGAGATCATCGCGGTGTCGAGGGTCCCGAACTCGCGCCAGTGCCACAGCCCGGAACCGCGGAAGCCGGTCGCGGCGACGGCCACGAGGTCCCACCGGTCCAGGGCCCGCCCGGCGACTACCGCACGGTCGACGGTGGCTCGGGCGCCCTCGAAGTCGCCTGCCCGGAGCTGCGCCGAGCTCAGCGACGTGAGCAGCAGGTTCGTGCGATCCGGATCGTCCCGACGGGCCAGCCCGTGGGCGCGGATCGCCGCCTCCCACAGCAGGCAGGCCTCGTCGTGGGCTCGCCGCCGCTCCGCCAGCCTGGCGGCCGCGACGGCGTGGTCTGTCGCGCGCCCGGCCAGGTCAGGACGGCCGGCCACGGCCAGCGCGTAGTGATGGGCGAGGTCGGTCACCAGCTCCGGGTCCGCCGCCAGGCGCTCCTCCAGCGCGACCGCGGTGGCTGCGTGCCAGCGCAGCCGGCGGGCCGGCGGCAACCCGCCGTAGAGGGTCTCGCGGGTCAGCGCGTGGGTGAAGCGGTAGCGCCCGTCCTGCTCCTGCGCCACGCCTGCCGCGACGAGCTCGTCCAGCGCGTCGAGGACCGCGTCGGTGTGCTCGCCCAGGACCTCGGCCACCAGCTGCGGGTCGATCGCGCGGCCGACGACCGACGCGGCACCCAGCACCTGGCGGGCCGGCTCGCCCAGGCGGGCGAGCCGCAGCCGCAGGACGTCGCGGACGCCGTCCGGGACGTGCAGCGACGCGGCGTCGGCGGCCTCCGTGGCATGGCGGGCAGCCAGCAACCGGGCCAGCTCCAGCACGAAGAAGGGGTTGCCGTCGGTGCGCTCGGCCACCACGGCCGACAGCTCCGGCGCGGGCTCGTCGAGCACCTCGGCCACCAGCAGCGCCACGCCCTGCGGCGTCAGGCCCTGCAGCGGCACCCGGGTGGCGCCGAGGCGGCCGAGGGTCGCTAGGGCGCCGGCCAGCGCGGGCGTCTCCGGAGCGTCCGTGGTGCGGCGCGTCAGCGCGATCAGCACCGGGGCGTCGGTGAGCGCCTCCGCCGCGTAGCCGAGCAGCCTCAGCGAGGACGAGTCCGCCCAGTGGATGTCCTCCAGGACGACCAGCAGCGGCGTAGTGGAAGCAGCGGCCGCGAGCGCCCGGCTGGCGGCGTCGTACACCCGCAGCGACTCGCCGGTGGCGTCCGCCGCCTGGCCGGTGCCGTCCGCGCTGGCGGTGAGCAGCGCCAGCTCGGGTGCCGGCGTCTGACCGCTGACCTCGCGCAGCACAGGAAGCCACGGCCAGTACGCCGGTGCGACGTCGGCCTCGTGGCACCGGCCCTGGAGCACCCGGACGCCGGCCTCGGCAGCGCGCCGGGCCAGCTCTGCGACGACGACCGACTTGCCGATGCCGGGCTCCCCGGACAGCAGCAGCACCCCGCCGTCGCCGTGCGCCAACGAGGCGATCGCGCTGTCGATGACGGTCAGGGCCTCCTGCCGTCCGTGCGTGACCAGCATGCCGCGGGGGCGCGGTTCGGCGGTCGGTCGAGGACGGGGGAGCAGCGCGTATCCACCACGCCGCGGTGCGACCAGCACGGGTGACTGGGCCAGCACGTCCGCCTCCAGCGCCTGCACCGGGGGCGAGGGGTCGACACCGAGCTCGTCGACAAGGTGCGCGCGCAGCGTCCGCAACGCGGCCAGGGCGTCGGCCTGCCGGTCGCAGCGGTACAGCGCCAGCGCCAGCTGGGCCCACAGCCGTTCGCGGAACGGGTGCTGCTCGGCGAGCGGGCGCAGCTGGGTGGCCACGACGTCGTGACGACCGAGGTCCAGCAGGCCCTGCCCCCGGACCTCCACGGCATCGAGGCGCACGGACTCGATCCGCCGCACCTCGGCGGCGAGGGGCGCGAGGTGCTCCAGCCCCGGGTAGGGCGTGCCGTTCCAGGTCGCGAGCGACTCCTCTGCGAGGCGGACGCGTTCTGCCGGCGCCTGCGCCGCCGCGGCGACGCCCGCCAGCGTCTCCAGCCGCCAGGCGTCGACGGCGTCCTCGTCCAGCATGAGCCGGTACCCGGACGGCGTGCTGAGCAGGTGGCGGGGCGGGGTGCGCGGTAGGCGTCCCGGTTCGATGAGTCCTCGGAGCCGGGAGACCGCCACCTGCAACGAGGCGGCGGCGGTAGGAGGCGGGCGTTCGCCCCACAGCACGTCGACCATGCGCTCGGCTGAGACCGCCGCACCCCGCGCTGCGACCAAGAGCCCCAGGACCCCGCGTTCGCGGCGGGCTGCCACGCTGCGGGCCGTGGACCCGGTGCGCAAGGCGACGTCGCCCAGCACCGTGACCTGCAGCTCGCCCATCGGCCTCTCGCCTCCGGGCGTCAGGTTAGCCACCGCAGGGCCGGTCGGGGGGCGGTAAGCGGGCGGTGGGTCGCGCGCGTCCCGCGGTGAGGTCGCGGTAACCGGCGACCGACACGGTCGTGTCGGCGGAACGACCCGCCACCCCTCGCGGCCGGCACCGGCCGCCGACCCGGAGGTACCACCATGATCTCGAAGCACCGCACCAGCGCCGTCCTGCTCGCCGCAGCCCTCACTGCCCTCACCGGCGCACCCGCCACGGCCCACGCCGGCGAGGACCACGGGGGAAAGCACGAGCAGGTGCACTCCCGCGCCGGAGCCGGGCAGCCGATGGCGAAGTTGAAGCGGGACCTGTCGCGGTTCAAGGACGTCGGTGTCGCCATGGCGGAGGGCTACCTGCCGGTGAGCCCGTGCGAGACGTCCCCGGAGGGCGGCATGGGCTACCACTTCCTCAACCCGCTCCACGTCGGCGCGGACCCAACGGCGCCGTCCGTGCTGCTGTACGAGCCGGAGGCCGACGGGTCGCTGCACCTCGCGGGCGTCGAGTGGTTCGTTCCGGACGCCGACCAGGACCTCGCGACCGCCGGGGACCGCCCGTTCCTGTGGGGTCGCGGTTTCGACGGCCCCATGGCCGGTCACGGGCCGGGCATGCCGGTGCACTACGACCTGCACGTGTGGCTCTACGAAGCCAACCCGCGCGGCGTGTTCGAGCCGTGGAACCCCCGCGTCAGCTGCTGACCCGGGCAGAGCCCGGCGCCGGGGCAGGACCCCGACGCCGGGCGAGTCGGGAGTGGTCGTCCAACGGCCGAAGGCACACGGCGAGACCGACTTCGGTCGAGCGGTCCCGCGATGGCACCCGCACCGCGGCCCTGGGCGCGCCGGACTCGCCGTCGCGCCTGGTGCCGTTGCACGATCAGGTGCCAGCCGGTTCCACCGAAGGTGGTGCTCACCTACCGCATCGTCATTGGCGCGGCTGCGCGATCGCGGTGTCAGGGATCGAGGTTGAAGCCGACCCGTGTTGCTGCCCGGTGAACCGAGCCCGGCTCGAGCCCTCGCATGATCCCTTCAGGGCAAGATCCCAGGTTCGGCGCAGCGGGAACAAGACCGCCCGTGGCGACGGCCTCGACCCAGAGCGACGTCGACCCCGCACTCGTGGCGGAACGCGTGCCTCTGCATCCTGAGTCCGCAGGTCGCCGTGCCGCGTGGTCCTGGATGGGTGGCTTTCGTGTCGGACCGTTCGGCCACTGTCGCCCCCCGCCCGCGGACGAAACCCGCGTAGTGGGGCAGAAGGCTGG